>DAMBSC010000014.1:106178-119627 GCA_032054765.1 Tannerellaceae bacterium
CATGACAAAGGTCCGATGCAAATTGCGGCGAGGTTTCGTTGCCATGACAAAGGTCTGACGCAAATTGCAGCGAGGTTTCGTTGCCATGACAAAGATCCGACGCAAATTGCAGCGAGGTTTCGTTGCCATTTCAAAGGGTACTATCATTTTATTTTGATGTGTCTGTCTTCTGTATCGCCACCTGTTTGACGTGTATTTTTAATAGAAATCCCAGTTTTTTTATTTTACCGGCGATATGGCCGATACCGATTGCGCAGTGATGTGACGGACCGGCTTTCGACCATTGATCGATAAAAGTTTTAGCGGATACCGGAAATTTATACCGGCTATTTGTATTTCCTATTTGCAAGGTTGGCCCGGCAACGGATTCGCCTTCCGCAATAAGTAAGGAGAAACCGTCTTTTTCTTCCACGACTGAAAGGATCGTAACCGGTCCATGTTTTACCGACATCTGGATAGAGAGTCCTTTCCCGGGTTTACCATGATAGACAGGTAGTGGAACCAGCTTTACGGGTCCTTCGGCCATATTGAAATGAGCCGGCCCGTCGTGTCCGAGCAGAACGACATCATCTATAAAGTCCATTGCGTAGAATTCAGAGAAAGATCCTCCCGAACCGAATTCGGCCATGATCTTCATTGCCTGTACATTCTTTACTTCGCACTCGCCTGCAATGGGTATTTTCTTTCCTGTTAATAAGGTATTTCCTGCAATAACAGATGTGGCAATGTTTTCGTAATCGTTGCCGTTGCATCCTTCATAGTAATAGGCCATGCAATCTAAACGGTGATCCGCGATGAGTTTGTCCAAAGCAACGGAAGTTTGTGCTGCCCGTTTTATTTCAGCGGTTTCACATTCAGCAATGACATCGAAAGAGGTATGGAATTCGTTTATTTTCCGATCTATTTCATCGCCGCTTATATGATCGCGGATTTCTTTCAACTCACACATTTCAAGCATTTCAATATGGGTACCGAATGTAGAGCATAATTCTGTTAAATCGGTATAGACATCCAGCATGCCGCCATAGTAATGGCCTAATATTCCCAAGCGGCTGTTATTTAGTGCATGTTTTACTCTTGCTGCTTCTAACCATTCGCTTATTTCAGTCCAGGTTTCGTCGTCTGCCAGATATCCTGAGACAATATCATAGGGAATAGATGCTCTATTGAATATGCAGGTTACTTCAGGTATGGAACATGCCTGACAGTGAGCCAGCCATTCTCCCGTCATATCGCCTCTGTCGCTCATACTGTTCAGTTTCTCATAATCGATGGCAGCTACGGGCTGGATATTCAGTATGATGACCGGTACTTTGATTTGTTGTGCAATTGGTAATACGGTAGATGATAGTGCATATGTAGATATATATAGAAAAGCAATCTCGATATTTTCTTTTTTTAGATAGTCGGCAGCCTTCCGTGCTTTTCCCGGATTATCAACCATGCCTGCATCAACAACTTCAGCACCCAAACTTTCCATTTTCGCTTTAATTTGTTGCTGATAACTCTCCAACCGAGGCAAAAGACCTTTAAATTGCGGCCAATATGTCTCCAGCCCAACTCCAAACAGACCCACTTTCATAACTCTTCTTCTTTATCCTTGATTAATATCTTATTTTATTACTTTGAAATTGTATATTCCTGATCCGATCTTAACAATTACACGGTTATTTTCTTTAGTACTGTCAATTACTTCATATGTATCGGATAAGATGATTCCACTTTCTGTTATCTTGGAAATATCTGATGCGGGAAGATGAACCGAAGCAAAGCTGTTAGCTGGTACTTCTACTCGTAAAGTAAAGGTTTCCTTACTATCTTTCCACTCTGATTTAATAACTCCGTAGGGAGATTCATGTGATACGGTTGTTTCCCTGATATCTCCTACAACTTCCGGTTTGAATATGATTTCTTTAAAAGCTGTGGAATTATCAGCTTGTTTCAGACCGCCTAGTCCGCTAAATAACCATTCCATCAAATGCCCTAACATACAATGGTTGTTTGAAACGAATCCATAGGCTTGCCATGATTCTGTTAGTGAAGTTGCCCCATGTGCCAGTTGCCAACCATAACCAGGAACATCGTATTTACAGTTCATATCGTAGATAATATCAGAGGCATCGTTTCCTTCCAGTGCACGAAGTACATATCTGTAGCCAACATCACCTGCTGTCAAGGCATTGTTACGGCTACGAATATCTGTTACAAGATTTTTAAATGCCTGTTCACGATTATACTCTTCCGTTAATCCCATATAAATAGCTACCGCGTTTGCTGCCTGACTGTCACGGTCATACTTCCGGGTTGAATTGTTCCAGAAAGTACCATTAAATGCTTTTTTTATTTGTTTAGCGAGATTAGAATACTTCTCTGCATCGGCGGACTTTCCCAGTAGTGTGGCGATCTGTTGCATAATGGTAGTATTATAGTAATAGATAGCTGTTGCTGTGACACCATTAGAAGTTAATTGCGATTCCCCGGGATTGGCATTAGGCCCGATATCAAACCAATCTCCTAAGCCGTATGCGATAATATGATTATTTGCTTTTGAAGTGAGGTAATCCAGATAGCGTTGCATATCAGGATAGAATTCTTCTATCAATCCTTTATCGCCATACCATTGGTATACATACCAGGGAGAAATAATAAAAGCACTACCCCATTCTGGTGTGTCTTTAAAGCCTCCTTCAAACTCTACTAATTCCGGCGCAATAGTAGGTATCTGTCCGTTTGTTGCTTGTGTAGAACGCATATCCAGCATCTTCTTTCTATATAAACGAGCCATATTATAGCGATATTGGAAAGAGTATTGCATCAGATGGGCTACTTCCAGCCAACCTAACTTTTCACGGTGTGGACAGTCTGTGATCACACTGGCCATATTGCTTCGCATAGACCAGTCGATCAGATTGTATATGCGGTTGAACATTTCATTTGAGCAACTGAATGTTCCTACTTCTTCAGCTCCATTACAGGTATGAAGGCCGGTAATATCAATCACTTCCGGCAGATTGTCAGGGTTGGGTTTGCCTGCCGGAACAGCGCCTTCTATCTGGATATACCGGAAACCGTAATACGTAAACTGTGGTTGCCAGGTTTCTACATTTCCTCCCTTTGGGGTATATGTAAAATAAAAGGGATAACCGGAAGCGCTCTGGTTCACACTCTTATCAGGATTAAGCAGTTCGGCAGGGTGTAATTTGACGGGCTTGCTCGTTCCTTTTACTTTCAGTTCAAGGATACCTGAAAAGTTTTGTCCCAGATCATATACCCAATTACCTTTTTCTGTTTCCAGCAAACGAACAGTAGGAAGACGATCTCTTATTTTTAACGGGGTAGCCCGTTGGGAGATCAGCTCCGTTTTATAATCGGCAACAACTGGCTTACTCCATAGCTTATCATTAAAGCCCGAAAGCATCCAACCTGCCTGTTCTTTATTCGCGTCATAATCTTCTCCCCCATAAATACTACTAAAGGTTATGGGGCTTTGTATTACTTTCCAATTGGTATCACTTATAATATCCTGGTTGCTTCCGTCGGCATATTTAATGTTTATTTTTATCTTCAACTTGGGAGCTCCATACGAAGTTATCATTTTCAGATAACGTTCGCGCGGTATATTATAGAAGCCATTTCCCAGCATAATACCAACGGTATTATTACCTTTCCCGAGCTGACTGGTAATATCAAACGATACATACAGGGCACATTTATCATATTTGGTCCAACCCGGATCAAGAAAATTGTTTCCTACACGTTCACCGTTCAGGAACATATCGAAATGTCCTAATCCCGACACATAAGCTGTCGCATTTTTTATTTCCTTTTCTATTGTAAACTCTTTCCTGAATTGTGGGAGTTGATATATACCTATTTTTTTATCTCCCATCTCCTTGTTGATATGAGGGAAATGGATTCCGGTAGTAAAGATTTCATCTTTCTTATCTTTCTCTAACGCAATCCATTGAGCTTTTCCCCAATCGTTTTCGGTGAATAAACCCATCTGAAAATAGTTTATTGAACTCCAAAAGGAAACATTCCCCTTTTTATCCCATATCCTGATTTTCCAGAAATAACGTTTCCCTGCTTCCAGCCTTTTTCCTTCGAAAGGAAGCAATACAGAGTTTGAAGAATTGTTTTTGCCGCTATTCCAGATATTGCCGTTATCGGCTTCGATTTTTTCTTTAGAATCAGCTACCAGTAACTGCCAGGCAGATTGTTCAAATCCTCTTTCCTGCGCATTAATTTGCCAACTGAAACGTGGTTCAAGATTATCTACTCCCAATGGGTTTTCTTCGTGCTCACAGGTGAGGTTGAAAACAGTGAAGGAGGTTTGAGCAACTAGTTGCATGGTTGCTAAAAAGAATAAGAATAAAAACAAATTACGTTTCATAATATTAGATACATTACGTTTATTAGGTTATAACTGTGGATCTATAAATAATCAATTCATGAGAGTAAATTCCTCTATTAATCCATAGTCCATCAATTGATATTCTTCTCCGGGAATTGGTTCATTTATATTTTTCCAATGCCATGGGCTAGCTAACCCTGGAGCCGGATTCTTATAATGCGGACCTAACAGATTTTTCAGGCTGCCGATAACATTAACATCAATCTGATTGACTCCTTCTTTCAAGAAGGGGGCAACATTTAATTGGTATGGATCAGAGAGAATTATTCCTGCTTTTTCTCCATTTACATATACTTCGGCTACTGTTCCCGCCCATTTCCCAAGTTTTACAAGATAAGGACCCGATTGATCAGCAATAGCATATGATTTGCTGTATTTTACGCTCCATGAATAGAAAGGTTGCTTCTGTGTCTTCCAGCTTCCGAATGTAAGTTTGTCGATGGGAGCGTTTATACTCCACCCTTGTTGTTCAGGAACGACAGAAAAATTACCCAGGATATAGACTGGTTCGATTTCAGCGAAAATGCTCATTGGATGTATACTTAACTCAACTGTATTTCTTCCTTTTTTTACCTGATTACCTATCGCATATACTCCGAACGATTTATCCAGCCACCATTTGTCGGGTATTGCAGCAATTGCTTCTCCATTAATTTTTACAGTAAATAATTCTGGTCTTTCAGCAACTAATTGAATGGCTGAATAATCGAAATCATCATTTACTTGAAAATGATACATTACAGAAAAACCTCCATCAGTATACTTATCCTTGTCGAGTATATTTCGCTTATACTGTACAGACGTATTCCAAGGATTTCCGTTTGCAAAACCATGTGCTTTGTAAGTTAGATCTGCAGCATTTGCGAAATAGATATTCTTATGAGTTTGTCCTTTTACTCTTAAATCACAGAAGTCAATGGGCATTACATTTTCTTTCATTCGAGTAATAGTTGTTTCACCTGATGATGGAACGATCTTTGCCGCGGTTTCCTCTGGTCTAGGCTTGTAATCATTCCTGGAATTGTATGAGCAATAGAGAAGTAAACTACCCGCCGGTTCTATCCGGAATGAGGCCGTTAATTTTCCATCTACTTTTGAAGAAGGATATTTATAAATATTACCACTTAGTGCATCCATATCCAGTAAGGTTTTCCCCTTAATCGAGAGATTACCTGTTGAAGCTTCTTCCATGGAAGAATTTACTATGAAAATAAGTTCTCCGTCTGCATATTTCCGGCGATGATGGTAGAGATTGCCATTATTAAAATTGATCTCAAAGCCCTTTGATGGGAAATATTTCTTCAGAATATCATTGCTCACTTGTTTTTCTTTGATAACAGATTCATTGGCTATATACGAAATCAATTCCTGGTTCAAAGTACCGTCGATCAGGTTCGGTTCGGAGAATGAAACCAAGCGTCCATCTTCCTCTACGAACTGGCGAAGTAACTCAAATGTAGGCTTATTGAGTGTTTCATTCATTGGAGGAATAACAACCGTTGAATATGCCGCTTTTCCTATGATAAACTTACCTCCTTCTATCTTGCCATGATCTTTTATGATGTTTTCTGATCCAAGATCATATTCTACCTGATTTTTTTCGCATAGCGTAATAAAAGCCTGGAAATTTTTGCCGATCTCCATCAAAGCCGGATTACTACCCGTATGTGAATAATAACTCCATAAGGTAGAATTAGGCTCAAGGATGAGAATATCATTTTCCTGTACACCTTTACTCATTACAAGGGAAAGACGCCCAAAATAATCATTCAAAGTCTTATAATTATCAAACCAGGGAGAATGATAAGTAAAAACAGGTGGATAATCGTATTTCCGAGCCCCTGTAAGAGTCATGTGCGACAGGTGTTGATTCATAAAGTTTACCCCCAAAACATATTCCCAATCACCGAGACGTTTGAAGTCTTTGAACGTTTCATCCCATCCGCCTCCACCGTATGTTTCACTGAGTGTACGTGAACGGCCTAACTGATTAGCTGCGCTACGAAGTTCTTTTACGGCGCGGATATTCCCGAATTGTGCTTGTGGGGAGACTTCGTCGAACTGGTTAAACAACATATCTATAGCAGGTACCTGATGCCAGGCATACATTGCCATATTATCAGGCCCGTCGTTCATATGTGGCCATCCGTGTTCCCAATAGTGGCCTGTCCATTGCAAGTTGTTTGCTTCGGTATAATCGTACCAGGGTTTTGACCAACGATCTACAAACATCTGTAAAAGAGTTTCCATATAGTTATGGCGAACCTTTTTCCATTCGCCTGTTTCTTCACTTAATAAAGGCAGCAATGGTTTCAAATCGTAACCCCATTGAGTTTTGAAAACGTCAAACAGGTCAGGCGTCCAGCGCAAGCCTCCCGAAGTAACGATATTGGGTTCATCTGTAAAAATCCCGGGGATTGTTTTCCCTAATTCACTTTTCAACGATTTTTCGTAACCCGACATTGTTATCTCTATGAACTTTTCAGTAACACCCGGGACTAACAGATCTACATAAGAATAACCTCCATACCAATCAGACTTGCCGTAATATGTTTTTTTATAGAGATAATACTCTCCTTTTACTCCTTTATAATCGTTGAGAGAGGAAGTTATATCTTTAAATATATCATTTTCTTTTTTAAGGCAGATATAATAGTCTTTGAGATCATAAGGAAGCAATTCCGCTTTTTCCAGATGAAGGCCCTGTCCCTGACTATAAGATTCCGGCATTTCCTGTGGAACATGTCCTCCTGCAAAACCACTGGGATATGAATTCTCATCATATATCCATACTTCAAGCCCCATTTCTTTTCCTTTCTGAACAGTGTATTCATACATCCTGAACCAATCGTCGGAAAGATATTCCGTAATCATTCCTGGACGAGGATGAACGAAAAGCCCTCCAAAACCAGCATCTTTCAATTCTGCCAGCATGCGGTCAAGTTCTTTTTCTGTTACTTTTCCGTTCCACACCCAAAGAGGCATACTGCGATACTCAGATGGCGGATCGATAAACATGGATTCCAGTGTAGCAAAACTATCTTCTATACCCGGATTTTTATTTTCGTCACAACCTGAAGACATGGCAAGTATTCCAACAACAAAACAGAGAAACAGGCTCTTTATGCAAATATGCTTTTTCATGTGTATCATAGATATGCTTTTTATTTATTAAGAGAGATCTATATTTCTTCGATTTTGCAAAGATTGTGCTAGATCTTATTCTTTTTGTAAGAAAAATGATCTATTAAATCAGAAAAATGACATTTCTGAAAGAAGAGAATTTATTTTTTAATGTTTTGTCTTTCTTTTCTGTATCGTAACGGATTGATCCCTTCCTTTTTATGGAAAAAGGTAGAGAATTGGCCAGAGGTTTCAAAATTCAATCGGTAAGCTATTTCTGTAATACTAAGATTAGTCGTATCAAGTAACTCTTTTGATCGCAGAAATTTCAGGTTTGCCTGGTATTGAGCAGGGGAAACGTCTACATATTTTTTAAACATTTTCCTAAACCAAGAATAGCTTACACCTAAATCCTCAGCGATACTTTTTGGAGAGATACTACTCTCTATTTCCTGCTTCATAATTGCGCGGGCTTCATTTATTTTATTTACCGCGAAAGAATCTGTAAAGGTAAGATTCCTGTTTTTGAAATAGACCAATCCTAATATATAGAGCACAATACTGGAAATGATCTGTTGATAACCGGTTTTCTCTTCCATTGCGTAATTTACGATATCTTCATACAATCCGATCAGAGAGGAACTAAACCCCAGTTTAAAAACAGGATTCTTCCTTGTAAAAAAACCGTTCTCAACCCTTTTATCAATATGCAGGCCTTTAAATCCTACCCAATACTCAAACCACCCCGTATTCTTATCAGGTTCATATGTGTGCCACTCATTTGGAAAGAGAAGGATAACAGTTCCGGCTTCTACCAGTTGCCGCTTGCTCGACTTCGATTCGAAATATCCTTTCCCTTTGGATATATATATGAGTTGATACTCTTTGAGTACACGTCCGTTTGCTGGAATAAAAATGTGTGATTCAGGATGTTGAGAGAGCGGATATGGACTTTGTGGAGGTACTTGCTGATAACCGACAGTGGTCACGACAATGCCCCAAGCCTCATCGTTCGGACTGATATTGAAGTATTTTATATTGCGGCTTTCCATTGTTCTATAGCTGTTCAACGCAAAGCTATAATATAAATACTTCAAAACAAAAAAGGCTGCTTGTTTTTCACAGCCTTTTTACTCTCAAGACATTAATATCCCGGGTTCTGTACCAACTGGTCATTGAGTTGCCGTTCCCTGTAAGGTATCGGATAAAGCAGGTATTCCTGTTTGATCTGATACGTACGTTCAGGCAGTTCAGGATCTATTGTTTTAATATACTTCCCGTAAGCTGTCATTACTTCCAATGCTTTACCTGTACGTAACAAATCGTACCAGCGATGGTTTTCAAACGCCAGTTCTATTTTACGTTCCTTTGCTACAATATCTGCTGTTACCGTGGTTACGTCTGCCAAACCCGCCCGCTTTCTAACCTGGTTGACATACTGAGCGGCTTCCCCTGCGCGTCCTTGTTCTACCATGCACTCAGCCAAAAGAAGGAGAGCATCAGCATAGCGGTAAACCGGCCAATTATCATCTGTGTTTTCTTGTTTGGAATGTGCATGACGATACTTATTAATGAACGGACGAGAAGCGGGATAATCATTTATTTTAGGGTCACCGACCGGTAAAACATCTTCAACTACTAATGCGGTTGCCGCATCTAAAGTTCCCACTGCAACAGCAATAGATGGACCCAAACGCAAATCCCCTTCTTCGTATGTATCTATCATTGCGGGAGTCGGAACATTCCAGCCTCCTGTTAATAAGGTACTGCAATCTGGTACACCTGTGATAATCTCTGCATTGGTTGTTTTAGGGATGAAATAATATAACCAATTACTTTGTTGTCCCTGATCTCCCATCTGGTATTGGATCTCAAAAATAGATTCTTTCCCATTCTTTTTGGAAGTATCAAAAACATCTGCATAATCGGCTACTAATTCATACCCCATTCCCATTATATCTTTCAATTGGATTTCTGCAGCCGGATAATCCCGGTTGGGTTTAGTCATCAGTACATATGCATAAAGCATTTTTGCGGCTCCTTTCGTTGCAGATCCATTCTGAGGGAATTTTACTGTAGGAAGTTTTTCAATGGCATCTGTTACATCCAAAATGATCTGACTGTAAACATCATCGATTGGGGAACGGGGAAGAAATGCATTATCGAAACCAGTAACTTCATCCAGATACAAACATACATCTCCATAGTATTGAACCAATTGGAAATAGAAGAAGGCGCGTAGGAATTTAGCTTGGCCGATTATTGTACTCTTAAACTCTTCGTCAAAGTCTGACTCGTTAATTCGGGCCAGAACTTTATTTGCTCTTGAAATTCCATAATAACAGGAATAATACATTTCATTCGTCCATTGATTCTGATCATCTACAATAAAATCCGCTATATTTTCACGATATTGGATATGAAGTCCACGGTCTTGTTTATATCTCGTATAATGCGTATTATCTGATCGCATCTCTCCCATTAAGTACCCCTGTCGGGCTGAAATGCCCCGTAGAGAAGCATATACTCCGTTTATGGCCTGTTCAAACTGGTCTTTTGTTTTGAAAAAAGTTGCTTCGCTGGGATAATGCTGCGGAGCAACATCCAGAAAATCTCCTGAACAGGAGGCCAGCAGGGTCACCATAAATAGCAAACTAAATATTTTCTTAATCATAATAATAATCGTTTTAGAATTTAAATAGCATAGATATCAGAATGTAATATTACAGCCTAGACTAAATGTACGTGGGACAGGATAGGTCGTTCTATCAACACCCAGACCTCTCCATGTCATATTTTCATTTTGAGCCACTTCGGGGTTCATGCCGGGATATTTGGTAAATACTGCTAACTGTTGTGCCGTTACGTATATTCTTAATTTTGAAAGATATTGAGTAGGTTTAACAGGGATTGTATAACCTAACGTAATATTCTTAATTGTCAGATATGAACCGTCATATACCCAACTACTGTTATTGAACCGAAATAAATCTGTTGTCTGATTTTTTGTTCTCGGAACTTCTCCCTTACCAGGATTTTCAGGAGAACGCCAACGATCGGCTACTTTCTTTAATACATTGAAACATCCATCGATATTTAATGTATGCTCATAGTTAGAGTTGATGATATCTCCACCTACCTGACCTTGTAGAAGTATACTCAAATCAAAACCCTTCCATGCGAAATCATTGGTAATACCATATAAGAAATCCGGATTGGGATCACCGATTTTCACACGGTCATCTGCATCTATCACTCCGTTTCCGTCCATATCTTTCATACGGGCTGTTCCGATTTCAGATGAGGCATATTTAGGTTGAGTATCAAATTCTTCCTGAGTCATATAAACACCATCAAATACATATCCCATAAAAATACCGATAGGCTCGCCCACCTGTAAACGGTTGAAATCTTCCTGATTAGAATAACCGCCTAGGGGCGTGTCATTAGTTCCTAACTTAGTTACCTTATTGCGATTAAATGTAATATTAAGATTCGTACTCCACTTAAAATCTCCTATTAGATTACGTGACTGGACGGTTATTTCATGCCCCCAACTCTTGTAATTACCCATGTTAGCTTTATAATTCCAAAAACCAGACGCAACAGGAAGATCTATCTGGTACAGCATCCCATCTGTTTTTTTATTGTAATAATCATACATCACATAAATTCGGTCATTCAGGAAGCCAAGGTCAATTCCTAAGTCAAGTTGCTTATTCTCCTCCCATGTAAGTTTATTATTTCCTATACCGCTTACATATTTGCCTGGAACAAGGGAACCTCCAAAGACATAATTACTGGTACCCATCCCTGCTATATGTTGATAATTTCCATCGAGTTCATTACTCCCGGTAAGCCCGTAGCTACCGCGTATTTTCATATAATTCATAACAGGTATTACCGGTTCCATAAAGCTTTCATCAGAAATTATCCAACCTGCAGAGACAGAAGGGAAGTTTGCATATTTATTCCCTGATCCAAAACGCGAACATCCGTCTCTACGTATTGTTGCCTGAAGCAAATACCTGTCTTTGAAACTATAGTTCAAACGTCCTATAAAAGATGCCATTGTCCATTCATCTACATAATTAGTACCGTTTTTGGTGGCGCCAGCATTCATCCATCGGATATCATCATCCGGAAAGTCGGTAGCATTCAACTGATTGTATTCATCACCGTATTTCTGGGCTGTATATCCTACCAACGCTCCTACAGTGTGCTCACCAAAGGTTTCATTGTAGGTTAGCGTATTTTCAATAGTCCAGTTATATTTGAAATGAGTATCATATAAACCGACCGCTTTCTGGGGAGGTGCCGTAAACATACCGCCACCTATCGTAGAAGGTGAGAATCCCCTGAAATTATTCGATGTAAGATCGAGACCGGCTTGAAATTTATATTTCAATCCTTTCCATATATCTACTTCTGCAAAAGCTGTAGTCAATAACAAAACTTCCTGAGTTCGGCTTGTTTTTTCCTTTAATACACGTATCCAGTTAGGCTGTGGAAACATACCGGGTGAATTCAATGAAAGACGAAGATCGCCATTTTCATCATAAGGGTTTACAGTTGGGTCTGCAAGGAATGAGGAACTGATGATTTGCCAACCTCCATCCGAATTTTGGTTGTTCCGTATCTGGATAGTAGGAGCAATATTCAATCCCAATCGCAGACGATCGTTTACCTGATAATCATTGTTGGCACGTAAAGAATAACGTTCGAAATTTGTATTAAGAATAACCCCATCCTGGCGGTGATATCCCATTACAATAGAAGTGCTGAATTTGTCTTTATTTGCTGCCACACTTATACTGTAATTCTGTATAGGAGCACTGCGCGTTAATTCGTCATACCAGTTGGTTCCCTCACCATACATTTCCGGATTTTTGTATTGATCTGGAACCTGATCTTTTGAATTCTCATATTTTATAGCATCTTCGTAGTATTCTTTTTTATATTGTGCAAATTCACGGGCATTCATTATATCCGGTGTTTTCAGGCCCTTTAAAGTTTGAATACCATAACTTGCATTTCCATTTACTACAGTTTGTCCGGGCTTAGCCCGTTTGGTTGTAATTAATATAACTCCATTTGATGCACGCGAACCATATAGAGATGTAGCTGCCGCGTCTTTTAATACAGAAAAGGATTCTATTTCATCGGGATTTATATTACTTAGATCTGTAGTAATGGGCATACCATCGACTACAAATAGCGGGGTACTACTCCCTAAGAATGAAGCAGCCCCTCGAATACGGAATCCCATTCCTCTACCAGGTTGTCCGGTAGCCTGGTTGATCTGTAAACCGGCTACCTGGCCTTGCAATTTCTGGGCAAACTGCCCTACCGGAATACCTTCCAGTTTATCCGCACTAATCTGAGAAACAGCTCCTGTCAGATCTCTTTTCTTTTGAGTTCCATAACTCACCACAACCAGTTCATCCAGCATATTAGTCATTTCATTCAATACAATAGTAATGGTTTGCTGATTAGTAATAGGGACTTCTTTTGTTTCATAGCCAATGAAACTGATGATTAACGTTTGGCCGGGTGATGCGTTTATTGAAAAATTTCCGTCTATATCAGAAATCGTTCCGACAGTAGCGCCTTTTATTACAACATTGGCTCCGATAATAGCTTCTCCTTTTATGTCTGTTACTTTACCTGTAACATTTCCGGGAGATTGATTAATGTTAGCAAAGGAAGGAGTAAGCAGTTGTCCGCCAAAGAAAAATACAGACAATACTATAGTACTCCTTATAAAAGCATATAAAGAATTATTCATAAGATAAAAATTAAATTAATTAAAAGAGGCAAATTCTCAAACGAGACTACTGAGGCTAACAAATAGATAGTGTTTCATAAGCAAATAAATTTAGGTTCTTAATTATTAAGTCTTTCTAGAACTA
>DAMBSC010000015.1:0-113402 GCA_032054765.1 Tannerellaceae bacterium
CAAAGAACTCAGTTTATTTGATTTCTAATTAAAAATTTAACGCATCAGTACTAATTTGAATTTTAAAATAAATCGGTGTTTACCATTATAAAAATAGGATAACTGAACTCCATACATGGAAGAGATGGATTTAACGATTGCCAAGCCTAAACCGTTAGAATCGGCTCGGTTACTCTGTTTACCAAATCGCTGGAATAATTTTTCCTTATTAAGTTCCGGAGCATTACTTGTGTTTTCAATACTTAATGATTCTTCTGATATTTCTATATAAATATCTCCGGAAGGAATATTGTGAACGAAAGCGTTTCGTATTAGATTTTTTATTAAGGTATTGGCTAATGCTTCATTCATATCACAGGAGAGTGATTCTTCCTTTATGTAATATATCCGAATTTGCTTGTTTTCAAAAATTTCTGAAAAATCATCTATTATACCCTTTACAAGTTCAGTTATAGAAATACTCTTTTTTTCAGGAAACTGATTATTTTCAATTTTCGAAAGAAGAAGCAACGACTTGTTGAGACTCACAATGCTTCGTAATGTCCGGCTTACATCTTCTATCTCGGAGAGTTGTTCTTCTGTACAATTGGGATTTTCACTTAATAGTTCCAGTTTGTTAAGAGAAACGGCAAGCGGAGTCTGTAATTCATGCGAAGCGTTCTCAACAAATTGCTTTTGTTCTTCGTAGAGCTTTATATTTCGCCGGGCAGCGGTTTCAAAAGCCTTATTCAATGTATCAAATTCCTCAATATTCGTTTCGTTTAAAAGCGGTTGAACAGGTCTTCCGGGATGAAAATTACGTAACCATTCCAGAATGGTATATAACGGATGAAAACTCTTTTTAAAAATATAATGTGATACAATAAGTATACAGCATAAAAGCAAAACATATAAGATAATTATCCCCCAGAAAACTGTCTCTATCAGATCTTCTTTTTCCAGAGTGGACAATTCGATCTGCAATTCATAATATTTTCCGTCTGAAGCCATAAAGCTGGTCCTTAACACACGTATAGGTTCATGTTCTTTCTCCAGTTCAATGTATTTTGTGGAATCGAAGAACTCATCTTTTGAAAGATTGGCTTGTTCACGAGGGATCTCACGAATATGGTAACTTGCCATTAGATTGGATTGCCCGTCTAATACAGAACTATCCAATAAAGCTTGTTTGATTATGAGTTCTTTGTAGTTTTCAAGTGTATCATTGGTTTCATCGTTCACTTCATGTAAAATAAGGAAATAAAAGACGCATGCCCATACTGCCATTATAATAAATAGCGGAAGAATAAGTTTCCGGATAGTATATTGCGCCAGTTTCATTCCTTATATTTCATCTATTATTTTATAACCAAAACCATAAACAGCTTTTATCTCTGCCGTTGCTCCTCCCGTCTTTAGCTTTTTCCTAAGATTCTTTACCTGACTATATATAAAATCAAAACTATCCGCCTGATCAATATAGTCTCCCCAAACACTTTCAGCTAAACTCGTTTTACTTATAAGCCGTCCCGGATTTGTTACAAAATAGTAAAGCAGATCAAACTCTTTCCGGTTAAGTATTAATTCTTTTCCGGCAATATAGGCAGAATGTCTGTCAGGATAAACAATGATGTTACCCAATGTTATATTCAATTCTCCGTCTTGTTGCTTTCTACGTATGATAGATTTTACACGTGCGTTCAATTCTGCCAGATGAAAGGGTTTAGTCAGATAATCATCCGCTCCCAGATCGAGTCCCTTTACCTTATCTTCGATGGAGTCTTTGGCCGAGACTATAATAACGGATTCCTTTTTATGCATCTTCTTTAACTCTTCAAGTAGTGTCAAGCCACTCCCGTCAGGCAACATTATATCGAGGATAATGCAGTCATAGTCATAATCATTTATCTTTAACAGCCCTTCATGATAATTATCAGTACTTTCTACCACATACCGTTCTTTCTCAAGTGAACGAATCATAATCTCACGTAATGACTTTTCGTCTTCAATAACCAAAATCTTCATACAAAGCCGATTTTTGCAAAGCTAAAAAAACATTCTGGCAAAAATCTGGAATTTGCAGGATATTTATCCCATATTTTTATAGTTTACTGTTATATGATATTAACTTTCTTGTGATTATCTTTGCTGAGAATTAACCTTTAACAAATAACAAACATGAACTTTATCACGAATAAACCGTTACATTCATATTACAAAGAATTAGAAGAAGATGTCAACAAATCCGGAAAAATATATCCTGAAGCTTTTAATGAATTTGATAAATATTCATTAACTAATCCGGCTACTTGGTTTAAAGCATTGTCTGTATTTGAAATGTCAATTGATACATGTCCTACTAAAAAAGAGACAGAAGATTTTTTCCTTTTACTTTTTAAAGGATATGATACATATGCTTCAATCGATTTAAATGATGAAGACTATAACTGGTTCTGGGATAAGATACATCATTTACTGGATAAATTCTCAGTTTATTTCCCTTCCGCATTAACGGAGAAAGGGTTTCAATTCTTCTTTGCCCGCAGGGGATACGTAGATAAAGAGAAAACATTGTATTTCATACAAAAAGCTGCAGATGAAGGAGATGAAGCTGCTCATATTATGTTGGGGTATTATCTTTATTTCGGCTTTTGTGGGATTACCGACAAAGAAAGGGGAATGGAGTTAATGAATAGTGCCGAAACAGAGATTGGGAAAATACGCGCAGACATTTATAAAGGATATATAAACCTTTCGGAAGGTAAAACGGAAGAAACTAAACAGTTGCTTGATGAAATTGAAAAGAACAACACACATCCGGAACTGCTTCGCCTGATATACGAACAAAAGGCATACATACTGGAAATAACAGAGAATTATGAGGAAGCAGCCGTTTATTATCAACGGACAATTGATGAATTACCTTCTGCCGGTTATTCCATGATGCGACTGGCATTTATTCATTATAACCAACGTTTAGAATCTTCTAAAACCGGACCGGAAGCCATAGCCATGATGGAAGAAGCATTTAAGTTCGGGAGAACGGATGTAATCCGCAGTTTATATTTTTGTTATTTCAGTTCCGGAATGGAATGGGAAGATAAAGAACGTGGTATTTACTGGCTCAATAAAGGATTCCTTTATAATGATGATTACAGTACGGCAGAGTTAGCTTATCTGTATTTATATAATGAAGAATATAAAGATATTGAAAAAGGATTGTATTATCTCGATCTTGCCATCGAAATGAAATATGCCGAGGCATTGGTTAATAAAGCTTATCTATGCTTTGAAGGTATCATACTTGAAAAAGATATTAAAAAATCGCTTGGTTTATTAGATAAAGCGATTGAATTAGGTTCAGGAAATGCGGCTTTCCGTGCGGGAATTATATATGAAGAAGGAACTTTCCATGAAGAAGGAACTCCTAATTATTCCAAAGCATTGGAATATTATGAAAAAGCGGCTGAATTAAATGATGCGTCAGGGTGTGGATATGCCGGACGTTATTATCTGATTGGTCTTGGGGTGGATGAAGATAAAGAAAAGGCAAAAGCATATTACGAGAAAGGAGTTTCTTTAGGGAATCCATATAGTATAGTAGAGCTTGCAATTATGTATGAAGAAGGCAGCGGTGTAGAACAAGATCTGGTAAAAGCCTTTGAATTATATAAACTGGGTAGCGATTATAATTATGCGTATGCCTGGTATATGCTGGGCAGATGCTACAAATATGAACAAGGAACAGATGAAAATCCCGATGAAGCAATAGTCTGCTTCGAAAAAGCCGCTGAACAGGATCATGCTAAAGCACAAGCTGAATTAGGTTATTGCTATGAAACCGGTTACGGATTAGAAGCTGATCCTAAAAAAGCAATGGAATATATGCTCCAATCTGCAGAGAATGGCTATCCTTACGCACAATATAAAGTTGGTTGCTATTATTTATATGGATTGGATGGTATTCAAACAGATTATGAAAAAGCGGTTGAATGGTTCACTAAAGCTGTCGATAATGATTATCCCTACGCTATGCTTGAAATGGGGGATTACTATTTGTATAATTACGGCGGTACAGATGAACGAGCCAAAGCCTATGAATACTATGTTAAGGCTGCTGAAAATGACGTAGTAAACGAAGGGTTGGGATTGTGTTTGGAGTATGGCTATGGAGTAGAATCCAATGAGGGAGAAGCTTTCAAATACTACCTTAAAGCTGCTGAAGATGATTATGTAAGGGGTAAATATAACGTAGCCCTTTGTTATTATTTCGGTTATGGTGTGAAAGAGAATCGTAACGAAGCATATCGATGGTTTAACGACGCATCGAATGAAGAACATACAGGTGCTATTTATTATAAAGCGAAAATGTTACTCGCCGGTGAAGGAACTTCTCAAAATATAGAAGAAGGTATTATATTATTAAAGAACGCAGCAGAAGCCGATGAAAGTGCCGCGCAATTTGAGTTAGGTAATTGCTATCTGGTGGGTAAAGGAGTGGAAGAAAACGAAGACCTTGCTATGGAATGGTTTGAAAAAGCAGCAGACAATGGACACGAGCAAGCACTTAAAATTACAGGAAGAAGAAGCAGAAAATAATGGATAATAACCAATACGTTTTTCAGGTCAACCTGAAAGGAATGATAGCTTTGCTATCTGAACATATATATAGTAATCCCAGTACGTTTGTACGTGAATTATTGCAAAATGGAGTAGATGCTATTACAGCTTTCCGTAATCTTGACGAGTCATTTGAAGGTAATATTCATGTTTACCTTAAAGATGACGGTTCAATGATATTTGAAGACAATGGCATTGGTCTCAAAGAAGATGAAATACATAAAGTATTGACAGTAATAGGTGAAAGTTCCAAACGAGGAGAATTGGACTCCAAAGATTTTATAGGTCGTTTTGGTATCGGAATTCTCTCATGCTTTGTCGTTAGTAATGAGATCGTATTTGAAACCCGTTCTGCCATGAGTAAAGATGCTATCCGTTGGCGGGGAAAGGCAGATGGTACATATGAAACAATCGTACTGAATGAAGAGTTACCGATAGGAACTAAAGTTATGCTTACCCCTAAAACAGAATGGCGACACTTATTTGAATACGAAACATTTAAAAGAAATCTATCCTTTTATGGTAATGCATTACCCTATCCTATTTACCTGATCAAGGAAGATAAAAAAGAGCAAATAAACGATGCCGTCCCGGTTTGGTTCAATACCGGTTCTTCAAAAGAGACGCTACTTCAATATGGACGTGATACTTTCCAGTCTTCTTTCCTGGATGCATTCCAGATCAAAACGGAGAGCGGAAGCATTCAAGGTACTATTTATATCCTCCCTTTCAAAACACAATTCTCAGGCCGGCTCACGCATCGTATTTATTTAAAACGGATGTTGTTGAGTGAAGATGATTGCCGCTTGCTTCCTTCGTGGGCATTCTTTGTGAAGTGTGTCTTAAATTCGGAAACATTGTCTTCCACCGCATCCAGGGAATCTTTAGTTTATAACGAAGAACTAAAGAAAGCACAAAAGGAAATTGGGAATGCACTAAAAAATTATTTGAAAGGGCTGGTAGACAATGATCGCGAATTATTCAGTAAAATACTTGAAATTCACTACCTGCATATTAAAGCCATTGCGGCCGAAGATAATGAGATGTTAAGCCTGTTTATGGATTCTTTACCTTTTGAAACTAATAAAGGTATACGTAGTTTTGGAAGTATCCGCAAAAACAATTCTACTATTTACTACACCGTAAATTTGGATGATTTCAAACAGGTACGACGTATTGCTTTTTCGCAAGGTTTGCTTGTAATCAATGCAGCTTATACTTTTGATGAATCATTGCTGAAAAAGTCGACGCAAGTTTATCCTGAGATGGAACTGGAAGAGATATCACCAGCCCGCATACTGAAAAGTTTTACAAACGCATCGTATGATGACCACCCCGAATATAAATCATTCGAAGAACGGAGTAATCAGAAACTAAAAAACTTCGGATGCGAATGTAAACTCAAGCATTTTACACCTGTTGATACACCTGTAATCTTTGTTGCAGGAGAGAAAACTTCGATTAAAAAAGATAATAAAGCAGCCTCCAATCCTCTTAATTCGGTTTTAGGTGCTTTTGCACCTAAAGAGCAAACAGTTCCTACACTTTGTATGAATGTAGATAATGACCTCGTAAAAACATTAATAAGCTTGAAAGACCCTATTGTGTTTGAAGCAATTATTAATATATTATATGTACAATCTCTTTTACTGGGTAAATATCCCGTGAACGATGACGAAATGAATCTTTTCAATGAATCATTATATCAATTGATTGTCATGGGGATGTCTGATCTTTTAGGTTCAATACATGCAAACTAATTAAAATGTTATATCCGTTATGAAATACACATTAGAAATACAAAAAATACTTTTTCAGGTAGACGACAATAAAAGTCTTTCACCAAAAGATAAAATCCGTTTACTTAAACAAGCTATAAACCTTGCCGATGATAATGACGATATCGAATGGGCCTACGATATCCGTTTGCAACTTATCAGAGAGTGTTATTTTGTAACGTCAGCTACTGACCTGATACGTGAATTTACTTGGGTATTGAATGCTTATGAGAATCATCCGGACTGGTTCGACGAAAATGATTTCCTATGGCAATATAAATGGGTACTCGGTGAGATGTATAACAATCCGCAAGTATCGATGGAACAAATTAACTCCATCATGGATGACTTTAAAACCCGTCTAGAGCGAAACGGATACGGCTTACGCCCTTACTACGACAGACTGTTTGATGAAACACTAATTTTAGGTAAGTTCGAAAAAGCAAAAGAATACCTTGATCTTCGCAACGAAGCCCCCGACGATGCGATGGGAAGTTGTCAGGCATGCACCTTGGATAATGAATTGGATTATTATTTATTGACCGGCGACTTCGAAGAAGCCTATAACCGCGCTCAACCTCTATTAAATAAGCAGATATCTTGTACCCATGTTCCCGCACGTACATTTTGCGCCTTAACATATCATGCCGACAGGAAAGGAAAAGCGGAACTGGCTGCAGAACTCTTTGAACGTACCGAAGAAGAAATGAGTAAGCTTTTCGATATTAATGATGAAAACCTGGTTGTACCTTCAGGAATGCTTATCAGTTATTTGTTTGGTGTAAATGAAGAAAAAGCATGGTACTACTTTGAAAAAACACTATCCTGGTATTTAGAATCGGATGATTATTCACGGTATGAATATGCAGCATATCTGGTCGAAGGCTTAAAAAAACAGCAAGAACATACAACTATAGTTCTCAATCTCTCTTCTGAATTTGAATTATACAACAATGGTCATTTATACAAGAAATCTGAATTAAAAAAGTATTTTTTGAATACAGCTCAGTTATTAGCTAAAACATTCGATAAACGTAATAATTCTTATGCATTTCAAAAAAGAATATCCGTTCTTTAATGTTTCTTTTTTTAATATTGCTTAAAACAACTATCTTTATTACAAATTTTAGAATAAAAAAGAATGAATAATAAGTTTCTAGCAATACTTCTTTTTACATGTATAAGTTTCAATGGTTATGCTCAATTCAATATTCGAACAAACACTCATGTCTCTTTACTACACACCTATGAATCAAACCCCAAGGTTATATCAAAAATAAAAGCAGATACAGATGTTGAATTTTGGGGAATTGCTGCAAATGAATATTATTTAAAGATAAAGTACAAAGGAAAAAAAGGATTTATTCCAAGAAAATACTTTTATCAAACACCAGAATTAGCAGATCATCTTGCTGCCTTTGAAAAGAAAAAGGAGAACAAAAAGAAAAGGGAACAAGAAGAGCTCTTGAAAAAACAGAAAGTTTATGAAAATAAACACTTTGAAAAATTAAAGCAGAAATATGGAAAATATGCGTCTTATATTGTAGAGAAAAAGATAGTAATAGGTATGACTACGGATATGGTCATAGAATCAATAGGTAACCCAAAAGATAAAAATACGTTAACAACTCAGTTTGGTAAAGAAGAACAATGGATATATGGAGATTTTTCAAATAACATATATCTTTATTTCTCTAACAATAAACTAGAAGCTATTCAAGAATAATATTGATTATCTATAAATATTCAGAAAAACGTACTGCTTTGCATATTTATTCAAAAATATCCTGTATATTTGCAGCTGTTTTTGTATAAATATTCAAAATGAGTATAAAGAAAGATAGATTGGATGCCATCTGCCGTATTATTCAAACGGAAACCATCTGTAATCAGGATGAACTCTTGAAACAGTTGGAAGCATGTGGTTTTTCTATTACTCAGGCTACATTATCGAGAGATATAAAACAATTGAAAATAGCCAGAGTGCATGATGAAGAGGGAAACTATGTATATCATCTTACAGATGTATCCACACAATCACCGATAGCCGATCAGACTCAAAAAAAATACGGAAACATAGAATTCTCAGGGAATCTGGCCGTTGTAAAGACCCGTCCGGGATATGCTATGGCGATTGCCTATGATATAGACACAAATGCCCCGCAGGAGATACTAGGAACAGTGGCCGGTGATGACACCATCCTGGTAATACCCCGCGAGGGATATGATAGAGAAAGTATTGCCGCGGCCATCGCCAGGTTTATAAAATAAACGAATCTTATAATGCAAACTACATTAATGGCAAAAGAAGTTATTAAAGAAGAAGATATACAGGTAGACGATATAGATGTGATGGTAGCTGATGCATCACACGAAATATATGTCGACACCATACTGGATACTATAGAAGCTGCAGCAAGCGTTCGTGGGACAGGTATTGCCAAACGTTCCCATGATTATGTTGCACAAAAGATGAAAGAGGGCAAAGCCATCATAGCATTACATGGAGATGAATTCGCCGGATTTACCTATATCGAATCATGGGGAAATAAACAATATGTGGCTACTTCAGGACTTATCGTAGTAGATAAATTCCGTCGCCATGGTTTGGCTAAACGGATAAAAGAAGCTTCTTTTGCACTGGCTCGTTTACGTTGGCCAAAAGCAAAACTGTTCAGTCTTACATCAGGAAGCGCTGTAATGAAAATGAATACGGAGTTGGGGTATGTACCTGTAACTTTTGCCGAATTGACAGACGACGAAGCTTTCTGGAAAGGATGCGAAGGATGTGTCAACCACGATGTATTAATACGTACCGACCGAAGGTATTGTATATGTACAGCCATGCTATTCGATCCGAAAGATCCGCACCGTGCAAAACGCGAACAGCGGGAAAGAGAAAATGAAAAATAATAAATAGTAAACAATACAACAAATGAAAAAGAAAGTAGTACTAGCATTCAGTGGCGGATTAGACACATCTTTCTGCGCGATGTATTTGTCAAAAGACAAAGGATATGAAGTATATACAGCTTTAGCCAATACAGGAGGATTTACTGCCGAAGAATGTAAAGCCATCGAAGAACGGGCATATCAATTAGGAGCAGTAAAACACGTAACACTGGACATCCAGGAAGAATACTACGAAAAGAGCATCAAATATATGGTTTTCGGAAATGTACTTCGTAACGGCACATATCCTATATCTGTAAGCTCCGAACGTATTTTCCAAGCATTAGCAACGATCAATTACGCAAAAGAAATAGGAGCCGACGCAGTAGCCCATGGAAGTACCGGCGCCGGTAACGATCAGGTACGTTTCGACCTCACATTTGACGTACTTGCTCCCAATATGGAGATCATTACTCCTACCCGCGATATGAACCTCAGCCGCGAATACGAAATCAACTATCTTAAACAACATGGGTACGAAGCAGACTTCGTCAAGATGGAATACTCCATCAATAAAGGCCTTTGGGGAACAAGCGTAGGAGGAAAAGAAACACTTCACTCCAATAAAACATTACCCGAAACAGCTTATCCTTCTCAACTCGAAGCAGAAGAGCAGGAAGAAGATATGTTCATCGACTTTGTAAACGGCGAAATCACCGGAGTAAACGGCGAAACATTCAATAGCAAGGTAGACGCTATCCGCAAGGTAGAAGAACTAGGAGCTCGCTGGGCCATCGGTCGTGACATGCACGTAGGGGATACGATTATCGGTATTAAAGGTCGTGTAGGCTTCGAAGCAGCCGGTTCACTACTGATCATCAATGCACACAAACTGCTTGAAAAACATACGCTCACCAAGTGGCAGCAATATTGGAAAGAGCAGATCGGGACATGGTATGGAATGTTCCTGCACGAAGCCCAATACCTGGAACCCGTAATGCGCGACATGGAAGCCTTCCTGCAAAGTACACAGAAGAATGTAACCGGACGTGTGATCATCACCCTCCGTCCATATACCTATACGTTGGTTGGTGTTGAAACAGAACACGATTTAATGAAGAGCGACTTCGGTGTCTACGGCGAAGAACAAAAAGCATGGACAGCCGATGATGTTAAAGGCTTTACCAAGATATTGGGTAACCAGATGAAAATATATTATAATGTAAATAAAAAGTAGTTAGTAGCTTGTAGCTAGTAGTTGGTAGAAATAATAATAAATTACCAACTACTAACTACTAACTACCAACTACCAACTACTAAAAGAAATGATTAAGATTGGGATAATCGGTGGAGCAGGTTATACAGCAGGAGAATTAATCCGTTTGCTTATCAACCACCCCGATGCAGACATAGTATTTATCAATAGTTCGAGCAATGCCGGTAACAAGATTACCGATGTACACAGCGGTTTATTTGGCGAAACCGATCTGGTATTTACCGATGAGTTACCCTTAAACGAGATCGATTTACTGTTCTTTTGCACCGCTCACGGCGATACAAAGAAGTTCATCGATAGCCATACCCTTCCTGAAGACCTGAAGATCATCGATCTTTCTACCGATTATCGCATCAAGAGAGAAGATCACGACTTCATCTACGGCCTTCCCGAACTCAACCGTCGGCAGATATGCAGTTCCAGACACGTGGCAAACCCCGGATGCTTTGCAACCAGCATTCAACTGGGAATACTTCCACTGGCCAAGCATTTGATGCTTAACAGCGAACTACATGTCAATGCCATTACAGGTTCGACCGGTGCAGGAGTGAAACCTTCATCCACGACACATTTCAGCTGGCGGAATGACAACATCTCAATCTATAAACCATTCGAACACCAGCACCTCGCAGAAATCAGACAAAGTCTTATACAATTACAAAATAGCTTCCAAAGCAATATCAACTTCATCCCCGTTCGAGGAAACTTCTCCAGGGGTATCTTTGCTACCACATATATCAACACAAAGATAGAACTCGAAGAATTCCGACGAATCTACGAGGAATATTACGACGACCATTCGTTTGTATTCCTCACAGACAAAAATCCCGATCTAAAGCAGGTGGTAAACACAAACAAATGCCTTATCCACCTCCAGAAGTTCGGTAACAAACTACTCATCATATCCATGATAGATAACCTGCTGAAAGGCGCCAGCGGACAGGCCGTCCATAATATGAACCTACTCTTCAACCTCGAAGAAACCGTCGGCCTACACCTGAAACCATCAGCGTTTTAATAACGATTAGTGATTAACTGGAATATTAAGACTTAATCATTAATCGTTTATCACTACTCACTAATCACTAACAATTATGAAACTTTTCGATGTCTTTCCACTTTTCAATATAGAGATAGTCAAAGGGAAGGGATGCCACGTGTGGGATGCCGAAGGAAATGAATATCTCGATCTATACGGCGGACACGCCGTGATCTCTGTCGGACACAGTCACCCCACATATGTTGCGGCGATTACCGACCAGGTGAATAAACTAGGCTTTTATTCGAACTCCGTGATCAACAGCCTGCAGCAAAAACTCGCCGACAAACTGGGCAAAATATCCGGTTACGACGACTACGACCTGTTCCTGATCAATTCCGGAGCCGAAGCCAACGAAAATGCACTGAAACTCGCCTCTTTCCATAACAGAAAGAAGCGGGTCATCACCTTCAAACACTCTTTCCACGGACGAACATCCGCAGCCGTACGCATTACGGATAACCCATCGATCATCGCGCCGGTCAACGAAGACCTGCCCGTAACCTATCTGCCCTTGAACGATCCCTGGCTCGTAGAAGCCGAGCTGAAAAAAGGCGACGTCTCCTCCGTCATTATCGAAGGAATCCAGGGCGTAGCAGGCATACATGTACCAACTAACGAATTCATGCAGTCGCTTCGCGAATTATGCACAAACTACGGCGCCTGTCTCATCCTCGACGAGATACAATCCGGCTACGGACGGAGCGGAAAATTCTTCGCCCACCAATACGCCGGCATACGTCCCGACATTATCACCGTAGCAAAAGGAATAGCCAACGGCTTCCCGATGGGCGCCGTATTGATCAGCCCCATGTTCAAAGCAACCTACGGAATGCTCGGAACCACTTTCGGAGGAAATCACCTCGCCTGTGCCGCAGCAATAGCCGTACTCGACATCATGGAGGACGAGAAACTGATCGACAACGTAAACCAGGTAGGCGATTACCTGATGCGTGAGATCCGCCAGCTATCCGGCATCAAAGAACTCAGAGGAAAAGGACTGATGATCGGAATCGAGTTTGAAGAACCTGTCAAGGAAGTTCGGAGCAATCTGCTCTTCAAAGAAAAAGTCTTCACAGGCGTAGCAGGCACAAACACCATCCGTCTGCTCCCACCCTTATCGCTAAGCCTCGAAGAAGCCGCCGACTTTATGGAACGCTTCAAAAAAGTAGTATAAAATAATAGAAATAGTCGATACACTTTTGTACATTTGCATTCTACCAAAAATGTATTGATGAAACAATATTTAGATTTACTTGAACGAGTTCTTGAAGAAGGTGTAAAAAAAGAAGACAGGACAGGAACCGGAACAATCAGTATATTCGGACATCAGATGCGGTTTAATATGGAAGAGGGCTTCCCGCTGCTCACCACTAAGAAACTGCATCTGAAATCCATTATCTACGAACTATTATGGTTCCTGCAAGGAAATACCAATGCCGCATACCTACAGGAACACGGTGTACGCATCTGGAACGAATGGGCCGATGCCGACGGAAACCTCGGACATATCTACGGCTTCCAATGGCGGTCGTGGCCCGATTATGAAGGCGGATCAATCGATCAGATAAGCGAAGCAGTCGACACGATAAAGAATAATCCCGACTCCCGACGCATCATTGTCAGCTCATGGAACGTAGGCGATCTGAAAAACATGAACCTCCCACCCTGCCATGCCTTTTTCCAGTTCTACGTAGCCGATGGACGGCTCAGCCTGCAGATGTATCAACGCAGTGCCGATATATTCCTCGGGGTGCCGTTCAACATCGCTTCCTACGCACTGTTGCTGCAAATGATGGCGCAAGTTACCGGCCTGCGGGCAGGCGATTTTGTACACACATTAGGAGACGCACACATCTACAGCAACCACCTCGAACAAGTACAACTCCAACTCACCCGCGAGCCTCGGAAGCTACCCGTGATGGAGATCAATCCCGATGTAAGAAGCATCTTCGATTTCAAGTATGAAGACTTCAATCTGACCGGATACGACCCACACCCCCACATCAAGGGGATCGTCGCCGTGTAAGCCGGCACAAATTTGCGCTTAACTCTAAAATGATAAGAATATGAGTATTATTTCCATTATTACAGCAGTAGACGAGAAAAACGCTATCGGAGGGAAAAACAAACTCTTGTGGAACCTGCCCTACGATATGCAGCGCTTTAAAGGCGCCACCACAGGACACGCGGTTATAATGGGCCGCAGGACCTTCGAATCATTACCCAAGGGAGCCTTACCCAATCGTAAGAACATCGTGCTTACCACGACGCCACCCGAAAGTTTCATCGACGTATTCGTATGCAATTCCATGCAGGACGCGCTCGAATTATGCGAGAAAGAAGAAGAAGTATTCATGATCGGCGGAGCAATGGTCTATAAAAACGCACTCCCCATAGCCGACAAAATGTACCTCACACGCGTACACCACATCTTCGAAGACGCAGACATCTTCTTCCCCGACATCAATTTCGACGAATGGGACGAAATCGTCGAAGAACGACAATACCATCCCGCCGACGACCGACACGCCCATGCTTATACGTTTCACACGTATGTAAGGAAGAAATAATGATTAACGATTAGTGATTAACGATTAATTATTATCTGAAATAACAAGCCGCCCGATTCTTATGAAAAGGACGGCTTACTTATTATCGTAAAGATGCGCGCCCCTTCACGCTTTGAGCACTTCGCGCCTTCAACTTTCGCGCCTTGCAGCCTTCCCTCTTTCGCGTCATTTCAGGGAAGCGCAAAATTTTATTCCTAATTAACATTAAGTTTACATTTTTTCACCCCATCTTTGTGTCTATATAAACAGTTAGATTGTTTATTCATTAAAACCTGTAGGATGAAAACAAAAAGCAAGATTCTTTTAACCGTGTTAACAGGTTGCCTTTTACTGGCAGCTTTATACGCCAAAGCGAATCAATCATTAACGGAAAAAAATATGATTACCGAAATGTTGGAGAACGGGAATACACCCGAGTTAATAAAGACACTGATCGAACAGATGAAAGATCAGTTGGAAAAAGATGAGGATAATTTTCCGTCGCTTATCCGCACACTCGAAAACCTGGCTGCCGAGAAGCCGGGCACCGCAAATGCAGCCATATTGCATTCTATGACGGCAGAGATGTATAACCGCTATTTTCAGCAGAATAGCTGGACCATCAACAGACGTACACCCATCATTGGTTATGTGCCTGAAGATATCCGCGAATGGACATCGAACCTATTTACCGATAAAATAAAGGAAGAATTGACAGCTTCCTTACAACCTGCCGAACTACTGCAAAAGACATCTTCGGAAGCTTATAAACTAATTATGGAGACAGGAAAAGACTCTCGCGAGCTTCGTCCTACTTTATATGACTTTCTGGCATACCGTGCTATAGATATACAACCCACTGAAGAACTGTATCAGGACCTGTTGAAGTTTCGCCGGTCGCAACCCGATAAGAAGGCGTTATTACTAGCTGAACTGAGCCATCTGAGATTCGTATATAATAATGAACTGAATGTGGATAATCAGCAGATCTATGAAGAGAAGCTGGACAGTCTGCTGAAAGTGTATGCTGACAAGGACTATTCTGTAGAGATCATTATCGATAAAGCAGACCTGCTCCGATATAAAACCTACCAGACAGGAAGCCCTGATTCAATTAAAGCGATACAGTACGGATTATTAAAGGAAACGATCAGCCGTTTTCCCCGTTACGATCGCATCGGTCAACTGGAAAACCGCTTGGCAACAATGGAAGAATCATGGATTCAGACTCAGAACGATAATACGGTATATCCGGGAAAAGATCTGAAAATAAGGCTGAATTATGCCAATGTGTCGCGCGTAAAGGTAAGCCTCTATGAAAGTCTCCTCCCCATTGAGAAAACGATCCAAACGTATTGGTCAGCCGAGAAAGAAAAAACACAGGGGAAACTAGTCAAGGAAATGTCTTTTGATCTTCCGCTCAAAAATACATTCACGCCTGCTGATACAACGATTTCTATTCCGGTGGACAAGCCAGGACTATATGAATATAGAGTTTCGGCTGAAAACAACTACGATATGAAAACGAACGGCATGTTTGCTGTTAGTCGGCTGGCTGCCGTATCTAGAAGAATGTTGTCAGGACAAACGGAAATCCTCGTGACTGATTACCTGAGTGGTAAACCGCTTAAAGGGGCTATCGTAAACTATTATGACGGATCCCGCAATAAACTTTCCCTGCTGGGAGAAGTAAAAACGGATGCCGATGGTATCGCTGTACTTCCTTTCAATGAAAAGATAACGGCTTTCCAGGCTCAGATGACCGGTGATGTATCATCATTTATGACTAGTATATATGTCAGTCGCAACACATTTGGCGAGCCTGAAGAAAAAACGTTTGTGAAGCTGCTCACTGACCGTGGCCTTTACCGCCCGGGACAAACGGTTTATTTTAAAGGAATAGCCTATAATAACAATAAAGTGAACCCTAGTGTCGTAACGGGAAAAAAGATTGAAGTCGTTTTCCGTGACGCTAATTATCAGGAGATATCGAAACAGCAACTGACATCGAATACGTTTGGTTCGATCTCAGGCGAATTTACCATTCCCCGCCAGGGATTGACCGGAATGTTGAGTATCTCTACGGACAACGGAACGGTTGATTTCAGGGTAGAAGAATATAAACGTCCTACCTTTATGGTCGACCTGGACAGTATAAAAGGAGAAGTGGCCTTTGGTGATGAAGTGACCGTACGTGGCAAGGCGCAGACCTTCTCAGGCGTTGCGCTGCAAAGCGGAGACATCACTTGGCGAATTGTGCGACGTCCGTTCTGGTTTAGGTTTTACGACGGGCCTTACTCCCATGATCAGGTGGCCGAAGGTAAAACGACGGTAGGTACAGACGGTAGTTTCTCATTTATGTTTAAACCGGAAAGAGGCAATGATCGATTCCCCATGTCGTTCTTCACATTCGATGCAATCGTCTCGTTGACCGACAGTAAAGGTGAAACGCAGGAGGGGCAGACTTCATTCTCAGTAGGTGATAGAAGTATCGTGCTTACTACCAATCTGCCTGCACAGGCTGAAAAAGAGAGAATCGACGCACGCGTTACAGCACGCACACTGAATGGCGAGGTTGTCTCCCTGCAAGGTTCGTATACCATATATCTGTTAGACGAGCCCAAAGAAAGAGAAAAACCAAAAGAAATCAAAGAACTCGACCAGGGTTTATTCTCTACGGACAAACCCATCCAAAATAGTGTATTTGTGAGGCTTCCTTCGGGTAATCTCCGTATCAAACTAACCGCAAAGGACAGTAAGGGACGCACTATTACACAGGATCAGGACTTTATCCTGTACAGCAAAAGAGATAAACGCCCACCAGTATTCACACATACATGGATACTTCAGGAAAAGACAATTTGCCTGCCAGGCGAAGAGGCTCAGTTCTTATTCGGTACTTCCGACAAGGATGCGTATGTATTATATGAGCTTTATAATAACGGGAAAATCATTTCAAGGAATAGGTTGACGTTAAGCAACGAGAACAAGACATTCAAGATACCGTTCCTCGAAAGTTACGGTGATGGCCTGGTAGCGTCGTTTACCTTTGTCAAAGAAGGAAAACTCTATACTACATCGGTGAATATAACAAGGAAACAGCCGGATCGTCTGCTGAATTTCAAGGCGGAAACCTTCCGCGACCGCTTATTGCCAGGCAGTAGCGAAAGCTGGAAATTCCGAATCACCGGACCCGACTCGCTTCCAGTTCTTGCTGAAGTGCTAGCCGGTATGTATGATGCGTCGCTCGACAGGATTTATCCTTTTGACTGGTACTTTTCGCCGGTAGGAGCGCCTTACATATATTATATGTCATTCAGCGAAGGTAACGGGTTTAACCAGTGGCCGGGATATACTGCCCGGAGGATGGACTATAAAGATATTCCTGACTTTTCATTCGACCGTCTCGACTGGCAAGGCGTGATGGATGCTTACCGATCACGCCGAAGTTATGGCGGCGGTATCGTTATGAAGTCTCAGGCTTCAACAGATATGGAACTTGCCGCTGCTCCTCCAATGGCTGACAATGGTTTATTGCAGGAAAGTGTCGTCGTTGGATACGGTGAAAGCCAACGATCCGCCGTAACCGGAAGCGTCACCAAGGAAGATGCCGAAGCAGGAGGAGCTTCTCCTGCCCCACAGTTACGGAGCAATTTCAGCGAGAATGCTTTCTTTTATCCACATCTGCTTACCAATAAGGATGGAAATGTAACTATAAACTTCACCATCCCTGAGAGCAATACGACGTGGAAATTCCAGGCATTGGCGCATACTCCCGACCTGAAATACGGAAAGATCTCGCGTGAAGTAATCACACAGAAGAAACTGATGATACTTCCCAACCTGCCGCGTTTTATGCGTCAGGGAGATATGGTCACTATTTCATCGCAGGTCATGAATTTGAGCGACGAGGATATATCCGGAAAAGTACGTCTTGAATTCTTCAATCCTGAAAATGAAGCACCAATTAACGTCCCCGGTCAAATCAGCATGCCTTTCATGCTGGCGAAGGGATCCTCCACCGTGATGAGTTGGACTGTCCGTGCTCCTGAAGACATCGATCTTGTAGGTTGCCGAATCATTGCCGACTCCGAAACGGTCAGCGATGGAGAGCAGCATATACTTCCAGTTTTGTCTAATCAAATCTTAGTGACGGAAAGTACTCCTTTCTACCTGACCGGAGAAGGCGAGAAACAGATCAGGATTTCCGGTGACGGAGGAAGTTCATCCACCAGTCGCCCATATAAAATGACGCTCGAATTCAGTAATAATCCCGTTTGGTATGCTGTTCAGGCATTGCCGACTGTTATTCAGCCTGACAATGATAATGTTATCTCGTGGTTTGCAGCTTACTATACGAATACGCTTGCAATGTCTATCGCGAAATCAAATCCACGAATTAAAAGCGTAATTGAGCAATGGAAGGCTCAGGGACACGGAGAAGGATCAGCTTCAACGCTTCTTTCCTCTCTCGAGAAGAATGAAGAGCTCAAGAATATTTTGCTGTCAGAAACACCATGGGTTATGGATGCCCAGACTGAAAGTGAGCAAAAAGAACGTCTAGAATTGCTCTTCGACGTAAATCGTGCCACCCGGCAACGTGAGGAAGCCATGCGCGTATTGCTCGAGCAGCAAACCGCTGAGGGAGGCTGGGGATGGTTCAAAGGGCTGTATGCAAGCCGGAGTATTACGCAGTTTATCCTTAACGGCATGTCTCAATTAGTGAGATTAAGCGCCGTGCAATATAATTCGCAGGAAAAAGAGATGCAAATGAATGCACTTCGTTTCCTGGATAAGAGTATGCAGAGTGATTATGAGTCGCTGGCTCGTACGAAAGCCGATAAGAATAACTATGTACCGACGCAGGATCAACTCGACTTCCTTTACGTAAGAAGTTATTACCGAGATATTCCCGAATGGGGCGATGCACGTGAAGGAATCCGTTTCTATACGAATCAGGCTGAAAAGCAATGGCAGAAAGCTTCGCTTCTCGGAAAAGGGGAAACAGCACTCCTTATGCACCGTAACGGTAAAAAAGAAGTGGCTGCTCAAATCCTGGCCTGGCTTAAAAAAACGGCTACGACTTCCAATGAGATGGGTATGTATTGGGCAAATAACCGGAGGGCAAACAACTATTTCGTTTCGCCCGTGGATGTACATTGCCTGCTTATGACAGCGTTTCAGGAACTCGGAACAAACACGAAGGAGGTTGACCTGATGAAGCAATGGCTATTGAATCAGAAACGGACACAAAACTGGGAGTCGGTGCCGACAACCGTGAACGCGGTGTATGGAATTTTGTATACGGGTACCGATTGGTTGAAAGAGCAAAATAAAGCGGTGATCAGTTGGGGAGATAAAATATATGATACCTCTGCTTCAGGCGAGACGGCTACCGGATATATCAAAGAGGTTGTATCGGCTAATGATATTACTCCTTCCATGCGTAACACCCTTACGATAAAGAAGGAAGGTAAGGCTCCGGCGTGGGGCGCTGTATATAATCAATACTTCGAATCAATCGATAAGGTAAATAAACAAAAAGGCGTTTTAAGTGTTGATAAGAAATTGTTTATCGAAACCAACAGTGGAACGCAACGGCAGATCACTCCCGTAACGGCTGAACGGCCGCTGAAGTTAGGTGATAAAGTAATTGTCAGACTGACGATCCGTACCGACCGCGAAATGGAGTATGTGAGCCTGAAGGATCTTCGGGCTGGTTGTTTTGAACCAAATATACAATTATCAGGTTCTACATATAGTGACGGCCTGCGGTATTACCGTTCTCCTAAAGATTTATCGGAGAATTTCTATTTTGACCGGTTACCGACAGGTACTTATGTGATAGTATATTCAGCCTTCGTATCACGCACCGGCGAGTACAGCGGCGGCATCGCCACGATACAGTGTCAGTACGCTCCAGAGTTCGTTTCGCATACGGAAGGAGAGAAACTAATTGTTAATGATTAATGATTAGTGATTAATCATTAAACGTTAATCATTAATCACTAATCACTAATTTATTGAGATTATTTTTAACTTTGCATTATTGAATGCTAAATTTTATAAGAAAAAGATGAAACAAATTATTTTCGTTTTTATGGCTATCCTGTTAGCAACAAGTATAGCTACAGCCCAGGAGGATGGAGCTGTTATTTCGATAGCACAGAATCTTCATGATTTTGGCGATATCAATGAGGCCGATGGGGATGTAACTCATACATTCACCGTGAAGAATGACGGAAAACAGCCATTGGTAATTACACGCGTGATCGCATCATGCGGTTGTACATCTCCGAACTGGACAAAGGAACCGATCCAGCCCGGTCAGACAGGTGAGGTAAAGATAACGTTCAATCCGAAAGGACGTCCGGGTCCCTTTACTAAAACCATTTCTATTTACAGCAATGGTAAGACGGGTAGTTTTGTTGTAACGATAAAAGGTAACGTTAAGTAGTAAGAATATTCTTAAACGTTAACTGATGTCTTATACAAAACGAATCACACTTTTAATAACCACTCTCCTGCTTCTCTCCGCTACTATTGTAGCTCAGAACGGAGCAGAGATAAAGACTGATATCCAGACGTACGACTTCGGCATCATCGCTGAAGCCGACGGACTGGCCAGTCATTCTTTCACTATTCAGAATACGGGAAAAGATCCCTTAGTGATCACCCGAATTACAGCGTCCTGTGGTTGTACACAGCCCGAATGGACGAAAGCGCCTATCGAACCGGGCAAAACGGGGTCTGTTAAGATCAGTTATAATCCCAAAGGACGTCCAGGACCTTTTCATAAAAGTATAGCTATTCATAGCAACGCGAAAAACGGGCGAATGAATTTATACGTAAAAGGAAACGTCACTCCTAAATCAAAAACACCAGCTCAACCGATTATATCTTATCCGTACAGCATCGGAGACCTGAAGCTGCAAACGAAGTCCATTCTTTACAGTAGCATCCGTCCAGGAGAGATCAAGGAAGAAAAGATAGCTATCAAAAATGAGGGTACAACGCCCATCACAATACGTATCGGGAAAATACCGAACTATCTTAAAGTAACCACCAGTACAGAGACTTTAAAACCCGGTGGAACCAGTGAATTCAACGTCATATTCAATACAGATATAGCAAAGCGAATGGGAAGGCTTACGGCTTCCATACTGGTAATAATTGAGAACGAAGAAAAGAAGAAAGACGTAGAAGGCAAGATTGATGTTGCTGCCAACGTGATTGACAACTTCGGCAAATTATCCGCATCCGATAAAGCGAAAGCTCCGGCCATTACTTTCTCTACGACGCTACTCGATTTCGGGAAACTTCCGGAAAAAGGCGGTGGTATCATACCTTTCATCAGCGGAGGCGGTAAAGAATCAGAAAGCCTGATCATTACGAATACTGGGAAATCTACTTTGACCATCTATAGTGTAACCTGCGATAATGAACATATTGACATATCTGGTGGCAGGAAAGAGCTGAAACCGGGAGCCGCTACGGCTTATAAGGTCACGGTGCGACCGAAAGAGATTAAAACTAAACTTGAAACGTTCATTAATATTGTTTGTAACGATCCGAACGGGCCGGTACGCCTCATAAAAGTTACTGCAGAGAAATAAGTATTATAAAATCATGGAGCATCCTGAGAACGACGACCTGTATAAAGGTTTGAAGGTAAATAAGGGCGTCGCCGACGTTCCTTCTGTTAATCCGTACCTAAAAAAAAGGGAACAGCGTAAGGAATATACCCCTTCTGAATTTGTAGAAGGTATCCTTAATGGAAATATTACGATCCTGAGTCAAGCGGTTACGTTGGTTGAAAGCGCGAAATATGAACATCAGCAGCTCGCGCAGGAGATAATTGAAAAGTGCCTTCCTCATGCAGGAAACTCCATACGTGTCGGCATTACCGGAGTGCCCGGCGCCGGCAAAAGTACGTCAATCGATGCGTTTGGCATGGACATCATCAAAGCAGGACACAAACTGGCTGTACTGGCAATCGATCCGAGCAGCGAGCGTTCTAAAGGTAGCATTCTGGGAGACAAGACCCGGATGGAGGAACTATCACGTGAAAAAAATGCCTTTATTCGCCCCTCCCCTTCTGCCGGTTCTTTAGGAGGTGTGGCCCGGAAGACGCGGGAAACAATCGTTCTTTGTGAAGCCGCCGGTTTCGACACGATATTTGTAGAAACTGTAGGCGTAGGGCAAAGCGAAACGGCTGTTCACTCGATGGTAGATTTTTTCCTGTTAATTCAATTGGCAGGAACAGGAGATGAACTTCAAGGCATCAAACGCGGTATCATGGAAATGGCAGATGGTATTGTCATTAACAAAGCAGACGGCGACAACATCGAGAAAGCCAATCTAGCCGCCTCGCACTTTCGCAATGCGCTTCACCTCTTTCCCCCTGCCGAATCCGGTTGGACGCCCCAAGTGCTGACCTATTCAGGGTATTACAAATTGGGTATAAAGGAAATCTGGAAGATGATCAATGACTACATAGTCTTTACCAAACAAAACAGCTTCTTCGATCTGAAACGCAATGATCAATCCAAATACTGGATGTATGAAAGCATCAATGAAACGTTGCGTGATACGTTCTATCATAATCCGGCCGTTATCAATATGCTGAAAGCAACCGAACAGCAAGTGTTGAATAATGAGATAAGTTCTTTCGTTGGCGCAAAACGAATGATGGATCTTTTTCTCGATAATATATCGAAGAAATAATTATATAGGTAGAGAGAGGTAGATTTCACCCATTGTTTTCTTTATTACCGGATGTACCAGTGTGGCGGCAATTTCTGCTAAAGGACCTACAACAAAGCCTCTCTCGTGCATCAAAGGGTGTGGCAGGGTAAGTTCTTTCGTATTCAGGATAAGGTCTTCATATAGGAGTATATCTATATCTATGATCCGGTCTTTATATTGACCATGGCTCTTCTCTGTCCGTCCCATTTCTTTCTCTATCGCCTGCGTGGCATCAAGTAATTCGAAAGGGTCCAGCGAAGTTTCAATAATCAAAGCTGCATTAAGGAATGTGTTCTCGGAATCAAATCCCCAAGGCTTGGTTTCATAGAGATCAGAAAGGGCGAGAATCTCTCCCACCCTTTCAGCCAACAGCCCTGCGGCTATGATCATATTTCTTTTCTTATCTCCTAAGTTTGTTCCTAAACTTAAGTAAGCTGTCGCCATTCTTTCCGCTTATAATATTAACATCGCATCGCCATACGCTCCGAAACGATACTTCTCTTCTATTGCTTTTTTATAGATATCCATAATCAGATCATAGCCTCCAAAAGATGCCGTAAGCATTAAAAGTGTGGACAGTGGTAAATGGAAGTTAGTCACCATACTGGTAGCTACACTGAAATCATACGGAGGGAAAATAAACTTATTCGTCCAACCTTCGAATTCCTTCAGGTGTCCATCGGTACTTACGGCTGTTTCAATAGCGCGCATAACAGATGTTCCTACGGCACAAATTTGGTGATTGGTATCTTTTCCTTCATTCACGATTTTGACGACATCGGCATTTACAACCATCTGTTCTGAATCCATCTTATGCTTAGTAAGATCTTCCACATCTATTTCACGGAAATTACCTAACCCGGAATGTACAGTCAGGAAAGCAAACCGACAATCTTTTATCTCAAGACGCTTCATCAGTTCACGGCTGAAATGTAGGCCTGCGGCCGGTGCCACTACGGCTCCTTCTTCACTGGCAAATATATTCTGATAACGCTCTTCGTCTTCTGGTTCAACAGGACGTTCTATGTATTTAGGCAGTGGAGTCTCTCCTAACGCATATAATGCTTTCTTAAACTCATCATGATTGCCGTCGTAAAGAAAACGAAGCGTACGTCCACGTGAGGTTGTGTTATCAATAACTTCAGCTACCATGGAATCATCTTCTCCGAAATAGAGTTTGTTACCGATACGGATCTTTCGTGCCGGATCAACCAACACATCCCATAAGCGTAAGTCAGGGTTCAATTCACGCAATAGGAATACTTCGATGCGCGCTCCTGTCTTTTCCTTATTTCCATACAGGCGGGCAGGAAATACTTTAGTATTATTGAAGACAAAGACATCTTTGGGATTATAGTAATCGAGAATGTCCTTAAATACTTTGTGTTCAATCTCGCCGGTCTTACGATGGACAACCATCATACGCGACTCATCTCTATTTGCGGCCGGATGTAAAGCAATTAATTCTTCCGGCAAATTAAATTTAAATTTAGAAAGCTTCATATCTATATATTTTCTTTTGTTTCAATTTCAATACCTTCCAGAAAAGAGTCAATCTTTTCAGGTTGCATGCACATGTCAAGAGTAACATCACCAATCCTTGTGCGTTCCAACGCTGTTAAATGGGCGCCTGACTGCAAGGCTTCACCAATATCTCTTGCCAAAGCCCGGATATATGTACCTTTACTACATACTACCCGTATTTTAATGATCGGTAATTCGCATTCCAGCAACTCCAGTTCGTCAATAACCAATGTTTTTGGTTTAAGTTCAACTTCGCGTCCTTTTCTTGCGAACTTATAAGCTCGCCTGCCGTTTATCTTGACAGCAGAAAAGACCGGAGGTATCTGCTGAATGGTACCGACAAATTTCTTCAATGCATCTTCTACCATTTCCTGCGTAATATGTTCTGTCGGATAGACAGCATCAACTTCTCTCTCCAGATCAAAAGACGGTGTGGTCTCACCCAGTTTCAACGTCGCAATATATTCTTTTGTCTGGTACTGAAATTCATCAATACGCTTGGTTGCTCTTCCTGTACATATAATCATCACGCCTGTCGCCAATGGATCTAACGTACCGGCATGCCCTACTTTTATTTTCTTTACATTCAGTTTTCGCGATAACTTATATCTAAACCTGTTTACCAGGTCGAAAGATGTCCACCTCAGCGGTTTATCAAAATAAAGAACCTCTCCTTCAAAAAAATCCATTCTAATTAATTGATGAACGAATAAATGATAGCAATCAAACCTACTACAACACAATAATAAGCGAAATAGATCAGTTTCCCTTTCTTTACCAGGTTTATCATCCATTTACATGCGATTGCCCCTGAGATAAATGCTGCAATAAAACCTGTTAGTAAGGCGGTCATTGAAATACCTGATTCTGCCGGGGAGAAACCTCCTTTTATCAAATCAAGAAAGGCTTCACCTAATATGGGTATTATTACCATAAGAAAAGAAAACTTAGCCACTTGCTCTTTCTTATTTCCCAGTAACAGACCGGTCGCTATAGTAGAGCCTGAACGCGACAATCCCGGTAATACGGCGCATGCTTGTGCCAATCCTATAATAAATGCATCTTTGAATGATATTTCTTCCTTTTGGCGAGGTTTTGCATAATACGAAAATGCCAGTAAAGCAGCCGTTACTAATAACATACAACCTACTAGCAATATTCCGCTTCCGAAAAGAGCTTCAACATAATCTTTAAAGAGCAGACCGACAATAGCAACCGGAATCATCGAAAGCAGTATTTTACATACCATCTTAGTCTCATCATTCCATTTGAAGCTGAAAAAACCTTTAAACAAGCCTGATATCTCATCCCATAATACAACAATCGTACTCAGTACTGTAGCAGTATGAACAGCAATGGCAAATGTCAGATTCTCTTCGCCGCTAAGTCCGAACAAAGCGCTTCCTATTATCAAATGTCCGCTACTACTTACCGGAAGAAACTCTGTAAGTCCCTGTACAATCCCTAAAATCAGGGCTTCAAACCAACTCATTCTGCTTCGTGTTCTTCTTTACTGTTCTTTAAAATGGCATATATCATCAACCCAAACCCGATCATGCATACTACCGGAGCTACAACTATACGGCGGGTACTGAATATTTCGGGGTTAAACGCTATATCATCAGATGATCCTCCGCCACTCATAAGCACAAAACCAATAATGATAATAACGACTGAGATACCTATCCAGATGTAATTGTTCTTTCCAAAAGCAAAATCCTTTTTACTCATTATTTTTTATTTTATATATAATACATTTTATCGCCTTCCATCCGTAAGTATTTATTTACTGCAAAATAGGTTGCAACTATAGATAGTACAATACCTAACACAAAGACCAATACAAAAACAAGCATTAACAAACCAGTATCCAGCATTTGCACAAATCCAGCCAACTCACGCTGTAAATAATATAACGAACCGACTAATAGCAATATTGCTACTATCGCCGCCAAAATACCACTCACTATATTATAGCTGATAAAAGGTCGCCTGATAAAACCTGCAGTGGCTCCAACCAACTGCATCGTATGGATAAGAAAACGTTTAGAATAAATTAATAGTCGGATTGTATTACTTATCAACACAAAAGAGATGATCATCAACATCAAAGCCAATGTTAATAATATAAAGCCTATCCGTTTCATATTTTCGTTCACAATCTCCATCATGTCTTTTCGATATAAGAGTTCGGAAACGGAAGTGTATGATCGTATTCGCCGTTCTATTACTTTTAAACTGTCGGGATTAGCGTAATCCGAATAGAGCTTGACTTCGATAGAAGCTTGCAAAGGATTAAAACCCAGGAATGTTTCAGGGTTTTCTCCTAATTCCTCTTCAAGTTCACGAGCGGCTTGTTCTTTAGAAATATATTCTGTCGATTTGATAAATGGCAGGTCATCTAAACTTTTCTGTATTCTTTTAATATCAGCCTCTTTTTGATCCTCTTTTAATACAACTGAAAACGAAATATTCTCTTTAACATATACTGATAACTTATTACCAAGTAAAGCCATAAGAAAAATCAGCCCAAGTAAATAAAGGACCAACGCAATACTAATTACAGATGTAAAACGAGAATTAAAAAAAGAAACCGACTTAACCTTTTTATTTTCTGCCATCAGACGCAATCTATAATTATAGTTAAACAAATAGGGGAGACCAGTAGGGATATAGGTCTCCCAAATTTTCTGCAAAAGAACGAATAATTTACGGAAAAGCCTTTATTTTACATTTCTTTAACCAAACCAAACAGTGTTGCAGACGAAGCATGAGTGATCACGACATTCACATACTCACCCACACGATGACTTCCCTTATCAAAAATAACTACTTTATTTTGACTCGTACGGCCAAACAATTGCTCCCTGGATCTCTTGGAAAAACCTTCAATTAAGACTTCAAATTCTTTACCTACATCCCGTAAATTGCTTTCTTCCGATAACCTATTTTGGAGATCAATCATACCTTGTAAGCGGCGAACTTTCTCTTCTTCCGGAACGTTGTCTTCCAGATGTTTGGAAGCATACGTACCCGGACGTTCAGAATATTTAAACAGAAAAGATGAATCATAACTAACTTCTCTCATTAAGGACAAAGTTTCACGGTAATCTTCTTCGGTTTCTGAATGGAAACCGCAGAATAGATCTGTTGTTATCGAACAGTCAGGTACAATCTTTTTTATTGCAGCTATCCGCTCCAGATACCACTCACGGGTATACTTACGGTTCATAGTTTTTAAAATATGGGAACTACCGGATTGAGCAGGTAAGTGTATATGCTTACATATATTATTATACTTAGCCATAATATGAAGCGTTTCGTCGCTCATATCTTTTGGATGGGAAGTGGTGAAGCGTATACGCATTTCAGGAGCTTCCAACGCCACTTTCTGCAATAATCGCGGGAAAGTTATCTTTTCATCAGCGTCTTCAAAAAGATAAGAGTTTACATTCTGTCCCAAAAGAGTTACTTCACGAAATCCCTTTTGCTTCATATCCCTTATTTCATTCAATATACTGTCTATATCGCGGCTACGTTCACGTCCTCTGGTGTACGGTACTACACAATAGGTACAGAAGTTATTACATCCCCGCATGATAGATATAAAACCGGAAATCTTAACACCACCAATTTTTAAGGGAATTACATCTTTATAGGTTTCCTGAGTAGACAATTCCACATTAATAGCTTTTTCTCCCTGTTCAACTGCTCCGACAAGATTTGGTAAATCCAAATAGGAATCAGGGCCTACTACCAGATCAACCTTATGATGTTCAATCAAATCTTCCTTCACACGTTCAGCCATACATCCTAAAACACCAATGATTAATCCTTTTTTCTTCTTCCTTAAAGACTGAAAATATTGTAACCTCCCGTAAATCTTCTGCTCGGCATTATCCCTGACAGAACAAGTATTAACAAAAATAGCGTCGGCGTCTTCTATATTATCTGTTATTGTATATCCATCCATTTGCATAACGGAAGCCACCACCTCACTATCTGAAACATTCATCTGGCAACCGTATGTTTCTATAAAAAGCTTCTTATCTTCATTCATTTGTATGGGCATTTGTTCTATTCTTTCTTTATCCTTCATCGCTATTCAAACTGTTAATAAAGTGTAAATATTTGTTTTTACTTGAAAATTTATCCCGTAATATTTGCGTATATTAAACAAGATTTTTATTTTTGTATCGAAAAACGTAAATTTTTTCATAGTTAAGGTTTTGGTTAAATCGAATAAGGGTGGCTGCGAAGTTACCCTTATTTACTTTTATAATATACCATAAATCCTTTCATTATTCAATTATTCTTCTTACTTTTGGACTGCAAAAATAATCAAAGTTATGGATAATCTGGGAGATTGGCTCTATATTGTTTTGCTCATTGCCGCGGGAATTAGTGGTTTACTTAGTTCCGGCAAGAAAAAAAAGCGCTCTGCACAAATGCCAACCCACCCGGAAGCGGAACCGTACACGGAGGAAAAACCTCATGAAACTAAATCATTCTGGGATGTATTAGATGAAGTCCAGAAAGAACAGTACCGCCCCCAACAGCAGAAACCAAAACCTCAACCGGTGAAGCAAAAGGTGGAGAAAGTTTCAACACCTAAACCTAAAAATCGAATAATAGAGCAGGAAGAAGATGCTTTCGCTATTTCATCAGACTCATTTCACGATACGGAAGAATTGAAAAAAGCTATAATTTACTCTGAAATACTCAATCGCAAGTACTAAAATTCATTCTTTTTGAATACCTTTGCGCCTGATTTTTAGAAAGAAGATATAATCTCAAAATTTTAATTAAAATATCATGGCATTAAAATTTATTTCAGCTGAAGAGGCAACGTCATTTATCCATCATGACAACAACGTTGGCTTCAGTGGATTTACGGCTGCCGGATGCCCCAAAGCCGTTCCGGTTGCATTAGCAAAAAAAGCTAAAGAAGAGCACGAAAAGGGAAATCCGTTTCAAATAGGAATGTTTACCGGAGCTTCTACAGGTGATAAACTCGATGGAGAATTAGCTCGCGCTAAAGCTATTAAGTTTCGTACACCTTATCAATCAAATAAAGACTTACGTGTACTTTTAAACGCTCGTGAAACTCAGTATTTCGATCTGCATTTATCCGAATTAGCACAAAATTTGCGTTATGGTTTTCTTGGAAAAGTGGATGTTGCTATTATAGAAGCTTCTGATGTTACCGAGGACGGAGAAATAGTTCCGACTGCTGCTGTTGGAATTACGCCTACGATTTGTCGTTTGGCTGACCGTATCATCATCGAACTCAACAAAAAGCATCCGAAAGAAATGCGTGGAATGCACGATCTTTATGAACCTCTTGACCCTCCTTTGCGTCGCGAAATTCCAATATATAAGCCTTCTGACCGTATTGGCTTGCCTTATGTAAAAGTTGATCCTGCTAAGATTGTTGGAGTTGTAGTTACTGAAGAGCCAAACGAAGGCGGAGCTTTCACTCCTTTAGATGATGCAACCTTGGCTATCGGACGTAATGTGGCTAATTTCCTTGTAAATGAAATGAAAGCCGGTCGTTTGCCAAAAGAATTTGTTCCTTTACAAAGTGGTGTCGGCAACGTTGCAAACGCGGTGTTAGGATGTATGGGTGAAAACAAAGATATCCCTGCCTTCAATGTATACACTGAAGTTATTCAGGACTCTGTCATCAAATTAATGAAAGAAGGACGTGTCAAATTTGCCAGCGGTTGTTCATTAACTCTCAGCAATAGTGTATTGGATGACATATACAACAACCTTGATTTCTTTAAAGACAAGATATTACTTCGTCCTCAGGAGATATCCAATAATCCTGAAGTAGCCCGCCGCATGGGATTAGTAGCTATTAATACCGCGTTGGAAGCTGATATATTTGGAAATATTAATTCCACACACGTTTCAGGTACCCGCATGATGAACGGAATTGGTGGTTCAGGCGATTTCACACGTGCGTCTATGCTATCTATATTTACTACTCCTTCTACTGCAAAAGAGGGTAAGATCAGTGCTTTCGTACCTATGGTATCTCATCTGGATCATAGTGAGCACTCTGTAAAAGTTATCATTACAGAATACGGTGTAGCTGATCTGAGAGGTAAATCTCCTATACAACGTGCGCATACGATCATTGAGAATTGTGTACATCCTGATTACAGACCATTATTGAAGGAATACCTTGAAATGGGTGTTAAAGGTCATACCCCACAAAACTTAAAGTGTTGTTTTGCTTTCCATGAAGAGTTAGCGAATAGTGGAGATATGAGGAATGTAGATTGGAACAAATACAAATAAAAACAAGAAAGCGGCTTAAAAGCCGCTTTTTTTTATGTCTAATCATTTATTATATTTATGCAATTTCCTTAACTCAAAAGCTATTACTAACCTGAATATTCCAAAAACGATAAAAGCATAAGCTGTTACGAATACAAATGTTAGTGCTCCTGCTGCCGGAACCCAGATTATACCTATCGAACAAAGTACTGCCAATATAGCAAGAAACAGATACCAACCCCAATTATTTGAACCGCATCTGCGAATATCCATCGCAAAACCTATTCCTGAAATTCCTCTGAACAAAAGCCAGAATGCCAGGATAAATGGAAGTACTGCCATACTTAGACCCGGTGAAGCAATCAGAATTAAACCTATCAATAAATCTATAATTCCTCCGGCTAAATACCAGCCCCATGAAGAAAGGGCATCTTTATTTGTAACGGAAAAAATAATCTCAAATAGTCCACTGACAAACATTAATACGGCAAATACGATACTCAATGCTACGTAGCTCGCCAATGGATTAAACATTAGCCAAATAGCAATTCCTAAATACAAAATCCCCAAAATAAGGGAAAGCCACCAGTTTTTGATGGAAAAGCCAAGTTGTTCAATAAAAGTTTTCATAACCTTTTTATTTTTAATATTACTTCTTTTTTTAATATAACAAGCTTAAAAGTATTAAGTTCGCCAATACAATTCTTATCATAACCTATATTTAAAATTGGTTTGAGGTACCTCTAAATTGATTTACACCTACCTCTAAATCTTTTTTGACCTACCTCTAAATTGATTTTGAGGTACCTCAAACAGAAAATAGATCTAGATCTAACATAAAATAGCTGATGTATCTTTACTTTTATTCTACAATGATCTTTCGTGTTATAACCTTATCATTCCTAAGGTTGATCTTAAGAATATAATTGCCTTGTGGGTAAATCACGGGGATAGTTGTTCGGCTGTCTCTTGTTTTTGTTTGATACACTTTTTTCCCGGTCAGGTCAAATAATTCAATTTTAGCCTCCGACTCCTCTCCTATTTCCTCATTTTCTACCGATAAATAAGATTGTCGTTTAACCGGATTTGGGTATATATAGGTGACCGATGATTTATTTGTTTCAAAATACATCGAACAACTTTCATCATATGTGCCGTCTTTTTTATATGCACGTACAGCGTAAGTTCCCAATAGGCCTTCGGGGTCAGTGTAATAAATGGATTTTCCATAGGTAGTAATGGGGGACCCATCCTTGTACCACTGATAATCCACATATTCATTATTCGTATTTATAACATACAATACATCATCCCATTTTATATGGATCCTAAATGTATTGATGACCACTTTTGCCTCGTCACTTTTCTCTGTTCCGCAATCACCTGAAACTATTACGTAATATAATCCGGTTTGTTCGCTTCGGAGAAGCTCACTGTATATGGCAGAAGTTGCACCGTTTATGGGTTTGTCATCCTTGTACCATTGATAGGTCAGGTTTTCTCCTTCTGCTTCAATAGATAATGTAAAACCATCCCCTTCACAAATATGTGTGACGGATTGCGGCTGTTTCGTGATTTGTACGAAAGGAAGAACTTCAACTTCGAACGGATATAAATCAATGATCTCCGATCTTTCTATCTGACGTAAATAGACACTTCCTTTATAAATTCCCTGAGGTATCTTTGCAGAAACAGGTACCGGTATATAGTTTCCCAAAAGAGGTTTAAATGTTGTTATATTCTCAAAGCCTGCTTCGAGAGCTTCATCCGAGAATGTTATGATATATTCCAGCGGACCATCGGTATAAAGCAGATCGAAAGGAATACGAAATTCTTTATCATCATAACAGAAGGGTGCTATATCCTTTATTTCAATGGCCGGTTCGGGTTGTGGAGGCTCCCTTATTATAATGGTTTGTTTCTCGATATTTTCAGAATATTCATAGTACCCTACAACTTGTTCGCTTCTATATAAGGTCAGGCTTTCTACTATATATACATATGTACCGGGAATCAGATGAGGCTCACCGTTGTTGAAATTATAACGGAATTGCGCATTGATCGGTCCCATATGATAATAATGATCTTCAGGAATAACAGAATAGTCTATTCTCCAACTGTCGAAAATAATCCGGCTGTCAACAACCGGTCTTATTTGCAAGTATACAGGTGTTCCCACCATAACATCCGTTACAATATTATCAGGTATATCGTAAAATATCCTATCTATATCATGTGTTTTGGAAACTGACCATTGCAACCTTGGATCAGGTTCAGGTTTTGGTGGTTCAGGCGGCTCAGGGGGTTCTGGAGTTTCAATCACCGTTACTGTCACACTACCCGTTGCCGCATTACTACACCCTGCTGTCTCGCGAACCCGTACTAAGGTATACGTTGTTGTTACACTTGGCGAAATCTGTAATTCATGCGGTTGTATGGGATTATTAATCAGTATTGTGACATTCGTCGTTCCATTATTATAGACTAATTCCCAGGGTGCGTCTCCGGTTAATTGAATTCGAAGTGTTGCCGTTTCTCCTTGCCTGATCGTAACATTTCCCGATACAAAAGTTGCGGTTGGAAGAGGTTTCATCGTCCATGCTGACATCTCAATCCATTCTGTATCACCACAAACAAATGAAGGATCACAATCTCCACGCTTACCCTGAATAATAACTTTTCCTATGCCGAGGGTGCTTATTTCCTGGCCCGAAGTATAATCGTTCCAGGATATTCCATTATCCGTAGAATATCTGAACATATCCTCACAACTCTGTCCTTCCGATCCGGAAATAAAAGTCGCAGATACGTTTGTCCCCTCACATACCATATCCATATCAGGATATTTTGAATCCAACTGAGGAGGTAATGGTTGCCGATGAACAGTAATTATTATCGGAGCGCCATTGCTTTCCTCACCCGATATTGAATTCATTACTTTCAGAATGCCGTTATAAGTACCCGGCGGGATATTTCCCTGAATTGATAATTCCAAAGGAGATACCGGTAAAGAAGTATACGGTATATCTTCAAGCCCGGCATTGTTAGCTGAATCATCCCAGTCTATCATATACTGATCAGGATCACCTGTTGCACTATATGTTATATTCAGTTGGGTAATATCCTCGGATTGACAAATATCATATTGCTGCTCAAATACAATTTCAGGCGGAGGTGTTTGATTTATTTCTATTCGGACAGGTATAATATAATTACTACCTATTCTATAATTTTCTCCGGAAAAGTCGATCATAAATTCCCCCTGGTTTGTTTGAACCTTAACATACATTGTCTCATTTTGAGCATCAAAGGGGTTTACTGCCATATATGCAGGGGCATAGACGACTGATGAATTCGGTATAGCCAATCCTCCGTTTATATCCAACGTTATAGAAGACTCTCCACCTACGATACCATTAATTCTTCCAAAAGCTGGATCTGTGAATTGTTTGGTTATATCAACGGTAGCACTGGTATAGGATAAAACTTTTCCTTGAGGAGCAATAAGTTCAATACTATTGACAGTTAATCCTGGAACATTGGTAGTGATATGATACTCAAAATAACTAAAAACCGAACTAAAGTAAAATGAAATGCTTTCACCTGCGTATGCTTTTACCGGTTGTGCGACATTAAATTCGTAAAGTTTCAAATGGTCATTTGAGGCTCCTTGCTGGACTTGATGATTCGATATCACCACCGCATTTACATGAGCCGGGTCAGTTGATGTATTTGCATCGAAAGGATGATATGCTAAATAGGTATGTTCAGTAAATGGATCAAATATAGGGACGGGCTCAAGAAGACCTCCGTTACTGGAAATTGTAAAGGGTAAAGGACCTATCAGATTACCCTCACTCATAGCATATACTCCCACTATTTCGCCGGGTCTCCATAAAGGTTGTATAGAATCTTTATAGATTAGAACCACTCCGGCTTCTTTGCCGGATATTTCCTGAGTAGTGTTTGCTTTTAATTGTCCTCCAAAAGGACAGGCCAATAATATAAAGAATAGAAATATCTTTTGGAGATAATACGTATTAAGAGTTAATGTTTCAAATTTCACCATTTCGCTTATTACCAATTATATATAATAAGTAAACAAACCTGTTTTAAGAAAGTTTTCTGTTTGGAAATAAAAGGAAAGATTTGTTAGCATATATAAAGAGCGGTAAACGGGACTCGAACCCGCGACCCTTAGCTTGGGAAGCTAATGCTCTACCAACTGAGCTACTACCGCATTCGATACAAATGTAATAAATCTTTCTTTTTTTAGTAACTTCGCGGAAAATAAATCAGAGAAAAAAAAGATGGAAAAACTTACCTTGATTAAAGTAGGGGGAAAGATTGTTGAAGAGGAAGATACACTCGCTCGTTTACTAACTGATTTTGCCTCTATAGATGGCTATAAGGTTCTGGTACATGGCGGTGGACGTTCTGCCACAAAACTTGCAACTCAATTAGGCATTGAAAGCAAGATGGTAGCTGGAAGGAGAATTACCGACAAAGATATGCTCAATGTGGTAACCATGGTGTATGGAGGATTAGTCAATAAGAATATAGTTGCCCGTTTACAAGCTTTAAATATAAATGCGCTCGGTCTAACGGGTGCGGACATGAATGTCATGCGTTCGGATATTCGTCCTGTTAAGGATGTGGATTATGGTTTCGTTGGTGATATTAAAGAAGTGAATGCTGAATTACTCTCTTCCATAATAAGACAAAATATTGTTCCTGTTTTAGCACCTCTCACTCATGATAAACAAGGACATATGCTTAATACGAATGCCGATACAATTGCAGGAGAAGCCGCCAAAGCCTTGGCAAAACATTTTGATGTAACGCTGGTATTCTGCTTCGAAAAGAAAGGGGTCTTAATGAATGAACAGGATGATGATAGCGTAATTCCTGAGTTAGACTACGACACTTTCCAATTATATATAGAAAAAGGTATCATCCAGGGAGGAATGATACCTAAACTTGAAAACTCTTTTCAGGCCATACAAGCCGGAGTAAAAGAAGTAATTATTACTCAGGCTTCCGAGATCGGAAAAGGGAAAGGAACAAAGATTACTACTTAACGTTACGAATCTTCATATTACGGAACCAGATGGTAGCTTCTCCGTGTTTTCCCTGTAAACCGATAAAACCTTTGGTTGGCAGTTCGGCAAATGGTTTAGGTAACCAACTTGGTATTTTACTACCATCAGGATTAACTGTACCGGATGTCCATTTACTCATATCCATCTCCGTAACTTTCTTGCCATTGAGGATAACAGAAATACGTTGACCAACGCAACGAACACGCATATGATTCCATTCTCCTGCTTTCTTAACTACCTTGTCTTTATTGGGAGCTAAATGCCCATATATTGCACCACATCTCCCTAATGGATCACTGTCTGTCCATTTTTCATAATGATCGTCCGCTATTTGTATTTCAACTGAATTAGGAATCCAGTCCTTAATGTCTGTACAATATACAACAACTCCACTGTTTGTTCCATTATCGTTCTTGAATTCAAGATCAAGTTCGAAGTTCTCATATTCTTCTTTAGTCCAGATAGCATCATCTTTGGCAGCGGTTATTACACCGTCGGTTTCGCTCCATACTTGAGGATCATAGGTTGCATCTGCAAGTTTAGTGCCAAAAAGCGGTTTCCATTCATTTTGATTTTGCCCGTAAAGGGTAGATGTCGTCAGGCAAACAATTAATAAAGATGTAATACAAATAATACGTTTCATGGTAAAATTGATTTAGTTTATATCCAGCAAATATATCCATTATAAATAACACTTTTTATAGTTGTTGCTTTATTTTATTACTTTTGTTTCCCCTAATTCCTGAATCATGAATGATAAGAATATAATATGTATAGAAAATGCTGTACCGCGTTTATCCGAATTTCAATTTACCTCTCCTATAAACTGGCATATAAATGAAGGCGAACAATGGGCGGTTATAGGTCCGAATGGCGCCGGAAAAACCTTATTAACTGATATATTACAACGCAAAATAGCATTAAAAGAAGGAACAGTACTCCTAAAAGAAAACGCTTCTGTAAGTCAAACAGTAAAAAGTATCGCCTTCAAAGATATTTATTCATTAGCCGACTACCGCAATTCTTATTACCAACAACGTTTTCATGCTACTGAAACAGATGAAATGCCTCTAGTGGAAGATCTTTTTAAAGAATATCTGGGAACAGCTATTTTATCTGAAATGTTATTCTTTTTTGGCATCAATGACCTCCTGACCAAACGAATTATCTTTCTATCCAGTGGTGAACTACGCAAATTCCTGATTGTACGAATTCTTTTATCTCAGCCTAAAATACTGATATTAGATAATCCGTTTATCGGATTGGATACCAAGTCCAGAGATTTGTTACTTGATCTATTAAAACAGATTTCCGTATTAAGAAAGGTACAGATTATATTGTTACTTTCCAATCCCGGCGATATTCCTGAGATGACAACTCACATTCTTCCTATATATAATCGAACGCTTTACCCTGCAATGACGCGGGAAGCCTTCCTGTCTGACAAACAACTTATATCATCCATATTTCCCGATTTTCAAAAAAAGATAGAACTGCCGACTGACAGTAGCGAAATACAAGCCTACGACTCCACTTTTCGATTAGAAAATATATTGATCAAATATAACGAACGAACTATTTTAAAGGATATGAATTGGGAAGTAAAAAAAGGGGAAAAGTGGGCTTTACTGGGGCCTAATGGTTCAGGGAAATCGACTTTGTTAAGCCTTATTTTTGCCGACAATCCGCAGGCCTATGCCAATACCATTTATCTATTCGATAAAAAAAGGGGATCAGGTGAAAGTATATGGGACATAAAAAAACGGATTGGTTATGTATCTCCTGAAATGCATTTATACTACCATGAGAATGTGCCTGTAATACATTTGGTAGGATCAGGCTTTTTCGACTCAGTCGGCCTTTACAGAAAATGTAATGATGAACAAACTCAAATCGCTCTCGAATGGATGGAAATCTTTGGCATCTCCCATTTGAAAGATCGTTTATTCCTTTCGCTCTCTTCTGGAGAACAACGACTCGCTTTATTAGCCAGAGCATTCGTTAAAAACCCGGATCTCCTCATCTTAGACGAACCCTTACATGGATTAGATGTAAGTAATAAAAAGAAAATCATCAATATAATAGAAACATACAGCTCGTTGCCTGGGAAAACTTTAATTTATGTAACTCATTATTTGCATGAATTGCCTAGGTGTGTCGATAAGCAAATGAAACTTGAAAAGATAGAAAATACTAATCTTTATAAAGAAATATCTTAAGATTTACTACTTAATCATTAGCTTTGTAAAAAGAAAGGAGATTTTATGATCGATCCAAAAGAATTAAGAATAGGAAATCTTGTATTATATAATGAAGATATAGTGTTAATTGAAGGAGTAAACTATAAAACAGTAGATTTGTTTTACAATAAAACTGCTACTATTATAAAATGTATTGACTTCATCTCCCCTATCCTTCTAAATGAAAATTTAATTTTGAATTCCGGGTTCGAGAAAGGAGAAGATTACACACTTCTTCAATATCAATTGAAAAAGAATTATGATGAATATGAATTTACAATTCTAGGATCAAATATAATTCTAGCCAAAATAAAATACCTGCATCAACTTCAAAACATATTTTTCTCACTAACAGGTAGTGAACTTGTCATAAATGAAGATTAACAACATCTGTATAAAAAGAAAGGAAAAAGAAGAGTATTCTTCTTTTTCCTTTCTCACTTAATCGTGTCCTTCAGTCTTCACAATCTTATTGTAAAGCCCCATAATAAGGAACGGGCTGGCCCATTGGCCTACAAATAATGAAGCATATCTATACCCCATACATCTTAATGTGAGTGAAACTGCCATAGAGCCAAGTGCTGCGGATAGATAGACACCAGACGATATTTTTGACGTTTGATTCTCAATTGCTTCAGTTATTCTCCCTTCATTGGGTGTTGTTAATGCCATAATTTTAAAATTTTATTGGTTATTTACTTTTTTGTTGTTTTCTTGTATTCAGTCCATTGTTGGTCTTTTTCAGGATTCGCGTTCTTTACCTTTTCGCTTCTTTCCTTACTTAATTTCTTATCCAATTCCTTTATGGATTCATCGGTACGCTTCGTTCCTTCCGGTTGCAAATCTAGTAAACCGTCTGTATCATTAGCCTGCTTAACAGCATCATCCGTAACCTGCCATGTTTCATGAAGTTGTGTGCTTTTACCTTCTTTCCAGGGCCCGTCATATTTATCGCCTTTTGACATATTATAGTGACGATTACTGTAACGTTGATTACCTTGAAGTATACCAGGAGGGAAGTTAGGCTCAATGGTATTTAGAGCAGCTTCAAATTGTTGGTAGTGAGTAATCTCTCTTGTCATCAGAAAACCTAAGGTTTTCTTTACCCATGGATCGTCTGTAAATTTGAATAAATACTCATACACAATCTTTGCTCTCGATTCCGAAGCTATATTAGAACGTAGATCTACAGTAGGATCTGAATTCGCGCTAATATACGACGCACACCAAGGTACTCCATTACTGTTAGTTAATAGAGTGCTTCCTGCAGAAATAACTCCAAACTGGGGATTAACTGTTGCTTGATGAATAAACTCTTCTTTAGCAGCTTTACCATTCATCATATCATTGTATTCGGCATTTTCAGCCATATCCTTCAATTCACCATTAATACCTGTCAACAACATCTGGACAGTAGCACCCACCATTTCAAGGTGTCCAAGCTCTTCTGCAGCAATATCCATCAACATATCATAAATTTCAGGATACGTATTCTTACAGGAGAAAGCCTGTACGAAATACTGCATTGAGGCCGATAATTCACCATTTGCACCTCCAAATTGTTCCAGCATCAGTCGGGCAAACCGCGGATCTGGTTTTGAAACTCTCACATTAAACTGTGTTTCTTTTACGTGATAAAACATACATCTTCTATTTTAAACGATTAAACAATAAATTAGTTATTCACAAAGGGTAGGTAAAACAAGGGTAAAAATGAAAAGTTGTTTATCAAATGGTGAAATATATTTCTTTTAATATTATTTATTATATAAAGTGCTGTTTTGGTAAACTAAGACTCAAGTGAAACAATATTTCAACCTTTTTAAGTTTGGGTTGTTTATAGGGGAATATTCGATGTTGAACTAAAAAAAATTAGTATGCCAGCAAAAAGCGAGAAACAAAGACGTTTAATGGGAGCTGCTCTTTCATATAAAAGAGGTGAGAATAAGCATCCTAGTGAAGAAGTGAAAAAAGTAGCGAAAGGTATGAGTGAAGAACAATTAGAAGACTTTGCTTCAAAGCCCGTAGCAAAGAAAAAAAGTAAATAAAAAGATGGGGGAAATTCCCCATCTTTATTTTTTATCTATGTCACCAATAACAAAAGTGTGTTTCCCTTTATCTGCAATTTTGGTAATGGTTTCCATCCATTGAAAAAACTTAATATTGTCGTCATCCTTCATTAATTCAGAAGCATTCTTTAGTGCTCTTGCGGTAGCAATAGTTGTTCTTGCATTTTCCAATTCAGCTTTTGCTCTGATTTTGGCTTCAAGATGTTTTGCAAATAAATCCTGAATAGACTTTGGAAAGGTTATATCTCTTAAAAGAGCCTGTTCTATTTCTACACCAAATTCTGAAACGTGCCTTTCCATTTCTTCATTTTTGAAATCGGTAATTTCATTTCTTTTTTCATTAAGTGTTTCACTATCCATATTTGCAATTATATTGCGAATAAACTGCTGGAGAATATTAGATATCAATCGTTCCGCTTCATTTATGATATAAGGGACCTCTCTGTCAAGAGTAAAATTACTTAGGAATTTTTCTCCATCCACAATTTTATAGAGATAATAAAATGAGAAACGCAGGGCAATGTTATCTTTAGATAGTACTTCCTGGTTAATGACAGTAACGAGCTTTTTTGTTTCAGGAAGAGAAAACAACTCAGTCGTATCATCTGTGTCTTTTATCTTGTAAAACCCAGAAGATAATTTTTTCTCAAAAACATTATTCCTGTAAAGAAACCCTACCATATTGGGCTTTACGTGATATTTTTTCCTAAATAATCTCATCATATCTATTTTTAATAATTATTCCATCGGAAAAGATGAAGAACACAAAACATAAGGGAAATCTAATTTAGTCAAAATATATATTTTGACGATATCCTTAGATTTACAAACTTATCTCTTGTTTGAATAGTTCATTCTGTTCTTCATCTTTTCTTTTTGTTAAACAGATTTTGAGCCTGCTTACCAATCTTGGTTCGCTTAATCCAAAGCAATCAGGGAATCGAACCCCTAGGGAGAAGCTCCGCAATCCCCTGTTTTCTGCTTATCCCCAATATTAAACAGGTGGCGGTTGATATTCCAAAAATAGATAAAATATTCCTATCTTTGGTCTCTAATTTTGAAAATGAAGAAAAATGACGGAATTCCCTACCTGCCCTGTATGTAATGCAGATAATGTTTATTCAGATGGTGTTATGTTAATATGTCCAATGTGCGGTTATGAATGGAATGCCGAAGAAAACAATTTAGGAACAGATAATACTCCACACGACAGTAATGGTGCGGAACTGATGGATGGTGATGCTGTTACCGTAATAAAGGACTTGAAAGTAAAAGGCTCATCTATGGTTATCAAACGAGGAACAAAAGTGCGGAGCATTCGTCTAACTGACAATCCAGATGAAGTAGATTGTAAAATTGATGGTTCAAGTATTGTACTTAAAACCTGTTTTCTTAAGAAATAACACATAAGAAAAGAAGAAAGAGATATTCCCTTTCTTCTTTTGTTCCATTCTTCTTTATAAATTTAAGAAATGTTTTAAAGCTTCAGTCTCCATAAAGGTACGTTTTGCTGTAGCTTCTATATCTTTTCCTTCTTCTTCAAATATCCTGCTGAGAAATATATGCATAGCTTCACCCACTTCTATTAAATGCCTGTCGTAATCATAAAAACGAATATTTCGTTGTCCCCATAACTCTGTATTTATTTCATGAAGAAATTCCACATTATTTTCTTTTAGTTTCTTATATACGCTGTCTAAATCTTCCGTTTCAAAACAAAGTTCAAAACGGTTTGTAGCTTTATTATTACATATATTTTCCATTCCGAGCTTTTGGGGGATTATGTTTTGATCCATAAGTTGCCAAAGAGCAAATCCTTCTTTGAATATAATATTCATACCACCAAAATCGCCAACGATTGTCATTTCTAACAAATCAGCGTAAAAAGTCTTTGACTTTTGAGCATCTTTTACGAATAATACAGGTATGCCATTCTTTAAGTCCATAATTTTTTTTAAAGAGTTGTTGATTAGTGTATAAAATTGGTCCATACTTTTTCTTCTCTTTCAGGAACAGTATATCCTTCTTTTTTGCCTGCTTCAATGCATTTGAGCAACCATGCCATATTATGGCCTAATGTGCGCATAGTATGTAATCCTTCAAGATCTTTACGAACGTCTTCTGGTGTAAATCCATGAACCATATTCCAGTATTGTGATGAAACAACCGGCATATTGTTTATCGTAAGATATTTCATAAGCTGATCCAAAGCAGCTGTTGATCCAGCACGCCGACAACTTACGATTACACTTCCTGGCTTGAATGTAAGCCTGTCACCACCAGAATAAAACACCCTGTCGAGAAAAGAGGTGATTGTACCCGATGCTGCCGCATAATGCACAGGAGAACCAAAAATAAACCCATCGGCATCAGCTGCTTTCACTACAAAATCATTGACTTTATCATCTATAATACACCTGTCCAGTTCATTACATTTATTACAGCCCATACATCCGGATATAGGTTTCAAACCCAACTGGTATATTTCAGTTTCAATACTATGTTTCTCTAATGTAGAAGCGATTTCAGTAAGGGCGGTGAAAATACATCCTTTGGGATGTGGACTTCCGTTGACAAGTAACACTTTCATAACTTATTGTTGATAATTCTTTGTCTACAAATATCTATAAAAAAAGAAAACTATCCTATATCTATGCTTGTTATTAATTCAAAGACATAACATTATGATTATAGAAAACGAAAACACCGATCACGAAAAAGATTTACGTGCAAGATTTATTGATGAATCATACCGAATGGATGACAACTCCAACTACAGTGAAATTGCGTTGGAAGAAAGTGATAACATAGATGACCCGCTCATTCCGGGTATAGGAACAGAAGAAACCGACCAATAAACAAGTTATGATACCTGCATCACAATCTTGGAAAGATCATTATAAAATGTCTCATACAATGATTTATCAATTTGATGCCCATAACTCAACACAATCAGTTCATGTGCAGGATAGTGTTTATCATAAGGCGGATGAAAATGAGGATAGATATTCTCTTGAAATCCTAATCGTTCATAAAAACGGAACCTTTTCAATGCAATATCAGTAGTCAAGGGATCTATTTCCAGAAGTATCACTTTATTTTTACTTTCAATAAATTCCCGTAAGACACGGCTTCCGATATTTTCTCCCCGATAATCAGGATTGACAGCTAAATGTTCAATATAAATATATTTGTTAAAATCCCAATAAGCAATAAATGACAAAAATTTATCATCATCGACAGTATAATCTAAAAAATAGTTGTCGTGGTTAAATGCATATTCTTGCTGTTCCTTATTACGTTGTTCAAACACAGGAAATGAAACTTTATATATTTTATAAAACTCATCATACCATTTATCGCTTGTTGCAGTTATTCTGTAAGGTTGTTTATGCTGTTTGTGGGTACCCATGATTGCTATTTTTGGAATTGACAAAAGTACAAAAAGATGTTGGTTTTATTTAAATAAAGAGAATAGTTGTATATTTACACACCGTGAAAGCTGAAACATTAATATTTTAAACAATGGAAAAAAAGAAAAAAATTACACGTGTAGAAGGAGGAGAGACTCCTATCTCAGATCAACCTAAAAGATTTGTTCCAACAGCTGAAAGCAAAGGAAAAGCAACCCAACTTCGTGTTATAGCAGGAATACTCTGGTTTTTTGCAATCGCTGCACAAATTGGAGCTATTATGTTATTATTTAAGCAGCCCATTAATATGTTATGGTCAATCATATTGATTGCTGTAGACCTGGTTTTAGTTATAATAGGTTCACTTCTTTGGAAAAAGTCAAACCGTCTTGATCCTGCATCTGAAAAACAAAAGTTCAGATTTTTTATGCAAAGCCAATTAGGAATGGTGACCGCTGTTATTGCATTTTTGCCATTGGTTATATTTATTCTTACAAATAAGAATCTGGACGGTAAACAGAAAGGTATTTTAGGAGGAATCGCTGCCGCAGCCTTACTTATTGCGGGAGTTGTAGGATATGATTTTAATCCTCCATCTATAGAGCAATATACAGAAGAAATCAATCGTGTAGAATGGTTGAATAATGGAGTAGATCATGTTTACTGGACAAAGTCAGGTAAGGTATATCACCTATATGATGATTGTTCATACATCAATACCGATCGTACTGATGAGATATTTGAAGGTACTGTTCCACAGGCCAGAGAATTAAAGAACATCACCAGTTTATGTAGCCGTTGCGAAAAACGTTCTATCAAAGAAAAGAACTTAGATGAGGGAGATTATATCAGTACTAAAGTTCATGAACACAACGAATAGGAATTAAGATGAAGAATGTAGAATGAAATGTTAGAAATGTATTCTACATTCTTCATTTAAAATTCTTATTTTTCATCGCACTCTTTTTACGGGCATGATCCTGAAGGTCTGCGATACTATCTTCTTCGTCAAGTATTTCCTGTCCCAACAAAGTTTCTATCACATCTTCTAAGGTAACTACCCCTTCAAAAGAGCCATATTCATCGAATACTACAGCAATGTGTTCCTTTTTCATGAGGAATTTCTCCAAGGCAGTAGGGACAGCCAATACCTCCGTAAAAATCAAAATATCTCTTTTAATAGATGATATTTTATCTGTAAACTTATCTTCAGCCAGATATTTAAGTACATCACTACGTAAAACATATCCAATAATATTATCCATTGAATCTTCGTAAATAGGTATCCGTGAATATGTTTCGTCAATAGGAAAATCTTTTATCTGTTTATTACCATCAGCAGTAACAACAACAGTTCTGGGTGTCATAATGTCCCTTACCTTCTTTTCTTCAAAATGAATCAGGTTGTCTATTATCCTGTTTTCATTGGTTTTGAATACACCTTCTTGTTCACCCATCTTAACCAAAGTAGTGACTTCCTCTCTACTAACAGAAGCTTCCTTTGTTTTAGGAGCAATTAACCGGGTCAGATATTTGGATAGCCACACAATCGGATAACTAATTATATTCATTGTCTGAATAGTGACAGCTGCAAAACCGATCATTTTTCTCCAATAATAAACACCAATATTTTTAGGTAAGATTTCAGAGAAAACAAGTATAAGGAAAGTCAATATACCCGATATTACTCCAAGATATTCTTTTCCAAATACCTCCGAAGCCTCTGCCCCTACTCCAGCAGAACCAATTGTATGCGCAATAGTATTTAGAGTCAGGATAGCAGTTATAGGCCCTTCTGAGTTTGATTTTAATTTAAAAAATAACTTTGCTAGTTTGTCTCCTGCGTCTACCCGCATATTTACGTATGAGATGGGGGTGGTTAACAAAACTGCTTCCATAATAGAACACAAAAAGGACACTCCGATCGCAAGAACGAAGTAAAAAATCATCGTACTAATCATATTTATAATATTCCCATAAAGTTAACTACAAATATAGTCTTTTTTATAAGTAAAAAGAGATTTTCATTGTTTCTCTTTTCCGGATTACAGCCGTAACACACATGGTTTATATCTGTAGCCCAGCTAGGTCATAGCTTAATCCAACTGGTTAATATACGTGAGCCGGCAAAAAGAACCTTATGTAATTTTTGTAAGACAATAATGTAAATTCACTTTATATACTGTATATTTGCATGAACAGTATGATGTTTCTATAAACCATAAATGTGTGTAATTGTCATGAAAAAGTTGTTTTCAATATTATTAGCTGGTGCGATAAGTCTTTCTGGTTTAAATGCTTTTGCAAACCCAACGATCGATGATGCTGATATCAATAAAGATCTCAATGCAGTAAAAATATTCAGGGTAAATAATCCATCGGAAGGTCTGATGTATAACAATAAAAATGCAAATTTATGCATCAAATATGCCAGAGGAGAGAGAATGCCACAATATTTGATCATGCTTGATGAATCTATAAAGAAAGAAGGTGATTGTATTACTGCCAGTTTTTTGGTTAACCTGAAAAGCCGTTTAGCTTTCATTGAGGGTAAATTATACAACGATAGTGTGTTGGTTATAAAAACGGCTGATAAAGAAGAGCAATTAGATATAAAAACTATTGATAGTAATGGAGAAGGGGATTATTCTCCTGCCTTATTTTCTTTCCGTATAATAGAAGGTAGTGAGGATCAAAGTTTTCTTATCGAATCTTGGGCTAAAAATATCGGTAGTGCTGAAGGTGAATGGGTAAAAATTTCAAATGGTATCCCTGTTGCTGTAAATACAACCCTAAAAGAAGCTAAAACAGGAAAAGCCGATATATTCAATCTTGGACAGGTTCCTAAAACTAAAGGTAATGAGGGCGTAACACAAGATATTGAAGGATCTAATATATCCTTAAATGCCGGTTATGGAAGCTTAAATATTCAAGGTGCTACAGGAAAAAAAGTTGTCGTTACCAATAGTTTAGGACAAGTAATAGCTACTGAAACAGCAAATTCAAATAATATATCTATAAATGTGCCATCAGGGATTGCTTTTGTAGCAATTGACGGACAACCAACAATGAAAGCTTTAGTTAAATAAGTTGTCCTAAATATAATTATGGAAAAAACAAATCAATCCACTTTGTATAAAACCCTTCCTGTATTCATGGCATTTTATGTCATGGGATTTGGGGATATCGTAGGTGTCGCAACCAGTTATACCAAACTTGAATTCGGATTGAGCAACACCCTTACGCAAATACTAACGATGTTGGCATTTGTTTGGTTTGCTCTTTTATCAGTTCCTGTAGGAGTCTTTCAGGACAAGAGAGGGAAAAAGTTTACTGTTAATCTGGGTATTATGGTTATAGGACTCGGAATGTTGGTTCCGATCATAGCCTATAATTATTACGGAATGTTGTTATCTTTTACCTTACTCGGAATTGGTAATACTATCCTACAAGTGTCTGCTAACCCTTTGATGCAGGACGTTTCTCCAAAAGATAAACTTTCCCGAAATCTAACCCTTTCACAATTCGTCAAAGCGATCGCAGGGATGTTAGGTCCGTTTATTGCTGCATTTTGTGCTGTCCGTTTTAATAGTTGGACGTTCGTATATTGGATTTATCTTGTTATTTGTGTCATCACCGTTATATGGCTAAAGTTTACCCAAATTCCCGAAACAGGTAACGATGGAAGGGCAAGTATTGCTAGTACGTTAAAGTTATTGGGGGATAAGAAAGTAGCCTTATTGGTGTTGGGTACTTTTCTAATGGTTGGTTTCGATGTCGGTATGAATACAAATATCGTAAACTATCTGAGAGAAACTTTTGGTGTTTCACAAGAAGAAGGAAGTGTCGGCATAAGTATTTATTTCGCTGCATTAATGGTTGGAAGGTTCTTGAGCGCAATCATTCTCAATAAAATGAAAGGCAATCAAATGTTGCTTTATTGTGCAATACTTTCTGTTGCTTCATTTGCTTTACTATATTTCATGCCCAATTTCTTATCGGGACAGGTTGCTATCTTCCTTACCGGTTTATTTACGGCCGCTATATTTCCTCTTATTTTCTCCACAGGACTTCAATATATGCCGGAAAGGGCAAATGAGTTATCAGGGTTAATGATAATGAGTGTATGTGGTGGAGGGATAATACCTCCAATCATTGGAATACTGAACGACTCAATAGGTCTTATGCCCGCTTTATTGTTGTTAGGAATGTGTCTGGTATACATAATTTTCTTGGCGTTGTATATTATTAAGAATAAACTTTAACAAGCAAAACGGTATATGTCACAAACCATTCTTGGAATTGATATTGGTGGTACGAAATGTGCTGTTATATTAGGGAATGTCAAAGAAGATGGACAAATAGAACTTGTAGAGAAAAAAACATTTTTTACCGAAACTGAAAAAGGATTTGATCATACAATCAATGCAATATACAGAAATATAGATGAGGTCCTTTTTGAAAGAAGGCTTATTCCAAAAGATATAGCCGCATGTGGAATTAGTTGTGGAGGACCACTTGATAGTAAAAAAGGGATAATAATGTCGCCCCCCAATCTTCCCGGTTGGGATAATATACCTATTATTGAGTTGTTGGAAAACAGATTTGGTATTAAAACAGGTATTCAGAATGATGCCAATGCCTGTGCTTTAGCTGAATGGAAATACGGAGCAGCCAAAGGATGCAAAAATGCTATATTCCTGACATTTGGTACCGGTATGGGTTCAGGGCTCATATTAGATAGTCGGTTATATGTGGGAACAAATGATATGGCAGGCGAAGTTGGTCATATACGTTTAGAACGTTTCGGCCCTGTCGGATATGGAAAAGCCGGTTCGTTCGAAGGTTTCTGCAGCGGAGGAGGGCTGACGCAACTGGCTCAAACAAAAGTATATGAGAAAATACAGATGGGCGAACAGGTATCGTTCTGTAAAAGTATTAATGATATACATATGGTAAATGCAAAAGTAGTAGCTGATGCCGCTTTTGCCGGTGATACCCTTGCCATAGAAATATATGATATCTGCGGGCACTATCTGGGCCAGGCATTATCTGTATTAATTGACATTTTGAATCCTGAAATAATTGTTTTGGGAAGCATCTATGCCCGAGCACAACAATTAATTGAACCAAAGATGCGCGAAGTCATTGAAAAGGAAACCGTTTCATATGCCCGAAAAGTTTGTAAAATTGAACCTGCCGGCTTAGGAGAAAACATAGGAGACTACGCCGCTCTATCTGTTGCGACTTATCTTTTATAAATTTATAGTGAAATCAGGGAAGTCGGAATGAAAATCATAATAAGCAAAAACAATGAAGGATGAATTAAATATACTTTTGACTAACTATCCTGAGTTAGCAGATTGTAAAGAAGATATCAATTCCGCTTTTGAATTAATGAAAGATTGCCATATCAACGGCGGTTTGATTATGGCATGTGGAAATGGAGGAAGCGCTGCTGATGCGGGACATATAGTAGGTGAATTAATGAAAGGCTTCAAACTGAAACGTCAGGTAACGGATGAACAACGTGCCGTGCTGAAGAAAACATTTCCCGACAGAGGAGATTTCTTTGCTGACAATCTGCAACGAGCTATACCGGCTATATCTTTGTCGGACCATACGGCACTTACTTCAGCTTTTATTAATGACATAGCGCCGGAAATGGTCTTTGCTCAGCAGGTATTTGGTTATGGAAAAGCCGGTGATGTCCTTATCGGATTATCCACATCAGGAAATTCAAAAAATGTAGTAAATGCTTGTCAGGTAGCCAAAGCTTTTGGAGTTAAAACTATTGGAATGACAGGTGAGTCGGGTGGTAAAATAAATAATATCTGCGACATAACTATACGCGTCCCCGCTTATGAAACGTTTCGAATACAAGAATACCACCTTCCCATCTACCATACACTCTGTGCTATGTTAGAATTTTATTTCTTCTAAATAAACTTCTAATAATCAGCCATAAAAACTGTTAATAAAGAGGGTGCGTCCTCTTTAACAAAAGGGTGCACCCTCTTTACAAAAAGGATGCGCCCTTTTCGGAAAGAGGACGCACCCTTTTTTTATACTCTTGCTATCGTATTAAAAAATGGATTTGAGTTTATGACATACAGCTTTTTATCGTAAATTTGTCAACATCATATTAAAACCAATATTTACGTAAGGTAATGAAAAGAGACAACATCATTTTCGACATTATTGAGAAGGAAAAACAACGTCAGCTTAAGGGCATTGAGTTGATCGCGTCTGAAAACTTTGTCAGCGACCAGGTTATGGAAGCGATGGGTAGTGTATTAACTAACAAATATGCCGAAGGATATCCGGGGAAACGTTATTACGGAGGTTGCGAGATCGTAGACCAAAGTGAGACACTTGCTATTGAACGTTTAAAGAAACTGTTCAATGCTGAATGGGCAAACGTACAACCTCACTCGGGAGCTCAGGCAAATGCTGCTGTATTTCTTGCCACTATGAATCCCGGCGATACTTTCTTAGGATTAAATCTTTCTCACGGCGGACACCTTTCACACGGTTCTCCGGTTAATAGTTCGGGAATTTTGTATCATGCCACTGAATACAATGTAAAAGAAGAAACCGGTCGTGTAGACTATGACCAGATGGAAGAAGTGGCACTTCGTGAAAAACCTAAAGTAATTGTTGGAGGAGGCTCTGCATATTCACGTGAATGGGATTATAAACGTATGCGTGAAATAGCTGATAAGGTTGGAGCTATTTTAATGATCGACATGGCTCATCCTGCCGGTTTGATTGCTGCCGGACTTTTAAATAATCCGCTGGAATATGCACATATTGTAACTTCAACTACCCATAAAACACTTCGTGGACCTCGTGGTGGTATTATCCTGTTAGGAAAAGACTTTGAAAACCCATGGGGAAAGAAAACACCAAAAGGTGAAACAAAGATGATGTCTCAGTTATTAGACTCTGCAGTATTCCCCGGAATACAGGGTGGACCTCTGGAACATGTCATTGCTTCAAAAGCCATTTCTTTCGGTGAAGCGTTAGAACCTGAATATAAAACATATCAATCTCAGGTAAAGAAAAATGCAGCCGCTATGGCTCAGGCATTTATGGACAGCGGATACAAAATTATCTCTGATGGTACGGATAATCACAGTATGCTGATTGATTTACGTACAAAATTCCCTGATCTGACAGGTAAAGTTGCCGAAAAGGCTTTGGTAGAGGCTGATATCACCGTGAATAAAAATATGGTTCCTTTCGATAGCCGTTCGGCTTTCCAAACATCAGGTATTCGTGTAGGTACACCCGCTATATCAACCCGTGGTGCTAAAGAGTCATTTATGGGCGAAATAGTAGAATTGATGGATACTGTTCTTTCTAAGCCGGAAGATGAAAAAACAATCACTTCTGTTCGCGAAAAAGTTAACAGCATAATGAAAAATTACCCGCTATTTGCTTGGTAAAATTTAATGACTGAATAAACTCAATAGACTGAATGAACTGAATATTTTCATTTAACTATATTTAGTCATTGAGTTTATTCAGTTATTCAGCCATTCAGTCCATTCTAAAAAATTTAAACATGAAACACTTATTATCTATGTGTGCTTTCTCGGCACTCCTGCTTTTTGCTTCTTGTGGTGAAGAGACAACTAAAGAACTTTCCTACAATCAAGGTATTAATGTGATTCCCGCGCCTTTAAGCCTCCAGGAGAATGAAGGTTCTTTTAAACTGAATAAAAATACGGCATTCTATGCTTTAACGCCGGAAAGTAAAACAGTCGCTGATTACTTTGCTGTAAAACTTAAACAAGTTACCGGTTATCCTTTCTCAATATCTGACAAAGAAGGCAATAACACAATCGCTTTACTAATAGACGGATCTATAGATGTAAATGAAGAAGGATATTTGCTGGATGTAACCAGTAATGGAGCTGTAATCAAAGCTAAAAACCCACAGGGATTATTTTATGGTATGCAGACTTTTATGCAACTACTACCCGCGGAAGTAGAGTTTACTTCCGTTGTAAGCGGCATTGCATGGGTAGCTCCTGCTGTTAGCATAAAAGATGAACCACGTTTCGGGTATCGTGGTATGATGTTGGATCCATGTCGTCATTTTATGACGGTACAAGAAATTAAAAAGTCGTTAGATGTTATGGCACTGTTTAAACTTAATCGTATGCATTGGCATCTTACCGACGACCAGGGCTGGCGAATAGAGATTAGACAATATCCAAAACTCACCGAAGTAGGTGCCAAACGTATTGAGGGTGAAGGTTTTGAATATGGAGGATATTATACTCAGGAAGAAATAAAGGAGATCGTACAATATGCGGCAGATCGTTTTATTACAGTTATACCTGAAATTGAATTACCCGGTCATGGTATGGCTGCGATAGCCGGTTACCCTGAGCTGTCTTGCAAAGGAGAACAACTAACTCCACGTATTGTATGGGGAGTAGAAGACATTGTATTTTGCGCCGGAAAAGAAACCACTTTTGAATTCCTTGAAAATGTATTTAAGGAAGTGATCGAACTTTTCCCAAGTGAATATGTACATATAGGAGGCGATGAATGCCCTAAAACAGAGTGGAAAGTTTGTCCTTTCTGTCAAAAACGTATCCGTGAAGAAGGATTAACGGCTAAAGACGGGCATTCTTCCGAAGAGCGTTTACAAAGTTATTTTGTCCAACGTATGGAAAAAGTTCTGGCCAAATATGGCAAAAAGATCATAGGCTGGGATGAAATTCTGGAAGGCGGATTGGCACCTACTGCAACAGTAATGTCATGGCGCGGAGAAGAAGGTGGTATTGCTGCAGCAGGAATGGATCATTATGTGATTATGACTCCTCAGAACGATGGGATGTATCTTGATAGATATGAAGGCGACTACAAAATTAATCCCGTAACTATTGGCGGTAAAGCAACCATTGAAGATGTATATAAATACAATCCTACTCCCAAAGCTATGGTAGATCAGGGAAAAGAAAAATATGTATTGGGTGTACAGTGTAATACCTGGTCAGAATATATGTATGATAACGATCTTAGAGAGTACCGCATTTATCCACGTATACTTGCTTTGGCGGAAATAGGATGGACATCACTTGATCGTAAGAATTACAAGGATTTTGAAAGAAAGCTTGATAACGCATGCGTTCGTTTGGACGGACATAATATAAACTATTATATTCCTCAACCTGAACAGCCGAACGGATCATGTAATTTTATTGCCTTTACAGATAAAGCAACACTTGAGTTCATGACTTCACGTCCGATTAAGCTTGTATATACCTTAGACAGTAGTGACCCTGCTCCTTCATCCACTGTATATGAATCACCTCTGGAATTCACTGAATCAGGAACCCTAAAGATACGTTCGGTTCTTTCTTCCGGTAAAATGAGTCCTATACGTACTATCACCGTAGAGAAACAAGAATTTGCCCCTGCAAAACAAGTTACTGATACAAAAGCAGGATTAAAAATGGATGTTACATACGGTTATTATCTGAATGTGGATGAACTTGCGAAAGCAAAGGAATGGAAAAGTTCCATATTAACAGACCTACCCAATATGCTTTTAGTAGAAAAAAGCGATGAATCCATGCGTGGAGTAAAATATTATTCTGCTATTGCTACAGGTTATGTAAATATTCCGGAAGATGGTGTTTACTATTTCTCAACTGATAACGAAGAGGTATGGATCGATGGGAAATTACTGGTTAATAATGGAGGCGAAGTAAAACGTTTCTCAAGAAATGATAAATCTGTTGCCTTAGCCAAAGGACTACATGAATTCAGAGTAGTATTTTTGAGTCATATTATTGGAGGATGGCCTTCAATCTGGAATAACTGGCATAAAGGAACAGTACAGATACGTAAATCTGATGCAAAAGAATTCTCTCCGATTACACCTGAAATGCTTTCTCATTGAAACTAATTATGGGAAAGTTAATATGAAAGAAGTTTGACGGGTGGCTTGAACACTTTTTAATGTGATACTGCCACCTGATAAACGCATAATCTGGCGGGAGATGGATAGACCGATTCCACTTCCGCCTTCTTTTGTTGTAAAAAAGGGAACAAATATATGCTCCGCTTCTTCGGGAGGAATTGTCGGCCCGTTATTTGTTACTTCAATAAATACAGTTTCATCTTCGTTGCAATATCCTTTTACTATAATATGTCCATCTTTTTGTTCGGCACCAATAGCCTGCATAGCATTCTTTAATAAGTTCAGAACTACCTGAGTAATCAGATTTTCATCAGCATATACAATCAAATCTTCCGGTTCAACATCAATAATGATCTTTATATTAGGATAGTTATTCTGATGAGTTGCTAATTGAACCATTCGTTCAGTAAACTTCTTTACATAGAATAAAGTAGGATGCGGAGTCGGAATATGTGTAAACTTACGATAGGATTCAACAAAGGATATCAAACTTTTACCTGTTGAACTAATCACTTCTAAACCATTCCGGATATCTTTATTAGCGTCACCATGAATAGAAAGTAAAGTCTCACTTAATGAGGTAACAGGCGTTATTGAATTCATAATTTCGTGTGTCAAAACACGGGTAAGACGAATCCATGAATCAATTTCTTTATCATCTAATTCACTGTTTATATCATTGATAGCAATAATACGGACATGTTTATCCTGCAATGTCATTTCGGATACACGAATAGATAAGTGCACAATGCCTCGTTCATTTTGAAATGAAGTTTGATGCTTCTCCCCGGGTTTTATACTAATAAGGAGTTCTTCCAGGTTCTCATCAATCCGTTTGAGTTGTTTGGCATGTGTAAATACAGTTAGTCCCAATAGTCTTAGCGCTTCATTATTTGTCTGAAAAATATATCCATTATCATCAATCACAATAATGCCCGTAGTAATACTATTCATGATCAACTCGTAATACTTCTCTTTCTGAACAGCCTCGGCTTTTGCCTGAAATAGGATCTTTGTAATACGGTTAAGAGAATTATTTACAAGTTTATCATTTGAGAAACGCCCTTCCGTCGCATATTTGAATGCATAATCGGCATTATCGATAGCATCAAACATAAAAGCTACTTTTCGTGCATTACGTCTATACAATTTCCTTATCAGTTGCAAAGCCCAGAACCAGAAAATAATAATAGTACAAAACCAAACCCATTCCTGCCGGATTGCAAAATACGTAGCACCCACTGTCAATATCAACAGAAAGAAAAGTCGAAAAGTAAGGCTATCAATGAATCCTTTTAGCATTTTTATTAGAAATAATAAAATACAATATTAAGCGTTTTATATGAGACACACAAGGATAAGCATTTTTTACAAGAATCATTTATATGTTTAAGAGATGTTATTATCTTTGTAATCAATTATAACAAAAGTCTACCTATATGAAAAAAGCTTATTCTTTCTTTCTTGCTTTTTTAACATTATGTATCTTTTTTTCCTGTAATAAAGATGAAGGAATGGGAGGATCGTCTTCATTAGAAGGATATGTTTACAATATTATACATAAAGACGATAACTTCTCTTTTTCCAAAGATACAATTCCTGCCGTTAAAGAAGATGTATTCCTTATCTTCGGAGATGATAACTATTTTGGAGAAGATACTGAAACTAATGGTGAAGGGATGTTTCGTTTTGATTATCTGCGCAAAGGCACTTATACCTTATATGCTCTTTCTAAGTATGCAGATGGACGATCAGAAGCCGAATATAAAACCGTCCATGTAGGAAAAGGAAATAACAAAGCTGAAGATATCTACATCCATACAGGTAAAGCATATGGTACCGCCATGATTAAAGGCTATGTTCATGCCCTATACTATGATAAAGGCGAGAGAGTGGCTTCGGGACCCGCTGTCGAAAAGAGAGTCTTTATTAACCATTATGGCGAAGATACTTTTTTTGACGATGTGCGTGTGGGTGATAAAGGCTATTTCATCTTTCAAAAGTTAATACCCGGTAAATATGAGATCTGGGTAACCACTGAAGATCCCGAAACAGAAAAACTTTCTGTCTTGAAACAGGTAATAGAAATAGATAAGTGGGGACAGATCTATGAATTATCAGAAGAATTTGAAATCATTATAACAGTTTGATCTATATGAACTATAAGATACTTTTTTTGAAAAGCCTCTTCATCTTATTTTTATGCAGTTATGTTATTCCTTCTATTGCACAAGAAAACAACTCTCCCAGAAAAGACATACCTCAAACTATAGAAGAGAAACGAATGCGCAGGCGTAATATGGTTGTTAAGGAAATGAATACCGACGCTAAAGGTAAAAGGCAATGGATGGACCATCTGACAGTCTGGGATGAAAACGGACTCAAATTGGAGGATATAGAATATGCTGTTTATGGGCAAAGAGAACGTGTGACTTTTGAATATGATGAAAACGGTAAATGCATTCGTGAAAACGTTTATAATGATAAAAATAAACTTTACAGGATTAGAAAATACGAATACAACGACGAAGGAAAGAAAAAGATCCAATACAATTATAATCCTGACGGTAAGTTGTACTCTACGAAAATTTTCGAATATTCTTATAAAAATGAATACTAATATACTATACCATCTGGATAGTTTTAAACCCATTTCTTTGGAGGAGATGAGCCAGGTCTATTTGATGGATCGTATTGACACAAAATATTTAACTTCAATAACTCAACTACCTCGTATATTAAAAGAAATGAGGACTTATTTTAAGGTCCAGATTCATAATCAGACACCTATAGCCTCTTATGCTACACAATATTTAGATACATTCGATCTGAAAATGTTTCTTATTCACCATAATGGTAGGTTAAACAGACAAAAAATCCGTATCCGTACTTATTTGGACTCACATATCTCCTTTCTGGAAATAAAAAATAAAAACAACAAAGGTCGAACTAAAAAATATCGTATTCCTATTAGTAATTCGCAAATTGATTATATAGACGAACTAGGAGAATATAGATATTTTTTAGACACAAAAAGTCTTTACAAAACGGACTCCCTCTTTCCTAGTCTAACCAATAACTTCAAGCGCATAACTTTTGTAAACAATAAACTCTCTGAACGGGTGACCATCGATTTGAATTTAACCTTTTGTAATTGCCGGAACAATTCACCATATTTTTTAGACAATATCGTTGTACTTGAATTGAAACAAGATGGCTGGCAACATTCTGATTTTAAAGATATCCTTAGAAGTTTACGTATTAAACGAAGTTCGTTCAGTAAGTATTGTATAGGTACAGTCCTTACAAATCCAGCGATAAAAAGTAATCTTTTCAAGGAAAAATTGAATCTAATAAATAAATATTATTATTATGATACCCTCGGATTTTGACCCGCAAATAGCTGAAGAATATGCTCAAAGTTTATCTGAGAAAGGATTGACCTTTATGGGAGTAGAAATCTTTGATCCCACAAATTTCGGAATGCTACTTCTTCGATTTTGCTTTAACTTATTAATTTGTTGGATAATCATACAATGTTTCTATTATAAAAAAAGCAGAAGGAAAGATTATTATTTCACTTTTATGCTTTTTAGTGTTACCATATTCTTGTTGCTCTATTTACTACAAAGTATACCCATGCAAATCGGCTTTGCATTAGGTCTTTTTGCCATCTTTGGAATGATCCGATATCGAACAGAAACGGTACAGATAAGAGAAATGACCTATTTGTTTGTTATAATTGGTATATCAGTGGTTAATGGTTTATCAACAGATGTACCTCTTATATCAGTAATAACAGCTAATTTACTATTCGTGTTGGTGACCTGGATATTGGAAAGTAATAAGTTCCTAAAACATACCTCCAATAAAATTATTCTATATGAAAAGATAGATCTTATTAAACCGGAAAGACAGGAAGAGATGTTAGCTGACCTGATAGAGAGAACCGGATTAAATATTATCAAAATAGAAGTAGGGCATATCGATTTTCTACGCGATGCAGCTTACCTGAAAGTGTATTATAAAACTGATACGGACGAAATCAATACAATCGACAATATTACTCGATTTAATTAATCGGAGATGAAATACATATCTTGTATACTTTTTCTGCTGCTGGTACCCGTGTTTATTTATGCACAAGGAAAGCAAGAAACCAATTTAGGAGCCTCACTTGCAGTAGAGTTGCAGAAGGATTTAAATAAAAAGATACGTGTCTCACTGGAAGAAGAAGTCCGTTTGCTTAATAACAGAGTCGGGTTTGGTAGAAGTGTAACATCATTAGGCTTGGATTATTCATTTCTTAATGATAAGGCAAAAGTTGGAACATATTATTCATTTATCTATCTATATAATAATGATTTTCTGTATGAGGCCAGACATCGTTATTACGCAAATCTTTCTTATAAAGAATCTTTCGGTCAATTCTCCATATCCTGGCGAGGTCGTTTCCAGAGTACACATAGGAATGAAAATCGCGGAGATTATAAAATCAACCCTAAATACATCATGAAAAACAAGGCTGAAGTGGAATACTCTATTTGGGGGAAACCTTGGAAACCTTTTGTGTCTTGTGAGTTATATTCTGAATTAAATAACCCAATGGGAAACGAGTTATATCGTATTCGTTATCAAGGTGGAACAACCTGGCGATTAAACAGAACAGAGTATTTGGAATTCTTTTTACGGTATGACAATAATCTTAACCGTTTAGACGATAATGCTCTTATGTTGGGTATAGCATTTCGCAAACGACTATAATTTATGTTCTCAGAGCTCATATCTTTTTATCTTATTATATAATGTCTGGCGGGAAATCCCAAGTTGATTAGCAACTAACGATAAATTCCCATTATGCTTATCCAATGCCGCTTTGATCATATTGTATTCCATTTCCTCAAGTGTGGCAGCTTCCTTGATTGCAGAGTCCTTCTTTCGGGGAAATATAAAACTTGTAGCGTCAAGTGTGTCACCTTCGCTAATTATTACCGCTTTCTCTACCGTATGTTGTAATTCACGGATATTCCCAAACCAAGATTGAGTTTTCAATTTTTCTTTGGCATCGTTACTTAGTTTTATAACCGGTTTACCATACATATTAGCATATTGATTAAGAAATATTTCCGATAACGGTACTATATCTTCCGGTCTTTCTCGTAATGGCGGTATCTCTACGTGGATAGTATTGATACGGTAAAGCAAGTCTTCCCTAAATTCATTTTTCTGAACCATATCTTCCATATTCCGGTTAGTCGCCGAAATAAGACGTATATTAACAGGAATAGGTGTATTACTTCCCACACGAACAATACTTCTGCTTTGAAGAACTGTTAACAACTTAGCTTGTAAATGATAAGGCAGATTTCCGATCTCGTCGAGAAAGAGGGTTCCATTATTTGCAACTTCGAACTTACCTGCACGATCCGTACGGGCATCGGTAAAAGCTCCTTTCACATGACCAAACAGTTCGCTCTCAAACAATGTTTCAGTTATCGCTCCCATATCTACGGGAATCATTGGTTCTCTTTTACGATTGGAAAGCAAATGTATTTCTCTCGCCAACATCTCTTTCCCCGTTCCGTTTTCTCCTGTGATCAGAATATTAGCATCCGTCACCGCTACTTTTTCAACTAAAGACCGTAATTGTTGCATAACATTACTCTCACCCCAGAACATACCACTTTCTTTGGATACCACTTGTTTATTTTGAGGTAGAACAGTTCCTTTTTTATTGGCTACTTTAAGTTCATATGCACTTTGAAGCGTCTCAATCAACTTAGTATTATCCCAAGGTTTAACAATAAAATCAACGGCTCCTTCCTTTATTCCTCGAACGGCAAGATTTATATCAGCATATGCTGTAAAAAGAACTACCTGAACAGTAGCATCCATTTTCTTTATTTCATTCAGCCAGAACAGACCTTCATTCCCGGTATTAATCCCGGCAGAAAAGTTCATATCCAGTAGTACTACATCTATCTCTTCATCACGTAAAGTATTACTGATCATATTAGGAGTAGTAAGAGTAATAACTTTCTTGAAGTAAGCTTCCAACAACATACGGACAGCCGCCAAGATCGCCTTGCTATCATCTACTACTAATATTGTTCCTTGTTTCGCCATAAATCTTATTTTTTACAAAAGTACAAATAACTGTCCAAACTCTCAGAGAATTTGACAGTTAATCATTAGAAGTTTAGTTAGTAGGGTTTTCTGCTATAACAACATTGGACTAATCAGTCTTTATACTTTCTACAGGATTAGCATTCGCGGCTTTCCAATTTTGGAAAGTAACAGTTATAATTGTTATAATTGCTATTAATAGAAACGCAAGTACAAAAACCCACCAGTACATCGGTGTTTTATAAGCGAAATTCTCAAGCCATTTTGATATTGAATAATAGGCAACAGGTGCAGCCAAAATAAAACATATGCACAGTATGCGTACATATATTTTATTAAACAGGTGCAGAATTTCATTTGTAGACGAACCCAATACTTTTCTAACTCCAATTTCTTTCTTTCGGTATTCACTCTCGAAAACAACCAATCCAAATACTCCCACTATAGATATAAATACCGCTATCAAGCTGAAAAGAGTTATCAGGGATGTTGTTTTCTTCTCCTTTTCATACAAACGATTTAGTACTCCGTCGAAAAAACGTACATCAAAAGGGAAATCAGAATCAAACATATCCAGAGACATATGTACATGTTTCATCGCAGCTCGCAAATCTGAACCAGCTTTTACTTTTATATATGCATAACTTGGTTTCGATCCCCAGTTATCGGTTCCCCATACATAAAAACACATGGGAGTAACTTCTGTTCTGAAAGATGCGAATTTTACATCTTTAATAAAACCTATAATTTCTCCTCCTCCCTCAATTCGTTCACCTACTTCCAAACCATATGTTTCACGGGCCTTTTCATTAAAAATATATACACCATCCTTCGTGTTTTTATCTTCTTCCCTGAAGTCACGACCTTGTATTATTTCCACTCCCATTATATGTAAAAAAGATGGTTCAACAGGTAAACACTGGAATCCGATATCCTTATCCTTATATTTCCGTCCCCATCCCATATATTGATCAGAACTTGAAAGAAGCATTTCCGCATACGTAATATTTTCTATTCCCGAAAAGGTCTTCACCTGGTTTGCAAAAGCATCTTTGCTTTTGTTTAGATCATTAGATATATTAGTAATAATCAGCTCATCTTTATCATAACCCAGCGGTGTATTGTGCATATAACTATTTTGTAAATACATGAACATTGAAGCTATTATTAATGCAAATGAAGAAATAAACTGAACACTGATTAAAATATTCCTCAATTTTCGACCTTTGGGTGATAAGCCAAAACTTCCTTTCAAGACTAAAGCAGGTGAAAATGAAGTGGTATAATAGGAAGGATATAATCCTGCTACAAATCCGGTTAGAATAGCCAAAATCCCCACTCCTATTATTAAATAAGGATAAGCCAATAAGGAGATTTTTGCATTTATCAAAGATGCACCCGGTGTTAATGAAAATAGAAAAACGAGTAATAGAGAAAGTAAGTAAGAAACTATACTGATTGATATGGCTTCTAACAAAAGGGACATATGTAAAGCTTTCTCTTCAGCACCTAAAATTTTCTGAGTATTGATACTTTTTATTCGTACGGGTGTTAATGCGGTACTGAAGTTTGTAAAGTTAATTCCGGCAATCGTTATTATAATAAATGCAATAGCAAATAAAACCAATAATGTTTGACGACTCGCTTTGGGAGTAATATCATACGTCGTATCGGTCGTGAAATGAACTTCCGTGAGAGGGGTTAAGCGTAAATCCATAGAAGCCGCCCATGTGTAATCTTTTCCTAAAGCAGAAGTATCAAAATTCTTTTTAAAATTTTCAACTAAATATTTACTATTTTCAGGGGAATCCACCCTGATATAAAATTCATAATTATTATTCCCCCAACTATTCGTATTTTCATCTTTTGGCATGGGATAGTAAATATTGTTTCCAACAACTGAATTAAGAGGGAAATCTCTGTATACACCTCCCACAATGTAAGTAAAACCATCACCTTCCAATTGTTTACCTATAGCAGATTGATTTCCAAATAGTTTTTTTGCAATACTTTGTGGTATCAATACTTTATTCGGCTCCTGCATAGCTTCTGCTTGGCCTTCCAACACATCAAATTCAATTACATTTACGTATTCTGGGTAAACCTTCGTTGCCGGTTCCAGAAAAGACTTTTGAGCATCATTATCATCAATTGTAAAATACAAGTTCCTTCCCCAGGGATTCACCAAGGAACCTGCTATGATATGTGGAGATGAAACCGTAAATCTATCAGCCAACGGACGGTTAAGAATCGCTTGTGCTCCTTCATCATCAACAAGTTCTACTCTATATATACGATCAGAATTCTTATGGAACTTATCAAAATTCCAGTCATAATCCAACTGCATAAAAATGATGATAAAGGCAGCAAAAGCAATAGATAGACCTAATATATTTAAAATAGTCGCCATTTTAAAACGGCGTAGTGCACTCAAAAAGTTTTTTATGATAGTTTTCATGTGTTTATTGAATGATTAATGATTAACGGGCTAACGATAAACAATTTGAAACAAAAAGTTAATCATTAATCGTTAATCGTATTTTATACATATCCATTCATTGAAGAAATAATGCTCCCGTCGAACAGGTTAACTACACGGTGTGCAAAACTGGCATCATGATTTGAATGTGTTACCATTACAATAGTAGTGCCTTCCTGATTTAGTTCTGTAAGTAATTGCATGACTTCTAATCCGTTTTTACTATCCAGGTTACCGGTTGGCTCATCGGCAAGAATCAGTTTTGGGTTGGAAACTACAGCGCGTGCGATAGCAACACGTTGTTGTTGCCCCCCCGATAATTGTTGAGGAAAATGATGTGCCCTATGACTAATATTCATTCGCTTCAGAATTTCAAGAACACGCTTCTTTCGTTCAGAAGCTTTTATATTCAAATAAGTAAGAGGTAGTTCAACATTCTCAAAAACATTCAATTCATCTATAAGATTAAAGCTTTGGAAAACAAATCCGATATTCCCTTTTCGAACATTCGTCCGTTCTTTTTCTTTCAGGTTACCCACTTCTTCACTGGCAAGATAGTAATGTCCTTCCGTTGGGTTATCGAGAAGTCCGAAAATATTCAGTAATGTTGACTTTCCACAGCCGGAGGGTCCCATAATTGCTACAAATTCACGATCTTTTACTTCCAGGGATACATTATTAAGAGCTACAGTCTCAACTTCTTCGGTACGGAAATGCTTACTTAAACCTTCTATTTTAATCATAATTGTTACGTCTTTATCTATAAGACGTATGACAATTCATTCCCGTTGCATATTTTCCGATAATTTATTTCATTTTTTCAGATTCGGAAAGACAATACAGATCTTCAATGTCCTTTATCCCAAAGGGTAGTTTGTCTTTAGATAATTCCGGCATAGCAAATGAATTTAAAGTAAAATCATACCAGGCAGGATCAAATTGCGGAAGAACAAATGGCTTTTGAGGAATCCCCAGACTATCTATATAACCGAAATAAGGTTTACCGTAAATGCCATCATCCCGTTTACTGGCGAAAACAAACCATCGGCTATTAGATGACCAGCTATGATAGGAATCCGAACGATCAGAATTTACCAGAGTAAGGCTATCCGTCTCACCTGTATACAGGTTTATCATCTGTAGGTCTGTTTCCTGGTGCCAGATGGGATATGTCCCATAGTTGGCAATGGTATACATTATATATTTCCCGTCAGGAGATGTCTTTGGATGACAAACAGAATAACCCGTTTCCTCCGCAGAGAATAATGTATCAATCTCTGTTCCGAAAGTTTTGGTTTGGGGGTTGAAGTCTATTTTATATAGGCTATACATCACATCCGTAATACTATCCGGTACTTTTACATAAGGCGCTTCACAATAATAAATGGCATCACCGGTAGCCGAGAAGACAGGGAATGTTCGAAAAGGTTGATTGTCTACAGAATCATTCTTTGGAAAAGGAATAACACTGTTATCTTCGAAATCCAATACAACTAAATCCGCATCGTTATTATACACTTCCTGACGTTTGTCTCCATAGGTATGATAAAGGGATTCTAATCCGTTTGTTGAGAAAACGCCATATTGTCCTGAAGGATGAAAATTACCATATACAGCGGGGGAGATCATCTTTTTCGTCTTAGTATCCAGCTTCTTTAATGAACCGGTATGGTTAAGGATACTTCCACCTCTTTTTCCCCTGAGATGAAAAAGGGATATATTAGAATCCTGATTACCATAGATATGACAATTTATACAGGAGTTCTCCACCAGTGTATTATCTGCGATTACCCGTTCTTTAAAGTTTTCTACATTTCTCTCTCGTATCTGCATTACTCTTGATAAACTATATGCCGGCTCTACATAGGTATAACTCAGGTAAGGATCTATCCGGTCGGAAACTACATTCCAATGAAACGGAATATACTCCACCCATTCTCCTTTAAACCGAGCTTTAATATGAACAATTATAGTATTTCCGATCTCAGCTTCGAGCAGAGTTTTCCATGTTTTTTCAGCAAACTGTACTTTGTAACTATCCCTTATCCGTAATTCTCTTGTAGACCCTTTCAGGGTAACTTCTACAACGTCAGGATAATCACGTACCACAAAGTTCAAGGGAGCTATATTGTAAGGTATAGTTATATCTGTGTAATCGGGATATATGGATGGGTATGAGTCTGCCTGTCTCATATCTCCTTTCGATCCGCAAGATGATGAAAGCAGAATACAAAATAGGACTAATATGTATAGACTTACTCTCATTTCTCTTTCTGCTTTGATATTGCTTCCATATATTTGGAAGGAATTGGCTCACTATCTTTCTTCCAATACTTATTGAATGTTGTAGCAAATGATTTCAAATCACCATTTTGAAGGTAATAGCACAATAAGTAATTTAAAGCACATAAGTTCTCTGGATTACTTTCAACAAGCACAGTCAAGATAGTTTCATAATCGGAAATACTTCTCAATGCATCATATCGAGGAATCTGTGAACGTTTTGCTTTCAACCATTCATTCGAATTTGCATCCTCTGCAAGTAGAAGAGTTCGTTCCTCAGCCCATTTTCGATAGAAGAAAGTGTTTTCTAATATATGCAGATATTTACGGGCTGCTGCCGAGTCACCCATAATAAGATGTACTTCTGCCAACCGTTTTATCATACGTGAACTACGCCCCTTTGGAGTATACATATTTCCCAACATAGATAAATATTCGGCCATAGTCATATCGCCCAAATGATAATATACATCACCACTAAAGAATATATCCAGCCAGGGTGAGGTTCTCGGATCTACAGAAAGGAACTGATTTCCTTTATCGGGTAATTCACCTAAAGCAGATAAAGCAATATTGGTATAATACGAAGCAATAGGATCTTGCGATTTATGGTTGTTGGATAACTCCACAACCTTCTCCCAATTCTCATTATATGATTCGGTTGCCAGGGATAAGACGTCCTCTCTATCCAAGCTTACATCTATACGCAAGGACTTATTCGGATATTGGTAGGACCGGGCAGGAGTCAACAAATAATGATGCCTTGTTACATAGGGGATAGTACCATACAAACCAAGCAATAGGAACCAATAGACCCACTTCCATTCTCTCTGATAGATTTCAAACCATATTACCAGTAAAGGAAATAATATAAATGCTCCTCCCGCTACAAAGTAAAGAAACGGCATAAGGGCGAGCCCTACAAAGGAAGACAACCACTTATTAGAAATAAAGGAATATAACAGAAAAAAAAGTAAGACCAGTATAACTGCTAAAGTAGAAGATAAGCTATAATCCAACCGGCAATGTAAGAGACTGTCTATCACTACAGGGATCAGCGCAATAAGAGGTGCCTTATTAATTATTCCCAGTCGTTTAAATACCAAGGTAAACAACAACCATTCAACAACAAGGACAAGAGTAAGAATAGCTACTCCTCCCATCCCTAAATAATAAAATTGTGTCAGAAAGTCACCAAAGTAACAAGCTAGCCAGGCAGGTTTGCTAAAATATGAAATAAAATAATCAGAAGTAAATAGGAAGAGTTGTGTTTGCTCTTTCACTAAAAGATGATAAGGAAATAGAAACTGAAAAAAAAGAAAACAGGATAAGGCTAATAGTATTCCTACTATAATCTGAAATCCTATTTCATTTCTTTCAGTGTTCATCACTTACATAGTCGCCTGATTATCTTTTCTTTCTCGATTGTTGTTGCTTTTGTTGCTTCTGCTTTTCCAATACAGCCTGTTGTTGTTTCTGGGCTTCTTCCAGGCGTTGCATAAATCCTGATTTCTTTTTCGGTTTCTTTTTATTTGCCTCTAACTTAGCCAATAGCTTATCTTCATTAATCAGGAATCGGAAACTCAATGTTTGAGCAATCGTAATTAATGTAGACACTAAGAAATAATAACTCAATGCCGCTGCACTTTGGTTAAAGAAAAATAAAAACATCAATGGCATCATATACATCATCATCTTCATACCGGGCATTTGTTGTTGACCGGTATTAGTCATCTCCATATTGAACTTGGTATAGACAATGTTTACTGCCGTCATTAATATACAGAACAAACTTAAATGGTTTCCAAGGAAAGTCGAAATAAGAGGAATTTGAGCATTCCAGGTAACAATAGCATCATACGTCGATAAGTCTTGAGCCCAAAGAAAACTCTGCTGACGAAGCTCAATCGCGGACGGGAAGAAGTTGTATAGAGCTACCAATATCGGAAATTGCAACAGCATTGGTAAACAACCGCTTAACGGACTGGCACCGGCTTTACTATATAAGGCCATCGTTTCTTTCTGACGTTCCATCGCCTTCTCCTGTCCTGGATATTTGGCATTTATCTCTTCCACCTGTGGTCTTAATACTCTCATCTTTGCTGATGACATATACGACTTATATGTAAGAGGGAAAAGTACCATCTTTACAATAAGTGTAAGTAAGAAAATGATTAACCCATAATTAGTAAAGTATTTACCGAGCCAATCGAAGACAGGAACTATGAAATAACGATTGATTACCCGGAATACGCTACCTCCCATTGGTACCAGCTTTTCCAGGTCAAGTTGCTCTTCCTCCGCAACATCCTTATCGTATTTCTTTAATAATGTATAATGATTAGGACCTAAATAATATCGTAAGTTTGTAGGTTCTCTTCCTTGTAAATCAAAAGGTAAGGAAGTCACCGTCTTGAATTTCTTTAAGTAGTTTGAAGTAGTTGTCAACTGTTTCGAATCAAGTGTGGTAGCTTCAAACCCTTCATCTGCAATAAGAACAGATGAGAAGAATTTATCCTTATAAGCAATCCATTTCAAACGGTTGGAAACTTTTTCGCTTTGATCTTTTCCTTCGCTCAAGTGTTCTACGTCGTCAGCCATAAACTTATAATACAAAGCTGTATGCTGATCTTCATATTTACGTCCTTTTTCCTGCTGACGGATATCCTGTTCCCATACCATATCGATGGCATTGGTACTTGGTGACAAAATACCGTTTAGACCATGACCTTGAATGGTATATTGAACCATGTAATCATCGGGCTTCAACGAGTAAGTGAAATCAAGAGAGCCTTCTCCGGCATTCAAACGCATGGTGATTGCATTCGGATCATTACCTTTAACCGGAGTGAAATACATATCAGAGGTATTTATTACGCGGTTATGAGCGGTTATTAAAGTAAAGTCGAGTTTGGATTCATTCCCTTGAAACAAGATTAAAGGCAAAGAATCATGCGTTACATATTCTTTCAATCTTGCATAGGCAAGACGTCCTCCTTTTGTTGTGATATGAACTTCGAGTAAATTGTTTTCCAACTTTATAATCTCTTCCTCTCCTTCCATCGAGCCGGCAAATGCGCCATAGGTATTTTGCAATTGAACGGCTTTAGCAGAGTCAGGTAAGTTTTGGATTGCATTTTCTTCAATGGCGTTTTTATTTTCCAATTCTCTCAACTCTGCCTGCTTTGCAAATTCAACCTGTGCGATTGAATCATTGTATCGACGTTGGGCATCGATTTGGTCTTGAGAGGGTTGGTTAAGCCAGGTAAAAGCGAATAAGACGACTCCTATCAACAGGAATCCGATGACTGTATTTTTATCCATTTAAATTGTTATTTGTTTTCTATAGCCGCTTTTACAAAACTCACAAAAAGCGGATTAGGATTTACTACCGTACTATTATATTCAGGATGATACTGAACACCTACAAACCATTTCAAATTAGGAAGTTCTACTACCTCAACCAATCCGGTTTCAGGGTTTTCACCGACACATTTCATCCCGGCAGCTTCAAATTGTTCTTTATATTCATTATTAAATTCAAAACGATGGCGATGGCGTTCCTGTATATGCTCTTTTTTGTATGCCTGATAGGCTTTGGAGCCTTTTTTGAGGGTACAGTCATAAGCACCTAAACGCATTGTTCCACCCATATTGGTAACATTCTTTTGTTCTTCCATCAGGTCGATAACCTTATAAGGTGTATTACGCTCCATTTCAGTAGAATTAGCTCCTTCAAGTCCTAAAATGTTCCGGGCATACTCTATCACCATACATTGCATACCCAGGCATATACCGAAACAAGGCTTATCGTTCTCACGCGCATATTTTATGGCTGCAAACTTTCCATCTATTCCACGATGTCCGAAACCGGGAGCTATAACAATCCCGTCCATACCGGAGAGTAATTCAGCGGCATTGGCATCATTCAATTTTTCCGAATGGAAAAGGTGAAGATCCAGTTTACGGTCATTATAAATTGCTGCCTGTAATAACGATTCGTCGATCGATTTATAAGCGTCCTGAAGTTCAACATATTTCCCGACAAGTCCGATCTTTACCGACTTTTTGGCATCGGTTTTCCTCTGAAGGAATTCTTTCCATTCTTTCAATTCAGGTGTAGGCCCTACTTCAAGTCCCATTTTCTTGAGGACGGTTATGTCCATCTTTTGTTTTTGAAGAATAAGAGGAACTTCATAAATGGTAGGAACATCCACGGATTGTACAACCGCCTCTTCCGCAACATTGCAGAACAATGCTACCTTACGCAGTATATCGTGATTCAGAAATGTTTCGGTACGCAGTACTAGAATGTCCGGTTGAATACCTAATTCCTGTAATTGTTTTACCGAATGTTGAGTTGGTTTCGTTTTATATTCTTTCGCAGCCGCGATAAAAGGCACATAGGTAAGATGTACACACATACAATTCTTTCCTAATTCCCATTTCAGCTGACGCACGCTTTCTATATAGGGTAACGATTCAATATCTCCTACTGTTCCGCCAATCTCGGTAATCACAAAGTCAAACTGGTTCTTTGAACCCAATAGTTTGACATTGCGTTTAATCTCATCGGTTATATGAGGGACGACCTGTACAGTCTTTCCTAAATACTCACCTTTACGTTCTTTATCGATAACGCTTTGGTAAATACGTCCGGTAGTTATATTATTAGCCCGTGTAGTTGGTATATTTATGAAACGTTCATAATGGCCTAAATCAAGGTCGGCCTCATGACCGTCTATTGTCACATAGCACTCTCCATGTTCATAAGGATTAAGTGTTCCGGGATCGATATTGATATATGGATCAAATTTCTGGATAGTTACTTTATAACCCCTTGCTTGAAGCAACTTACCCAATGATGCAGAAACTATCCCTTTTCCAAGGGAAGAAACAACACCACCTGTTACAAAGATATATTTTGTATCTGCCACTATAATAATAATTTAGTTATCAGAAATCTATTACTTGCTTATAAGAAAGTGCAAAGTTAGTGATTTTCGCTAAGTAAAAAGAATCTGATAACGAATATTAGTATTTAAGTGGCACACTTTTTATGTAGCAACTAAACGATTATATGCCGCATGATGAATTAAATATAACTCGATATATGAACAAGTCGGTATTATCTTCATATTATTCGCATCGGCATATTCCAGGACTTCTTCAACTAAGGCTTCAGCAATGCCTTTACCCCTCAATTCTTCAGGCACATAGGTATATACTAAATCCATTGTGCGCTCGCCCAATCTATATTCAAGATAGGCCAAACGTCCATCTACTTCTACTTCAAAACGTTTTTGCTTCTGACTATGTCTTATGTTGTGTTTCATATCATTAATTATTTTCTGTCTGAACAAGCATCGGTATAAATTGTTCTCGACAGCCGATACTTTTTAAATTCTTATGTAGAATATTGTTGAATTTTAATGGTTACTTTTTATTGGCTGATAGTTATCGGTTAATTGACCGACAGCTATCGGTTAGCTGTCCGACGGCCGTCGGTTAATTGGCTGACGGCCGTCGGACAACAAAATCATTGGCAGTTTTCATTCACTAATCAAGATAAAAAAGGGGTTTCGTTATACTTTTTTTCTGAATTTACCGTATTGTTCATGTCAGGGATTTATCCTACTTTTGATTCTTCATAAAAGAAAGTATGTACTTTAAAGATATAATCGGCCAACAAGAAGTAAAACAACAATTGATTGAATCGGCACAAAAGCAAGTTGTGCCCCATGCCCGTATTTTCTGCGGACGTGCGGGAAGCGGAACTTTCCCTATGGCTCTTGCTTACGCGCGCTACCTGAATTGTAAAAATCCTACCGATACGGATGCCTGCGGACAATGTCCGTCTTGCGTAAAGTTTGACAGGCTTGAGCATCCTGATCTGCATTTCGTTTTCCCAATGGCGAAGAAAGATAAGAAAAAAGAGGTGTGCGATGACTATCTTCCTGAATGGCGCAGCTTTGTGAAAGAACATCCTTATTTCGACCTGAATGAATGGTTGGATGAAATTGAGCCGGGAAATGCCCAGGTTCAGATATATGCCAGAGAAAGCGAAGAAATCCTCCGTAAGTTAAGCCTTAAGATATATGAGGCGGATTATCGTATCCTTATGGTCTGGCTTCCGGAGAAAATGCATCTTTCATGTGCCAATAAATTATTGAAAGTGATAGAAGAACCTCCTCTAAATACAGTTATTCTTTTGGTATCTGAAGAACCAGATAGAGTGTTAGGTACGATCTTATCACGGGCTCAACCGATCAATATCCGCCCGATAGAAACGCAAAGTATAGCACGTGCCTTGATGGAACGGGAAATGCTGGAGAAAGAACAGGCAGAAGAAGTTGCCCATTTGGCAGCGGGAGATTACCTGAGAGCCATACAACTGATCAGAACAGACGACGAAAACAACTTTTACCTGGAACAGTTTATCGGTATGATGCGGAATTCATGGGCTCGGAATGTGAAAGGAATGAAGGAAATGGCCGATCTGCTTGCCGGTATAGGAAGGGAAAAGCAAAAGAACTTTCTTACCTATTGTCAGCATCTGATCAGAGAGAATTTCATGTGCATTTTCAAAGCTGACGAAATAAATTACATGAATCGGAAAGAAAAAGCATTTTCTATTAAGTTCTCACCTTACGTAAATGAGCGAAACGTTTTCGAATTGGTGGATGAACTTGCAAAAGCCGAGCGGCATATTTCGCAAAATGTCAATGCTAAAATGGTCTTTTTCGATCTGGCTTTACGTATCACTGTCTTTATACGACGTTAATTTAGACTATACTAAACTTATGGAAAGAAGAAAATTTATCAAAAGTAGTGCGGCTTCATTAGCAGGTATCTCCGCACTGGGTGTAGCAACAAGTTGTAACAGTTCAACGGGACTTAAACCGGGTGAAATATTACACACCGTTATATTTGATTTAAAATATCCTGTGGGTTCCGCTGAAGCTGAAAAGTTTTTAACTGACGGATACAATATCCTTACTAAAGTTCCAGGCGTGCACGATTTCCAGGTGTTCCGTCAATGTAGTCCAAAGAACGATTATCAGTATGGTTTCTACATGCGGTTTAAGAATAAAGCCGACTTTGATGCGTATACTGCAAACCCTGAGCATGGTAAATTTGTTGAAGAAAGGTGGGACACGGAAGTTACACGTTTTCAAGAATCTGATTTTCAAACAATAAAATAAATCTATGCAGTTTAAATTATCTTTAGTTATTATTTCCGTCTTTATCTTTATCAGTTGTAAGAGTCAGGCAAATAATCCGTACTCTTCTGCCGATCCGATCCATATTAACCGTTTTGATAAAGCATTATTTAAGCTGATCGAAACAAAAGATTCAACTATTGAAAGGCAACTTTTAGCGGAATATCCAACCATGATGGAAGTTATCGGTAAAGGTATTCTTAATATGCAATCTACGGATATGCCGGGTTTTGGTGAAAGGTTAATGCAATATTATTCGGAACCTACCCTCAAGGAATTATACCAGAATGCACTTACTGCATACGACTCGGTCGGGGATATTGAACAGCAATTAGGAAGTGGTTTTGCTTATTTGAAAGATAATCTGCCCTCTTTACCTGTACCGACTGTCTATATGCATGTTTCCGGATTTGGTCAGAATATTCTGGTTGCCGAAAATTTATTATCCATATCCATAGATAAATACCTGGGAAAAGACTATCCGTTGTATGAAAACTTTTTCTATGAATATCAACGGGAAAAGATGCAACGTTCGCACATTGTTCCGGATTATCTAACGGGTTGGCTCATGTCGGAATATATTTTTCCGGGTAAAGAGAATGTACTTCTGGACAGAATGATATATGAAGGAAAATTAAAATATATCGTATCCGCAGCAGTTCCTGAAATGGAACCTTACGAATTAATGGGCTATACCCAAGAACAATATGAATGGTGTAAAAAGAATGAAGGCGATATCTGGAAGATGATTATTGAGAACAAACATTTGTATACTCCCGACCATTTGACGACAAATAAGTATTTTGAAGAGATGCAGAATGTTGGATTAACGGCCGATGCACCGGGGAATATAGGTACATGGATAGGCTGGCAGATCATTAATAAGTTTATGAAGGAAACAAACGCAACTCCTGAAGCTCTAATGCAGCAAACAAATGCTCAGGAAATTTTAACAGCGTCTAAATACAAACCTTTCTAAAAAAATAACCGTCCTATTCTCACGAACAAGACGGATAACCTAATCTAACTTAATTCTAATACCATGAAAAACACTATATGATTATAACAAGATAGTTTGAAAAAAGTTTAAACTATTTTGTTACTGTTTCCTTTTTTGTTGATTTTTTCTTCAAAGTTTCAATCTCCTTCTGCAATTTACCAATCTCTTCATCCTGGTTTTTTATGGTAGTCAGCAATGCGTTTAATTCTTCATTTTCGATAGAAGAAGGATATTCAGCCTCAACTCTGTAAATAAAGTCGGATAATACATTCATATAGTTATTAAATGCTTCATACGGATTATCGTAAGGGCTGAAACCTTTTTCACCGGGATGCTTTGTATTCATATAATAGAAATGATCACTACTTTGCAGATAATTCCAATCTTGCCTTATTCGACGATCTTCTATCAAGCGAACTCTTTCACTGATCTTATTGATTTTTCCGAAAGCTTCCTGCTGTAAAACATTACCTAACCATGAACTACAGTCTTTTTCCTCATCCACCCATGACATAGGATATGGAACCGATATAGAATCTACAGGCTTTAAAAGATTAAAGACTTCCGAAGGTAATGAGAAACCGATGCCTTTTTCTGCTGCAAAGCGTGGCAAAGCTCTAAAGAAATCAAAGATTCCTGATTCGGCAGGATGGAAAGAGCCCAGGACATCATAGTTCATAAAAAGGTTAATGATCTGCTCATCATCCGGCGTGGAGGCAATCCATGACACATACTTATCAGCCGTCAACGGATACTCGCTCCAGCTATAATTATTAAATCGTATGGAAAGATCTTCGCTAAAACGGTCATTCTTTAAGAGAAGTTTCAAGTTAGGTTGCGAAACAGAAGAATACACATAATTAGGGCTTTTCCATCCCAATACGTGTTTAGCACCTTCAGTCAGCATCCCTTTGAAACCCATTTTGTAAACCAGATCAGCAATTTCATCAGAATAGATCAATTCAGTATTACGAAAAACTTTAGGTTTCACGCCAAACAACATTTTCATTTTGTCTGTATGTTGCTTTACCTGATTCTTAAACTCTTCATGATCTCCCAAGGAAGATAATGAATGAGCGTAAGTTTCCGTCATTAGTTCTACGTTTCCTGTCTTGATAAGTTCAATAAAGCCGTCTATCACTTCGGGTGTGTAGATCTCCATTTGCTCAAGAGCGGTCCCGGAGATTGAAAATGCCGCCTTGAACTTTCCGTTGCTCGACTTTATCATTTCCAACAGAAGTCTGTTTGCCGGGATATAACAACGATCAGCTATCCGGCGAATAATATCTTCATTCTGGAAATCATCATAATAATAATGATCATTTCCTATATCAAAAAAACGGTACCTTTTCAGACGAAAGGGCTGATGTATCTGGAAATAAAAGCAAATCGTTTTCATAATATCTTGTTTTTTATATTTTACTTTTGAACTAACTGATCATAAATATGACGCACTTTTTGTCCGGCATATTCCCATTTTATATTATCTACTTCTTTCTTACCTTCTTCTTTAAGGAACTCATGCATGGCAGGATACGAAATAATAGAATACATATAATCAGCCATTGCTTCGATGTCCCAATAGTCAACCTTTATAGCATAATCCAAAATCTCGGCACAACCGGACTGTTTGGAGATGATAGAAGGAACTCCGCATTGCATAGCTTCTAACGGGGAGATACCAAACGGCTCTGAAACTGACGGCATAACATATACATCGCTCGCCTTCAATACTTCATACACCTTATTACCTTTCATAAAACCTGTAAAGTGAAATCTATCCGCCATATCACGGGCTGCAACAAGATTAATCATCTGATCCATCATATCACCACTACCAGCCATAATAAAGCGTGCATTAGGCGCTTTCTGTAATACCTTAGCCGCCGCTTCAACAAAGTACTCCGGTCCCTTTTGCATGGTAATACGGCCTAAGAAAGTGATCACTTTATCCTTAACGCCCTTCTTATTTTTGATTGCCATGATCTCAGGGCTCAATGGTTCGACAGCATTATGAACAGTTGTTACTTTAGCCGGATCTTGATGATACTTCTCTATAACAGTTCGCCGGGTAAGATTACTGACGGTAATGATATGGTCAGCATAATCCATCCCGTTCTTTTCTATATTATAAACATCAGGGTTAACATTTCCCCGGCTCCGGTCATAATCTGTTGCGTGAACATGTATTACTAATGGCTTGCCACTAACATTCTTTGTATGAATACCAGCCGGATAAGTAAGCCAGTCGTGAGCATGTATTATATCAAACTGTTCAGTACGGGCTATCACTCCTGCCACGATAGAATAGTTATTAATCTCTTCAAGTAAATTATCAGGATACCGTCCGGAGAACTCAATACACCCTAAATCATTTACATACCGATAACTGAAATCAGCATAAATATGATCTCGGTAATCATAGTACTTCTGAGGATCCATATATTGTCCAATACGATTTTTCACATAATCCCATTGTACATCTTTCCAAACAACAGGTACATTCGTTACTCCTATTATCTTAAGAAAACTCTGATCTTCATCACCCCAAGGTTTAGGTATAACAAATGTTATATCCAAATCCGGTTGTAAAGCCATACCCCTAGTGAGGCCATAACTGGCTGTACCCAATCCTCCCAATATATGGGGAGGAAACTCCCATCCATACATTAATGCTTTCATAAGCAACGACGTTTTATTCTGCTTTTAACTTCTCCAACAAATTCACCACCCGTATCATCGCTGCCACATTCATGGCAAAAGATATTGCTCCGCGACCTGTAAAAGGTGGATTACCATCAAACAATTCCGGTATAGTTCCTATACAATGTAACTTTACCTCCTCCTCCATACTTATCATCATCCTTTCAACGAAAGAGATACCTCCTCTTTTAAATATACGAAGATAAGCCTCAAGATAAACACCTAGCAACCATGGCCAGGCTGTTCCCTGATGGTAAGATAAATCTCGTTCAGACTGCGCCCCTATATAATTTGGACGATAGCCCTCACTTTTAGGACTTAAAGAACGTATTCCCTTTGGAGTCAGCAATTCCTTTGTAACCATATCTAAAATTGCCCGCCCTTGGGTTTTTTCTAACGGTGAATAAGGCAATGAAACAGCTAAAATCATATTGGGACGTACACTCCAATCTACTTTTGTACCTTCAACAGAATCGAATAAATAATTATATCCATTCAGAAACACACCTATAAACGACTCTTTTACCTTCTCAATAAGACTTTCAATTCTATCATCTGCTACATGACCTGTTAACTCCCGATAAAAACAAAGGGCATTATACCATAGAGCATTAAATTCTACTATATAACCCGAACGGGGTACTACAGGTTTACCATTGACTGTAGAATTCATCCATGTGACAGGTTTCTCTTTCCCTTCGGCATATAGTAAACCATTATCCATCACCTTCATATCAGGGTGCTTCTGATCGAGAATATAATGAATTATTTCTTTGATGAAGTTATAATAAAGATCTTTACATCGATCTTTATTTCCGGCTAATGCATATTGCTGAATAGCTCCAATACACCATAACGGCACATCTGGTTGATCTATTTCCTTAATTACCGTATCTAATTTACCTTCCTGCATAAAATTTCTCATTGCAGGTATAGCTGTATTCAATATCTTCTCAAACCTGTTGGGATCATCGATAGAAAGTGTACATCCGGGAAGAGATAAAAATAAATCTCGTGCACGTACTTTAAACCAAGGATATCCAGCTAACAAATAAGCATCGTTTTCTGTTGGACGAAAATAAAATTGCTGAGCTGAATTTTTTAAACAATTGTAAAAACTTGTACGGGGTGTACGTGATGAAACCTCTTTTTCATATAATCCTTTCAAACGGGTTGTTGATACAGAAGTATCTCCAGCACTAAAAAAGATTGTTTCTCCTTTTTTTATAGATAATTCAAAGTAACCCGGTACATAAAGATCTTCTTTGTATGGAAAACCTCTTTCCTGTTCCTTCGGATATTCCAATCCTTTATACCAATAAGGCTCGAAGACAAAGGTCACCTTCTTATTAAACTGCATATATAATTCAGGATAACCTTCATACAGACGCATCTTTATACCATTTGACACTTCTGTATATGAACTATTGATTGACCAATTTTCCTGAGTTAATTCATTTACATTGCGGAAAGCAAGAAAAGGTCGAAAACGAAGAGTTGTAGGTGAATGAGCATCTTCCAATGTATATTTTATCATTATCCTGTTATCATACATTGCAAAGACTTTTTCCTTAGAGAAGATCACTCCCCCTACCCTATAAAGGGTACACGGTACTGTATCACAATTATATTCTCTTATATATTTATGTCCATTAGGACTGAAATGATCTCCTTCATATTTATGTAAACCCAGATTAAACTCTGCGCCATGTTGAATAACTGTTTCATCAAATGAAGACAGAATAACATGATTATCACTATCAAGCTCTGGGACGGGCATTACTAATAATCCATGATATTTTCGGGTATTGCAATCTACAACAGTAGTACAATGATAGGCCCCCTTTCGGTTTGTTCGTAGTATTTCACGGCTTAATGATTCTTGAAGGTTTATCATTATCGTTTTGTCAAATTCAAGATAACTCATAGATCTACTTTCTTGTTTAGGTTTTTTAATAAAGACTTTTCTATATGACGATATGGGTATCAAATATATCATTTTATTACTAAAAAAACAAATCAGATAAAAGTTTTTTTAATAACTAAGCGTTTTTGCTAACTATCTTGAAATAAAAAGTAAAAGGAGAGCATACTTAAAGTATACTCTCCTTTTACTTCCTTAAAAAAATATTTACTGGAATTTTTTATTAAGTATAATATGTCCGATATAACCTAAAACGATTAGTCCCAGACCTAATAAAAGGATTGTGTTACTCAAACCACCTGTAATAGTAGGGATCGCAAGTACTGCTACACCAATAAGAAGCACAATCACACCCAAATATTTTAACAAACTGTTCATGGTTATAGATATTTATAATTATTTTTATTCTACCGCAAATAAAGTAATAATAACCCGATTCCAAAAATATTTTAGAATAAAAATAATGAATTGATACAATTTAGCTTTTATATTTGTGAATTAAATAAAACTAAGATGGTACGAATTCTCTACGTTATCTACACATGGTTGATTTTTGTTCCCATTTTCGTGGTACTTACCATTCTCACCGGATTGATTACTATGGTTGGATGCTTATTAGGTGGTGAAAGGATTTTCGCTTATTATCCGGGTATGATTTGGTCCCGATTAACCTGTTATTTAGCATTATGTCCTGTAAAAGTTCGTGGTCGAGAACATATCAATCGAAAGCAATCTTATGTATTTGTGGCTAACCATCAAGGAGCTTTCGACATTTTCCTTATTTATGGTTTTTTGGGAGTACCGATTAAATGGGTTATGAAAGCAAGTCTGGGTAAAATACCTGTTGTAGGGGCAGCTTGTAGAGCTGCCGGTTTTATTTTCGTTGATAATTCAACACGTAAAGCTGCAATGCGGAGTGTGGTCGAAGCCGAAAAAGCCTTAAAAAAAGGTGCTTCCGTAGCCGTCTTCCCCGAAGGTTCACGTACTTATACCGGTAAAATGGTAAAATTTAAAAAAGGAGCTTTTCAGATGGCCTTTGATCAGCATTTACCTATTATACCAATTACCTTAAACGGTCCTTTTGATGTATTGCCTATCCATTCATTGAATTTACATCGGCATAAAATGGAAATGATAATCCATGCGCCCATATCTACTGATGAAATAGATCCATCTAATAAAGGTTTACAACAATTAGCTGAAGAAACTCACGAGATTATTGCCTCTGCATTGTGGGAACAATATAAATAAAAATTTATCTGGCAGTTAGTATACCACTTTTTGATACAGAAAAACCAAATCCAATACCTTTATCTAAATAAACACCGGTATCTACGCCCACAGAACCTCGAAACAACCATCCTTCCAAGCGGGGATGACTATATGTAATCTCTACTAACGTTGAAGTACCTCCTTTTGGGTCAAGATACGGATCATAAACTCCCCCCCACCCTTTCATTACTGTAAATAAAGTACGATAAGATATTCTCTCTGTAATATCTCCCTCAAAACCAATATGAAAATGGCGAGTTCGGGTGTTCTTAAAACCTAAAGAGCCATCTTTATTATACTCGGGAGAGTTCAAAAGGGGGGTACCTATCGAACGATTGAAATAAGAAAGTCCGGTAGTATATTCTTCATTATTATAATATCTATCCCCGCCACCTCCAAAACCGGAGTATTTATCATGATCAAAAAAGATAAAATGAAAAGGTCCGCTCTGATGGCGAGTATTTAAGTGTTCAAGAACAACTTTACGCATCCAGTGGAGTTTGGGCAATTCTATTTGAATACCCCATAAACCATCAAGTTTATTTTGAAACCTCATCCCTGATTTATCTTCAAAAAAGTGTTGATGATAAGCTTGAAATTCCATATTCCCCAATTCCATACTTATCCTAAAGTCATAAGACCCATAGTGATTTCCTAATACATTGACTGAGTCCATGGAAGATGCATTACTTCCTCCTTCTTTACCTAACATGACTTTAATAAAATCTTTCAAAGAATGAGGTTGAATGCCAATCTTAGGATCGGTTGAAGTCCCACCCCATTGAGCTCCGTGACGCATGCCTATCTCAATTGATAAAGGAAAGTTTCCTCTTGTATCTTTAACCCTGAAATGACCGGATTTACGATGCCATAGCACATCATTCGTAAATACTTGTTTTTCATTAGCAAAATGTTTTAAATACCCTTTATCAAAGGATCTGCCAACCGCAAACTCTGCCTTTAGATGTAGCCATCCTTTAGTTAAAGGCACAGTTGTGTATTCAGGAAAGCTGATACTTATTTCAGGTATAGGACGAGCATTAGATGACAAAACCATATCTCCCGAACTCAAATTCTTATCCCATAAAGACGTATATTTTTCCTTACTCCCAACACTTAACAAAATAGCCTGAAAGCCTATTTCTGCATACAATTGTTGTACATATACATTTTTATATCGGGGAGCAGCAGCAACTAAATCAATTCCGGCATTCCAGTAAAAACCTTTCCCAAAATGTTGGATATAAAAAACTCCCGGCTTCAAATAACCATTCCCAGCATCCAAAGGAACGATTCCATACCGATTGCTAACCATCCAGAATGGCGTATAGTCTCCTGTACCCGCCGATCCAAAAGCCTCAACACGATATTCTAAAGAATAACCTTTATCTGCTGTTTGCGAAGAGAGTTCAGTTATACCCAATATGGATATTAAACTGAAAATATATAATCTATATATGGAATTTCTCATACGGCAAAGGTAAATAAATTCTGTATTGTTTCTAAAATGTTTATTATGTCAATTTAAGAAAAGAGTATTAATTAATACTGTATATTTGCATGATAGAAAACTCTTTTGACCCGTTTCTTTTATATGAGCGATTTAATCACAACAGAAGTCTTGCTCTCTTTAAAAAAAGGTAATCATAAAGCTTTCGAAAAAGTTTTTATTGCATATTTCAATAAAGTAAAACATTTTATTGAAAAGATTATAAGATCTGAAATCGATGCTGAAGAACTTACCCAGGATATATTTGTTAAATTGTGGACAAATCGCAATTTGATTAATGTAGAAAAATCCTTCAGCTCTTTTCTATTTACAATGGCTTACTACTCATCTCTAAACTACCTGAAACATGCATTAGTCCACGATAAATTTATTATCAATATAAACAAGACATTTACTGAAGGAATAAATACAACTGAAGAAACGATATTTGCCACCGAAATTAATTTGCTGATAGAGTTGGCTGTTGAGCAAATGCCTCAACAGAGAAAAAGGATTTTTTTATTAAGCCGGAAAGAGGGATTATCTAATGAAGAAATAGCAAAACAGCTCAACATTTCAAAAAAAACAGTTGAAAACCAATTAAGTCTTGCACTAAAAGAACTCAGAAAAGTTGTTCTGTATTTCTTTCTTATTCTTATATCGGGAGTTTTATAGGAATTAGTTGTATAACAAATAAAGAGAAATGATCTATGAAGAATAAATATATTTCTAAAATTATTAATAAGTATTTTGAAAAACGCTACCCTGAAGAGACTGAAAAGAAAGTTCAACAATGGTTAGCTGACAATCAATATATAGAAGAAAAGAAAGATTATTTGTATCAATACTGGAACACAATCTCTCAAACTACAGATTCTTCTGTTCAGCAATCATTGAAGAAGGTGAATAAGAAGCTCGGAATAGAGAGTACAGCTTTCAAGATACCTTTAAAAAATATATTTCTCCGTGTAGCTGTGATATTTATTCCGTTTCTATTATTTACTCTAGGATATATCTATTTCTCTTCCTCTGATCACACTAATCAATTATTAACAATAGTTGTTCCTAATGGAGAATATAAACAAGTTACTTTACCAGATAGCTCTACGGTATGGATAAATGCAGGAAGTACAATTTCATACATCGAAAACTTTGAGGGCGATTACAGAAAAGTTCAACTTGACGGAGAAGGATATTTTTCTGTTAAAAGTGATACTTCTAAGCCTTTTATTGTAGAAACAACTCATCTTTCGGTAAAGGTACTCGGAACAAAATTTAATATTTCTGCTTACCACAATAATGAAAGGACAATCACCAGTCTGGATCAGGGAAGAATAGAAGTTGAAACAAATATTGGAGACAGATATGCTTTAGAACCAAACCAACAATTAGTATACAATCATAATACAAACGAAACAGAACTTATATCCATATTAGAAGAGAATACTTCAGGATGGGTAAATGGACAACTACTATTCAAATATGATACTTTAAAAGATATTTTTCTTACATTGGAGAGAAAGTTCGATATTACATTTATATTTCAAGATTCAGTATCGACTAATAGCGATCATTTCTCTATTAAATTTGTAAATAATGAAAGTTTAGTTGAAATACTGAATGTTCTGAAAAATATAGCTAATTTCTCGTATCAGATAAATGGAAATCAAATAATTATCACAAACAACCCGTGAATTTGTTGGTTAAAATCCTTATGTCTCTCTTTTTGTTAATGCCTTTTTATGGTACTACACAAAATGTTTCGGTAACCATTACTGAAAAAAACATTTCTATCGAGGATGTATTTCGTCAAATCGAAAAACAAACATCCTATACTATAGCTTTTAATTATTCTGACCTTAACATTTATAATAAGGTCATTCTTCCGGCTAATTTCTTAAGTCTTGGAGAAATCTTTTCTGTAATCTTAAAAAACACTGGATGCGAATACAGAATAACAGAAAAACATATTATTATAATACCAAAACAGTCCAATGTAATAAAAGAAAACAATTTAACCGATATTGAAAAATATCAGGGTTTAACTTTTGAAAAAGAGTTAAAAGAAATACTTGTAACTACCGGAACAGTTCTTCATGATATTGACAGGAATGTTTATATTGTAACTTCTAAAATGAAAGAAGGTACAACTAACTCTTTCGAATTATTAGATAAGATACATGGTGTACGTTTCGATAAAATAAGTAATAGCATAAAAGTGGGAAGTAATGAAGCTGTTCTGCTTTTGGTTGATGGCTTAAAACAATCACAGGAATTTATTAAAAATCTTTCACCGGATAGAATCAGTAGAATAGAAGTTCTCAATGAATTATCAGGTCGTTATTTATCGGAAAATTATTCTAGTATTATCAATTTTATACTGAAAAAGGATTATTCTGGATATGATATAAATGTAACAAATTATAGTATTATTAATCCCGTCGGTACAAATGGAAATGATTGGTTGGCAAATGAACAACCTGGGGTAGGTATTACATATACTCAAAACAGGTTCAACCTTTATGGTACTTATTATTATGGCAGGAGTCGATGGAATACGCCTATTAACAGGAAAATCCTTTATAAAGACCTGATGGAGATGCAATCAGAAAATGTTTCAACCACTAATCCTAATGACCACTATAAAAAGAAAGAGAATACTGTTACAACAGGTCTAAATTATCAGATTCATCCGTCCCATTCTTTGTCATTACAAGGTGATTATACTTATAGCTATATCCACACAAATAATAACTTTTCCATGAATACAACCTCCTTGGTCCATAAGGATAAGTTTCTTTTGAAAAATTCAACAATAAATCAAGCCAAAGATAACGATTACATTATATCATTATTTTATAAAGGCATAATAAACGAGAAATTCCATTTGTATAGTGACTTATCTTACAACTACTATTCTAATAATATTGTGAATAAATATTTACAAAAAAACATGAATGGTAATTCCATGTACTATACTCGAGAAAACATTTATCAAGAAAATAAAAAGCAAATCACGTTTAATCTTGAGACCATTTTCACTTTTCAAAAAGGGCTGTCTCTTAATGCGGGATACTCAAACAATTGGAGAAAATACACATCTGATAGTTTTGAATATAGAAATCCTCTTAACTATAATGATTTAAGAAACAGATTATATGCTTATTTATTTTTTAATCCCACAGAGAATCTAAAAATGAAATTGGGTGCTACTATCGAGCACATACATATTGATAACAAATATGACTTCGGAAATAATTACTGGAGTTTTCAACCTTACATTCAGTTAAATTATTCTACAAACAACAATATGGATATAAATGTCAGTTATTCGACAAACAATTATTATCCGTCTTTATACCAGCTTAGTCCAATGCAAACAGCTTATGATTCCGTTTTGTTTCATATTGGAAATCCACAACTCAAGTCAGCGACAAGACATAATATATCTGTAAGACTTACTCTTTGGGACAGATTATCCATTTCGCCTTCTTTCAAATATACACCAGATTGGATCAGCGAAATATATAAAGCAGAAGGTGTACAATACAGAACATTTGAAAACGTAGATTTTAGGCAATACCTTATTCAAGCAATTTATGATCAACCTTTAGGTGAGTATTTTAATTTAAAATCCATGTTTGCTTTTTATTATAATAAGGTAAAAGAAGGTGAAATTAAAAATTCTTCAAACAGTTGGTTGATAAATGCCGAAATAAACTATTACAATCCCACCTATAATATCGGAGCAGAATTCGGTTACTACAGAGAAATGGATAAACATGTTTTATTACAAGGTTATCAAATGATAAATATGGATAAATGGGCCTTATCTGTAAATAAGCTTTGTTGGGATAATCGACTTAGTATTGCATTATCTTATATCCCTCCTATTTCATGGGGAGTAAGATACAATCAGTTAAAAAAAATAGATACCCCGAATTACGTTGAAAGAACAAATCTTAACCTTAAAACATACAATAATATGATATTCATCAGATTAGGCATCAGATTTAACAGTGGTAATACTAACCGTACCCGAAGAGAAACCAATTTAGAGCGTGAAAAACGAGAGGAAAGAACAATAGAATTTTAATATATACAGGTAACATTGACAAATGCACTAGTGAATTTGAAGAAATTTGCTACAAGATTTAGATTCAACATATATTGAATTTGTATTCCACAATTGTTGAATTTGTATTCGACATATGTTGAACGTATAATCAACAATTGTGGAAAGTAAAAGCGGTTTAATGGAAATGTCTACATTCGCACTTTTTTAAATATTTCTTATAGGATATTTTCCTATTATCACTCCATTGATATTTTCCATAAAACTGCTCTATTAGCATTTTTGGAAAAAATCGCTCTAAGGTTCTTAGTAAGACTATATCATATTTCCTATGAAAGTTTATCCAACAACGATTACATGTATTAGCATATTCTTTTTGCAGTTTTCTGGATATGCATGAATTAAATATTTCATCAAGACTATTCTCGTATAGATTTCCCAATTTAACATCAAGATTTTGACAAAGTGGGATATCCCCGTTAGGGTGTATAACTATTGAGTCATATATACTGAAACATTTTAGTTTTAATTTTCCTTTACGCCATTCATCATACAAAAGAAGAAAATCCAGGTTTTCGGAGGTCTCGGCAACGTTAGCTGTTTTCAAGCTATGATGATAATCGGCAGTTTGATAATCAACAAAATTAGTATTAGTTTCGTTATGAGCATCATCAACAGTATCGAAAAAATCCATATTATTATATATCCCAATTCTGATATCAACATTATGCTCTTTAGCAATATCAATCACATAATCCATATCAGAAAAGTTATTATATGGAGAAAGTGTGAACATTATTGACATAGGAACAGTATTTTTACATGCCTTTAAAACATTTATTACCTGATCATATGCATCTCGCCCACGCATATGAAGGTATGTTTCTTTATTACCATCTAATGATACATAAAGACGACGTGGTGGATAATGTTTTACTGCATCTATAACTCTATCCGGCTTAAGGCAATTTGTCAATAAATCAAAATTTGTATGATTATGGGAAAACCAATCCAAAATTTCCATCGCTTCAGGGTGTAGAAGAAACTCCCCACCTTCTAAACCAACATTCGTATCCTTTGATATACAACGACTATTCATAACCTCAACAATTTTCTCTTTTCCCATTGTTTCCACCGGATGTTTTGCCCAAATCAAACAATGTTTACATCTGGAATTACAAAGACTGGTACTATAAATCATTAATGTTGAGATTTTTTTTCTACCCGGAAAGAAAATGTTATTTGTAAATTTTACTCCTCTTCGAACGTAATCAAGTTTGTTATACATAGAATTTCCTTTTATTCTATATACAACATGTGGGTATATATCTCCCGACCTAAATCATATTTAAATTAGAGATTCTATTATTTTATATGTATTGATCAGTGTTTCAGTAGTTGAAATATTTTTGGCTTTTCTATCTTCACATAATTCTAAGAAAGTATGAATTTCGCCATAATATCCTTGCGCTACTAACTGATTATTTTGAAGTACGGGAAGAAAACTATTGCCATTAAAAAGAATTTGTTTTTCAGGAATAACAGGAAATATCTTCTCTGTTGGAATGGAAAAGATTGTGTTTGGCTTAGGAGCATAAGATAATATCTGATGATTTAGCATCTCATATACTCCTTTTGAGCTATTAATAGTTAATTCTTCTTTAGGTTCTGACCAACTATATTGTGTAGATATTTCTATATTACCAATAATGTTTTTATGCTGAACCTGTAACAAAACGGAAAGCTGACCTCTATCCCTCTCCGATTTCAGAACAGAAATAATTTTCATCTCCCCAAAAAGAAAAATTGCTAAATCCAAGGGATGGATAAACAAATCCCAATATATATTACCTTCCGGATATCCTCCAATTAGAAAACGATAATTATACGAAATAACTTTTTCTATATTTAAATTCTTTTTTAATAAAGAAGTACAATGTGAATAACGTTTCTGCATACCGCATAAACAATGTAAGCCAGAAGCTTTTGCAAGTTTTGATAAATCATATAATTCTACAGATGATTGGCATGGTGGTTTTTCTACAAAAACATGTTTCCCTTTTTGTAATGCTCTTCGAGTTAATTCATAATGAGTAGCAGGATCCGCACAAATAAAAATACCCTTTATCTGATCGTCATTCAATACTATATCATATTCTGGAGTTGCTATGACTGAAGTATAGATATTATTAACTAATTCACAACTTTCTTTACTTCTACAAACAATATATTTTAAAGGAACATTCAGATAATGCAATACCGGATATAAATTATTAATACTATGATTACCAATACCCACAAATGCATATAAATAATCATATCTTTTCTTCAAATAATCCCTTTTTCTTATTTTTTTTAGTAGATTGATTATATTTCTCATTTCTATGCACATAATTAGTTTCAAACAAAGTTAAGCCTTATTTCTATGATTCATATATAATTTAAGTAGATTATTTTGACATAAGACTATCCAAAATAAAATATTGCAAAACATTCAAAACTTTCCTTCTCTCTCTGGAGAATAATTTACCTAATAACAACTTTGAGAAATATTGTTTTAGGTGAGTTCTTTGTGGATAGTGAGTAATTTAAGATTCAGGGAACAAATATATTCGTTCAGTTCAAAAGAATTTCTGTCTTTTCCTCTGGAACATTCTTTTGCCTGATTTCAAAGATTTACAGGAACACTTCTTTTGATTCTTGTTTCATCACATACACCGTTTACTGTTATACGCAGATAAACAGGTGCTTCTCCGTTTTTTAATAGTCTTTTCTTAGCAATGAAGAAAAGAATGCTAAAATTTTCATTCTTCATTTTCTGATCGGTTTTAATGGTGTAAAATTATTTATTACCGACCAATGAAGTGCTATGATAAATACTGATAAACAGCACAAAAGACTCCTGTTTGTTGTACTTTTATGGCTCAAAAAAAGTACAACGATAAACACACTGAAATATGTTATATTTTGCACCATTTTGCTTTGCTGATATAAAAGAAAAACGGTGAAACTTATTGAATTTCATCGTTTTATCTCGTTTTGCTTTTCTTAAAAGTGGTGTAACCAGAGCGTTTTATCTTTTGGTAACTACCACATTTATAATATCTTATAGAGCGTCAAAACAACCATGCAAATGAATGAACATAGTGCTTTTTCGGCGTTCTGCCCGACAATGCTATTGTCATTTCCAATACAATGCAAATATACTAAAAAAATCTCTGTTTCATTGTAAAATTGTTTGTTTTTACATCTGTCCGCTTCATCCCCCTTTTTGCCCACCCCGTATATTGTTTGCTTTCCGATATTGTTTTTCCTACTCAACTTTACATCAAAAACAGATAACATGAAATTGAGTAATTTTCTTGCTTCGATATTGTTACTAACAATAGCTGGAACAACATCAGTCACGGCGCAGACCCGCAGCGACACCCTTAGAGTTAAGGCCGGAAAGTTCATTACGAACAAATTTCCCAGTACACGATTTCTGGATTTTCAGTATGAGCAGTTCTTTCCTACGGATTACACCTCAACCTTCGATGATAAGGATATGGAGAAAGGAACATTAAATAGCCAAAAGAGATTCAAAGCAGCATTAAATTTCCCGATCTATATGAAAGAAAAATTCATTATATCCTCCTCATGGCGCTACAAATATGAATCTTTAAGTTTTAAAGATGTAGAAAGCCATTTGGTAAACGGGATTGGATTACATCATGACAATCACGAAGATTTTCATTTCTTTTCCGGCGCATTGAGCTTTACCTACCGTTCCATGTTATTCCGTAAAAACATAGTGTATAATGCCAACCTGATAACAGACGGTTCCCAGAAAGGATTTGAAAGACTTAGTGCCACTCTCCTGGCAGTAATCGTAATGAAAAGAAACCAAACCACAACCATGACACTCGGAGCGCAATTAAACACTTCTCTGACAGCTATATTTTTCATTCTTCCGGTCTTCTCTTTGGAGCATAAATGAGCGATAAATGGATGCTCGACCTTGCTTTTCCGAAATACGGCTATATGCGGAAAGATGTATCCAGAAACGGACGTCTATCTGCCGGAATACGGTACGAGGGTGAATTGTTCTTCACTTACCCAAAGCAGACAGGTTTCATGGATACCTATACCTACAACCGGAACGAAATAAGAACCGAACTCATGTACGAACATCACCTGTCGCAAAACTTCATTTTTACGATACGGGGAGGTGGAGTCAATACTTTTTGGGGACAAATGAAAGTAAAAAATTCCAGCGACAAACTGATAAAGACATCCCAGGATATGAATATGTTTTTTAATGTTGGCGTATCATACAATTTGATAAGAAAATAAGAGTTTAAGATATAAGTTCGGCACTTTTAATAAATTTGCAATAATGAAGAAAGGCGCATTTATATTAGGTTGTGCCCTGGCATTGGTTATATCGCTTGTCGTCTGCCTGCCGGGTATATTACGATCAGAAGATTGGCCGGATATAATTCATGCGTTTTTACATACTGCCTTTTATATTCTTATTTGCTGGTACTACTACTATCGCTTGTTAAATAGCAAATGGTGGGATCAATCCGGCAATATAGCGCCGAAAGTATGGGTAAGCATGGCAAGTATCGCGGTCTTAACCCTATTTGTGCTTGCTTACGAAGCCGTTTTTAATTTAATCAATCCCGGCAATGATTTCCTACCCTCGGCGGGAGATAACCGCACACCCTTATTGTTGGTAAGAGGCTTTGCTTTCAATGTCATTATCTACTTCATTGTCTTTTTCATCCGAATAATGCAAAAACAGCAGGCTAAAGCACTGGAAGTAGAAATACTGAAACAGGAACAGCTACAAGCGCAACTATCCACATTAAAAGAACAGTTAAGCCCTCACTTTATGTTTAATGCTTTGAACACGCTTAGTTTAATGACCAACGAAAGCATCGTAAAAGAGTATATCGACAAATTTGCCGACACCTACCGTTATTCCTTGAAGCATCAGCAAAAAGATACCACCCTGTTAAGTGCGGAACTCGATTTTGTAAACTCGTACTTATATATCATAAAGACGAGGTTGGAAGATGCAATTAAGATAGATGTCCGTATCGACAAAACTATCTTAAATACCCAAATTCCTCCGCTTACATTACAATTACTGACTGAAAATGCAATAAAGCACAATATCGCTTCGGTACATGAACCGCTGGAACTGTCTATCTACAATACCGCTGATGAATTGATTGTCGAAAATTCCTACCAACCGAAAATTTCAGTAGCACACTCCGGCGGCATGGGGCTTGAAAACATTAAAAACCGCTACTGGCTGTTATTCCGAAAGGAAATAACGATTGAAATTACCCAAACGAAATTCATTGTAAAATTACCGTTGATAAATGAAAAATGAATAATTGGGAGAAGGGGAGTCATTTTTAATTGTTAACTTTTAATTTTTAATTCATGAACTTACTGATTATAGAAGATGAAGCAAAAGCAGCCAGGGGAATTATTAAGATACTGGCAGAAATCGACAACACAATAAAGATTGTTGCCGTTATAGAATCGGTCAAAGACGGATTGGCATGGTTTAAGGAAAACGAACAACCCAACCTTATATTTTCGGATATTCAGTTATCCGACGGACTTTGTTTTGACATTTACCAAAACATTAAAATTACCAGTCCCATAGTGTTCTGTACTGCGTTTGACGAATATCTTATGCAGGCGTTCGACACCTGCGCCGTCAGCTATTTACTAAAGCCCGTCAGCCGGGAGAAAATAGAAAGAGCTTTGGATAAATACCAGACTATGCAAACATCGTTTCATAATGACAGCATAGACAAGCTTATGACTTACCTAAAACCTGCCTATAAATCCGTTCTGTTGATCAACTACAAAGAGAAAATTATCCCGATACAGACGAAAGACATTGCGTTTTTCCATTGGGACGAAAATGCCCTCACCCTAACCACCCTGAAAGGACATAAGTATATTTACTCCGGCTCGGTCGATGAAATGGAGCGAATGTTAGACCCGGCACTATTCTTTAGAGCAAACCGCCAGTATCTTATAAACCGTGATGCGATACGGGATATTGAACGTTTTTTTGCCCGGAAACTGACCGTTAAATTAACGGTTGATACACCTGAAAGTGTCGTGATAGGTAAAACTAAAACGTCTGATTTTTTGAAATGGGTATCGTTTGAAAATTAGAAATTCCTTCTTCGGTAGTTCTGTCCATTTCCTGCCCTAATTTGTCCGCCCCGTATATTTTTCGCTTTAATACCCTATAAATCCTTTTCATTTTTGCTTCGTAAATAAACGACGTAACAGATGAAAAGGATTCTTTTTTTATTACTCCTACCTCTTTTATTTTTTGAGGCAGGATTATCCCAAAACATTCTTCACAGCTATGTAGAAGAAGGTTTAAATAATAACCTGAATACCCAACAGCTAACAGCAAATTACGAGAAGGCAGTTTGGGGGCTGAAAGAAGCTAAACGACTTTATGCTCCCAGCGTGGATTTTGTAGCTTCTTATGAGCATTTGTTTCGCAAACCTTACGACCTAAACAAGGAAATTGATAATCCTGTATTATCAGGATTACTGGATTTTATTAACACACTTGACAATTCATATATTGATGACGGAAAACTGTATTACCCTGCCCGGAACTCCTACCTTGCAGGCGTTCAACTTACCCAGACTATATTTAACAAGGAACTGGCTTATAACAAGCAAATGAAAGAGTCCGGAAGCCGATCTGTACAGGCACAACTCGAAGATTTCAAAACGGAACTGGAAGCCGAAATACAATCAGCTTATTTCACGTATTTACAGGCGCATTTTGTAAAAGAGTGCATATCGCAAAGCCTTGTCCTGACCAAAAAGAACCTGCAAGGCATTGAAAACCTTATCGCCCAACAGAAAGTAACGAAAGAGGTTTTATATAAAGCCCGGACAAATGTCAGCAACCGGGAAGCCCAACTGCGTAATGCGGAGAATAAAGAAACGAAAGCCCAAAACTACTTTAATTTCCTATTGAACCGTTCCCTGGATTCCGGTATAGAAATAGACGTTGCTTATATCTATGAGCAATCTGCAAGGTATGAATTAGGACAAGAATCTAAAAGCAACCCGGATAACGAATACCGTCTTTCCCATATACGGAGTATGATGGACTACACAATCGCCCAACAGAATATGATACGGGCAAATGCACTCCCTAAAATCCAATTTGGAGCACTGGCAGGATATCGAGGTACACGGTTAGACTTCGAGCAAGGGCGGAACTATATCGGACAGGTGCAGGTATCGTTAAAATGGAATCTCTTTAATTCGGGAGTAAACAAAGCAAAATCACGACAGGCGGCATTTCAGTTACACGGTTTGAAACTGCAATACGAACAGCAGCAAAACCAACTTGCATTAAGCGAAATGAATGCCCTGAATGATGTTACTACCGAACTTAGAAACTATCCGTCTGTAAAGGACAACTACAATAATGCTATGGTTTATTACAATGCCGTTGAACAAAAATTCCGGCAAGGCATGGCAACTATCCTTGAACTAACCGATGCAGAGGAACAGCTTCTACAATCGGATGCCAATAACTATAAGTGGTATTATCAGCTATTGATACAAACTGCCAATTTCCAGAAAACAACAGGAAAGAGGTTGATAATTAAAAATTAAAATATCATTATGATTATCCGTTATCATCCCCCTCTTCTTTCTATTGCCGGGGCGCTTCAGCCCTTCTTCTTTCTATTGCCGGGGGTTTCAACCCCTCTTCTATCCATTGCCGGGGGTTTCAATCCCTCTTCTATCTATTGCCGGGGGTTTCAACCCCCGGATAAAGGAGCATGGGCAAAGCCCATTCATTGGTGGGTTTTAACCCCTGAATATATTAGAATTGGGGCTAAAGCCCACAAAGGATTTTTTATTATCCATTCCCTTAATCCGGGGGTTGAAACCCCCGGCAATAGATAGAAGAAGGTTGAACCCCCCGGCAATGGATAGAAGAAGGTTGACCCCCCCCGCAATAGATAAAAAGAAGGATTAGCCCCCCGGCAGAAGATCAGCATAGGGAAATTATGCGGATAAACATTAAAAGTAAAAAACTAAAAATTAAGATAATATGAAAAATAAAATATCAGCGCTGGCTAACACACAATGCTCTCAATTAAAAAGTAAAAATAAAAAAGTGAAAATAAAAAGACCAGTATCTCTCTTTCAATTTTTACTTTTTAATTCTTCATTTTTAATTCTTTCCGCTTCCTGCGTAGGCAAGCAAGAGAAAGTTATCGATCAGACACCCATTGTCGAAACTATCAACCCCGTGCAATCAAAGATAAGAACAGTAATAGCTTCAAGCGGGACAATCTCTAACAGCGAAGAAATAGAACTCTCATTCAAGACCGGAGGTATGGTCGAATCCGTATATGCCGAAGAAGGGCAATATGTAGAAAAAGGACAAATACTGGCCCGGCTAAATACGACCGAACTGGATGCCCAACTGCAACAAGCAAAGCTCAATGTTGATAAACTGAAACGGGATGAATACCGCCTGAGCCAACTTGTGCGGGACACAGTGGCAACGCTGGAACAACTGCAAAACGCACAGACTGTCCTATCATCGGGGCAACAGCAATTAAGAAGCCTTGAATTTAACAGGCAACAAGCATATATCAGTGCTCCGGCAGCAGGATTTATCCTCCGGCGCCAGGTAAATCCCGGAGAGTTCAAAACGCTCGGAGCAACCGTATTTGTAATAGGCAGTAATACCAATTCAACAGCAAATAAATGGACATTCAAAATAAGCGTCAGCGACCGTGACAGGGTAAAACTTACCGTCGGACAGCAAACCGTTATTACCCTCGACGTAATGCCCGGTAAAGAGTTCACAGGAACAATCATCAAACTATCCTCTGTTCCCGATGCCAAAACCGGCACTTACGACTGTTACGTTTCGTTCGATCCACAGGGAGAAAATGTTGTTTATGGCTTATCCGGCAAATTAAGCATTCCCCACGAATCGGAACAGATATTTACGGAAATACCCCTTGAAGCCCTCGTAGGAGCGGACGGAAATACTGCCGTTATATATACGCTCAATAGGGATAACATTGTCGAAAAACAGACTATATCTATACGCTCTATCAATAAGCAGACCGTATCTATAAACGAGAATTTGCCTGCCGACTTACGCATTATCACTTCCGGTAAAAACAGAGCTAAAGTAAATGAAAAAGTAACAATTAAAAATGAGAAAGACATTCCAATTTTTAACTTTTAATTTTTAATTCAATGGTTAAGTTTTTTATAAAGAACTGGCAGTTTACCATTTGCATTTTCCTCCTGTTGACCTATTGGGGAATACAAACGTTTATGGTTATGCCGAAAAGCGAAGATCCGCTGTTCTCCATTCCGCAGTATAAAATAGTATGTATATATCCGGGTGCAAGTCCGGGCGACCTTGAAGAATTGGTCGTACAGCCCATTGAATCGGCTTTAGGCGGATTGACCGATATTGAGTTTATAAAAGGCGACATCAGGGACGGTATCGCCGTTGTCCAAATAAAATTTACGCAAGATGTGGACGAAGATAAGAAACTCGACGAAGTACAGCAGCAGGTAAACAAAGTAATACCACGCCTGCCGTCGGGCATACGGAGTATCAATGTCGATCAGATTTCCATAAACGACGTCAATATCCTGCAATACGCCCTCGTCAGCGAAGATAAGCCATACCGGGAAATGGAGGATATGGCATATAAAATAAAGAAATCCATAGAAAAAGTCAGTGGGATAAAAGAAGTGAGTATCGACGCCCTGCCCAAACAACAAATTACGGTAAACGTCGATTTGTCGAAAATGGCAGCATACAACATAAGCCTGCAAAACATATCCGACGCCGTTAAAAGCGAATCAGCTAATATTCCCGGGGGGTATCTCGATATTTCTACCAACCGCTATAACATCGTAACTTCCGGCGAATACAATTCTGCGGAGGCCGTGCAGAATACGATTATCAAGTCGTCGGAATGTAAACTCGTTTACCTGAAAGACGTAGCCGATGTTTATTCAGGCTATGAACTGATAAACTATTTCGCAAGATATAATGGCGAAAAAGCGGTATTTATCTCCGTCAACCAGCAGGACGGAACAAATATCTTTAACCTGACGGAGCAGATAGAAAAACAGCTTGAGCCTTACTACAACAGCGATAACGGCATCTGTTTGGAAAAAGTTTTCGACCAGAGCCAAAGCGTTTCCCATCGGTTAAGTGGCCTTTACAGGGATTTCATTATAGCTATCCTGTTAGTATTGATAACATTACTCCCATTAGGCACACGCGCGTCGGTTGTGGTCATGTTTGCCGTTCCTACCTCCATATTTATCGGATTGATACTGCTTAATCTTACTGGGGTATCACTTAACCAGTTCTCCATCGTCGGGCTTATCATTGCGTTGGGGCTATTGGTGGACGATAGTATTATTGTCGTCGAAAACATTGTAGCCAAATTAAGAAAAGGAGAAAAACGGATGGATGCGGCAGTAAACGGAACCAACCAACTACTATTCGCCATTATTTCGGTTACTATCTGTATTATCCTTTCGTTCCTGCCCCTTATCACGCTGGACAGTATGGTAGGCGACTTCATCCGTCCTATACCGCTGGCGGTGGTATTTACCATGATCGGCTCTTTCTTCGTGTCGATAACCTTAACCCCAATGGTTTCGAAATGGATAATGAAAGACAAGATCGGAGATAACGTGTTCTATCGTTGGCTAATGAAACTCAACGAAGGCGTTTTTATAAAAGCTCTTGAAAAATGTCTTGCACATCCAAAAACCACCCTGTTTTCCGCACTTGCCTTGATTGTTCTTAGCCTGGGATTGGTGAAGGCGATTGGAACAAGCCTTTTCCCCTCTGCGGAAAAGCCACAATTCCTAATCAACGTTACCCTTCCACTTGAAAAGAACGTAGCTACCGTCGATAGCGTTTGCCGTTGGGTGGAAGATGAATTAAAAAACTACCCACAGATAACCAAGGTTGCCACCAATATAGGCAAAGGAAATCCGCAGGTATATTATAACCTGACACAATTACCACAGTATTCCAACACCGGACAACTCTTCTGCCAACTTGAAGCATACGAAAAGACAATAACACCTGCATTCCTGGATTCTCTGCGGTCGGTCTTTTCCACCTATCCCGGCGCCAAAATCGAGGTAAAAGAGTTCACCCAGGGCCCCCCTGTAAAAAACCCGATAGAAGTTCGCATTATCGGCGACGATCAGGATACCCTTCGTGTTTTAGCTGCGCAGGTTGCCGACATTATGAGTAAAATACCCGGAACGCTTTATGTGGATAACCCATTAAATGAAACCAAATCGCGCCTTAAAATAAATATAAACCATGCAAAAGCATTAGAGTTAGGCGTACCCGTGTCTGAAATATCAAAGACAGTACGGATGGCATTTGCCGGGCAGACAGTCGGCGAGTTTTCGGACAATTCAGGCAAAGATTACAATTTCAATATCGTACTGACAATGCCCGATGAAAATAAGACGGATTTTGAAGCATTCAGTCAGATATACGTCCCTTCGTTGAAAGGCGTATTAATACCCTTATCCCAACTTGCATCCTATCAGTTTGAAAGCGAATCATCCGTTATCCAGCATTACAACAAACAACGCAGCGTAATCGTTTCCAGCGATGTAGCTTCAGGTTATCTGGCAAGTACACTGACGGGCGAAATAGTCAGCAAAATAAAAGGAATCAAACTGCCGCCTTCCTACAACTTTCAGATAGGTGGCGAATCGGAAAAACAAAAGGAATCATTTGGCGGATTAATAAGCGCATTGATAATCGCCGTATTTGCTATTGTTGCCGTTCTGATCCTTGCATTTAAGGGAGTAAAAGGAACGATAATCGTTCTTTCAGCCGTTCCGTTGGGAATATTCGGCTCCGTAATAGCACTATGGCTGGGCGGTTACACATTATCATTCACTGCGTTTATCGGCATCGTTACACTCGTAGGGCTTGAAGTAAAGAATACGATTATCATTGTTGACTTCACCAACCAAATGAGAATGCAGGGGCATGATATTGACAAGGCTATTGAAATGGCAAACGAAGAACGATTCACGCCAATCTTCCTGACCACTATTACTGCCGTATGTGCATTGATACCGTTAGTAATCGAGCGTTCCGACTTCTTTTCTCCATTGACATTGGTTATTATAGGGGGCTTATTAAGTTCCCTGTTTCTCACTCGTTTTGTTGAACCCGTACTATATAAGCTATTAATGAAATAACAAATAGAATGGAAAAGAAAATCGAAGACATTTCGAAAGAGTTGGATAATTTCGTTCAGATTAAGGAATTGGAACTGTCAGATGTGGTCAAAGATGCTCCTATTATAATCTCCGCACTGGAAGAGGGTTTCATAAAGCTCAAAGCATTAATTGCAGATTATGTATTTCAAGAGAAAGCGGAAGAAATAAAGTTTTTCAAAAAAACGAAACCTGAATTATTTTGCAAGCTGATTTATAATCGGAAGATATACAACATTGAGATAAATCGACCTATGTGTAGCTATCATAAGCAGATAACCTACTTAGAAAACGAACAGGACCAGCTTTATAAATTTTCTGAAAGAAATATCGAATTTATACAATACTATCGTTCAGGGAAAACGATACTGGATGAATATTACTTTTTGAGAGGAAGATGGGATATGGAACTTAACTTGGAAAGTTTCTATTTTGAAAGAGATCCCAAATTCTCGACCAACTTTGATTTTAATATAGCCAGAATATTGGCAAATGATATGTTGGCAGTCTATCTTAATTGCGAGTAAGGGAAAATCAAAAGAGAGGAACACAATATAGATAGTCCTTCGTTGAAGTCTAATATAGAATGGACAGACAAAAAAAGTGCGTTGGTAGAACTTATTTATGCGGTTCACTCTGAAAAAAGTATCAATTTCGGAAATATCGATCTAAAAGTGTTGGCTGCATTGTGTGAAAAGATGTTCAATGTCAAATTAGGCGATATTTATAGGATATTCCTTGAAATAAGGGGTAGAAAAGGAGAACGCTCTATCTATCTCCAAAAATTGATAGAAGCCCTCAACCGGAGAATGGACGATGCTGATAGCAAATGAATCAAATTTTAGTAGTATCTTTGTATGCGTAAAATAGTAACAAACAGGAGTATATCAGATACTTCTTGAGTATATAACATAACGTTCGCTGAACGTCTCGACACGAAAACTGGCACTTTTCAAAAACAACCGAGATCGACAGTCGCAATGTTCATGCGATACGAAAGTATGGCCTGGACTTGCCTGTTTCGGTTGGGTATGCCAGTACCCCATGTCGGGATAGTGTAAGTTCCACGCTTTTTCGTTTCATATATCTTGAACAAATAAAAATCATGAGAAAAATAAAGTTATATATAGCAGCTTCCATTGACGGCTACATTGCCCGGAGTAATGGAGATTTGGATTGGTTAATGAAATATCCGATAAACCCAGAAACGAATTATGGTTACGACGATTCTACAAATCCATTGACACGGTTATTATGGGCGGTCATACTTATGACCGCATACTTAATATGGATGTACAATGGCCCTATAAAGACAAAACAGTATATGTAATAACTCCTTATCCCTCAGATGACAATGATAAAATTTATTTCATTTCGGAAAATGTTGTTGAAACCATATCAGGACTTTGTGAGAAAGATGGGAAAGATATCTGGCTTGCCTCAGGCAGTAAGCTATTATTTATGCTGTTAGAGCGCAATATGGTGGATGAGATGATAATCAACTGCTTCCCGGTTATTCATGGTAATGGAACACCGCTATTCCCTAATCATACCAAAGAGTCCGAATGGAAAGCTAAGGATAGTTTAACCTATAAAAATGGTGTATCACAAATTACCTATACAAAATGACATAAAAGATATACTTTATCATATAGCTTTAATAATACCTGAGTGGCACCTGACTTAGGTATTTCTTTTTTTGAGGTTTATTCAATGGATTCTGTCCTGAAAACAAGTGAAAAACCATTTTCTTATCGAATAGAATTTTTATGGTTAATTTGGTTGTAGTTCATTCTTCCTGATAATCAGTGAAATAATAATTATTTTCGTGAAAATAGTACCTGAGTCAGGTATAACCTATGAAACCGGCCTTCTTTTACTGCTGATCTTTGCATTGTAATAATATTCTTAAGTCGTATGGATAATAAAAGCTTTGAAGATTGGATGCGGATCATATTAGGACGTTTTGATAAAATAGACAAAACACTTGACCGCATGAATAAGCTAAAGGAATGTTTTGAAGGAGATACCTTGCTCGTTAACTACGACTTATGTAAACTTTTGGGGGTCACTAAGAGAACCATCGCCAGGTACCGTCAGAAGAAGTTGATACCCTACTATACCTACGATAACGGCCGGGTATATTACAAAGCGTCTGAAGTTGAAGAAATCATGATAAAGAAAGGTAAAATACGAAAGAAAGACAATCCTTCCGAATAAAATATTTACCAGATAAAAAACTTGATTTATACTCGCAGTTCACTGCTGTGAGTTTTTGTTTTAGAAATAATATTTATTTAGTAAATTTGTAAATAGAAAGTCGTTCTTTGTATTCATGCAGAATGGGGTAAAACACAGTGGTTCGCTGATTTCTAAATCGTTACCTATAAAGAAAAACAGTATTGTAAATTGCTGTTATTCAGCCTGTAATAAGGATTTTCATGTCTTACTGTGGCACTCTTGTAAGGTGGCGATGGAAAAAACCGGCAAAAACGATGACTGGATTGTAATCTCCTATTCTTTCATACCGTTCCGACGTGATCGCAAACAGGTATCAGGGATGGTGGTTCCCTGTTTCTGTGACTATATGAATAATATGCCGCAAACGCTTGCCGATACGTGTTTTCAGTTTGCCATTATCGGCGTGGAGGAAAACCGGCTGATCGGTGATATGGGTATCGTCTTCACGAACCATAACAAGGCTCAGACTGGTATCACAAACCCGGTCAAACAATATGAGCCTGCCGATTTCAAAGTGTTTGAACACTGGGTGTACGATTACATGACGAATTGGACAGACTGCGACATGTTGTGTAACCACACCATAGCCAGCTTTGTGATGATGTACCCCGAGTATATCAGCGAATTAAAAAATGGACAAAGGCTAAAAAAGTCCCTTCCATACACAAAGAAAAAATAAAGCAATATTTTTTTCCAGTGGGAATAGGGAATTCTAATATTTTCCCTGTCTTTATACATAGATAGCGAGAAATAGATGAAAAGAAGGATAATACTGTGTCGATGAAACAGGAAGCTGCGGCTTCAACAGTGTCATAGCTTCTGTGCATGCCGATGGAGAAAAAGATTACAGTCAACCCATTGCTGAAAAGGTTGAAAGATTGTGGAGATGAGCGGGATTTCAAATTGTTGTATAATCTATTATATGACAAGTTTTTCCGTATAGCTATCTATTTCTTAAAAAAGGAAGACCGGGCACAGGAAGTTGTATCCGATGTCTTCCTTTCGTTATGGAACAAACGCGAAGAATTGCCCCGGATCACAAACTTTGAAAGCTATTGCTTTATCCTATTGAAAAACGCTTCCCTGAATTACCTCGAAAAACATAACAGGGAAACCGAACCGCTGACCGAAGCAACCGATACGAACCATTCCGGCGAAACCCCTGAAAGTATCCTGATGAATGACGAACTGCTACAGATATATGTAGATGCTATAGAAGAACTCGCACCCCGTTGCCATGAAGTGTTTATACGCGTAAAAGAACAGGGATTCAGTTACAAAGAGACTGCCGCTCAACTCGGTATCAGTGTGAAAACCGTTGACGCCCAGTTGCAAAAGGCACTTCAATCCATAAAAGAAAAAATAAGAGACTATTTTTCCTGATTCAGATAGGGAACTTTTTTATTTCTCCTGTCTTTATAGACAAAAGAGAGGAATATGAAACAAAAGAACTTATCCGAAGACGACCTGGACAAACTGCTCACCCATTTGTCGGAATCCGTCAAAGGCCCAACGGGAAAATATACCGCCGGCGAAACCTACCCGGACGTAGGGAAAAAGATATTTCCAGAAACAACCCGGCGCTTCCCATTATTCAAATATGCCGCGGCCGCCTCCATCGTTCTGCTGGTTTCCCTGTCCGCCTATTTCTATATGGAAAGCCAGCCCGAGCTAATACTGGCCGCCACGACCGACCATTTGCAGGAAGTGATCCTGCCGGACGGAAGCCGCGTAACGTTGAACCATTACAGCCGTCTGGAATATCCATCGAAGTTCGACAAAGAAAAACGCAATGTGACACTATCGGGCGAAGCCTATTTCGATGTCGCCAGGGACACATCCCACCCCTTTATTGTGAATGTCGATAAAGTGAACATAGAAGTACTGGGAACACAGTTCAATGTACAATCCTATCCCGCCGACGCGTATGTGAAGACTACCCTTCTGGAAGGCTCGGTAGCCGTAAGTAACACCCTGAATGACAACATCACCATTCTGCAACCCTACGAATCTGCCATTTTCAGCAAAGAAACCGGAAGCATGGATAAAAGAACGGATACGGCAGCTGTGGATGAAATATCCTGGCGTGAAGGCAAACTTATCTTCAACGATAAGACCTTACAGGAAATTACGGAAGACCTATCCAACTACTTCAACCGCAAGATTGAGATAAACAGCCAGCCCCTGAAAGCATACAAACTCACTGCCTGGTTCGAGCATGGCGAAACCCTGGAAGAAATATTAAACATCCTCCAACCGGCCGCTGGTTTCAACTGGCACGACGAGAACAGCACAATAACAATATCCTTCTATATTAATTAAAACATGTATGAAACGAATAACAACTTTACTATTAGCTCTTATCATCATCCATTCATTATCCGCCCAGTCTCCGGACGACAAAATCACCCTGGAAATAAAGAACGGAAACCTCAAAGACGTGATTTCCCAGATAGAAAAACTAACGGGCTACAGGGTTGTCTACGGACAGGACGTACAACTCAGGTCGCCCGTTACCATCCGCGTAAAAGACCGGCCCCTCAGCGATGTATTAAAAGAAGCTTTCAAAAACCAGGGAATAGATTTCGAGATACAAACCTCGCACATAATCCTGAAAAAACAATCCACGGCGGGTAAACCGGTCGCCAGGCGGCGATACACAGTCAGCGGATATATCACCGATGAAGTAAGCGGCGAAACACTCATCGGTGCCAATATATATACTTCATCCGGAGGAGAAGGCACTTTCGCCAATGAGTACGGTTTTTACAGCCTTACCATTCCCGAAGGAAATACCACCTTGCGTTACTCCTATGTCGGCTATGAATCGAAAGAAATGGATATCCTGCTGGCCGGGAACGTAGAACAGAACATAAAACTTACTCCCAACAAAGAGTTGCAGGAAGTAGTGATTTACGGAAACAGATCGGAAACAGGGATTAATGCAACGCAAATGGGTGCGCTGGATATTCCTTTGGATATAATGAAAACAACTCCTTCACTTTTAGGAGAAGCAGATGTGATGAAGACCATACAAATGATGCCGGGTGTACAAGCCGGAACAGAAGGAAGTGCCGGAGTATATGTTAGAGGCGGCGGTGTGGATGAAAATCTGGTTCTTCTCGATGGAGTGCCTCTCTATAATGTAGACCATCTGTTTGGTTTTTTTTCTGTCTTTACCCCCGAGGCCATAAAGAAAGTGAGCCTCTTTAAAGGAAGCTTCCCTGCACGGTTTGGAGGTCGGTTATCGTCCGTTATCGATGTCCGCACCAACGACGGGGATATGAATAAATACCACGGGACAATAGGGATCGGGCTTTTATCCAGTAAATTACAATTGGAAGGGCCTATCATAAAAGACCGCACCTCCTTTAATATATCAGGAAGGCGTTCCTATCTGGATTTGCTTGCAAAGCCTTTTATGGATAAAAACCAGAAATTCAACTATTATTTTTACGACCTGAATGCAAAGATTAACCATCGTTTCAACGACCGGAGCCGGTTGTTTATCAGTGTCTACAACGGGAAAGACAAAATGATGACCAGCCATACAGATGGTGATAAAGATATTTCTTTGTCGGAAGACCGTTCCGACCTGCATTGGGGCAATCTACTCGCTGCCGGTCGGTGGAACTATCAATTGAGTTCGAAGCTTTTCAGTAATACGACCGTAGCATATACATACTATAAATTCAATCTCAATCAAAAATATCTGGAAAATTCGACTCCAGGGAAATATGGAAACGATTATAGTTCGGATTATTCTTCGGGGATCAAAGATTTAGCATTCAATGTCGACTTCGACTACCACCCCCTGCCCAACCATCATATAAAATTCGGAGGAGGTTACCTCAACCATCATTTCAAACCCGAAGTCCAAAGCTCCCGGATGAAATATAATGACGACGGGGCGTTGATAGATTCCACCTATACCAGTATGGGAGACTCCCGTACAAGGGCTCACGAAGGCAACGTATATGTCGAAGACAATATGATTATCGGCAATCGTTTTAGTGCCAACCTGGGATTTCATCTATCCCTGTTTAATGTGGAAAATAAAACCTATACCTCCTTTCAACCAAGATTATCCGCACGCTATCAGTTAACCGATAATATGGCCCTGAAAGCTTCCTACACAAAGATGAGCCAGTATATCCATCTTCTGTCCAGCTATACCATCACCATGCCCACCGACCTCTGGGTTCCCGCCACAGCCAATATAAAACCCATGCAGGCAAACCAGTTTTCCATCGGAGGATATTACACCGGATTTAAAGACTTTGAACTCTCAGTCGAAGCCTATTATAAGAATATGCACAACATACTCGAGTACAAAGACGGCGCCTCTTTCTTCGGCTCATCCTATAATTGGGAAAGCAAAGTGGAAACGGGCAAAGGACGTGCTATGGGAATAGAATTTATGGTTCAGAAGAAAGTGGGAAAAACCACCGGATGGCTGGCATATACACTGGCAAAGAGCGACCGTAAATTTGCAAAAGACGGGATAAACAACGGAAAACGTTTTCCATACCGCTACGACCGCAGGCACCATATCAATGCGGTGGTTAACCATAAATTTTCCGAAAAAATAGATATAGGCGCTACATGGGAGTTTTACACCGGAGGCACAACTACGCTGGCAGAAGAAAAAACATTCCTTATCATACCCAGCCAGGAGCCGGGGTGGATTCCCGGAGCACAGGCTAACTATATAGAAAACAGGAATAACTACCGTATGCCTGCCAGTCATCGCCTGAATCTGGGTATCAATTTTAATAAGAAAACAAAACATGGACTGAGGACATGGAATATCAGTATTTACAACGTTTATAATGCCATGAATCCTACATTTATTTACCGGACGACAAAACAAAATCCCAACGGATATGCCGGAGATGAGAAAACAATTTTGAAAAAAGTAACTATCTTGCCGATTATCCCTTCGGTATCATACATCTATAAATTCTAAAACAAAAAATCACATATGAAAAAGAATATATATATCCTGATAATCCTGTTAATTACAGTTTCATGTGAGAACGAGCTTCCGTTCAATGTGAAGGACAATCCTCCCAAATTGATTCTGAACGCACTTCTTGATGCAGATAAAGAATACAATGATATAATGCTGGGCGTTACGGCGCGCGACCGTGCTAGCATTGTAGAGAAAGCATCGGTCGATGTGTATGTAAACGGAGAATTAAAAGACCAAATAGCAGAACCCTCTTCCGTCCCGAATCCCTATGGCGTAAAAGATATACGATATAAAACAAACGTAAAATTAAAACCTGACGATGTAGTAAAAGTAGAAGCCCGGACTGATGACGGGAAATACCACGTATGGTCGGAAGTAATTGTGCCCAGACCCATCTCCATAGAAAATATAGACACCGCAACGATCATCAAAAAATGGTGGAATAATTTCGATAAATTCCTGCGGGTAAGAACAACATTCACCGATGATGGGCGGCCGGCAAACTATTACAGGATTGCGATAACCATAGATGCTGAGATCGAAGCAAAAAGCATAGAAACGGGTAAAGATACCTTAGTAAATATGTCGACTAAATACCCGCTCCTTATCAATGAAGATATTGTACTTACAGATGGACGCCCTTTCATAGATAATGACGATGACGATATATTGCCACAGGTCGAAAATCTATGGGGAATATTTGATAACTCACGCATAAATGGTACATATACAATGATAACAGGTGTACGAGTACCTTATGTACTCTTTGAAAAAGGCTACGAATACCTTAACGGCCAGTATGAACAAATTAGATACGAGCAAATTAAAAAAGTCCGGGTAAAAGTAAGATTACAACTTATGAGCATCACAAGAATGCAATTTCTATATCTGAAAGCGCTCAACATCTATGATTCGGTCGATTACGATGATTTCTTCAACCTGCCTGTAAAGCTACCTTCTAACATAGAAGACGGCACGGGAATATTCGGAGTCAGTATCGGCGATCAGGCCATTATTGACCTGGGAGAATATATACCTCAAAATACAACGGAATGAGTAGAAGCAAAAAATACATCATTTCAATCATATTATATATTGGATTAGCTTTATCTTGCGGTCGGGATAACAAGGTCGCTATGCTATTAGCACAGATTGATTCTGAAATGGACACAAATCCTGAAAATGCGTTATCGACTTTAAAATCCATTTTTTCAACAACTGAAATGAGTGATGAAGATTTTGCTTATTATGCAATCCTTAATGCAGCCGCAACCGACAAAAACAAGGGTTCCCTTATGTCCTGTGATTCATTATTGAATCATGCATTAATTTATTATGAAGATAACAGGATTGAAAAAGCTCGAGTATTATTGTATAAAGGAAGACTGGAAGATGAAATAGACAACAGGAAAGAAGCCGTAAAGAATTATCATGACGCATTAACGATACTTGATAAATATCCCGATGAAAGAAAAATCAGAAAACTTGTTTATAGCTCTTTGGGACGTTCCTATCTTGATGCAGGGTTATATGATGAAGCCAGGAGCATCTATATAAAAATGAAACAGTTTTGTGAACTCGAAAAAGATAAATCCTCCCTGTACAATAACTTAAGTTTTATCTATTTAATCGACGGCAAAAATGACTCAACGTTGATTTTACAGCATAAAGCAATTGATAATGCCATAGCAGCTAAAGACCCGGAATTGATTGTAACTTCGAAATACAATATGAGCCTGTATTTTTCCGAACTTCAACAACCTGATTCCGCGTTCTTTTACGCACAGGATTTATTGAATGACATCACTCCTCAGATTAAAGATAAAAGTATGGTATTCCATAATCTTGGAATCTTGTTTAATGAAAAAGAAGAATATGATTCGGCAAGATATTTCCTTGAGAAATCCCTACTTACCACCAACCTTGAATACAAAAGCTATAGCCTGAAAGAGTTATATCAGATAGAAAAAAAAACCGGAAACCATGAAAAAGCCACAGGATATCTCGAAGAATACGTATTAATTACAGATTCATTACAGGAAAACGAACAGGCATCCGAAATACAGCAATTGGTGTATAAACACAATACCTCCATCAGGATAGCAGAAGAGCAAATAAAAAGTAAGCAAATACTGACCGGAGTCGTGACTGGATTTATAATAATCTGTTTTATAATGATAATCTTATATCAGAACCGTATCAACAGGAAAAAACAACAACAACTTCTATATCAGGTATCTTTAGAAAAAGCACAGCAGAAATTAACTGCATTGCAAAGTACGATTGACGATAATATGGCAATGATAAATTATCTGGAACATGAATATAACTATCTGCAACAAGGACAAAGTGAAAAGGAGAAGCAGATAAATGAAAGAGAACGAACTATTGAACAGTTGAAAGAAGAGAAATACCGGTTACGCAACTGGTTATTCGGGCAAAGTGATATATATAAAAAGATCATTACCCTTTCCAGCTGGAAAGTTTCTGACCGAAAACAAATGAAAGTATTAAATACAGAAGATCAGAAGAAATTGAAAAACGTATTATTCGATATATATGCTGAATATATAAATACCCTCAAGTCAGAATATCCCAGATTAACGGATAGCGACTTATTACTGCTATGCCTCCAAGAAACATCACTTGATTCTTTATCTATTGCCATCTGCTTCGGGTACACAAATACCCATCCGATCAATCAGAGAAAACTACGGATCAGAGAAAAAATGAAGTTTGACGATACAAAATGTGACACCTGATGATTTTAAATTGCTGATAATTAAATGTTTGTTATTTTTGATTGTGACAGGTAAAATAAACGTTTCATTATTTTTTGTAATAACTTTGCACATGAAAAAATAAATAATCACTAAATTTTAAATTAATGAACTATTTAAACTATTGCTTTATTTTTATCTGTATGAGTCTTTTTATCTCATGCGACAAAGGGAATAATGTAGACGTGCCTGACCCTGAACCGTGGTATATGGGTTATTTTGAAGGTACGATAAACGGCATTCCCGTTTCCATTAAAAATACCGGAGACACGGATCGTCCTATCAAACCTTATACCTATATTATACACCCGGATGGCATTGAGGAATACGGTTGGGCAGTTCCCGTTAATGATCTATGGTTAGACATAATGTTAACCCCATTGACAGAAGGACAACACACAATAACAAACGGCGATATAGCCAATGGAATAGAATATAGTCACATTATAAAAGATATGAATAAAGAGACAGAAAAAATTTACTATCCCGATAAAGAATCTTTTAATATAACAATAAAAAGTAAAAAGTTTAAGCCTAATTCAGCATTTCCATATCTCGAAGGAACAATGAGCGGGATATTTTGTAATATCAACGATCCAAATGATCAGATAACCCTGAAAGATGTAAAATTCGGAATACATTAGAGGCTGATTATCCTTATTTTCATATGGGAAAATAAAAATCAGGAATTGATTGGCTGGAAAATAAAGATACATACACCTACATTCATGTATGATATGTATGCAATAGTTTTTGATGAGATAAAAGACGAATATCCTGAATATATCCCTTGGCAAAATGCTCTTGAGAATGCCAAACCGAATATTTATTATTGCTGAAAGCTATCGCCACAATATCCAACTAATGATAGTATTCCGCAAGAATTTCAAAATAAAAGGTTTCAGATTTTTGAGGAAACCATTACTATAAGTCCTGATAATCCGGTAAATTTCAGAAGTAAAATCTTCTTGTTAGTTGATAAATCCGTTTTTTCTTCGGTTGAAGGTTTTGCTTATTTTGTAAAATCCACAGGGCGGGCAACTATAGTTGGACAACGTACACATGGCGATGGCGTGAGCAATGATCCGGTAATTGGAATGTTACCGGAAAGTGGAATGCTTTTCAGATTTTCTGGGACGGCAGGATTTAATCCGGATGGAAGTATTAATGCCGAAGTCGGGACAATGCCGGATATAGAAATCGAGGGTAGAAACAAAGATGAAAGATTAAAGAAATTGATCAATTCTTTGAATTGATATAATTCTTTAAAAATTTATTAGTTGGAACAATTATATTAATACGCTTTAAAAATGTTAGGGAATACCAGTTATTACATATTAGAAAAAGTGTATCCTGTAACAAAGATAACCCAACATCCCAATATAATAATCAGAAACCCTATAGCTATATTGTACACAATTTTATTCTTCAGAAAATGACCTACCCAAATCCCAGCCACGCCAATAATCAAGCATAGTATCCCTAGCTTTACTATACCTTTACCTATAAAAAAGGGAGAGATTATCAAGATTACTATTATAACCAAGACCACTATATAATATCTTGTCTTTTTTTTCATCATACCAATATTTTTTATTTTATATCAAATGTACGGGATAAGTAAATACTAAATTTATTTTTGAGACATCCTCCGGTAATTTGTAGATAAAAAGAGGATGTGTTACTAAATTTGCAGATATCAATAATACATACAAGTTGCTCAAAATCCATGAAATCAATGATCTATTTAAAAGGAGATGCCACCTCTCCACTGACAGACGGAAATGGGAAAATATCGAGTCCTTAATCCAAAGAATATTATTGAAAGAGAATATAGATGTGTATGTTTATGACTTTGATTAATCAAAATCAATTATATCGCTTATCAATCCCATACCTCACATTTGGCTTCCCATGCACATCCCTTTTTTAAGATAACTTGAATCTTGCTTCATCCACGTTCAGGCCCTCCGGGTTTTAGGACAAAATTTACGGGCACTTCGCTGGTAAATTTCCCCCGTAAAAAACGTTCCTGAAACAATATTCAAGTTGAAGTATAAGTTAGGGACTTAGCATGTGAAGCCGAAACGATGACGCATATTAAATTGACAGACGGGAATGCTGTGGCGATATTCTTTTCCGAAAACCTATATAGCTTTACGTTATAAATAATCTAATCAGACATTTTTCTACAGCCTGTTACATGAGAAATAATCTGTGGAGGGACTAAAGCTGTTCTCCTCACAAATCTGCATATTATCGTTTTTTCTTTTTCCTTCTCTTCAACTTCTCTTTTTTCTCAGCCCATTTTCCCCATCTTTTTTTGATTGCCGTTAATGTTTCAAAACTCCTTACCGATGACACAAGATGACATGTGATGAAACGTCTCGTCAGCCTCCTAAATATCAGCATTTTATATAATTATCCAGTCTATTTTTGACCTGATATTTTTTTATTAATCAGTCAAAAATCAGAAAAATGGCAAAAGAAAACATCCGGGGAGATACTCCCCAAAAACCACCCATCCAGGAGAATGAGCAACTGAGCGACATCATACTCATTCTGGACAAAATGGAACTGATGATTCAGGCAGTATCCAAAATCGGTAAAGACGGAAAATACGAAACCGTTCCTGCCAACAAAAAGCATCAAAACGAATTTCTGAAAGTGGATAAGTATTCCAGTATCGTGGAAAACTTCTTAAAGAACTTTTGGAGCCAGCTAAAAGACCCGACCCATTTCGGAATCTTCTCCATGAAAACGAAAGAACTGAACAAGCCGGAAAATAAGCAAGCTATCAAAGACCTCGCCGAAGGGAAGAAAACCGATGCAGTGGCTGAATTTCTCAAAAAATACGAGATAAAACCAAAGAATGTCGCAAATGAGCAAAGTATTAATAACAAAAATGATGAGACTATGGCAAAAAAGACAGCTCAACAAGAACAGCAACAGGCTCCGGCTACTGAAAACAGCCAGCCTAAATATCGCTACAATGAAGCGATGATTAATTGGGAAGAACTTAAAAACTTCGGAATATCCAAAGAATATCTTCAGGAAAAGGGATTACTCGACCAGATGCTCAAAGGGTACAAGACAAATCAAACCGTACCCATTACCATGAATTTTGGCTCTGCCGTATTACGCACGGATGCCCGGCTATCTTTCCAACAATCCGTAGCCGGACCGGTAGTACTCGGCATCCACGGTATCCGTCAAAAGCCGGAACTCGACAAACCTTATTTCGGACATATCTTTTCGGAAGAAGATAAAAAGAATCTGTTGGAAAACGGAAACATGGGACGTGTAGTAGACCTGAAAACCCGTTCGGGAGAATATGCACCCTCTTTTGTGAGTTTAGACAAGCTGACCAATGAAGTGGTAGCGCTAAAGGTAGAAAATGCTTTTATCCCTAATGAAATCAAAGAAGTAAAACTTACCGAACAGGAAAAGAATGACCTCAAAGAAGGGAAAGCGGTGTACCTCGAAGGTATGAAATCCAACAGCGGAAACGAATTCAATGCCCATGTACAGTTCAACGCCGACCGTCGGGGTATCGAGTTCAAATTCGATAACGACAAAATCTTCAATCGTCAAACACTTGGGGGTGTAGAACTCACTTCTAAACAAGTGGAAGACCTCAATAACGGTAAAGCAATCTTCGTCGAAGACATGGAGCGTAAGGATGGCGAGAAATTCTCTGCATTCGTAAAACTCGATGAAGCCAGCGGACGACCATCTTATACACGCTATAATCCTGATTCCCCCGAAGGAGCAAGAGAAATCTATATTCCAAAAGAGATGAACGGTACACCTCTAACACCTCAAGACCGTGAAGAACTGGCACAGGGTAAAGCCGTATTTATAGAAAATATGGTGAATCGCAAGGGAGAAGATTTTTCTTCTTTTGTCAAACTCGACCTTGAAACCGGACGACCCAGTTATTCCAGAACGCCTGACGGGTTCGAACAAAGACCCGATTTTAAGATTCCGGCAGAAGTCTGGGGAGTAACTCTCACAGCTACCCAACGCGGACATTTGCAGGATGGTAAAGCTGTCCTTGTGGAAGGAATGAAAGGATTTGACGGTAAACAATTCTCCCAGTATGTGAAAGCAAACTTTAATCAGGGAAAACTGGATTATTACAACGAGAATCCCGACCGGAAGAAAGATGCTTCACAACGGAACGTAGTTGCCCAGGGACAGAACCAACAGCAGGATAACAAAAAATCGAGAGGTAAAAGTGTCGGATAAATACCGGGCCAAATAATTCATTCATAAAAAAAGAATAACATATTTATGGAAACTCAAAATGATAATAACGCGCCTTTCAAAATGGAAAATGTGAACTGGGACGAACTATCCGGCATCGGAATTCTGAAAGACGAACTGGAACTCTCCGGAGAACTTGATACGCTCTTAAGTGGTAATAAGACCAATGTCATATCGCTCAGCCTTGTACTATTGGGTGTTGATGTGATTATGGATGCGACCTTACAATTGGTTCGTAAAGGCGATTCTCCGCTACTTGAAATCACAGGTATACAGCCTGCTTAACCATTCAATAACCAGCCGTTTCCCCGGTAAGGAGAAACGGCTTTTCCACTATCAAAATAAACAAATTATGATTGCTATATTAACGGAAAAGCCTTCTGTAGGCTTGGATATTGCCCGGATAGTTGGGGCAACCGAAAAAAATGACGGTTATATGGAAGGAAATGGATATATGGTAACCTGGGCATTGGGACACCTTGTTTCGCTTGCTCTTCCCGGATACTATGGCTTTACAAGGCAGTCCGCTTCGGGTTTGCCCATGCTGCCGAATCCCTTCCAACTGGTGATCCGCCAGAAGAAAACAGACAAAGGGATGGTAACAGACAAATCCGCTGCCAAACAGTTAAATATCATCGACAAGGTGTTCAATCAGTGCGATAGCATTATCGTGGCTACCGATGCGGCGAGAGAAGGGCAATGCATATTTCAATACATATATAACTATCTGGGATATACGAAACCCTGCAAACGATTATGGATTTCTTCGCTCACGGATGAAGCCATCGAAAAAGGCATGGCAAACCTCAAGGACAATATCGATTACGATGGCCTGTTCAGGGCAGCCGATTGTCGGGCAAAAGCAGATTGGCTCATCGGCATGAATAGTAGCCGTGCTCTTGCTATTGCTTCGGGAGTTGGAAATAATTCGCTGGGAAGAGTACAAACACCCACCCTTGCGATAATATGTTCCCGCTACCGCGAAAACAGCAACTTTATATCTATCCCTTACTGGCAGCTCCACATCACGCTCGAAAAAGACGGAGCATTGCGTCAGTTCCGGTATGTGGAAGACCTGAAAGAAAAAACCGATGCGGAAAAACTGTATGAACACCTGAAAAACTATCCGTCGGCAAAGATCACAAAAGTGGAACGTAAAACGGTCCAACAGTCGCAACCTCTTTTATACGACCTTACTACCCTCCAAAAGAATTGTAACATTCACCTTGACCTCTCAGCGGAGAAAACATTAGAGATCGCACAGAGTTTGTACGAGAAAAAACTTACTTCCTACCCGAGAACATCAAGCCGGTATATACCGGAAGATGTATTCCGGGAAATCCCCTCTCTACTTCGCATGGTTCTGCGTATGGAACAGTTTAAGCATTTTTCAGATGGTGTAGACACTCTACGACTCACAAAGAATTCCGTAAACGACAAAAAGATAACAGATCATCATGCTATTATTATCACTGGCGATTATCCGGGAGAATTATCTGCATTAGAACAGAAAGTATATCACATGATTGCAGGACGCATGTTAGAAGCCTTCGGTCCGAAATGCGAAAAAAAATCACTTCTGATGGAAGCCTCTTTTGATGAGTTGCTTTTTCGTTCCCGCTCCCAGAAAATACTGTCTCCTGGTTGGAGAGCTGTATTTAATCACTCAGAGGATAAAGAAGAAGATGAAAAAGATTCCGATGAGGAACTGGCTGAATTTGAGCAGGGAGAAAATGCAAAAGTCGGAGGACACAGCCTGGCGCAGAAGAAAACAATGCCCAAACCGTTATTTACAGAGGCTACTTTACTAACGGCGATGGAGACGGCAGGCAAAACGATTGCCGATGAAGTGCTTCGGGAAGCTATGGAAGAGCAAGGTTTAGGAACTCCGGCAACACGCGCGGCCATTATCGAAACGCTATTCAAAAGGGAATATATCGAACGTTCCAGTAAATCTCTGGTACCGACCGAAAAAGGTCTATTCATTTATGATGCCGTAAAAGATATGAAAGTCGCTGACGCGGAAATGACAGGTCAGTGGGAAAAGATGTTTGCGAATATTGAAAGAAATACAGTATCTCCCGATACCTTTATGAAAGCCATTGAAGTCTATACCCGGCAGATAACCGAAGAAGTATTATCGCTAAAATTCCCGGAACTGGCAGCTAATGCCATAACCTGTCCCAAATGTGGTAACGGAAAAGTGGTAATACGTTCCAAACATGCCAAATGCGATAATGAGAAGTGTAGTTTGATTCTATTCCGCAAGTTCCTGAACAAGGAATTAACCAACCAGCATGTACAGCAATTACTATCTTCCGGTTCCACCAAACTCATCAAAGGATTTAAAGGTAGAAAAGGTAATACGTTTGATGCCAAGTTGGTATTTGATGCCGACTACAATATTACTTTATCATTCCCTAAAACCCCGGAAAAAGGAAAGCGTAAAGCAGCACCTAAGCCGGAAGGCAGGAAGAAGAAAGCGTGATGCAGTCTTACCTATTTTTTGTTTAACGGAATATCTTTTTTGTTAACCATTAACACATGGTTTGTTAAACAAAAATATATTTCCGTTGCATCCATTATATGTCCCAATAAAATGAGAGAGGAAGGAGAATCCCCTTGCCGTCCCGATTCATTGGCAAATATAGCTACGTGTTCTTCTCCACAAGCAAGGTCAGGCCGCTAAAGCGGTTTTCGCAAAAATCATCCTCGCTTTTGAACTGCACCCAGAAAGTTGGACATAAAACAAGATTATTATGTCAGAGAAGCG
>DAMBSC010000016.1:0-110374 GCA_032054765.1 Tannerellaceae bacterium
GCTTCTCTGACATAATAATCTTGTTTTATGTCCAACTTTCTGGGTGCAGTTCACTACGGGCGAGCGTATTTCCCGCAAAAATCTTGACATGGGCTAACGCCTACCTTTTTATAGCTCCTGAAACAGAACTCATCATACCGGCTCCGTCACGGCATAAAAAAAAAGTCAGACGTTATGAGAACAATAGAAAAAATACAAAGGAAACAGGAATCTATCAACCTTCCATCCAGCATAAAATTGGTGGTAAAGATAGTAGCGACCGCAGTAGGTTTCTATGTGTGGGGCATCGACTTTATTTGGGTGGTTTTGGGCGTGGTTTTCTGTTGGAATATCTTAAAGGGTATCGCATCCTGCCTTTTCTCTCTCATTGCGCTGATAGGCTTTTTCTGGTTTTTATTCACTTACATTTTTTAATCCCGACAGTTATGAGCAAAGTATTTTTATTAGGAGCAAACAAGGAGATAGACAGAGCCAAACAAGTGGTAGAAGTCAATCAGATTATCCAAATGGAGGGTTACAGCTATGACAGGTATGTAGTGTACGAAATCCGCAAAAACGATTGGGGCATTGCTTACAAGTTGATTAACCAGCGGACAAAGGAATTTTATACTACCGACATTATTCGACCATTGAAAGAAAAATTCGGTATCGGTTATTACTATGACAGCGAGAACCCGCAATTCATGGACAGTTTCGAGGTCGCATTACTTCTTCAACATGCACATGGACAGAAGAAAGCCGAAGACGAAAAAGCCGAGCAGGAAAAAATCAGAGTAGAGCAGGTTAAGGAAATCGGGCGCAAACGCTTTGCCGAAATATTCCCCGAAGATGCACAGGCGGTTATCGTGGCACGTTTAAGACAAAATGAAAGCGACAACCAAACCGACTATTATGCACACAGCACCCAACGGACGGTTATCATAGGCTTTTCAAAACACAAAAGGGACTTGTTTTCCGAAATGCGGAAACACGCACCCAACTTTGAGGAAACCGCCTATTTAGCCGAGTTTAACGAGGATTACGAACACCGTGAAAAGTACAGCATGGGCGACGGTTACTACTTGGGAAAAAGCAAGTACAGCGGTTGGATAATCGAAAAAGAGCCTGTATATAACCGTGAACGCACGATTGAAGACTTTGCCTACACCGCAGGGAACGAAGATAATATACACCTCTCAAAGACCGATACAACACCACAAAGCAAACCGACAGAGGAAAACACAGGCGGTTGCACATTGGTCGAGTATTCAGCCAAAGCAGTAGCCGTTTTCGGAGATACCAAAGCAATCAAAGACGAACTCAAAGCAATGGGCGGACGGTTCAACAGCCGATTGACATTCAACGGAAAAAGGTTGGCAGGTTGGATTTTTCCTAAATCCCAAGAGCAACGTTTAGCCTATTATTTCGGATTAGATTAAGTATTCACACGGGGCGGAGCAATTCGCCCCACAAATCCCAAGAACGATGAAAACAGAAAATAAAGCAACCGATTACTTCAAAGTAACGATACAGAGTTATTTGGAACAGAGAGCGCAGACCGATGAACTGTTTGCTCCTGTCTATGCCAAGCCGAATAAGAACATAGACGATTGTATAACTTACATTCTTAACTATGTGCAACAAAGCGGAATATGTGGATTTGCAGACGATGAAATTTACTCCCTTGCCCTGCATTACTACGATGAGGATAGTATCGAGGTCGGCAAGCAAATCAACTGCAATGTGGTGGTAAACCACGCCATTATTCTGACTGATGAGGAAAAGGCACAGGCACGGCAAAAAGCCATTCAGAAAGTACAGGACGAAGCCTATGCCAAAATGAAACAGAGTAACGCCAAGCCGAAAGCCAAGCAACCCGAAGTCAATAATATACCCAACCTATTCAATTTTTGAGCCATGAAACCGCAGAATAATTTCCAAAAACAAGTAGTAGAAGCGAGTAAAACCCTGCCTAAACTCACGAAAGAGCAAATTCAATGGGGTTATGAGAATGGTATCGACCATATCGGGCGTAGAACCGATAAGGGAGTGATAACCTGTACTAAATGCGGTCATTCGTGGCAGGGAGCAGGGTATTTGGTTGCAACATTAACGGACTGTAACTGTCCGAACTGTAATACCAAACTAAAGGTAGAAACTACCAAGAAACGAACTTTCCGCACCCGTTACTACATGACGGTAGTAACCGCCCATGCAGGTTATCAGGTATTACGCTCTGTAATGCTATTCTGTTCGGTAAAGGTCGGAGAAACGCCCAAATACGACTATTCAGAAGTTATGCAACGGTGGATTGCTCCCAATGGTAAACATTGCACATTCGCAAAACTCCGTCAGACAATGGGTACTTGCTACTATGATGCGTGGATATTTCATACCGATTTAGAACTGCGCCACGAAAACAGCAATAACAAGTTTTACATAAATGTATATGACAAAATATTTACGGGTGTGGTTTACCCCCGAATGAAACTAATCCCCGAACTGAAAAGAACAGGCTACAAAAAGGGATTATACGGACAAAAACCGTTAGACCTGTTCCGCACCCTATTGACTGACAGCCGAGCCGAAACATTGATGAAAGCAGGGTACACCAAATTATTAAAGCGTATCATGGACAGCTGTTGGAAGAATATCGACAAGTATTGGCAATCCGTCCGCATCTGCATCCGAAACGGCTACAAAATCAACGATGCAACGCTTTGGTGCGATTATATAGATAATCTCCGTTTCTTCGGCAAAGACCTGTATAACGCCAAATATGTATGCCCGACAGACCTCAAAGCCGAGCATGACCGATATATGCTGAAGAAAGCCAAAGCCGATGCACAAGCGGAATTGGAAAAGCAACTTGAAAAAGAAGCCGAATTTAGAACGATTAAAGCTAAGTTTTTCGGACTTATATTTTCCGATGGGCGTATCAGTGTCCGTGTACTTGAAAGCGTACAGGAAATAGTAGCAGAGGGACAAGCGATGCACCATTGTGTAGGTGGCTATTCGACCAAAGAAGATTCCCTTATCCTTTCGGCAACCATTGACGGCAAACGCATTGAAACCGTAGAGGTATCTATTTCCAAACTGAAAGTTATCCAATGCAGGGGATTATGCAACAAAAACAGCAAGCACCATAATCAGATAGTTTCACTTGTAAACAACAATATGCCACTTATAGAACAACGATTGGCAGCATAACGAATTAATCATCAAAATAATACATAATGATATGAAAAGGTGTAGAATAGTAAAAACAGAGAACGGCTTTAGCGTAAGAGGTACAAACTTCCTTCATCACTGTGATGCAGATTTGTACGCCTACACGTTAGCAAACGCCATCAACAACAACAGGAAAATAATCTATGTTTCAGGCGTGGAAGAAGCCCTTGAAAAGTACAGGGAGTTAGAGGGAACAGGTAATGAAGATTGGTTGCGGTTGTGCTGGCGAAGGAATGCAGGATGCTATTTGCATACACACAATATCTACGCTCTAAAGGACAATGTAATACAGGATAACCCATACCAATGGTATAGGGATGCCGACCAATGGTGGGAGTTTATGACCAACGAAATAAAATCGGTCATTTCGGGTATAGACAGCCAAACGGCAACGGATTATCATTACCGTATATTTTGGGGTAAGGTGCAACAACAGGATAGAGAGAATATTCATACATATTGGAAACACTGTAAAGGTATAATAACACTTGACGAAGACGATGCGCACTCCTTGCAAATAGAAATCATTAGCGAATTGGCAGACCTGCAACTTGAAGCCGAGTATAACAAAGACCGTGAGGATATGTGCGACGAAAACGGCTCATTTTACGAAGAATATCAAGACAGGTTTAACGACATCTACGATGATATAGAAGACTGCCTATTAAATAATGCCTTTAAATAAATGATGATATGAAAGCAAAAGAAGTAAACGAAGAATTGATTGGAAAACGATGCAAGTGCGTATTTAGCGGACTTATGGTTACGGGAATAATCGAGGATATAAAAATAAGTGAACACACCGCAGAAGTATTGGTACACTACGATAAACCTCATCAATGGGGAAACGGTCTTTATCAAACAGGATGGTCATTTGCCCGTCTGCATGACGATTTCGGCTCACTCCGACACCTTGAAATAATAGATGAAAACTACAAAACCACTAAGGTAGAGTTTGCACGGAGCATTGAAGAAATAGACAAAATGTTTGCAGACGGATATAAAAATTGGGGTGCAGTAAACCTTAAAGAGTGGATAGACAGTTATGAAAGTACCCGTTTTACACAAATCGACACTCATACGGCTATTATCACATCTGAATACAATATGAACCATGTCAAAGAGTGGTTATCTGGTAATATCGCATCAACAATCCATGATATGATATAAGCCATGTATATACTATTCATTGGCTTTCGGAAATTGGGTGAGTTTCCGACCATACACGAAGCCAAGAAATACGCCCAAGAGAGCGAGGAAACAGGGGTTTTCTCGCTCATCGGAGAGAATTACAGGGATAGTTGGTATAAATCAAAAAATCAATGAAATGGAACTTAAAATTAAAGACCTCACAGGGGCAACAATCGAAGTAACCGATTTGGATGCTGCCATTGACGAATGTAAGCGTTGTAAAGACAGTCCATATAAAATGGAATGCGGACATACCGTAGGCGAAAATTATGCCTATATGTTGGAACAGCTACTCCCGATTCAACAGCAAAACCGTCGTTCACGTTGGTTAGAAGGTACTGAAATGCGTTATAATCAAGGCAAGCGTTTCACGAAAATGGACATTGCCTATGAAATTGGTCGGCATGAGCCGTATCATCCTGCATCCTTGTATTGGGATAGTTTACACAGGGAAGAACTTGTAACGTTCTTCAATGATATGTTTGGAACTGATATAACATAAACGGACGGCGGATTTTTTCCGCCGTTTCCATGAGCCGGAGAATGAGCGGGAGAAAAAGTAACAAAAAGCCCTTAACTGAAAATTTCTATTTGAAATTGTTAACACGTTCAATATACTCATCTTGTTTTTCCTCAATAACGAAAAACATTATATACTCATATAATGCTGTTTTCAAATGGTCAACATTGCCCTTTATTAGAGCGTCATAGCAGTCATTAAAACGACTTAAATCCCGTATGCAATCAAAATCAGCTATCGTATATTCAATCTCACCACTATTGGGATTTACTTTAAAGAAGAAAGCATCAGGATATAATTCTATATTATTTTTAGATGCCTTTCCCATATCACCTTTAGCATGAAGCCAAAAAGAATTTAAGTTACTGATATAGCTTACTCTATTATTATACACCTCTCCTTCAGCACCTCTAACAATTTTTTTATCTCTTAATTGGTCAAAAACTCCTTCCTCTGCGACTTTATCAATGCCATTTTCTGATATTCTTTTGATAATTCCGTTGAAGTCGAACTCTTTACACTGCTCATTCTCAAATTGGGTGGGGCTATCAGAATTTATGATTTTCATAAATATATCTCCACACGTTGAACACCCCCGTACAGTGTTTGGGCTAACAAAATATCCACAGGATGTATCTGCATTCAGATCTTCAGCTTCAATCTCCTGTTCACTTATTTTGACATACTTTTTAAGGGTCGGTAAACCTGCTTTAGAGATAAGTTCAAATGCAGCTATATTTTCATCCACTTTACCCGGTTTACCATGTTTTCTCACAACGGAAACTTCTTGACCGTTCTCATTGATTGTAATACGTTCTACAATCCAGTGCCCCCCTTTACCTATAATATTACTCTCTTGGGGAATCATAATAATATACAACTAATCATTTTCCAACCAAATATTTCTATAAAAACTTAAATTCAAAATCGCCATGTAATCGTTTTCTCATTTAGTGAGAAAGGAGAACTAACTATTGTAAAAGAACATAAAGGTTCATCCCACGGAGCACCAATACATCCAGTTTTATCGTATTCACTTCCTGAACACATATAGTATAACGGACATATCTTATCTCTTCTCGGTCTGGTCATGTACGAGAACATTGCTTCTTGCGCAATAAGTTCCAATACATCAACCGATGATTCATCTTCTGCTGCACCTTCTTTTGTCGATTGGGGAAAGTGATAACCATTATTCAGTGTCTGAATATATGGAATACCGAAATAACCTACTATTGCATTTATATTATCTACTGATAATTTGTCGGGATCATACAATATGGTTAAATATGGAACCGCTCTATTGGATAGCCTAATCCGTTCTAATGCCTTGTCAATATAATCTAAATCCGCTTGTAGATTAGTGTCTAATGATTTTTTAAACCCATTAACAAGAATGTCAAAGTAATCCTCAATATTGTGCCCATTCCCTTCTTTATCTACGATAGTTTTAGTATCAACAAACTCACTAAAAATACTCATTCCATCCATATTCGGCTCTGCTGATGCTCTCGCCAGTAGCGAGATTAACTCAGAGCCAGGAGACATACTAAATAACGATGTATAACAAATACATATTAATTTTTCTGTATCATTGCATATATTGGAGAAGTGTTGATTGCATAGTATTTTAATAAGATTATAGGGGACATCATCATGTTCTGCATCTGCATCCACTAAACTTTGACACATAGCAGCCATACTCTCCTTTATGATATGTGCTCCTAAATCAATTTGTTCAATCCTTCCGTCTTCAAATTTTATAGTTAATTTGATATTTTCGCTATCGTTACCATGCAAGTTAACTACATTTTTTTTAATCGCTATCTCCTGATTACCATTGATATTCCATGACCTATCATCGTTAAACAAGAACGACCCATTTCCAAATTTAACCCGATCTATTTTCCTCTTTAGATTTTCAGAGTAGTCTATAATAATCGGAATTTCTAAATTATCGGAAGTAATTAAATGGGACTTAAATTCTGTCAATTCCTGATATCGGACAATACTGGTATATAATCCCCAATAAGTCGCAATGTTTTGAATATAATGAATGTACTCATGAACAAATGTTCCTCGGTCTTTAATAGATAAAAGTCCTACATCTGTATTAAAACTACCTTTCAAATAAATATAAAAAAAAGAGGGTTTATAATATCCTCTTAAATCCTTTAGTAAATCTTTTTCGGATACCTCTAAAACATCCAAATATTCCTGTATTGCTTTTTGCATATTTAATCAGTCTGCGATTTCTGCAAAAATACGCATAAAAAAACACCTGACAAAAATTGCTTGACAAGTGTTTTTCAATAAGTTATCAACCTCCGCTTATTCAGCTCTATTTCTTTCCGGAAGCCAGTGTTTTTTCCAATCCGTCCCATATATTCCCGGCTACATCTTGTGCCGTAGTTGGCTTCTCTGATTTGGCGCTTTTGCCGTCGCTATGCGTATTTATATGCGTTTTAACGTTGTCTGTTATAGAAAAGATATAGAGTTCGCCACACTGTAACAACACCTCAATACGAGCCTCAAAAGGAGATATAGACGTTATATCTTTATAAAGGATAACTGTCGTTTTTATTTCATCCGACAATTCGGATTCAAGAACATTAGCAGAAGGATGAACGCCCGGAAATTCAATACGGTCGTCTTTTACCTCGATACCATGCAGTCCAATGACTGACTGCAACAGATTTGTAACTTCTGAGCGGGTTAATCCGCCACAACTCTTTTTAGAAACTTCTTCGGATGTACTCATGTTCGTAATCTTAAAATCATTAAACGAAAACAGGCGCAAGAGTTACAAACACATCGGCTTTAGAGGCACAGCCAAGCGCCCGCCCACTGATAGTTCGTAATCTTACGCCCTTTCGATATATGATTTTGCACATATACACGATCAGGCAGAAAGAGAAACTATCATATTCGGGTGAGCTTTTGTAAATTGGCTGTTTTCTAAAGCCCCTAATATGTTGTTCTTTCCTACACTACGGACACGGGAATTTATTCGCCCCATGCCGGACTACAAAGATACATCTTTTTCCTAAATATATCATATTCCGGTCTTTGTATCTCATCCTATCTGGATATTTACAGCCCTCTTAAAATCAAAAGGTTTACCAAAAACTATTTGAATGCTATTTGCGTTTTAAGCAAATCCGTATCTTTGTGGTGAAGTATCAATTATGGCAGTAAAAATAGAAAAATGGGTGGTTGCCCAAAAGAAATATAAATTGTCCGACAAACACGTCCAAATGGCTCGTGAGTTAGGATTGAACCCCGATAAGTTGGGCAAGATAGACAACCATAAACAGGAACTGTGGAAAGCCCCGCTACCTCAATTTATTGAAGAAATATACTTCAAACGTTTCAAGCGGAAAGAACCTGCAACAGTCCGTTCCTTAAAGGATATTATTGCAGGCAGTAAAGTCAATAAGGAGCAAAAGAAAAGAGAGAAGGAACAAAAACGGAAAGAAAGATCCATTTATGCTACAAAATTAGAAGCTGTTATCAAAACTATGGAAATTGTTTTTGAATCCGTACCTTATGGCATCGACCATACAATGAAAGTTTTGGATAATGCCCGTCAGATTATAACGGAAGAAAAAACAGACCGCTTAAAATATGGAGTAATTATTGAATTAGCTGCCGTCCTGCATGATATAGGAGCGATTGAAGCCCAAAAGAAGCATGGTAGCATGGAAGGACATTTTCAGGAACTGGAAGGAGTACCCATTGCCGCAGAGATTATGCAGGAACAAAATTACGAACAATCTATTATTGATAGAGTATGCTATATCGTTGGTAACCACCATACGCCCGAAAACATAGACGATATTGATTTCCAAATACTATGGGAAGCCGACTTGATAGAGAATATGCAGATAATGGACTGCATTCAGAATGAAGTAACTCTAAAACAGTTTGTTGCAAATAATTTCAAAACACAGACTGGTAAAAATATTGCTTTAAACAGATATCGTTAATGTCAGATTGCATGAATATCAGCACAGGAACCGGCGTTCCCGATATTCGTTTAGATTAATGTGTGTAATCCAAAATTACAACATCATCGCCTATCTTTTTCTGAATACTTTTTTTCATCATTTCTGCATTGGGACAAGGAAAACCTATGGGTGTTCCTTTAAAAATACATGATGCAAAGGCTATTATTTCCGCTCCACGATCTACCAACATCTTGGCACGAGGAACTGAACGTTTGCCGGGGCATCCGCCACAAGTAACGAAACCTACTATTTCACATTCTCCATATTCGGCAAATGCAAGTTTACCACCTGTGGCAACCTTGAAACAGGTCGTTCCCGGACACATATCCTCTGTTTGCTGACAACGTATTATTCCTATTTTCTTCATATCTTTATTACTTTATCGAAACGACTATCCATACAAGCACTAAGGTCGGTGGTGACGAATTTTCCATTGTAATACAAGCTGAATATAGTTGCCGGAGTAGGAGAAGCTTTGGCTTCTTCCATGCAGGTAAATTTGATAATCTTCAACGGAAGATTTCTTTTCTGTGCCGTTTCCTGCAATGAATTTTGGATGTGATATTCCGTAAATGGACAACGGTTGGAATAATAAACCACTATACCATTCTTATCGGGGCATTCTCCGCTTAAGGTGCTCTCATTGAATGATGGAGTATCGGCTTCCGGCTTTAATTTCAGTGCGAGCAAGCTGAATCCAGAAGGAAGTGTTTGAACTGTTTCAAATCCTTGTCGGATAAACCATTTAGGATCACTCATAAAGTGAAACTTCTTTGTCCCGACTACGGTTACTAAACCCTCTTTCCCTTGTCGCTTTGCATCGTCGATGGCTGTTTGAAGCAGGGCTTTGGCATAGCCCTTCCCTTTATATTGTCCCGACACCCAGAAGCAGTTTATCATGAGCCAATTAGGAGCCTCGACAGGAACCCATGCCTTTTCTGCAGGAGTATATTCGATGAACACCTTTGCACGCTCGTCCAATCGTCTGAAAACATACCCGTTGTCGAACTCCTTTTTCAACCACTCCTTTTTCAACTCATAGCTGTCTTTACACTTTTTGTCGGAAAAGGCGCAGCAAATATGTTCTTTCCCGATATTCTCTTTATTTAGTGTAATAAAGGTTGCTTCCATGTTATTTTATTCGTATTTATTTCTTGCCTACAAAAATACCCATAAAAAAACACCTGACAAAATAGCTTGACAGGTGCTTCTCAAAGAGTTGTCTAAAGGTGCTTATTAAATAGGAAACCACACCACCCGGTCGGATTCAGATAGCGTTTCCCCTTCCTTATTTCATAATGAAGGTGATTACCTGTTGCTATTCCTGTATTACCAACACAGGCTATTTGCTGGGTTATACTTACCAAATCTCCTGTATTTACCATTGTTCTGCTTAAATGTGCATAGAACGAACAGAAACCGCCAGCGTGTTTAATCTCAATGAAGTTTCCATACCCAGAACAATAACCTTTGCGGGTTACAATTCCGTTTCCGGTGGCATACACAGGTGTGCCTTTAGTTTTTGGAATGTCAATCCCTGTATGAAATTTCCTTATCCTGTAAACAGGATGAACACGCCATCCAAACCTCGAAGAAATGCGTATTGGCTCCTTAACCGGAAAAATAACGGGATAGTCGCATAATTCTTCTATTGACATTTGCATTGAATCGACAACTCGCTGAAATTCATTTATAGAATATGCCTGCTTCGTACATTCTTCTATTTCTATTTTTCTATTCAGAGAACCAAACGGTTGTCCCGATGCCGGTAAACACAGCAAAACGGTTAAGAATATTATCAGGTATTTCATAGTCAATCTGTAATTAAAGTAAGTACCCGAAATAATCCGGGCACTTTACTTATTTTATTTTGTTGGACTATTCTTCCTCCGGTTCTTCATCCCCTTTGGCATTCTGAAACGAGAATGTTTTTTGAACTACCTGCCCGAATGAATCTTCAATGTACACGTCAATAACCTGCTGATCCGTGCTATGTGAAGTATAATAAAGTCGGAAGGTTGTTTTCTTCAACAAGTACAGGTCATTCGGTAGGAATACCGTACCGTCGTCCAGTCTTAACTCACCTTTTCCGTCAGGTTGGAAATAACGAATTTTGAACGCCGTTTCGCTGTAATTGCCTTCTCTGACTATCTGACACCTGACTTCAACAGTTTCACCTTCAGTAATCCGTTTCTGAACGGGCATTGTTTCCAAATCGAAGCTATACACCTGTTTCACGTCCAATTCATCATCACAAGCGGCAAACATTAATACGATGGCTGCCAGCCATGCCGTGAGCGCAAGCGCCCTTTTGAATGTTATCTTTTTCATTTTTTTCTGTTTTTAATTTATCATAAACCGAAGCCCGATACCGAACTGCGTATGGAAGTGTCCGCTTGATGTTCCCCAGAGAATACGCTCACGTCCCGTCAGAAGCAGGATAACCCTATCCGTCAGGTAGGTTTCAATCTCTAACGTAATCGCACCACCATACAGGAATCGGTCTTTATTTTGGATAGTTGAGCCGTCATACAATAGTTTGTCGCCCCAATTCACCGTTTCATATCCGGCCAGCGCCGATGCGCCGAGAGAGAAGAAAAAAGTCTTTGAGCCGTCGGAGAGAAACTTATAATAATAACCACCTTCTCCGGTAAACTGCGCCATAGGAATACGCCCGTCCTTATAGGGATAATAGCGGTTCAGATACTCCGCCCCGAACACCCATTTATTGGCGTTCTTTGCGTATGTACTCATGGCAATCCCGAAGTAATACCCCAATTCGTTGCGGTTGTCTGATGTATGAAAACCATCGACCATACCGCCCCTAAGTTCCAAGCCACGCATCCCTTTCAGGGCGCGTTGGGCGTGTGCTTTGCCTCCCATGACAAGACACAACGCCACTACAATAAAAAACACAGCCCTTTTCATATTACTTCGTTTTTAGTTCGTTGATAACCTTTGCACGTATCAAATCGGCATTTTCTACCGTAAAGGTCTGATGCCGTCCGCCCTCTTTCTCATGAAGTTCGATAACAAGGTGCTTATCGTCCGGGATTGTGAATTTCGGCAAGGTAAATATGGAGCGTTCACTCTTTTTTCCACCGATAAGCGTTACATTATTGTGCGCCCTGAGCGGCCAGATAACCTGCTCCTGAATGGCGGTACGCTTCGCCACCTTTTTATCTACAATCTTGAACGTGATATAGTCTACATCAAAAGGCACATTGGACGAGTTTTTCAGTTGCAAATGGAAATACAGTAATCCGTTATGCGAATAAATTCCTTTGAGTAGATACTGGATGCCGAAACGCTTACTGCCGATATGCTTCACTTCCCTGTCGTTGTTCTTATAGATAGACCTCATTATCAGTTTGACAAGCAAGGGTGATTCCTGACCGAGTTCGTGCATATAGATGTCCAGTGCATTATTCGGTCTATTGGTCGCTTCGCCGTCATGGATAAAATCGGTCATTTCGATAGAGAGCTTTACCGGTTCGTCGGCATACTTCACATTAAAAGTATAGTACGCTCCGTCTTCTGTAATTACCGCCAGATTACTCTCCCGGCTAAAATCACGCAAGGCGGCTTTTACACGCAACACGTTCTCCGTTCCGTCGGCTTTTGCTGCCAGCAGATCTGCCGAACCTAAATCCACATAGCGGATAGCGGACGGGAAAATGATATGCACGGTTTTCGAGAATGTTACCTCCAGCGCGTGGGGTGGAATCATCCGGTCGAATGTCAGCGGGCGGGTAAAGCCCTGATAGTAGTCGCCCGTTGTAGGGGTGGTCTGTGTTACTGTAACCGTTTCTTTGGTTACTTCCTGTGCGTTAGCCGCAAATACTGTCGCTACGAAAGCGAACATCAAAAAATACTTTTTCATTACTTGTTTTTTAAAGTGTTATAAAATGGAATTTTAGTGGCAGCCGCAGGCTGTTTTGTTATTATGTTATTTCAATGGAGGAAGTAACAGTACTTGATAACCTGCTTTGAGCGTTATTTTTACCGTTCGCATTTTTCGGCTGACATACTGTGATGCTCCCTGAATAGCACTCCGCCCCAAGTCGGCCAACAGTTGCGATCCGGCATCATCCGTTATTGTGATGCTACTTCCCATACCTGACCCCATATTGGCGGCAATCTCTTTGACGGCATTTATTTCCTCCGAGCCGGGAACGGAAATCCCTTGCCCGCCGTCTAAGTCATAGACCAGCAGTTCAACCGGGATAACATTTCCGGCGTGTTGGATGGCATTAATGGTAATGCCCATTCTTTCGCCAGTGATACGTGCCGAGCCGGTTACCACCGTATTGGCGGGAATACGATAATTCCCTGCCATCATGGGTTCCAATAGACGCAAACCCACTTCCTGCCCGTCGGTAATCGTTACTGTCTGATAGACACACGCCCTGATGCTGTTTTTTTCTTTCACATCTTCGTTTCCCGCCACTGTATTGAATCCCCAATTCCGGGGCTTGACAAATTCTTTCATAAAGACAGAATCCGGCATCGGGGCAGCCAGTAGCGATACTACATTGTGGCGTACCTGTGTAACAGGTTGTACGGCTACCTTGCCATTTGTCGTGTTGCCCACAGGCGTATTGCCACCGGAAGCCTGTTCTCCGCCGCCCATATAGCGGGCGGCAATAGCGTAGGATTTTTCAATCATCGCCAGTTGTTCTTCTTCGGAAGACTTACGTTCCTGTTCCTCTGTTAGCCGCTGTTCCAATTCCTGTATGCGTGCTTCCAAAGCAAGCTGCGCCTGTTCGTCCGTTTTTGTGGCGGGTTCTTCATAGAAATTACCTAACTGACGGTTTACATCCTGATAGGCGCTGTTTGAAGTCTGGAAAGCATTTCCACTTCGGGAAGGCGTTCGATTGCCCGACGTAGGTTCTTCGTAATAATCCGGCGATTGTGGAGTTATTTTCACCTGTTCTTTTCCGGTTTCATTTTCTTCGCCCAGGTTAAAGGCAAAATCCTGTAAGGAACGCATTTTTTCCTGTTGTTTATTTTGCATCGCTTCCTGCATATAGGCATCACGCTTATCAGACACAATACCGCTCTCTTTGGGTGTCGGCAGGTCGGTATTAAAACCAACCTTTTGTTCCTCTTCTTTCTCCCCTGACGGGGCGAAGATGAGCCACATCGACCCGGCGAACAGTAGGAACAATAGCGGGAAGATGATCATCTTCTTGCGCTTCTGTAGCTCTTGTGGCGTGAGTTCCTTTTTCTCTTTCTCCACCACAGGCTTTTCGTTATTCTGATTCAAATTTTCCGTACTCATAATTAAAATCGTTTACTTGTTTTACACTATCCAACAGCGATTGCTTCTGCCGGAGTTCCAGTTCCAGCTTTTCGATATGCTGTATCTGCATCCTTTCGCCGTTTCCTTTACCGATATGGTAAATAGAGGAAATGGTGAAGTAGATAGACAGCCCGCTTAAAGTCAATACCATAAAAATGGTTATCAGTATCCGGGCATCCTTACTGAGCGACCCGCACGCATAGCGGAGACGGTCGCCCACCCATTCAAAGGGGTTGATTCGTTTCTTTTTCTTTGCCATGATTTTTACCGTGCTAATGTCCTGAGGTCGCGGTTTTCGATTATTTCAAACTTCTCCATCGTAAAACCGTGTGGGTTGTTATCACTCCGTACCGAATTAATTAGGTTGCACCGGGTAACCAGAGAACGCTCCGTGATATTACTTTCCCGGATAATCATCTGGCGGGCGTAAGTCATAGCTCGGTAGGGATAAATATTAAGATCAATCGCCACGCTATCCACCTGAATGGTCTGGTTAATATTTCCCGACACAATCCGGTTATAATACCCCTTTTCCTGCATGTCCTGATAATACGCAAAGGCGCTCTTATCGACCAGAAACAAGGCTCGGTTGATATTGGATTCGATAGCCGAACGGTCGGGCGAGAGCGTAAAAAAGAGTTCGTGAAACCTTTTTATATGCTCTTTTGCTTCGACAGGACGGTTTTGCGAAAGGTCTTGGGAGAGCGCCAGCATAAGAGATTTACCCTCATCCAAAATGTAAATTTTCTGCCGTTGGGCTTCCGCAAACTGATAGGACTTGATTACGCTGAAAACCGCCACTATCGCACACAAACAGAGGAAGACGATACCGAATATCCGTATCTGTTTGAAACTGCTTTCTATATTTTTTAATGATTTAAACTCCATAATTTTTAATGATTAAAATTGATAAATCGGCGGGTTACGGTGTAGGGCCGCCACCGCCCCCTGTCTGGTAATTTTGTCCATTGGGGCCACTACCGCCGCTTCCACCACCACTACCTCCACCGGATGAACCGCCCGAAGAACTACTGCCTCCACGCGCTGCTCTGCCCATGAGGTTTCCGGCGATTGCACCACCTACACCTGCCGTAAATGCTCCGGCACGGGCGATACCACCCATTGCACCGCTTGCCCCGCCACCTGATTGGATAATCCACTCGGCTACGGTCGGTACGCTGAAATAGCCTATAATTCCGATGATAAGGAAGATGATATACACGCCATTACTTCCGTCCGGTATGTAGGAAGGATCTTGGAGTGCGACAATATCCGCCTGCAACATCAAAGCCTGTATTGTAGAGAGTACCGCCGAAAAAATGTCAGCCACGGGCAACCACAGGTACACACTGATATACCGTGCTATCCAGTTGGTCAGCGTGGACTGGAATCCGTCGTAAATGGAGAGTGCAAAAGAGAGCGGCCCCAAAATAGCCAGGACGACCAGAAAGAAGGTACGCAGGGTATCAATGGTCAGTCCGGCGGCGTTGTAGAGCAATTCAAAAAAATCGCTTACAAGCTGTCGGAACCACATCTTTATATTATACCATGTGTGTTCCCACCACATCGACACCATTGTGCCTATTTGCCGAATGCCGAGTTCCGAGAATTTTTCCTCGTACACCTCGTCATTGACAAGCCATTCTTTGCCCTCACGCACCCGTGCCTCATATTCCAACGCATCCCGTTGTTGCTGTAATGATTCCACGTTTTCTATCTGGCTTTCCAGAATGCCGTGCGCACCCTTTACAACGGGCGACATAACGGCATTGATAGTACCCAAAACGATGGTCGGGAAAAACATAATACACAGACCAATGGCGAAAGGCCGGAGCAACGGGAATACGTCGATAGGTTCGGCGCTTGCCAGCGACTTCCACACACGGTAAGCCACGTAGAACAACGCACCCAGACCCGCCACCCCTTTGGCTACACCGATCATGTCGGCACAAAGGGGCATCATATCCTGATACAGATTCCGGAGAATCTGATGCAGGTTTTCAAAATCTACTGCTAACAACATCATGGCTTACCAGTATCTTTCCGTTGGTTTACCATAGAGCGCACGTACCCTCTCCATATCACCCTTTTGCTGGCTGCGGATAAAGGATATGGAGATATTCTTATTGGTATAATACTTGGTCAGGTTGCGGTAATCGCACATCTTGGTATAAATCTGGTCTATCGCATCCATACGTTCCTTATCGGACAGCGAGAGTCCGTTGCCGGGTGTAACGATGTTTTTTAGTTCCGTAACCAAAGCCCCGCCTTCTTCCAACAGCTTGGCATAACCCAGAGCAATCGCTTCCAGTTCGTTCACACTGAAATTGGGATCGGATACCATTCTGTTGAATCCGCCGGAATACATATTGGTAATCTCGCTTATCATTTCGATAGTCAGCTTTACTTTGCGGGCATCTTTAATCAGGTTATTGACTGATTTAAGCGCATCGTAATACTGCTTACCCTGCTCGTAGATTTTTACGGTTTCCTTTACGTTACTTACCAGATTGTTTACGGTAGCGGAGGATTTAACCACCTGTTGAATGTTCTGCACCAGATTGGACGGATCGAGAACCGCCCATTGCGCTTTCGCCTGAAATGTGAAGCCAAAAACGGCGACACACATTATTAAAATGAATCGTTTCATGTTTCTTACTTTTTATTTGTTTGATACTTCTTTTGAAAGGGAGAGCAGTAGCCGGTCGCTACTCCTCTGCCCTGTAATAGTCGCCATAGTCCGAAAGGGTCAGTATGTCCCTTTCAGCATCGTATTTTAGCTGGATGCGCCCGTACAGATAGAAAGAGGTAACGCCCCACCGATGCCATAAGGGACAGTTGAAAACCGTATTGGGATCATAAGAGAATTTAATCCGGTGATGATAAACTCCTGTGCGATAAATATGCACTTCCGGCATCCGGCTACTATCCCCGCCACAGCTTACCCATTTTCCCCTTATTTCTTCCAACAGAAAATATTGTTGGCATTTCAGCGGATCGGACGTACTCCTGTTTCTTTTGCACATGACCGGTTCCTCCCTACTTTATTTCTTCCGCCTGACGGGTATAGTCCGCACCCGGAGAAATCATCAATGTATCAGTTTGGGTATTGAGTGCGACCGATATAATCCGAACACAGTCTCCGTAAAAGATGATATCCCCGTCCATCCATATCAGAACATACCGATCATCGGACGGTCTTCCATTGCGTTTGAGGTAAGTGAGGACATAGTGTTCCCCTGCACGGGAAATTTCGATGCCGCGTCTGACATTATCTGCCATCCATCGACCGCACAAAAGGTTCATATCCTGCTCCTTACGACGGCGTTCTTCTGCATATCCACTTGTGAAAGGCCGCTGTGCAATTTCACTGAAAGAAACTCCTTTACTCAAAGGCGCAGGCTCCGACAAAAAACAATCTTTCACATCGAACTCTTCCATGAGTATATCAAAGGATTCACCCAAAGCCTTTTCTTCTCCTGAGCCTATATTCGGCAGGTATGCTTTCATCAGGATGCGGTTCATCCCTATCGCGTGAAGCAGCAACTTTTCCAGTTGCTCATTATTTAATTTTTCCAACATGATTTTTTGGGGGTTTATGGGGCGTTGGTCGCCCCGGTTTAATACTTGTTACTGCTTACTCTCGGCAAGCTGTTTTATCGCCAGTTCAATATCGCCGCCCAGCTTTTCAGCCAACTCCATTACTTCCATTTTTTCCGATTCCTCGGTTGTATAAGTCAGGTATTCCGACATGGAAACTTCGGTAGCATAGACAGCACTTTTCACACCGCCCAGACCGATCCAGACTTCTTTATAAAGCCTTGCGGGATGGTTAGACATATTGATGGAAAGTATCTGTGAACGCTCCTTATCAGTCAGTCCGAGTAGCGACTGGATAGCATCGAAGCGGTTCATGAATTTTCGTTGGTCGAGCAGTATCTTACAATCCGAATTATTGATGATACTCTCTTTTACCACTGGCGAAGAAATAATATCATCGACCTCCTGAGTAACCACGATTGCCTCACCGAAATACTTACGCACCGTCTTATACATATAGCGGAGATATTCAGCCATATTTGCCGACGAAAGTGCCTTCCATGCTTCTTCCACGATAAGTTGTTTTCGGACGCCTTTCAGCCTGCGCATCTTGTTCAGGAACGCTTCCATAATAATGATTGTGACCACGGGGAAAAGTTCTTTATTATCCTTTATCGCATCTATTTCAAAGACAATGAAGCGTTTAGATAATAAATCCAACTCATCCGCAGAGTTCAATAGGAAGTCATATCGCCCACCTTTATAGTAAGGGCGCAGCGTAGTCAGAAGATTGGAAATGTTGAAATCTTCTTTTTCAACCGGAATTTCCCTGTTATTCAATTCTTCCCTGAAATCATCTTTCAGATATTCATAGAATGTATTGAAGCAGGGCGTTATGGAACGGTCTTCCTGAATACGGCGAATATAACCCGATACGGCATTTCCCAACTCTCCGCTTTCCGTCTTGCCCGCTTTCTCATCCGCACTTTTCCACAAGGTCATGAGCAGCGTAACGACACTGTCCATTTTTTCCGTTTCAAACACGTAATCGTCCGTGAAAAACGGGTTAAATGAAATCGGGGATTTTTCGGTATAGGTAAAATAGATTCCGTCCTGTCCTTTGGTCTTACGTCGGATCAGTTCGCACAAGCCCTGATAGCTGTTTCCCGTATCGACCAATACGATATGGGAGCCTTGCTCGTAATACTGGCGCACCATGTGATTCATAAAGAATGACTTGCCACTTCCAGAAGGCCCCAATACGAACTTGTTCCTGTTCGTGATGATTCCCTTTTTCATCGGCAGATCGGATATATCCAGGTGTAAAGGTTTACCACTGATACGGTCGCACATTTTAATGCCGAAAGGGCTTGGCGAATCCTTATAATTGGTTTCCTCCGTGAAGAAACAGAGTGCTGGTTCGATAAACGTGTAGAACGATTCCTCTGCCGGAAAATCCCCCGCGTTGCCGGGTAGCCCCGCCCAATAGAGCGTTGCCGCATCCACAGTATTGTGGCGAGGGCGACACTCCATGAGTGCAAGCTGTGAACCGACATCGTTGCGGATGTGTTGCAACTTGTCCGAATCTTCGCTCCATGCTATCACATTAAAATGCGCCCGGATAGAGGTCAAACCATAAGAATGGGCTTCGTTCAGGTAATGATCGATCCACTCTTTGTTTATCTGGTTCCCCCTTGAATAGCGGGATAGCGACTGCATATTGCGGGCTTGTTTTTCAAACTTCCGCAGGTTTTCGGCACTATCGTCCAAAAACAAATACTGATTATAAATGTGGTCGCAGGACAAGAGTAGTCCAACGGGAGAAGCGAAAGACAAAAGACAGTCGCTCCGGTCGGTGGATAGTTTTTCATAGCGGATGCTTGTTCCCACCCGTCCCGGTAAATCCTCTGCATCGGATAAGGTATGCAAGCATACCTTTTTATCTCCGATACGCAGACCATCCGCTCCCAACTCCAAATCTTCCAGTGTCGTGGTATCTTCGGGCGACAGGGCAAAATACTTTTCGATTATCCCCGCATTATCCGCTGTACCCGTTATTTCGTCGTCTGTAAGACGGGCAAGGGTAATAAACCCCGAATCGTTTACAATCCGTTCAAATTGTCCGACGGCTTCCAAAAACTTCACGGCTGTTTCCTTATCTACCTCTTTGGGAATAATGTTACCCCGGCAGAGGGAAGAAAAATTCGACTGCATCCGCATCCTCTCCTTTGTCGTTTTGGTAAGGAACAAGTAGCAGTAGTGGTTTAAGAATGGTCGTTCGTTGAAATGTCGTTCGTAGCTGCGCGAGAGGAAACTCATATCTCCGTCGCCCGTCTGAGGACGGTATTTTTCGCTGACGAACCAATCGGCTTTATGCACGATACTGTAATCCGGCAATACCTTTACCGCCTTTACCCATGCGGCGTGTATGGCTTCATACTCGGCCGAAGTTACGGTAAACAGTTCGGGCAGATCGACACGAAAGGCTACCGTTATATCCGCATCTTTGCTTATTATACATCCATGTTCGACAGCCAGTAGCGGAAATTTGCTCTCTATCGTGGATGCTTTCATTATATTCCTCATAGCGCTTTCTTCTTTTTGCGGAACAGGCGGTATGGAATCTTGCGGTTGATGAGATAACGGGGATGCTGGCGTTTTGCCATAAGTTTCATGAGTCCGTTCTCACCGTATTTCGCATTCAGGCTGAAAGTCAACCATACCAGTACCGATGCGGCTATCACGCCAAAGCCTATACATATCCATTGGTCTATGCCTATCATGTAAAGAATCACGAACAGCACGAAAACGGACAGCAGCCCTCCGGCGAAGATGAACAGGTATTGCGCTTTCAACCCCTTAAATTCCACGCTTTTTCCTATTCCTTTATTTATATTGTACTCCATATTGTTACTTTTGGGAGTAGTGATTAAAGGAAGAAAGAGCGCAGGATGGTTGCCGCTACAATTAGGAAAATACATGCTCCGAACCAACTGGCGGCCGTTTTCGAGGTGTCAGGATCGCCTGAACTGAACTTGTTATATACTTTAATACCGCCAATGAGTCCGACGACGGCTCCGATGGCGTAAATTAGCTTCGTGCCGGGGTCGAAATAGCTGGTTACCATGTTAGTAGCCTCGGTAATACCCCCGATTCCGTTGCCCTGTGCAAATGCGGAGGAAACAGCGGCAAAGACAAATGCCGCCGACATAAGAACTTTCTTCTTTGTCATAACTTGATTTTTTTAAGATGGTGCGGGGTTGGATAGGCCCCGCACCGGGTGAAACTTGTTTTTACTTGAAATTTTAGTGGTCTGTGGATAGGTTTTCCGCGCTATCCGTAATCATACTTTTTCATCTGATTTCATTTTTACGTTACATAAAATCCCGGACATCAAAACCCGTTGGGACTTCACCCTGCGGAGGTAGGCTTTCCGCTGACCTTTCGGCGACCTTTTGCTGGAATGCCGTGAGGTAGGTGTTAATAAGGATATCTACCTTATCGCCCCGTTCGGGCTGACCTGAAACGATAGCTTCAAACATATCGGTTCCTTTCAGGTTTAAGAGGACACGTCCGGTTTCCTCTTTTTGCTCATCTGTAATTGTCGGATTATGTACCACATGGCGGTAGGCTTCGCCCATTTGTTCAAAACTGACCCCCTGGGCGACAGGTTTGCCTTTGATTGGCAAATCCTCACTTTCGTCCTCGTCTTCGGTTTCTTCCGCTTCTTCTTCCGGGAATGGTTTAACTACCAGCGGATAGTCAATGTCCAGAGGTTCATTTGTTTCGCCTTCCGGGACAATACCGAAAACATCGTCCAGTTCTTCCGGCGCTATTTGCCGGGGGTGTTCGGGTACACTTGCGGGAGCAAAGATATTTTCTTTTTCTGTATCTGATTCAGTTTCAGGAGTTACGGCAGCTTCTGGCTGGGAGTGGCCGGAAAGTGGCAACACGAACCTGCTTTTACCGATGATATCCCCCTTTTTGCGTTTTGCCGGACTTTGTTCTTTGACAGCGTTCTTTTTCTTTTCCGTCTTTCCCAAACGATTCAGGTAAACCATTGTCCAAACAGCATAGATGACAGCAAACACAATCAGCAAAACGAGTATGGTATGGGAATTAATGACTATCATCTCTATTCAGGTGTAAATCGGTTATATCTTCCCCGAAAGAGTGGAAATGATGTTCCATCACATTATCCATATAGCTGTATATGGTTACAGGTATGCCTCTTTTCCGGGCATTCCCTACAATCGCTTTTATGCGGGCATGGTACTTGGGTTGGATAAGCACATCTTTGGCGTTTTCTGTGGAAGAATCCGCCGGGTGGAAGAAATAGTTACGGTAGTAGTTACCCGTTTCATGGGGTGCATCTCCACCTGTAATTCCGATATTTATTTCTTCGGGAGGAATACCTTCCCCGATTGTTTCTCTTACTCTCCGCCGGTAGCCGATGGCACGACGGACAAATACGGCGGCTATGACTGCGACAGCCGACAGTACGATACATAACATGATTATTTTGTCTGACATGATGATTGGATTTTTAGTGGTTTATAGTAAATCGTTTCGCTCCCGGCGGTAGATATGGTTTATCTCCGCCTTATGGTTCTCCAGGTGTTCGGTAATTACATTATCGATGTAACCGCCGATGGTCAGTCCCTTTTGGTTTATTGAGCGTATGAGCGCACAAAGTATGTCGTGGTTGCGTTTACTGATATACACGCAGCCCCGGCGGTCTATCTCAACGGGCTTCAGATATTGCTCTGCATAGGAAGCCATTTCCGCCATTGTTTCCTCCGGCTCTTTTCTTTCTCTTTTTTTCATTTGTCTGTATTTTTTAGAATGTTTATTCCTTTGTGTTTCTCGTTATATAGTCGGGTAATCTCATTACCGTAAGTATCAAAGTGATGAGCCAGCACATTGTCAATGAAACTCGACAACGACACCTGATTGTTCCCAATTATCTGGCACACAGCTTGAATTGTATCGTGAAATTCCCGCCGTATATAGACCATCTTGCCTGCCCGTGCAGTGATAGTCGATTTTTTGACGAACAACGTTTCATAACTTTGTTGTTTTCTATTTTTCTTTTTCATCGTTTCATCTTATTTATTGATTTATAAATTTTCTATCTGCCTGCGCCGAAGCTCGGCTATATCTTCTTTGTGCTGTTCCAGATGGTCAGCCAGCACATTATTAATGTAACCCCCGACACTAATCTCCTGATTCGACAGGGCAAGCAGGTGTACCACCTTTTTAATCTCCTGATGAATCTCTTGGCTGATATAAACAGGCTGCCGGGCTTTGAGGTCTTTATTTTTAAGAAAGACCTCATCATAACTGCCCTTGCGCCGACGGGATTTACCCTTTGGCGCAGTATCGGCTGCCGGAGTTTCTGTTTCATCGGAATTATCTTCCGCTTGCACCATTTTACTACCCGTTTCCTTTGCCGGAATGTCCTCATCCGGTTTCCCGGCAATAGCATCGGCAGGGTTGGCCAATAGTTCCGTGTCTTTGAAGGACTGGATAATCAATGATTCATCCAGTTCCCCTGCCTTTGCTCGTTTAGCCATTGTCAGGTCGTTTTAAGAGTGAAAGAATTTCATCGGTCAGTTCTTCGATATTACTGCCCTTGATAAGTGAGCGGTCTGCAGGAAACAGCGTGGAACGGAAAACAGGCTTGTGCAATACCGATTGTTCCCGGCGGAAACGCTTGCTGTCCGGCAAAAAGGTTTTCAATAAATCGAAACCGAGATCGGCGATTACCTGTTCGTAAACTTCGTACAGTTCGGATTTTTCACGTCCATCGACCATGTTCCAGACCAAATACGTTCCTTTGATAGTGGATACTCCCGTCTTTTTTATCACATCGTTTATCACTACCATATAGCGCAGGGTACTTTCCAACACAACACGGTCGGCACTGATAGGTGCGATGATATAATCCATGTTTGACAGGGCTTTGATGACGGAAGGGTTGTTTACCGTCCCCGGCAGGTCAAAGAAGACAAAGTCGAAATCCGCCTGCCCTGTAATACGGTCGGCATCGTCAATCGCTTTCTCGGTACTGCTCTCGATAACCGGATAGCCTTTTTTGTTCAGGCGCGTAAACTGTTCGTAGGCCATCCGTTTGTAATGGTCGTCTTCCAACGCTTGTTTCAGGTCGCGCTCCCGCATCTCGGCTATGGAGTGTTGCGGATAGTCGCAGTCGATCACGGCTACATCATAGCCTTTTACATAGTGCAGATAGGATGCTACCAGCACCGTAAGGGTTGTTTTTCCGGCTCCGCCCTTCTGGGTGGAAAATGCCAGGTAAATAGGCTCTTTATTCATCATTTCTTTTTTTAAGTGTTTAACTTCTTATTTATTTCACTGTTGATACATTGCTGTTTTTCTATTTCTCTGTATTTCCATATTGTTATGGCTCAATGTTTAGTCATAGGTTCATATCATTAATTCCCCGGATAAATATTGATATGTGTATTACCTGTCAATACATCAATCAATGTTTCAGTATTGCCTATCAACACGTCAATCAGTAAATCAGTATTGATAATCCATATATCTATCAATATGGATACATGGATAGACTATCAATAGCTACTGATTTTCGGGTGCATTTCATCACTTCAAAATGGAAATAAAGAACTCTTGAAACAATCCATTATTTACTTGTTTCCGAGTGCAAATAAACCCCTTATTCTGCTCGGTTGTATGCGATTTTCAGGCTATGGAACAGAGTGGCAGCCAACTGGCAAAGAGAGGCATAATCAGTTATGGTGCAACTGATTATAATGTCCGGTAACTTTGCCGATGTTACGATCCCGGTGGTTAATGAGCCTCCCTTCGATGTTTGATCGGGATGCTTTTTCAATGGTCTGTCCTTGCGGACAGATTTCTTTGCAACGGGGCAAAGAGCAAGCTGTGTTTTCTGCTGCAAATTACATTTGGTGCATCAGAAAACAGCTTGCCCGCAAGGGGAGGAAAAGCTACTCCGAAGTCGGCGCTTTTTAATAGTGGCGGCTGACACCACCAGCTAAGGGATCGGATTTTTTATGAATCGGCGTAGCCGTGGCTACCCATAAAAATCCGATGTATGGAAAAGAATAATACACCCCGAAAGGGTAAGGGTGGAAGACCCACCAAAACAGATACGGCGGACTACCGTTTTTCGGTAAACTTTACCGCCGAAGAATATGCCCGTTTCCTCACGATGTTTGAAACTTCCGGGCTTCAATCTAAAGCCGCTTTTATCAAAGCGAGGGTTTTTAACGACACGTTCCGGGTGATAAAAACCGACAGGGGAACGCTGGAATATGTGGCTAAACTCACACGATTCCACGCACAGTTCCGCGCCGTAGGGACGAATTATAATCAGGTAGTGAAGGAACTTCACACGCATTTTTCAGAGAAAAAAGCGCTTGCACTTCTCTACAAACTGGAAAAAATAACGGCAGAACTGGCAGCTATCGGGCAACAGACCATCGCACTTTCCGAAGAATTTAATAAGCGATGGTAGCCAATATTACAACCGGAAACAATCTCTACGGTGCGCTCTTTTACAATCAGGAGAAGGTAGATAAAGGAGTGGGAACGGTGCTGGCAACACACATTCTTAGGGAACCGACGGACGGTAATTTTAATGTGGCGGAAACAGCGGAAGATATTTTAAGGTGGATGCCCGACCATTTTAGAACCGAAAAACCTGTTATCCATATTTCTCTTAATCCCGATCCGAAAGACAATCTTTCAGACGAACAGTTATCCGAAATTGCCGGGCATTATATGGATCGCATGGGTTGGGGTGGCCAGCCTTACATTGTTTTCAAGCATTCCGACATCGAGCGGGAACACATACATATCGTGTCGGTACAGGTAGGTCAGGATGGGAAAAAGATAAAAGATAATAAGCGTAACGAACGCAGTGTAGCTATTACAGAAGAACTGGAAAAGGAATACGGCTTGCATCCGGCTAAAGGACAAAAGCGTTCCGAGAAATGGCAACTTAAACCTGTGGATTCCACTAAAGGCGACCTGAAACGGCAGATAGCGGCGGTTATAAAACCTGCATTATCTATGTACCGTTTCCAGACATTAGGCGAGTTCCGAGCCTTACTTACATTATATAATATAGGTATAGAAGAAGTCCGGGGAGAAAGGGACGGACATACTTATAGAGGATTGCTCTATACGGCATTGGATGCTGACGGTAGGAAAGCAGAGGTTACTCCACTGAAATCATCCCTGTTCGGAAAATCTACAGGCATTGATGCGTTGGAGCGGCACATGGGACAGTCCGGTGAGAAAATCACGAAAGAGAATAGCCGGGAACATACTCGCCATCGTGTAGCCGAAGCCTTTCTGGATGCACCGACAGAGAACGCACTACATGAGCGGCTTCGGGCTTATCACATTGACCTCTTTATCCGCCGCAACGATACGGAGCGTATCACGGGGGTAACATTCATCGACCATGAGAACAGGTGCGTACTGAACGGTTCCCGTCTGGGAAAAGAGTATTCCGCTAACGCCCTGAATGAACGCTACCCCGAAGCGTCAAAAGCCGGAGCAGATCTGCACGGGGCTTCAGAATTACCCTCCAACTGTCAGATAAGCACAGTTAAGAAAAAAAAGGTTCATATAACAAAAGGGAAAAAGATATAGTTACTACTTTTTACTTTCTTTTATTCTTTTTTCCTCATCTTCAATAATCTTCGGAATATGGTTGCCAATTATTTCTGGGAGTACAAACCAGACTGGATACGATCTTGATGTAGGCATACCTTTACACTCAATATTACCGTTTTGTTTTTCGGGATCGTCCCATTCGCGGCGTGCTACATTCCAACGCATAGCAAAAGTTTTACCTCCTTCCCATTCCAATTCGGCAATAGAAAATGAATCAATACCTCCGTCAAAAATTACATTTACATTTCTGACAAAATCTCTCGGGGATATAACCCTGTTCGGTTTAATATAACGCATCATAATTAAATAGATTTTATTATTTACAGCACAAAGATATGAGATAAAAATCTGATATACAACGTTGTGAGATCAATAAAAAAGTGCGAGGCTTCGCCTTACGCACTTTTTTATTGTCCCCACACATATAGGATTTCACCCCTTCAAAACCGCCTTTTTTATATAAAGGGGTTGAAACGTCCAGAAAGCCAGATATACCTATACGCTCTAAGTTATAATTCAAATATCTTTTTAACTCGATACACGTTTACTCTATTTACATTCCCATGTACAGGAGTTATATCAACTGCAGTAAGTAGATTAGGATTGTTTGCAGCGTAATATGCCATAGTTATGTTGCCAATTATAGCTTCTGTTACTTCGGTGTCATTCACGCTATTGCTACCAAGTCCGAATATTAACGTCCTGTTTCTTATTCCATCAAGATTTTCCGCATCATAATCAGTAAACCTTCTTTCTATCTCTTGCCCAAACTGTTGATGATACTTTAAGACAGCTTTATCCATAACAAAATGTAAGGTTTGAAATACCTGATACGGTTCTGGCAGAATAGTTTCTCTACCCTTACGATCTGTAAATTTAGAAAAAGATGTATTAACTTCTATTGTATTTCCATCCTCTGATATAATACACTGCTCCTTTCTTCTTTGCAATTGTATTCCCGAACGTTCTTCCTCAATATTGACAGTTAGTGTTTCGGCATTACCGAACCAATCTCGATAATCAGCGAGAAAAGGTTGGAAATGGAAACTATATTCTGCTTTCGATAAAAAGCCTGTCGGTCTGATGCGTATGTTATTTACGTCCATAACGTTAAGATTTTGAATATTACTGTATTTTTAACTCTATAAATTTAGATGCAAACTCCTCTGCTAATCTTCTACTTTTTGTGATTTGAATGTTCTCATTGTTGTAATTCGCAGCCGCAGTCCAATTATAAGAACCATTAATAACTGTTTTTAAGTCAATCACACAATACTTATGATGCATTTTGTTTTTATTATAGAAACCAAATTCCGGTATTCTTCTACTTTCAAATTCAGCCTCTATATTACAGCCAAATTTTGTATTATTATCATCATCAATTATAATTACCTGAACATTAACGCCTCTTTTTTTAAGTTCTATGAGTTTTTTGTACAAAACATCATTGGTGAACCAGGCAACTGCAACATAAACTAAAAAATTTGCATTATCGAGTTGAGCTAATATTTGGTTTTGGATTTTATCAAACGAGACTTCCACTTCAACGACTTCCTCATCTTCTTCAGCTCCAATAATCTCATATTTTTCCCCAATCAATTCCAGAGTATAATTATTCTTAATCAGCAGGGCATTTATATTAGCCACCACCTGATCTAGATTTTGCACCCCTTCCTCATTTACTACTTCTTCTATAACGCCCTTAATGCCAGCAGTTTTATTTATTTTTTTAAGTCGGTCGAAAGTATAATTCTTTCTACTTGTACTCATTGTTTGGGTAGGAGTTAACTTCGGAAGTCCTCCATTGTTAGAATCATATAAATCGGTTGTACCGTACTTATTAAAAAGTCGAACAAGAACAGGCCCGCTTTTATATACGGTTACATTATCCTCGCCTTGAATATAATTTACCAATTCATTCAATGTATAGTCTGATAATTCCATAATATCAATAATTTTTTGGTTGAACATTTATTCTAATATTTTCAAAATGCAAAATTACTAATTTATATAGTCTGGATATAATAAATAGCTGAAAATCATATTTATTCTTCATTTTAATGCCACACACATCCACTATGCAACCACAAGTAGCCGCATCCCCATAAATCAGAAAATTAACTATTCAATCTATGTACTTTCGCTTTTCAAACCCATAAAATCGAAATATTATGCAACAAGAAGATGATCTCCGGGGATTGGCGAAAGTCATGGACTTTATGCGTGCCCTCAGTATTTTATTTGTAGTAATCAACATCTACTGGTATTGTTACCAGCAAATGGTAAATTGGGGTGTCAACATTGGTGTGGTCGATAAGATACTCGTTAATTTCAACCGCACAGCCGATTTATTCCAAAACATCCTTTGGACTAAACTTTTCACGGTAGTATTCCTCGCCCTTTCCTGTCTGGGAACAAAGGGAGTTAAGGAAGAAAAAATCACATGGAACAAAATCATTGTATTCCTGTCAGCCGGTTTCGTACTTTTCTTTTTTAACTGGTGGCTATTGGATTTACCCTTACCGTTGGAAGCCAATGCAGGCTTTTATATGCTTACGATGTCTGTAGGGTATATTTTCCTGTTGATGGGTGGAACATGGATGTCGCGCCTACTCAAAAACAACATGATGGACGATCCGTTCAATGTAGAGAATGAATCATTCCAACAGGAAACCCGCTTGATGGAGAATGAATATTCGGTAAACCTGCCTACACGTTTTTATTATCGTAAGAAATGGAACAACGGCTGGATTAATGTCGTAAACCCTTTCAGAGCCTCCATTGTGTTAGGGACACCCGGATCGGGTAAGAGTTACGCCGTTGTTAATCAATATATAAAACAGCAAATTGAAAAGGGTTATTCACTCTATTGTTATGATTTCAAGTATCCCGACCTCTCTACAATAGCCTATAACCACCTTTTAAACAATCAGGGTGGTTACAAAAAGGTACCTACTTTTTTTGTGATAAACTTCGATGACCCTTCACGCTCACACCGATGTAACCCACTTAATCCGTCATTCATGAATGACATAGCCGATGCCTACGAATCAGCTTACACAATAATGCTCAATTTGAACCGGACGTGGGTGCAAAAGCAAGGCGATTTCTTTGTAGAATCCCCGATTATTCTTTTTGCCGCTATTATCTGGTATTTACGCATCTATCAAGACGGAAAGTATTGTACTTTTCCGCACGCCATCGAATTTTTGAATAAACGCTACGAAGATATTTTCCCTATCCTGACCTCTTATCCGGAGTTGGAAAACTACCTTTCTCCCTTTATGGATGCGTGGCTCGGTGGTGCTGCTGAGCAGTTGCAGGGTCAGATTGCATCGGCTAAAATTCCGCTTTCACGTATGATTTCGCCGCAACTATATTGGGTTATGTCGGGGGATGAATTTTCGCTGGATATAAATAATCCCGAAGAGCCGAAAGTATTGTGTGTGGGCAACAACCCCGACAGACAGAACATTTACGGAGCGGCTCTTGGTCTTTACAACAGCCGTATTGTGAAGTTAATCAACAAAAAGGGGCAACTGAAAAGCAGTGTGGTAATTGACGAGTTGCCGACAATTTACTTCAAAGGATTGGATAACCTTATCGCCACCGCACGAAGCAACAAAGTAGCCGTATTGCTCGGTTTTCAGGACTTTTCGCAGCTAAAGCGCGACTACGGCGATAAAGAAGCCGCCGTTGTGATGAACACCGTAGGCAATATCTTTTCCGGTCAAGTCGTAGGCGATACCGCCAAAACGCTTAGTGAAAGATTTGGTAAAGTATTACAGAAGCGCCAGTCTATGACCATCAACCGCAACGATAAATCCACATCCATATCCACGCAACTTGACAGCCTGATACCCGCCAGTAAGATAGCCAACCTCACACAGGGTATGTTTGTAGGAGCAATTGCCGACAATTTTGATGAACGGATTGAACAAAAGATTTTCCATGCGGAAATAGTCGTGGACAACGAAAGGGTAAAGCGGGAAACTGCCAAATACCAGCAGATACCTGTTATTACCAACTTTGTTGATAAGGACGGAGTGGACAGAATGAAGGAAATGATTAAGGAGAATTATGACCGCATCAAAGATGAAACCCGCCAGATAGTCGACGACGAACTGGAAAATCGTAATATTAAAAGAATCCAAACAGATTAGATTATATATCAGATATTTAATGTTTTACACTTTCATTTCTTTGGATTTTACATCTAACTTGCCAGTCTGTTTTTAACTTTAATAAAAATAAATCTCATGGACTTGCAAGAATTAAAAACCAAGTATCCTCTTCTTATTTCTTATATGGAAGACCATAATTACAGTCTGCAGTATATAAGACATATTAAGAATGAAAGCCTATGGATTCTGAGGGAATCTAAAAATTATGACTGGAAAACATACGATGATATCTATCAAACGTGTGTCGAAAAATATACCAACAGATATACGTTAAATTATAAACGTAAAATGTTGTTGGTTATCAAACGATTCATTTTAGAATCTGTAGTACCTGACGGTTCAACACATACACATAAGCTATCGTATTACGATGGCTTATGTGTTGAATACAAAAACTTTATAGACACATATCGTAATGTGATAAAATCGAAATTTGCTAAACCTTTTCATTATCATAAAAGCTATGAATGTTCGGCATGTTCTTTTTTATCACGATTGCAGAATCAAGGTATATATTCACTTGAGGATATAACTGAAAAGAATGTGATAGATATTTTCGCCAGCGATGCCAGGCTTTGTCACAGTTATCACTTCAAAAGAGAGACAAGACGCGTATTTGATATCTGTGCCCCGTTTTATCCGACGGGAATATGCTCAAAAATCTCATCATATCTGCCTGAAACACGGAATACAAGGAAAAACATACAATATCTCACAAAAGAGGAAGTCAAAAAAATCAAGTTTGTGTTGGAAAGCGATTCGTCCCTCTCACTGCAACATAGAGCTATAGGTTTGCTGGCTTTTTATACGGGATTGCGCAGTTGTGATATTGGAGCGCTAAGATTAGACCAAATTGACTGGGAGAATGATTTAATCCGTATTACCCAGCAGAAAACCCGAATGCCACTGGTTCTTCCATTGCGGGCGATTGTGGGTAATGCCATTTTCGACTATATAACAGGACAAAGACCTAAATCGTCTGAAAACACAGTATTTTTAACTGTAAATGTTCCATATAGAAAACTACAAAGCCCTAATCTATATGCAATTTGTGTAACTATTATGAAGAAAGCAGGCATCCGGAATCATCCGTGCGACAAAAAAGGTTTTCATCTTTTCCGGCATCATTTAGCAACATCACTATTGGAAAAAGGGGTGGAACAACCTGTCATTAGTCAAACATTGGGACATCAGTCTCCGGAATCTCTCAATACATATCTGGGAGCTGATTTTATTCATTTGAAAGAATGTGCGTTAAGTATAAAGTATTTTCCTGTAAAAGAGGAGGTGTTCAATGGAATTTAAATCCTTTTTATCAGACATCCTTGCTGGTTACGTTGCCTACAGAAAGGCCTCTGGTCGTGATAGCATCAGTTATTTGTTGAATGTTCGCCATTTTGAACGTTATTGTGAAAAGGAATACCCTGCCGCAAAAGAACTTTCCCAAACAATGGTTGACCAATGGTGTAAAAGAAGGGATACAGAAAACTCTAATTCTTGTATTTCAAGAATATATCCTGTTCTTAGTTTTTTGCGTTATGCCAGGGCCAGAGGACTGATAAATATTCAGATACCAGCAGCGCCCCGTTCCACTTCAAGAACCTATATACCGCATGCTTTTACAGTAGCGGAACTACAAAATTTCTTTCACTCATGTGATTCTATCAATGCTAAATATGGATTGATCGGGAAAATACAAAAAATCACAGTCCCTGTTTTCTTCCGACTATTATATAGTAGTGGAATGCGAACTACTGAAGCGAGACTATTGCGTAAAGAAGATATAGACTTGGAGAATGGAATTGTCAACATTAGATTCTCCAAAGGCTATAATCAGCATTTTGTTGTACTTCACGATACGATGCTGGATTTAATGAAAAAGTACGATGTCGCCATATCAAAAATAATTCCCAATAGAGTTTTCTTTTTTCCTACAAAGTCAAATAAGGGTTATCCTGGTAGCTGGGTAACCCGTATTTTTAGAAAATGCTGGTATGAAAGCAATAATGCAGCAACAATAGCTTATGAATTGAGACATCATTATGCGGTGGAAAACATTAATGGTTGGATTGGTCAGGGATTAACGACTCATATGAAACTTTTATCATTAAGCAAAAGTATGGGACATACTAATGTTGAAAGTACCAAATATTATTATTCTCTGGTTCCGGGTCTCTCAGAAATCATTGAGAATGCTACGGGAGATACGTTTAACCAAATAATACCAAATCTACAAAACGATGAAGAAAGTTACCAATGAGGCTCTCCTGATAGCCAAATACATACATGACTGGATTTGTGTATATACTACATCAATACAGTCAAACAGCCCCCATACTGTAAGAAGACATATGATTACACTGTCATTGTTTGTCGACTTTTTGGAAAAGGAAAAAAAAGTCAATTCTTTATCTCTGACCGGCAAATGCTTTTCACGTAGTTACATTGAAGAATGGATTTTATGGATGAAAAATATGCGAAATTGCAGTGGAGAAACATGTAATGTCCGTTTAGCTTCTATCAGGGCTTTCTTGAAATACCTGGCAGGTAAAGATGTCTCATACCTTTCACTCTATCAAAGTTCAACGCTGATTCCAAGACAAAGAGTTGTCAGGAAAAAAATAACAGGTATGAGTAAAGAAGCTATGAAAACCCTGATGTCTATACCTGATGTTTCAACAAAAACAGGACAGCGGGATTTGGTTTTATTGGTTGTCCTTTACTGTACTGCGGGCCGGATTGATGAAATTCTATCAATAAAAATGAACCAGTTACATCTTGAGGCAAGTAAACCTTATATTACGGTTATTGGAAAAAGACGTAAAATAAGGACTTTGTATATTCTGCCGAAAGCGGTGGCACATTTGAAAAAATATTTAAAAGAATTTCATTCGGCAGAGCCAAATCCGGAGGCCTACTTGTTTTATTCAAGGAATAAAGGTGTAATGGGGAAAATGACACCTGAAAGCGTAAATCAACAGTTGAAAAAGTATGCAGCCTTTGCACATCGTATTTGCAGTGATGTTCCGATTAAGTTACATGCACATCAAATCAGGCATGCAAAGGCTTCACATTGGTTAGAAGATGGAATGAATATCGTACAAATCTCATTTTTACTTGGACATGCAAGCTTGGAGACAACAATGACTTATCTGGATATTACGACTGAGCAAGAATCGAAAGCATTAGCCACGATGGAAGATGAAAACAAACAGTATATCCCTAAAAAATGGAAAACTGATTCCGATAGTCTTGCTTCATTATTGGGACTTAACAAAATCGTAAAAAAATAAAATATATTCCGATTTCAAAGCTCATTTGTGAAAATCTCTCAAGGCAGACTAAGCTTGACACAAAAAAAGTATCTTTCTTGTGTTAATATAAAAAATACTGCTTATATTTGCAAATTACTAACTCTATAAGTGAAATTTTATAATAAAAATGAAGAAGGTTATATCAATATTTCTGTTGCTACTAATGCTGGTTATCGGGATGCATCCCGTACTTGCCATGCATTTCTGTGCAGGAGAATTATATTCCTTTGGAGTTTTAAGTAATGATATAGAAAAGTCCTGCTGCGAAGATATGGAAATGCCGCAACAGGAAGACAATTCCTGTCATACTACCCCAAATGCGCAGGAAAATAACGTTTTGCCATCACATGAGAATTGCTGTGACATCCAACAGATAGAACTCTCAACGGACGACTATCAGCATCAGGTTCAGCAATTTAACCTGAATAAACTATTGCCGTCATATGAAAATGTATGGTTGGTTTTGAATATGCTTATACCCACAGAGAATGATGGCATTACAAAAATTAGTCAATACTTTCCGCCGGGAGGTCTCAGTTTACAGAACGTTGACCTTCTGACCTATATTTGTATCTACCGTATTTGATTTGATAAATCCGTGGCTACCCTGCCATTGGTTTGAATTTTGTGTATATCCTAAACCGGATGTACGTTAAATTGTTTATATCTAAAAACAAAGATTAACAAAATATTCATCAAATCAAAGAACAATGAAACCATTTTATTTTCTGATTGGTATAGCTATGTCCACCGGCTATATCACAGGACGTTCCGTATATACTCATAATAGTACGGAAACAGTTCCTATTGATTCGGTTGTTCCCCAACCGTCAGTACCCCAATATACCCTTATCAAACATCTGATAGAGGATAAATCCGCTATTATACTTGATGTACGTACAGAGCAGGAGTATAATAAAGGTCATATAAGAAATTCTGTAAATATTCCACTGGATAAGCTGAATGATTCTGTTTTTTTCTTGCAAAAGGAAGAACCTATTGTAATAGTTTGCCGTAGTGGAAAAAGAAGTAAAGAAGCTAAAACATTTTTAACACATAAGGGGTTTATAAATGTGTATGACGGAGGAGAATGGGAAAACCTGAATAAATTACTATTGGTAGATAAATAACAATATTACTATGCTTAACAGAATCATTAAATATTTTCTTGATAACAGAGTTATAACATTACTGTTACTCGTTATCGTTATTGTCTGGGGATTATCGACAGCTCCATTCAACTGGCATGGTGGCCTATTGCCACGCGATCCCGTCCCTGTGGACGCTATTCCTGATATAGGAGAAAATCAGCAAATTGTAGCCACCGAATGGATGGGACGTTCTCCGAAAGATATTCAGGAACAAATCACGTATCCGTTATCTACCTCGCTATTGGGAATACCCGGAGTAAAAACCATTCGTAGTACCTCCATGTTCGGTATGTCGTTTATTTATATCATTTTTGACGATAATATTGAATTTTACTGGAGCCGTTCACGCGTACTTGAAAAGCTGAACTCTCTGCCTGCCGGAACATTACCAGAAGGGGTACAGCCCAGCTTGGGGCCAGATGCCACTGCTTTAGGACAAATATTCTGGTACACCCTTGAAGGACGTAACCCCGAAACAGGGGAACCAACCGGCGGATGGAACCCAGATGAGTTACGAACTATTCAGGATTTTTATGCCAAATATTCGATTTCAGCAGCCGAAGGAGTATCCGAAGTAGCATCTATCGGCGGTTTTGTGAAAGAATATCAGGTAGAGATAAATCCCAATGCAATGCGCGCCTTTAACGTATCCATCATGGATGTGATGAATGCCGTGCAAAAGAGCAATCTGGACATAGGTGCGGAAACAGTTGAAATCAATAAGGCTGAATACCTTGTCAGGGGATTGGGATATATTAAAAATGTTTCCGATCTGGAAGAAGCCGTTATCACTGTCCGCAACGGAGTACCCGTTAAAATAAAAGATGTCGCTTTTGTTAATCTGGGCCCGGCTACCCGTCGTGGAGGTCTGGATAAAGAAGGCGTCGAAGCTGTCGGTGGCGTTGTAGTTGCCCGTTACGGCTCAAACCCGATGCAGGTTATTGACAATGTAAAAGCTAAAATACAAGAAATGGAAGCAGGGCTTCCTCAGAAAACACTGGCGGATGGTACCGTGTCAAAAGTTACTGTTGTTCCTTTCTATGACCGGTCAGGACTGATACAGGAAACTATCGGCACATTGGAAACAGCCCTTTCCCATGAAATACTGATTTGTATTATTGTTGTAATCGTATTAGTATTTAACCTGCGTGCATCGGTTGTAATTTCTGCCATGCTTCCTATAACGGTGCTGGCCACCTTTATCATTATGCGTTATACGGGGGTTGAAGCCAATATTGTCGCGCTGTCGGGTATTGCCATCGCTATCGGGGTCATGGTCGATGTCGGGGTTGTCTTTGTCGAAAATATTATCCGGCATATGGAAATGCCCGAAAACAAAGGAATAACCAAAGGTAAAGCGTTTGTAAATCTGATACATAAAAGCGTTAGTGAAGTTTCGGGAGCAATTACCACAGCTATGCTTACCACCGTTGTGAGCTTCCTGCCTGTCTTTGCTATGCAGGCGCAGGAAGGGAAATTATTCCACCCGCTGGCATTTACAAAGACTTTCGCATTGGTATCAGCCCTAATATTAGGATTGAGCCTATTGCCTACATTGGCTTATTTTGCATTCTCTATTAAAATAACTTCTGCACAAGTACGAAAAACAGCCAATATTATCCTGATAGCCGCAGGTATCCTGTTGTTTATCTTTACAGGCGTATTTGCAGCCCTGGCACTTACCCTGTTCGGACTGAACAACTTCCTTGCCAACCGTTGGACGAATAAAAAGATACCTACCTATATCAATATAGGCATCGCCATATTGGTTGCCGTCTATTACCTGACTGTTGAATGGCTGCCTATCGGGCCACAGGAAGGATTCTTCCTGAACCTTATATTTGTCCTTGTTGCTATAAGTGTAATTTTAGCCTTGCTATGGATATTGGTTATTTATTACGAACGCATCTTACGCTGGTGCTTGGCACATCGTTGGAAATTTATGCTTATACCATTAGTTACCGTATTTTTCGGTATCATGATATGGTTGGGATTCGATACAACATTCGGCTTTGTCGCCAAGGGGTTTGAAGCCGTCGGCTGGAAAAATTTCAGACAGACTGCTTTCTGGCAGGCTTCAAGTGAACGTTTTCCCGGTATCGGTGAAGAATTTATGCCAAGCCTGAATGAAGGCTCGTTCCTTTTGATGCCTACAAGCATGCCCCATACGGGTATAGAGCAGAACCTGCAATTTATTGAAACGCTTGATAAGCGCATCTCCAATATTCCCGAAGTAGATATAACCGTAGGTAAGTGGGGACGTGTCAATTCGGCACTCGACCCGGCTCCGACCCAAATGTTTGAAAACACAATTAACTATCGTAGTGAATATATTCTGGACGAAAATGGACACAGGCAACGATTTAAAGTAAACCGTAATGGAGAGTTTCTATTAAAAGGAGGAGGAACTTACAATCCGGAAGATGGCTTTCGCCTGTTACCTGCCGATAGCCTTATCACGGATAGCAAAGGTGATTACTTCCGCCAGTGGCGTCCCCATATCAAAAAAACGGATGATATCTGGCAGGAAATCGTCAATGTATCTCACATGCCTGGACTTACCTCCTCGCCCAAACTACAACCGATAGAAGCCCGATTGGTGATGCTTTCGACAGGTATGCGCGCACCGATGGGATTGAAAGTATCAGGGCCCGATCTGGAATCCATTGAACAAGGTGGAAAAGCATTGGAAACGGCCTTGAGAGATATTCCGTCTATTCTTCCATCTACGGTGTTTTATGACCGTGCCGTCGGAGCACCCTATATTGAAATAAAACTAAACCGCCGGAATATGGCGCGTTATGGTATTACCGTGGCTGATTTACAAGACGTAATCAGTGCGGCAGTGGGAGGAATGCCCCTGACCACAACCGTAGAAGGACGTGAACGCTTTCCTGTGCGTTTAAGATATCCGAGGGAATTGAGGGATAACCCGGAGGAACTGGCTAAGCTGATTGTACCAACAGCAACCGGAGCTCAGATTCCTTTAAAGGAAGTAGCAGATATAGAATATACCAAGGGAGCGCAGATGATCCAGAGTGAAAACACGTTCCTGTTGGGCTACGTTATATTCGACAAAGTAGCCGGAAAAGCCGAAGTAGATGTTGTTAAGGAAGCCGATAAAATACTCAGAGAGAAAATATCATCCGGACAGTTGGAATTACCCAAAGGTGTATCTTATAAGTTCGCCGGAAATTATGAACAACAGGAACGGGCAGCTAAGCGCCTGCTGGTTGTTGTACCGTTAAGTTTATTGGCAATTTTACTCATTTTGTATTTTCAGTTCAAGACCGTTACAGCATCGCTTATTCACTTTTCCGGGGTAATCGTAGCCTTTGCCGGAGGATTTATCCTGTTATGGCTTTATGGCGAGCCCTGGTTTATGAATTTTTCAGTTGGTGATATGAACATGCGCGACCTGTTCCAGATGCATCCGATCAATCTGAGTATTGCCGTATGGGTAGGATTTATCGCTTTGTTCGGTATCGCCACTGATGATGGGGTTCTTATGGGGACATATATCCATGATACTTTCCTTGAACGCAACCCACAGACCAAAGATGAGATAAGAGAAGCTGTAGTCCATGCCGGATTGAAACGTGTACGCCCTGCTGCGATGACTACCGCAACCGCACTTATTGCATTACTTCCTGTACTTACATCGACAGGTAAGGGAGCAGATATTATGGTTCCGATGGCCATTCCCACTTTCGGAGGAATGCTTATCCAGTCAATGACCATGTTTGTGGTGCCGATACTACAATGTTGGTGGCGTGAATCAGCAATAAAGAAACACGGTAATATAAAAGAATAAAAACAGAAAGTATTATGACAACAATAAGAATCAAATATTTAACAATGCTGTTGTTGATGATAATGGGTACCGGTGCAGTTTCAGCACAAACCGCTGATTCACTCAGCCATTACCTCAAAATAGCTGCCTTTAATAATCCCGGAGTTAAAGCAGATTTTATGGTTTATAAGGCATCTTTGCAAAAAGTTCCACAAGCAGGAGCTTATGCAGATCCCGAACTTGAAATGGGCTTTTTCCTTGAACCGATGGATATTATCGGAGGGAAACAGGTTGCCGAGTTCAAATTGATGCAGATGTTCCCTTGGTTCGGTACAAAGAAAGCGGCACAGACCGAAGCCACGCATATGGCAAAAATGTCATTTGAAAAATTCCGTGAAACCAGGGATAACCTTTATCTGGAAGTTTATACCCAATGGTATCTACTTTGCAGCTTACAACAAAAACTGATGAACAACAGGGATAATAAAGCCCTGCTGACTCAATTGGAACAACTGGCGTTACGTAAGTTTTCATCGCCATCAGCAGGTGCAGGTGCAGGATATTCAATTTCCGCCCCGACCCCACCAACCAGTACACCTCCGGCAGGAAACGGAAGTGGCATGTCATCCATGTCCTCAATGGGAAGCAGTGGTGGCTCTCAGCCAACTACTCAAAATGCAGGCATGTCTTCGATGGGCAGTTCCGGTAGCGGTATGTCGTCAGGCATGAGTGGTGCTGCTTCCGGCGGTATGTCTGATGTGCTGCGTATCCAGTTGGAGATAGTTGAACTGGATAATAACATAGAAAGTATCCTTTCGGAAATAAAAGCGGAAAAAGCAAAGTTCAATACTTTATTAAACCGCTCCGCTCTCAGCGAAATACAGATACCCGAAACCTTTGAGCAACTTCCGTTCCTTTTCGATCCTGAAACTGCCATGACAAAGATCAACGATCAGAACCCTATGTTGAACATGATTACCGAAGAAGGGCTTGCTTACAAAGCTAAAGCAGAAATGGATAAAAAGATGAGTTATCCGATGTTGGGTATAGGGGTGCAATATATGCTCAATAAGAAAACAAGCGATCCGATGTTCGGAATGGGCGATATGAACGGAAAGGATATGATTATGCCAATGGTTTCCGTTAGTATCCCCCTCTATCGCAACAAGTACAAGGCCCAACAGCGCGAAAGTAATTTCTGGTGGCAAGCCAGTAAAGAGAAATATACCAATACGTACAATGCGCTGGAATCGGAATTGTATAAGACAAAACACCTGTTGGATGACGCTTCTCGCAAGATTTCACTCTATAAAAAGCAGTCGGAACTTGCTGAAACAACCTATAATTTGGTCGTACAGGAGTTTGTTGCAGGGAAAAGCGATCTAACCAATGTTATACAGGTTCAACGGCAACTGTTGGATTATCAACTCAAAAAAGCCGAGGCAGTCGCAAGTTACAATACGATGGTGGCATCTATTCAAAAACTGATTTCATTTAAGGATACAGAACAAAACGTAAACAGCATATATTATGGAAACGAATAAATTAAAAAAGATTATTAATAATAATTATATCAAGTACGGATTGATACTCATTGCCGGGCTGTTTATCGGCTGGCTGATATTCGGAGGTTCATCCAATAATCAGAATGAATCAACTGAGCATGTTCACGAAGAGGGAGCGGAACAAATTTGGACTTGTGCCATGCACCCTCAGATAAGACAAAATAAACCGGGTAAATGCCCTATTTGCGGTATGGATCTGATACCGTTAAAAACATCCGGTAGCGGAGACGAAGCCGTTGACCCGAATGCGATTCAACTGTCTAAGGAAGCTGTGGCACTGGCTAATATACAAACAACCGTTATCAGCCGTCAGAACCCCGTAAAAGACGTACAGTTATATGGTACGATACAAGCTGATGAACGATTGTCACAGTCACAGACATCCCATGTCAGCGGACGGATTGAAAAACTCTTTATCAACTTCACCGGGGAAAGTGTAAGGCAAGGACAAACGATTGCCACTATTTATTCCCCTGAATTATTAAGTGCGCAGCAGGAACTACTGGAAGCAGCTAAAATGCAATCGGTACAGCCTGCCTTAATTCAGGCGGCACGGGAAAAACTGCGCCTGTGGAAATTGACGGATGAACAGATCGCGAGGATAGAGCAATCAGGAAATGTATCTGCACTGGTGGAAATAAAAGCCAATACCGGTGGTATTGTAGTGAGTAAAAAAGTAAGCCAGGGAGATTATATCAATCAGGGAAGTGTCCTTTTTGATATTGCCAACCTGTCACAGGTATGGGCTATGTTCGATGCCTATGAAGTAGATCTGCCTTTCCTGAAAGTCGGGGATAAAATTGATTTTACTTTGCAGGCTGTGCCGGGCAAAACATTTACAGGACGAATATCCTTTATTGATCCGATATTGGATAGAACAACCCGTACGGCTAAAATCCGGGTGGAAACAGCTAATTCCGGCATGCAATTAAAGCCTGAAATGTATGCTAATGCCATTATCAAAGCCCCGTTGAAACAATTCAACAATGAAGTTGTCATACCAAAATCATCTGTATTGTGGACTGGAAAACGTTCGATTGTATATGTGAAGCAACCGAATACACAATCTCCGGCATTTATGTTGCATGAAGTTGTACTCGGCCCGTCGCTCGGCGATTCGTATGTAGTGCTTTCGGGTGTGAATGAAGGAGATGAGATTGTGACCAACGGAGCCTTTACCATTGATGCCAGTGCGCAACTCGAAGGAAAACGTAGTATGATGAATGCTGAAGCATCCCGTCCCGTAACAGGGCACGAAGGTCATAATATGTCGGGAAGCTCATCAGGTACAAACCAATCCGAAACATCAACCGGGCATGAAGGACACGATATGTCCTCCATGCAGGGAGATTCAAAACAAAGCATGACTGCCAAAACTGAACATGCCATGATAAATGTGCAGGGACTGTGCGAAATGTGTAAGGATCGTATTGAAAAGGCCGCTAAAGGCGTAAACGGAGTTACATCTGCTTCATGGGATCAGAAGTCTAAACAACTGCATTTAAACTTTGACCCGGCAAAAACCAATGTGGATGCTATCAGCAAAGCAGTAGCAAAAGTCGGACATGATACGGACAAATACAAAGCAGATAAAGCCGTATATGACGCATTACCAGATTGCTGCAAATACAGAAAATAGAAATAATAGTATATTAACAATTTAAAATCAGAGTAAAATGAAAAAGTATGTTTTAGTTATGGTATTAGGATTAGGTATCCTGTCTTTTAGCGCGTGCAACTCAAAAAGTGCATCAAGTAATGATACAGCCCAAACGGAACCGACAGCTCAATCAGCCACAGAACATCATCAGGATGAACATGCCATGTTGGGTGTACAGGGACTGTGCGAAATGTGTAAAGAACGGATAGAAACTGCTGCAAAAGGTGTGGAAGGTGTCTCTTCGGCTATGTGGGATATAGAAAAGAAGGAACTACATCTGAACTTCAATCCGCATCAGACTAATCTGGATGCAATCAGCAAGGCTATTGCCAAAGCAGGACATGATACGGATAAGGATAAAGCTGACCAGGCAGCATATGATGCATTGCCCGATTGCTGCAAATACAGAAAATAAAAGAACGTTTTGTTTATAGCAATAATAACCTCTTACCGGTAGATTGCTTAATTGCTAACATCTGAAATGTCTGGGGCCGGGGTACGCTAAAAGAAGTGAATCATTCACCCCTTAATAGCTCCCCGGTCACCCGGTAGATTGATTAAACCCGGTAAGTTTTTATCTAAAAGTTTAAAGTAGAAACTTTTCTCTTAAAGATATGTTATATAATAAAATAACAGGTTTGGTATGAGAATTTTAAAAACATTACTCATTAGCTGTATGTTACAGCTTTTTATACTCAATATGGCAGCGCAGGAACGTGTCGTTTATGATTTGTTCGTCAACGACACGACGGTCAACTTCACGGGAAAGCAAAAACGGACCTTAGCTATAAACGGGCAAATACCCGCACCTACATTGCAATTTACAGAAGGGGATACGGCAGTTATCCATATCCATAACCTGATGAATGAAGAAACGTCGTTGCATTGGCACGGTATATTACTACCTAACCAGTTCGACGGGGTTTCCCATCTTACATCCGCACCCATTATGCCCGGCACAACGGTAACTTACGAATTTCCCATCGTACAAAACGGTACATACTGGTACCACTCCCATACGGGTGTGCAGGAACAGATGGGGCTATATGGGGCATTGATTATCCATAAAAGGGAGAACGATCAAAAGTTCCGCCACGAAGACCACCTGCCGGAATTTACGGTATTGCTGAGTGACTGGACCGATATGGGCGCCGGGGAAGTAAACAGGAAACTGCATACAGCTAACGACTGGTTTAAGATACGGAAAAAGAGCGTGCAAAGCTACGGGGAAGCCATCACGAAAGGCCACTTCGGTACTAAATTGAAAAGCGAATGGAAACGTATGGACGCTATGGATGTGAGCGATGTATATTATGAAAAGTTTCTGGCGAACGGACAAGAACAAATCAGTATTCCCGACTTAACACCCGGTTCACGTATCCGGTTAAGAATCGTCAACGGGGGAGCTTCTTCCTATTTCTGGCTCAGATACTCAGGGGGCAGGATCACTGTTATAGCCAATGATGGGATGGATGTCGTTCCGGTGGAGGTAGACAGGATGATAATAGCCGTATCGGAAACTTACGACATAATAGTTACCGTTCCCGAACATGGTTCGGCAGAATTACAGGCGACAGCCGAAGACCGGAGCGGCTCGACCTCCGTATGGATTGGAAACGGGATGAAACACCCGATCGAGCCATTACCGAAACTCGATTATTTTGCCGGTATGAAGATGATGAACGACATGATGAAAATGAATGGGGATATCACCGATATGGGAATGAAAATGGAACTCCAAAAAATGGATATGAACGAAGCGATGTATCCTGAGATTTCGTCTATGTCCCACAGTAACCACAGTAACCCGTCGGGATCACCTGATAAGATGGAGAAGGAAATGAGCCACGATGCCCATTCCGGTCATTCTATGGATATGGGAAATGATAATAATACATCGGCTCCCGTGACACTAAATTACGACATGCTCCGTTCTCCCTATAAAACCACTTTGCCCGAAGGCGCTTTCCGGGAATTGAGGTTCGAATTGACCGGCAACATGGATCGGTATGTTTGGACACTGGATAACAAAACCGTTTCGGAAAGCGATAAGATACTCATTCGCGAAGGCGAAAACCTGCGCATTGTGCTTTATAATAATTCCATGATGCGCCATCCGATGCACCTGCATGGACATTTTTTCCGTGTGTTAAACAGCCACGGTGAATATTCACCCCTCAAATTCGGTGTGGATATCATGCCCGGAGAAACGGATACCATTGAGTTCCATGCCGGAGAAGAAAGCCGTGGAGACTGGTTCTTCCATTGCCATATCCTTTACCACATGATGAGTGGTATGGGACGGATTTTCAGCTACGAGGATTCGCCTCCCAATCCGCAGATACCTCATCCCGAAAAAGCGATCAGGCACCTTTATCACGAAGACAGGATGTTTTATTTCACGGCTGAGAATGATTTTCTTTTCAACGGGAACGCCGGCAGTGCCGAATACTTCAATACCCGGTGGAGTTTTCAGGGAGAGTGGCAACTGGGATATGATTCTGATAAAGGCTACGAAGCGGAAATACGGGCGGGACGATACATCGGACGCATGCAGTGGCTGATGCCTTTTGTCGGAGCAGAATGGAAAAACCACAGGGGTTCCTCCACTGAAAAAAATATATTCGGTCAAAAATTGAAGAAAGACAACCGCTTTGCAGCCGTTGCCGGTATCCGTTACACTTTACCTATGCGGATAGTAGCAGAGGCCCGTATAAATTCTTATGGAAGAGTACGTTTGCAATTGGAACGGGAAGATATTCCGCTAACAAACAGGTTGAGAATGAATCTGATGGGAAATACCGACAAGGAGTACAATATAGGCTTGAACTATATCATAACGTCCTGGTTCGGAGTGTCTGCTTCATACAACAGTGAGATGAAATGGGGAGCAGGCGTGAAATTAACGTATTGAAATCATTTTAAGAAAATAAAGCATTATGGAACACAAAGAGCATAATCATATTCACCAACCATCGGAACAAAATGGCGGTCATGAAATGCATGACCACAATCATGGAATGCCGCAAGACAGCCTTCAGGAGCATAAAAACCATGACCATCAGAGCCATGACCATGCGGGCGGGCACATGGCGCACATGGGTAACCTGCGGCAGAAGTTTTGGGTATCACTGATAATAACCATACCTATCATTATGCTGTCGTCTATGATGGGCCTGAAACTGCCTTTCCAGTTCTCTTTTCCCGGTTCGGACTGGGTAGTACTGATATTGGCTACCTTTCTGTTCTTCTATGGCGGAATGCCTTTCCTGCAAGGAGCTAAAATGGAATTGAAAGGTAAAAACCCGGCAATGATGACTCTGATATCTATGGGTATCACCGTTGCCTATATATACAGCCTGTACGCATTTATATCGAACCATTTCTTCCATACGTCAGGCTATCGGATGGACTTTTTCTGGGAGCTGGCGACATTGATCGTAATCATGTTGCTCGGTCACTGGATTGAAATGCGTGCCGTTGGTAATGCAGGCAACGCCTTACAGAAAATGGCGGAGTTACTGCCCGGAAGTGCCCACCTTGTAGATGATGACGGCAAGTTAACCGATGTTCCCCTACAACAAATACACGAAGGGCAATATGTGATAGTCAAATCGGGAGAGAAGGTGCCAGCCGACGGAAAGATCATATCGGGGGAAACCACCGTTAACGAGTCGATGGTAACCGGCGAAGCAAAAGCCGTAAGCAAAAGTATAGGCGATAGAGTTATCGGCGGTTCGGTAAACGGAAGCGGAGCCATTACCGTTGAAGTGACGGGAACAGGAGAATCCGGATTTCTCGCGCAGGTGATGAAACTGGTCAGTGAAGCACAACAGGAAAAGTCCCGCTCCGAAACATTATCGGACAAGGTAGCCAAAGCCTTATTTTATATTGCCGTTACTGTAGGCATTGTCGCTTTTGTTGTATGGTTCGTGCTGACGAAAGACCTCAATGTAGCTCTCGAACGCTTAGTGACCGTGCTTATTATAGCCTGCCCCCATGCTTTAGGGCTGGCTATCCCGCTTGTCGTGGCCCGCTCAACATCGCTGGGCGCACGTAACGGACTTCTTATACGCAACAGGAACGCCCTTGAAAAAGCAAAGGCGGTTTCTGTCGTTACGATGGATAAGACAGGCACGCTGACGGAAGGCAATTTCCGTGTTTCCGCCATCGAGAGCCTTTCCCCGAAGTGGAACGACGAACAGGTATTAAGTATCCTGGCGGCAATGGAAAGCAATTCAAACCATCCGCTTGCCATAGGTATTCTCGAAGAAGCGAAACACCGTAATACGGCTTATCCCAAAGCCGGGAACGTTCATGTTATCAGCGGGACAGGACTAAGCGGAACGGTAGAGGGAAAAGAGGTAAAGATCGTAAAGGCGTCATATCTGGACGACAATAAACTCTCATACGATAAAGAAAAGTTCGATGGTCTGGCCCGTAAGGGTAATTCGGTAAGCTATCTTTTGGTGGATGGCGAGATTGCAGGATTGGTTGCTCAGGGCGATGAGATCAAACAGGAAGCAAAGGAGACGGTCGAAGGTCTGAAAAGAATGAATATCGACCCGGTAATGCTGACGGGCGATAATGAGGGTTATGCACGTAGCGTAGCCGCCGAGGTCGGCATCGGGGATGTTCATGCGGGATTATTGCCGGAAGATAAGGAGAAAGTGATCTCTTCTTACCAGAAGGAAGGAAAATCTGTAATGATGGTCGGCGACGGTGTGAATGATGCGCCTGCGCTGGCAAGAGCGGATATAGGCGTGGCAATCGGAGCGGGAACGGATGTGGCCATCGACTCGGCCGATGTGGTATTGGTAAAGAGTAATCCGTCGGATATCCTGCATTTCTTTTCGCTTGCAAAGAACACTACCCGTAAAATGGTTCAGAACCTTTGGTGGGGAGCGGGATATAATATAATCGCCATTCCTCTGGCAGCCGGAGTATTGGCACCGGTCGGCATTATTTTAAGCCCTGCCGTCGGTGCTATACTGATGTCCGTTAGCACCGTGGTTGTGGCAGTTAATGCAATGACTCTGAAAATGAAATGAGGCTTAACGGATTGAAAGCGTATGTTTCATACATAATATTATCTGACTGAAAATAATAGCGATGCAAATGGTAATGAAGTCTTGTCCTTATAGAAAATAAATTTATACTTCATACATCAAAATTCATGCTTACGGAGATAGCTGATCAGTTGGATTTTCCCAGTGAGACCTTGCTTTAGTTGCTATTATTGGTGGCATACAGAGGTATCACCACGGAGTACAGGGCAAAAGTATAACTGTCCCAAAAGTTGAATAAACAACAAAACACCCTCATTACAACAAGCTGTAATGAGGGTGTTTTAATAAATCAGTACTTTTGAAACTATTTGTGAAATTAATTGTGTTTGGTATCTACTTATGTGTCAACACACGTTTGATAGATATCATCGTATGTTTTCCAGTCATAATTTTCAGATTCCCTCAGAATCCATAGGCTTTCATTCTTAATATGTCTTATATACTGCAGACTGTAATTATGGTCTTCCATATAAGAAATAAGAAGAGGATACTTGGTTTTTAATTCTTGCAAGTCCATGAGATTTATTTTTATTAAAGTTAAAAACAGACTGGCAAGTTAGATGTAAAATCCAAAGAAATGAAAGTGTAAAACATTAAATATCTGATATATAATCTAATCTGTTTGGATTCTTTTAATATTACGATTTTCAAGTAAATCCAAACTTTTGGATTTAATGGAAAGGATAAAGAACGACCCGATACTGTGTAAGCTCCTACCGGATCAGGAATAAAACGAACTAAGACAAAAGATGAGAAACCCAAATTGCTAAAAATCGTTTTCCTGTGGCTCATTGTTTCTGATTAATAAGAGCATAGACCTTGTTAAGCAATGCTTAAAATTGTGTACCTTTGCAGACGTGTCGGCATTGAAGAATTTCACTGGTGGCCTTATATCTGATTTAACGCAAGAGTGATGGATTATATCGAATGGAATAATATCATATCTGAATACTTTTTTAACTCTGCAAATGCAGGGAAGAATATTCATTTATATACTACAAGAACCGATATCATCTATTTGGCGAAAAAATATTTTGAAGAGGAATCAGATGATGAGATATGGGATGACTTTATTTTATCCATAAAACGTGGGTTACCTGGTTCTAATGGCAATGTTACAGCAAAAGCAAAATATGCCTATGAGAAACGGCAACTCTTGAGAATTAACTCTATCGAAATAAAGCATCCACCCTATATTACATATCTTGTATTTTTCGTTCTTCCACTTATAGAAGGACTTGATGGCACTTATAGCGCAAATAATTACTATGATAGGCTGAATAGGTTTTTAAGAACTAATGGCATAAATGAAACTATTGGAACAAATGATTTTCGTAATAATCAAATAAACAATTTATGGGATGACTTGGCAAATTGGGCAAACGTGAAAAACAATGGAGATTTGGGATTGTTTAATGTCATTCCGTTTACAAATCGTCATTGGGTTTATGTTGGAAAAGTATTTTCACAATGTGTATTGCCCCCCAAATTTTTAAATCGGTTGCCAGAATTATTTGAATCTATCGGCTTAGTTCCCGACACTTTTTACGAAGATGCTTTTTTAAGAGATAAGATTAAAAACAGTAGAACGGATTTAATACCTCAAAACACATTAGACTTTTTGAAAAAGAATGATGAACTATCAAACTCTATCATTCAAACAATACAACGTGAGTATAAAAAATGGACAGGAGAAACACATGAAGAAATTGAAGAAGGAACAATGCTTCGAAAGAGAAGGAATTACACCATTGCGCCTTTGTTTCTTCAATTTAAAGTAAATACCAATGACGAAGAAATTAAGTTCTCGTATAGAATGCGCTCTTCAAATGATTATCCCGAAGATCTGAAATTTGGAGAATACCAAAATTTGTACGAGATAAACGGCTGGTCTAAAACACTTCCGTTTGATTTTAATGAATCATTGGAACTTAAAGACAATTTCAATAAATGGATTGCTAAGTTTCCAGACCGGGATGTGAGGCTATTCGTAAGTGCCGGAACGTTTCAGTTAAGTCATGTTTTTTGGATTGAAACAGAAATGCTTTCCAAAACAGAGCGAATGTACTTGCTATGCAAAAATGTGAAACAAGAATCAATCAAAGAATGGGGTAAGACTTTTAGTGCTGGAAATTTTAAGCAAGAAGAAGATTTTGAAGGTTTGCCTGAAAATTACTCTTTGTTTTGGTTTCGTTATCCGACACAAGGGCATTCAGAAATACCATCATTAACATTATATACCCAAAAGCGAATCGAACTAATTGGAGGGCTAAAAGTTAATTTCAGGTCTTACATTAAAGATTTCTTGCCAGATGTTGAAATTGTAAATTCAGACGGAAATGAAAGTGTTTATTTGCAATATAAAGGAACAGATGAGAAAATATTTCTTCAACAAAAACAATCACTTAATAACCGCTGGCTATTGCCTAATGAAATAGCAATAAATACTGATTTTTATGTCAAAGTTGAAGACGAAAATTTTTCAGGAAACGAACTTGCATACAATCTAATTTCGCCTGACAATACAGCGATACAAGTTGACGGTTCAAAATTGCCAAAACGGGATTCTTTTGGCAGACGCATTACGACCAATGCGGAACAATATTGTTTAGGAAGCAATATTGTCAATCCAATGACATCAAGCAAAAGATATTCTTGTGCCTTTAGTTGGATTTTTACTCCTATAAATCAAGAAACGATCACAAATATTTCAACTACAGTACTCAATAATAACAATGGAAATAATCTTTGTAATTTTCTTTCTTTAAAAAATACGCTTGCAACCGAAGATTTCTTTAGAGCGTTTGAATTTTATTATTCAAAAGAGTTTTCAGAGCATCAAATAGAATCAAACTTCAATCTGACCAAACTTAAAAGGGCATCTTTAACTTTTTATGATTTCATCGGAATACTTGACTACGATTATGAAACAAAAAGTATTGTTCTTAATCCTCCTCAATTTATTTTCATCCCGACAGCACAAGGAAGACAGGTCTTGTTAATTGGAGCAAGGGATACTGCATTAATTGAATCAATAATAAATACAGCACCAACGCATAATTTACAAGTAGAAATAACTAAACAATATTCCTCAAATGAAAGATTACTTTTGCCCGATGTGGTTACCATAAGAGCGCTTAAAACACCAAGTGATAATTTTGGAGAAAGAAGTATTAAAAAACTGGCAGACGAGTTGAAAATAACATTTTCAAGTGACTACTTCCCACAATTAGCACTTCAATACTTCTCTGCAAATATTTCGGATTATGAAAATATGTTGCAGGAGATTGATGGAAATGACTACAATTGGGCTAGATATATTTTCAACCCTGAAACATTGAAATTTGAGAAAAGCGAAACCGAAGATTTTGACAAATCGTTTTCACTGCTTGAATACAAATTGAATGAGTACACATATGAACACAAGCTTTGGAGAAACAATAAGTGCTATCAGATTGATATGAACTGGGGAAGATTTATCGCGTTAAGACATTTCAATAAAAATGTGATTTTGTTTGATAATATAAGTAACAAAGTCGCTATCCCGATTGAAACACCTTTGCCAAGATTATTGTCAGAAGCCATTATGTTGCTAAGTGGATTAGCGCCTGATTTCAAAGAGATAAATGGCAAAAAATATCGAGTGTACGAAAACGCCAATGGCATTTTCACTCAAAATTTATTCAAATCAAAATTAGATCAAACAGCAATAAATACAACGCTATGAAAGACCCAATCGGCTCGTTTGAGACCATAAAAGAGAATTTTATTCGCTATATAAAAACAGCGTTCGGAACAAAGTTTGAAGGCGTTGAAAAAGAACGCTATGATTTATTGAATTACGACAGAGTACTTTATCGTAAACCTTGGATAGAGCCTTTGCCCGATTATGTTTCGAGTGGTAAAAAAATAAATGATTTAACAGCCGAGGATTTGGGTAATGCCTTAAATGAATCTGAAGCAAATACATTTAAAGGACTTGTAAATACTGGACTTGTCGGGGATTTCCCTTTGCATTCGCATCAAGCAGAGATGTTGAAACAAGCGTTACTTGGGAAAAATTGCATTATCACTTCTGGTACTGGTTCGGGTAAAACAGAATCGTTTTTGCTCCCGTTATTTGCCCAACTATCAAAGGAACTTACAAATTGGCAAGCACCAGTTCAAAAGTCGATAAGCATAAATACTTGGTGGAAAGAAAATGGAGGACTTTCAGCAAGAGAAATTGTAAATAGCTCAAATTATACTTTGAGTGATGCTGTACGCCAACGTCAACATGAAACAAGAAAAGCTGGAGTGAGAGCTTTAATTCTTTACCCAATGAATGCTTTGGTAGAAGATCAAATGAGTCGTTTACGTAAAGCGTTAGATTCTGACGACACAAGAGCTTGGTTAAATGAAAACATTAACGGAAATGCTATTTATTTCGGAAGATACAATGGTACTTCACCTGTTGCGGGAGAATTGAAGAAAGTTAAGGATGACGGAACTTTTGCAATCAATACGAAAAAAGTAAATCAACTTAAAGAACAATTACAACAAATTGAAACTGACTCAACCCGTGTTGAACAGTATATTCAGCAGACAGGAAAAACAGGAGGCGAAGCGAAGGAATTAAAATCATTTTTCCAACGCTTAGATGGCACAGAGATGAGAAGCAGGTTTGATATGCAGGTTGCACCGCCTGACATTATGATTACCAATTATTCAATGTTGAGCATTATGCTGATGCGAGATATTGACAAAGGCATCTTTAACGAAACAAAACAATGGCTGGCTTGTGAAGATTTGCCCGAAAACCAAAGAGAGGCAGAAAAACCAAATCGAATATTTCATTTAATCATAGACGAGTTGCACTTGTACAGAGGGACACAAGGAACAGAGGTTGCGTATTTACTCAAACTTGTCTTAAACCGTCTTGGGTTGCATTCACATCACCCACAACTACGAATATTGGCATCCAGTGCATCATTAGAAGCCGGAGACGAAGCAAGCAAAAACTTCGTGTGCGATTTTTTCGGAGTAAGTCACGAACATTTTAATCAAAAATTCAAAATTATTGAAGGGAAAAACAACCCTATTACCGCATTTCCTGAAGATGAAGCAAGACTTCCAATAAAACCATTCAAAGAAATCGCAGAAAAATTCTCTGAAGTAAAGGGTGATATTACAGACATAAGTTTCATTTCAACTTGTGAAGCTGCGGCGGCTGAACTTGCAACAGCCTTTAATATTACAACAAATGAAAATGGAATTTCAAAACTACTTTCAGTAATTACCAATCCTATTTTTCAACTAAAAGAACGATTGTTTTCGCCTTGTCAAGATTACAAGGCGGTTTGCTCGATACAAGCAAAAGGTGATGATGCAAACGGTAAATATTTTGCTGAAACAATTTTTGAAACCCCAGTCAGTAAAGAAGAATTAGAAAACGCCTTGCGTGGTTTATTGATTACAAGGGCAATGTTAGATGAAAAGGAATTTGAAAGAATAGCAAAAAAAATTCCTGATGATAGAAAATTACCACGTTTTAGATTTCACTATTTTTTCAGAAACATTGAAGGCATTTGGGCTTCTATAAAACCTGATGATGTTGATGCGAATTACAGTGATAATGAACGAACCGCTGGAAAACTCTATTCTGCCACGCGAATAAATTCAGAAAAAGGAAACCGTGTTTTAGAATTGCTCTATTGTGATAATTGCGGAACAACTTTGTTTGGTGGCAGCCGATTAGTGACAAGAAATGAATCGGGTAATAATTCTTTTGAAATGCTTCCTATCAGCCCGAACATAGAGGGTATTCCCGAAAAGACACCTGCAAAATTAGTTGAGAAAAGAAGCTATCAGGAATATGCTGTTTTTTGGGCTTGTGGCAATCAACCATTCACGCCACATGACGCAGAAGCAGGAATTTCTCAAGATTATTGGAGACAGCCGACTTTAAACGGTTTTAATCAAGGAGATTTTGAAGCAAATTGGATTCCAGCATCACTCAACTGTATTTCAGGTGATATTGACAATTCTCACAATAAAGCAAACGAAAGAGCTGATCAATGGATTAAAGGATATTATTTTATAATAACCAACAATTCCAATCGTGATATTGCTTTACCTGATGCAAATGGAAACATTTCTACAATAGAAACACATAAAGCATTGCCAAGTGTTTGTCCTGGCTGCGGTGTAAATCATCAAAAACGAAGACAGGATTGGAACAAAAGCAAAACTACTTCTATTCGTGGTTTCAGAACCGGTTTCGCCAAAACAACTCAAATGTTTGCAAAGGAGTTGATGTACCAACTTCCGAGCAACGAAGCTGAAAGAAAACTGGTCGTATTTTCCGATAGTCGCGAAGATGCAGCACAAATTGCAAACGGTATTGAACGAAACCACTTTACGGATTTGATGCGTGAAATATTAGTGAATGAGTTACACTCAAATTTAATGTTGCGTTTTCAAATTGTGAGTGCTTTTGATAATGGAGATGCTAGCAAACAGGAAGAATTAAAACGACAGTCACAAACAGTCTTTGATGAAATTGAATATCTAGTTGAAAATTCAGTCTACTCAGGAGTTAACTCAAATCGTTTAAAAGAAAAATGTGAAGCAGAAGTAAAGTTAAATGAAGTTCGTTCACTTACGCTCAACATTAGAAGTTTGATTGATATTACCAACTCGGTAAACCTTGCTCCTCTTGTTAAGCATTTTGTCGAATTAGGAATAAATCCAGGCGGAAACGATATTTCGTTACAAACAAGATTGTTGAACAATAATTTTGTTCCGTGGTATGATCTTATTGATTTTACAAATTTCCAATGGGCAAGCGGAGCAGACCAAACATATATAAACGATTTAAAAGAAGGCTCTTTTGATGGTCTCGCTTCAATGTTCTTCGGTTCATTATTTTATTCTTTTGAATCTTCTGCATTAGGCTATGTTTGCATAAACCCTGAATTAGAAGTTGTTGCAGAACAGGCAAGAACACTATCTATGGCGAAAGACGATTTCCTACAAATCGTAAATTCTACAATCAGGATTTTAGGGGACAAATACAAACACAACAAAGTTGAAGGAGCAAATCCTTTCAACTTTATACAATATGGCAATTTGCCGGGACAAGTAAGAAAATACATTCGTGCTGTTGCCAACAGATATTCAAAACAAGAGAATGAAATCGGCACAGCAGTGTTTAATACGCTTATTACAAGTGGTTTGTTAAGAGGCGATACAGGAATTCAGATTGAAAACCTTTTTATCAAAGTCGCACGACCAATTGATTCAATTTGGACAAGCCAAAGAGGAAGTAGACCGCATTTACATTTTAGTGGAGGAATTTGCACATACTCTGTTACTGCATTACAACCACAAGCGGACAGAATTTGTGATGACGTTTGGAAGGAAAATTATCTTTCATACAACGCCATTAAACAACAACGTCCGCCAATCCGTTTGCATTGCGAAGAACTCACAGGACAAACAGACAATCAATTTGAAAGACAACGACATTTTAGAAATGTCATTTTACCCGATGAAGGTAATAGACGAGTAAAAACTATTGATTTATTGAGCGTAACAACAACGCTTGAAGTTGGTGTTGATATTGGAGCACTTCAAGCCGTAATGTTGGGTAATATGCCTCCGCAGCGTTTCAATTATCAACAAAGAGTTGGTCGTGCAGGCCGCAGAGGACAAGCTTATTCTGTGATTTTAACTTTTTGTAGAGGTAGAAGTCATGATGAGTTTTATTTTGCAAATCCCCAGAAAATCACTGGAGATGCCCCACCAACGCCATTCTTAACAATGGGTCAAGAACGGATCTTTAAACGTTTACTAGCAAAAGAGATTCTAAGAAAAGCATACGTTGATAAAAGCATTGATATTACTTCCGATGAAAAATCAAGTGTTCACGGAGAATTTGGTTCGATTGACAGCTGGAGTACTTACAAAGCCGAAATTATTGATTGGATTAACAATAATATAGCAAGTATAGAAGAAACCGTTGATGCTTTGTTAACGGCGCAATTGAAAGACAAAAGGGCCGACTTTATCTGTTGGGTTGCAGATACAACAGAAAATGGATTGATTGAAAGAGCACAAAGTATAATTAACAACGACGAAATTGCAACGAATGATATTTCTGAAAAGTTTGCTGAAGGTGGAGTTTTACCAATGTTTGGAATGCCAACTACAGTAAAAAACTTGTATCACGGCATAAACAGAAAACTTGAAGTGCTTTCAATAAACCGGGCACAAGCAATGGCGATTTATGAATTTGCACCGGGCGCACAGAAAACGAAAGACAAAGCAATTCATCAGGTTATTGGTTTTACAAGTGATTTCATTAATGCTCATAATTCGGTTAAAAATGTTGATCCATCTAACCATCTTCCGTTCTCACTTAATCGTTGGTTTGTTCGTTGTAGATCTTGTGGCTTTTTTGAAACATATTCGGAAGAACGGAAGACAGAATTAGAGACTCAATCTGTTTTTGATAGTTGCCCGAATTGTGGAGAAACAAATCCTGATAAGTATCAACAGCCATTTAAACTAAAATCTCCAAGAGCATATAGAACAAATCTTTCAGCAGGAAGCGATACAAAAGACGATTCTGAATTTTTGCTTTCACGCCCACCGATTTTTGCGGAAAAAATCGGTGTAGCAAATGTAGAAACAATTAGTAATGCTTCCATTTCTATTTCAGACAATGATGTTACTTGGAGAGTAAACACAAATTCAGATAGATTTTTTACAGGTAAACTTTACAATACAAATAACAGGTTTCCTTTCAATTCTAACGGTTTTTGGTTTAACAACCAATGGTTGTTGAATGATTTTTCATCAGACATACCTAACAATGACGGTTATTCAATGTCTGTTCGACAAATTGCAACAAGTGCTGAAGAGCAAATAGCATTAGCAAGTAACAAAAACACCGAAATATTTAGAATAGCACCTACAAGTGTTCCTCTTGAACTTGACTTGAATATGTTCTTTAGCGAAACAGATTTACCACATGTTAAAGCACAAAGTAACGGAGTGCGCTCAGGATATTATTCCGCAGCCTTTTTACTTCAACGAATTCTGGCTGACAGACTTGATGTCGACCCAACCGAAATTGAAATTGCCGACATTTCAATGAAATTGCTTGAAGACGGGACAAATAGAAGAATTGCTGAAATCATCTTGACCGATGAATTACCCAATGGTTCAGGATTCGTTAGGCATTTATATAATAATTTTCAAAGCGTTCTGATCGAAGCAATGAGTCCAAGTAATGAAAACAGCTACTTAGGAAAAATTCACTCGCAAACACATCAAAAAAAATGTGATGATGCGTGTTACGATTGCTTGAAAGTTTACCGGAATATGAATTACCACAGTTTGCTTGATTGGAGATTGGGAATATCAATGCTTCGTATAATGAATGATTCAAATTTTGTTTGTGGTACAGATGGTAATTTCAATTTTGTTGAACTTCACGATTGGCTTGCTTTTGCAACAGAATTAAGGAATAGCTTTGCTCAAAGTTTTGGATTCTCAAACACAGCAGAAATAAACGGTTTGCCAATCATTAAATTTGGAAGGAATCAGAAACACATAATAATGATTGTTCATCCATTTTGGGATTTGAGAAATATCAGAGAGGCAAATTGGTTGGCAGAAATCAAAGCAGAAATTGACGAATACACGACTCAAAGTGGTGGTAGTATCAGCATAATTGACACATTCAATTTGCATAGAAGACCAGGATGGTGTTATGAAAGGTTGGTGATAAGATGATAAATAAAATTGAAGAAATAGATTTTAAAGAAATCAAAAGGATTTCGCCAAGCCAATATTATTCAATGAAAAACTGTGCTTATAAATCATTGTTGGCAGAAGCTTTTGAGAAGAAACCATTGCTTCCGGTTTCTCCCAATGCATACTTTGGAACGGTATTGCACAGAATGCTTGAACTGATTACAAAAGGTAGTATAACAAATGAAGATGAATTCAATGTCGAATTTGATAGGCAAGTAAAAATAGTTGAAGAAGAATTGCAAAATAAAGGTTTTGGATTTTTAGTGCCACTTAAAATGAAATTGAAAAATTTTGGATTAAAGAAAATCCAATTAAAAAAGCATTTACGAAGTGAGCCTGAACAACCAGTGAATAAAATCAATCTAAAATTTCATTCTGAAAAATGGTTTGAATCAAAGGATAATTTAATTGGTGGAAAAATTGATTTGATAGTTGAAAATGACAGGAACTATATTGAAATCATAGACTTTAAAACCGGAGCAGTCACGCAGGATTATTTAGATGATGAAGGTGAGCTTATCTCTGATGTAAAAGCGGAATACAAAGAGCAGCTTAAACTTTATGCTTACTTGTATTTTGAGAATACAAATAAATTTCCAACGAGTTTGAGTTTGATAGATTTAGCAAAGAAAAAAATCTCGATAGAGTTTTCAGAGGAAGAATGCAAAACAACATTTGATGAAGCTAAAAGTCTATTAGTCAAAACCAATAGCTGCATAAATGAAAATGCATTTTCTGCAAATCCAACAGAAACGAATTGTAGATTTTGTTTATATAGACCTGCTTGCGTTTTTTACCAAAAACAACTTGATACAGTTCCTTTATTCAATGATGTTTCGGGAGAAATTAGAGATGTGAAAAAGTTTAACAACGGAAATGTTAGCGTGTTTTTGCAAAATGGGCAGTTGAATTTTACCATTAAAAATTTATCTTCTAAAGAATATGATGAGCTAAACAATCGCAGAAGCAGAAAAATTAGTGTCTACAATTTAAGAAAAGAAGCAACGGACTTTATTTATTCTGTTGCTGATACGACTATGATATATGAGTAAAAGTAACGAATATAAAATTCCTATTCTATCTTTCTTTTCAGGAGGAGGATTTCTTGATATGGGATTTGAGCAAGCTGGTTTTGAAATAATTTGGACAAACGAATTTGATAAAACCTTTGCACAACTTCATGCCGCAGGTATAAGCTCATGGAGAAAATCACGCGGAAATGGAATTAAAGCAGAAATATTTAACACAAAGTCAATAACAGATATTAAGACAGATGAAATCATTACAGAGGCATTCCCCAATGGGAAACCTAACTTTTTTGGAATAATAGGTGGCCCTCCATGTCAAGACTTTAGCATGAATGGAAGCATGAAAGGATTTAACGGGGATCGAGGAAAACTTACAATCATTTATTTTGACAAAATACTGGAGCTGATGCCTGCATTTTTTGTCATGGAAAATGTTACAGGGTTGACAAAACGTAGTGAAACAAAAGAGTACTTACAAAAACTTTTAAAAAGAGTAGAAAAAGAATATTTCATCGATCATAAAAAACTAAATTCTTTAGACTATGGAGTGCCACAATTTAGAGAAAGAATTTTCTTTGTCGGAATAAAAAAAGAATATATTGATAACGAGTTTGTTAATCAAAATATATTGGGAAATTGGTTCCCATTTCCAATAAATCGAACATATCAGGATGCTGCCTCAAAATACAAATGGGGTAAGCCGGAAAGATTCGGACAAAAGTTGATTCAACCAGAAGGTTTGCCTATTGAATTGTGTGTTGAAAGTTGCTTGATAAAGCCTAATCAAACAAATTCTATACCGAATGCGGATGAATTTTTTAATCTGTATAAGCCAGAAAGTGAATTGAAATTAATAAATGAAGGAGAAACAAACAGACCTTCTTTCAAGCGTCTTCACCGATTCAAATATAGTCCTACAGCTTGTTATGGCAACAATGAAGTCCATTTACATCCATATCAACACCGTCGCTTATCTGTGAGAGAGGCTCTAAGAATACAAGGCGTTCCTGATACATATGTTTTACCTCCGGAAATACCTTTATCAAAAAAGTTTAAAATGATAGGAAATGGCGTACCTGTCCCATTGGCAAGAGAAGTTGCCATAGCATTAAAAAATTTCATAGCAGTCTGGGGATAATCTTCTGATTTTAATTACCTTCTCATAGCATACAAAAAGTGAGAAAAAATCGTTGGAGATGATATTCCTCGATCACAAATATCCCTAAGTAAGTAGTAAGAACGGCTAATTTATATCGGGTTATCAATTCAAGTATTTCCTCTTGTCTCCAAAGAGAAAATCCATACCCGTATTGGTCGGTTTCAGATTGTATTTCTCCACTATTTCATCCAGCAGGCTCTCATCCAAATGCAGATACACCCCGAACGACGGGTAATCTGTCAATCCGAAGCCTATCATTATCCCGTCTTTTTCATCTTCCATACCCCGCATGAACACGAAGTAGTTGTGCGGATTGTCTCCATCCATATTGAACATTATTTCTTCGTCCGACAACTCCGGCGGGGTAACCCCTTCGGGCATCAACTTGTAATAATCGTAATCCACCCAACCCCGGTTACGGTAAGATGAGAACAGTTCCCTTAACTGTTCTGTCGATAAATGTTTTATAGAATAAAATTGTTCAACCATACCTTAAAAATATCTCGGCACAAAGGTAGGCAATATTGCCGGATAAGGTGGAAAAACTACCCACTCAATTTTCTCCGCCGGTAGGACTTTGCTGCCACAAGTCGCCAGTTGTTTGCCGGAAGCCTCCACAAGTTCAATACTCCTTTGCCAGTCAACAGGTTACATCTAATTTCGCCCATGCACTGATATTGGTGCGAACTAAAAACATTCGTAAATATGGACGAAAAATTAAAGAACGATGCCAAAAAAGTAATGCTCGTTCAAGATGCAAGCAGCGGCCAACTGAAAGCCGTTACCAATGTGGATAAGGATGGAAATATTCAGACCGTCGAACCCACTAAAGCGGATCTGGCTTCCCTGTTAAATGTGAACACGAACGATTCTTTCATTGAAGCCTTTTTCAAAAAGATGATGGAGCAGGCGGATAATCCGGCGCATTCAGGATTATCCAATCCCATCAACAAGGTCTTTATCATGACCGAGAGTGTTTTCAACAAACTCGTCAAGATGAACTTTCCGCCCGAAGAACTGGAAAAGTATCGTGTCGATCCGGCAGCAGAACTGGCAGCGCGGCAAGGACAAAACCCCAAAGTACAGCAGGGTGGCGGCGACACCACTTCCCAATCCGCGTTTCAGCCGATGGACGTAAGCAAAATCGACCGGGCGGATTTGGAACGCAAAGGGATTAATTGGGAAGATATGGAACCGCACCTGAAAGCGATGTCCTACGGCCATAAGTCCAACAAGATGGTTGAAATGAATCCCGAAATGGAGCCGGGCGGTATGCGCGTCCCCACAAAGGGGCGTATCTCGCTGGAAGAACAACCGGACGGCTCAATCAAAGCCATTCCGCACTACCATCAGGAAAAACCGAATCTGGATGCACCCCTGCATGGGACAAAGCTCGATGATGAAGCAAAAGCAAATCTGATGACAACGGGGAACGCCGGAAAAGTAGTCGAACTGGAACTAACTCCCGGCAAAAAAGAACCCTGTTATGTTACCCTTGACAAAATGACTAACGGATTGGAAGTTCTGCCAGTCGGTCAGATCGGCCCGATTGACAAAATCAAAGGCGTCGAACTTACCGAAGGACAGAAGCTGGACTTTGCCGCAGGAAGGAAAGTGTTAGTCGAGGGTATGACCTCACGCAGTGGAACTAAATTCGACGGATATGTTCAGGTCAATGCTTCGGACAAGAAATTCGATTTTACCTATGACGGCTTAGACCGTAACCGCTATGCCCAGGAGAATAAAGAAATCCGCCAGCAGAAGAAAGCGGAAGGCCGGGAAACCAAAAAGGAAGTTTCACAGGGCGAAGACAAAAAAGAAATTTTTATCCCTAAAAAACTGTTGGGAGTTGAGCTTGACGAAAAGCAGATTAAATCATTAGAAGCAGGTAAAGCCACCTATGTAAAAGCCATGATGAAAGACGGGCAGGATCAGCCTTTCAATGCGTGGGTTAAACCGAACTACGAAAAAGGCAAGCTGGATTTTTACAAATGGAATCCCGACTACGCCAAAAAGCAGGATGCAACGGTAAAACCCGCCGAAGAAAGCAAAACTCAGGTAGCCGTCAATTCCGAGGGTAAGACCAACGAAGCAACCAAGAAAGTGGACAAGCCGCTTCAACAGGGGCAGCAGAAGCCTACCGAAAGCCAGCAGAAAAAGCAGGACGAAAACAAGCAGCGGCAAAATCCCCAAAAACGGCAGTCTGCACCAAAAGCAAAGAGAAGCCCCAAAATTTCCTAATCCATTTATTCATAATAATTAAAAATAGAAAACAATGAAAGTATGTATTGCAGAAAAACCCAGTGTAGCACGTGAGATAGCGGCTATCGTGGGAGCAACAACAAAGAAAGACGGGTATTTAGAAGGCAACGGTTATGCCGTTACGTGGGCGTTCGGCCATCTGGTTGGACTTGCCATGCCCGAAGCCTACGGTTTCACAGGGTTTAAGGCGGAGAATCTGCCGATACTCCCCAAAGAGTTTATCCTCCAACCCCGACAGATTAAAGAGGGCAAGGAGTATAAGAATGACCCCGGTGTAATGAAACAGCTAAAGGTAATTAAGGAGTTATTCTCCCGTGCAGACCGGATTATCGTTATGACCGATGCAGGACGCGAGGGAGAACTTATCTTCCGTTTTATATACAGTTACCTCGATTGCAAAAAGCCGTTCGACCGACTTTGGATCAGCAGCCTGACTGACCGTGCCATTCGTGAGGGACTGCAAAATCTCCGTCCGGGCAACGATTACGATAACCTGTACCTGTCTGCTCGTGCCCGCAGCCATGCGGATTACGTCGTGGGGATTAATGCCAGCCAGGCATTAAGTATTTCCGCCGGGAGTGGTGTCTTCTCTCTCGGACGGGTACAAACGCCTACATTGGCGATGATATGCAGCCGTTATCTGGAAAATAAGGATTTCAAACCGCAGACCTATTTCCAACTGAAATTGCATACGGCTAAAGATGCCACCTCTTTTTCAGCCCTATCTTTGGATAAGTATGATACCCAGACAAAAGCGGAGGAATTGTACGCCCTTGTAAACTCCGGCGGTACGGCAAATGTGGTAAGTGTGGAACGCAAAGAAGCCAATCAGGAACCACCATTATTATATGACTTGACCACTTTGCAGAAAGAAGCCAACAGTAAACACGGTTTTTCGGCAGATAAAACCCTGACGATAGCGCAAGCGCTCTATGAAAAAGCCGTACTTTCCTATCCCCGTACCGGAAGCCGTTATATCTCTACCGATGTATTCGATGAAATACCGCAGCTACTCGACAGCCTGAAAAGCTATTCCCGCTTTTCCACTTATGTTTCTTCAATGGAGAATGCCCCACTTAATATCCGCAGTGTGGACGACAAAAAGATTACCGACCACCATGCGATTATCATTACCGAAAACAAGCCCGGCGAACTTTCACCTGACGAACGCATCATCTACGAAATGGTTGCCGGACGTATGTTGGAAGCATTCTCTAAAAAGTGTAAGAAAGAAAATACAGTTGTTTCCCTTGAATGTGGCGGAGTAACATTTACGGCACGGGGAAGTATTATCCTTTCTGCCGGATGGCGTGGCGTATTTGGCGCACAGGAGGAAGAAAAAGAGGAAGATGCCACCGTACTGCCCGACATCGTTCAGGGCGACATCCTGCCCGTGAAAGGTTGCGACGTATTGGAAAAACAGACCAAACCCCGCCCGTTACATACGGAAAGCAGCCTGTTATCCGCAATGGAAACCTGTTCCAAAGAAGTTGAGGACGAAGCCGAGCGGGAAGCTCTCAAAGAATCGGGCATCGGAACGCCTGCCACCCGTGCAGCCATTATCGAAACGCTATTCTCCCGTGAATATATTGTACGCGAAAAGAAATCACTTGTACCCACCAATAAAGGCTTGACCGTGTATCTGTCGGTTAAGGATAAGAAGATTGCGGATGTTTCGATGACCGGCGAATGGGAAAGTGCACTGAATAAAATCGCTTCGGGAGGGATGGATGCCGATACTTTTCATAAAGGTATAGAAGTGTATGCCGCACAAATTACAACGGAACTGCTCTCTATCTCTATCGAGGGGGCGAGCAATCGCACCGGATGCAAATGTCCTAAGTGCAGCGGACAGGTGGTTTTCTATCCTAAAGTCGCCAAATGCCGGAATGAGGATTGCGGACTGACAGTATTCCGCTCCATAGCCGGAAAAGACCTGACGGATGCACAATTATCCGATCTTTTCGGCAAAGGAAAAACCGGATTGGTAAAAGGCTTCAATAAAAAAGCCGGAGGAACTTTCGATGCTATTATTGCTTTCGACAGTGAATATAAGACCGTTTTTGAATTTCCGAAAAATAAACCGGGCAATGCAGGGAAAGGGAAAAAGCGGAAATAATCGTATCTTTACCGCTAAGATTCTAATCATAGCATGTTTTTTAAGATATGTTTTGAAAGGAATTTTAGTGGTGGGCGCTTCGGGTGGGAATCCGGAGCGCCTTTTCGCTTTTCCCCTCTCCATATTTTCAACCACTAAAATTCCAATGTTATGGCAAAGAATAATTCATCGCCTCGCGGCGAACTATCCTATTACAGCCTATCCCTCTTATCGTATCTACACGACAGTCATCCCGACAAAACCGGGGATAAGTCATTTATAACAAAACGAGCCGACCTTGCAGCAGAGGCTTACAGCGAGGCAATCCGAAACGGACTTACCCACATCGAAGCCGAAGAACTGGCAAACGCCGAACTATACCGGGGTTTACATTTTTCCGTTTACAATACCCTTGTAAATATACTCTGGGACGAGTTTCCGGTGGAAATACCCGAAGACACCGCCCGCAAGGTCGCCCTGCAGGTCTTACCGCTATGCGGTAACGTGCTGGCAAAATACCCGCTTGGGGATGATTTTGCCGACACTCCTGCATACGACCTTTTATACACGGAACTCGTAGGAACTATCCAAATACTTCTGGAAGATGGCGCGGTTTAATAAATCGGCGCACCTTCGCCAGAATATCGACGCGATAAAGGCAGCCTTTACGCTCGACCGGGAAAAGCGGGAAGCCACACCGGAGGAAAAAGAAATATTGCAGTCATACAGCGGTTTCGGAGCGATTAAGGAAGTGATAGACCCGTTGCCAAAAGACGGCGGTAAAACCACGCCCTTAACCCCTCTTATCGAAGAACTGCATACTGTCCTCAAAGAGAACACCGCCAGCGAAAAAGAATATAAGCAGTATTTGAACGGCATCAAAGATTCCATTCTATCCGCTTTTTATACTCCGCCCGTCATTGCCGACACCCTGATTGCATCGTTAATACAAAGTGGCGTTACACCCCAGCGGGTAATAGACCCCAGCGCCGGAGCAGGCGTATTTGCCGACAGTCTTAGAAAATCCGCTCCCGATGCAGAAATAACCTGTTTTGAAAAAGACCCGATGACGGGAATGATACTTAAACACCTGCGTCCGGAGGATAATGTAAGGGTACAAGGCTATGAAACTATCGAGCCGAAATATTCCGGCTATTACGATGTGGCGGCCAGTAATATCCCTTTCGGGGATGTTGCACTGTTCGACCCGTCCTTCTCAACAAGTACCGACCCTGCCCGTCGGCAAGGTACACGGACACTGCACAACTATTTCTTTATGAAATCGGTTGATACCGTCCGCGATGGCGGCATAATCGCCTTTATCACTTCGCAGGGTGTTCTCAACTCCGAACAGAACCGCCCCATCCGTGAGTGGCTTGCTGACAGGTGCGATGTGGTTTCCGCCATACGTCTGCCTAACAACCTTTTTACAGACCACGCCGGAACCGAAGTCGGCAGCGACCTCATTGTATTGCAAAAACGGCAGGCAGGCGAATATCCCGTAACCGAGCGGCAGACGGATTTTATCGAATCCCGCAAGCTGTCAAACGGTATTTCCATAAATAACCTGTTCCAACAGTTAGACAGGGTTATCCAAACCGATGCTAAAGTAGGAACAGACCCTTACGGCAAACCCGCGATGGAGTTTACCCATTCCGGTGGCGAAACAGGTATCGCCGAAGACTTGCGGCGGATGCTGGGCGAGGACTTTTCCAAACACCTCGACCTTGAACGCTACCTCTCTTTTGCTTCTGAGCTTGCGGAGCAAACGCAAGAAAGAAATGTAGTCGCTCCGCAAATTGAACCGGAGCAACATACAACAGTGGACATTGCAAGTGCTTCAAACAAAGTGGAAGCCGACGTTTCCACCTCGCACCTGCAAAGACCACAGGAAGAGGAACGACTGCCAAATGACCTTAATCCCCTTTGGCAGACGGATGACCTTGATCCGTTTTGGCAAGCCGTAGAGGAATACTTTGAAACTATGGACAGTCGGGATAATGCTCAAACGATTATCCCGGCAGAAGAACAGGATGCTATCGCAAAAGCACGGGTAGAAGGTTATAATCTTGATACAACTACCGGAGAACTGACACCGATAGCTGATGTAGAACCTTTACAGGGTGTTCCGCGCACTGATGAGGAAATCTATGAGCCGACTGCTGAAGATTGGGCAGATTATGGCGCATACTTAGCCGAGCGGGAAAGCCGGGGTATAGAAGAACAACTACCCCAACCGGAAGACTACGGCATTATTGAGCCTGCCCCGGAAACTTCTGTTCAGGCGACTATGGAGCCGACGCAAAACCAACAAACCACTCAGGCTGGCAATTTCAGCGGGACACTTTTCGACATGGACGACCCCGCTATTCTCGCAAAGCCGACTACGGAGGCTGCTCCGAAAGTAAACGTACAACAAGAACCGCTGATAACCCTTTATGACCTGTTCGGTTTTTCCGAAGAAGAACGCAATCAAAGCCGTCCCCGCAAGCGAAAAAAGACAGCCAAACCTAAAAAGAAACAGGAAGAAGACCGTTTTATCGACTGGCGTGAAGAAATGCAAATTAACGCCCACCGTGAACGCGAGGAAAAAGAACGGCAACAGAAAGAACAGCCGGGACAAACATCGTCGGATAATACACCGCTTGTTTATCCGGTCGAAGATGCCCGCAGAGCAGAACAACAGGAAGCCTTACGACGTGAACAGGAACGGGAAGAATACCTGAAACCTATCCCGTTCAAAGCGGAAATACTGCCGCATTACCGTGAAGGTTCGCTCGTTTCGGACGAACATAACCGTATCGGGTATCTACGGGACATGGACGGCTTGCAGCCTATGTTTCATCCGTTGGAACTGACCGAAACGCAGGAAAAGAAAGCCTCTATCTACGTCGAGATACGTGATACTTATTATCATTTGTATCAGAATGAAGCCGAACGGCTGGAAGCCAACCCCGCCCTCCGGGAAATGCTAAACCGTCTGTACGATAATTTCACAGACCGTTTCGGCAGGCTGAATGAGAAGAAAAACCTCGACCTGATTAAAATGGATGCGCGGGGAACGGAAATCCTATCACTCGAACGTTACATCGACGGGGTAGCGCAAAAAGCCGATATTTTTCATCATCCGGTAGCGTTTAACCCGAATGAAATTACCGAAGCTGCCGATGCCCGTGAAGCATTGGTCGCCAGCCTGAATAAATATGCCGGGGTAAATCTGGAATATATGGCAGGACTTACCGGAGGAACACAGGATAGTATTCTGGAAGAACTGCATGGCAGCATCTATTTCAACCCGGAGATTAACGGCTATGAAATTGCCGATAAATACATAGCCGGAAATGTCATAGAGAAAGCGGAACGGGTAGAACGTTTTTTGAATGATAATCCCGACCATATCCCGGCGGCAGATTCTCTGCGGGCACTTCGGGAAGCTACCCCGAAACCCATTGCCTTCGACGACCTTGATTTTAATTTCGGCGAAAGGTGGATTCCCAAAGGTATTTATGAAAAATACGCATCGCACCTGTTTGATGCGGATGTTACAATAAACTTTGCACCCAACATCGACGAGTACAGCGTAAAGGCAGACAGGACGAACGTAAAAATAACCGACCAGTATGCCGTGAAATCACAGAGCCGTACATTCAATGGCATACACCTGATGAAACACGCCCTGCAAAACACTTCGCCGGACATCACCAAGAAAGTGAATAAGCTGATTGACGGTAAAATGCAGGAGGTTAAAGTGCGTGATCCCGAAGCCATACAACTCGCCAACTCCAAGATAGACGAGATGCGTAACGGCTTTTCCGACTGGTTGCGAGACCAGTCGCCGGAATTTAAGGACAGGCTGGCTGACCGTTACAACCGAATGTTCAACTGTTTTGTGCGCCCTAACTACGACGGCTCACACCAAACCTTTCCGGGGCTTGACCTGAGAGGATTGGGCATACAAGACCTGTATAAGAGCCAAAAAGATGCAATCTGGATGGATAAATTGCTGGGCGGGAATATTTGCGACCATGAGGTCGGAGGAGGAAAAACGCTGATTATGTGTTGCGGGGCAATGGAGAAAAAACGGCTCGGATTAGCCAACAAACCCATGATTACAGGCTTGAAAGCCAATATTCATGAGATTGCCAAGACTTTTTGTACAGCTTATCCAAACGCAAAGGTTCTTTACCCCGGCAAAGAAGATTTTACTCCCAAAAACAGGGAGAGGATCTTCCGCGAGATAAAGAACAACGATTGGGATGCCGTTATCCTCACACATGAACAGTTTGCCAAGATACCACAATCGCCGGAACTGCAACGGGAGATATTGCAGACCGAACTCGACAGCGTGGAGGAAAACTTACAGGTACTCAAAGACCAGGGCAAAGAAGTTTCCCGTGCCATGCTGAAAGGTTGTATAAGGCGCAAACTCAATCTGGAAGCCAAACTGCAAACTGTTATGCACACCATTGAAAACCGTAAGGATGATACGGTCGATTTTAAACACATGGGTATCGACCATCTCTACGTGGACGAATCGCACAAATTCAAAAACCTTACATTCAATACCCGCCACGACCGGGTAGCGGGATTGGGAAACCCCGAAGGTTCGCAACGTGCGCTGAATATGCTTTTTGCCATCCGCACCATTCAGGAACGCACAGGGCGCGATTTAGGCGCTACTTTCCTTTCGGGTACGACCATATCTAATTCGCTGACGGAGTTGTACCTGCTTTTCAAATACCTCCGTCCGCAGGAAATGGAACGGCAAAACCTCAAAACCTTTGATGCGTGGGCTGCCGTTTTTGCGAAAAAGTCTATTGATTACGAGTTTTCGGTAACCAATGAGATTGTGCAGAAAGAGCGTTTCCGATACTTTATTAAAGTGCCGGAGTTGGCGGCCTTTTATTCCGAGATCACCGACTTTCGTACAGCCGCCGATATCGGCATAGACCGCCCGGAGAAAAACGAAATATTGCACAACATACCGCCCACACCCGACCAAACGGCATTTATTGAACGCCTTGTGCAGTTTGCCAAGACCGGAGACGGGGAACTGCTCTATCGTGGTAAATTGACAGAAAGAGAAGACAAAGCAAAGATGTTGATTGCTACGGATTACGCCCGTAAGATGTCGCTCGATATGCGTATGGTCGATCCGACCCGTTTCGGAGACCATGTGGACAATAAAGCCAGCCATTGTGCCCGGATGATTGCCGATTATTATTATAAATATGACCAGCATAAAGGTACGCAGTTCGTTTTCTCCGACCTCGGCACTTACAAAGCCGGGGAATGGAACGTATATAGTGAAGTAAAACGTAAATTGGTAGAAGATCACGGCATTCCTGCCCATGAGGTACGCTTTATTCAGGAAGCCGCCAATAGCGAGAATATGCGAAAGCGCATGATAGAGGAAATGAAAGAGGGCAGAATCCGTGTTATGTTCGGCTCGACCGAAATGCTTGGAACAGGCGTAAACGCACAAAAAAAATGTGTTGCCATCCATCACCTCGATTGTCCGTGGCGGCCCTCTGATCTGGAGCAACGCGACGGTCGTGGCATTCGTACAGGCAATGAAGTTGCTAAATATTACGCCGATAATAAGGTCGATGTTGTTCTCTATGCGGTTGAAAAGTCACTGGATGCTTATAAATTCGGATTGCTCCATAACAAACAACTTTTCATTCAGCAGTTAAAAACCAACAATATGGGCGCACGTACCATTGACGAGGGCGCAATGGATGAGAAGACAGGCATGAATTTCTCCGAATATGTGGCTATCCTTTCCGGTAATACGGAATTGTTGGAGAAAGCCCGTCTGGAAAAGAAAATCACCACATTGGAAAGCGAACGGCAGGCATTTGTGCGGGGCAAATCATCCAGCCGTTACAAGTTGGATGATATTTTGCAGAAAGTGGAGAAGAACAACGGTTTGATTGAACGCATCGGCAAAGATTTGGAGAACTTCAAAAGCCGGGTACAATTAAATGAGGACGGCTCGTATAAAAATCCTATCCAACTGAACGGCGTTCAGGGCGGCGATATTAAATTCATCGGCAAGCACCTGAATCATATTGCCGATACCGCCCGCACCGGAAATGAGTTTGATAAGATTGGCAGCTTGTATGGTTTCGACCTGCTTGTTAAAAGTGAAACCACACAGAAAGAGGGTTTTGATATGGTGCAAAACCGTTTTTATGTACGGGGAGAGGGAGATTACCTGTATCAGTACAACTATGGTAATCTTGCCTCTGATCCACGTCTGGCAGCGCAGAATTTTATCAATGCACTCGGAACTATTGAACCGACGCTTGAAAAATTCCAAAAGGAAAATGAAAAACTGTCGAAAGATATTCCAACGCTCAAAGAAGTGGTTGAAGGGACGTGGCGCAAAGAACCGGAATTAGCCGCTTTGCGGGAGGAATTTAAGGAGTTAGACCGGAAGATACAGCTTTCTCTCAAACCGATAGAAGAAAGCGAAGGGCAGACTGTAAATGAGCTTGTGGCCGATAAAAAGCAAACTCCGGAAGATAACCGCCAACCCTTGCAGGGTAATGGGCAGCCTTTCATTCCTGCACGGCTCAGGGAGATAGCAGACAACTCCGGTGGGCGTGTAGTTATTGGAACTTTAGGCGGTAGTCCGCCTAAAGTTGAGAATCCTGTATCCAAAGGAATTAAGTTATAAGATTAAGAGCCGCTTCGTCATCACGACGGGCGGCTCTTTCCGATTATGAACTATATTAAAACACGAAGAAATTAACCGTTTTTCTTATTCATGTTCCTAAAACTGCTGAAATGTTTTTCAATAAACCGTATAACATCGGATTCCTTATAGTAGGTTTTGTGGTATATCATCTGAAAGGGTAACTCGCCGGAAGAACGGTAACGCTGCAACGTGCGTTTGCTGACATTCAACATCTGGCAAAGGTCGAAGTTATCCAACAGCATATCGCCATCGGGAAGTAGTGTCCTGCTTTGCACTGTTGTGGGCGATTGCATCTTTTCGAGTTTGTCGAAACGCTCCATAATACGCCGCATCCAACCGTTGAAATGTTCCTTATCTATATACATGGTTAGTCTTTTGGTAAAGTCATCAATCCATTGGCAGCCAGTTCGTCCAGCGAATCGCTATTACGCATGATGCGTTTTTCTTCCAACAACCGCTTTATCTCTGAAATGGTATAATACGTTTTCTTACCTATTAGTGAATAAGCAATCACTCCGTTACTGCGATAACGTTGAAGAGTGCGTTTACTGATTTTCAGGTAAGAGCAAACGACCTCGTTATCCAGCCAGATTTCCTGCAAAGGAGGTTTCTTTGGCTCCACTTGATAGATATATTTCTCTATGGCCTCTATCCTGTCCATGAGTGCCTGAAAATCGCCCGATCTCATAATTACTATTCCCATAATCCTTTGTTTTATTGATACTTTGCAAAGGTCGGCAGGATAAATCACCTGTATTCACAAGTTTAGTACACTATTTTCAGATTATTTTCTTTTGTGCTGATTATAGGAGTTTTGTAGCACTATGAAAAGATGTTTTTCTATACATAATTGTGAAAGGAGATTGGGTATTCAGTTTTTTTGCGTTCTTGTAATTAGCAGTTATACAGTGCATTATATCTTTGATGTACTTATTCTCATTTTGGTCGGAAATTCAGGAGCGGATAAAACTGCTTATAATCTGCTTTTAGGTATTGTAAAAATTAAAAACACCCAATTGGGTATCTATACTCTCATCCATAATAGTATTAATGTTAGAAAATGTATTTATGGTGTTTAAACTGTCGTCAGATGACTTATCCAAAGAAAATATTGGATAGAAACAGTGTTAAAAAGTACCGAATCTGGCTATATTATTATTGCTGTTACATCATCATCATCTCATACCTTTGCCACAGTTAATTCAGTAACATATGAAGCAAAAAAGGAAAAAAATATTTAGTGACATTTGTGTGGCGAATTTACTTTCGATAATAGAGTCTTCGTTAATAATCGGAACAGCAATTTTTTCAATGATTTCTTTATATCGTTATGTTATTACTTTACCATAGTCATTTCATCAGTATATGGAACAAAAAAGAAAAAAGATATTCACTGATGCTTGTGTTGCGCGTTTGCTCACTGTAATAGCATTGTCGCTAATAATCGGCATGATTATATTTTCTCACAAACAACATAGAGTTGAGAAAAAAGAAGTGTTACAATCAGATTCAGTACAGATAAAAAAATAGAGAATCTCGCAAAGATAAGCATAATCCGGCAGAATTGAGTAAGTGTTTGGTAATTAGGTTCGTTCAGCGTTGTTTCGCTATATTCTTCTGGTAGGCTAAATGGAAGAATATAGAGCAGTTAAGCGAAAGATTTGCTACCTAAATACTGCCTTTTTGATTAGTCGGATTAGGAAGCAAAAACAACCTGAACAAAGATAATCACCTCAAAGAACGCTTGTTTTTCAAAAAATGCTTTTCAAAAGTAACCCTTTTTTCGCACTAACGGTGAAAATATGGGTTTTGAATACAAAATTAGAGTTTGCTTCCTGTTGGCTCCATATTTTATATCACTGAAAATAACTCTGTTACAAGTAATTTTACACTTAAATAACAGAGTCATGAAACAAGAAGTAAAGGTGTCTTTCTACCTGAAAAGAAATGAAACGAAAAAAGACGGAAAAAGCCCTGTGATGGCAAGGCTTTCAATCGGAAAATTCTCCGAAACCATCTTTAGTGCAAAAATAACCGTTCCGGCAGACCTGTGGGCATCCGGTCGAGCCACAGGTAAAAGCCATACGGCAAACGAGATTAACCGGCAGTTGGACGAAATCAGGGCATCCGCTCTGTCGTATTACCGAGAATTGTCGGCAGTAAGAGAAAATGTAACAGCCGAAGATGTAAAGAACCTTTTGTTGGGTATGGCATCCGGGCAGGAAACTCTACTATCCTATTTCCGTGCCCATAATGAAAATTTCGATAAACGTGTCGGCGTAAACCGCAAAGAAGGGTCTGCCAAATCCTATTGGTATGCTTTGGGACACCTTACAAAGTTCCTGAAAGCAAAGTACAAACTTTCGGATATTCCGTTTACGGCATTGGACAGGTCGTTTATTGATAAATACGACCTGTATTTAAAGATTGATTGCCGACTTGCTCCGGGTACGATAGTATTGCTTACTACCCGGTTGGGTACTATTATCGGAGATGCTATAACCGAAGGAATCATAACCAAAAATCCTTTTGCCGGTTATGAACCCGAATACCCCGAACGGCAGCAAAAATATCTTACCCGCAAGGAATTGAACAAGTTGATTCGGACACAGTTCACTAAGCCGAAACATTACCTTATCCGTGATTTATTCCTCTTTTCATGTTATACAGGAATCCCGTACTGCGATATGTGCAAATTATCGAACGAGGATATTTTTGTTGCAGAAGATAATGTAGTCTGGATAAAAACATTCCGTGAGAAAACCGGAATAGACTACGAAATTCCACTGCTCGAAATTCCACTGCAAATTCTTGAACGCTATAAGGGAACGGCAACCGATGGGCGATTGTTACCAATGTATCCCAATGGGGAATTAAACAGGGAAATAAAAAACATCGCTCGTATTAGCGGCATAACCCGGCGGCTGACTTGGCATTGCGGAAGACATGTAAAGTCTTCCAATCGAATGTATTTCAGCGTGTTGCAAGATTGATATTGCAAACAGGTAACGATTTAGAAACCAGCTATCATTATTCGCTGATTAGCTTCGTTTTCAACAATACATTAAGAGCGACTTTGTAATACAAAGGTACGAAATAATCCCCATATTACCAACATAAATCCCTTAATACAGTTTGCTTTTTGTCCCAACAAAAGTCAACGTCAACCGATGCATTGCCCTTGTTACTGCCACATAGAGCATACTCCGGTCAATCTCCGAATGATAATTCTTATCAGTCACTTGCGGAATGATTACTTCATCGAACTCCAACCCTTTTGCCATGTGAGCAGAAGTGATAATAATACCTTGAACGAAAGCTGAACTCTGATTTGAAAGGAAGTAAATATCATCCATATAGGCTTTTAACTTATCTGCTATGTCTTTCGCCTGTAATTCAGTCTTACAAACAATCCCAAGTGATTTATAGGACGACTTTTTGAATGTAGAAATCAAGTTTGCAATGCAGGATATTTCTTCTTCCTCACTTTTGAGTTTCAGTATTTGAGGTTTCTCTCCATGCCGGGCGACAGGTTCCAACTCTTCGTTTTTCCGAATCTTCTGTGCAAAATCAGTTATCTCATAGGTTGAACGATAACTCTTGCATAGTTTCATCACCTCTCCCGTAATGAGTGCTTTCCGAATCATATCTGCATTCGATGAACCGTAAGGATTAACCGACTGGCTTGCATCGCCCAAAACGGTCTTTCGACAAGGATATAGCTTTTGTATCAACTTATACTGTATAGGTGAATAGTCCTGCATCTCATCAATTAAAAGATGTTTAACTGGCGATTTTACATTATTCCCGTCCAATGCGATGTGGATATATGCCAATGGTGCTAAATCTGCATATTCAAGTGTTCGATTCTTGCGCATCTTAAACAACTCGGGCTTACCAATCCATTCGAAGAAATCTTTATAGACCTGTATATCGTTGTTCCCTGCAAACATATTCCTTATTTCTTTTTTGAGCATATTCCGCTCGGCAGTGGTAACCGTGATCCGATATTGGACTTGTGCCATATCCAAAATATAGTCAGTCATTGTTTCAAAACGTTGCCGCATCGGATAGCGGTCAAAACGCCTGAATTGTTCCTCAATAAATTCAGCAGGAATAGTAACATGCTTTGTTAGCTTTACATCTACCGCTTTGAAGTAGTTGTTCTCAATATGTAGGATAAATCGGTCGAGTTGGGAAATAAAATCAAACGATGCTTTATACTGTATGCGATCTGTAAAGCCCGGAGCAGGTTTTGTGAGTAATTCGTTTACCTGCTCAAAGAAGGTCTGAAACTTATATTTGTTGTCCAATACGCCGGAAAGTATTTGCTCCATACTGGTTTCAGGCACGGTCTCTTCGCCAAGTTCGGGAAGCACATTAGATATGTAATCGGCAAAAACCTTATTGGGGGAGATTATCAATATGTCCTTTGAGGAAATGCTACCCTTGAAAGCATAAAGCAGGTAAGCAATGCGGTGCAGGGCAATAGAAGTCTTTCCCGATCCGGCAACTCCTTGTATAATGATCGTTTGAGCATCCTCATTACGGATAATCCGGTTCTGCTCCCGCTGAATGGTAGCCACGATATTCTTCATCTTATCGTCCGCATTGGAACTTAATTCCTTTTGAAGAATATCATCATGAACAGTCAGCGAACTCTCAATCATATATTCCATTCTGCCTTTCCGAATACGATATTGCCGTTTGAGTGTAATATCTCCCGTCACTTCGCCTGCCGGAGATTCGTAAGAAGCCTCTCCCAATTCATAGTCATAAAACATACTCGAAATCGGCGCACGCCAGTCATAAATAAAGCTCATCTTACTATCCGAATCGTAGAACGAATGAACGCCAATATAGACAGGCAAAACTTTCCCGTCTTCTTCTCTTCCCTTAAAGTCAATCCGACCGAAGTATGGAATATCCAGTATCTTACCCAATCGTTTGCGTTTATCAATCACATTCTCGCCTAATGCAAAATGATTCAGGATACTTTCCCTCATCGAACGTATCTCATGCGGGTCAATATCCTTATTCGACCAGAGGTAATCCTTATACTCTGCCAGTGTATCGACATGTTCTTTCACTGACACATCCGTACTATTAATGGTCTTATTTAGCAAATTGATAACCTGCTGTAAATAATCACGTTCCTGTTTCTCTGTTTTATTAAATATCATTAAGCACTCCTTGTTAATACATTAAAAAAGACACAAAAGGGTGCGCAAAATTACTGCATCAAGGTGGTGTATGAAATGGCTATTTATAGCTATATATTGAGCTTGTTTTGTATCTTTGTACTCCAATAAAAGAAAAATGGATATTCTTAAACTCGCAGAGCAGAATCAGCAAGCCGCATGGGAAATACTGGAAGATACTCGTATTATCCCGGCATGGGAACGCATTGGTGCAACCGTTAATATTATCGGGTCGCTTAAATCCGGTTTGTTGATGAAAAGCCGGGATATAGATATGCACATCTATACCGACCATCTCGATATAATAGAGAGTTTCTCTGTCATGCAGGAGTTAGCAGAACGTCTCCCTCTGAAAGAAATCCAATATATAAATGGGATAGATACCGAAGAAGAATGTATCGAATGGCACGCCCGGTATGAAGATAAAGAAGGGAACACATGGAAGTTCGACATGATTCATATCCGCCGAGGTTCCAAGTATGACGGCACGGTAGAGCGAGTAACCAATGCTATAATTAATCAACTAACACCTGAAATCCGCCAAACTATTCTTCAAATCAAATACGATGTGCCGGAAGGCCTACTTATTACGGGCATAGAGATATACCATGCTGTTTTTACGGGTGGAGTGAAAACGTATGAGGAACTGGAACAATGGAGAAAAACTAACCCGTTGACAAACAGTTTAGATTGGCTACCTTAATAGATGATGCCAAAATCGCGTGCAGTATTAATCGCCTCCATCACATTATCAACATTCAGTTTAGCCAATATATTCTTTCGGTGATTATTAACCGTATAAATACTGATATTCAGTCTGTCCGCAATTTCTTTACTTAGAAAGCCCTGACGAATTAATAGAAGTATCTCTTTTTCCCGGTTAGTTAACTGTTTCTCTGTCGTAGTGAATGCCGGAGCAAATATTTCGCCTGTCTTACTATTAATAACCGTTCGCTTGATTCTTTCGGTAAATGTCTGGTCGGGAGATATATCTACAACTCCCATAATAATCCAAGCCTTACCATTCCTGTCTTTTTCAAGAACCTGTTGTCGGCTGGTTACATTTACATACTGCCCTTTAGCGTTCAGTATCCGGTATTGGAATATCTGCTGATAGTCATTTCTTTCTTCCTGCGGAAGCGAATAAATAAACTTCCCATGCTCAATCTGGTACTCCAACAGTTGGGAACGGTCATCCGGATGTATCCTGTCTTCCAATAGATCGCCCTGCTTCCTTATCGTTTTTATCCAAGCAGGATTATATCCGAAAATAGTTGAGAAGTTATCAGAAGCAAAGTCGTACCTTTCTTTGAATACATCGACCGTGAAAATACAACTTTGGCTCAATCGGGAGAATACCTGTATAGATTCCCGCTTCTTATTCCATAAATCATAGTTGATGTCAAAGCTGCTGATATGCTGCCTTGACCATAGTTCTTCGGGAGTTATATTATTGGAAATCATGGGGCAAAGATAGCTATAAATAGTCATTTCTCAGGTGGAAAACAATGAATATTTTTGTTGCTAAAAACGTGTGGGACATCTATTATTTACAATTTCAGATGATTGACTACCACTATTTTTGAGTTCGAAATTTGAAAGCAAGAATCTACAAACGTTATGTTGCTCTTACTCTAAACAACGGTTATGAAAAATGAAATAGAAAAAATAGTCAGCGAATTGAAGGCTTCAATACAAGTTGGAGAATTAGAACTGTACGATATAGTTCAAAACGTTCCGTCTATGATATTGATGATGGAAGATGCTTTTGAAAAATTGAAAGCAAATGTTTCGAAATACGAATTTCTTACACGACAGGAGGAGATTGCGTTCTTCAAAGAAACGAAACCCAAGATATTTAGTAGGCTGATATATCTTCGTAAGATATACTATCTTGAAGTCAATCGTTCTGTTTCAAACTACACTACCATAAGAGCATATTTGGAAAAAGAGATTAATAGCGTTGTATTTCAGCAATATAATTCAACCATAAAAGAAATTCACACCCAACTTGGGTGAACTTGTGAAATCAGAATATTAATCCTTCCGAACTTTGCACCGAATCAATAAGTTGCAAATATGAAAGTAATAACCATAGAATCGGAAGCGTACAAAAGAAGATTGCCAAAGCTGCCGGAATAGCCCAACGGCTTTATTGGGCTAGACACAGGATTTTGTCTTTTGCGCTATAAATAAGCAGGCTGCAGAATTAAAAAAGCCGATAGGTAACGATTTAGAAACCAGCTATCATTATTCGCTGATTAGCTTCGTTTTCAATAATACATTAAGAACGCTTAGTGAATACAAAGGTACGAAATTACCCTCATATTACCGCCATTTTATTCAGATTCTTTACCCCTCTTTTCCTATTATCTCTTTCATTTACTGATTCAATGTATCGACTACAACACGTATATAAATTATATGGCTTTGAAATTTCTACTATTCTCAAGGAATAACTTTGCATTATAAATTTAACATAACGTTCACTGAAACTCATGACTGTAAGCATGCATTGGGTTTGCCATTCGATTTACAAGAAGTCGCTACAAACAATGGAGCTGGGATAGCTGTAACAAAGTCTCTGTCAATAAAAAAGCTACTTTTATCACGCTAATAATCCCAATTTTTGAGCATAGCTTATAGCTTCGGACAGATTATATACTTGCATTTTTTCCAGAATATTCTGGCGATGTCTGTTTACAGTGTGAATACTGATAAACAATTTGTCGGAAATCTCTTTACTCAACATGCCCTCATTAACCAATTTAAGAATCTCCTTTTCCCGTTTGGTAAGAGATATTTCAGGATTGTCGATAATCGGAATATTAACAATATCTCCTGTTTTAAAATTGACCAATCGAAATTTTATAGGTGCTTTTAAATCCTGATCGGGGGAAATATCGACAACTCCCAACAATAGAAGTGGTTTTTCATGTTCTCCTGTTTCAAGCATCTGATATTGACAAATCACACGAATATATTCTCCGGAAACTCCTAATATACGGAACTCAAAGATATGCTTGTAATCACATTGTTCTTCATGTGGTAATTTGAATACATAATCAAAAGTCCTTTTCTGCAAATTCATGAGAATCGGCAGGTCATCAGGATGTAAGCATTCTTCCAGCAGGTCATTTTCAAGATTCATTTCTTCATCTACCGATAATCTGAGAATGTTCTTGAAATTGGGTGAAATAAATAGATATTTCATATGCAAGAGACTCACGAACACACAGCTATTATTAACTTGAGAAAGAAATTCTATATAAGGGCGGTGCTTCTCCCAAATCATTTCTGCATAATCATCATTTCTATCTTCTGTCATACCTAATCTAAAAAAAATGGTTATCAGTCACCATTGTACACTATTTTGCCTATCTCTAAATTTGTAGCAAAATTACTAAAAAAAATCCGAACGGACTGAAAATCTGCAATATGAAAAAAATCTTATCGGTTATCGCATATAAAAGTGTTTACGGAATTATCTATTCCGTAAGTCTGATACCGATGTCCCTTTTATATGGGTTTTCATCTTTTATGTATTTTTTTGCCTATCACGTATTTGGTTACAGAAAAGCAGTCGTGATACAAAACATATCACGTTCATTCCCTGAAAAAAAGTACGGAGAGGTTCGTAATGTCGTGAGAAAATTCTATGCTTGTTTTACTGCTTACTTTGCAGAAGTCATAAAGAGCATATCAATCTCTCCCCAAAAACTTGATAAAAAACTGACATTCGTAAATCTGGAACTTATAGACAACCACATTCGTAGCGGGAATAATGTGATTGTCTGTCTGGGACATTGCGGAAATTGGGAGATGCTGAATTTCATGCCATATAAACTCACTTGTAATATGTATGCTGTTTACAAGCCATTAAAGTCCAGAACCGTTAATCAATTGATGATCAAGTTGCGTTCTCGATTTGGGATGAAGTTGATTCCGGATAAAGCGGTAGTTCGCCATATTTTAACGAAAAAAGAATCATCTTCTGCTTATTTGTTCCTTGCCGATCAATGCCCCCGGATCAAAGAAGAAAAATATAGATTTGATTTACTTAATCAGGCGAGTTATCATTTCTCAGGCATGGAAAAATTAGCACGGATTAGCAAATCCGCAGTTGTGTATCTGCATATTACACACCCGGCAAAAGGGGATTATAAAATCAAGTGCGTACCCTTGTGCAAGAATGCTGAATTTACTGTTGAAGGTCAGATAACGCAAATGTATATTGACTTATTAACCGAGAATATAAAAGAAGAGCCACACGGTTGGCTGTGGAGTCATAAACGATGGAAAAGATAATAGTATGTTGAATGTAATATTGATTATAGCAGGCATTGTCGTTATAGCGACAATATGCTTTTTGGCTTTTTTATGTGCATTCCTGAACGCCCTTCATGAAGAAGAAGATTGATTGCCCATATCCCTAAATAACCGCATTAAAAACACATGGTTTTAATTATTAACTGGAAAATGAAAAACACGTTAAAAGTGATATTGTGGATCGTAGCTGTTCTGGTTGCGCTCATTCTGATTATGGTCGTAGTGCTGTGGATCGCCAGTCCCGGAAAGCTGCCTCTTTTGAAGGATGCCGAAGGCAAAGTTATTCCCGGGTCGATATCGGAAAGGAGAGAAATAATTCTCGGAGATATCGAACAGGGTTTCTTCATACGAAGCGAGAATCCTGATAATCCTGTAATACTGTATCTGCACGGCGGCCCGGGAAGTCCAGAGCTTCCGATGATAATGGCGGTGGAGGAACGGGAACGCCTTGAAAAATATTTTACGGTATGCTATTGGGATCAACGTGGCACAGGAATGAGCTACCGGAGCAATCTGGGGGCAGATGACCTTACGGTTCAGCATTATGTAGACGATGCGAGGGATTTGACAAAGTACCTTATGGAACGTTTCGGGAAGGATAAAATATATCTTATGGGGCTCTCGTGGGGTTCATATCTGGGGATCAAAGTCATCGAGCAATATCCGGAGCTCTATTATGCCTATATGGGAATTGGGCAGGTCACTCACCAGCATCTTTCCGAACAGTTGGCATACGAATATATGCTCGACCATGCGAATGAAGTGAACGAGCATAAAGCCCTGAAGAAACTCGGACAATATGACCCTCTGTCCGAGGGATTCCCCCAACTGGACTATCTTATGGGCACACGTACCACACTGATGAATAAATATGGCATCGGTATAATGCGGGAAGATTTTTCGATGTTTTCGCTGGTAATGGATGTAATGATGTTCAGGGGGTATAAAATGTGTGATAAGGTCGGTTATGTCCGTGGAAGCCTGCTGGCACTGGAGAATGTTTTCTATTTTATGATCGACGACAATCTGTTCGAGTCTTCGACCAACTTCGATGTCCCGGTATACATCTTTCATGGACTCTACGATTATCAGGTGTCGTATGCGCTTGCAACCGAATATGTAAACATGATCGAAGCACCTGCCAAGGGGCTCTATACCTTCGAAAAGTCCGCCCATTCTCCCAATATGGAGGAACCCGCCCGATTTGTAAGAGTGGTGAGGGATATAGCCGAGTTGCATCACGGATTGATCTATCCTTTAGATTGATCGTCTTGGGGCTCGGATCAACAGATTGTATCTCGTTCTTACCCTCTCATGGTTCCATTAAAAACGAAACATCAGCTATAAAGCACTCCTTTCAATAAAATACAAGTTATTTTTAAAAATAATTGTCGAAAAATTTGGCTGTGTCCAAATGGTTACTTAATTTTGTATCCAGTTGGATACAAAATTGAATCAAAATGACGAAAATAGAACGAGATCGGGATATGACCGAAGAAAAACTGATTAATGCGGTCGGAGAACTTATTGTAGAGGAAGGCTTTGAATCGCTTGGAGTCAGGAAAGTGGCAGAGCAAGCGGGAGTAAACAAAACTCTCATTTATCGCTATTTTGAATCTCTTGATGGTTTAATCTATGCTTACATGAAGAAGCATGATTTTTGGCTTAATACACCATTGGAGCGACCGGATGTTTCGGATATTAAAGCCTATCTGAAAACATTTTATCGCAGGGAAATAGCTGAATACAGGGATAATACTGCGCTTAAAAGATTGAAACGATGGGAACTGTCTTCTGATAAAGATTTCGTAGTAGAAATCCGCGCCCAAAGAGAAAAAAACGGAGTGCAATTTATGGAAGTGATGTCCGGATTCGCAAAGGTAGATAAGGAGCAATTACAAGCTATATCTGCTCTTATGGATGCAGGAATTGTCTATTTAGCCATGTTCGCAGAAAACTGTAAGATGTATAACGGCATTGATATTCAAAGTGATAAAGGTTGGGATCAGATAGCTAAAGGAATTGATGTATTGATAGATATAATGATAAAATAACCAACAATGAAAAAAGCAATTTTAAGTATGGCTTTAGCAATAACGACATTGGGTTGCAGCGGACAGAATACTATTCATTCGGAATTTGGCAACGGTAATATTAAAGTCGCCATAGAACAAGGGAACGAGTGGTTACATGACTTTCCTATCTTCTGGTTTATCAAAAAGAAGAATGCCCCACAGATAGCTATATGGACAGAGGATTTGGAAGGAAATTTCCTTTCCACAATCTATGTTAGCGAGAAGTTGGCAAAGCAGTCATGGACTGCTGCCGGAGGAAACAGGCGTAAAGAGTCGCTCCCCTGTTGGAGTTATTCACAAGGTAAGCAGTATGCTGACGGGCTTTATCTTCCGACTAAAAACGAACCGCTACCGGATGCTGTAACCGGGGCGACACCCAAAGGCAGTTTTGCTACTAATCTTCAAATGAGCGGAAATATTAAGCAGTTCGTTGTTAAGTGCGAATTTAATCACTCAACGGATTTCAATGAGTATTACCCTAAAGGCGCAAAAGAGGGAGATACGAACTATTCCGGTGGAAAAATGGGAAGCGGACAACCTGCAATCGTTTATCAGGTCGTAGTTGATTTGACTAATGAGCAACGGGAATTTAAGGGAGAGCTTATTGGGCATAGCAGTCCAGACGGTTCCGATGGCAACATTTATCCCAATACTTCTAAACTGACTACAGCTCTGGATATTGTAAAAAGAGTTACTGTATATGTTAATCAATAAGCAATTTACATTAGCTATGTTCCCCTTTATATTATATGGTTCTGCCGGATATAATGAGAAAAGTAAGTATCACGTATTGACGGGAGAAAGGCATACTTATTACAGGATAACTTACAACTATCCTTATGATTTGAGCGAAGATATCCTGTTTATTTATGATGTCTTTTACGAATCTCTCAATCCTTTCGACCCGCAATCAACCTTATCGAAAGTAAATAATAACGAGGAAGTAGCTTTGGATGCCATTTTCACAGAAGCCTTTAACCGCTCGATGGAACTTGCGGAAAAGACAAAAGGTGTATTTGACCCTACCTGTTCTCCGTTAATCAATCTTTGGGGATTTGGATTTAAGAATATGGAAGAACCGTCCGATAGTTTAATAAATGAAATAATGGAGTATGTCGGCTACAACAAAGTTGCTCTCCAAAATGATTTCATTGAAAAGGGAGATTCCCGCATTCAACTAAACTTTTCCGCTATCGGGGACGGACTTTCATGTGATATTATTGCCCGTTACCTCGACAGCAAATGCGTAAATGACTACATGGTTGATATTGGTGGTGAGATTGTAACAAAGGGTAAAAATGGTACAGGCTCGGATTGGTCTATCGGGATAATTAAACCGCCCAAGTATTTGGGAATTGATAAATCGTCCGAATTTGAAATAATCCTTCGTCTGACGGGAAAAACAGCGGTTGCGACTTCGGGGAACTATAATAACTACCGCTCCCAAAACGGCAAACGATATGGGCACACGATTAATCCGCAGACAGGTTCTCCGGCGAATAACCGTATTTTAAGTGCTACAGTTATTGCTTCCGATTGTACCACCGCCGATGCATATGCTACCGCAATTATGGCAGTTGAAACAGACAAACTGGACGAATTGCTACGAACAAACGGAGCAATGGAGTATTATATCATTTATCTGGACGAACAGGATAACTACCGTATAAAACAGTCGGAAAGCATGAATAGGTACGTGTGATATTTTTTTACCCACAATGTACCCGCTCGGACACATTATTAACAAATAAATAAAGTAAAAATGAAAGCAAGAAATTTATTAGTAGCAGGAATTACAGCACTGGGAGTGCTGACTTCGTGCGACAAGGATTTAGTTACCTACAAGGAGGACGATATTAAAGTCTTGGTAACAAAAGGCGATGAATGGTTACATGACTTCCCTGCATTTTTGGGCATTGACAAGAAAAATCCACCCCAAATTGCTATATGGGTGGAGGACTTGGCAGGTAATTACCTCACAACCATTTATGCAAGCCACAAGATAGCAACTGAATCGTGGCAATCCAATGGGGGTAACAGACGAAAAGAATCATTGCCGGTATGGTGTTACGCTCGTGGGGTTCAATATTCGGATGGGTTATACTTACCGACAAAATCAGAACCTTTGGTTGACGGTATCTCCGGTGCAACACCACACGGAAGTTTTGACGTAAAAATGCGTCCGGTCGGTGATTTGAAACAATTCGTTGTGAAAATAGAACTGAACCATTCTACGGACTGGAACGATAATTACCCCAAAAATGCAAAAGAAGGGGATACAAATTATTCAGGTGGTAAAGAAGGTAGCGGACAACCCGCCGTAGTTTATTCGGCGGAAATAGACCTCGATTCCAACAAGAAGCAATATACGGCAACAGTCATGGGGCATAGCAGTCCTGACGGAAGCAACGGGAATATTTATTCTGACACATCTTCTTTGACATCCGCATTAAACATCGCAAAAGAAATAACCATTAATATTCAATGATATGAAACGATTTGTTTTTATTATACTTCTTTGTATTGCAGTTAGTAGCGTGAAAGCGCAAACCAATGGCGAAAGTAAAATATCTTTCGCAACGACTATCGGAACGGGATTATCCATGAGTACACCGTCCTCCACTCCCTTCACATGGCAGGTCTTGGGGTATTACAAGCTGACCGATAGATGGTCTGCCGGAGCAGGAACGGGATTATCGTTTTATGAGAAAACGCTTATCCCTGTGTATGGCAATATAAGGTTTCAAATTGGGAGAGAACGAAAGTTTACGCCTTATGTCGAATCTGCTGCTGGGTATTCTTTTGCCCCGTCCGGTAATACCAACGGCGGGTTTTTTATGAACCAGTCTGTGGGGATTCAATATCCGCTAAAGAACAAAATGAAGTTGCAACTGGCTGTCGGTTATGAGTTACAGGAATTAGAACGGCAGAAAAAACATACCGATAACTATTTTCTGAAAGAGTTTGAGGAACAGTTAAGTCATCATTCTATTTCTTTTAAGATAGGTTTAAGATTCTAAGTCATTAATTCAAAACTTAAATTCATGGTTATGATAAATTTTGTCGAAAAACTACAGAAAGAAATCAGGCAGAAGATTCAGCAAATCGAAGTTGAGGATAGAAATATTCTAAAAAAATCTCTTGATGCATCTCGTGTCTTGGGTAATGCTTTCGACCGGTTGAAAGAATTTATCATAGAATATAAATTTAAGGATGAGGAAGAAGAAATACTCTTTTTCAAAGAGATAAAACCCCGAATATTCTGTCATCTTATCTATTACAGAAAAGTGTATAATATTGAAATGCACCGTCCTGTTGCCAGCTTAGAAGCACAGAAAGAGTTTCTGAAAAAGAAATTGGATATTATTCAGGATTTTAATGATAAGATACTGGACTTTTACCGTTATTATCGCTCCGGTGCCATCCATTTGGATGCCGCATACTTTGTTCGAGGTAAGCCCGATACAGAACAATATCTTGAAACATTCTATTATGAACGTGATCCGCAATTTTCTACTAATGCAGATTTTAAGGTTGCTAAGATCATAGCAAATGATATGTTGCAGGCATATCTTCTGTCGGAACTGGAACAACTGGATAACTATATACGAAAACCCGATCTTTCATCTTTCCCGAAAGTAAAACTGACCTGGACAGGAAGTAAAACCGAACTTATCGAACTCATCTATGCATTGGATACCGAAGGCTGTTTTAACAACGGAAAGATACCTCTGATACAGATTGCCGCTTATTTTGAAAGCGTATTTAACATTGAGTTGGGCAATAATATTGCTCGTAATTTCTATGATATGCGCATCCGCAATCAGCCTACACCATTCCTTGACCGCCTGCGGGAAGAGATACGTAAACGGATGGATAATACCAAGTCAGACGGGAAAGACAAAGATAAAAATAATGATAAAGACAAAATATAGTTGCAACGAACTTAAATATATAAGGGTATGAAAAGAATTTTATTATTGCTATTATTCGCATTGTTGCTCTCTTGTGGAGGTACGACAAGCAAGTATGAAATGCTGATTGCCGATGTTGTGCAAACAGACGGAGGTGTAAAGATCGACCTCAATTTTAAGGTAGAGGAATTGCAGGAAATCAGACAGGTCAGCGTAGCCGACAGCATTAAAATCATTACTGATGATTTTAATGCAGAAAGAGACAAACAAGTGGCATCGCTTGAAAAGACACTTAATTTATTTAATGCAAACATTGAGAAGGCTAAGACCACCAGCAGACCATCACAAGTGATGATAGACTCTTATCAGTCCAGTATCAACAAAACAAACGAACAGATTAATGCGCTTAAAAACCGTCTTCCAGAGGGGATTACAAAGTACGAGAACAGGGAAGCAAGCGATATTTTGACGATTGTTGTTCGCTGTACTTATTCAATCGATGAGCCTATAACGAATAAGAGGGCAACAGAAACATTCGATTTTTTCCTTTCTCCGGACGGAACAAAATGTTATTCCAAGAAACGGGTGAAAGAGTAAATTTTACAAAAGGAGCTTCCACATTCGGCTATACCAAACAATTACCCTTTAAAACGATACGTGCTCTACAAAATACAGTTATAAAACCTGTATCTTTGTAGTCTCATTAGCAAATATAACTAATTTAATTATTAAACAGACAATATGAATCCAGATTTAAATACTTATACAGACGAGATTAAGGCTATCGTAGATGAGTGGACGGAGAAATTACTTGCTTTGCCCGAAGATGTAATAACGGAAAGACGAAATCACCAGAACAGGACAATCAAACAGCTATTGGGGCATTTGGTTGATTCGGCATCCAATAATCATCAACGCATGATTCGGCTGCAATATAATGACAATTTGGTTTTCCCTGATTACACACAGGACAATGACCGTTGGATTGCTATTCAGAATTATCAAGACGCTGATTGGGAAAATCTTGTACAACTGTGGAAATCTTTTAATCTGCATATGATTTACTTGATTAAGTCGATAGATAAGTCGAAATTAAATAACTCATGGACTGATTTTGAAGGGAACAATGTGACTTTGGGAGATATGATTAAGGGCTACCCTTGGCATCAGAACTTGCATATCAATGATATTAATGAACTAATAAAGCGCTAATAATTAAGGAAGAACAAGTCTGTTAAAACTGTAATATCATTGGGGAAATTGTTGTTTTTAAAAGAATTGGCAATGAAAATACCTAAATGTCATAAAGATTTGGAAATGATCGTTGAATTAGTGTTGAAAAAGGCATACAAAAAAATATAGCTGATCCTTCCGAAGAAAACCTTTTCTCTTGTTAAGCAATGGGGTTAAGAAGAAAAGGACGGAGATTTCGGGAAAGGGATAAAAGGATAGTATGAAAATATAAACCGTCCAGCAAGGACACAAAAAGTGAGAAAATGGGAAAAGCACTAGTAGTAATAGATATTCAAAATGATATAACAAAGAATTACAAGGAAATCATTGACAATATAAATAAAGCCATAGATTGGGCGACCAGTAATGATATTCATGTTGTTTATATAAGACACGAAAATTTATCAGACGGAACAAGAACTTTTAAACCCAATACACGAGGGGCTGAATTAGTTCCAGATATGAAAATTGCATCAACAAATATTTTCACAAAATCCAAAGGAAACGCATTAACAAGTGAGAAATTTGCAGATTTTATAGATAAAAACAAGATAGATGAATTCTACATAACAGGGGCAGATGCAATTGCCTGTGTTAAATCAACCGTTTTTAATATGAATAAGGTTGGTTATAAAGTGAATATCTTGTCGGATTGCGTTACAAGCTATGACAAACGGAAAATTGACGAAATGATTCATTATTACGAAAGTAAAGGCAGTAAAATAATTGGTTTGAATGATCTGTTATGATAACAGAAAATAAAATAAAGTGTATTTAAACCGGTTAAAGTGAAAGAGCTATCCGCTCTCGACCTCCGTCATTTCGGGTGGAATATCTGGAACTATTTCAAAAAAGCCGAGAAATCAGATGGACATTGCGAGCTTGTTGAAATAGTTCCAGATATTTTCAGAGGAGTAGATGTGGTAAGTATCAAGAGGCATTTGAAGGATGATGAATTGAAGGGAATAATTAAAATTAAAGAAATATTTTATGAATGAAATGAATATCCAAAAGATAGACGACAATTATCCATATGATCTACTTCTTTTGGCGGACGAAGCAAAAGAAGGGATTCACAAATACCTCTTCGAATCGGAGGTTTATGTAGCAAAATTGTCTGACAGCGAAGCTCCTATTGGTGTGTTTTGCTTATATCCTTGTGAATGCAAACACAATAGAAATAATGAACATTGCTGTTTCAGAACAATATCAAGGCACTGGAATCGGCAGCCAGTTGTTAGCAGAATCATTTAGGATTGCCGAAGAGCAAGGGTATAAAGAAGTTATAGTCGGAACAGCTGATTGTGGGATAAAGCAAATACGTTTTTATGAAAAGAACGGATTTGTTAAATATGACATAAAAAAGAATTATTTTACGGATATTTATGACACTCCAATCTATGAAAATGGCGTTCAACTAAAGGATATGGTAATGCTAAAAAAAGCTTGCTCCGTCCACTAATACAAGAAGTTGTAACTGAAACATAAATCATGCACTGTTTAAAACTATACAAAAGGGTAAAATGTTACAATAAACAAAATATAAGTGATAATATTATGAGCAAATTTAGCGAACGAGGTTATGTTATTCGAGAAACCGGCCCTGTTTACTACACAAATAATATGGATAAAACTGTCAAGTGGTTTGAAGATACTTTGGGTTGGTATAGTGAAATTGATGAACGAGATGCGGATAATAATGGAATCTATGGCTGTGTGTATGATACGCCACATGAATATGAAAATCTACATCTTGCTCCGTTTACTGGGGTGCATTTGTTTTATGGCGAGCCGCAAAATATGATGGTTGCTTTTATGAAAGTTTCAGGAATAGAAAGGCTGTATGAAGTTGTAATTAATAGTGGATGGACGGATATTACTGAAGTAAAAGTTGAGTCTTGGGGAAGTAAGGTTTGCACAATTACAACTATTGATGGAACACAATTGCGTTTTTTTGAATAGATAGGAGATATGCAAAAAAGCAGCTACATATTACCAGCTATTGCTGTAATTATTTTCAATGAAAAAGGAGAAATTCTTTTGCAGAAAAGAAGAGATACCGGTAAGTGGTGTATTATCAGCGGACACGTAGAATACGGAGAAATGATCGAGAATGCTGTATTGAGGGAAATTAAAGAAGAGACTGCTTGTGATGCTGTTATTACGCGACTTATTGGGATTTATTCCAACCCTAAATCTCAAACATATTATTATGCTGAAAGAAATGTACAATATGTTACTTCGTATTTTGAGGCCAAATTGAAAGAAACCATTGATCTCAATTTTTCAAACGAAGAAACGGAAGAACTTCGATTTTTTCAGCATGATAGATTGCCAGATAACATGGGGCAATTGAATGAAAATTGGCTTCATGATGTCATTAGCAATAGTAATGTTCCATTTATAAGGTAATCAGGAAACGGCAAAAGAGCCACTGAAACATCTGATTTTTATCTTTCACCGAATGGAACAAAATGTTATTCCTAGAAATGGGTAAACCGAATATTAGGATAAAAAACATCCACCAAAAGAGAATAAGAATGCAACTGAAAATAATAATAAATAACTTATGCGAATCAGTATTTAAAAAATTAGATAAATCGATGTCTTCACAGAAGAATTGATAAAAGACAAGTCGGAATGTAAGAGTTGGGACTATGCTCCGACAGGAGGCTTTTGGGCTTTACGTCCAACAGTGAGATGTTTGTTATTGCTGAAAAATAAAAGAGTCAATCATTTACACATTTAATTATAATATAATATGAGTCATTTTGAGAAGAAAGTGAAAACATGTCAATTAAAAACTATAAAAACTATAGGAATACTATTTTTATTTCTTATCACATTTGCACCAGCGCAGGCAAAAGTTGCAGATTCAATAAGAATAGATTATCGGAAAATATATTCGCACTGCTTAGATGCCGATATAAGGTCTGCTATGGAACTTATAAAAGTAGATAAGAGTAAAGTTTTTGGAAAGGATTATTCTTTTATATGCGAACTTGAACATAGATTTGCTCACCTTGAAGACAAAAGCGATTTTATCACAAAACATTCTTCCGTAATTGACCCTTTGTTATTAATCTTTCACAAGTATTGGAGGGAGGCTCTTCTTGCTCCTGAAATTAATGCAGATTCTGTTTTCCTAAAAAATACTTCCACTTTCTTTTCGAAAGAATATTCATTGAATACTCCTGAAATGAACGAAGAAGCGTTGGATTCTATTTTTATGAAATACATTGCCGATAATAGACTATATACTACTGCTGGAATTGGAAAGACAGGAAAATTATATGACCTATTAGTATGGAAGAATCAGCGAGATAGTGTTTTTTCATTTCATTTGCATGAAGAAGAATTAAACGTGAAAGTTATCTTGATGAAAGACTTCATAACATTGGGTTGGGAAGAATATGCGACATTAGGACGTTACTTCCCGGGAGGATGGGCAACGGATGAAGCCTTGTATTGCGTAGAAGAATCATACGATACAAATAGTGAAAAGTTTCTTGTAAGTTATCTGGCGCACGAAGGCAGGCATTTCAGTGATTACAAATTATTCCCTAAATTAAAGAATACTGATTTAGAGTACAGAGCCAAACTAACAGAATTAAGTTTAGCTCAAACAACGCTCTTTGACCTAATTCAGTTATTTATTGCGAACTCAAATGCAAGTAGTCAGGAAGGGCATTCAAAAGCCAATTATTTAGTAATAAGCGATATGTCTAAAATTCTATTTAGCAAGGACTTTGAAAACAACATGGAGAAATGGCAAGCTGAAGGATACAAAATTATTAATGATATAGCATATTTAATTTTAAAGGAAAATACGGACTCTTTAGTTAGTGATTGCCGAAAATAAACCCAACAAGATAGAACAACAGAAATCTATGTTCCCGTGGAATAAGATAGTATCTTTGTAGATTCAATACAGATATGAGTATATTTAACGAAACAATCGCTAATGAGTTACAATTACGTTTTTTTGAATAATTAGAAACTATGCAACAAAATAATTACATATTACCAGCCCCCGAAGAGAACCTAATCGAATTCTATACACCTCTAAAACAAGAAGAGTTATGAAAAACCGTCAAGAAACAATTGAAAACATAATTCGTAAACAGAACATTAGCTTTATAAGTTCTGTTGATGAAAATGGTTATCCAAATACTAAGGCGATGTTGGCCCCTGTTAAACAGGAGGGTATCAAAACATTTTATTGGCATACCAATAGTTTGTCTTTGAGAATCAAACAATACCGGAACAATCCGAAAGCTTGCATTTACTTTTGCGACGAACATTCTTTCGAAGGCGTGATGTTGAAAGGAACAATGGAGGTTGTTGATGATTTGGATACGAAAAAGGAAATTTGGAAAGACGATTTTTCCATTTATTATCAAGGCGGAGTGGATGGCGGAGATTTTATACTGCTAAGATTTACAGCCGAATACGGTCGTTATTATAGCAACTTCAATTCAGATAGTTTTGTAGTGGGTAAAGAAGATAATACGAACGACCCGATTTGCCAAAGCTGCGGAATGAATATGAAAACCGCAGAAGATTTCGGTACGAATGCCGACGGAACGAAAAACGAAGAGTATTGCCACTATTGCTATCAGAATGGTGCATTCACTCGCGATGTAACGATGGACGAAATGTTGGAAACCAACCTCAAATACCTCGACCACTGGAACGCCGAGACAGGAAACAACTTCACACCGGATGAGGCACATCCTATTCTACGTGAGTTTTTATCCTCCCTTAAACGTTGGAAGAAGGATTAGTAAAGCCATTATCAGACAGCTATTGACTAAAAACGCGATCATATCGAAATCTAAGATGTGGAACTTGTGGCATGGTTGCCATAAACTGAGTGCCGGATGCCAGCATTGTTATGTCTATCGCGGCGACTTGAAGCGCGGAGTCGATAGTAGTATTGTAGCCAAAACACAGAATTTCGATCTGCCCATACAGAAGAAACGTACCGGAGAGTATAAAATTCCCTCTGGTACGATGGTCTATACTTGCTTCACTTCCGATTTCTTTGTCGAGGATGCCGATGCATGGCGGCCGGAGGCGTGGGCGATGATTCGGGAGCGTAGTGATTTGGATTTCATGATGATAACAAAACGAATCGACCGTCTGGCGGATTGTTTGCCTGAGGATTGGTGCGAGGGATACGATAACGTGATAATTTGCTGTACGGTCGAAAATCAGGATCGTGCCAATTATCGCCTGCCGATACTCAAGGTTGCTCCTATAAAGCACAAGCGAATTGTTTGCGAACCCCTGCTGGAGCGGATCGACCTCACATCGTTCGAGATAGGCTCATGGGCGGAGCAGGTCGTCGTTGGCGGTGAATCCGGATATGGGGATCGATCGTGCGATTATGATTGGGTGCTGGAGATGTGTGATGTCTGTGTCGCGCAAAATGTTTCATTCTGGTTCAAGCAAACGGGAGCAAAGTTTATCAAGGATGGGAAACTATACAATATCAATCGAAGACTGCAACATTCGCAGGCTCGTAAGGCAGAAATTAACTATAATCCTTAAACCCTTGTAACTATAACATAAAATGTCATCACACAAAAAGGTTTTCTATGTATGAAAACCTTTTGTGTTTATATGTCTTCGAAAGAAAATATTTTAATTCTTTGCCAATTAACATATAAGTCTTATCTTCGCAAACAGATAACAGAGTTATTTGAAAGCATGAAAAACTAAGTGTATCTAAGCACTTTATACTTACTTATCTACTGCCCGTTTCATGCGAGAATCTTCAAAAACTGTTGATAGTCAATTTAATATCCTCAGACTACCACAAAGATAGTAAAATATGCGAAAACTAAAGCTAACTGACTTAAATAGGCTCACTCCTGAAGCGTACAAAGAATGTAAAAAGATACCTTTGATAGTTGTACTTGACAATGTAAGAAGCCTGAATAACGTTGGTTCTGTGTTCCGTACTTCTGATGCTTTTATGGTTGAAGCTATTTTCTTATGTGGAATTACAGCTTGTCCTCCACATGCAGAAATCCATAAAACAGCTCTCGGTGCAGAAGATACCGTTGATTGGTTCCATTTTGAAAACACATCAAAAGCTGTTGATAAGTTGAAACAGAATGGATATATCATATGTTCAGTTGAACAGACAGAAGGAAGTATTCAGTTAAATGATTTACAATTAGCTAAAGGGAATAAATATGCAATTATATTTGGTAATGAAGTAAAAGGAGTTCAACAGGAAGTTGTTGATAAATCCGATCTATGTATTGAAATACCTCAATATGGAACTAAACATTCGTTGAATGTATCGGTATCAGCAGGTATTGTTATATGGGATGTGTTTAAACAACTATCAGATTAAACCGTTTTCAACAAGAACTACTACTCGTTCAGTCATTGCGTCTTTGCCTTTCGGATCATATTCAGATTTTAGACTTGCTCCAAACATACCGGCAAATATATTCCAGAATCCTGCGCGAAAACTCCCTAAATATGCCTTTAAAATATTATAACTGGATTGATTACACTCCCTATCAATTAACTTGATAAGCAACTTCCCTTGTGAAAAAGTAAGTTTTTTAAGTTCCGGTTTATATTCTTTAAACAATTCCTTTTCCATCCGTTTCAAATGATCCTGTCTTGACTTTTCATCAGGTAGTGTTTCCATATATTCATAAGTTTCGATCAGGGTGTTAAAAACTAGTTTTGCATAGGGGAGCGTACGTTTTACATCTCTTACTAATTTAGTATATTGTTGTTGTTCTTTTTTGTTTTTAAATTTTACTTCCGGGTAAACATAAATATTCCTCAGTTGCACGACAGCCATAGTATCACCATTTTCAACTACAGCTTTTTGCACATCAGCAGGTATAGCATTCATTTTTATTTCCTGAGCATAAACTGCAGTTGATAATAAAAGAAATCCAACAAGCATTATGATATATGCACAATATCTCATCATAACTACAAAAATAGGAGATTTATTTATTGAATAAAAGGTTTTTACACTCTTTGACTAATTTACGAAATGATAGATATCATTGTAAAACATATCAGCTGTATGATTTACAACATATTTTTTTATAATAATACACTTGTTGATGAAAACGTATTTTATTATTTTTGTGAATAATTCGAAACCAAACTTTTAACTTAATGAAACCAAAACTACTATGTATTCTAATCTTTATACATATCCCTATATGTTTTAATGCCAGGAATAATCTACGGATGGCAGATATGCGAAGTATAGCTATGAGTGGTAATGAAGTAGTTCAGTCAGCTTTGTTTAATCCTGCATTGATATGTACTTCAGAACACAAAGCCATACAATTTAATTATTTCAATAGATATTCTTTAAAAGAGCTGGGAACAATCAATGGTAACTTTTATCTACCGAATGAATATCTTTCTGTTGGTATTAATTTTTCTTCATTCGGGTATGATGCCTTTCGTGAAACAATGTTTCGTTTATCATTGAGTAAACAACTTCATGGAAAATGGTCATTAGGAATAAGTGCACAATATGCATTGTTGCAAACAGAATTATTAGAAGAAAAACCAGCTTTACTATCTACAGATATCGGTATTGTTTATACTCCTGTTAAAAACTTATTAATAGGATTGTTAATAATGAATTTACCTGCTGTTAATCTAGGTGATAAATCCATTAAAATAGAAGATTTTGAATCTTATCTTTTGCAAATTGGTTTTCAATGGGAGATAATTAACAATATGTTTATAACTTCATCACTAGGCCAGAATGAAGAACACAAATTAATAGCAAACTTTGGATTAGAGTATATATTATTTAATTCCTTTTTTATACGGGCAGGTGTTGGAGGAATTCCTTTTCTTCCTTCATTTGGAGTGGGTTATGAATTCTCATGTTTTAAAATTGATGTAGCAGCTGTTTATCATTCTATTTTAGGAATAAGTACTGGAATTGGATTACAATTTAACTTTTAATCTTTTAATATGAAAAGACTGTTGATTACCATATTAATAATTCTGTTAATAAATGGTTATATAGCTGAAGCACAACATAGTTTTTCTGTTGATAAATGGATGGAATATATTGAAGAGATGGCAGAAGAAACTGAAGATGAAAATCAACTGGAAACACTTTACAATGAACTATCCTATTTGGCAGATAATCCTTTTGAACTCAACAACGTAACGACAGAACAACTAAAAAGATTACCATTTCTCAGTGATAGGCAGATAGAAGAAATTATATCCTATCGTAAACGATATGGTAAATTCATCACTGTTTATGAATTAAAGAACTTAGAAGAACTGGATTTTCAGACAATTGAATTATTATTACCTTTTATCTATATCGGTGAATATACTGTTGATAAACGTCCTTTTACTGTTAATAATTTATTGAAATATGGTTCTAATGAACTACAAATGAGATATGACAGAGGTTTTCAACAAAAAAAAGGATATCGTTCACAACCAGATAGTATTTTAGAGAAGTATCCTAACCGACAATATTTGGGTGAGCCTTTCTATCACTCTTTACGTTACACATATACATTCGACGATAGGTTACAACTTGGGTTCGTCGCAGAAAAAGATGCAGGTGAACCTTTTTGGAATAAGTACCATAAAGGGTATGATTTCTATTCTTTTCATTTATTCCTGAAAAACATTAATTGGTTAAAAAGTCTGGCTATCGGTGATTATAAGGTTTCTTTCGGACAAGGATTAGTCGTTAGCAACGAATTTACACTAAGCAGGAATACGATGGTTACACAAGCTGAAAGACGTACCTATGGTTTTCGTCGCCATTTCTCAACCAATGAAAGTGATTTTTTCAGAGGGATAGCTACCACTTTCAATGTAGATAATATGGATGTCAGTGTATTTTTTTCCAGTAAAAAACTGGACGGTACACTCGTCGGCAATAAAACGATTTCTTCCATTAAAACAGATGGCTTACATCGTTTAGAAAGAGATCAGGAAAAAAAAGGTGTATTACCCATGCGTGTATTTGGAGCCAATATCCGTTATGCTACGTCTGATATATCTATTGGGTTGACAGCACTCACACATACATTCAATGAATACAGATTAGAACCCGATCCTAAACCCTATAATCTTTTTTATTTCAGAGGAAGTGATAATACGAATTTCAGTGTTGATTATTTGTTGAAAAACAAAACATTGAAATTTTATGGTGAGACAGCTATATCAAAGAATAAGGCATTTGCTACATTAAACGCATTACAAATAACCCCGGCTTCATATATATCTTTTCTGATCCTCCATCGTTATTATGATAAGAAGTATCAATCTTTCTTTGGAAATGCTTTTTCTCAAAATTCAACAGTACAGAATGAACAGGGTTTATATATGGGAATTCAATTAACACCTTTTGCCTATTGGAAAGTGTCAGGTTATACAGATTTTTTCCGTTTTCCGTGGTTAAAATATAATGTTGATGCTCCTTCTTCCGGAAGTGAGTATATGGCTCAAATTGATTATACCCAATTAAAGAACTTTTCTTTCTATTTGCGATATAAGTATAGAAAGAAAGAAAAGAATAGTATTGTTGAAGACAAAAAGACAGAATCAGTTTTACCTTATAATCAACACAGATTGAGGTTTCAGATGCAATATGCAATACAAAATATTTTGTTTAAAACGTCTGCAGAAGGTATTCTTTATGATGAAGGATCAGGAAAAAAAAGCAATGGATATATGATTTCTCAAAGTATTGGTTGGAAACCAGAAAAAATACCTTTTCAATGGGATATATATGGAGCATGGTTTCAGACTGATGATTATTCAACCCGACTTAGTTCATATGAGAGAAACATTCTGTACGCTTTTAATATGCCACAGTTTTATGGAAAAGGTATACGGTTCTCAACGACTTTCCGATGGGATATCATTGAAAGATTATCGTTATCTGCCAAGTTCGCCTTTACCAGCTATTCCGACAGAGATATCATAGGAACAGACCTTGAAGAAATAGAAGGAAATACCAAAACAGATTTATATATTCTTATGCGATGGAAATTCTGATATAGCCTAATGGCTACTGGTATTTCACATCTGATGTATGGCAAATCATTCGAAAATGATATTTTCGGGTGTTTTTGGGACGCGTCCGGATAAATTTAGGACGCGTCCCATTTTTTTTCGGACGTTTGCAAATATCAATTGGGACGCTTGCAAATCTGGATACTTTTGTGTTAAGGTGCACAAAACGGTCGAATATTTGAGCCGTTGTAAGCCATTGCTCTTTGTTTTCGTGTTCGTCTTTCCATATAAAATTTCTACCTTTGTGTGTTTTGGCAAAAAATGGAAAGAACGAAGTCATGTCGACAATTCTTTTTGATAAGATAATTTACGGGCCGGTACAAAGCCGACGTTTGGGTGTTTCGTTGGGTGTGAATCTTCTTCCCGCAGATGGGAAGCTCTGTTCGTTTGATTGTATTTATTGTGAATGCGGTTTTAACAAGGATCACCGCACGAACAGTAGACTACCTGCCCGGGAAGAGGTAAAACAAGCACTTGAAAAGAAACTTTCTTCTTTACAATCGGAAGGAGTGACTCCTGATGTGGTGACTTTTGCCGGAAATGGTGAGCCGACTATGCATCCTGATTTTGCCGGGATTATTGATGACACGATTGCTGTACGTGATCATTATTTTCCACACATGAGAATAGCGGTATTATCGAATGCTACCATGCTCCATAAAGAAAGTGTTTTCCTGGCTTTGAATAAAGTGGATGATAATATTTTAAAGCTGGATTCGGTTTTAGATACCAGGATACAACAGTTGGATGTTCCTAACTCCCCTTTCTTTACTTTTGATCATTTATTGGGACAACTGACTCGCTTTAAAGGAAATCTTATTATTCAAACGATATTTTTAAAAGGCGAATATCAAGGAAAAGCAGTTGATAATACCTCCGAAGAAGAAATCACAGGCTGGTTGGAGGCCTTAAAACGAATAAAACCAAAACAGATAATGATCTATACCATTGAACGGGAAACTCCCGCAAAAGAGCTTAAAAAAGTTTCGAGAGAAGAATTGGAAACTATTGCTGACAGGGCTCGTCAATCGGGGTTTAATGTCCAGGTATCGGGATAGACGAAATTTATATCATGAAAAACAGTAAATAAAATGGCACAGACAGGAAGACTTTTATCACTTGACGTAATGCGTGGGATTACTATCGCAGGAATGATTATGGTGAATAATCCGGGTTCATGGGGGCACATATATGCTCCCTTAAGACATGTCCATTGGGATGGACTGACACCTACCGATCTGGTGTTTCCTTTTTTTATGTTTATTATGGGAGTTTCTATGTATTTTTCTTTGCGAAAATATAATTTTAAACTTTCATCTGAAAGTGTTTTTAAAGTCATAAAAAGAACTATTCTTATTTTCCTTGTGGGATTAGGGCTAAATTTGTTTGGTCTTGTTTTGCGTAGCGGTTTCGAATGGGAAAATTTGCGTATTCTCGGAGTTATGCAACGATTGGCTTTGGCTTATGGTATAGGTTCATTGATTGGATTAGCTATTAATCATAAATATATTCTCCATCTGGCTGCAGGAATTCTTGTTTTTTATTGGGCATTGTTAGCATTTACATGTAGTACGACCCTTTCTCCGAATAATATTATAGGTGTGGCAGATCGCTTCTTATTTGGCGAATCACATTTGTATAAAGATGTTATGGCAGATGGTACGCGTATAGCTTTTGATCCGGAAGGATTATTAAGTACATTGGGAAGTGTGGCTCATGTTCTTTTGGGATTTTGGGTAGGTAAAATGATTCTTGAAAGTAAAAAAGATAACGAAAAGATCATTCGTAATCTTTTTATATACGCGACAATCCTACTTTTCTCCGGACTTCTGTTCAGTTATGCAGGTCCGATAAATAAAAAATTATGGAGCAGTACGTTTGTATTGACTACCTGTGGTTTTGGTTCCTTGTTTTTGGCATTACTTATTTGGATTATTGATATAAATGGAAAAAGGAAATGGTCTTTATTTTTTGAATCATTCGGTATTAATCCCCTGTATTTATATGTTCAGGCTGCTTTACTTGCTACAATATTGGGAATTGCCGGCATTAAGGAATTAGTCTATGATTCGGTGATTCATCCTGTTTTCGGAAATTACTTTGGTTCACTGGTTTGGGCTATATTTTTTGTGGTTCTAAACTGGATACCAGGATATTTTCTATACAGGAAGCAAATTTATATAAAATTATAGATCGAATTTATGTAATATTGGCGATTATGTAAATCAGAACATATTATTTATTAATTTTTTAATCCAAAATAAACTTTTTATTCATAAATTTGTTACATTAAAAAGGGCAGTTTTGTTTTATTGATAACTAAACATTATAACCACCCTTTTAACTATTGATTTTACGTTTTATTAACCAACTCTCGCGATGAAAAAGGAATACGTTATCTTAACAGGTGCGTTTGCACTGTTTTATCTATTTAGGGTAAATGCTCAGATCAGTGAAGGTGGTATGCCTCCCAGTTTTTATTACCAGGGATTTTCAACCAAAAGTTATACGGAAACAATCAATCAGATCCCGATTAAATTTAATGTAGAAGATATGAAGCTTGTGGATGCCTGGCAAGTAAGTGAAGGTGCACCCTTAAAAATAGCCACAATTCTGGATGTTAATTATTCGATGGAAAATTCGGGTGAATGGAAAACACTTCCGGATGGAGAACAAATATGGCAATTACAAATAGCAGCAGAAGGGGCTATTGCCCTGATGTTTTATTATAAAAACTTTTATATTCCGGAAGGAGGTAAGTTATTTATCTATAACGAAGATAAGAGCCAGATATTAGGTGCATATACTAATGAAACCAATCCTGAAGGAGGTCGGTTCGCAACTGAATTTATTGAAGGGGATAGAGTGACTTTTGAATATCTCGCGGTAGAAGGAGGAGATAAACCGAGCATTGAAATAGAGGAGGTTGGTTATGGTTACAATCATCTTTACATAACTAAGAGACCTTCATTAAGAAGTGAGTCAGCTTTTTGCGAAGTAAATATAAACTGTGAAGAAGGAGAGGAGTGGCAGGATGAAAAGGCCGGAGTATGTAAAATACTTCAACGAATAGGTGATTACACCTATCAATGTTCAGGTTCGTTAGTCAATAACACGGCTCAGGATTTTAAACCTTATATATTGTCGGCTACTCATTGTTTATCGAGTTCTACCACAACAGCATCTGAAGAAGATATGAAACAATGGGTCTTTTATTTCCATTATGAAACAAATAGTTGCACGAATCCATTAGATGTTAAAACAGCCAAAACAATGGTTGGCTGTAAAAAAATAGTAGATACACCGACAGCCAATGGGGGATCTGATGGGCTATTATTGTTATTGAATAATAAAATCCCTGCCGACTATAAGGTTTATTATAACGGGTGGAATATAAGTAACACACCTGCCTTATCTGGTGTTAGTATACATCATCCTAAGGGCGACTATAAGAAGATATCAACATTTGATACACCAGTAAAACATACTACCTGGAAGAACACAAGTAAATCAATTGAATCGACACACTGGAATGCTACGTTTTCTCCAACAAGCAATGGTTTTGGAGTGACAGAAGGAGGTTCATCCGGTTCTCCTATTTTTAATCAGAATAAGTTGATAATAGGAACCCTGACAGGCGGAAATTCTTCTTGCAATAATTCAACAGGTACGAATGTATATGGAAAAATGTATTCTCATTGGAATAGCAACGATACGGATAAAACCAAACGAATGGATGTATGGCTGGATCCTTTGAATTCGGGTGCAATAACGCTGAAAGGACGGTATGATGATAATTCGGGAAATGCAACAGGAAATGCTTTTGTTGAAAACGAGTCAATCCGTATCACCCCAACGCAATTTGCCGATTATATAAGCATTCAAGGCTATCAGAAAGTGAAAGTACTTGATATTTATTCTTCGGAAGGTCGTTTAATAAAAACATATAGAAACCCCGGAACGACAATTCTTACAAATATGTTGCCACAGGGTATATACTTCTTCCGCCTGACAACCGAAACAGATATAAAAACAATAAAAGGTACTAAGTATTAAAATAATAGAGTAATGGTAGTACCCTTATTTTCGATTGATTGTATGTTATACTTAATCCCGTTTTTTTCCAATATACGGAGTGCGATTGAGAGACCAATGCCGCTACCTTGAATTTGATTGGTGTTATCGGCACGGTAAAATGGTTTGCTGATGTATTTAAGTTCTTCTGATGGGATACCAATACCGTGATCAGTGATGGATAAACCTAAAGTAAACTCGTTCTTAAATATTCTGATTTCTATTTGTTTTCCATTTGAATATTTAACAGCATTTTCTATCAGATTAAACAAGGCGATTAATAGCTGGGTTCTATCAATTGAAATGGTTAATAAGGTTTCGTTTTCAGGAAGGATTTCGATATCAACATAGATATTTGCTTTCTTGTACTGATCTGATATTTTAAATACAATTTCCCACACGACTTCATCTATCCGCACCTGTGAGGTAATATCAGATGAGTTTCTTAAGTCAGATATGATGATTAGTGTATTCAGTATCTCTTCCAGCTGATTGATTTGAAGGATTAATTCTTTTGAAAGTTGTTTATATTGCTCTGGTGTGCGGTCTTTGATGGAAAATACCTCCAGATTTCCCATCATACTTGCCAAAGGAGTTTTGAATTCATGAGATACGTACTTAACAAAGTTTTGCTGTATGTTGAATGTTTCTGAAATCTTGGCAAGGAGGTCGTTAAAGGTTATAATCAAGTCTTGTAATTCATCTTTCGTATTGGGAATCTTAATTTGTCTATCGAGGTTTTGCGTAGATATATTATTTACCTGATCAATCACTGTCTTGAAAGGTCGGTATGCTATATGAGACATCCAGCGACTTAGGAAGATAATAACTATAATTCCTATTACAAATGCTAAAACCAATATAGATAAAAGGATTTGTAATTGAATTTCCAGGTCTTCTTTTTTTTCTTTGGTGATTACCACAAAGTCTCCCTGATTGTCTTCATAGAAAATGCCATAACAATAAAAATCGTTGTAGGTAAAGGCAAGGCTTCGTTTTTGCCTGATTTTATTTAATATATCAGAAGGGATGGGTAGGAGGGAAGATCCGTAACTTATACTGTCTATTTCGTTATAAATCTGGTAATAAGGGTTTGACACGAACTCGTCAAATTGTTTTTTCGCATTGGAGAATTCATCTTTATCCAGTTCATCTTCTTCCAGGAAAAAGATGGCTGTAATCAGGGACGTTTTCTTCAATATATCATATTGGGAGCGAATAGCATTCCTGTAAAACAACACATAAATAAGAACAGAGATAATAACAAAGATTATCCCGAAGGCCATAGAACTGAAAATACTTAACCGTGTTTGAACTTTCATTGCTAATCTTTAGTCCTAATCAGATAGCCGCGACCTTTCACTGTTTCTATAAGTTTATCACTATCTTCGGTATCTACTTTATTCCGGAGATAGGAGATATACACATCCACCACGTTTGTATTGGAATTATAGTTGATACCCCAAACCGTATCTAGTATTTGTGAACGCGAAAGTACTTTATTCTTATTTTCCATAAGAAGCTTAAGTAACATAAACTCCTGTAAGGTAAGTTTGATCTCTTTTCCATTACGTTCCACAATATGTTTTTCTATATCCAGTGTCAGATCTTCACATCTGAGAACATCATCCGTATTATAATCCATTTTTGCCCGGCGCGTAAGGGCATTTATTCGGGCAATCAGTTCGCTGAAATGAAAGGGCTTAGCCAGATAATCATCTGCTCCCAGGTTGAGGGCTTTCACTTTATCATCGGGTTCACCCAGCGCGCTTATCACCAGAATCGGTGTCTGTATTTTTTTATAACGGGTATATTGAATGAGCTCTATGCCATCAATATCAGGAAGCATTATATCCAGTAGAATTAAATCCCAGCTCTTTTGCGTGATCAGACTACGGGCATCTACTCCGTTTTCAGCAAGTACTACAGAGAAACCGCTTTCTTCAAGTCCCTTGATCACAAATTCACTGATCCGCTTATTATCTTCTACCAACAAAAGTTCCATGGCTATAAAGATACGTTTTTTAATCTTTTATCTCTGCGGTAGGTGTAATAAAATACATGAGGTAAAACAGTGAATGAAAGTATCATGCAGATGATAATACCCCCCACGATCATGATAGCCATCGACTTCTGTACTTCGGAGCCCATCCCGTTTGATAAAGCGGCAGGAAGTAATCCCATCGATCCCATCAGGGCAATCATCAGGATTGGACGTACCAGTTCACCTACGGCCTGATCGATTCCTACCCTGAGATTATGGCTACGCTGCATATACTTCTTCATTCGGGCGATAAGCAGGATACTATTGATAGAAACAATCCCAAAAAGTATAATAAAGCCTATACCTGCCGATATACCGAATACAGTTCCTGTTATCCATAAAGAGATAAATCCTCCAATGAAGGCAAATGGCATGGCACTTGCTGCAATCAACGTATCTTTTATGGTACGGAAGTTCATATAAAGAAGAAATAAAATCATTAATATAGCTGCCGGAACAATAACCATCAAACGTTTTGTTGCCCGCTGCTGACTTTCAAATTCACCGGCCCATACCATTTTATTCTCGGGAGCAAGCGACACCTTTTCTGAAACAATCTTTTGTGCATCTTCAATGGTGGATCCCAGATCGCGATCCCGAATACTAAAACCTATGCCTGCGTAACGACTGCTTCCTTCCCTGTAAATAAAGGCAGGACCGGTAATGAATTTGATATCTGCTATTTCTTTTAAGGGAACCTGTTTACCATCCATTGTTGGTATCAGGATATTTCCTATCTTCTCTTCATCATCCCTGAACTCTTTCTGGAAACGAACCATAATATCAAACATACGTTCGTTTTCATAGAAAACATTCGCTGCTTTCCCTCCGATGGCCATTTCAACTACCGCTTGTGCATCGGCCATCGATACGGCATAACGTGCCATACGTGACTCTTCGAGTTTTATTTGTAGTTCAGGAAGTCCGATACTTCTGAATACGTTTACATCTTCAACGCCTCTTACCTCTTTAATGGCTGCGGCGGTTTGGTTGGCCAGATCTTCCAGCTGATAGAGATCGTTACCGAATATCTTTATTACCAGCGAGCTTTTTACCCCTGCTACATATTCTTCTACATTGTCTTGAATGGGCTGGCTAAATGCAAAAATAATACCCGGGTATATATTTAATGAATCCTGGATTTGCATAATCAGATCCTCTTTAGAAATCTTTCGTTTCCATTCCTTATCCGGCTTAAGTTCTGTATGGAATTCAATATTAAAGAATCCTGTTGCATCTGTTCCGTCATTAGGACGTCCGGTTTGGGTGAGGATAAAATCTACTTCATCAAACTGTTGAAGTTTCTTTTTCATTTCCAATGTAATTCGTACCGATTCATCGAGATTTACACTGTTAGGCAAAGTAGCTCGAACGTAGATGGCACCTTCGTTCATGCTGGGGATAAACTCTGTTCCCCAGAACATAAAACGAATGCCACAAATGACAATTAAACACACGAAAGTTATAATAGCTCCTTTTCTATATTTACAGCTAAATTCATAGCATCTATACATTAGATTGATACAAAATCTGCTGATAAAATTTGTTTTCTCTTTCACCGGTTTAGTCAATAAAACTTTACACATAACAGGTACATACGTCAGTGAAAGAATCAAAGATCCTAGCAATGCATATCCCAATGTAAAGGCTAAAGGAGAAAACATCTTTCCTTCCACTTTCTGGAATGAGAAAATAGGAGATAAGGCCACAACCAGGATAATCTGTGCGAAGAATATATGTGAAGCCACACTTCCTGCGCTTTTCTTGATTAATCCACCTTTCAGTGATGAGGGAAAACGTGGTCCCAATTTCTCTGATCGGTGAACCATCGCGACATATACGGCTTCTACAATGACCAGTGTTCCTTCCAATAACAAACCGAAATCCAATGCTCCCATCGATATAAGATTTGCCGGTAATCCCTGAATACGAAGCATAATAATAGCAAATAAGAAAGAGAGAGGTATAACTGTTGCTACTATGAATGTGGTACGCCAGTTGAAAAGGAATATAAATACGATAAGAGAGACCAATAGAATCCCCTCCAGCATGTTTTTCAGTACTGTATGGACAGTTGTGTCCACCAGTTTAGTTCGGTCCATAAACGGCTCTATATTCACTTCAGGGGGAAGAATACGGTCGTTGAGTTCCTCGATCTTTACTTTCAGACGGTTAATAACATCGCTTGGGTTTTCTCCTCTCAACATGATGACTATCCCTTGTATCACATCATCTTCATCGTTCAATCCTACCTGACCCAAGCGAGGTTTGGATGATACACTGACTTCCGCCACTTGTTTGATACGGATCGGCGTATTTCCTTTAACTTCTATCAATATGTTTTCTATATCTTCTACGCTTTCCAATAGGCCGATTCCACGCACTACATACGCTTGATTTCCTTTCTGGATAACATCGCCACCAACGTTGATATTGCTACTGGATACGGCTTCGTACACCTGAAGTGGAGAAAGTTCATAGTTATTCAATTCGGCAGGATTGACCTTGATTTCATATATCTTTTCTTCACCACCGAAACTGGCTATAGTGGCTATCCCTGGCACAGCCAGTAGTTCACGCTGAACCACCCATTCATTAATAGCAGCCACCTCACGTATGGGAAGTTCACTACGTAATATATATCGGAAGATCTCACCGGTTGCTCCTGAAGGTGGCTCTATGGATAGTTCGGCTCCTTCCGGCAAGTCGATCTCCTGCATGCGGTTGGATGCATATTGCTGGGCGTAAAAATCATCCACCCCGTCTTCAAAAAGGACATTTACAACTGACAGACCGAATAAAGAGGTAGAACGTACATCGGTTTTTCGAGGTATAGTGTTCAATTGCTGCATGATGGGCAATGTGACGAATTTTTCGACTTCTTCAGCGCTACGTCCCGGCCATTGGGCAATGATCTTTACACGTGTATTGGTAACATCAGGGTATGCTTCGATAGGTGTATTCTTAAAACAGACAATACCGGCAATTAAAAGGATAACCGTTAGAAAAAGGATCAGAATATGATTCCGTAATGCAAATGCGATAATATTCTCTACAAACTTATGCATGGCTTACTTTCCTTTTAATTCTGAGTAAATAAGAAGCTGATTTTTTACTACCACATTTTCACCTTCTGCCAATCCCGATGTGATATAAGTTATATTCTTATGACGATCGTAAGGAACAATCTCTTTTTTTATATAATTGCTTTCGTTTTCTTCTACAATTACGAAATAGGCATTATCATCAAAGATAACAGCTTCAGAGGGAACTGAAACCAACCCGTTTTGTGTAGCGTCATTCAGCCTCACAACTACCGACATTTCAGATTTAAGTTTCATATCCTTATTGGGTAAAACAATACGGGCTTTCAATGCTTTATCTTCCGGATCAAATACTTGTGATATATTTGTGATGTTACCTGTAAATACGTCGTTAGGGTAGGAGAGGGTGGTTATCTTCGCTTCCATTCCTTCCCTTACAAACTGTAATTGGCTGGCGTATACATTCACAATAATCCAGACGGCGGAAAGATCGGCTATCGTAAAAAGAGCATCACTATCGGCGGAAACAGTACTTCCCGATGAGGCATTCTTATTGATAATATATCCGCTCATCGGTGCTTTTATGGAGAATGTACCGTCACCTTTATTAGTACCGAAGACAGCCATATCGCTTTGAACCTTTGCCAGGGAAGCTTTCGCCTGTTTCAGTTTACTTTCAGCTTCCAGCAAATCTCTTTCCGACGACATTTTATCTGCAAACATCTCTTGAGTGGTGCGTAGTTCCCGTTCAGCTATTTTTACTTCCGTTTCCAATGAGATTTGTTCGGAATGTAGCGCGCTTAAGTCTGTGCTTCGTATATCCATCAAGTCTTGCCCTTTTACTACTTTGTCACCTAGGGAAAAATAGGTACGTTCAATCACACCGCTTATCAACGAGACATAATTGATTGTTTTGTCGAGATCACTTGTCACTTTCCCTGTCAATGTCATCTCTTTCTCCTGATTGCTTATAACAGATTTGGTTGTTCTAATATATCCGGCGAAAGCTTTATTTACAACGCCTTCATTCTCCGTCATATCGGTTCCGGGGCTGGAACACGATATGACAGAGAAGAATATAATTAAATAGGTTGTTAGTGTAGAAGATTTCTTTATCATAATTTTTTATTGTTTATATCTGTGCCGACAGTGAACTGAAGTTCTTCAAACTGATTAAACACATTCTTACGAGTTGAAAGCAATGTGTTTTTATTGCTTTTATATGCATCCATAAAGTCAATATACTCAAGCATACTAATATTCCTGTTCAAGAAGTTTTTAGTATAGATTTCCATCATACTGTCCAATTCCTGCAACATGGGATTGCTGTTCATCTTTTGGTAGAAATTATAAGTCAGTGTATAGTTGCTTAATGCTTCTGATATTTCGTGTTGCACCAGATTGTATTGTTGAAGTGCCAGATGTTGGCTTTGTTCACGGCTTATTCGGGCTGCTTTTATATTCCCTTGGTTCCGGTTGAGGAAAGGTAGGTCTATACTTACACCAAAGCCCACAAAGTCTCTCCAAACACCACCATAACGGTCATAACTGGCACTAAATGTTATATCGGGAACCCGTTGTGATTTTTCATAAGCTAAAGATTTTTCAAAATATTGGGTCTGAAGCTTTGCTTGCTGAAGATCAGGACGATTTATAGTGGCCATCTCTAAAAGATAAGCCAGTGATATCTGATTAGGAGTTTCTAAAGTTTCGTTGGATCTTATTATCTCAATATGGCTGAATGGATCCGCATTTAACAATCCTTTTAAATTCTTTTGCTGACTATTGCGTTCGGTTTGTATCTCATTCCATTCATTTTCTACTTCAAATAGTGCTGCTTGTAAACGTAGTAATTCCCCTTTTGCCAGGTTACCTTGTGATACTTGTTTACTATTTGATTCGATTAATTGGTTATACGATTCAATCTGTCTGTTGAGGATTACCTGATAAGCATCGAGGTATATAATCTCATGTATGGATTTTCTTAATTCAGTTTTCAGGCCTCGTAGCACATCTTCAAACTGACGGATGGCCATCTCCTTGGAAATCTTTTCCATATTTACCAGTTTCCTACGTTTATTGGCAGTTTGTATCAACTGGCTGAGCTCCATGCTGAACTGTGTACTCTTATTCTCAGATGGGGGGGTCCATAGATTGAGGTCGCCAAAAGAAAACGATGGATTATCCCACAGTTTAGCCTGGGCAATCATAGCATCGGCCAGGGAAATATTTAGTTTTTCGGCAATCAGTTCCAGGTTTTGTTCAAGAAAGACAGCCTCCACATCTTCAGGAGTGAGTTTTACTGTTTTTTCCTGTTGCGACCGAAGATTTGTAAATAAGCAAATAAAAAGTAGCAGCAATAAGTATCTTTTCATTTTATGAATAATTTCTTACTGCTGCAAAATTATTTTCAAAATATTAGAAGAGCTTTTGATTCCAATTATAAATACCTTAACGCAACATTAAAAGTAAATTAAGTTTTTTATTTTACCATAGGAGAAACCATTCGGTTCATCAGGATATATGCAGGAGCTGTTGGTTCCTCAACTGCTACCGTTACGGATGTAGGAATCGAGCGGTAAGCTTCATCTGTGTAAGGTACTCCTTCTTTTCCTTTTATATCATAATAGATTGTTGCCTCGCCGATAAAAGAAGAAGCCGGTGTAAAAGTAATCCGTTTGGTGGTGGAATTGTATTGCCATCTTCCGTCTGAAGTACTATAATCATTGGAAGTTATGATCGTACCGTCAGCTAACCTGAAACGGAAAGATGCAGGATCAATATAATCTGAATTTCCTACCTGATTTTTACTGATAGTGCCCTTGTATGCAATATCGTTTGCCAAGGGTAAGATCGAGACTGGTGTGTTTTTGACCGTTTTGGCATAATCAGGGGTTGCTTCTGCTCCACTGGGCAAAGTTATTTTAAGATGTTTGATCAGATTTATATTTGTTTTTTCACCGGTAGAAGCAGCAAAACCTATATTTAAAACTTGAGGTACTTTTGCATCCAATAGATATTTAGGAGGAGTAGTGATTGGAACATCAGTATTGTATTGAAAGGGAACCATCGCATTTTCCTGATAATAGAAACTTTCCTTGTAATGATAGTCGGAAATAAGCGTAGATTCCTGTTGTCCGTGTTGTATTTTTACTGTAACGTAGAAACCTCCTCCGTCAGCAACTTCCGCCGGATATAATTCAATGATAGCTTTCCTGTATGCCGGATTAGAACTATCCGTAAATTCTGTACCACCACTAATTGAAAATTTATCTCCCTGATAAGGACTGAGCGCTATATAATTTGCAACATCATTATCCGCTTTTACAAAACCATATTCATTCGACGTAGATTGAGTGATCAGCACAGGATACCCGGTATAACCTTCAGCCATACTCACATTGTATCCCGAAGCAACATATTGCCTGTCTTTCCCTTTGGCTCCCCTTATGGTAACCTGGTCACTTGTATTATATATCATGGGTAATGATCCGGTTATACTTATACCGTTAGGAGAAGTATAAAAGGGTATTCCATTTACTCTTGATTCTCCCTGATAACGTAATCCTTTAAAATTACCAAACACATCAAACGCAACTCCCATATAAGCACCGGCGAGTCCGGCACTTTTATGTTGGGCATGTGTAGCACTTCCATCGGTCCAGTTATAAGTATATCCGATCCCTGCACCTCGTGCCCCGATAGTCGGGTTATCCACAGAAGCATCAAATAAAAACATGGATAATCCATCTCCACCGGTACCATTAAACATCATATATTCGAATTCTACTTTTATACCGTTGATGGAAGTAAAATTACGGTTATTAATAAATACCGCCCCGAATTGTCCGGCCTGAGCAGGAGTTAGCTGTAAACCTTTCATAGTAAATGAGGCAGCATTTGTCCCCGACGATGCTGTCGGTGTAGTACATTCTGCCGGTTTGCTGGTAGATAAGAAACTTTGATAGTAGGGAAAGTCTCCATAAGATGTCTGTGCATATATCATCATCGGGAAATAGGAGAATATACACCACAGAAGGATTTTCCATCCTTTTCCGATAGTTATTTCTATTTTCATCCTTAGTACTGATGCGTTAAATTTTTAATTAGAAATCAAATAAACTGAGTTCTTTGA
>DAMBSC010000017.1:0-102535 GCA_032054765.1 Tannerellaceae bacterium
CATTACTCTTCTACAACTTAATATTAACCGTCCAACTTTTTGGGTGCAGTTCACTCATGCTTCGGGCGAGCGTATTTAGTGCAAAAAATTTTGTCTGTATCACATCTCTGACCTTTTGCCGCCAATACGAAACAAAAAACAGCCGATCTGACGGATGCCGCAGAAAAAAAAAGTCATGGAAAAGAGAAACGATAGAACGAAACAAAAGAACAACCTCACCTCTGGAATTAACATAAAATTGGTGCTTAGGTTACTGTGTTTAGTAGTATGTATATGGCTTCTGACAAAAGTCAGTCCTGTCCTATGGTCACTTATGGGACTGGTGGTCATATACTGCTTTGTACGCTTTCTGATTAAATGCGTATTCAGACTGATAGGCTTACTCATATCTGTTTTTCTTTTCTTGCTTATCGCTTCATTAATCGTAGTATTCCTTTTCTAAAACTTACCATTATGACAGCAGTATTATCAGAGAAAAAAGACATCCAACAATCTCCAACCCTACATTTTGAGATAGTTGATTATTCTGAAAAGGCAATAGCCTTATTCGGAGACACTAAAGAAATCAAAGACTTACTTAAAGCTATGGGTGGAAAATTCAATCCCCGATTAACCTACAATGGAGGTAAAAGAGCAGGATGGATATTCGGACTATCAAAACGAGGAGAACTAAATACAATCATCAACTTAAAATAAGAAACGCTATGAAAGGAACAGATATTTTCAAGAGAACAATACATACCTATTTAGTGAAACGTGCTGCAAACGATGAACTGTTTGCTGATAAATATGCTAATCCCGACAAGAACATAGATGATTGCTGTACTTACATCCTTAATCAAGTACAGAAAAGCGGTTGCAATGGTTTTGCTGACGATGAGATTTACTCAATGGCGGTGCACTACTATGATGAAGATAATATCGAAGTAGGCAAGCCAATGAACGCACATGTAGTAGTTAACCATGTAGTAGAACTGACCGCAGAAGAAAAAGAACAGGCTCGTAAAGATGCCATACAAAAAGCGCAGGACGAAGCATACAGGAAAATGACACAGCCTGTAAAGAAAACGAAGAAAGTAACACTTAATCCCCAACCCAGTTTATTTAATTTTTAATCCATTGACCTATGAAACCGCAAAATAAATTCCAAGCACAAGTATTAGAAGCAAGTAAAACCCTGCCTAAACTCACAAAAGAGCAGATAGAATGGGGTTACAAGAACGGCATAGACCATATCGGACACCGAACAGAAAAAGGTGTGATAACCTGTACTAAATGCGGTCATTCGTGGCAAGACGCAGGATATTTAGTATCTATCCTGACAGATTGCACCTGCCCTGAATGCAATACAAAACTAAAGGTAGAAACCACCAGGAAACGAAATTTCAACAGCCGTTACTATATGACTGTGATAACTACACACAAAGGATATCAGGTATTGCGAACCATAGTGTTGTTTTGTTCGGTAAAAGTCAGAGAAACCGCCAAATATGGCTATTCGGAAGTTATGCAACGATGGATAGAACCAAGCGGAAAGAAGCATTGCACATTTGCAAAACTCCGTCAGGCAATGGGGAATTGTTACATTGATTCGTGGATATACGGCACTCCCTTGGAACTACGTAGCGAGAACGCCAATAACAAGTTTTATATGAATGTTTATGACAAAATCCACACGGGCGTTATCTATCCACGTCAAAAACTTATTCCCGAGCTAAGACGAACAGGTTACAAAAAGGCATTATACGGGCAAAAGCCGTTAGACCTATTCCGTATTTTACTCTCCGACAGTAGAGCAGAAACCCTGTTAAAGGCAGGACAAACCAAACTATTGAAACGATTACTCGATATGGGTTGGCAAAAGAATATCGACAACTATTGGGCATCTATTCGCATCTGTATCCGCAACGGCTATAAAATCAAAGATGCTACACTTTGGTGTGATTATATAGACTTCTTACATTTTTTCAGAAAAGACCTGCATAATGCGAAATATGTATGCCCAACAGACCTACACGCAGAACATGACAGATATATGAAGAAGAAAGCAAAAGCCGATGCACAGCAGGAACTCGAAAAGCAACTTGAAAAAGAAGTCGAGTACAGGAAAGCAAAAGAGAAATTCTTTGGGCTGATATTTTCGGACGGGCTTATCCATATCCGTGTACTTGAAAGCGTAGCAGAAATCATATTGGAGGGTAAAATAATGCATCATTGTGTAGGCGGTTATCATTCAAAGACTGATAGTCTTATACTATCCGCTTGTATTGGAGGCGAACGGATTGAAACCATAGAAATATCCCTCTCCCAACTACGGGTAATCCAATCCAGAGGTGTATGCAACAAAAACACACAGTACCACAATCAGATAATAGACCTTGTAAACAGGAATATAGCTCTTATCAAACAGAGATTAGCAGCATAAATTTAAAAGCTGCTGACATAAGGTTGTCGTTCCTATGATATATCTTTGCAAGGTAACTAATAAATATCAGACAATATGAAACTTACATCTTACCTTATTTTCAATGGACAAGCCGAAGAAGCGGCTAACTTTTATGCTAATGTTTTGGGTGGTAAAGTGGAAAACCTTTACCGATACGACTCCATGCCCCCTTGCCCGGAAATGCCAATCCCCGAAGAATGCAAACAAATGATTATGCATTGCTGCATCATCTTCCCCGGAGGCTCGATGAGTGTTGCCGATACCTTACCACATGATAAACGTGACTTCGGAAACAAAGGACACATGATGACACTTGATTGCGATTCCATTGCTCAGGCCGAAGAAGTCTATGCGAAATTAACGGAAGGCGCACAAAAGATAGAATGCGAACTTGCCGAAGCCTTTTTTGCAAAACGATATGCCGAAGTAGTTGACCGGTTTGGCGTGCTTTGGGCGATCATGTACGACGAGAATTAAGCCAAATGCTGATAGGACTAGATAAGTTGTAACAATAAAATAAGGATTGTGCTTTTTTACGGGGCACAGTTCTTTTTTCCGTAAAATGCACTTATTCCTAACCCGATGAAGCCGCTTTATAACCTGATTGAGTGGACATTGGAGAATGTAGATGAAATAACAGGTGTCTGAAATCAAACTCATGCAATTTTTTCACATCCCCCCTTTAACTGTTCCAGCGATTCCTCCATTCCCCTTTCCAAAACCTTATTGAATGTCTTTTTAAATAACCCCACTAAAAACCCCTCCAGGCTTTCCTGCACAAAAACCTCTGTTTTGCCATTCATATCTTTCAATGTCCAGTTGTGGATAGCGTAAGAACCGATAGTTTTTCCTGTCCATCCGAAACTGGTGAAAGGCTCGACTGTATGGAGAATCGAGTGGAATTTCAAACCTCCCGATTTCCAGTCGAAGCTGGTTCCGGCAGCGAGGGCTCCATTGATCTTTGAACAGGATACGGCCGTTTGCCAATCCGGCCAGTGATCGATGTCGGTTAATACCGACCAAACCTTTTCTATTCCCGAATTGATGATAATTTTGCGGCTACATTTCACGGGGGCTTTGGCATTTATCTTCTTCATTTGCAATTACATTTTAATTAATACACTGCAAAATTAGAGCGAAACCCACCCCTTTGCTCTTGATAAAAATCAAGAATTAAACGCCTGTCCTGTTTCTTAACCTGCTTAATGTTTCGGGAGTCATGCCCAACATGGAGGCAATATATTGCAGCGGTACCTGATTAAATAATTCCTTGTTGGCATTGAAAAAGTGCAGATACCTCTCTTCCGCACTCATGGAGAGGTGCATCATTACCCGGTCTTCCAGTATGTTGAAGCATTTAGCAATAAATTTGCTCTCCAAATCCTCCCAGTCAGGTATGGCTTCTTTAATTTTGCGGTAGTCGGCTTGTTCAAGCACATATATTTCGCAATCGGTGATGGCTTGCAGACTCCATTTGGCGGGTTGGCGAAAGATAAAGCTGGAAATATCCACCACAAAAGAACTTTTTGTGGCTATCCATTTAGTGACTTCTTTATTATTGACGCTGGTATATTCCCGGAGTATCCCGGTTTTAACAAATCCCAGTTTGTCGGCATAGCGGCCTTCTTTCTGAAAGAAACTTCCTTTTTCGAGGGCGACCAACTTAAAGAAAGAGTTAATCAGCTTCAATTCTTCAACCGTTCCGCCAAAATATGGTCTGATGTATTTTTCTATTTCAGTCATTTATGGAGTTTAACCGTCAGCATTATTATTTAATACTTACCCTTACCACCTGCTCTGCACGAGGCATATCATTTCCGGAGATACTTATATCCGAGGTGATATTATTCCTTTGTAACGCATCAACGGGCGTATTATTTTGCATGATGGAGGAGTGCCCCATCATGGCCGCGAACGCTATCTTTTCGCCCGGCCGGGCGTTATAAGAGGTTTCGGCTGTCTCCCCGGGTTTGGTGAACGATGAGATTGTATGTACACTCTTTACATCCGGATTATTCTCCATGGCCTTTTTCAGGTTATCCAAGTTTCCGGATTGCGCCCAGTCTTGCGTATTGGTATTCATTTCGTTTGCGATGGTTGCCGCAAGAGGATTCCGGTCGCCTTTATAGACAACGACGATAACCGGCGAAAGGGCTGTGAAAGCACCTGTGTTGGCGGCCAGCTTATCGGCCAAGGGCTGGTTATTGCCTCTTTCGGCCAGGGCGACCAGCTCGGTGCCTGCCTTCTGACCAGCGTCGAAAAGGGGTTTTTCATTTACGGGTTTGCCGTCGAAAGCATTGGATACGGCCCATACTCCGGTTGAGAATGGCGTCTGCACCTTTGTGGCATTCGTATTGTTGCGCATGGTGAGTGTGAAGCGCGAATCGGCAGCGTCATACGCCAGGTTCAGCTTCATCATTTCGCCTGCCGAAGGGTAATCGTAAGTTCCGTCCTTACCATTTATTTCCGTCACCTGCCAGTCTTCATCTTCGCGAGGCTGACCTTTTTTACCTCGGCGCGGGTCGTTATTCTTTTTTGTTCCGGCATCCCATAGTTTCACCTGGTCGGAGATGTCGCCCGTAACGGGGTTTCCATTGCTTTCGAAGAGCTTAATGCCGGGATTTTGTGGCGCGAAGAAGAGGTCCCAGGAGTTTCCGTACATGGTGGCAAACATCAGGGTTTGTCCTTTCATGGCGTTGAAAGTGATTTGTATCTCTTGTCCGGGCATTACTTCGACGTTGCTTCCCTCGGCCTGGAAGGTACCGCTTTGCGCGTAATCTTTCACTGAACTGATGTTCTCAAAGGTGATGGTTCTTTTTTCTCCTTCGCTGTTGCACGAAGCCAGCAGCGCGCTCAGGGCGGCAAACAGAAGGAGGGGTAATGTTCTTTTTTTCATTGTTATTCTTTTTTTATTGTTGTATAACAATGGCTCGGGATGGTTTGTTTAGGGAACTATTCATACCGTTTTTATGTTATCTTTTAAAGAGCATCTGTTTTGAAAATTAGTATTCAGCCAATAGAATAAGATATGTACTGGTCAATCGTCATCAAACTCATCATCGGCATGATAGGAGTATTATTATTCCTGCGCATGACCGGCAAAACGCAAATGGCAAACCTCACACCACTCGACACCGTAAACACCATCGTACTTGGGGCATTGGTGGGTAGCATTATCTATATGCCCGATACCCGTGTGTGGATTCTGGGCTTTGCCATGCTCGTGTGGTTCGTGCTTAATATGCTGGTCAGGCTGTTATTGCGTATAAACTTCTTCAGTAAACTGATTCACGGTGAACCCGAAACGCTGATTAAGGATGGCAGGATAGACCTTCAAATGCTCAAAAGGAACAATCTGGGTATAGACCAGTTTCGGGCGAAGTTGAGGGAAAGCGAAATCTTTTCACTGCTGGATGTTGACGAAGTGGTGTTTGAAACGGATGGCGAATTTACCATCATCAAAAAGAGCAAAGGCTCGGAATCTTACCTGTTGATTAGTAACGGCGATATCGTAAAGGAAGAACTAGAGAGTTCGGGACATGATGAAGATTGGCTGAACAAGCATCTGGGTGAGTTGGGATATGATAAGTATGACGAGTTATTTGCTGCCGAATATACCCCTGAAAGAGGATTTTATGTGATTGATAAGGAAGGAAACATTATGAATAAAAATAAGGAGGGCGAAGTAAATAAGGTGGATGAGGTGGATAGTATCGTCGGCTAAACGTGCGCAGTTCGTGGTTGCAAGGTTGCCTGAGTGGCATTTTGATAGTTTCTTCCTGGGAAATCAATTACAAGTCTTTCAAAACATTCATCCCGTTGATTGCTGCCGGAAAACCTGCATATACTGACATTAAGAGCATCACTTCCTTAATTTCATCTTTCGTCAGTCCGATATTTAATCCTGCGCGGATATGAAAATCCAGTTGGGAAGAAGCATTTCCCAGCGTTGTCAATGCTGCAATGGTGGCTATCTGGCGGTATCTTTTATCGAGGCTTTCCCGCGAATAAATATCACCGTAGCCGTATTCGATGACAAAGCGTACCAGTTCGGGAGAGAAATTATCGAAAGTTTCTTTCAATAGCCGCTCTTGATTTGCGTCTAATTGGGAAAGATATTCCGAACCTTTTTCGTAGCGTGAAAGACGATCGTTTACGATGGTTCCTTCTCCCTGCGTATCATTTATGCCCTCTGCTTTGCGTTCTGCCAAGACTTCTTTCAGGGTATTCATGGCGCAGATGGCTTTCGGGAAGCCCACATAAACGGATAGATGCAGTACCAGTTCTTTTACTTCGGTCACGGTACAGCCGGAGTTTAACGCTCCGTTGAAATGGACTTTCATTTCTGGAACGGCACGCTGTGCTATCAGTGAGGCGACGGCGGCTACTTCTTTGGATTTGTTATCGAGCAATGGCAAACTGTAAACGTCTCCGAAGGAATATTCTATAATAAATCTTCCTAAATCGGGGGAGATATCTTTTAATCCGTTGACTACTCTTTCTCCGGCTTCGCCGTCTATTTCCTGTAATTTGTTCCAACCGCGGGTGTAGCGGTCGGAAAAATATTTCTTCATAAGGCGTTATGATTTAAAAAGGCTGTTAGTTCATTGGTAAACAACTGTGCTGCCTCTATCGGTGCATGGTGTCCAACTCCGGGGATGATTGCTAACGAAGCATTCTGAATCTTGCTTTTCATTTCTTCGGCAATCTCTATGGGGGTAGCATGGTCTTCCGTGCCGACAACAATGAGTGTTGGACAGGTTATGTTTTCTAATTTTCCGCTGACATCTGTACGGTTGATTACGGCGGCTTCTGTTGCTGGTATCATTGCCTGAAAGTTGTTATTTTTCATTACCTGCAATTCTTTTTCACGCAGTGCCGTATGATTAGTAAGAAAATGTTTTCCGACTATTGCTTGTTGGACTCTTTCAATCATCGCTTCAATCTGCCTTTTATCGCCGTTGCGAAATACTTCTATTCTTTCTTTCCATAAAGGTATCCGGTCTGGATATTCGGCAAGGTGGCTGCTGCCTACCAATACCAATCGTCCGACCAATTCCGGATGACTGGCAGCAAGAAGCATAAATACCATTCCGCCTTGAGATAAGCCAACAAGCATCGGTTTCTTAATGTCATTGTCGATTATAAACTTCTTAAAATCCTCCGCAATATCTTCAAGTGTCCAACCATCGGGATTAAATGTTGATTTTCCGTGAGCGGGCAAATCGAAAGAGTAACAGGTATAGCTTTCCTGCAAACTTTCAACCTGTGTATCAAAAATAGTATGGTCAACAAACAGACCATGAGCGAAAATAACAGGAATTCCTTCTCCTGTCTGTTGGTAAAAATAATCAGCTGCTTTTCCTTTATATATAAGCATAAGTTTAATCTTTTAAGAATGAAAGGTAAAGGCCGTAAGAATCTTCGAGGATTTTATAACCTGTGATTTTGCTGTTTTCCAATGTGAATTGAATCATCCAGTCGCTGATTATCAGCTTTTGGGTGGGTTTTACCAAGTGGGTAAAGTTACCTGTAACGAAAACTTTATCATCTGTCGTAAAGTAATGAATGATATTAAATTCTTTTGGTTCGAAATTCTGAGAAAAGCGGTTGAAAAATGTTGCGATCTGTTCTTTGCCTTCCCATCGTCCGACTGTAGGAACATTATTGGAACCTTTTATTGTCCATACGGCGTTATCGCTAATCAGTTCGAATGCTTCCTGTGTTTTACCTGCCAGGAACAGGGAAAAATACTTTTGTACGATTTCTAAATTATTCATCTTTTTTGTAGCTGTTTAATTAACAGTACAAAGGTAGGGCGATGAGCAGGTGTAGGGGTAGGACTTTTTATAGCTGTTTTCTGTACTTTCTCAGAAAAGCGGAAGGTGAAAGATTGGTTTTCTTTTTAAATAAGCGGGTGAAGTATGACGGATCTTCGAAACCAATATTAAAGGCAATTTCGTTGATATTAAACTGCGAATAGATTAACTGACGTTTGGCTTCGGTTATTTTCAGGTCGAGGATATATTGCTTGGCGGAGATTCCGGTGGATGTTTTTATCAGTGTGTTGAATGTGTCTTCGGGGAGGTTCATTTTACGTGCATAGTCTTCGACTTTGTGGAGGGTGTGGTTTTCGTAAACGAGTTTCCTGAATGTATCAATGGTTTGGTTTGCGGCCGGATAATGAGGGCCGTTATCGTTGGCAATGCGTGCGAGTACAGCATATAGATAGGATATGCCTGATTGTATGGCTATGGAAGAAAGGGTATCGTCCTTGCTGCTTTCGTCGAGCAGGTTAGTGAATAATTCTTGCAGAAAGGCGTTTTGTGTGGTAATATCTACATAAGGATAATGTGATTCGAGTTGCAGCTGACGGGCGAACATGAGGTCGATCATCAATACATAGCCGCGGCTGTTTTCGGAATAATCCCAGTTATGCACTTGCTTGGGGTTTACAAAAAATATCCGGTCTTTCCTGATTTCGTACTCCTGAAAATCTACCACATAAAAGCCGGTTCCTTCGGTAAACCATACCAGCGAATAGAACGTATGGCGGTGAGGCCACTCGATGTTGGGGTCGTCCGTTCCTTCGAAGGTGCCTATGTAATAGGGGATGGTTTCCTGCGGGGATTGGAGGATATCGGCTATGGTGTATTCTTTGAGCATGGGGCAAAGGTACGTAAAACAGCAATATTATTCCGCATCCTGCCTGCACATTGTACAATACCTTCTTCGTCCTTTCTGTCAATTAAGAACAGCATTTCCATTAATGGCAAAAGTTGTCGTCGGATGGCGACTTTTTCTCTTAGAACTTCGTCGCCGCCATAAGCTACTATTGTAGCGTCTAACATCGTATCATCTTCGAGTCCGGTAAAGTCGTACGACTTTTCGAAAATACCGGCATCGCCAAAATCGATTATCCCTACTTTGCAATCGTCGGTTAATAGTATATTATTGTAGCCTAAATCACAATGGCAAAAAACGTATTCTGTGCCCAGATTTGCGGATTTTAGAGGCAGACTTGTTACGAGTTCTTCAATGGCGTCCAATTCGCTTTCATTAAAATGCTTTTTTAATGTGCGCTTTTTCTTAAAAAAGGATTTTTGGAATGATTCTATTTCGCTGCTTTCATCCGTTGGACTATCTCCTTTGTAGTCAATCGTATGGAGCTTTTTCAGGAACAAACCTATTTGAGTACCCACATCTCTCTTCTGTCTCTCGCTTAACTTATCTACGGATTTTGCTGTAATTGATTTTCCCTGAACGCCATGAAAACCTGCATAAGAAGTGTCCTCACCAAGCCATTTAATTACCGGAAGATTTACATTGAATTCATATTCGCTGATGAGTTTTAAAATGCTAAATTCGTGTTCACATTCTTCCTTATATTTTTTGCCTCTGGGGAATTTAAAAACAAATTTGCCATTGTCAACGATATAGACGCGACTTGTCCAGCCAATTTCATTTAAGACAATACGGTGTTCGTCATCTATTTGGGTTAGTTTTTTAACGATGGCTAATTCTTGAGGTTTATTCATGGTGTCAGGATCGATTCAATTAATTTTCAAGTGCAAAGGTATCGGTTTTTATTCCTTTTCTTATAGTATATGGTTATCTTTACCGGAAATTATTTCCTCTGAATTATGGCTGAAGTATTTTACAATATGTCCCATCTATCGACTGATGAACTTCGGGAGTTGTTTACATCTTATCGGAGGTTTGGATGGATAGATTATGAATATGAAGTATTAGATGAAAATTTTCCTCCAATAGAACCACTTACGGATGCTGAAATCATTTTGAATATCCAAGCTGACAACGAAAAGAATTATTTTGTTTTCATGCTGAACCATGAAGATGAGGAAGACGGTGTAATGATTGGTTTTGGACTGAATTATCACGAAGATTTTTCAGCATATCTACACCTTTCTCCTAAATACCTGAAAGAGTTGATCAAGAAATATGGGTTGGTAAGTAAAGCTACTGATGCCCAGAAACTAACAGTTGAGGAGTATTTGATTGCGCAATCCAGAAACTATCCGTTGAATTAATAAGAACATAATGAGTTATACTATGAAATTTCCATCAGCAGATAAATGGGTAACCAGCCCACAGAGAAACGGTATTATGATAGAGTTAAATGCATCGGTCGATGAAGTGTGGCAGTTTGTGGGCAACCCGGCAAATGTTTTTTCTGACTGCTGCGGTGTAAATAGTGTCGAATCAAAAACAAACGATTCAGGTAGATGCACCGAATATACTATCAACTATGAAGCTGAGGATGGTGGTGAGGATATGGTTGCTCGTTCCGCAATGGTTTGGTATGAATCTAATCAAGGTTGGGCTTCTCTTGATGAAGAACCACATCCTATGGGTTTTGAACAATCACTTTTATTGGTAACAATAGAAGAAAAAGAGGAAAAAACCGTATTGAGCTGGAATATGTATTATGACATTGCAAATGATGAAATGCTGCAAATGTTTATCACTGGATTGGAACAATCGCTGAATGAAGAAGTAGCCCAGTTGTTCATTCAGAAATTTGGTGGCAGAATGAAATGATAAATTTCATAAAGCATCAAATATTTAATTAAAAAAATAAACCGGACAAGAGAGATTTCCTGCCCGGTTTTATTTGCACACAATTATATATTTCGATGCAGTGAAAAAATAATTTCAATGCAGTGAAATGTTTTTTCGTTAAGTATCATCATTGCTTTCCTCTTTATCTCCCTGCTCATTATTAAATGTAAAAGAAAGCATAAACTCCTTCCCAAACGAATCAAAGAAAACCACCTCTACATTATGTGCATCTTCTGATAACGAGCGGAAGTAAAGCCGGAATGATCTATTATTCAGCTCATAAGTATCATTCGGCAGAAACGGTTCTCCGTCATCCATCCATAACTGACCCTCTCCATCATATTGGAAGTAACGCAGATAATACTGGGTATTATTATACTCCCCCTCACGATGCAGTGTACAACGTATTTCAGCTACCTCATTTACTTGCAGCTTTTTCGGCACAGGCAAGTGAGTAACCGTGAATTCATAATCCTGCTTAATATCAATATTGTCGCTACAGGCACACGCTATTGCGGCGAGCAATAGCGTAAATAGTATGTAAGAAAAAGACCTTCTCATTTTTATGTATTTTATTTGTTAAACTTCTAATTAATAATGAATTTTATCCCTGCTCCAATTTGTGTATGAAACAGGTTTATGGAAGAACCACCCAGAATACGTTCCCGGACTTTAAGCAATAACACAATACGATCGGACAGATATGTTTCAATCTCAAAGGTTACTGCTCCACCATACAGAAAATTATCATCGTCCGTAATGGTCGAACCGTCAAACAGCAGGGATTCTCCCCAATTTACAGTTTCATATCCCGCCATTGCCGAAGCCCCCACAGAGAAGAAAAATATCTTACGGGGATCACTTAGGAACTTGTAATAATATCCTCCCTCCAATGTGAATTGGGCAGTAGGTATCAATTCTGTTTTATACAGGTGGGATTTTTGAAGATACTCTGCGCCGAATACCCAGCGGTTGCCACTCTTTGTATAAGTAGAAAGAGCAATACCTCCCGAGAAAGCTTGTTTATCGCCTTTCTCCAAATGAAATCCGTCCACTGCACTGGCTGTAAATTGGAACCCTTTTTGTCCCGGCAAGTAACGCTGGGCATGTGCCTGCCCGATGAGGGCAAGGCACAAAGTCATTAATAATACTATCCGCTTCATTATCGTACTTTTAGTTCGTTAATTTGTTTAGCGCGGATAAGATCAGCGTTCTCAATGGTGAAAGTTTGGTTTCGGCCACCATTCTTTTCAAACACTTCGATAATAAGCAACTTATCGGCAGGAATGGTTATTTTGTCTAATGCGAAAACCGTTCTTTCCGTACCATTGACTCCAACCGTAGTTATGAAATTATAAGCACGAAGCGGATAGATAAGCGTTTCCTGAATGGCAGTACGTTTGGTCAGCTTCTTATCTACGACTTTCATGCGCACAAAATCAATATCGAATGGCACATTGGTTGAATTCTTAATCTGAGTGTGCAAGTACAATAAATTGTTATGTGAATAAATTCCTTTCAGCGTGTACTGGATGCCGAAACGTTTCCCTCCGATATGTTTGATATGCCGTTTGTTATCCTTATAAATGGCACGATTGATAAGGTACACGACACGCGGAGATTCATTTCCGAGTTCTTTCAGGTAGATATCAAGTGAATTGTTTGGACGATTGGTTGCGATACCATCATGCATAAAATCCCGCATTTCGATATTGAGCTTCTCCGGCTCATCCGCATATTTTACATTATAGGTATAATAACTTCCTTCATCCGTGATTACTGCAAGGTTGGTTTCCGTTTCAAATCCCCTGACAGATGCTTTCACACGGAGAATATTTTCCGAACTCCCTGCTTTTCCAGCAATAATATTTGAGGAACCCAGGTCCACATAACGGATAGACGATGGGAAAATAATATGCGTGGTTTTATCAAAAGTCACTTCCAGCCCGTATGGAGGAATCATCCGGTCAAAGGTTATTTTCTTGGTCAGACCTTCATAATAGTCCCCGAATGTTGGGTTTAATACCTGATGCAAATCCTCCTGCATCTCTTTCGATGTCTGATTAACCGTTACAACCTCTTCACTTACAGTTTGTGCATGAACAGACAGCACTGCACTCGCTACGATAGCGAATATTAAAAAAAACTTTTTCATTTTCTGATTTTACTTTCAATAGATTTAGTCGTTTGTCGTGACTCGGCATACCCCAAGCAAGCTTGGTTTCTGCTCTCGCTACTTCAAACGTTGAATTAATTCGTGGATAAAATATGCTTGATAGCTAGTTCTGTTTAGGCAACAGAAGCACTCTGTAACCGCTTTTCAGATGAACTTTGACCTGCCGGATTTTCTTCTGCATATACTGGCTGACACCCTGTATTGCTCCTTTGGTCAAATCTGACGTTATTTGCGCTCCCGCATTGTCAGTTATCGTAAAGTTCGAGCCAACAGAGCTTCCCATATTGGCAGCAATCTCTTTGACCGCATCCAGTTCCAATGAGTTCGGGATAAAAATTCCTCTTTGCCCGTCCGAATCATAGACAAGAATTTCCACCGGAATAATGGCTCCACCTAACTCTATAGAATTGATAGAGATACCCAGCCTCTCGCCTTGTAATGCAGCTGTTCCCGTCAAAAGAGAATTGGCGGGAATCACCGTAGTCCCAGCTATCATAGCTTCCGTGAGTCGTAGCCGCACGCTTTGACCGCTAATCAGTGTCTGGTCATCATGAATTACCGCCGATATGGTATTCTTCTCATTTACTCCGATAGTGGCATCCATTGTATGGAAACCCAGATTACGGGGCTGGTTGAAGCTTGCTATAAATTCAGAATTGGGAATATGCTGAGCCAAAGCCGAAACCGTTTGCTCGTGTACCTGTTTGATGACAGATACCTGTGCCTTATCATTCCTGCCACTGTTATTGTAGGAAGAACTACCTTTTGCACTTCCCGCTTCAAGGGTTATATCGTCTTCTACTGGTTGATTTTGGGTTGCCTGCTGCCCACCCGGCATATACTTGGCTGCCAACTGGTAGGATTTCTCCATAAGGGCCAACTGGTCGTCAACGGCATTCTTCTTTGCGGCTTCTTCTTCCAGTTTCCGCTCCAACTCCTGAACACGCCACTGAAGTTCAAGTTGTGCCTGTTCATCTACTTCGGTGGCAGGTTGTTCATAGAAATTGCTGAGTGTACTGCTGATATTCCGGTAAGAAGAAGCCGAGTTCCGGATAGCATCATTCGTTGGAGAACCGGTACGGCTTGCCTTATCTTCAGCAATCTCAATCATATTTTCTTTTATCACTTCTTTTTCATCCCCGATAAGGGAAGAAAAGTCCTCCAGTGATTTACGCTTATCATTCCTGTTACGCATCAAGGCTTCCTGCTCGTAGGCTTTCTGCTTGTCGCCGATGATTCCCTGATTGTTCGGGTCGGGAATTTCAGTATTAAAACCTTTTCCCTGTTCCTCTTTTTGCTTATCCGAAGAAGACGGAGCAAAAATCAGGTACAATGCGCCCAGGAAGATAATCCCAATCAAAGCGAAGAAGCCATACTTTTTAAGCTGTTGCTTCTGCTTTTCTTTCTCCTGCTCCCGGGCAGGGTCTATTTTTTCATGTTCTTTCTTCATTGTTTATTCCAAAATTGTTGTTTATACTATCCATGTCTTGCAGATAAATATCAATCGGAGAATCTATCCATTCAATATACTTTGTCGTATCGTTCTCAACATCATATCCCATAATGCCCCAACCCCCGATATGTCGTACTTCGGGCATCTCTTGCTTTCCGTCTTTGCGTCCCCAATTATATATGGTGGAGATTGTGAAATAGAGATTTCCAACTGTGAAAATCAACAGCATGGACAGGATGACGGTTAAACGTGCATCAGGAGAAAGCCCTCCGCAGATCCAGCGTAAGAAGTCACTGATGCTGTAACCTATCTCTTTAAAAATCTGTCTGATATATTTCATCATTTTATAAGATATTAGCGGTCAACAGTCATGATATCCTTATTTTCTTTTATGTCGAAGTTCTCCATAAAGAAACCGTGAGGGTTATCATCCGAACGGGATGTATTAAGTAGCTGGCAAGTCGTAACCAACGAGCGTTCCGTCAGGTTACTTTCCCTGATGATGATCTGCCGGGCATAAGTTGCTACCTGATACGGATATACTTCGTAATTACACCTGATACTATCCACAATTACGTTCTGAATGATATTGCCTGATATTATTCGGTTGTAATATCCCTTCTCTGCCATATCTTTATAGTAATTGAAGGCGGTCTTATCACAAAGCACCATTGCCCGCTTAATATTGTTCTCTATCGCATTCTTATCCGGCGATAGCGTAAAGAACAGCTCATGAAAGCGTTTGACGTGTTCCCTTGCTTCTACCGGACGGTTTTGTGACAGGTCTTGCGAAAGGGCGAGCATCAATGACTTTCCATCGTCCAATACGTAAATCTTCTCCCTCTGTTTCTCGGCAAAGTCGTAGGCACTCCATACGGAGTACCCTGCGACTATGGCGCACAAACAAAGAAATATGATGCTGAAAAGCCTTATCTGACGAAAACTGGTTTCGATATTTTTTAATGACTTAAATTCCATTTTCTTTTATTTCTTTTGAATGTTTGATTTTTGAATTAATACTCATGATTTAAGTAGTTCTATCCGAAGAACCGGAACTCCCGCCTCCTGTGGAATAGTTCCGTCCCCGGGGTTGGCTTCCATTTCCACCATTATTGTCAGAGTTCCCGCTACTGCTTCCGGAACCGCCACCGTTACCTTTCAATCTTCCCATAATATTTCCGGCTGCCGCACCTGCGCCTGCACCTGCTACAGAAGCACCTTTGGAAGTGGCTTGATTAACGTTCTTACCGAAGTTACCCATTCCTCCTGCCTGGATAATCCATCCGGCAACAGTCGGAATCGTAAAGAATCCTACAATGCCAATTAGCAGGAAGACCACATACACTCCGTCCGAAGCATCCAGTGAATAACTTGGGTCGTTTTGCATACGGATAATATCACTTTCCAACATACGTGATTGCAGACGCGCCATGATGGAACTGAATAAATCTGATACGGGAAGCCATAAATACACGCTGACATAGCGTGTGAGCCATTGTACGAGTGTCGATTGGAAGCCGTCAAACACAGATATGGCAAAGGCTATCGGTCCGAGGATGGCCAGGACAATCAGGAAAAATGTTCGTATCACATCCACAATCAGGGCAGCGGCATTAAAGAGCGTTTCCAAAAATGAACGGAAGAGGCTCTGAAACCATTTTTTCATGTCATAGAACGCACGTTCTATATACATTCCCGCCATTTCCGGCGCATCCATAATGCCGAGCTCTTCCAGCTTTTTATCAAACTCTGCCTGATCGACCAGATAAGCGGTTTCATTATTCTTCTTTTTCTGTTCGATTTCAAGCTTGTCTTTGGTTTCTGCCAACTGTTTCATATCCAGCGTTTGTTGCCCGAGTATGCCATGTGCACCCTGTACAACAGGGTTTAGTACACTGTTTATCGTGCCTAATACCAATGTGGGGAAGAACATAATGCAAATGCCGATAGCGAAAGGACGGAGCAAGGGATACACATCAATCTGTTCTGCCCGTGCTATGCTTTGCCACACACGGGAAGCGACGTAAAGCAACGCACCGATTCCGGCAATCCCTTTGGCGACCCCGATAAGGTTGCCGCAGAGAGGCATCATGTCATTGTATAGTTCACGAAGTATCTGATGAATACTATCAAATTCCATAGTTTACCAGTATCTTTCGTTTTCGGTTCCGTACAAATCCAATACACGTTGGGTCGAGTTTTTTTCTTTTGACCGGAGAAGTGATACCGAAATGTTTTTATTGGTATAATACTTTACCAGACTGCGGTATTCCGACATTTTACTATAGGCATTGTCTATAACTTCCATTCGCTCCTTATCGGACAGGGACAGGGTGCTGGCATTGACAACACCTTTAAGTTCTTGTAATACATCGTCCGATTCGTTCAGCAGTTTGGTATATCCATTGGCTATGGCTGCCAGCTCCTCCACCGTAAAGTTGTCGTCAGTGAGCATTTTTTCAAAGCTGTTCACGTAGATGTCGGTAATATCGCCAACCATCAAAATAGTCTTCTGAACCTTTCTTGCATCTTTCACCAGATTGTTCACTGCTTTCAGCGCATCGTAATATTCGCGGCCTTGATTATAGACCTTTTGAACCTCCTTAAAATTGTTCAGCATGTTACTAGCGGTACTTGAAGTATGCACAATGTTTTTTGTGGCATTGATAATACCCTGTGCCAGATTTCCCGGGTCGGCAACAACCCACTGAGCTTTCGCTCCGGTTACGGCAAGCATACAGCTCACGCATAACATGAAAATTTTTATCTTCATATTCATTCTGAATTTTAATTAATAAATTACTGATTGATAAATACTTATTTTTCTTCCTTCATGGAGAGCCGTTTGATGGCGAGTTCCATATCTCCTCCTAATTCTTCAGCAAGTCGGAAGACTTCTACTTTTTCCATTTCTTCGGTAGTATATGTCAGATATTCACTTCGTGAAACCTCTGTCGCATAGACTGCCGACTGTGCACCACCAAGTCCAATCCACACTTCTTTATAGAATCTTGCAGGGTCATTTGCCATGTTAATGGAAAGTATCTGCCCGCGTTCTTTGTCTGTCAGCCCGAGCATATTCTGGATACCATCGAATTTATTCATATACTTTCGCTGGTCTAACAGAATTTTACAATCGCTGTTCGTGATGATGGCTTCCTTGACAATAGGGGAATGGATAATATCATCCACTTCCTGTGTAACGACCACTGCCTCACCGAAAAACTTACGAACCGTTTTGAACAAATATTTCAAATACATGGCCATGGAATCGGTAGCGATTGCTTTCCAGGCTTCTTCCAGAAGTATTACCTTTCTGACCCCTTTTAGGCGACGCATCTTGTTGATAAACACCTCCATAATGATAATTGTGATGATGGGAAAAAGAACGTGATTATCCTTCACTTTATCAATTTCGAATACAATAAAGCGTTTGTTCAGCAAGTCCAGTTCCTGATCTGAGTTCAAGAGATAATCATATTCACCCCCTTTGTAGAACGGTTCGAGGATAAAAAGGAAATTGTCAATATCAAAATCCTTTTCCCGTACTCTTTTGCGGTCAATACTTTTGCGGTATTCATTGCTAATGAACTCGTAAAACGTATTAAATGAAGGGACAATGTTCTTGTCGCTTTTTATCAGGGCAATGTACTCGTTTACAGCATTGGACAAAGCTACACTTTCCGCTCCCGAGGGCTTTTCATGTTCCTGTTTCCAGAGTGTAAGAATAAGTGTTTTAATAGATTCTCTTTTTTCTATGTCAAATATGCCATCCTGCGTATAAAAAGGATTAAATGAGATCGGATTTTCTTCGGTGTACGTATAATAAACTCCATCGTCACCCTTCGTCTTGTTATGAATCAGGTTACACAAACCTTCATAAGAATTACCTGTATCCACCAGCAACACATGTGTATTCTGCTCGTAGTATTGCCGGACGAGATGATTGGTGAAGAAGGATTTTCCCGAACCCGAAGGTCCCAAAATAAACTTATTGCGGTTGGTAATGATTCCTTTCTTCATCGGTAAATCTGATATATCCAGATGGATAGGTTTACCGTTACGGTCAGCCATCTTAATACCGAACGGAGAAAGTGAATCACGGTAATTAGTTTCCTCAATGAAGAAGCACAAGGCTTGTTCGATAAAAGTATAGAAACTTTCCTCCGCCGGGAAATCTCCCTGATTGCCTGCGATTCCCGCCCAAAAGAGTGTCGGAACATCTATTGTGTTATGTCGGGGTTTGCATTCCATCAGTGCCAACTGGCTACCGACATCGTTTTTTATACGTTTTAAATCTTCATGATTATCAGCCCATGCCATCACATTCACATGGCAACGTACCGAAGTCAATCCGAAGCTGTGGGCTTCATTCAGGTAATCTTCGATCCACTCGCGATTAATTTGATTTGAACGGGAATACCGTCCGAGCGAGTGCATATTCTTTGCCTGCTTTTCAAACTTTTTTAAATTCTCCGTGTGGTCATCAATGAAAATATACTGGTTTACCACATGATTGCAGGAAAGCAATACTCCAATCGGGGCTGCAAACGATAAACGACAATCACTTCTGTCAGTAGATAATCGTTCGTAACGACTGTCGGTATATACCTTGCCCGGCAGATCATCCGTATCGCTCAGTGTATGCAGGCAAAGAAAGTTATCCCCGATTTTCATCTCTCCGGCTCCAAGTGATATATCTTCCAGTGAAGTATTGTCCCCCATCAGGGAAAAATACTTTTCGATAATACCTGCATTTCCATCAGTGCCTACAATCTCATTCGTTGTCATCCGTTCAAGAGTAATGAAACCCGAATCATTCATGATGCGTTCGAACTGGTCAACCGATTCCAAAAACTTCTGTGCCGTTTCCTTATCCTGCATTTCTTTTGGAACGAGAAAGCCACGGGTAAGGGCTGTATAATTACTTTGTTGCTTTGCCCTGTCTTTTGTCGTTTTTGTCAGGAACAAATAGCAGGTATGATTCAGAAACGGACGTTCATTGAAGTGGCGTTCGAAGGATTTACTCAGGAAGCTCATATCCTCCTTATCGTTTTTCGCCTTATAAGACTCTTCGGTAAACCAATCCTGTTTGCAAACTATGGAATAATCCGGCAATACCTTGATTGCTTTTACCCAAGCAGAATGGATGGCTGTATATTCTTCCGATGTTACCGAGTAGATTTCTGGAAGTTCCACTTTGAAGCCGACGGTTATATCCGCATCTTTGGAGATAATGCAGCCCTCTTCAACGGAAAGTATGGGAAACTTATTCTCCAATGTCGTTATCTTCGATGTATTCCTCATTCTTTTTCCTCCTTTCTTATTATATGTGTGAAAAGACGTTGGATTCGCCGCCGGTTACTGATATACTGTGGATGATTTTTAGTAGCCTGCACTTTCATAAGTCCATGCTGACCATATTTCCCATTCAGATAGAAAGTAGCCCAAACGAGTATGGAACCGGAGATAGCACCGAAACCGACACATATCATTTGGGGAACGCCAATCATATAAATGACTACCGTTACCACAAAGACGGCAAGTAGTCCGCCGACGAATATAAAAAGGTATTGAGCGATCAAACCCCGAAATTCTGCCGGACGGCCAATGCCTTTATTGATAGTATACTCCACCATATATTACAGGAAGAACGAACGAAGAATAGTCGCGGTAACAATCAGGAAAATACAGCCCCCGAACCAACTGGCGGCAGTTTTTGATGTATCGGGATCGCCGGACTGGAACTTGGAATAGACTTTGACGCCTCCCACGAGTCCAAGGACAGCACCGATGGCGTATATCAATTTGGTTATCGGATCGAAATAACTGGATACCATGCTCGTAGCATCATTAATACCCGCCATCCCGTTACCTTGTGCGAAGGTATTGGCTGCCATCAGGACCAGTGCAGCCAGTGCGAAGAACTTTTTCGGAACCTTGTTTTTTATTTTTTCAGACATAAAAATGTTTTTAAGTCTGGGAGAAGAGGAACTTACCTTTTTGTTTCTCTGTCTCCCGGACATAGTTTAACCTTGAATTAATTTGTGGATAATCTTAAAAATTGTTTTTGTGCTTTATCGGGGTGAATAGTCCCATCACAAAAACATCTTTCTTTTGTGCGGCATTTCATTATGCCTTGTTACATTGTTAGTTTCTCATTTTACCTCCTTTCTTGATAATTCATGAAATCTCATCAATATTGAAATTTTTAAAATCTTCGGACTCGTACAGCTTTTGTTTTTTACGCCCCACCTTAGTATCAATGTTCTGACCTTCCATTAATTTCCGATCGTATCTGTCCATCAGTTCCGATATCCGTTTGGCATATTCGGGACGGGCATCCTGCATGGATTTTACCAACTGGGTGTATTTGTTTTCACTTAATACTTTTCCGGCAAGATCTTCATCTGCCGTGCTACTGCCCTCGGGGTTACTTACCGTTTTAGCCGTCTTGCCTAAATTATTGTAGTCGATTCCGCTGGCCTCTTCTTCGGGGATATTTCCGGCTCCAAGGTCTTCGCCCTCATCATTCAAATCAACATCGGAAACGTCCTTATCTTCTTCCGGTATTTCTACACCTTCGCCGGTTTCAAAATTGACAGATTTATCATCCGGTTTTTTAGTTTCGGGAGCAAATGTATCTTCTTTTTTCTTACGATTTTCCGCTTCCAAATCCGTGGCAGCATTAGGCAGGGGTTGGCTCAGGATAAATTTTGATTTTCCCAAAACCGAAGGAAATTCTTCTTGTTTTTCGGATTGTTTCATCGTTTCTTTTATCTCTTTTTCCTTTGTGCCGATCTGAATGGAAATGGAGATTCGGTGTTTGAAGAATTTCTTTAAAATGGGATAGATATAAAAGATGGCAAGCAACAGTATTGCCGTGTAAACAACCAGTATCAATATGAAATTATATGTTTCAATCATCATCGTTAGTATTGATTATATTTTTAAAAATATCTCCCTCTTCCCTGTAATAGATGGCTCGTAATTCATCCTTATGTTCTTTTATATGTTGTGTCATAACCGTATCAATAAATACGCCGACAGTCATGTTCCTGACTCCGAGTTTCTTTACTATTTTGGCTATAAACTCATGTACATCCTGGCTGATATAGACACTTTGACGTTGCTTCAGGACTCTAGGCTTTAGAAAGGCATCGAGATATTCGCTGTTTTTCTTTTTCTTATAAGTCCGTTTAGATACAACCTCTTTTTCTTCTGGTTCTTCCGTTTCCTCCTCGGCTTCTTCTGATTTTGGAGAAGATGTTACAACATCATTATTTTTAGATAATGCCGAAGGAGTCGCCCTGCCGTCCAGAATACTCAACAGTTCCTTTTCGTCTATATCATCGAATTTCTTTATTCCATCACTGCGTTTTGCCATACGGTTACTGTTTACTGTTTATGAGTTCTTCTATCTCATCGGCTAAGAGGTCCAGTCGGCTCCCCTTTACCAATCGCTTATCTACCGGGAAAAGAGTGCACCGGAATATTGGGGCAATTAATTCACTCATCTCATGTCGGTAACGCTTGGTATCGGGCAGGAAATTTTTCATAACGGATAACCCCAATTCTCCGATACCTTCTTCATACACTTTGTATAAATCGGATTTCTCACGGGCATCGACCATATTCCACAACAGGTAAAGTCCCTGTAACCGGCTTTTTCCGGTACTGATTATTCTATCGTTAATGATACCTGCAAACTCCAATGTTGATTGTAATACCATCTTGTCGGCAGAGATTGGAGAGAAAATATAATCCAGCGATGCTAGGGTGTGAACGATTCCCTCACTGTTCAAGGTTCCCGGTAAATCAAAAAAGATAATATCGGGAGCGTCGCCGATATATTCATCAATCATCTTTTTTGCCGCGTCTATGGCTTCCGGTGCTGGAGCTTTGTCTATCGGATAGTTCCGTTTACCTAATGTCTTGAACTGGTTATACGATTTCTCTTTATAATGAGGAACTTTGCTAACGATTTCCTTATCCCGTTCCCTCATTTTATAAGTGCTGTACTGGGGGTAATCGCAGTCAATCACTCCAACGTTATAGCCTTTCACATAATGAAAATAACTCGCCATAAGCACTGTTAAGGCACTCTTACCAATTCCTCCCTTTTGGGTGGAAAATGCTACCAATAATGTTTTCTTTTCCATGTGTTAAAAATTTATTTTAGTGAAACATTCGTTTATTACAGAAACAGGGAAATGGAGAAATGCTTCTTTGTTTTGTTCATTCTGTACTTTGCTGTGGATTTTCTTCTTTCTTTCTTTCTTTCATCACTCCTATACTCCAATACTTCCTTATAATAGTATTTTGGTACGGATATATGGAAATGCAGAAAGAGGAAAATATTATTATACTGAAGAACTGATTTGGTTTTTCAAAGAATGATTTTGATACACCAATAGAACAGCAAAACAATAAACCAGTAAATCAGCAATTCAGTAGAACAGTAAATCATTCGTTTTCCGACAAACCAACTATTTGTTTCAGTACAATTGAAAAATAGTCTTTCAGTGAAAAAGCAACTCTTTGCTTCCCTGTTTCTTCGGCAAAATAAATAAGTGATTTCGTATAAATCTAATAATCAGATGCCAGTGGTAGTCGTTGGCATTCCATTGGTATGGTGTTGCTATTTTCGGTTATATTTTTAGAATGATCTCCATTCTTTCATTCTCATTCCGGATAAGATTCTTCTCTTTTTTCCTCTCGAAAAAGTAAAAAAACAGCAACTTTTTTTGGAGTGGTAGTATTTGGCACTCATTGGCGTAAGTTACGGTTATCTATCTTATCATCAATGAATTTAACTTTGCATCGGGAATAATTTCATCCTTTACAAGACTCGTTTTCGAGTCCAAACTAACTTCAAATTCAACCACCGTATGGTGGGTGGATTTTGATTGTCGTCAGACAATGGCAAGGTATGTTTTGAGCAGCTTGAAATAAATTTCAGCATCTCAAAACACCTTGCCCCCTGAAGGGGAAGAATTATTCCGAAGTCATAATTCAGTAACCATTTTCATAAACGATTCCCGATGGATGAAACAAGAAAAAGGAAGGTCGGCAGGCTTCCGAAGAAAGACCCTGCCGTATTCAGGTACTCGATTAGTTTCAATACCGTAGAGCATGATAAGTTCCTTTCGCTCTTTGAGCAGTCGGGGCAAAGGGTGAAGGCTCATTTTATTACTTCCTGCATTTTTTCAAAGCCAGTAAAAGTCGTGCAGATTGATAAGGGAATGCAGGATTATTATATGCGCCTGACTACTTTTTACGGACAGTTCCGGGCTATAGGCACGAATTATAACCAATGTGTAAAGGCATTGAAGTCTAATTTTTCGGAGAAAAAAGCACTCGCTTTACTCTATAAATTGGAGAAAGCAACTGTTGAACTGGTCGAATTACAACGGAAAATATCAGCACAGACTGAGGAATTTGAACGTAAATATTCCGATACATGGTTGCAAAAATAAATAAAGGGAACAACCTTTTCGGTGCATTAATCTATAATAATCAAAAGGTAGAGAATGATCTTGCCAGGATAATCCACTCCAATAAAGTGATGCAGGATAAGAATGGAGAGCATAATATGTTTCTCTGTAATCAATCATTTGCTCCCTTTCTGGCGGCTAACCGGAAGACGGAAGAACCGATTTTGCATATATCCATCAATCCGCATCCTGATGATGTCCTATCGGACGAGCAGTTAATAGACATTGCCAATGAGTATATGCAGAAAATGGGATTCGGTGAACAACCGTATATCGTGTTCAAACATGAAGATATTGAAAGGAAACATATTCATATCGTAAGTGTAAATGTGGATGAAACGGGGCGCAAGATCAATGATTTTAATAATTATCGTCACTCTAAAAAGATTACGCAGGAGTTGGAAGCTAAATATAAACTTCATCCTGCCGACAAGATAGATTATTCGGAAGATATGCCCCAGCTAAAGAAGGTTGATTATAATACAGGAAACGTAAAAAAGCAGATAGCTAAAAATGTAAAAGCCCTGATGCAATCCTACCGTTTCACTTCCCTACCTGAATACCGCGCTTTACTTTCCTTATATAATATAGGTATCGAAGAAGTGAGCGGGGAAGCCCGTGGCAAATCCTATCGGGGGCTGGTATATTCCGCTTTAGATAATGAAGGAAATAAAGTAGGAAACCCTATCAAATCTTCTTCCATCGCTAAAAGTGTCGGGTATGCCGTATTGATTAAAAAGGTTGCATCATCAGAAAAGTTAATCAAAGAAAATGGGTTGACCGGACGTATAAAGCCGATTCTGGATATGGCTATTAAAAATTTCCGGAACAGAACATCTTTTGAAGCAGAGCTTTTACGAAGTGGAATAAGTGTTGTTTTCAGGGAAAATGAAGAAGGACGAATTTATGGGGCGACCTTTATTGACCATGAGAACCGTGCAGTATTCAATGGCTCAAAAATCGGCAAGGCTTATTCTGCCAATGTATTTCATAATCTCTTCCAGAACAGTCGGGAAAATGAGTCTATGCTTACAACCTCCTCACCAATAGAATTGAATATCACTGCACCACCTAAAAAACAGGAAGATCCGGAACTACCAATCATCGATTTTTCAAAGGGCATAAATGAGCCAAAGCCTGATGATACTGATTTTGGCGGTATTCCTTCACTATTGGAACAACACGGCGCAGACTATGAGGCAGAAGCTTTTGCCCGGCAGAAAGAAGCGGAAAATAAACGCCGCAAACGCCGGGGAAGACGTATGTAAATAATTCAAGATATAATTTTTAATCATTTAAAAACAAGATTTTATGCAAAACGAAGATGACTTGAGAGGACTCGCCAAAGTGATGGAATTCATGCGGGCCATTAGTATTTTATTTATTCTTATCCATATTTACTGGTTTTGTTACGAGTATATCCGTGAACTGAACTTCAACCTGTCGGTAGTGGATAAGATACTGTTGAACTTTAACCGCACGGCAGGTCTTTTTTCCAATATATTGTGGACGAAATTGTTTGCTGTAGTGTTTATGGGGTTGTCGTGTCTGGGAATCAAAGGAGTAAAGGAAGAAAAAATAACCTGGACTAAAATATCCATATTCGGTATTGTTGGTTTTATCTTCTTCTTCCTTAACTGGTGGATACTGGATTTATTTCTCCCACTTGCTGCAAATACCGCCATTTATATTTTCACCTTGTCGCTGGGATATATTTGTATGCTGATGGCAGGTTTATGGATGAGCCGTTTACTTAAAAACCGAATGATGGATGACGTCTTTAATATGGAGAACGAGTCTTTTATGCAGGAAACACGTTTGATGGAGAATCAATATTCGGTCAATCTGCCGACCCGCTTTTTCTATAAAAAGAAATGGAATAAGGGTTGGATAAATGTTGTAAATCCTTTCAGGGCAACTATCGTGTTGGGTACTCCCGGTAGCGGTAAGTCTTACGCAGTGGTAAATAACTTCATAAAACAGCAAATTTGTAAGGGGTATAGTCAATATATCTATGACTACAAATATCCTGACCTCTCTACGATTGCTTATAACACGCTGTTAAACAACAGAAAGGCATATAAAGTAGGACCGAAATTTTTCGTTATCAACTTTGATAATCCTGCCGGAAGCCACCGGTGTAATCCGATTAATCCCGACTTTATGACCGACATTTCGGATGCTTATGAAAGTGCATATACAATTATGCTAAACCTCAATAAGTCGTGGATTACCAAACAGGGAGACTTCTTCGTGGAATCTCCGATTATTTTACTTGCAGCCATAATCTGGTATTTGAAAATTTATGAAGACGGAAAGTATTGCACGTTTCCTCACGCGATAGAATTCCTGAATAAAAAATATACCGATATTTTTCCTATTCTGACCTCTTATCCGCAACTTGAAAACTACTTATCTCCTTTTATGGACGCATGGCTCGGAAATGCCCAAGATCAGCTCCAGGGCCAGATAGCATCAGCTAAAATCCCTTTGTCCAGAATGATAAGTCCGCAACTATATTGGGTAATGACAGGTAATGATTTTACGCTGGATATCAATAATCCGGAAGAGCCGAAGGTGCTCTGTGTGGGCAATAACCCTGATCGTCAAAATATATATTCAGCGGCTTTGGGGCTATATAATTCCCGTATTGTGAAGCTGATAAATAAAAAAGGGATGTTGAAATCATCGGTTATTATTGATGAGTTACCTACGATATATTTTAAAGGCCTCGACAATCTGATTGCTACTGCGCGAAGCAACAAAGTTGCTGTTTGCTTGGGATTTCAGGATATGAGCCAGCTAACAAGGGATTATGGGGACAAAGAGGCAAAGGTAGTGAGCAATACTGTCGGGAATATTTTCTCCGGTCAGGTGGTTGGCGATACGGCAAAAACGCTTTCAGAGCGTTTCGGAAAAGTGTTGCAGAAACGACAATCCATGACTATCAATAAGCAGGATAAAAGTACTACTATTAATACTCAACTGGATTCTCTTATTCCGGCATCAAAAATCAGTGGGCTGACACAGGGGATGTTTGTCGGCTCGGTTTCGGATAATTTTGATGAACGGATAGAACAGAAAATTTTTCATTGTGAGATAGTTGTCGATAATGCAAAAGTAGCAGCGGAGACGAAAGCCTATCAGAAGATTCCTGAGTTTACAAACTTTGTGAATGAAGATGGGGAAAACATGATGCAGCAGGAGATTGAGAGGAATTATTACCGTATTAAGGAGGAGGCGCAGCAGATTGTGGATTTGGAGCTAGCGAAGCTGAAGGATGATCCGAAGTTTAAGGATTTGATAAAATAGATAGAAATTGAAAATTATCCCTTTTTGCTTAATCTTAAGTGAAAGGGACAAACTTTGTATCAATTATAATAACATGCTCATCAATGTAATATATACCATTTCATTAGTATGTATGTTAAGAAAGCCAATAATAAATTGTTATTGAATTGTTTTTATTATCATAAACAATCTTAAATGCCTGATAGATACAGATTTTCAGTAATAGTTTCTATATTGAAATAGAGGAACTTTTATAATGGTATAATATGTTTTTAAATCATTTTGATTGGAATCAATATTTATGATTTTAACTCGAGATAAATGTTTTTTGCATTATTCCAAAATTCACTGGATACTTGCTGTTTAAATTCGGCATCTGGATTTTGATATATTTTTTTACTTCCTTTGGGACCTTCAAACACACCAACGTTAATTACAGAGACTTCAAATATTTTAGGGTTACCTTTAAATTCAGCTTTAATGACTAGTGTTTTTGAAGTTTTGTTACTTTCAAACTCATATGACATGGATGTAAATATACATCCACTTTTCTCCGCTTGTTTTACAAAAGGATGTTCTCGCAAATTACGTCCATCCAGTACTGCCTGACTAATACCACCTAAATTTTTTTCATCTATTTCTTCCTCTATCATATCATCTTCTTCCCCTTCTGATTCTATCTCAGAATGAGTTTTTCTTCTCTTAAAAGTCAACTGTTTTATATCAACAATTTTCCAATCTTTCTTATTAAAACCTTCTTTGGACAAACGGTCAAAGAAAGTTATAACATTTTCTATTGATAAATTATCAATTATTATGGAATTGATTTCTGCTGAAGTCCCATCAATGATCATATTCATTAATCGCATGACTTCTTTTCCATCAGAGGAACTACTTCCCTCAACTTCAACTTGCCAAGTCCCATCAGGTTGACTAAAAAATTGAAATTCTGTAGAACATTTTTCACCTTGAATAAACTCTATTTTACCAGACTTACGTTTTGTATATTCAATCTCTCCCTTGCATATAGTTTTTCCTCCTTCGGTTCTTTTACTTATACCCTTAAGCTGATATCCTTTAGTTTTTAATTGTCCATATTCTCGAACTCTATTATACAAACCCTCTAAATCCAAATCTTTATTATGGCTTATTGTAAAACCGCTCAAAATTTGCTTATTTGAACATTGATAAGCAAGTTCTCTAATTTCTTCGAGGTCTTTATCCTCATAAATGTGGTTTGATATCTCTTTTGCTAATTCTTCTTTAGTAGCATTTACTAAAAACACACCTCTTGTTTGTGCAAATTTATTAATAAATGACCGAGTTACAGATTGGGAATTTAAGACTTCCTGTATTTCATAAGATGTTGGATATTTCTTTGCCATAACTTAGTTTATTATGAAAGTTGGTAATTCATGACACGGATCCATGTCCTTAATCTCAAATTCGACTCCTTCTTTCTTGTATAAATTAATTATATCTGGAGAAATTTTGCGAAATTCATCATCATCTCTTTTATATTTATAAATAACTAATTTAAAATCACGATCAATAAATGAATATGTAAATAATATTGATTTTAGCAAATCAAATGATTGAAAATCAAGTTCTCCAAAATAAAAAACTACATTTGTTGTAATATTATCATCAGACTTATGTTGACATAGGATTACCTTTGACAGCATATAATCTAAAGACAAGACATTGGTTCTTTCCACAGCTCTTTCTCCTATAAAAGAAGAGGGATAGTAAAAGTAAAAACTACCGTTTAAGCTATTAATAATACTACGAATAGAACATAGTTTAGAAATTAAATCATTATCAATAACATATATCTTGTTAAAGGTGGAATTCTTTATTGGGCGTGAAGAAACTTTTACCTCCTTAAGCATATTAAGAAATTTCAGTCTAAACTCTTTGTAGTTTTCAGTATCGCTAAACCATATGATAATTATACCGATGTTAAGTGCTGATATATCTCTGAAAATCGGGAATCTTTCAAAAAGGTACTCTGATCCTCTAAGCGTTGAAATCTTTGTATTTAGTCTATCAATCCATCCTTGTAATGTGGCTTTATTCATGCTGGTAGTCGCATAAGATTTAGCTTCAAGAATTAAACTTTGTGGAACGTTTTTCGCAGGATCCTCATAAGAATAAAGGCAATCGACTCCATACTTATTTCCATCTTCACCCTCTAAATCCATTCCGCTGTCTCCAATTTTATTCCATGAAAATAAATCAAGCAATTTTATTGCTCTAACATTCCAAAGTTCTCCTTTGTATTGTTGATCTTCAGCCATATATTTTATTTTTTATATTTTCTAAAATAGAATAAAAATCATCCTCATTGCATTTCAAACTTATTGCATTGTTTGAAGATATCACTAAATAGTATTCAAATTCATCATCAAGATTTATAGAAATTTTTAAAATGTCTTTTAGGTACTTATCAATCAGACGAACTCCAATTTTCTGATTTGAGATTTTTGCAATATACTTACCAGAAACCCCTTCCTCGTATTTAAAATTACGAATTACAATTTCATCGATAGTAAAGTTTGAATTGTTTTTTAAAATTCTTTCCATGAAATTGATGGGAGATGAGTCCAATTCACTATATATCAATGGTATTTCAAGAGTATTCCTTAAGGCAGATTTTATCTTGTTATGATTTGAATTAGCTCCATATGTATATAAAATATTCTTATTAAAATCTATGCAAAAGGAAATTTCTTCAAAAATAGGTACATCTATTTTTTTAAAATCATTAATTTCAATGCTAAATTCTAAAATAGAAGTAAATGTTCTCTTTATAAGAGTAGAATACAAAATGTTATTATCAACAGAGGTGTTGATGTAACCAAATCCATTTTCCTCTGAATAAACAAAGGTTTTAATTAAATTTAAGAAATTATTTAATAGTAGCTTTTCTTGAGTGGAAAACTGACTAAATATTATACTTCTTCTTTTTTTCATGGGATTATAATTATTACACAAATATAAAACAATTATATGTAATTAAACACTTTATCTACAAACGACGGTCAAAATGTACATGTATGATATTTGCAAAAGTCATAATATCATTTCTTTTATATCACAAAGGGGCTATATAGTTTTACTGATTTTCTTATTATCTCACTCCCCCAATAAAATTATAATCACAATGCTTAAAATCATACACCTCAACTCCAATCAACTCCGCTCCGATAATCGTTTTGCGATATAAATTCTCCATATTCAAAATGTCCGACTTGGGCAACTCCGTCATTTTATCCAAAGCTTTGAAATAAAACCGCCCATAAGCCAGATTACTGATATATGAACTTCTTCCCTGCCTGCGTTTATTAACCTCTTTTCCATACTCCTGCGTAACCGGAATAAAACGGAACGAGTCATAGGCCGTGAAAGCAAAATTATAATCCCCATACTTCATGAATCCCAGTTTCTCATTCTCAATGAAGTTAATCGGATACCCATTCTTCGTAAAATCGTATTTGTCGATAATAACCTGATTGTTTATATAATAAATGGTTGTAAAATCAAAATTATTCATCATATCCTCCAATTGCTTGGAATAATCGGCTTTTACCGAGTTATATTCAAATTCATCGGCTCTACATTTCTGATAAAGGTGTTTGTCTTTAAGGCTGATGAGAAAGAGAATATGCTGATCCGTCACAGGTAGTTTGTTTACACGCAGGGTAAGCGCCAGCAGTAAATCATCGCTTAGGAATTTTGCATCAGGGTATAGCCTTTGAGCAGGCTTGGCTATCACTTCCCCTTTTTCAATGGCGCTGTTAATATTGATATAAAGCTCCTTTCCGCTTGATTGTTCGCGTACCGTTAGGGTGGCTTCTTTTACCGAAGAAGTATAATCCCTATCGGCATCTTTAATTTCAATAACTTCCAATTTGGAAAAGGCTATATCCTCTTTATAATCGCGTAGGTAATTATTATGCTTCTCCTTTATCGTATTATATTGGTATATAGATGGCTTATATCCTGCCTGAATTATGTAGCCAACTTTTATTGTCGTGCCGTCGTAGAGCTGAACTGCGGTTTCCTGTCCCTGTGCCGTACCAGCTAAAAGCGACATACAACAGCAAAGGTAAATAAGTATCCGATTCATATTGTTGATTTTTAAATATTAAGCTCGGTAAAGATACTGATAATCATAAAAAAATCTTAATAAAAAGAGAAGTATTAAACTAGCGAATTAACATTTTATCTTTTTTCTCCAGGTTTATCTATAGTATATATTTACAATAGTATAAACCCTCAAAAATTAAACTTATGGGATTAAAGTACATAGTAACAAAACAAGTATTCGGTTTCGACGAAACACGGACAGCTAAATTTGTTCCTAAACAAGTTATTACCGGGCAGGTAACGTTCAGTAAACTCTGTTCACAAGTCGGGCAGATCTGCGGAGCGCACCGAGGTACGGTCCAACTGGTCATTGCCGGACTGGTAGATGTCCTTGTCAATAACCTTGACGATGGAAAAAGTGTACAGTTAGGTGAGTTTGGAATCTTCCGGCCATCTATCAAAGCCAATGCTTCCGCTACGGAAGAAGAGGCGGATGCAAGTAAGATTTACAGGCGAAAGATTATTTTTACTCCGGGCAGAGCCTTGAAAGATGTTATGAATAGCACCAGTATTACCCGCTATGCCGTGCCGGATAGGGATTACACAGATGGGGCAAGTGATACGGGTACAGGCACAGGCAATGGTGGCGATGATGAATTTATCGACCCGACAGCTTGATTAACTGAAATTACAGGATAAAAAGAAACCGGACATATTCAAAATATGCTCCGGTTTTATTTTGATCTTTTTTCTGATGCAACGAAATTTTATTTTCAGTGCAGTGAAAATATATTTTGGATGCAACACAATTTATTTCTTAAAACTTTTTACCATAAAGAAAAATAATATTTATTGAGCCCTTTAAGCCTTTTATGAGCCAATTAAGTTTTTTCTCAATGAGCCTTTTGAGCCAATTATGAGCCTAATACATAATAAATACCTTTGCCCCATTTTCCTTCGCTTTTTAGTAAGTTGAACTTTGAGACTAGTTCGTTTAGTTCTCTTGTAGCAGTCGCTTTAGATACTGCATTTAATTTTTGATAATCAGCGTTGGCTATTCGTTTGTTCTCCTTTGTGTACATAATAGCATTGATTTGACGCTCACTCAAACCCAATGATTTCATGTATTCTTCATTATAGATATCTTTGGGAAATTCAACAAAAAAACCTGACATATCATAATAATAGCGAGGTTTAGGAAGCCCGGCTGCTAAACTTTCTTTAATCATTTTCAAAGTACCACGACCCCATGATTCGATATAGCCACTTCTGAATAAAGCATTGGCGATATCTGGATTGTATGGTTTAGAGGGATGCTTTTTTAAGAGGTTTTCTATCGTCCAATTTTCTGGTAACTGGCCTTCATTCCAGAAAATAATCTTATCATCATATACGCTAATTTGAATAGGAGTTCCGCCCGAATAGTCTTTATGGGCAATCGCATTTAATAGCGCTTCTCTAATTGCATCCTTAGGATATTCAAATGTTTCTACCCGGTTTATCCCTTCATAACTTATTTTGGCTTTGATGTATTTTGTGAAAAGTAAATCAATCGTCTTTTCAATCTGTTCTATCAGATTCCCATGTATTTCATCCTGATAAACCAATTCATCGTCTGATTTGAAATATCCGATTTTAATATATGCTCCTGTAACAAATTTCTCCGGTTCGGGATGAAATAGGAGAATTGCAGCACGCTTTAAGTAGTCATTTTCTTTTAATTGAAGATTTTCAATAAGATGTTCGTCCGTATCCGTTAAGACATCTTCTTCAATTCGTTGGCTTTTAATGGCACGCTTCTTAAAAAAATCTATGGTCTTTTTCTTTAAATCCGCTACAGTTACATTAGGAATAGGAACGCCGTCCCAACGTTTTCCTTTTTTCTGTAACATAAATTTATCTAATGCTGCACCTTTCAGTTCTTGTTTAGTACTTCCACTACGATAATGGTATTGACCCTTATAATTAACAGGATAAGGATATGACTCAACTATAATTTCTAAATAATCTCCCTTTTCTGTTTCATGCAGATTTACGTCAACCAGAATACCTAAGGTATCTTTTACTTTATTAGGTATATCTTCTAATAACTTTTTAGCATCAGTTACCCCAACGATTTCACCTTTATCGTCAATTCCAATGAAAATTTTACCACCTGTTGCATTAGCGAAACCACATATCCATTTAAGATATTCATCACGCCAACTGGACTTATATTCGGTATTCTGACTTTCTGCCATAATAATATGTTTCTTTGATTTCTAAGAATATACACAAAAATAATAAATATTCTGTAGCGCTACTATTTTCTATTTACTATGGTTAGCCCTTTTGAGCTTTACCGTTGGATTTTTATCATATTCTTGCTTTAAATCATAAAGTTCTGTTCCTGGTGTTATAATATCTTTTCGATAATTTGTATAATGCTTCAAAAAACTCAATATTTGTTTATTGTTGGTTAATGATTCCACATTATTGAAATCATTAGCATATATGATTTCTAATGCAATATCTCTGCTGCGACCTTCTAATCTGTTAAATTCCTCTCTCCATTCTTGAGTAAGCTCTATTTTTTCAAAAAAGTAGCGGTAGAGGATATACGTTTCAGGCATATGAAGCAATTCAATATATTCTTCAATATTTTTACCAAAAGCTTTTTCAAAAAAGGAAGTTCCCTTACCTATTTTTCCTTTGGTTGCATTTAAAATAGCCTGTACAGCTCTGATAAATTTCCGATTCCAATTTTCTCCAATATAATCTCTATTTTCGCTATAATCTCCTATTAAAGGATGATACTTCATAGGAAAAGAATATATACTAATGTTTAATGCATCACATAAATCAATATTGATTCTGAATCTTTGATAAAGTTCTTCAGGTTTATCTTTAAAATTATATAGTAGATAGTTAGAGAAATCTTTTAATCCGTATTTAGCTCCTAATTTAATTGCAGCAACATATTGATCCTTAAATTCTAGATCATCAAATGCTATTCTTAGAGGACGGATGGGGATTTCACTAAGTATCTGTACCTTTTCTTCAGTAAAGAGTCGAGCATCTACTCCCTGATTGAAATCAACGTACCGTTGCTTAGGTGATTTATTTCTTTGATTTTCATAAAGTTCTTTCAATAAATCATAAGCTTGGTATATATTTTCTTTTTTGCATGTATCTAATTTTAGTAATTTATTTTGTTTAAGAATATTATAAACTAATGTCTGTGTTTCTCCTTTTGATTTTTTTAATAATTCCTGAAACAGATAAAAGACTTTTCGGATATATGCGTAATCGTTGAATCCAGTTCGCAGATTAGAAACAGATATATCCAAATAATTAGGCTCAATAAATGTAGCTCCTTTATAAAAGCCACTTTCTTTTATCTCATTTATAATTTTCTGAAAATCTCTGGATGCCAAAACATTGTTGTCTAATAACAATAAATTACGCTGGTCACCATGCATCTTCTTTGTTAGTTCTATTTTATCTTTAATCGGAATAAACCGATTAAATTTCGGCTCTAAAGTAGGAACAGCACAAAAGGGACACTTTCTTATACAACCGCGCGTCATATAACCATAATACGCGTTATTCTCAGGGTATTTATATTCAATTTCTTCTAAAATTGAATAGTCTAGAGGAAGGTCGTCAATAATATCATAGTTGCCCTTATCTAAAATCTCCGGGATATTTAATAATCCTTTCCATGGTTTAATGCCAGTCGCTTCCTCTACTTCTTTGTATAGAATTGTAGCTAACACTCCGCCTACCATCAAATCCTTAGTGTCTTTAATTAGGGCTTTTGCGAACTCGATGGTTTCAATCGTAATTTTCCAGTGGAACGTGAAAAGAGTAGTTATAAATATTCTATCCCAAATCGGAGAATTGATGTATTCTTTTTTCCAATAATAATTTTTGTAACTCTCTAGCCAACTTACGATAAGATCATAATGTGGTGATTCTGAAATCTCAAGTTCCTCAATGCAGGTAGTTTTTCTTGTTTTAATATATTGATATATTATATTTTTCTTTTCCAGCCAATCAATTTGTCCATCTGTCTTTATTAATTGCTCTACGCAAAGATTAGTAGCCTGTTTTAATACAAATTCTTTCAAATCACCTTTGTAAAACACAACATTATCACCCATTTTACGGTGATATGTTGCTATTTTCATAAGACCAATTGGAGGATATTTATTTTTGTAATTTGGCTCTATTAATAGGATATTTCGTTTCATTTAAATGTTTCCTTCACCTTAATAACTAAACTTGGGATAATCTTTTTGTCGGGAAGATTATCAGCGATTACCCCAAACACTCTCGATACAAGTTTTCTTTCAGCATTTGTAAGTTTACTTAAGTCGTCGAACTCAAAGCTACTTTTCCTAACTTTGTTCTCTACATCAATTGGTTTTTCAGGTGGAAATTTTACATCATCTATATTTTTTGTAGCAGAAATATTCTTGAAAATTTTTTGATTTACTTCATTCTCATTTGCAGCAGCCTCGTACTTCTTTAAATCTTTTCTTCCTATTTCTGCATCTTTTTGAGCTTTCCTAATTTTTTGTATATGTTCTTCTTTTTGTTCTTTATTGATAAATTTTTTAGAATCCAACTCTTCCAATAATTTTTTTTCTGTTTCAATTTTCCTATATGCACTTCGTACATTGGAAGCAAAATATACCATCTTATTATGGCTAAAAAAAACAGTCTTCAATTGCTCACAGAATATTTTACATGTTTCAGTGGGGGTAAAATCATTCCTTTGCGAATTGGGCATAAGATCTGGATGGACGGCATGAATTTCACCGAAAAAATAGAAATTTCCTCTTTTGGTATCTTTATGATATTTGTTCAGCGTATTTTCGTTACCAACTTGAATGTTATGTTTTCTTAGTCTAATACCTCTAGCCAAATTTTTTCTATGGTCGGGTATGACTCCTTCAAAATTTGAAATGCTATACCAACCCCAAGCTAGTAATTCTCCATTTTGTGGATTCCTAAAATCAAAAAAAGCTAATTCTTTTACTTCATCATTTCCCTTCTTGTTCCCATTTTCATCATATATACTGGTATTGTAGCATTTGGTTATGGGCTCATTATTTACATATACTTCATATTCATCCAAATGCAAATTGTTTTCTTGCATATATTTAGAAATAAAACCATTATAGAAGTATGAGAATGTGCGGTCAAAGGGAACAGGAGCTACCATCTTTAGGTAATCACGAACAGATTGTTTATCTAAAAGTTCATCGTTATTTACATTATTAAGAATTACCCTAAAGTAATGCTTATCTGAATCTTCCGAACACGTATTAACAGTAGTTATTATTTCAATAACATCGGTTGCTTCTTCCTTTCGACTTGAATCGTATAGAATTTTCTGCAATAGTTCTGCATCCCAAACAATAGTTGTTTTTGTGGCTTCTCCTTTATAAGATGTTTCAAAAATAAGTTCAGAACAATAAGCTAATCCTGCAAGACGTCCAATGCCCCTAAAACCCTTGTCGGTACTCCTGTTTTTATCGGAAGCTGCCACATCCTTCAAAATCCGTTCAGCATTTTCTGATTTTACCCCAATGCCGTTATCTTCAATAGTGATTTTTCTTTCATCTATATCAATACCTATTTCAATAAAACCCGTTTTCTGGTTTTCCAGAAAACCTGATTCTATAGCCTTATCAATTGCATCGGCTGAGTTCTGTATATATTCACGATATATAGTTTTATGGTCATCATACATACTGAGTGTTAAAGTCTCAATAGCATTCTTTCCAATCTTAGTTTTGTGCTTAGCCATTATAATTGTTTATAAGTTGGACGAGGAAATTTTATATTGATTAATGATCGAAAGACCGGATTTTGGATGATATATTCTCCCTGCTCCAAACGTGTCATCATATTCTGATATACTTTAGGTATGAATCTATAATCAGCTTTTGATATTTCAATTGCATTGGTTCGCCCATAAGCATGAGTAGCACAGTTCCCTTTTACTCTGTCATGAATGGCACTTTTAAATTGCTCTGCCGAGAACAATACAATGCCTAAAGAGCGGCCTCTTTCTGCAATATCCAGCAGCTGGCGTAAAATCGGTGACTTTTTCGGAATATCTGTTGATGCATATTTATTTAATTCATCAACGAAGATTATAATCTTACTAGGAATATCTTCTCTCTTTCTTCCAAGTTTAATTTCATCACCACCGAGTTTTAAATCATATACAGCTCTGGCTACATCCCCAAATACGAAGCTTTGGGTATCTTCATCTAATCGCGCCACATCAATAACCATGACTTCGTTCTTCTTAATTTGCTTAACAGCGTCATTTAAACGGACTTCATTATTATCTTCTACGACTGTACGACCAGAAAAGACATCATTGCTAATGGCCTTAGTAATAACACGTTTAAATTTCCTCCAGCTAGTCGGCAAAACAGCATCTTTGCTACTATCAGTGGATTTAGTTTCTATTCTCTCTTGAATTTCATCTAAGAACTTTTGCCAGGTTTGGATTTTTCCAAAATTCCCTTGATTATTCAATATCAGATTAACTATGCTATCTAAAGTACCAGTAGAATCATCCTCATTTGCAAGCAATAGGTCGAGATTGTCCCGATCTTGTTCATATATGTATTTATATTTATAAGCCTCATTCAACTCAAATTGCCTCCTTACATGGTCAGCCTCAACATAGCTTTGAACATTTTCGACATTTTTATTTGTAGAGAAAGGATAATAGAATTTCACATTTTTAAATGGTTCTGTGTCCCAAACCATTTTTTTGTATATCTTCTTATCTTCTTCCGGTAATTTATCATTAGATTCGTTTAGAGCTAATAAGTCTCGTCCTTTTACATTGAAAAAAATAAAAGCGACGCTTTGGTTTTTATCTTCTCTATTTTCAAAGTCTTTATTGATGTATTTTTGTTGAATATTCTTTAGTAAGAACATTGCATAAGAAGTTTTTGCTGCAAGTCCGGAAATTCCCGAAATATTGAGATGAGCTCCCTCTGGGCCGATTAAGAAATGAGAATTCAAACATATAGGTATTTCTATTTGATTAGGTTTTTGATACATTCTCAGATAACCACAAGGTAGAGGATTTTTCGGATTTTTCAATCCCAGAGCAGTTAAAACATCATCTTCGTTACAAGTTTCTACTTGTTGTCCATCTAGAACAGGAGTATATATATTGGAGGTATTACAAACTACTTTAGCTTTTACATAATTCATTCCAAGTCGATACATATTTCCTTTATCTTCTACTTCACCAAAATCACTTGATAGATAGCTGGTTATATGGCTAGTTGCATCGGTAATATGGGATATTTCTTCTACTACGCCATATGTAATAGAGTTTTCTCCTTTTTCATTTTTCACATGCTTAACCTTTACAACATCAAAAGGACTTAATATTGTTTTCTTATCTGTCCAAAAATAGAAATCATCAACTGTTGACGGTGATTTTTCGGTTGCAGAAACCTTACCTATAATTTTTGTAGCCATATATTTATGTTAAAATAAATTCAGAAAAAAACTATCACCTATATACTGACTTTTAATAAATGATTCTGTTAAATATACAGGATATATATGATTTGCCCATCGTTTATCAGAGCCATAACAAACTGGATTACGCTCATTTATCAGATTTGCACTAATCTGATTTATTACATCAGTACTTAATCCTTCTTCTATCTCTTCTTCAGTTGTTAATATCATTTCGACTTTTACAACTCCGGCAAATTGGTGGTCGCAATATTTATTTTTACGAATCCTTAAATACCATACACAAAAAGTTGTATCCTCAAAGACATATTTAAACGCTTCCGTCCTATGATATTCAGGCATTTCGGCTATTGTTCTCGCTATACTTTTATTATCAGATTTAAATAATTCAGGATTAAAACTTTTAGATACACCTACAACGTATTTATAGTGCTTTTTTAATTTAGATAAATCATTTCCTTTTATTGAATGGCGTTTTGAATATTCTAAAGAACCATCTTTAATTAAATAAGCATTATCATGTAGTAGATTATCCTTCCATAAATCATGAACAATTTCTTGTTCTAAATCCATCATTTCGTTTTGGATTAAAGCAACCCCTCTATCTTCATATTTTTCTTTATCTCCTGAATTATTTTTTTTCAATAACTCAGTTTCATAAGGAAGTATCTTTGAAAACTTCACTTCCATCTTTTGTAACAATGAATTAGTATTTAGTTCATCGGTTAAACTACTAAAGAAGGGAGCATCTGGAAGCCCGTCTGTATTTAACATTATTGGTAAGGATAAGACGAAATGCCGTTCCATTTTCTTTCTTTTAAAAATTTCAGGATCAGGTCTATGGCAGCATCCTACAGCAATTTGTCCGGCAATAATTGGGTAAATACGTTCTCCGATGGCAATATCATCAACTTTATATGTCTTTCTAGAGCCATCTAGAAAGTATTTAAATATAGAATTCCTTTCATACTTTTTGAGCTCATCTTTTAAGGAAATATATTTTTGTTTCCTTTTATCAGTTTCGGCTTTGGGTTGTAAAATTACTTTAGGTTTATCATCATATACAATAGAAGGAATATCTAAATCATCTAAACTATATTTAAATGATTTATAACATTTTCCATTAGTCGCTTTATCTAAGAAATTTAAGATTCTCTCCATCTATCTTATTTTTCTTTTCTAGTATATTTTTTATTACAATTGTTAATTTACATGCAAAAATAATATAAAAATCCGTATCCGAGTCATTATTAGGCAAATATGAGCTAACAAAAAGTCATTCAGATATATAATTATATTTTAGCACACCAGCGTTGCTTATTTCTAAATTACTAATGCCTCTGTCACCATTTACTTCACCCTACCACTCGCCTGCCAAACCCTACCACTCATTTAAAAATCAGTATTTTACTTATTTTTCTGCTCTATTTTCGTCCTCGAATTACATTAATGTCAATGTAATTATCAAACAATTATTTAATATGGACGAAAATGTAAAAGACCAGGAAGTATTACTGGTAGTAGAAAAAGACAGTAACGAACTGAAAGCCGTTACCGGATTGAATGAGGACGGGACACCCAAGACCGTCAAACCCGAAGCGAAGAACGAGCCGGACTTCCTGAAGGTAGACAAGCACGGTGATGTATTGGAAAACTTCTTCGAGAATTTTATGCGTCAGGCGAAAGAGCCTACTCATTTCCATTTCTTCAAAGTACCCTTAGAGAAAATGGAGAACATGGTGATTGGCTTGCAGGAATTATTGAAGAATCCGGAAAACCCGACCAACAAACAAATGTTGGACGAGCAACGGGTTATGCCGGAGAACTTCGCCCCGAAACCATATCAGGCAATAGACGAATCCCGCATCAACTGGGAGCAGTTGGAGAGTATTGGCGTAACACGCGAACAGCTTGTTCGAACCAATTCGTTGGGAAAGATGCTTAACTGGCAGAAATCCCCTGTATTGTTTCCTATACAAGGAGATATTCAGGGAGTCAACATTCAGACCGATGCCCGTCTGTCTTTCAGGGAAAATCCCGAGGGAGAACTAAGCCTTCGCGTACATTCTGTTCGCCAGCAACCGGAACTGGATGTCCCCCTGTATGGAACCCATCTTACGGAAGAAGATAAAAAGAACCTGTTAGAAAAAGGAAATGCCGGACGCCTGATTGAATTTAATGTCGGGAACGACAAAACAATCAATGCCTATGTCTCGGTAGATAAACTAACTAATGAATTGGTGGTTCTGAATGCCGACAAGATAAAAATTCCCGATGAACTCAAAGGGGTAAAACTCACCGAACAGCAGAAGCAGGAACTAAAGGAAGGAAAAGGAGTATATATTGAAAATATGCTTTCTAAAAACCTAAAACCTTTCAGTGCAACTGTACAGGTTAATGCCGATAAACGGGGATTGGAGTTTCAATTTCCCGATGCGCAACGTCAGGCTCAGAATCAAAACGAGAAAATCAAGGAGGGAGAACTACCCAATACCTTCCGCAAGGTAAAATTAAGCGAAGACCAAAAGGACAGCCTGAAAGAAGGGCGCACCGTTTATGTTTCCGGCTTGAAAGATAAGAAAGGTCGGGATTACAGCGGGTATATGACACTGAATAAGGAACAGAGTAAAATAGATTTTATGTTTCCCGGACAGTATAAAGAAGCCCTGAAATCAGGTCTTGTTGTTCCTGATAACCGTCATAAGACACAAGTTGCTGCTAACAATGAAGGCGCTAAAACAGAAGTAAACAAGAAGGTGGAAGAACCGATGAAACAAGGACAATCCGAACCTACCCAGAAACAACAAGAAAAACAGGAGAAGAAAGAAGAACAAAAACAGGAACAAGACGCGCCCAAAGCATCAAGAGGGCGCAAGATGTAATTATTCTTTCCTTTCAATTATCCACAAATTAATTCAACGTTTGAAGTAGCGAGAGCAGAAGTCAAGCTTGCTTGAATTATGCCGAGTCACGACAAACGAACAAACTTTTTGAAATCAAATCAAAATGAACGATATAAAAATAGCAATCCTTGCCGAAAAACCATCTGTAGCAAGGAGTATAGCCGAGGTGGTCGGAGCAAAAACAAAGAAAGACGGCTATCTGGAAGGTAACAATTACCTTGTAACGTGGGCTTTCGGGCATTTGGTGCAGCTCGCACTTCCTGAACACTACGGGGCAAAAGGATTTTCGAGGGATCACCTCCCGATTATTCCCCATGAATTTATGCTCATTCCCAGACAGGTCCGTGCGGAAAAGGGATATAAAGATGATCCGTCAGCACTCAAACAGTTAAAGATTATCGAACAGGTATTTAAGCAATGCGAGAAAATTATTGTCGCAACCGATGCCGGACGCGAAGGAGAGTTAATATTCCGTCTTATATATGACTATCTGGCATCAGATATCTATTTTGAACGCCTTTGGATTTCTTCTTTGACAGAAAAATCAATTAAAGAAGGGCTAATTAAACTAAAACCGGGTACGGAATACGACAATCTTTATGCAGCGGCAGAAGCCCGTAGCCAGGCTGACTGGCTTATTGGCATCAATGGTTCTCAGGCATTAAGCGTTGCCGCAGGCAATGGCGTCTATTCTTTGGGCAGAGTCCAGACACCGACACTGGCGATGATATGCAGCCGTTATCTGGAAAACAAAAACTTTAAACCTATACCATTCTGGCAGATGCAGCTTACTACTTCTATTGCCGGAAAAAATGTAACGGCAGCAGGAAAAGATAAGTTTTTCGATCATGCGCAAGCAACAGCCATTTATAATAAGGTACGTTATGCGGATAAAGTTTCTGCCACAAAAGTAGAGCGCAAGGAAACAAGGCAGGAACCACCACTGCTATATGACTTGACCACATTACAAAAAGAAGCCAATAGCAAACACGGTTTCTCTGCAGATAAAACCTTGTCCCTTGCACAAAAACTATATGAATCTAAATTTCTGACTTATCCAAGAACGGGAAGCAGGTATATTTCGGATGATATTTTTCTTGAAATCGGAGGATTGATCGGTAAACTGAAAGAATACAATCGTTTTACTTCTTATGCCGAAAAGCTATCAGACATGAATCTGAACATCCGTTCGGTAGATGAAAAGAAAGTAACCGACCACCATGCTTTGCTTATCACTGAGAATCTGCCGGAAACCTTACCTTCAGATGAACGAATCATCTATGAAATGGTGGCTGCCCGTATGCTGGAGGCTTTCTCTTCCGCATGTATCAAAGATGTAACTACCGTAATATTCGACATAGACAATACACAGTTTGAAGTCAAAGGTTCTGTGATGAAACGAAAAGGATGGCGTGAAGTCCTGAATGAGAAAGAAGAAGATACCGATAATAATACGGAACTTCCCGAAATACACGAAGGAGAAGCCTATCCTGCATCTTCCATAGATTTACAGGAGAAACAAACCAAGCCCAAACCGCTTCATACAGAAAGCTCCCTGCTTGGAGCAATGGAAACCTGCGGAAAGGATTTGGAGAACGAAGAGCAACGGCTTGCCTTGAAGACCTGCGGTATTGGTACACCTGCCACCCGTGCAGCTATTATTGAAACACTATTTTCCCGTGATTATATCCGTCGTGAGAAAAAATCATTAGTACCAACCGATAAGGGATTCTCGGTTTATGATATCGTTAAAGACAAACGAATATCCGATGTTGAAATGACCGGCTATTGGGAAGATGCGTTCCTGAAAATCGAACGGGGAGAACAAAGTGCCGATAACTTTACCAAAGGCATTGAGGTTTATGCCCATCAAATAACCGAGGAACTGCTGAATTTCAATCTGGCATTTTCAGCCAATTCGTACTCTTGTCCCAAGTGCGGAAAGCGAGGATTGAGATTTCTTCCTCCCGTTTGTAAATGTTCCGACGACTCTTGCGGCTTTGTGATGTTTCGTAATTGCGGAGGAAAGAAACTTAGCGATGATATTTTTATAGAATTGCTCTCCGAAGGAAAAACCCACCTTATCAAAGGCTTTACCAGCAAAGCCGGAAAACGCTTCGACGCTTACCTCACTCTTAATAGTGAATGTAAGATCATTTACGAGTTTCCCGAAAGGAAAGGCAATTATAAACGGGGAAAATAAGTATATTTACCACAGATTCTACAAGAAGCATAAAACTGTTTATACTAGTTTGGCTTTGAGTTAATCTGTGGATAAGGCATCTGGGCTTGAATAACCCAGATGCCGTTTTCGTTTCTCCCATTCAATTTTATCCACAAATTAATTCAAGTCATACATAATGAAAAAAGATAAACAGGAATTATCCTATTACGGACTACTATTACTTTCCTATTTAAAAGAAAGCCATCCCGATAAAGCAAATGATAAAGAATTTATCCGGCTCCGCTCTGAACTTGCAGCCGAAAATTATGCGGGAGCCATTGCCAACGGATACACACATCAATCAGCAGAAGAAACAGCCTCCTCAATTCTTTACGAAGGACTGTTATTTTCCCGATACGATACTATCCGAAACGTATTAATTAATGAGTTTACCATTATTCCCTCGGAAAGGATAAACAGCCTGGCAATGGAATTGCTAATGCTATCCGAAGAAGTTTTTTCTGAATATCCCGTCGACGACTCATTTGCCAACTCTCCCGAATTTCCTTTATTATATACTGAACTGGTAGGATTTATTGATTTATGGAGGGAAGAAAATGAGCTATAATAAAAAGGCTCATTTACGAGCCAACATAGATGCCATCCGCATTGTCCTTACCCTTGACAGGGAAAACCGCATGGCAACAAATGCAGAACTGCAAGTCTTGCAGCAGTATAGCGGATTCGGAGGATTGAAGTGTGTACTTAATCCGGCTTCTACGCTTGCCGATACCGCATCATGGGCAAGATCAGAACTGGAACTTTTTCCGCTTGTTTCGGAATTACACAGTGTGCTTCGGGAGAATACAGATAGTGAGCGTGAATACCGTAACTATATGTCGAGTATTCAAAACTCTGTCCTTTCCGCTTTCTATACGCCACCGGAGGTTATCGGGAGTATCAATAATGCTTTGCAGGAAAAAGGAATTATCATAGATCGGTTTCTTGACCCGTCTGCCGGAATCGGCGCTTTTTCATCTCAAATTAAACTGGCTAAGGACGCTGAAAGTATCTGTTTTGAAAAAGACCTGCTTACCGGAAAGATACTTTCTGCCCTCAATCCCGAAAGCAAAGTCAAGATTGAAGGCTTTGAACATATTGAGGGACGCTATAACAATTACTTTGATATAGCAGCATCTAATATTCCCTTTGGCGAAATAAAAGTTTTCGACGCTGATTACCGGACGAGAAAGCCGAATGTATACCATGAATCGACCAGCTATATACACGATTATTTCTTCCTCAAAGCTTTGGACTCGGTAAGAGAAGGGGGTATCGTCGCTTTTATCACTTCACAGGGAGTCGCTAATTCTAACAGAAACCTTCCGGTGCGCTCTTTCCTGATTTCCCAGTCAGATTTGGTTTCACTTGTCAGGTTGCCCAATAATCTTTTTATAGATAGTGCCGGAACTGAGGTTGGCAGCGACCTGATTATCCTGCAAAAGAATACCGAAAAGCAACTCATGACAGAGCAGGAACTGAGTTTCGTAAATACGCATATAAATGAAAAAGGAGAAACCGTCAATAGTCTTTTTGCGGATAATAATACCGATAGGGTTATTCATACCCGCATTGTTGAGGATACAAATATGTACGGAAAACCATCATTTATATATCTGCATGACGGAGGAGCAGATGGAATTGCCACTGATTTACAGAAAATGCTTACGGAGGATTTCTCTCACAACCTGAATACAGAATTATATCATAGTAACTCTGTTAAGCCGCATATTACAGAGCCTGTTCCAAAACCGGAAAGCCCATCCGAGGAAGATCTTCAGGAAATGGCTGCACACTTTGAACAGCGGGAGAAAGAATTTATGGAACAGCATCCACCAACTCCCGAAGATTTTGGAATAAAAGAGGAAAAGTTACGAACGGAGGAATCTTTAGAAATTAATGTATCTGCTCCGCTTATGTCGTTATACGATCTGTGGGGATTTTCTGATGCAGAACGGACACAGGTAAAGCCAAAACGTGGACAAAAGAAAGCAACGGTAAAATCATCACCTGTACAAAAGGATTTATTCGGTAATCCGGTAGAAAAACAACAAAGTAAGCAAGGACAACAGAAAAACACATCAACTTCTCCGAAAGAAAATCCGGCAAAGGAGAATGTTTATCCTGTATCTGATGCCCGAAAAGAAGAAGCCGCGAAGCAATGGGAAGAATATATGAAACCCCGTCCTTATTCTGGTGAACTTAAAGATTACCACAAAGAAGGAACTTTAGTCAAAGAGGAAAACGGGCAAATAGGTGTTCTTAAAAACCGTTATTCGGACGGTGCGGAATTTCACCCGTTGGATATTCCACAGTTACAAAGAGGAAAACTGGAAAGATATATTGAGATACGTGACACGTATAATACACTTTATAATCATGAGGCAGAACACCTGACGGAGCATGCTTCCCTTCGGAGCAACCTGAATCTGGTTTATGATTCATTCGTGAAAAGATACGGCAACCTGAATGATAAGCAGAATATCAACACCTTGAAAATGGATGTCGGAGCAACCGCTATTCTTGCTCTTGAACGAAGCATTGACGGCAAACTTCAAAAAGCGGACATCTTCGACCATCCGGTAGCTTTCAATTCCAACGAAATTACTTCAGCTAATACATCTGAAGAAGCGTTAGTAGCTTCCTTAAACAAGCATGGTGAATTCCAAATGGATTACATGATTTCCCTATTAGCGGATAAAACACCGGATGAACTGATTAATGACCTTGAAGGAAGAGTTTATTTTAATCCTATTATTCAGAATTATGAGATACGGGATAAGTTTATAGCAGGAAATGTTGTGGAGAAAGCGGAACGGATTGAACGCTATTTCGCAGACCATCCCGAAGATTTACAGTCGCAAAAATCACTTGCAGCCTTGCATGATGCTAAACCGCAACCTATCCGGTATGAAGAGTTGGATTTCAACTTCGGGGAGCGCTGGATTCCGATGAATGTGTATGAAGAATATGCTTCCAAGTTGTTCGATACGCGTGTTCAGATAGACTATTATGCCTCACGGGACGACTTCAATGTGTCTGCACCCAATCCGAACCTTATTATTTATGAAAAGTTTGGAGTGAAAAGCGAATCCCAGTTATTTAATGGCATCCACCTGATGAAGAATGCCTTACTAAATACAACGCCGAATATTACCAAAACAGTTGAGATATTAGATCAGACAACAGGAGAAATGAAAAATGTCAAAGTTCCTGATGCGGAAGCCATACAGCTTGCCAACAGCAAGATTGATGAGATACGAAATGGTTTCTCCGACTGGTTGGACGACCAGCCGCAGGCATATAAAGACAAACTGACGGATTTATACAATCGCAAATTTAATTGCTTCGTCCGGCCCCAATATGATGGTTCGCACCAAACATTTCCTGATTTGGACCTGAAAGGACTGGGTATTCCTGATTTATACCAGTCACAAAAAGATTGTATCTGGATGCAGAAATTGCTCGGCGGGGGCATTGCGGATCATGAGGTGGGCGGCGGTAAAACCCTCATTATGTGCGTGTCTGCTTATGAAATGAAGCGTCTGGGAATGGCAAATAAACCTATGATTATCGGGCTAAAAGCCAATGTACATGAGATAGCCAGTACATTTAAAACTGCTTATCCTAATGCGAAAATACTCTATCCCGGCAAGGAAGATTTTACGCCAGCCAATCGCCAGAAGATTTTCAATGAAATCAAGAATAATGATTGGGATTGCGTAATCCTCACGCATGACCAGTTCGGAAAGATACCCCAATCTCCCGAAATACAGCAGGAGATATTTCAGGAGGAATTGGATAGTGTGGACGAAAATCTTCGCATACTTGAAAACCAAACGGGTAAAGCCGCATCCAAACGTATGAGGCGTGGGCTTGAAGTCAGGAAAAATAATCTGGAAGTAAAACTCTCAACGCTGTCCGAACAGATAAAGGAGCGCACCGATGATACGGTCGATTATAAGTTAATGGGTATCGATCACTTATTTGTAGACGAGAGCCACCAGTTCAAAAACCTGATGTTTACCACCCGTCACGACCGTGTGGCAGGACTGGGTAATCCCGAAGGTAGTCAGCGGGCGATGAATATGTTGTTTGCAATGCGTACCATGCAGGAGCGAAAAGATAAAGACTTATGCGCCACATTTCTTTCAGGTACCACCATTTCCAATTCATTGACGGAACTTTACCTGCTGTTCAAATATCTTCGCCCCAAAGAATTGGAACGGCAGGAAATACGTTCATTCGATGCATGGGCAGCAATCTTTGCCAAGAAAACTACCGATTTTGAGTTTTCCATTACCAACCAGATTGTAGCGAAAGAGCGTTTCCGGTATTTTATCAAAGTTCCTGAACTGGCAGCTTTCTACAATGAAATAACCGATTTTCGCACAGCAAAAGACATTGGTATTGATCGTCCCGAAAAGAACGAGATACTGCATAATATTCCACCGACACCACAACAGGAAGTTTTTATCGGCAAGCTAATGCAGTTTGCCAATACAGGGGATGCCACTATTTTAGGTAGACCACCGCTATCAGAGAGTGAGGAAAAAGCCAAGATGCTTATAGCTACGGACTATGCCCGTAAGATGGCATTGGATATGCGCATGATTGATCCGGCTTATGAAGACCATGTAGATAATAAGGCTTCCCATTGTGCTGCTAAGGTAGCGGAATACTATACTAAATATGATGCCCAGAAAGGAACACAGTTTATTTTCAGTGATTTAGGAACGTATAAACCGAATGAATGGAATCCGTATAGTGAGATAAAACGTAAACTAGTGGAAGATCATGGTATTCCTGCCCATGAGATACGATTTATTCAGGAAGCAAAAACAGAAAGGTCCCGTAAGGCAATGATTGAAGCCATGAACGAGGGACGGATACGTGTATTGTTTGGTTCCACATCTATGTTGGGAACGGGTGTTAATGCACAAAAACGAGCGGTTGCTCTCCATCATTGCGATATTCCGTGGCGACCGTCAGATTTGGCGCAGCGTGATGGCAGAGCCGTCCGCAAGGGCAATGAAGTTGCTAAAACATTTGCTGGAGATAAAGTAGATATTATTATTTATGCTGTTGAAAAATCGCTTGATTCTTACAAATTTAATCTACTTCAAAATAAACAGACTTTTATTAACCAGTTAAAAACGAATACACTTAGTAGCCGGACGATAGATGAGGGCAGTATGGACGAAGGTAGCGGTATGAATTTCTCCGAATATGTTGCTATACTCTCCGGCAATACCGATTTGTTGGAGAAAGCCAAGCTGGAAAAGAAGATCAATGCGTTGGAATCGGAAAGGCGTTCCTTTGAAAAAGGTAAATCTTCCGCTATCTACAAATTAGAAGACAGTACCCGTGCATTGGATAGTAACAATGAGTTTATTTCGCGGATGACTCAGGACTGGTCCGCTTTTTCTTCACGGGTACAAAAGGATAAGGATGGGAACTATCTGAATCCGGTAAAACTATATAACTTCGACAGTACCGACCCGAAGGCTATCGGTAAAAAGCTCAATGAGATTGCTGATAATGTACGTACAGAGAGAGAATATTTTAATATTGGAGAATTATATGGTTTTAAATTGTCGGTAAAATCAGAACCCAGCCAAAAGGAAGGTGTTCTTTTTAATGATAATCGCTTTTTCATAGTTGGTGATAGCGGTGTGAAATACAACTACAACAACGGACATCTCGCTGTTGATCCGCTTACCGCTTCTAAGAACTTCATTAATGCGTTGGATAAAATACCTTCGATTTTGGAACAGTATCAGGAAAAGAACAAAAAAATAGAGGCAGATATCCCTGTATTGAAAGAGGTTGTCAATTCATCATGGAAGAAAGAACCGGAACTGAAAGAATTAAAATCGGAATTGTCAGCGTTGGAACGAAGAATACAATTAACACTTACATCTAAGCCTGAAGCTATTGATGGAGAAATCATCAGTAAAGAGGAAGCCGCCAAATTACAAGAAAAACAAGCTGACCGGAAAGAATATCCCGAAGATTGGCAACCTCCCAAAATAGAAGTTCCTCCGGCTCCAATGCATCAAGCAGGCAAACCTGTTACGATAAGTATTAAAGAGGAATTGCTGAAAGTAAGGGAACGAGGAGAAGTAGCTGCTGTACAAGAGGCATCTATACAATCATCTCCATTTGGGACCGCGTATAATGTACGTTCGTCTCAACCCCAGTCAATCAAAGAAATTCTCGCTTCGGCTGATAGTAGACTGATTATAGGAGGAATAGGAAACCATAGCAAAAATGAGACTACCGAACCGGTCAAAGAAGAAGTGGTAATGGAGCAACCGGTACAACAATCCAGAAGATTCAAGTTATGATTTTGCGTCATTGGTGTGTAGTAAAAAGCCTCTGCAAAATTTGATGCAGAGGCTTTTGCTCTAAACAAGGATATCACCCCATAAAATCGTCCCGTCCGGTGTTGTCTTTCGTCAAATGGTCTTTAACGAATTTCTTTACATCAGATTCGTAGTACAACGTTTTCTGACCAACCTGAATGTATTTTAATACACCTAAACTTCTGTAACGTTGCAGGCTGCGCTTGCTCAGTTTCAACATAAAACATAAATCCTGATTGTCGTATAATCTCTCTCCGTTCAGAATATTCCGTGCTTTTACACACGAAAGGACTTCGTCCAGTTTAGATGATATTTTTTCCATCCAACCTGTGAAACATTCATTCTCTAAATGCATACAATTTTCTTTTTTGAAATTAATAATCCAATTAATTCCAATCGATTGGTGATGCAAAGGTCGTTATTACAATCCAAGAAAATAGGGGGAACGGTACACCCGTTCCCCCTGAAATAGTTTATAACTAGCTGAAAGCCAAATGTGTTTTTTTGAACTTTCTTGCGATCTATGTTTGTGAATACCCCTCATCTTTGCTTTTTTGAATAAGAGCTTTCTTTAATCTGTCCAAAAATTCTGTTATATTTCCTGGTTTTCGCTTAAGTACTGCTTTTTCTTTTTTATAAATATCTCCAAACTCTATATTAAATATTTTTTCAAAGCATTGAGTAAAATCACTAAAGAATATCTCTTTCCGGTCCATACGGTATACTCCGTTCTTTATATTAAAAATACCGGAGACAATCTCCATAATATCTACCAGTTTAATAATATCCTGATTCAGATAAAAAGGAGATTTCCAGTCGGCTTCTATATTAATGAAATATTTAGGATATTCCATTTGCCGATAGAGTAATTCCAGTTCCATATTAATAAGAGACATTAGTTTATCCAGGAATACTATTTTCAGATGTCCATTATCAGTCGGCGAAGATTCTTCCATAGATTTAAGGGTAACAAATTCTATGTAGGTAATATTAAGTTTACGGATCAATATTTTATTGTCATTCTCTCTGTTTAGAAAATGAAATAATTCTTCTACAAATTCCTGATAAGCAACAGTCATTTTATCTGCAAGGGATTTATCATCCTGATAGGGATGCTTCAGCAACTTATATATCACTTTCTCTGTCAATTCCCATTGAGCCATAACTTATAACTTGTTTGCAATGAAACATTCATCTTTTGAAGTCAATAACCAAAGACTTAAAATTGCTATGGACAAATATATAGGATATTGTTTCTGAAAACCTTGATGTAGGTCAATCCGTAAGATTAATATTATCCAATGTTCCGTATTTTTCGTTCTATAATCGTCGACTGATATTTAAGGCTCTCTATCTCAAAATTGCTTACCTGAAATTCTTTATCATCTAAAAACTGTTCAATAAATGAAAGCGCAGGCGCATAATGAAAAAGTCCACCGGGTTTTAAAGAATAGAGTATACTCATATATTTCTGAGCATACGACACATAATCTCCGTCCTTCCTTAAATGATTATGATAAAAATGGTTCGAGAATCCGAGGTTACTGATTATTGTACCCCAACGGTTTTTCCCATAATCATATTCGAGCCAGTTGGCATTCTGTATAAAATCTAAATCATAGGAAAGCCGGTCAATACCATAAGCTTCCAATCCCTTCTCCCGAAGAAAATGAACTAACAGACCTTTTTCTCCGCAACCAATATCAAGAATAGGTTCAGGTAAGAGTGCCAGGTCTATATGTAATAACTTTATTTGAAGGTCTGCATTATATTCGGAGCAACAAACCACTTCCAGGTATCTACCCTGATTGGAATAGAGTTCTTGTACAAATGGATTGGATTTTATTAGCCAATCCCTGACATTCTGATAATGTTTTTCAGAAAGTGCCTGAGGCGATTCTTTATTCTCCCTGACTTTATGAAATAGCCATGAGTAGCAGCTTGAAAGCGATTCTTTATCCTGATCGCTAAAAGACATATATTGGTTTATCCTGCAAAATTCCTGAAGAACTTTTTGGACAGTATAGTTTATTAGTAATTCCTGATTCTGATCATTTAATATACGCATCAGGCTCATATTGACAATAGTTTCCGGGGCAAAACTGAGTACATTTTTAATGGATTTACAGAGTAAGTTTTTGCTCCGGTTGTGCGTGATTTGTAAATCAATAACGTGTTTAGATTCTATTGCCTGTTCCATTCCAATCCTATTTTTATTTTAGAATCTCCCTGCGATATATAATTTTTTGGTTTGGAACATCATAAATTTCAGTGACAGGACTTTCCTTTAAATTATTCTCTTCACTATACTTCATTAATGCTGGATAGACTTTCATTGCACCAATCATGAATGATAGGCCTCCTTTCATTGGAAATTCACTAATGATGAAATTTCCTTTCGGAAGTGTTTTAAGCTGGTATTTTGCTGATAATCTGACAATAGTTGAATCATCGGGATTATCTAATATACAACCTACATCGGAACGTAGCTTTTCCTTATCTACAATTCGTGGATTATCATAATAAATCCCGATTCCTTTGGTTGTCTCTACCTGGTCATTATTCAATAACTCATAATAGATACTGTCGGTATATTTTGCAGAATTCTTGTAATCTCCGATAGCTTTTTCATAAACTATAACTTCTCCTCCCTGATTTTCAGTATAGACTTTTATAGTCTTAAAACCACCGTAATATGCATACACACTTGTAAACAATACTATTAAAACACCAATTATACTTAATACTATTCCTGCCATTTTCATATTTTTTGTTATTCAAATTATCTACTTCGAGCTAACTATCTCCATTTTATCTCCAATCTCAACCAAATTATTATCCGGATCGAAAAACCTGAAATCTCTTTGTCCCCATGTTTCTTTATGCATTTCATGCAGGAATTTTATTTCTTTTTCCTTCAGGTATTCAAAATATTGGTCTACATCCTCTGTTTCAAAATACAGTTCTACACGGTTATTACTTTGCTTATCTAATTGATTTTGCACTTTTTCTGTGATAATTGAATCCTGTGGCAATTGCCACAGAGCCAATCCACTTTTAAATACAATATAATCTTTAAGTTCTTGTTGTATTTCCTGTTGTAAGTATTCCATATAGAATTTCTTTGATATTTCGATGTCTCTTACAAAAAGAAAAGTATTTGTTAGTTTAATATCCATATTTATATATTTATGTTATTTGGCTCAATAGGAATGTATATTTCTATAAGAGATTCATGCCCTCCAATTTTATCAGAATCATTTATCCATTTTTCAAAATGAAAAGAATCTCGCAATGTGTATCCGCTTTTTGGAATCCAATAACGGTAAATATTACAATAAAAAGTATCTAAGTCCGCATAGGAGCCTTTAAATTTGAATGTTGCATATTTGCCGCCCTTTATTTTCTGTATGCTGTATTTCCCAAAAGGCTTAATGCTTTCCAAAATATTCACACACGCATAAATTCTACATTTATCAGGTGCAGTATGGGTGGAGATGTCATGACTGATGCAGAAATATTCTGTTATCGAATTGAGAAGCTTTTTTTGCTTTATGAAGCCAAGCAGTTCTGTCCATGCATTCGTAAAAGAATGGTTGTCCGTATAGGCATTCTTTACCGGTATACATAATAATTGCTTTTCCTGTATAATCCTTATTTCGGGTTCTGCTATTAAATCTGCGATGGGCTTGCTCATTGGTATCGTTAAATCAGCCGGACTTTTTCTGTATTGTCTTGGGCTTAGTCCGTATCTTTTTTTAAATGCCTTATTTAAGGACTCGGGTGTTTCGTATCCTGTTTGTGCGGCAATTTCTTTCACGCTTATCTTTGAGGTGTGTAACTTAAACGCTGCCTTTTCTAATTTTAAACGCTGAATATATTCTCCCGGACTTTCATTTAATATTGCTTTGAAAATCCGGTGGAAATGGAATTTAGATATATGACTAATTTCCGATAATTTGCTAAGGTCTATTCGGTTTGTTATGTTTTGATTTATATATTCAACAACCCTGTAAACAGAATGATAATATTCCTGATGAACGGAGTGTGCTTTCCAACGTTTTAATTCTTGCAGTTTGATGGTTTCATTCAAAATTAATTCATAGTAGCTTATTGGAAATTTTAGCTCTTCCGGTTCTGTTCCGGATGTCTCCGGAATATTCTCTGTTGCAAATTCATAGAGGGACAAATTATCCGTAAATTCTCCGTTTTTAAAACAAAAACAACAGTATTCCTTTTCGGGAGTACTGTTTGCTTTTGTGCCGAAATGCTCGGATGTCATTGACATTCCGCAACTTTGACATATTAAGGTTGATAGGTTATTTTCTTCGTTTTGCATATACAACAGCTTTTGTTTTCCAGATTCCATCTTCATCGCAGACATTTCGTTCCCATTGAAAACTATCTTCCAGGATGTTTGAAAATATCCACTTCAATTTACCTTGTAATATTTCAGTCTGCACCAATAGATTACCTTCTTTTTTTGCTTCTAATCTAACGGCTTGTCCTGTACATCCATAATAGATATCCCAATTATATGTTTTAGGATTATAGATTCTTACGGTTGTACCATATTCTGCATCCGGTTGGGGGTTTATTTCTCTTTCTGCGCGGGATGGTACAATAAATAAATCCTGAACGGCCATACCTTCAAGGGTACGTACAAAAAGCCATTCTCCTTTTACTTTTCGTTCTTTTTCTGTTCCTTCATTTTCCACCCACAAAATGTCCCAGTCTCCGATTAATTTTCCATAAAAATCGTATTCTGATGGTAAGGCATCATTTTTTGTATTGGCATAGAGAGCTGTAAAAAACTCATTCATAATGTATCTGATATTATATTACCTGACAAATTTAGAACATTGGGCTAATATAAAACTGTCCATTCTTGCTTTTGTCTGTCAAAGTTGAATAGGTTCCAATATTTTTGCAGAATTTTGATTGTGCTGTTATCATCATCCTACCAGATATATGGAATAAGCCTATATCTCACTTTATGCGAATACTCCCGATACCCTTCCAGTTCCCTTTTCAACATACTGTCTTCCAGATAAGTCCGGATACAAATCAGTATGATAATAATTGCCGAGGGAATACATGTATATATCGCTCCAGCGAGCAAAGGGATGGATAATGCCCATAGAATAATGGAGCTATAACCCGGATGGCGAACAACGGTATATACTCCGGTTGATATAACCGTTTGGTTTCGTTCGGTCTGAATGCGTGAAGATGATTCGAAGTATTTATTCGTCAATAAGGACTTGGTGCTGATAATAACCGAAAGAATGTACAAAACCAATCCGGTATACATATAGTTGAAATTGATATGTGGCCATTCGAGGCGTATATCCAATCCTATGAAAACGTTCATTACAACAAAGGCGAATATCACATACAGCGACAACAGTAGTTTATCCCATGATTTTGTACCGGCTTTGATATTCTTCACTCTTTCGTTCAGTACTTCGGGGTTATGGCGGGAGATTACCCATAACTCGGTAATATAGCTTCCGGCAAGGATCACGAAATAGATCAGGAGTTGCCTGCCGATGCCAAAAGTTCCTGCCGCAATCAGTATAATCCCAATTTGAAACAACAGTTGCATACACATCCGTAAGATGTACCTTATTCCATGTATGGATAATTTGGATGAGTTCTTCATACTCTCTACATTTTTGTTTTGTAAAAGTAAAGAGACTGAAACTATTAATTCTTGACTTAGGTCAAGCCTATGTGTTTTCATCTAACTTTTTTCTTATTCTGCTCAGTGTTTCGGGAGAAATGCCTAATGTGGATGCGATGTGTTTTAAGGGGATTTCTTTTTCTATCTCGGGATAATCGTTTAATAATTCAATGTATCTTTCCTCGGCGGTGTTGAAATGCAGGGCCAGGGCAATACTACGCCAGCCAAACATGGAACGTTCGGCAAGTGTAGCTCTGAACCTTTGAGTATCCATATTCATATCGAACAATTCCATCATCTGTTCGTAAGTAAACAATACAATTTCATAATTATCCAATGCCTGAACATTGAGTTCAGCACTTGTTCTCTTCAAGAACGAATGGTAATCCCCGATGAATGGGAATGATTTGTTAAACCAAAGGCTACGCTCATTACCTTCTTTATCTATTTTGTAGTACTTGAATTTTCCCGAATCTATATATCCCATATATTTGGTGGGATCTCTCTGCAACTGAAAGTGTTCGCCTTTTACTATTTGAATGCATTTCAGTCGATTGACGTATTCCGTAGCTTTTGTATCGTTGATGTTGAGGCTTTTTAGCAGGTTGATTAAATTGTCCATATATTCTTAAAACCTACTTTTTTCGTAATTATAGGGGATGCTTGTTCCTACAATTACATCTTCGATTTTCTCGATAATCAACCAATCATCCATATTTCCCTGATGTTCGAAATCAAGTGCAGGATCAATCTTCTCCAAGTCGGAAAACTCTACCAATATCAGACATTTTTTATGCCAGCGTTCTTTTTGTTTGTCTGTCAGGTCGAGTTTCGGATTATTCAGTTTTTCGGTAATCTCCGGATCGGTAAGTTTGGTGTAGTTGTCTACATGGATTACCGTGGCTTTGGCGGATATCTTCTTCGAACCTTTTTGCATAAAGTAGAGGGTTTCTCCTTCGTCCACACGGCTGTGGGGAATTTTTCTTCCTGTCGCTCCACGAACGATCATCGTTTTACTGCCATTGAGTATTTTATCTAATACTTTGGCTTTGTCATCACAATAAACTAAGTGTACCATTTTGTTTTTTGAGTAAATATAGATATTAAGAATCACTTATTGGCAATGGTCTTTCCCCTAACTTATTTCTTCTCCTGATAATAATTTATAGGATTTGTAGCGGAATTAACTTCCCTCAGTTTTACAACTTTTATTTCGCCCAGATAATTGTAGATAGAATAACCTTCTTCTGCCCATTTTTCTAAGCCAGTGTGAGACTTTACATTTTTATAGCCCATATTTTTCAGCGCTTTAACGACCTGAGCAGAACGGTTTCCCTTTGCGCAATATACTATTATTTCAGCATCAGGTTCTCGTAACGTACGTGCCATTGTATATTCTACAAGCCCTCTTTCGAGCCAGGTTGCTCCTTTTAAATGTCCAGCATCATACTCTTCTTTATTGCGGACATCAAGTAAAATGAGTTTAGGATTTGCATTGATACGTTTTATCAATTCTGTATTATCTATAAACTCCACTCCTTCACGAGAATCCTCAATAACTTCTTTTATCGTTTTGAGGCTTTTAGTAGTATCTGTATTGTTATTTGTCTGTGAGTAAGCCGCCATACAAAGGCTTACGAAAGTTAGAATAAAAACTAATTTCTTCATATTCTCTAATTTTTTAAATTGTTTTTTGAATGATATTTATCAAATAAGGAAATGTAGTAAATCCATCCCTGTCAATAAAATGCTTCCCTGTTTTCAATAAGTTGAATCGAGCATTTAATTTCTTTGCCAATATTTCCGAATATGGATACGGTACAATATCATCATCTTCGGCTGATATAACTACTCTGTTCTTTATGGTTTTAATAAACTTAGCATAATCAATCTTCTCTTTTACAAATTCAGAAAGTTCCGGAATTGGTGAATCTTCACCAAAACCGGAAACAAGAAAAAGGGATTCAATATTATCTGTATTCTTATCTTCAATAAATCTTAATATAGCCACACAGCCTAAGCTATGCCCAATAAAAAATGATTTGTTATCAAAGTTTGTGATGTTTGCTTCTAAAAAGTCCAGCCATTCTTTTTCTACCGGGGCATGAGGGTTGGGCATATCAAAGACATGCACTGTTATGTTTTCAGATTCTAAGTGGTTTTTCAGGTCAGGATACCAATTGGCTTGCGAGTTGGCCGTATATCCATGAACGACGTATATATTGTAGGGGTGAGTCATTTGCTTAAGGGTTTTATCTATTGAGTACTATTAGCCTTTTGGGTTTTTATATGGCTTATTATCAACATATAGATTGCATGAGGTAACATTATAATTGTCATTCCTGAATTTGGAACCATGTAGCTTCCGGCAAGTACAAATACTAAATAAGATACAGTAAATGAATAAGGTAGTATTCTTTTGTTTTTTTCAATAGAATGCACCAGTAAGCCCAAAGGAATAAGCAGTAGCCCAAAGTAAAAGAACCAGAAAAAAGCCAGCATATCAAGCCCCGTTTGTCCCGCTTCTAAAGGAAGCTCATCACTACCACTACTAATATTGAAAAAATAAGAATTAGCTGCATTCAGGAATTGTTTTCCTCCTCCTTCCGGAGAAATGGCTAAACTGGTATGAAGTATTCCTATTAGAATGAGGAGGATACCATTGGTAATTTTCTTTAAAATCTTCATTGTATCAATTTTTCAGCTATTTCATCATAACTATCCAAAATCTCATCTGCTTCAAAAAGTTTTTCTCTTTTGAATGATGTGGTCAATGCAAAAATTCTACATCCTGCCTGTTTGGCGGATTTAATTCCATTTGGAGAGTCTTCGATAACGATTGTATTATCTACTGATGCTGGCAACATTTGTAATGCCTTGACATACGGATCAGGAAAAGGTTTATGTCTATCTGTATCTTTTTCAGTGATTAACAAATCAAACAAATCACCAAGATGAAACTGTTTATCGATCAATCCGAATGTATATGTTGATGTGGAGCTAACCAATGCTGTTTTTATATTTCTGTTTTTGATTTCATTAATAAAACTGGTAAATCCTTCGACCAGTTTCATTTCAGGAATTAACTCAAAAAAACAGTTGTACTTTTCCTGTAATAGCTGCTTATATGAGTTTCTTTTTTTATCAAGGTTTTCATAGACATATTTAAAGAAAACCTCATCCGGTTGCCCTATAAAATCATCAAAGATGGAATCGGGATATTGGATGGAATATGAATCCAGAATCATTTTTTTTGCTTTCGCATGGATTGGTTCTGAATCGACAATTACACCATCTAAATCAAAGAATATAGTTTTTATCATTTTTCTATCTTTTATGCTGAATGAGTTTTATTAATGTGCTTTTATCGTCTTTTTTACTTTCTCTTTTTGTTATAGTTCTGATGGAGTTGTGTTCAAAGCAGGGATAGTTAATCGCTGCTTTTTCCTCATCTTCAAATATGACTTTACCCTTTACCATGTTTATTTAGTCAAATGATATAATACCTGAATGCCAAGCCCGAATGTCATCATTCGCTCTTTTTTGTTGGTTAAAAGCTGTTGTGTCCAGTCGAGCAGTCCTCCGTCGGCAATTTCAATAGTATTGCCGACGATTTCTATTTGCTGTTTTATTCTGAAGCCACAGTAATAATTATTGTCGTGTTGCGGCTCAATAACTGAAACCTCAAGATTACTATTCTTTTCCCGGACATACGATATACATTCAGTTATAAGCGGGCTTTGACAGTCATATCCTTTGCACGGGATAATTTCATAGTAAATTTTATCCACTCCGAAACTTTTACATATTTCATACGATGTAGTCAAATGCTTTAGTAGTTCCTCTTTTTCAAAATTGAAACTGCCTGTGTCTTTACCGCATGAAATCAAAGCAAGAACAATAAAATGAGGCGTGAAATTAGGATTATCAAAAACTTGTGTCCTTATTACCCGTGAAATGTTACTGTAATTGTAGGTTTTGTTATCTAATTCTCCTTTTTTCTTTAATGCCGCATAATGTAATGCTATTGCGTTAGTTGGGTCAGCCTGTACTTCCGTATTTCTCAAAGCGGTAAGAACTTTCTTTTGATCTACCGTTGCTATAACACTACTTGTCCCAAGCTGTGCGACCGGGGAAAGTTCTATGGGTTTAAATCCTTTGCTTGCTATTAATTTATAAGTCCGCAATTCATTTTCTTTGTAGTCCAAAACATCTTCTAACGGAGCGGGTTTAACAAGTTTGTTGCTCTCGTATTTCTGTAATAAAGACGAGGGTGTTTCCTGCTGAACACGCCTGTTAAAAACATCCAGTAAAACCGTGTTTAACTCTGACCCACTTAATTCGTCGGCAAGTATTTTGTCTATATCCTGCAAATCCAATTTGCTGATAATATGAGCGCCTATGTCTTTTTTCATTGCTTCCTAATACTATATAAATGTTCGTCAAATATTTTGCCTTCTTTCATTATCGAGGACTTAATAATGGCCTCTTTTTCAAAGCCTACTTTTTCCAAAACTTTCATTGAGCCTATATTGTACTCGTAAATATTCGCATAAACCCGCAATAAATTAAGTTCCTCAAAGGCAAATTTTAAGCATTGCCTTACTGCATCGGTCGCATATCCTCTGCCCCAATAAGGCTCTCCAATCCAATATCCTATTTCTGCATTAATACGATATACATCATTTTGCGGAATCAGGCTACAACAACCGACGAACGTATCATTATCATATATGCCGAAAACGTGTCCTAATACACCATTTGCGGCTAATTCAAGATAAGTAACAGCATCTTCAACCGTATAAGGATATGGAAAGGCATCCCGTAGGTTTACAGCAATTGCATGATTATTTGCTAATTTCTGTATTTCTTCGGGTGCAGCTTTGTTTATATTCCTTAACTGTGTCATTTTAATATATTTATGTTTTCTGCAAAGTTACCTCAATCTGATAAATGAATCGGTGTAAAAATGAATCAATCTGCTAAAAGTACTTCTCATCTCACTCAAAGTTTTTAATGTTACAAAATTAGTTTACTTTGAGTTACAAGAGATTATAAGCGACAGCGCAAAGCAAAGACAAACAGCGACTTATAGCCTGCTTGCGCTTTTATGGCAAGGTAATGATGTGGTAATCAAACTTTGTCTTACCTTTGTCTATAGGTGGCTTTGACCGCCTAAAAAATAAGCTAAACAAAAGACTTTATCCGCACATTTCCAGTCGGTTGTCTTCGTTTGGCTGTTGTTCGCTTTTTTATCAGACTTTTATTTTAAGAGTTTTTTTTACGATTTGACAATAAATAAACTATGGGTAAAATGCCAACTGTATTCAATATTAACAACACGACAAACCAACTTAATTGATTCCTACGTGCTGCATGCCACATGGCAATTGCTTTCCATGTTAATTCCCATAATAGAATAATAACCCATACCCACAGAGGGATTGAATAAAGAATCTCCATCATTTTGTTTTAATTTTATTCGTTAATTATTTTATCTACAGTGTTAATCAATTCCTTATTCCGTATAGGGATAATTTTGATTGATTTTTCATACTCTTAACATTCTTCTCTTTTATTTTGCTTCATCCAATAGTGGAAATAAATATTCCTTTAATGAACTGATGCTTTGGAAAACATTCCCTTCATTATATTTTTCCAATACAGTTAAATCGGCTGACTTTGCCCATGCCGCAGACAGACATTTGACACCAGTCTGCTGACAAAACAAAATATCGGAAACAGTATCACCTACATAAACCATCTCGTTGGGATTCAACTTGTATTCAGTAAGCAAATTATTCATAGCTTCTGATTTCCTGTTTTTTTCAGGAGAGCCCGTTTCTATCCTGTCGAAGTATTTTTCCATTGCAAACCACTGTAATGTGATTCGGCAGCTACCTTTTCCCTTTCCGGTAATAAGGGCAACCGGAATAGATCTATCTTTCAATTCCTTAATCAATTTCACTATTCCATCAAACGGACGGGGATATAAAACATGCATTTCCTGATAGATTGTATAAAAATCATCGAGTGCCTTTTTCCAGTTATCATTCGTAATAATTTGCCTTATCATGCCTTCTTCATCTAATCCGAAAGTTTTGAGGATGTCTTCGTCTGAAAGCCTGTAATCTATATATGGCTCTACTGACATCTTAAAAGCCTGCATACACATTGGAATAGTATCTCCAATGGTACCGTCAAGGTCGAAAGCAACTAATTTAATCATTCTCGTTTCTTTTATTGATTTTACGAATTACCCGGCATGGGTTTCCGACCGCCAGAGTATTTGCAGGAATATTTTTGGTTATCACACTGCCTGCTCCGATAACACTCCCTTCACCAATGGTAATTCCGGGTAGTATAATTACTCCACCACCAATCCAACAACCATCTTCAATGGTTACAGGAAGGGCATAAGTATGGCGGATAAGGTCAATACCATTTTCTGTTTCGACAGGGGAAAGCCGCTCAATTAATTCAATGGGATGTGTAACAGTATAAATCTTTACATTGGGAGCTATCAGTACATTGTTACCAATAACGATTTTATTACAGTCAATGAATGTGCATCCTGTATTGACCGTGACATTGTTACCAATATGGATATTACAGCCATAATCGCAAATGAATGAATGGCCGACAGAAACTTTTGTCCCTATACTGCCAAACATTTCTTTCAGTATTTTATACTTCTCCTCTTTATAATCATAAGGCAGCGAGTTATACCTCATCAACAAATCAATGGTTTTGCCTTTTAATTTAAGGAAAACCGGATCGTGACAATCGTACCATTCTCCTGCCAGGCATTTTTCCATTTCTGTTTTCAGAAGCCTTTTATTCATATCTATCATTGTTTTTAGATCATGCCAAATTTACAACTTCAAGCCAACATAAAACTGTCCATTCTTGCTTTTGCTTATCAAAGTTAGCCTTTCTGAAAGTATTTCTATTTGGATATTCTACATACAGGTATGTCTATCAGTGTCGGCGCGGACGTGAAGGGTACTGGTTTTTCGTGCCTTCATTCCATTTTACCAGTTTGTCGTTAAGAAAATGAAAGGTATAACCCGAGGTGGTAGTATCGGTATATTTTATTGTTTCTAAATTTCCTTCCGGAGTTTTCACAGCCCCGGAACTATTATAGGTTTTCCCCATAATTTTTACTATTTCCTTTTTGGTCATTCCCAGTTCTACCTTTTTTACACTTTTATTGAGTGCCGTTGTAGCACATGAATACAACACAAATACATACAGAAGTATAATCAGTATTTTTTTCATATCGTTTTTATTCTATTGATAAGATTTGGGTATCAATATCCCTAACTATTTTTACAAATTTTTCCGTGTCCTCCATATTGGGTGAATGCGCAGCGTTATCGAATGGAAAGAAGTCTTTGTCCGGTGCTTCAATTTCCTCCAGGTATTTCTTTGCCAACGGATAAGATACCAGGTAGTCATACTTGCCATGTATAAAGTATACAGGTATTTTGAACGACCTTGACGATTCGAACAGATTATCCGCCGTTGCTATAGGAAACAAATAGCGGAACGAAAATGTAGAACCCCGCACATGGTTCATTTTATCTGTAATTGTATACCCTTCGAATAGCAGGACGTCTTTTACGAAGGCGATCATTGAAGAATTCTCGTGCATTGTCCCTACGCCATATTTATCCGCATACCTTGTACTTACATACATCGTATAATCATAGTTGGGGAAATCCGGGGCATACTTATCGTATTTTTCCAGATCATGTATGGCCTTATTATCATTGATGCCTTTAGCGTGTTGCATCAGATAATCATATGCCAATATCTCAGATTCCAGTTGATTGGACATCTGAGCCATGCCGATATAGGCGATATAGTTCTCAGGATAACGTTCAGCCGTCTTGATTCCCAGAAAAGAGCCCCAGGAATGACCCATGAGGTATATTTTCTCCTTGCCGAACCGTTCTTTCAGATATCCGGTTAATTCATGGGCATCCTGTACCATTTGCTCCACGGTCATTGTCGAAGGATCGAGTGATTTACTGAACGACATACCGGAGCCCCGTTGTTCCCAGTAGCAGACAGTGAAATATTTTTCCAGCCTTTCTTCGGACTCCCTGGGGATTACAAAGGGAAGTTCCGGATTTCCTGGACCCCCATGTAAATATAATATAACCGGATTCTCCGGGTTTTCGCCGCGAATGAATAACCCCTGCGTGATACCTCCGATTTCCATTTCAATCCGCTCCGAGATAGAGTTTGGGATAATATTTCCTGAACCATCCGTTAACGATGGCGGAAGCTCTCCGGGACTCTTAATCAAGAGATAAGAAAAAATAACTAATACTATAACCGTTAATGCTGCGACAGACCATACCATAACCTTGCCTATTACCCGTATTTTACCTAATGCATTCATCTTATGTCTGCTTGCATATTATTAAATCAACTATAAATCCTCAGTAGTATCTCCTAAAACCATCAGCGAACAAAGAGCGAAGTGCAAATACATCTTATAAAGCTGTTCATGTCTGTTGCCAGCCAATAAACCGTGTAAGAAAGTGTTGCAACAACTATCAATGATATGACAGACCACATGATAACGTCTCCCATAACCGGCTTTTTCCCTGTTATTTTCATTTCGATTGCAGGCTGATAAGAGATTATACCTATGTCGGTTAAAATTGGATTTTATAGCTGATATTCGGCATTACAACTGATTTTTTGTCCATCTCGACTTCCTCCTTTTTGTAGTTGAAGACATGACCGTTATATTCTTTATAACCGTTTGCATTTACCATTTTTACAGCAAACTCGTGCGCCAGCTTCTTCCTGTTGATCTTATAAGCGAAGGTGAAACTACCGGTCAGGGCAGGCTTCAATTGTTTGGAATATGCTTTTGATTCATCGTAAATCGCATCCTGTGCCAGTAATGAGGCTTGTTCATCTACCGGGGAATAACGCTCCCCTCCCTGATAGGATAGTTTTAAGTTCAGGTTGAGTGTATTCTGTTTCCTTCTTCCTACTCTCCACTCTTTACCTCCTAAGGCATTGAAAAGATAATTGCGGTTTAAGCGCGTGTTTCTCCAGATGCCGTCTCCTGTTTTATAGCGGGAATTAAATACCGATCCCGTGAACATGTAATAATAGCCGTCAGCCAGATAACGTTCCAGTGTAATATCGATCCCGTAGTTCTTACCTTTACCGTCGTTTACCAGAGCGGTATTCAGGTACCATTCTTTCTGGTTGATAATGGAGAAAGTGCTATCCTTAGTAACCGGAACCCTGGACAGGTATTGGTAGTAGGCTTCTATCTTCAGGTGGAGGTTATCAGAGAGTGACCAGTCGTAAGAAAGGACAAAATGGTCTGCTTTAGCCAGATTGAGCTTCTTGTTTACGAATTCGTTATCTCTTTCGACAAAATAGTAATCCAGTTTCTCATGCTTGCTATGACGACCGTATGCCAATCCCATTGAGTGCTTAGGGGACATCTGCCACTTGATACCTGCCCTTGGTTCTATGCTGTATTCCTTATTAAGGGCAAAATACAGTCCACTCACCCCGATATTGGCAGTTATCTTATTACCCAGCCGTATTGTGGAATTGGTAAAACCTGAATACAACATGGTGTTGCCGTCACTTTTAGCGTAATTCTCCATTGCCTTGAAAGCATTCGGGAAATCGGGGCTTATATTGTAATTGATATCATAGGCAAGCCTTGAAACATTGATACCTGTACGGTTGGTATGCCTGCTGCTGAATTTCTTATTTACATAGGTATTGAATGAGGCCGTCCAGTTGGTACCTTTCAGGTCTGCTCCCCGGCTCAGTTTCATATCGGTGTCAAAAACATCCCACAATAAGGTGTTCTTAGTATATGTTCCGGCTAATGCACTTTTGATGTAGGTATTGTCATTGAAGAAATATTTATGTCCGATTCCTCCGGCACCCATATTTTGTTTGAAGTTACTGTCGGAGTTGTCGTCAACGGTTTCCCATTTGGCCTGGTCTTTCACGGGCTTCATCCTGTATTGGTCGATAAGCCCCAGTCCCCAGACAGAGAACGTCCCTACTTTCCGGCTAGGGAAGTTCAGTTTGAATGACAGGTCCTGATAGCGCATCCCTCCGGCATCGTCTCCTAATAAATCGGGTGCTATATCATTCATCAGGGCCATTGTCGCATAGCGGTAATTGAAAAGATAAGATGCCTGTCCACCTTTTTTTAACGGCCCTTCGGAACTTACATCGATCCCAAGTGTCCCTATCTGAACGGCATGCTCATGTTCCCATCTGTTACCGTTACGCAATTGCATATCGAAGACTCCCGACAGGGCATTGCTATATTCCGACGGGAAAGCTCCGGTAAAGAAATCCGAATTGCCCAATACCTGCGAGCTAAGGGCGGTAATAACACCTCCTCCGGCTCCGGTTATATCTGAGAAGTGCGTAGGGTTAGGTATCTCAACACCCTCTAAACGCCATTGTAAAGCCTGTGGGGAATTCCCTCTGACGGATATACCATTGCTGCTGATATTACCGGCTACTCCGGCAAAAGAGGTTACCAGCCTTGCAGGGTCATCCATACCTCCGGCATAACGGCTGGCTTCTTCCACACTCAGCATACGCGCACTGGTGGTCGCAATATTATTCATCGGTTCTTCTTTGTTGACCTTTGGACGTATTACGACTTCACTTAATTGTGTTAAGCTTTCTTTCAGGGAAATGGTAATAAATACTTCTTTACCTGATGAAACCGCTATTTCTTTGAATACTGCGGGTTCATAACCCATAATGGATGCCTGGATATCGTAGCGACCAATCGGCAGGCCCTCGATAACGAAATTACCATCCATATCACTCATCGCGCCTTTTTGGGGATTTGTGTTAAGAACTACGACCGTAGCGGGAAGCGCCTGCCCTGAAGCGGCATCAATGACAGTTCCCCTGATTGGTTTCCCAGTCTGTCCGTATATGATCGCAGAGAAGGAAAGAGCTAATAGAGTCAAAAATGTTTTCATAAATTATTCTTTAAATTCACTTGCAAAAGAATAATTTATTACACAACTATTATAGTGAAATATGACGGACTACAGAATCGGCAGGATGAACTTCATTGCCGGCAGGATAAGATTTTTCACAGATAGGGAATCCGTACAATAAATAGGGAATCGGTGCTGTCTATTTTTATCGACTTATTGTGCATGTGGTATTGTTTCTGCAGGTTATCCAGTCCGTGTCCGCTCTTTTCGGGGTTAATGCGAAGCTGTATATTGTTGATAACGGTAACGCATTCAGGCCCGATATTGATATCCACTGTCAGAGGTTGCTCCTTGGTGGCAATATTGTGCTTCATCGCATTTTCGAGAAGAAGCTGCAGGCTCACAGGTATAATATACCTTTGGCTATTCTCATCGCCGTTGATATTAATTACCAGTGTATTCTCGAAACGGATCGATAACAGGTAAATGTAAGATTTCAGGAAATCAATCTCTTCTTTTAATTCGATACGTTCTACCGCATTTGTCGACAGGACATACCGGTATATATTTGACAGTTTTTTGGTATATATATTTGCTTTCTCCGGCGACTCAAATGTCAATGAAGACAGGACATTGAGGCTATTAAATAAAAAGTGAGGATTGATCTGGGCCTTGAGCGTCGCATACAGGTACTCGGCACGTTCTTTTTCGATGACCGCGATATGCGTATCTGCCTTCGCTTGCCGTTGGTTGTAAAAGAATAACTCCAGCATCAGCACGATTATATTATTGCCTAAAAGGAATACAATGGCGGGTTCGAGGTAGGCGCCTGAGTCCGCAGCAGGCTCGGTTTTGACCAGGTACTGGACGATAAAAGTATATATGGCAGCAAATGAGGATGTTATAACAAGTTCGAAGACAACACGTATGTATATGTTATTCTTATATCTGAAGCGTTTATTGGTGGAATGGACGACCAGTAAGCTAATGAATGCCATGAGCATAATAAAAGGCAGGTCGATCAAGATGTCGAGAATATTAACCTCTTCTTTTCTAACTAATATAATGTAGATCCATTCGAAAAAGAAGGACATGATTACAATAATACAAATAAAGACGAGCATCGGTTGTTTCTTCTTATTCATTGTCTCTGTTTTCATATAATACCATCCACCCATTTAAGAAAATCATCGACCCGCACCCGGCTTACCAAAACCTCATGCGGGTTTTGGGGCTGGAATGATAGTTTCAGGCGGCTGTTGAAATATTTAACTATTTTGCTGATCGCCTTTATATTAGTGATACAGTTGCGGGAAGCCCGAAAAAAGATTGCCGGGTCCAGATACTGTTCCAATTGATCCAGAGTATAGTTTACTATATATCTCTTATCTGTGAAAGTATGGATAAAATTTACTTTATCTTCACTGTAGAAGAACGCTATTTCGCCAGCATCAATATAGGAGTAAGAATCTCCCTTCTGGATAAGGAAGCGTTTTTTTACCTGCCGGGGCAATGCCTCTTCCAGTAGTTTATAGTTGAACCGGGGTGACTGGTATTGGTATATCTGTTCAAATTTATTCAGTGCCACACTTAATTTTTCTTCTTCGATAGGCTTTAACAGGTAATCTATGCTGTTGAGCCTGAAAGCTTCCAGTGCATATTCATCATAGCCTGTGGTAAATATGATGGGTGTGGAGATATTGACGTGATTGAATATTTCAAAACTGTTCCCGTCCGACAGGCTTACATCGAGCAGGATAAGTCCGGGATCATTGTTTTTCAGGAAGCCCACGGTTGCAGCTATGGTTTCTGTACGTTGCATGAAGGTGTATCTGGGACGAAGCTTATCCATCATGCGCTTTAATTCGAGATAGGCTAAACGCTCATCTTCTACTATCAGATAGGATGTCATAAAATCATATTATTCTATTCGTCTCAAAGGTAATATATTATATGTATTGATATAAACATATAACTGTTTTACTGATGAACTTTAGAATTTCAAGGATGAAATGATAATTAACAAGCTAAATTAGCTTGGGTTATAATGATTAATTATAATTATAATCGTGAAATACTGTGGAAATGTTTTTTCTTATTCTTCAATAACTTCATATAGATGGGTTATCTCTTCTTATGTTTCTCTCTATTTTGTTTATCCAAAATTCCCGATTGGTTTTAATTCGTTCTTTTTGTATTTCCCAGTCTTTACCATGAAAGAATTCACTGTCGCAAAAAATGGCAATCTTTAATCCTTTCATGACGAAATCAGGTTTGACAAAAACTGTTTTATCATTTTTTCTTTATCGTATACCTGCGGCCCACATAGATTTTCCAAGAAGTAATTCTATTTTGGTGTTCTTGCTTTTTATTGCCTGCATGTTACGTCTTCGTTGTTCAGGAGTCAATACGCCCCTTTATACCGATCTCTTTTCTCAGTTCGTTTCTTATGTTGAATTGCTTCCCGGGGACAGCGATGTAAGCATACAAGGCACTGTATACATCGCTCCTCAATCCATAGAGGTTTGTTATCTTCCATAATAATGATATTTGCAGGACATATATTTTCGCAAAGCTTGCACCCATTGCAAGTATCTAAAGTGTAGAAATGTTTTGTTTTACGACCAAATTCATAGAAAGGATACATCAGTTTTGTCTTCAAATAACGGCCCATTCCTGATTTAACTATGGGTAGATTCTCATATTTTATTTGAGTTATTAGCGTGTTGGTGTATGCTTCGGCCTCGATGAACATTCTATGTTGCTTCTCTTTTGGAGGCAAAAGATTGAATAACAATATGTAATTGTCTGGAAGGATAACTTCTGATGCTCCATTCAATTTAATCCCTTTCTTAGCCAATAGCTTACCAAACTGAACAAATAAATTGCCTGATTCTTGTCCGCATGTAGTAATACAGTAGGCATATTGGCTATTGTAATTATTTAGCTTTAATTTTTCTACAAAATCTGCAATTATAGAAGGTGTTCCGTAGAAATAAGTCGGAAAAATAAAGCCAAGCTGTTCATTGTCCCTAATGTTAAAAGTGAGTTCTTGACTCTTTAAACAGTCGCTAATTGAAATGAAGTTGTCATCTATGCCTTGCGCTATTTTCTGAGCTACAAATTTGGAATTACCAGTTCCTGAAAAATAGAATATCATATTATTAGGTGTTATAGTTTAACATTACATTTAAAATGTAAATATTATCAGTGCAAAGTTCTTTATTGAACAGATAGAAAAACAGGGGGTAAATCCCCAAATTATAGTCAGATATACAGAATTAAGTATCTTATCAGATAATTGTTTAGCTTAACCTGTATTTTTTAGGGGTTAATCCGGCTTGTTTTTTGAAGAATTTACCGAAAGAGGTTGCATCGGCATAACCGAAGTAATAAGCTAATTCCTGAATAGTCATTTGTGAAGATTTTAGCAGTGCTTTTGCTTCAATAATTATACAACTGAAGATCCATTCACTTACCGTTTTTCCGGTTTGTTCTTTAATTAATGCGGATAAATATTTGGGAGAAAGATGTAATTTGTCGGCATAAAAAGCCGTATCATGCTGTTGTTTATAGTATTTGAATACAAGGCTATAAAAGTCTTGTATTAACCTTTCATTTCTGCTGATATTTGTTTCTGCACCGCATTCGAAATGGTCGATGTGTATCTGGCAGAACTCATAAGATGACGCCAATAAGGTATGCTGTATGACTTCTCTTCGGAATGAATGTTTCCTATTGTTGTATTTTTCTTCCAGATCAGAAAAGATTTTCAGCAAAAGATTATATTCTTTTTCGGTAGCTTTGAAGTAAGGATATTGTGTTGTTTCAGAGTATATATAGCTTATTTCAAAGGATGAAATAAATTCCGGTGAGAATGATATATACTTTAAATGAAAATCATTACTCATATTTGCCTGATGGCAGTGTATAATAGTTCCCGGAGAAAATATAATAATGCTCTTTTCTTTTAGATGGAATGAATTTAGGTTTACTTGTATTTTACCTTCACCTTGTACGCATATCCCTACAAGTATAGAATTCATTTTTAAAGGATGCTCCGACATAATCTGCAATATATCTTCATTGCTATCCGAAATAATGAAATCTTTTTTCAGATTATCATCGACATTATTTATATGTCCAATTTCTATAATGGGTATGGAATTTATTTTCATGTTTTTTAAACTGAGTGACAAATGTAACAAAAAAGCCAGCTATAAACTTTCGCTTCGACTTTTTGACTATGTTTTTAGGATATAAGACTATTCATAATAAAGACTTTCACTAAATCCCTCGACTGCTCATTTAGATGCATGATATACCGATTGAAGTACTGTTTCATTACAAATTCACCATATACAGTGAATTTGCTTGTTATATTTCGTATACGAAGAGTGATTTTACTACACTTTGTTTGATATATAAAACATTAATATTATCTTTGTGCAAAATATAAATCCGTATGAAAAGTAAAGGACTGACATTATTACCCCGTTTAGGTAAAATCCTTGAAGAGACCGGTGAAAATATAAAATTAGCACGTCTTAGGCGAAATCTTACCATGGAGCAAGTTTCAGAACGCGCAGGAATCTCCCGTTCTACTTTATGGCAGGTAGAGAAAGGGCAATCTTCTGTTTCCTTTGGTGTTTATGCTCAAGTACTATTTGTGCTTGGCTTGGAGAAAGATATTCTTAAACTAGCCGGCGATGATATACTGGGAAGGAAATTGCAGGATGCCGAATTGCTTTTAGGCCGGAGTTCCTCAAAGAAATAAATTATGGGAGATTCGACAAAAAATATATATGTATATGCCGATTGGGTAGGTTTAAACCATCCGCATTTTATGGGAACTCTGACTGCAAATCAGATAAGGGGAAAAGAAATATTTTCTTTTCAGTATGATGATGAGTGGCTAAAATCAGGCAAAGCAAAAATTATTGATCCTGACCTGTCGCTTTTTTCAGGATTCCAACATCTACGAGATGAAAAACTGAATTTTGGGATGTTTCTTGATTCCTCTCCTGACAGATGGGGGCGTGTCTTGATGAAACGTCGTGAAATAGCTTTGGCAAAACAAGAGGAGAGAAAGGCAAGAACCTTATTTGAGTCGGATTTTTTACTTGGAGTTTATGATCCTCTCCGGATGGGAGGTTTACGTTTTAAAACGGATAAAGAGGGAGACTTTTTAGATAATAATAAAGATTATGCTACTCCTCCATGGACTTCTATAAGAGAGCTTGAAAGTGCCAGCCTTGAGTACGAAAAAGGATTAGAGCAGAATAATCCGGAGCTTTTGAAATGGTTGAATATGTTATATGCTCCTGGTTCCTCATTGGGCGGGGCACGTCCCAAAGCAAATATTCAGGATACCGATGGTTCTTTATGGATTGCAAAGTTTCCCAGTAAGAATGATGATGTGAATATAGGAGCTTGGGAAATGGTGGCCAATTCTCTTGCTCAGAAAGCAGGAATAAATTGTGCTATAGGGAAAATTGGAAAATTCAACAGTAGATATCATACTTATCTGACTAAACGGTTTGATAGGGATGATGAAGGAAAACGTATCCATTTTGCTTCTGCCATGACTTTACTTGGATATACGGACGGAACAGGAGCAGATGAGGGACTCAGCTATTTGGAACTTGCCGAATTTATAATCAAACATGGTTCCAATGTAAGTGAAGATCTGAAAGAACTCTTCAGGCGTATTGCATTTTCAGTTTGTATCAGTAATACGGATGACCATTTACGTAATCATGGTTTTCTATTGAATGATAAGGGTTGGAGGCTCTCTCCTGCTTATGATATGAATCCGAATCCAGATGGAACAGGTTTGAAGTTAAATATAAGTCTGGATGATAATTCATTGGATTTAGATTTAGTATTAAGTGTTTCTGATTTCTTCAGACTTGAGAACGAAGAGACCCAAATGATGATTGAACAGATAAAGAAAGTTGTTTCAAACTGGAGGCAGGAAGCAAAGAATTATCAGATATCTTCTTCCGAACAGGATAGGATGGAAAATGCCTTTTCTGTTGTTGGTTATTAATGGAATTTTCCTTATCTTTGTTTCACATCGAATAAGCAAGGAAATTGCTGGAAAAATGCTGAAAATCAATCATTGCAAATTCGGTGGCTTTGAAATTTAAAAGTTTATAAGATATTGTTATATAGGTGGTTGCCAAAGGAGTTCGATTCCTGGTGGCACCACTTTTAGAGAAAGCAAAAAGAAGTAAACTCCTGATATTCAGCGAATATCGGGAGTTTTTATTTTACCCACTACGCAAAAAACAGCAAATTTCGACCTACTCTGGTGGAGCAATAGGTGGAGCAAATTTAGGAGATATTTATCTCCACCTTTTGACCTTAATTGGCGCTGGTTGTCAGCCTGTTGCGTAGTGAAATTCTCTCCACTTTTCCATAATTTTGTATCACTTAAAACAAGTAGAAAAATGATGGAAAGAAATTCATTTAGTGTTTTGTTTTTCTTAAAGAAAACAAAACTATTGAAGAATGGTGAAGCCTCTGTATGCATGAGAATTACGGTAAACAATGTCCGTGCTGAAACTAACATTCGTAAAAGTATTAGTCCTTCCCTCTGGAATCAAGCGAAAGAGTGTTCTCGTGGCAAAGACCGCAAATCAAACGACCTAAACAAGTTTATAGAAGAAGCCCGAATCAAATTGTATAATATCCATGCGGATTTGAAACAGGAAGGTTTGTCCATCTCGGCGATTATTCTTCGTGATAAGTTCTTTGGACTGGAAGAAAAAGAAGCCCCAAGAACTCTTATAGCTACTATTCAGGAGCATAACGACCAATGTAGGCAATTAGTGGGGAAAGACTTCGCTTTAATAACTGTACGTCGTTATGAAAGCTGTAAACGCTATTTGGCGGAACTTATAAAGACCAAGTTCGACAAAGAAGATATGCCACTCAAAGATGTGAACGGAGAGTTCATCCGGGCTTTCGAGTTCTATCTGAAAACAGAAAAAGACTGCGCACAAAATACAGTTATTCGCTATATGAAATGCTTGAAAAAAATTACAAACCGTTCTCTTGCCAACGAATGGATAAGTAAAGACCCATTTGTAGGTATCAAATTCCATGAGAAAGAAGTTCACCGGGAGTTTCTGACTTGGGATGAACTTCAAATACTGGTAAATAAAAAATTTGAAATTCCTCGTATTGACTTGGTGCGTGATATTTTCGTCTTTTGTGCTTACTCCGGTCTTTCGTTTATAGATGTGAAGCAGCTATCCTTGGAGCATATTACAAAGGACAGAGAGGGTAACTACTGGATTCGGAAAGCTCGTCAAAAGACGAAAAACATGTGTAATATTCCACTATTAGATGTGCCCTTGTCTATCATCGAGAAATATAAGAATCATCCCCTCTGCAAAAAACAGAATGTGTTACTGCCAGTTCCATGCAATCAGAAAATGAACGCTTATATCAAGGAAATTAGCGATTTATGCGGGATTAAGAAAAATCTTTCAACACATTGTGCCAGATACACTTATGCTACTTCCGTGTGCTTGGCGAATGGGGTTAGTATGGAGAATGTTGCTAAAATGCTGGGGCATTCGAATATAAGTATGACGAAACGATATGCAAAAGTGTTGGATCAGAGCATTTTAAATGATATGCGAAAGATTAAAAAAAATGTATAAAAAACGAGGGAGAGGTTATTTGGAGACCTCTCCCTCGTTTCTTTGAGGATTTAGCATTATAAATCTTTTTTTACTACAACCATCTCATCAAAACCACCTCTTATTAACAATTTTTTCAGAGTAGTCATGAAACGCCTCAACTCGCGACTCAAGATTGAATTATAATCAGGCGTAAATTTATTAAAATCTTGTGGCAACAAATTGGAAATAGCATGATTAATACCAGATATAATAGTTGGGAAGTCAATGACATTCAAAATATTGCCATCAACTTGTGCATCAATTGTAATATTTCTAGGTCGTCCAGCACAATTTATTGATATATCTTTCATCGTGAAACGACTTTTTATTTTCTGAAACTGTAAATTCACATCATTATTAATCGTATCAGGAACAATAATATTCAATATACATTCAGCATATTTTTTTCCATCAACTTCAATTCCTCCATTCTCAATAACATATCGACAAATTGGATTTACAAGATTTTCATAATAAACTGCTGCGAGTGTAGCTGATGGAAAGAAGTTTATTTCATCATCATCTGTAGACATGAATAAATCCTTTATTTTTTTTGTTTCGGTTATTAATGAATTAGGATTTAAACGGTCAAATCTGGCTAAAGTTATGCCATTAAAATCAGAAGGGAGTTTGATGTTTTTATCTATTAAGAATGCACACTTTGATGTCCCCAAACGTCCTGTGAATAAGCCTAATTCAAAGATAACGTTATCTCTAGGCTGTAGTTTCTCCTCACCTCTAACTATAACTTTATCATCTGTGCTTCCAATTAGAATTCCAAAATCAAATTGCAATGAAGCTTTCAACAAATCAGATAAAAAATTCTGATTTAGTTTAAAAATAGACGTATCCCATACTGTTTCATCCCAGATTGTTATATCAAAGTCATTTTCTAAGACTGATTTCACGGCATTTGCAATGTCTAATTCTTCGCTAGATGAACCAATAAATAATTTTTTCTTTATCATATTTTAATAGTTTATAAGATACTCAAGATGATTCATTATGTTATTTTTTCCTATTGCTTTAATTTTTTCAAACACTAAATTATGACATTTCTTAAACTTTACACTACTCCCACAAAAACAAAGATCATTTCTTCCGATTTTAATTTTTTCTATATCAAATGTGTAGTTTACATATTTTATCCATTTGTTTTTATCCATAGTTTTCATCAACTCGGAATAATATTTAATCAACCCTTCTTTTCCATGAGGAAACTCATCTTTATAGTTTCCTGTTATTTTCTTATAATACTGATTAGCAAAATACGGTATTACATTGTTTTTAATAAATTGAGAAATTGTTATGCCATTTTTACATTGTAATATTTCATCTGGTTGTACAGTAATACAACAAGAGTTATCACTATATTTATGCCAATCAACATCACATGGAATATCGTTCCCAACTTCGAATAATATCGGGAAGCGATAAGGGAAACCTTTGGAACAATGAATTTCAATAAGAAAACTCTGAACAACTTTATGTTCAGAGTTTTCAATATCAATAATTCCTTTTAGAATCTTCTTCCCATCTTTTACCTTTATTCGTAGATTCGGAAAATCTAAATAAGCTGAAGCAAGTTGATTCTCAAATATAATGTAACTATTACTCATGATAAGGTCTTGAAGAGCCAATTATGGGTATAACAGTTTTAGCATCAACGCTTTTTTCATTCTCATCTTTACCATCAGGGAATCTATCTCCCAAATGCTTTTGCCACAATCTGCTTGCTTTCAAATAATTATGTTCTTCATCTACAGCTTTCTTCGCATCAGCAATAAAGGATGAAAGATTGTTCATAAAATTGTCTTTTCTGACTTGATCATAATCCTCAAAGATATCATCCTGTGGAGTGGCAGGAACAATACATTCAAATTTTGATTTTAATGATTTTTCAATTTCAATTAAAGTGAATTTTAATGCAACATCATCACGATCATTTGTTTGGAAGTCATTCATTGCTAAAATTGTCACCGCCAATCCACTAGGCATTTTTTGCCTCTTATGATCACACCATGCTTTTAGATATCTTACAATTTTTAGGAGTTGTCCTTTATTATCTTTGGCATCATTGAACGCCTTTACCATCTCTTTTGGATCATCTTCTCGCCAACCTTCATTCTTTATAGCCAGATACGGATGGTCATCGTTGGCTTTATCAAATAAATACACTGGCAAATCTATATTATAATCAGCTTTATAATTAACCGTAATACATTTTTTTCTATGGCTAATGTCATCAGTTGTCCCATCAACAGCATTCTTTACCCACGTTTGCAAAGTTGTACTTGTTACTTTATCTGGATTCTTGTCAAAATACACTCCATCATCAATATCACATGTGTCATCTTTAGTTCTGATAGTGGTTTTCATTTTATATGAACCTTGCATACAGAATTTTGGAGAATAATTAGAATGATTATCCTTGAAATATTTTCTAATTTTATCTCTTAGATTATCTCTGGAAGTAACTAGACGATTGTTTTTCGTCGTTGTGATTTGCAAATCAGAATTGAAATCCTGAAAAAGATTGTGGGTATCTGCCATAAATATAATATTTTATAATTCATAAAGTATTTAACAAATAGTATTCCACAATAAAACATTAATAAAGCCGCGCCATTTTGGCAGACGCTCTGTCATCTCAATTGTTTTATTATGACAGATTCTATAAATTCTAGTATATTAGACTGCTTGTATAAAATCTTCCCCTTTATTTGAATAAACGGGATTTTGCCAGTATCCCGCCAATCCTGCAAAGTTCGGGATGAAATATGAAGCATTCGGCAAACATCACGGTTTGAGAGGAATTTCTCTCCGTTCAAGTGTGGCGTCCGGTTTTTAAGGGCTTGCCCGATAATATCCAGTAACTCATCCAATCCCGTGAAGAAAGAATTGATTTCCGTTGATTTCTTATCTAATATTTCCATTGTGGTATCTTTTAGTTCCGCATATAGTCGCCCAAAGCGGAGAAAGTTAATATATCCAGTTTCGTATCATAGCTGATAGCCGTCCGTTTCAGATTGTAGTTGATAAAGAATCCTTCTTCATCTTCCTGTATCTCGGAAGTCGTAGGGCTTGCCTGTTTGCTCGTTTCGTTCATGTGAATAACACTAAGTAAATAGCTTTCTCCGCTTCGGTATATGATAACTGTCGGATTCAGGTTTATGCTCTCCCAATTACCGACCAACCTATCTAAAATGATATTTGTTGTTTTCATTTTTGCTCTTTGCTTCTTTGTGACTGACTGATTAAATTCTCAATATCCGATACCCGGTAATAACACTTACGTCCAATCTGCGAGTAAGCCAGAATACCGTTATCCCTGTATGACTGTAATGTTCTCGGCGATATTTGCAGGAGTCCGCAAACATCATTGTTGCCTAACCATTGTTCTTTATCCTGATTCTCCCCGCATAGGTTCTTTACCTGTCGGGCAAAATCTTCAAAACGCCCTTTCATCTGCTCGAACGTCTTGCTTTCAATAGCTACTATATCCATATTAAAATCTGTTTTTATTGATTACTGAAATTATTCTCATTGCAATGAATTTCAGGCAAAGGAAAACTGATTTCAGGTAGATTTTACGAAATGGGGTGTAATGGCGGAAAGTGGCTGTATCTGACGTAAATACTCAATCCCCAACACATATTTTTTTCTTTTTTTAATTGATATACATCTCATTCATGCAGGGAATAGATAAGACAACACTTTTTAGAAATTTACTCTTTTTGTGAAACAAAAAGGAAGAAATTTCTAAAAACCGCTTGCGGCTTGGTGTTGGCGTTCTATTACCGGAATGTACTTTTGTAAATCAAATAAATAAAGAATTATACTATCTCCTATCTTGAAAATATGATAGGAGATTCTTCACTGATATTGCATAGTTAAAGCCGTCTATTGAGTAGAAACCCAACTTCTTGGCAAATGAACTGCTTTTCTCATTGGTTGATTCAATTCCGACATACCTAAAACCATATTTTACGGCTATTTCTGCTAAAAACCTGACGAAGTGAGAGCCATGCCCTATCCGTTCTTTTTGAAAGCTGATTCGGGCTATAATAAGACAATCAGGAGGGAACAGGCTTTCTACCTTTCGGATACGCAAATACAGGTCTATCCGGCTGTTTCTGCGGGTGGTTAGGATATTATCAGGCGTAAGGCTGACAAGGGATAGACGATATTTAAACCGTTTCATCAGGTATATATCTATTTCTTTTCTGATTTCTTCGTACTCATTCATATTGCTAATTTTTAACAGTTTATCTTCTCAAACCTCGTTTGGGCTTCTTTTTCTTAGGTCGCTTAATCGGTTGTTCATCATTGCCGTTGCCCGGTTCGGGGGTGAGAATCCCCAGAACAGAACTTAATCCGAAATCCGGTATAATTACTGCCTGTTTCTTTTCTTTTTCACCGGAAACCGTATCTTGAGGCGTGGATTGTATCCGGGTGGTTTCTTGTTTAATTTGCTGTTCCTGCATTTCGAGTTGGTCGGAGATACTGCCGTTCTTCATCGTGTTGTAGTATTCAAAAGATTCAGTTAATTCCCGTTTATGATTGAATAGCCTGTCAAATCCCTGTTCAGTTTGCCGGAACAGGTTCTTCCTGTCAAAACCGCCCTTAACCGTTCCTTTCTTGGTATTCTTGTGGTTGGTAAGTGGGGATAGCTTTTTCTTATTGGTCTGGTCTTTCCGGCTGACAATCAAATGGCAGTGCATATTCTGTTCGTTGTGTGACTTGTCCCGGTTGAAATGTATCTTGCCGTAAAACTTTATATCCTTTGCCGATAATCCTTTATTAAAGTTCCTAGCATATTCGGGAATAACCACTTCCCGGATATACCGTTTCATGGCTTCGGCTTGTTCCTGTTCGGTATTTCCCATTGCCCGAAGTTCTTTTTCTGACGGGCTGACATGGATAGCATAAAACTTGGCATCTGTTTTTAGTAGCTGACCAATATTGCTGTCTATATCTTTAATGACTTGGGATTTGTAGATATTATCATCTGTCAGATTGAAAAATCCTTCTGTGTAGATTCCCTGCTCCATACGTTCCATATCTTCATGTTCAAGGTAATTGCATAGTTTTCGGCTACTACCTGCATTATTGTATGTTCCTTTGGACGGTGGAGGGAAATCTATATTCATAGGTTATTCGTTATCAGGTCGTTTATTTCGATTCTTAGGCTATCTTTTCGCTTGCCGTCCATTACTCCGCAAGTGGCAAGTTCCGAATACAGGGAGATTAGCTTCAAAAGTTTATTGTTATTTCGCTCCTGCTTCTTTGATGATACGTTTATGGACTGGACAAGGTCGTTTATCTGTTTAGCTTGGTTGTTAATCACTCCGGCATGTTGGTTGAATGTTTCGCTTATCTTTTTCAGAACATTGTCCTGTAATTCCCGGCTTTGCTCTATTTCAAAAGTTATTAATCCTTTTTGTTCTTTCACGGAAGCATCAAATTTGACGGCTATTGAATGGCTTGTGCGTATCATCGGGTTAAGCTGGTCTTCCTCGTACTTTCGAATGAAGCGGATAATATCGTCCTGCCGTTTGTTGATTTTGGCAAGTTCCGTTTTTACCGATTCGGGAGCATCAGCGGGATTGATATGCGCTTTCTCCAAATACGAGAAAGCCAGTTTCACAATTTCCCCTTTTTTCAACGAATAGCGTTTACAGAGTTTTTCTATTAGCTTGTCCGTTTGTGCTTCTATCGCTATTGTCGTAAATATGATATTTCTATTCTGTTTAGCCATAGTTATAACTATTTTATAGCTATTTATACATCTAACTTGCTCAAATAGAATTGTATATCAATTCGAGTTATAGCAAGTGTTATAACTGTGCTTTATCCTAAAGCACTAAAGCCGAAGGCTTTGCCCCGCAGGGCAAGAGGAAGAACAGGACGAAGTCCAGTTCCCTCTTGCTCAATTTAGCGAAACGAACAGAGCCGGTAGGCGAAGTTGTTTCTGCTAAATGCGGAGCTACTTTGAAGGCGTAAACTTAAAACAAGCCTTCGTCCGCTTGCGCTATTCTGCTTCGAACATAAAAAGCAGAATCATTCAGGGTCTTTGTCTTCATTACTATTCTTCGGGTGCTTTTTATCAAAATCCTGATAGGTCTGAAAATCCATGTGGCTACGGACAAATTCCCGTACATCGGAAGTCCGGTAATAGGTCTTATGAGCTACCATAAAGAAAGGTAGTTTTTTACTGCTTCTGTATCGCTGAAGGGTACGATATGACACTTTCAAGAGAAAAGCCAAATCTTGGTTATCGAGTAATTTCTCATCAGGGTCAAATACTTCTTTGGTGTTGATGAGTGATTTAAGGTCTTGACCGATTTCACTTAATTTCTTGGATAGCTTCTGCATCCAACTCTCAAAATCTTCGTTATTTATATACATGATTACTCCGTTTTACAGATTAATAATACTTGTGTCCAATCGATTGACGAAGCAAAATTCAGTAGAACGAAGCAATAAAAATAGAGGAGTCCGGTATTACCCCTCTATTCTAAGAATAAACCACTTAAAAATCAATGGTTTATGAAATCATCTTTTTTCATTTTCTTTTTTTTCCTTCTGAAATTTACGCTTTCGGTACTCTTTTATCAGAGCAGTTTTCATAGCATCGAGTGTTCTGGTCAGGTTGCAGAGTTTTCGCCGAAACAAATCATACTGACGGTCGTAAATATCATTATATCTAAAGCCGAAAGCTTGTTCAAAGGTTTCGGAAAAATTTATCGTAGTGGGATTTTCTCCAGTCTTATCTATTATCCCTTCTAATAAACTTAATGAGGTGAGAATCTCGGTCATACCCATAACACCCAGATTTTCAGACTTGGGTATGAGGGATAATATAGGTTTAAAAGTTTGTGGTTTAACGGATAGGAACTGTTCGGGATACTGGATTTGAAGTTTAAACAGGTCTATTTCTGAATCGAGGAATAGGATCGCTTTTCTAATATAAACAAATTTTAGGGCATTTTTCCCCCTGCCCGTACCGATTAAGAGTTTCTATGGACACCAACTCAATACGAGTATTATTCAGTTTCCGAAAAATTTCAGAATAGCTGTTTTCAGATTGGCTGACGATTTCTACTCTTTTCATAAAGCATCCATAGGCACTTTGCATTTCTTCGTTTGTGACTTGTGTGGGTTCAGATAATAACCTGATAAACCTCTCTCTTGACAATTCATTCATAAGCATAAGATTTAAAAGTGAATATTGATAATCAGACCGAAGTCCTGTTTTATGCTATATGATTTTCTGTATTTTTATTTCATCCAAACAAGAGGATGATTCAATGCTAATTTAATCGCCTCCATTTCTGCACTATGCCACATTTCATGTTTGAAACACCAGGATAACGCATCATATTTTGTATTGGCTACCGGATGTTTAAACGGGATTGGCTCTAAAGCACGGAATAGAACATCATCATCTAATTTGGAAAGATTATCAATACATACTTCATGTACCCCATTAAACTGTTCGATTAGTTCGGCTGGCGAAATTATATCTTTTTCAACAGACCTATGTAATGTCCCCATACCGTTGAAAATTCTAACATAATCAGCTATCGGTATCAAACCAGACACTTTATTACTTCTACCCGTGATACATGTTATGGCATGGAAGTTTTGACTTATCATTAAATGACCTATTTGCCATATAAAATTGGAATCGGTATTCTCTGGAATTTCATACCACAAACTTTGGGGAAGTTCGGAAATTAACCGATTTACAAAATTTCTCGATTCAATAATCTGTTCTCGTAAAAAATCAATTTGTCTCATAATTATTTCATTTTATTACTTACTAATAAGTAAGTATCTTGGATAAAAAATTTTAGATTAAATATTTAACAATCCTTCCTGTATAGATTTATATGCATCATTTCTCAAAACTTTATTCATTTGTAAAGAAGAGAGCAAAGCAGAATGAATCATGAAAGCTTTTGTTCTTGGAGATTCTGTAAAAGAGAAAACATGGTTCTCCCGTCCTTTATCCAATAGATTAGTTAGCCATTCTAAAATTGTATTCACTAATTTTTCCAATTCTTTCTGCATATTTTCAGGTAAGGTATCATATGAAGGGGCTAATGAACCAACAACACACACCCAGCTTCTTTTTATGAAACTATCATGCATATGGATATAATTAGTAAATTGCTGTCTGTAATCCTTGTTTTTCCACTTCTCTATCAGATTATTAAATGCAGTCAAATTCTCATTGATTACTTCTACTCCTAAATCCGATTTTGAAGGGAAATAATAATGTATAGCAGCATTCTTTATATCTAATTTTTTAGATATGTCAGCGTAACTAAAGGAGTTATATCCTATAGACCTAATCAATTCACCTGCTAACCGTATTATTTCGCTTCGGGTATCGTTCATGCCGCAAATATAAACAATTTTACTTAGTAGTAAGTATATTTAGAAGATAAATTGTATTTTTGCCATAAAATTATCTCATAAAATAACATTAACATGGATTATGAACATATAAAATCAAGACTTTCCCCTTGTGGGTTACATTGTGGAAAATGTTTTGCCTTTGCCGACGGAGATATTATCCATTTAAGTCAAAGATTAAAAGACTCATTAGGGGAGTTTGATATTTATGCAGAGCGTTTTGTTTCACTATTAGATGAACCTGTTTTTGCTAACTATCCTTCATTTAAATCGTTGTTAAATCATTTTTCTATTCCTAAGTGCAAAGGTTGTAGAAAAGAAAAATGTGTATTATTTAAGAACTGTAAAGTAAGAGAATGCAGTGAGGAAAAAAAGATTGATTTTTGTTTCCAATGTGATAAATTTCCATGTAATAATACCGGGTTTGACGAACATTTAGAAAAACGCTCCGTAGACATTAATATTAGAATGGAAAAAATCGGCATCGAAGCCTATTACAATGAAATTAAAGATAAAACAAGATATTAACGACTGTAAGTATCTGACTGAAAAGGGAAATTTATCATTTAATATTTAATAAAAATAATATTGAAATTTCCAAAATATGATGATTCCTATTATCTTTGTAATAGGAAATGTGTTGTGAAGAATTTCGCCGCAAAGTAGTGCAAAAATTTGGTGGAGCAATAGCGGGAGATTACTTCTTTTTTGAAAACATATCTATAAGAAATACAGCCACTTAGTTCAAAATGACGATTCCTGGTGGCACCACTTTTAAAAGACTTCAAATTTGGTAAATCCCTGAAAATAAAACATTTCAGGGATTTTCTTTTTTCAAGAAATCCTCCATTTTTAGCAAAATCAAGCAGTTCCCTCGGGCTAAATCGTGGTCAATTTTATCCACGTAAAAAAATGACCACGAATGACACTGTAAGTCGCTGATTGTCTTATCGTTTAGAGCTCTCTATTTAGTATGGTTCAAGTATCTTTAAACCATTAATTTATAGAGTATGAAACAGACTTTTAATGTGCTTTTCTTTATTAGAAAAACAAAGTTGAAAAAATCGGGTGATACGCCAATCATGTTGCGGATCACTATTGAAGGGCAGTTAGTAGAAATGCAACTTAAACGTGATGTAAAGCCTAACTTCTGGAATCAGAACAAAGAACGTTGTACAGGCAAGGATTCCACATCTTTAGAGATTAATCGCTATCTTGAATCGGTGAAGCTTCGCTTATTTGAAATCCACCGAAAAATGGAGGAAGAAGGAAAGTATATCAGTTCAATGGAAATAAAGCGAAAGTTCCTTGGACTGGATGAGGAACACAAAATGCTATTTCAAGTATTTCAGGAGCATAACGACAAGTGCAGAGAGTTAATCGGAAAGGATTATGCCAAAGTAACTATCTCCCGTTTTGATACCTGTTTGAAGTATATGAAAGAAATGGCTTTGAAACAATATCATTTAAAGGACATCCCACTCAAAGAAGTAAACCATGCTTTTATTCAAGATTATATTCATTTCCTGAAAGTGGAAAAGAATTTATCCGAAAACACCCTGATCCGCTATATGAAAGTGATTAAGAAAATCACGAATATGGCTTTGGCTAATGAGTGGATGAGTAAGAATCCGTTTGTTAATATCAAGTTCCATGAGCAGGAAGTGCATAAAGAGTTCTTGACTAAAGAAGAACTGAAAACACTCAGCACCAAAGAATTTGATATTCCCCGATTAGATTTAGTACGTGATATTTTTCTCTTCCAGTGCTGGACTGGACTTGCCTTCATAGATGTATCAGAATTGACAGAAGAGCATATTATTCCTGATAACGAAGGTAATCTATGGATACGCAAAGCAAGGCAGAAAACCAAAATTATGTGTAATATCCCTTTATTGGATATTCCATTACAGATATTGGAGAAATATAAAGAGCATCCACTTTGCCAAAAGAAAGGCGTTTTGCTTCCGGTAATGGTGAATCAGAAGATGAACAGTTATTTGAAAGAAATCGCTATTTGCTGTGGAATCAAGAAGAATCTCTCGACGCACGTGGCAAGACATAGCGATATTTATATTGGTCTGAAAATAAGCAAGTTGCAAGGCTGTTTTTCTTAACAGGTAACGATTTAGAAACCAGCGAACTTCTGCGATTTACCCCATTCTGCACAAAGACAAAGAACGACTTACACTTACAAAATTACATAAAATTATTCTGTCGAAGAAAATTATCGAACTCTTTCTTTCCGTTTCTATCCCTTCAACATAGGAAACTTTTTCCTTCACAAAAAAGTAAGATGCGCATAGGTTATGCAAGTTTTCTCTCGGAAAATATTTGAAGAATATTTTCCGAGAGAACCTGAAGGCTTGAACTTGTTTAACCGTTAAGTGCGTATCTTTAACTTGTGCCGGAAAAAGTTTCTTAAACAAAAACCCACAGCGTAAAACTGTGGGCTTATCTACCATATCCTTATTTCCATTTGTTGGAATTATGCTGGCTGAGAAGGATCAGTCGGTTTACCCTTTCTTTTCATAAATTGCTCAACTTCTGAGGCTTTGTAATACACTCTTCCATCATCGTATGTATAATATGGTAGTAGTTTTTTCTGCCGATATCTTGCAATTGTTCTTTTAGTAACCCCGAGAAGTTTACACAGATCGTAATTATCAAGGAGTGTATTGCCATCAAAACATTCCTTTAGCTTATTCATGCGATCGAGTGTTTTGTCTATTTTATCAAAACGTCCTAATATGATCCGCATCCAATCTTCAAAGCTTTTATTATCCATACGACTTAAGAATATTATTACAATGCAAAGATCAGCAGTAAAAGAAGGCCGGTTTCATAGGTTATACCTGACTCAGGTACTATTTTCACGAAAATAATTATTATTTCACTGATTATCAGGAAGAATGAACTACAACCAAATTAACCATAAAAATTCTATTCGATAAGAAAATGGTTTTTCACTTGTTTTCAGGACAGAATCCATTGAATAAACCTCAAAAAAAGAAATACCTAAGTCATGTTCGACTTAGGTATTATTAAAGCTATATGATAAAGTATATCTTTTATGTTATTTTGTATAAGTAATTTGTGATACACCATTTTTATAGGTTAAACTATCCTTAACTTTCCATTCGGAGGCTTTGGTATGATTCGGGAATAGCGGTGTTCCATTACCAAAAATAACCGGGAAGCAGTTGATTATCATCTCATCCACCATATTGCGTTCTAACAGCATAGATAATAGCTCACTGCCTGAGGCAAGCCAGATATCTTTCCCATCTTCCTGACAAAGTTCTGATATCGTTTCAACCACATTTTCCGAGATGAAATAAACTTTTTCATTGCCGTCTGAGGGATAAGCAGTTATTACATATACTGTTTTGTCTTTATAGGGCCAAATAATGTCCATGCTTACGATATTCAAGTAGGTACCTTCATCTATGATTACCGTATCTACCGATTCAAAGAAAGCCCGGTAGCCATAATCTGTTCTTTCCGGATTCGGAAATTCTGCCAACCAATCTAAATCCCCATCACTACGGGCAATGTACTCGTCAATGGAAGTTGCTATATACAATTTGATTTTTTTCATGATGAAATATTATATAGGGTTTGTAAAAAAAGAAAAGCGTGGAACTCACAATATTCCACCGTAGAGGCACTGGTATACCCGAAAGACGGAACTTGCAAGTCCACGCTATAACAATGTATAGCATGAACATTACACTTTCTATCTCGTCTTTCTTGAAAATTACCAGTTTTCTACGATGAGACGTTCAGTGAACGTTATGTCATATGCTCATGAAGTATTTGAAATACTTCTGATTATTACTATTTTACTCATGCAAAGATAATATATTCGGTTGATTTATTTGTTATCGTCATCATCCATTCTTTTTAGCAAAGCCTTTATCATACGGTTCAAATACTCCGTTCTATTTTTCTTACCTTTCAATTCAATATACATCTGGTATATATTGCTCATATCCACATTGAACATCCTACCGAATATACCGGCCAATACAATAATGTCGATCTTTCCATGATTGACACTTGCCAGCGTGTCAATTCCATAGATGATTTCACCCAAGGCGTTTTTCGTGTCCGTCCACTTTTCATTGGAGCGGGTACCGTGGATTGATTCGTCATTGCTTTCTTCCTGAGCCAACCCTGCCAGACGGGTATTTAGGTAAATCTCAAGTTTCTCGTTTGCCAGTATTCCGGCTATTCTATGATCGCAGCAGGTAGAAAAACAACTGTCCCTCTCGAAATTGAGGCTGTCGATCGACAGCCTGATATTCCGTTTCCCGCGAAGGAAGTAGAGATGATCCAAATGGTTGCTGCCTGAACGGTAGTATCCGTATAGCTCAATGTTTGTATCGAAAAAAAATCTTATCCTCTCTTGTATGTGTACTAAATGGCTTCGCTTATCCTCCGTACTGCCAGCGGGCATCCTCAACTCAATGTTGTAAACCTTGCTATAGTAGATCAGTAGGCTGAAAAACCGAGGCTTTACTTCTTTAAAGAACCGGATTTCTTCGGCCTCATTCAGGAATGAATATCCGCTTATGAAGTGCTTCAGAGCCTCATACGTTTCTTCCAGTCGAGAAACAATTAGCTTTGACTTTTGCAGCATCCCGCATTCCATCCCTTCTATTTCCAGGATGTCATGGAGAATTGTATTCTCCATTGTTGAAGTATATTTTTCCATGATTTCATTTTTTAACTGGTTATTAAATGACAAAAACATGGTAAACTGGACGCCAACTATCGCTGCTTGTCAAATACACTTTCCCGGATTGCAGAGACAATAATATATGTCAGGAAATAATTTCACGGATTTTCCTGAAGCAATAAGTGCTATTATATTTAAACTTATCTGCAACATAAGGGTATTTGAGAATACCGGGTTATAATTTAGCAAAAGACTTGCAGGCGTTTGATGATCCCAAAAACTCACATAGCGTCCTATGTAGGCTCTGATATCATCGTTATAGTTACCGGTCTTTGTTTTATATGCAATATTTATTGGTGAATGATTGTCACTTACAATGATTGCTGCACCCCATTCCATGTTGAAAGGATAAATTATAGGAATATAATGTTCCAGACAATATTCAGTAAATGAATGGAGAATTGTTTCAGAAGCATTTAGACTGTTAATACCAACGGTAATTGGTGTATTATCCTTTAACCAATCTTCTGAATCGTCTATATGCATGACATTTCCTAAACCATATTTTTGAGCGTAATAAGCAATGATAGGTCCTGTCTCCCATTTTGTTTTCGATAAGAAATCCTCATCAAGTTCAAATCTTCTCATTAAAAATCTTATTTTTACTGTAAAATACATTTTGTTCTTTTCTTGATAAATTTACATTAACATATAGTGGAAAGCACTATCCGAAAGGATAGTTGCACCAGAACTAATTAAAAACTATCCAAAAGGATAGGTATAAAAAAAGGCGTATCTGTAATGACACGCCAAATATTATATCTCTGAGCAAAGGTAAAGCTATAACAGCCAGTGGTTATTTGCGAATATAACTGCTTCCGTAATGTTTTTCACGCTTATTTTCTCGAATAAGTTTCGCTTATGAAACTTTACTGTACTAACATCTATAAATAAGATTTTGGATATTTCCTCATTAGGATAGCCTTCAGCTGATAGCTGTAATATCTCTTTCTCCCGAGATGAAAGAGTTATAACATCTTCATCATACCATCTTTTAGCCGTAAAGGAATATCTATAATTATGTAAATCGTTTTTTATTCGTATAAATACATTTCCCGGCATTTCACAAGGTGAAAGATTTACCATACAAAGCGCCAACCACATTTCTCCTTCATTTGTCAGCAATATTGGTGATACTTTCTGATTAATCATTAGTCGTTGACGATTCGGTTGAATAAGTCGAAAATCGTATGAAATTACAAAATTAAGACGCGACTCTATAGGTAAGGTCATAAATAACTCAAAACCCTTTCTGCTTATTTCTAACAGCATGTACAAATCCTCTTTCGGCAGCACTTCTTCGTAGTAATAATATCCTTTTTTCTTAACTTTTTCTGAGGTCCGTCCACATAGAAATAAAGGATTAGAAGAGACATAGGCAAAATTTCTCTGATGAAAATCAATCACATAAAGACTTTGTCCTGATGCACGGGTGATAGCATTAAGAATAATATCATTGTATAATAACGCCTCGGGAGTAATTCCAATTTCGTCTACCGAAAAATCTTTGAAGAATTGATCAAGATTATCAAGAAAAACCCTTCCCGTATCCCGACGTAATTTTATTTCCTTATTCATTACATTTTACTAATATAATCATTCAATAGAGTTAACATACCTGCAAATTGTTTATATCTTGTATCAAAAGATGATTGTATCAATCAGATGCATAAGTAGCTGTTAATAATTAATTTACATTATGTTTATGACACACGTCATCCCGAGCTTGTCGAGGGAACTACTAACTTGGAATACCTATAGGCCCCTCGGCAAGCTCGGCAAGCTCGGGGTGACGATGCCGGATAATATGAATTAATTATGAACACTTACTTATTAAAATAACTTATATAATAAAAGTTATAAAATATTTCAGGGCTTTTTAGATTTTCTGCTTATATGGCTTACCTTTTCCGGCGTAACGCCTATAAAAGAAGCAATTTCTTTTTATGGGATTAATTCTTTTAGTTCAGGATACAGTTTGATGAAGTTGTTATATGGTTCTTCTGGCATACAACAATGGGGATTTATGAGTCGTCTGTAAGACATAACAAAAAGTTGTTCAGCAATTAATTTACTTAATCGCTGGTATGCCGGATGAGAATAGTAGAGATTTTTTTTACTGTAATTATGAATATGCATTTTGTTTTCTATGTTCAACTGTCGCCAGATTCGTTTTTTCTAATCGATGATAGCAAAAACTCATCATCCCGATTATACGTATCTTTAATCCCTGATGGAAGGCACATCCGAAAACCTGTTTTGTACTATATCATCAATCAGTTAACCATTGAGATCTTTGAATCTTTCCTGAAACAGGAATCCCCTATAAAAATTTGATAATTTACTCATTCAAGTAGCATGTTATTTTATTAAAAAAATAGTTTGATATATATAAGGTTGTAGTGAAAGTAAGTTTATTTTTATTTTCAGAAACAACCTTGTTTTATTATATAATAGATTGTATTAATCTGTATCAAAATTTGAAGGCAACTCCTAAAACAGTATTTGTATTCGCTTCAAAACTAAATACTCCGTCTCCACCTCCTTCTTCTTTACTGTAACCAATAAATCCAAATTTACCAAAGAAATCAAATCTGTCAGATGCTTTGAATAGTAATCCCGGTCGTAATCCTACTGTCAAATGATCTCTATTTTTATCAATATTTCCATTTATTGTTTTTCCAAAAGAAAACAGACCGTCCACAAAGAAAATAAAGCGATCCGCATTAATAGCATTATATCTGAAAAAAGGAGTTAAATCAATTGTATGAACCGATTTAGATTTAGATAAATGAGCTATTCCATAACCAACCTCTAAACCCACAGCAAAATGCTTGTTGATATTATAACCGAACTCCGGAATAATATTAAATGATTTGAATACAGGCTCTGTGTCTAAATAAGAAAAACCAAGGCCTCCTCCAACCCACATTTTACTTTCTTGTGCGTTAGAAATTACACATGTGGAAGTAATTAAAATAATTGCTAAAATTAATTTTTTCATGATTCATTCATTTAATTATATAATATATGTATTGGATATAGTATATTTTATTAATGGATGAAATTACAAACTATTCCGTTGCACTCTAAAAAAATGAGACCAAATAGATTCTTGGTGTTATAAGTTCTATTAATTTGTAGATATTCTTAAAACATAGCTATGAATATTGGAGACATCTGGTTGAGTATTTTGAGAAGATAATCCCGTAAGTAATGACTGATTTCTTCAAATTGGAATCAATATAAGTCATTGTTTATATAAAAAAGTATCCTTATTTCATATGAATACCAGGCATCAATAATATATTAGACTTCCAGCTCTTTGATAAAGGATTAAACATCCTTTCCAATCCAATACCTAAATCCGTCTTTTCTGAAGTCTTGATTTTTAGAGTTGTACGGTATGTACTTTGTGGAGAAAGCATATATCCTCCGGATAGTGCATTATTTATCGATTTATAGGTGTGCTTTCCAAATACAGACAAACTCATCCAATCGTTCAAATCATATTCTAAATTGAAATTGAATTGCAGATCATTGAATTTACTATGAAAAATATTGTAATTTACTATGTATCCAGCCATATTCAGAGTTAGCTTATCCAGAGGTTTATAAACAAATTCTATTCCTCCCTGGCGTTAACTACCAACTCCATAATCGAAAGTATATTCGTTAAGTGAATATGAAAGATTCGGAAAGATCCTTTGAGGTACTAAATCAAGAGTTAACTTCAATTTATAGTTTAAATGGCCAGGTAAACTGACCTCGGATATATCAATGGAAATTTTATTTTCTAATTCTATATCAATAGGATTGGATATTGAATCTTTATGAGTAATGAGTTTGTTTGAAAGCTCATTTGGAGTAGATAAGGTAATTATAAGGCCGTCTTTTTTTATTTCTTTTTCAAGCTTTAAACTATCCTTTTTTATCTCATTCTGAGAATATATATTACTACAGACTATAAATGGAAATATTAAGAAAATAAGCCTATTCATATCGTTATTTTTAAAATGTTTATTCCCTATTCTTTCAACATCTGGAAATCTTTTGTTAATATAACGGAATTTTAGAAACAAGAATTAATTGAAGATGACTAATTGTGATTGAGAGAAGCCGATAAGATATATTTTGTTTGTATAATTATCAGAGACTTCTGCTATTCAGTATCTTAAAAAGAGATTCCCGGTAAGTATTACCAATACCTATTTCATAAGAATCGATATATAAATCATTATTATCATAATATTCTATTTTTTCAATATTGACAATATATGATTTATTTACCCGAAAGAAATAGTTGGGTAAATGCTCTTGAATTATTTTCAAATACATCCTGGTAATAATCCGATATCCTCCGGTTTGAATAATAACATAATCTTTAAGTCCTTCGACAAAAAGAATATCCCTAAAATAAACTTTAGAAAAACGTTTCTCTGATTTAACAAAAATGTATTCAGCTTCAATATTTTCAATATTTTCCTGTATATTATTTTTTAGGAGAGCATGATATAGAAAAGCTTTATTTACAGCTTTGCGGAAGCGTTCCGATTCAATAGGTTTAACAAGGTAATCGACAGCGTCGACTTCATAACTGTCCAGGGCGTATTGAGGATAAGCTGTAGTGAATATAACGAGTGTATTTGGAGGTATAGTTTTTGCAAAATCAATACCATTAACTCCCGGCATCTCTATATCAAGAAATATCAGATCAATCTCGTTCTCTTTCAGGAACAACCCGACATTGGCTGTACTGCTGAATTGCCCTGCTAAGTTTAACCCGGTAATACTTGCAATATGCCGTTGAATAGCATTGCGTGCCAGAGGTTCGTCATCTACAATAATACATTTCATAATTTAAAATTTAAGAAGATTTGAGTAATCCCATTCATTTTCAGTAGGAATATCATTTTTTTTAAGAATTAGCTACTAATTATCACAATTTAAGAATTAATTCTACTTTATAACTCCTCCCATTATCCTGGATTTCCAGATTATAGTTTGTTTCAAAAAGTAAATCCAACCGTCTGCGTATGTTGATTAAACCCAGGCCCCCAACCTTACTGCGCTCCATTCGTTCAGGTTTACTGTTTTGGCAGACAAAATGAAGTTCATCGTCATGAACTTTGAAATCCAGAGAAACATACGGATAATCGTTTTCTCCGTATGTATTGTGCTTGACTGCGTTTTCCACAAATGTAATAAAGATCAAAGGAGGAATCTTAGTTTGATTTATATTTCCTTCTTTGGAGATTGTAAAGCTGAAATTATCACGTCTTATCTTCTCCAGATTAAGATAATCGTTCAGGAAATGGATATCAGCGCTCAAATTTACTTTTTCCTGAGTACTGTCATTGAGTTGGTAACGCAACAAGTCGTTCAATTTTGAAAGGACTACCGAGGCTTCTTCCGGATTTACACGTACAAGTTCATTGGCATTGTTCAACATATTGAACAGGAAATGAGGGTTAATTTGATTCTTTAATTGGTTCAATTCCGATTGCATTGTTGTAATTTCCAATTCTGCAATCTGCTTCCCATGTAAAATCCAGCGCCGAAATAATACGATAGTGGTGCTTCCTACCATTATAAAAGTAATAAGTATAGCTGCGGTTATAATGTGGAGTATTGAATATGGATTTTCTGTATTATCTGCAATTATCCCATACTTTTGATATAGATTTCCTTGTAAAGAGGAAAGTATTAAGATACCTGTTATAACAACGAATAAGATAGAAAGGATATATAAAGGATATTTACATTTAAATAAATACCGGGGAATAAGTACATATATGTTCGTGTAAATAATACCTGCAAAAAATAATACATTTACAATATTGGCATATAAGCTACCAATGCCTTCGAAACCACTATAAGTATTTTGTAAAGCCAGAAGTTCTACAGTGAAAAGTAATAGCAGATGCCTTAACAAACGACATTCATCGCTTGTTAAAATTCGGGTAAGGCTACTTACTTTATATTGATTTTTCATACTTTATTGAAATATGGGTTGTGTACCTTTCGTCTTTTTCTCTTATTGATACGGAAAAGTTCTCTGCGTATATCAGTCTAAGTCTCCTGAATAATATGTCCTGCCCATCAAAAGGGTTTATTTCCGTCATCTTTGAAATATGGCATATAAAATGGATAGCATCCGTATTACTGGTAATTTCAATATCTATCTTTCTTTCTTTTACTGAAACCGTCATAGAAATATATTTTACAGCACATTCAAGCATGGGAACAAATAATAATGCAGGGATTAAAACACTCCGTATGTTTCCTTTATCTGTTATAGAAAACTGAAAATTACATGAACGCATTTTCTCCAGACACAGATAGTCTTTCATAAAAGATATTTCGGAACTTAACATTACTCGCTCCCTTTTGCTGTCGTATAACTGATAGCGTAGAATGTGGCTCAATTTCAGTAGTATGCCGGATGCTTTTTCAGGATTTATTTTTGCCAGGACATTCGCTTTATTGAGCATATTGAAAAAAAAGTCAGGATTAATTTTGCTTTTTATTTCCCGTAATTCAGATTCGAGCCGTTCTTTTTGCAGTTGATGGATATGCCGGCTATCAATAATCCATGTGCGCAACAGTATTATTACAAGAAACCCCATCAGAAAAAATCCGTTTAGGAAATAGGTTACAAGCAAATACAGAAGTTTCTCCCCGCCTGTTTGAAAGATTTTATGGTTAATATTAAAATATTCTTCAATGTAAAAGGATGAAATGAATTGAAAAACTGTCACAATAAGAGTTACGACTGACAAAAGCAATATATATATACTGAATTTGTCCCTTAACAAAGAATCCAGGTTGTGTATTTTAAATGTAAGACATATCAATGAGAGGTAAAACAGCATTGAAAGAGAGCTAATGAAAAGATGTCCGGGAATAGAAATTTGCTCTCCATAATCACTCATATACATGGGTAATATAATGAAGAATAGTAAGATGGCTAAAGCAAGATACCTGTAAACTTTGTATTTTGGATTTACAAGAAATTCATTCCATATAGTAGGTCTTGTTTTCATAAATCTTATTTCGTTATAAACTTACGAATTATCTGGAGAATAATATTCCTTTAAATCTTAAACCTTAAATAAATTCCAAAGCTATAATCGGTTTTCTTTCTCTTCAAGTCGCTATATGTCTCAATTTGAGCTCCTATAGAAAACAGTTCATGCAACCGTTGCGAATAGGATGCCTTAAACGTCAACATACTGCGGTTGGGCAATACATCATCAGGATAATCTGTATTGAATGATGCAAATAATGGCTCTCCCTCAAACGAATAAAATTTTTTCGCATGCCAGTAACCTAGCATTGCTTTAAATGGAGAAGCATCGACGGTAAATGTAGGATATAATCCCCATCCTTTATCATAAGGGCGGACGCTATTATCCGGAAGTTTATCATAATAGCCGATTAGATACAGATTCATACCGACTGATTTAATGAACTTATTTTCGATAGAGTATTCACTGCAAATACCCGTGGCAAGATTACCCGAGACAATCATTTTTTCTTCGGACACGTCTATCTGCCCACCTTGATGATGAATAACCAACTGTAAGGGGATGGATATTTTCAATGGGTTGTCAGTTCGGGTTATCTTCATCGAAGATGATACTCCGAAAGTCAATACCTCGGGCACAGAATCTCCTTTTTGAATGAATCGTTGCCAGTTTAGCCATACATCTGCAAAGTATTTCTCGTCTTCATAAATAAGTTGTAATCCGCTCTCTGGTTTGTTTAGCAAGTGGCTTTCCCATCTATACAAGGGTTCGATCAGACGATGGTTCACACCATCGTAATAGTTTCCGAAAATAAGATTAAAATTGGGCTTGATTGCATATTGAAGTTTAGCGTAAATGCCATTGAACAAATATGTTCCGTCTTTTTGTTGGTCGCCCGAATAATACATACCTGTCATGCCGAGTTCTGCCCTTAGTTTTGTGCCGACCTGATAGGCAATAGTAGGGCGGATGCGTATTCCGGGGAAAGTTTCGCCTTTTACAATGGGACTGAAATATTCGTTATTCTTAAGGAAGCCCACTACATCGGCATTTATTGTTAATTTATTACTGTCTCTTTCTGAGAGAATCGGGGAGGTAACTAATTCATTTGGTGCCCATTGTGAATAAACAGCTATGGATATAAGAAGGAATTGAACAGATACAATAATTTTTATCTTCATGATGTTTCATTTTATCTCAAATATATCGGTATAACTAATACCAAATTTATTTTTGAGATATCTCCCTGTAATTTGTAGATAAAGAGAGTATGTGTGAAGATATTTATCGTTTTATTTTAATTGTGCCCCCAAAAAGTGAGTTTACATATTTAATTATTTTGCGTATTCTGTTTTTTCAAGGAAATATACACCTTCACCCTTATCCCCATTTTCTTTATCTTGTATTATAATTTTAATTATGTCGTAAGGCAATGAAGATTTGCTTTTAGGAAGACTCACTGATAATAAATATGCCATCGCATAATGAGAATCATCAAAATACTCCTTCACATCTTGTATCATATTAATTTCCAATAGTTCATCGTTAAATATAACAGTTATATCTGCATTTTCCGGTGAGGGTCCCATTCTAGCTTCCGTAGTAGGATTTTTTAGCCACTCTATTGATTTGGTTAAACTCATCGGACGAAAAAAGATAGTGTATGCAGGCGTAGCATTTTGTACGCGAAACACATTGAGTCCATATACCTCCATCCGGTCATACTTCATATTAAATGTCGTATCGCGGTCGGCTATAAAGTTCCACCCCCAGAATTCCAGTCTTCGGTCATCTTCGGGAAGTTTTGAAGTATGCAAATATTTACTAAAGTCAATCGCAAACATGGAGTAATATCTACCTTTTGGTACATCGGCTTTGTAATAACCGTCTTTATTCGTTAATGCCTGAACTAATATATTATTATTTGCCGCTTTCCAACCAACGGTAACACTATCCAAAGGGTTGTTTTCATAATCGGTTACATATCCTGATATAACAACTTTTTCTTGGGCAACGGCATAATAAGAAAGCGTCGAGAATATAAATACTGAAGTTAATAATAGAACAGTTTTCATAATATTAAAGTGGTATATTATTTTTTAAAAAATTTCATCAAATAAATTTAGCAAATATCAGTAGTTGTGTTGGTGTAGTTGTGTGACAAATGATGCAGTACGTTTGTCGTAGACATTTATCGTAGTCCATTGGAAACCCTTGTTTTGCAACCAATTATAAAATGCCTTAAAATCCCGCTTTGTCATTTGTAAACACATAGGAGAACGGTTTTCGAAGAATGTGATTGATATAAATTTGTGCATTTAAAATATATAGAATTAGAAAATGATTAAATTAATTTTTCACTCCTCATTATTCCTAATGCTTTCTCTATTTCAATTTCATCTCTATCTAATATGATAAGACGTCTTTTTATCTTATCATCTTCATATCTAAATAAAATTTCAAAACGAGGACGAGTTAAACCTGAAATTCCCTTCTTATATTCAACTTTTATTATTGAATTTCTGAGAATTATTGGTGTTTCAGAATTATTAATACTACTTATTATTCCATATACAAGATAGATGCCAAGAGATAAACATAAGATAGATAGAATAATATTCCCATTCAGAAAACTTCCATATGCAATATATAAAACGATAAAGGAAATGACTCCATAAATTAATAATATACGATAGATATTATTACCTACAACTATTTTAGATATATCTCCAATTATACCATCTCTTGTTAAAACAATCTTGTCTGGTAAAACATGACAAAACCCTGTTTTTGTTTTGAATATTTCTTGGTTGCTCATTTCTTATATTTTTATGAAAACTAAATTAATACATTTTTTTAAGATGGTGGAATATTCTTAAACATCCAACAAAGGCAAATACCATTTACTTAAAAGGGAAGTTTATATCCTACAAATGTAATTGATTTAAAATAGAGGGTCTTTTATTATTTCTATTATTAACAAAAAGAGTTTTAAAATTAGTTCTCTTTATAATAATTGTAAATTATAGTGTCAGTTTTTTGGTAGAATCAGACTGGTATCGGATTCACTTTCATCGTCTCCAGGTTCATATACAACCCCTGATATTCAATCATTCCCTGCCGGAACATTTTCCATAGGATATTGCATCCCAGTTGTGCCAACGTAGAGTTGATAAACAAATCCTGTTTCCGTAAAGCCTCCGCCAGAGAACAACTCGGACCGGATTCTTCCACTTTCACGGACGAATAGTTCACATATTCAGTAATCACCTTTAATGATTCCACTGTTTTATATTTCATTGATTTAGGCTGCGGTATCTTTTTCTGTACCGTTCCCAGAACTACCTGACCTGTAGTTTGGGCATTGCCGAAGTCCATCCAGTAAAGCGGTGTTTTATAATCGGTATAGCTTCCTATATCCCTTACTGCTTTCAGGAACTTCCACATATCCAACCGGGACTTTACATTGTCGGTACAAGTAATGGTTATATTAGCTCTGTTTTCCTCTTTAGCACTTTTAGCAGATGACGGGAATAATTCCGGCACAGCCTTCCAATCATTTCCAAAGAAGTTGTTTATCCGTGAAACAAGACAGACCGCTTTATTCAACCCGAAATCGGAATAGCTGAAAAGTTGTCTTCCTATATTCGCTTCTGTTACCTCGTCCGGATCATAAAGTGTAACGAACAATCCGGGATGGTTCAGTGCCCTGAGTGTCACATCTAACCTTGCCAGACAGGTCAATACCTGTGAGCCGGTTCCTCCCGCTCCAATCAAGTTCACTGTAATGGGATGTTGCGGATTAATCAGGTAATTATCCGTATAATGTACTCGTTTCATTTCAGTATATCTTTAAGTTTTTTACTAATTGGTTTTAATTCCTCTGGATTGAATTCTTTATCCTTAGCAGCTTTCGTTACCAATACCAGATTGCTTTTAGTCGGATTTCCGCCTGCCAGGTGTGAAAATTCCGTCAGCCAGAATTTCTTTTCCCAGTATTCCAGTAAATCTGTCCATGTGGGATTGCTGGGCTTCTTTAGCTTGGCTATTCCAAGGCATACGCTTGTGGTAGAGGTATTAAAGAATGGAGCCACATACAATTTCGTATCATCCGACAGTTTCTTGTCCTTATAAGCATATACGGCTAAAGTAGATTCTTTCGCCACATAAATAATTCCTGGAATATGGTATTCAGCATTTTCGATACCCAGGTTTGAAACAAAATACATCATTCTTTTCCGGGGAAGGTTGGACCAGATATATTTCTCAGAGCCTTTCCGGATATCCGCATATAGTAAGTTTCTCGGTACTTCACCCGCAGGTGTTCCGTTATGTGCTTCTGAATAATTAGCTGCAATCTCATTCATAAAATCGTAGGTTACAGGGATGGCTTCTCCCATTATTCCTTTGTTGTCAATCTCCCGCAGTTCCAGAAAATAATCATGGCTGCGAGTGTTTTCCCCTTGATAGGCAATCAGTGCCGCACGCGGACGCATCAGGGATTTAAGTTCTTCTGTTATTTTATTCATATCTTATCCGATTAAAGTACATATATTGTCAAACCATTTAAAAAACTTATCCGGATACGTGTCCATTGTGAATAACTCTGTAGTATCCGGTGAAAGAATTATGCAGGTAGCCGGGGATATATCGTATGATTCACGCAATTCGTTGTTCGCCCAGTCCATCATCCACACGGTTACAAAATCATCGAGGTCGTAAACAATCCTTATCATGCGTTCCATATCCACCGGATGATAATCCCTTTCTTCGTCATACAACGGGTCATAACCGTAAGACATGATAGAAGGTTTGTCTTTTCCAATAAATTGCAAGCCTTCTTTGAATAGTTCAATCAGTTCTTCTTCAAATTCATTGTTCGGAACGTAATAGTCAAGGGTGTTTGCCAGGTTCTTGTGATAACATTTCGTGTCTACTCGTTCCATCAACCTGTGTATTTTCCCGGATTTATAGGAATCGATGATTTTTAAGTTCTTTTTCCTGTCTTCAGGATCACATTCTTCCAATCCTTCCATCGCCCATTCCAAAATCCATTCTACGTCAAAAGCTTCGTCAGTGGTTATCATGCCGTTACTGTGCATAAACTGATGTACGAATGAAATAGCTATTTTCTTTAGTTTGGGATTTAGTGTTTCTACGAATTTAACCGGCAACCAGAAAAAAGTATAATCGCTCCAGGGATGATATTTCCATAATACAAATTGTAGCTTGTCCTCACTGGGTTCAATATTGAGATTTATTTCTCCAATGATATTATCCAGTTCATCATAGATATTGGAGATACTTTCCCCGGTACTGTGACCGGGGTTGTGTATCAGTTCTACTCCAAGCAGGGAAGCATATCTTTTGGCTGATTTTACCAGATATTCATAATTTGCTTCAGTCAGGTAGTTACAATCTACTCCATCCCAATTTCTTATTACGACTTTGGGGGCTATGGGGTTAAATACCGTCTTTAAAAAAGAATTACGGCACCGCTGGGCGCCGTAATCCGTTTTCTTCTGCTCACTCCGTATCGAACGTCGCGCTCTATCTGTCCGATGATATACCGGGCGAGTTTTTCTGCTTGAGAGGGTTCCAACTGCTTGCATATTTTTTGTTTTTTAGAAGTGTTCATACTGTTATCCTTTTGTTCCGATGGTAGTTTTAAACTTGTAAACCGCTTTGTCTTCCTTTATCTCTGGTCCGTGTACCGATGCGGTAGTAAGTTCCGGATAGATATTGGAATAATAACTCATTACTGCTTCCGGTGTATCGGAGAGATTGGGATCACTCAATGTTATGGTTTCACTACCTTTCTTAAAGATGAAAGAGCGTTCCATTCCGTTTACTACAAGTGGCATATCTTATACGTTTTGAGGGTTATACATATTGTTGTTTGAATATCCCGGAAAATCGGGATATTGGTCATATTCTCCTTCCCTGTGTGCGGAATAATCGGCTGTGAAAACAGGCTGAGGTTCAGTATCTGGAGTCACTTCTGCCGGAGGTTGGGGATTATATGACTGTTGACCGTTAATGGCAGATGAATATTGCATGTATTGCCCATTGCCATTCATGTTTTGTGGAAGAGGTTGTTGTACCGGCTGTTGGGCGGGTTGCTGAATGAGTGGCTGTACAGTTATTTGTTGCGGTTGTTCAACCTGTTGTTGCATCTGATTCTGTGGTGTTTGTGGTTGAGTTGGCTCTTCCATACCGAATAAACTGCCTTGGCTCATCTTCATACGCAGCGCGTTTATCTTTTCGTCCACCCCTTTCATGGCATCAGCAGTTGCATAACTTTTCGCTTGTTTAAGCGTAGTGATTGCTTCATTCAACTTCTGTTCGGTTTCCAACTCCGTAGCTTTCTTCATGAGTTTGTCGAATTTCTCTTTCTTCTCTTTGGCTTCTTTTGCAGTTTTGTCTTTCTGCTCTTTTATAGCTTTTGAGTTTGCCGCCGCTTTATCTACCTGTTCTTCAAACAGTCTCATGTTATTTAATAATCCTGCAACTTTCTGTATGGGCTGGTATATGCTCTGCATAAATCCCATATCCAACTCCTGTGGGGTTCCGGTCATTGTTATCGGTACGATATGGTTTTGCGCCTCGTCTTTGAGTCCATTACTTTTCGGTAGAACCGAAACCATTAACTGTCCTTCTTTCTTGCGGACAACCAGCGTGATGTCTATTGACTGGTTCATCATTTGATACATGTGAGTAAAAAACATAATCTTAAATTTTAAAAACGATTAATATGAATATCTATTAAATACGATAGCCGGATATGTCTCCATACCCGGCAATGTTTCCGTGAAATCTTTCATGTCACAATTTTTATCTGTAATCTTTTTTGTAATCTTTAAATAGTTCTGCCATCAACCTGTTCCGGTCGGGATGGTTTATTATCTGCTCTATCTATTTAATGATGCTGCCAATTCTTACCATACCTGTTGCACCTCGTCCAGGAATACGGATTTCCATTGTTGGCTCTTCGCTCAAAGGAACTTTTTTGATAGGTTTAGTTCCTGACATAGTGTTTATGCGCATTGTTATTTCCATATTCTTGTTGTGTTTAGAAGATTAGAAAACCAAGAATCCCGATAATGACAGCCACCGCTACCATAAAACATATTATTTTGTATATAAACCGGAAGATTCCGGGAAACAGGACAATCAGTACGGCCGTCCATACCGGTGATATACCATGTCGGTTCAAGTAGCTGAATCCGATAAGAGCAATGATAGTGATGGTTATCACTCTGCCCCACTTCTTTACGCCTGTAGAGATTTTGTTTGTATCCATTTTATTTTTTTATTATGGGAACTTCTTGTCGTTCCCGATTCAGGGGCAAGGTTGCGAAGTGTTCCCACATGCAAGGTTTTACGGAAAATCTCCACACCTCCGCTACGCTTTGAACTGCACCCAAAAAGT
>DAMBSC010000018.1:0-94321 GCA_032054765.1 Tannerellaceae bacterium
ACACACTGCAACACACCTATCAACAAACGTATTATATATATAAATAAATATTTAATAATAAAGATATGTTTTATTCTAAATCAATATCACAAAAATGAGAAAATCCATATCCTCACAAATGACATTTTTATAAACAATTGGTACATCTCTTGTAATTCATTTTAAATTATTCAATATATTTGTAATCGTTTAAATAAATACTAATATAATTAAATCTAACAAGTATGGCAGCAGATAAAAGAGCCATTGATTTCGGCAAGATAAAACGGTACATAAAGAACAGAACTGCAGAATTTTACATTACCACTTTAACCGGGTCAGAAAAAGATGAATTTGAATCAACAATTAATTATCTGGATAATATAACTAAAACAAAACATTTATCTGAGAAATATAATGTAGAAGAGTTGGAAAGAATTAAAAACAAATTAAATGATTTTGCGCCAACAAAAGATCAGCTTAAAATAATAAAAGCGATTAACAAATCTACTCGTGATGATAACACCAAACTAAAAAAATACAAACTCAAACGGCAAGCTGAGAAAAATACCGTAATAGAAAAAAACACATATGAAAAAATATCACAAGCTTTCCGTGCATTAAAAAAATTAATAGAGGAAGAAGGAAAATTTCTAAATTCCAAAGAAATAGAAATTATAAAGAAGAATCTTATCTTTCTTGCAAAACATACTGATATTACTTTACAAGAGCGTGTCAAATATGAAATACAACTTGCTTACAAACAAGCAGAAGAGCTAAAATCCGAAATTGAAAAACTTAACAATAAAATTAAAAAGCCTTGAAAAACATTCCATTTTAAGAGATAGCTTTTTTGCCATACAAAACATTTTCCTTAGTTTTACCCCCAATTCTGAAATGACTACATTATTTAGTCATAAATATGCTTATGCCCTATTTAAAATAACAAACAATGGATAAAAAACGTACAGGAAGTTCTTTCCAAAAGATGAGTTCCAAAAGAAAGTTAGAATCAGTCTTTTTATTTGTGACAGGTAAATGTAATGCCAAATGTACTATGTGTTTCTATGCCAATGACATGGAAATGAAAGAAGCAGATTTAACTTTCGAAGAAATAAAAAAACTTTCAGAGAGTGCAGGTGAGTTCAATCGTTTGTGGCTCTCAGGTGGTGAACCAACCCTCCGTGAAGATTTACCCGAAATCATTGAGATGTTCTATAAGAACAATAAAATCAAAGATATCAATATGCCTACCAACGGTTTACGAGGAGATAGGGTTATTGAATGGGTTAAACGACTCAGAAAGAGCTGTCCGGACTGTAATATTACAGTAAGTGTATCCTTGGATGGTTTTGGTAATACACATGATACGCAACGAGGTGTTCCAGGAAATTTCTATAAAGCAATTGATACTTTGAAAAAAGTAGATGATAATTTTAGAGATGACGGAAAGGTTCTCAAAAATATTGCTACTGTTATTACTCGCTATAATATAGAAGAACTTCTTGACTTTATGATGTGGGCATATGGACGTTTGAATGTCTTGACACACACTGTAGAAGCAGCAAGAGGTATGACGCGTGAAGATGGGGTAAAAGTACTTACTGAGAAATCATTACGTGAATTACAAGATAAGATAGTTCCTTTCTATGCAGCCTATGCAGATCGTATGACGGAAGGTGTAACGGGTTTCCGCAAAAGAGTTACTCGTTTCTTTTATTTAGGATTAATACGTGCTATGTATAATATTCGAGCCAGTAACATAGACAAACCAACCCCATGGGGAATGGATTGCACAGCTGGTGAGACGACATTGGTTATTGATTATGACGGACGTTTCCGTTCTTGTGAATTAAGGGAGCCGATTGGAAACGTAAAAGATTACGATTGTAATACAAACGCAATTATGTATGGTGACGCCATGAAAAAAGAAATTGCGGAAATAGGTCATGGAGACGCTGCAAATTGCTGGTGTACACATGGATGCTGGATCATGTCTTCCATTGTTTTCAATCCAGGAAAAATGGTTTCGAAAGTATATAGAGGATACAAAGAGTCAAAGAAACACACCAAACCTCTGCAACTTAACAATGATTTATTAGTTGCATTAGAAGATAAATATAGTCTTGATAAAGATAAACTGGCACAAATTGGTCTTGTATGAAACTATTTCTCGTAACCAGGGGATCACAAGGTGATATTTACCCTTATCTTACACTTGCTTCTGAATTACAAAAGCGGGGGCATGAAGTGACTTTAAGTCTTCCACAGATTTTTGAACAACATGCAAAAGACTTTGGTATAAACTATACGCTACAAGCATATGATGATATCGGCGGAATGGTTGAAGGTGCGGCTGAAACTAATCAGAAAACCAAACACATACTAAAATGGGTACGTCGTGTGATTGATAAGCAATTCGAGGAATTTATTCCCATATTGGAAAAGCAGGATGTATTTATATCTGCAAATACAGAGTTCGCAGCTGCCAGTATTGCAGAATATTGCAAAAAACCTTTCATACGAACAGCTTTTGCTCCTTTCCTTCCTGGTACAAAAATACCTCCTCCGGTTATGCCATGGCCAAAAGTAAATCCTATTTTCACCCCTAAGTTTCTTTGGAAAATGCTGAATATTGGGACAAACTTCATGGTCTTAAAAACATTGAATAAAAACAGGAAAAAATTAGGAATGAAACCCATTAAGAATTTTGGTATTCATTCAGCAGGAACCGCTAATAACTTTCTGATGTATAGCCGTCATTTAGGCAATACAGATCCTACCTGGACTTATAAATGGGATATTGGAGGATATTGCTTCAATGATAATTTGAAATACGAAGAATCCGCGTATAATGATTTGATGACTTTTATAAAGAAAGATGCAAATCCTACTGTTTTTTTTACATTAGGAAGCTGTAATGCAAAGAATAAAGATCGTATATGCGAATGGCTACTCAATATATGTAATAAGCATAATTTTAAATTGGTAGTGGGAACCGGTTGGTCTAGTACAGGAAGTAATCTGAAAGATACCTATAATCTCTTTTTGATTGACCGGCCTATTCCTCATACGTTAGTTTTTCCTCATTGTGATGCAATTATTCATCATGGAGGATGTGGCACTACTCACAGTGTCGCACGTGCAGGAAAGCCTCAAATGATATTCCCGTTGATTATTGATCAGCCATATTGGGGAAATCGGGTATCTGAACTGGGTATAGGCCCTGAGCGGGTAAAAATAAGTAAGGTATCACAAAAAGAACTTGAAGCTAAAGTTTGTGATCTGGTCAACAACCCCCAATACAAAGAGAATGCTGCAGAGTTAGGCGAAAAAATTAGAAGCGAAGACAGTATACAGAACGTTTGTAACTTTATTGAAAATATATAGAATCTATTTTTTTCTCACAGAATGAGAATAAATTCTCACTTAGATAAGAAAAGTTTCTCACAACGTTGAGAAAAGATTCTCGCCGTGGTGAGAAAAACTCTCATCAAATAATTTATCTGAGATTAAAACGTTATAAAATAAGTACGGTCATATATAGCTATCCTTAAATTCCTTTTCTTTATTTTAATAAATTCCTTATCTTTGTTTTGTTGAAAACTAAGTTTTGAACAAACTGAATGAATAAACAATACATTTCACCTTTCGCCAAACCGGTTTATGTGATGCTGAAGCCAGTAGGCTCTGTCTGCAATTTAGCTTGTGAATATTGTTATTACCTTGAGAAAGATAAACTCTATCCACAGGTTAAGAATCATATTATGACCGAAGAACTACTGGAAAAGTTTATCCAGGATTATTTATCAAGCCAGACAATGCCGCAAGTTCTCTTTACATGGCATGGAGGGGAGACTTTAATGCGTCCAATAAGCTTCTACAAAAAAGCCATTGAATTACAAAAGAAATACAGCAGAGGAATGCAGATTGACAACTGCATACAAACTAATGGGACATTGCTAAATGATGAATGGTGTCGTTTTTTAAAAGAAAACAATTTTTTGGTAGGCGTGTCAATTGATGGTCCACAGGAATTTCATGATGAATATAGACGAAACCGTCAGGGGCTACCCTCTTTCTTTAAGGTTATGAGAGGGATAGAATTGTTAAAAAAACATGCCGTAGAGTATAATGCAATGGCTGTAGTAAACGACTATAATGTAGACTATCCACTCGATTTTTATAACTTTTTCAAAGAAATAGGCTGTCATTATATCCAATTCGCTCCTATTGTAGAAAGAGTTGGATATCATAAGAATGGTACTACCCTGACAACACCGGAACAGCAAGATGCAAATATAAAACTCGCTCCTTTTAGTATAGATCCGCTAAAATGGGGAAACTTTCTTTGTGCCATTTTTGACGAATGGTTGAAAGAGGATGTTGGCACATATTTTGTACAACTATTTGATGCAACATTGGCTAATTGGGTGGGTGAACAACCTGGAATCTGTACTTTAGCACGAACATGCGGACATGCCGGTGTGATGGAGTTTAATGGAGATGTTTATGCATGTGATCATTTTGTTTTCCCTGAATATAAATTAGGAAATATATATACTAAAACGATTACAGAAATGATGTATAGTCCGACCCAAATGTCATTTGGTAACGATAAATATGAAAAGCTTCCGACACAATGTCATGAATGTGATTACCTATTTGCCTGCAATGGAGAATGTCCCAAAAATCGTTTTTTATATACAAAAACGGGAGAGTCGGGTTTAAACTATTTATGCCAGGGATATAAACGTTTTTTCTCTCATGTTGCTCCCTATATGGATTTCATGAAAGCTGAATTACTGGCAGAACGTCCACCTGCAAATGTTATGCAATGGGCAAAAAATAAGAAGTAACATTTTACATAATCATATGAAATATAACAGACGTGAATTTATTAAAACAGGAGGTATGGTGTTAGGTTCGTTAGCGGCTCCTTCCTTTCTAAAAGGAATGCCAAATGTAGTGAACGATAAGACCGCCGGTATCTCGTTTGCCATGAATCACTTCGGAGTAAGTGAAAGTGATGTAAAGAAAGTGCTCTCTGCTGCACTGGAAAAAGGAGGAGATTACGCTGATCTCTTTTTTGAACATACTTATAGGAATAATATCGGCTTACAAGATGGAGCTGTAAATCGTGCATCATCCAATATCGATTTTGGGATGGGGGTACGTGTATTAGCAGGTGATCAGACGGGATATGCTTACGTAGAAAGTGTTTCGCTCGACGAAATGCTGAAAGCGGCAAATACCGCAGCACGTATTGCAAACGGATCAACTGCAAAAAAAACTATAAACCTATCCGAAAAATCGATAAATAATAATCATTATACAGTACAAATCCCATGGGATGAAATAGCAGTAAGAGAAAAAACGCCTTATCTGCAAGTAATTAATGATCGTATTTTTGAATTGGATAGCAGAGTCGCAAAGGTAAATGCATCGTTAGGCGATACTACCTCTCATATTTTCTTCTGCAATTCAGAGGGAGTTATGTATTATGACTATCGCCCGATGGTGACTCTTTCTGCTGTCTGTATTATGCAGCAAGATGGTAAAATAGAAAACTCTTATGCTTCGCGTGCATATCGTATGGGAGCAGAGTTTTTGAATGATGAAATTATCGAGTCAATAGCAAAAGAAGCTGTAGAAAAAACATCTATTCTTTTTGAAGCTGTCAAACCTAAAGGAGGTGAAATGCCGGTGGTAATGGGTGCCGGTGGTTCAGGAATATTACTTCACGAAGCAATCGGACATGCATTTGAAGCCGACTTCAATAGAAAGAATATATCTATCTTCTCCGACCAGTTGAACAAGAAAATATGTAACGAACATATTAATGTTGTTGATGACGGTACAATACCTTTCAATCGTGGTTCTGTTAATATAGACGATGAAGGAGTATTAGGCCAAAAAACATATATAGTAAAAGAAGGTATTCTTACCAGTTACCTGCACGACCGTATAAGCGCTCAACATTATGGTATTCCTTCAACAGGAAACGGCCGTCGCGAATCATTCCGCATGATGCCAATCCCACGTATGCGTGCTACCTATATGGAAGCAGGAAATGTAACAGAAGAAGAGATGATCTCTACCGTAAAGAAAGGCATTTATGCATCTACATTTACCAATGGCCAGGTACAGATCGGAGCTGGAGACTTTACTTTCTTCGTAAAGAATGGTTATTTGATTGAAGATGGCAAGCTGACACAACCGATTAAAGATATCAATATTATAGGCAATGGTCCAAAAGCATTAGCTGATATCACAATGGTTGGAAATAATTATGAAATGGATAATGGAACATGGACTTGTGGAAAAGACGGACAATCCTGTCCCGTTACATGTGGCATGCCATCCGCATTAGTAAGTAAATTAACGGTAGGAGGAGAAAGTTTATATGATTACGAATGATAATAAAAAACAGGCCCAATGGGCTATGGATTTTGCTTTAAAGAACGGATGTCAATCGTCACGTGTGGGAATTTATACAGGAACAAATAGTTCATTCGAAATACGGGACATGAAGATCGACCGTTTGACTCAGGCTTCTGAAAGTAGTATGGTTATTCATTTGTATGTAGACGGACGATATGGATCGATATCTACAAACAGACTGGATAAAAAGGAACTAGAAAAATTCATTTTAAACGGTATTGAATCCACCCGCTACCTGGCAGAAGATAAAGCCCGTACTTTACCTAACTCCTCATTGTATTATAAAGGTGGTGGTAAAAACCTTGAACAGCTTGACCCTCGTTTTGATTCCATCAATCCAGATGATAAAAAAGATTTGGCTATGAAAGTATGCGACGAGATCATGGGTAAAGATCCTCGTATCATATCTTCTACCTCTTCATATGGAGACGAAGTAAACTCCAGTTATATGATTGCTAGTAACGGATTTGAAGGTGAGAGATCTTCTTCCGGCTTTACTTTGGTAGCGAGTACAAGCATAAAAGGAGACGGAGATGCTCGTCCTGAATCCTATTGGTATGACTCTTCTATCTTTTATAATTCATTGATAAAAGATGGTATTGGAACAAAAGCTTTGGAACGTGCCATTCGTAAACTGGGTCAACAAAAGATAGCCTCAGGTAAATATCCGATGGTAGTAGATAATATGAATGGAAGTCAATTGCTTTCTCCTCTGATCGGGGCTATCTACGGATCAGCTATTCAGCAGAAAAACTCATTCTTACTTGATAGATTATCAGAGAAAGTTTTAAGTGAAAAAGTGACTATCATTGACGAACCTCATATGGTAGGTAAACGTGGCGCACGTTATTTCGATGGCGAAGGGGTTAGTACAAAACGTATACCCGTATTTGAAAAAGGAGTTTTGAAGACCTACTATATTGACACCTATAATGCTAATAAGTTAAACACTACCCCGACTATCAGTGGACCGTCTATCTTAACAATTGAAATGGGTAGTAAAGATGTGAATGGACTAGTAGCCTCATTAGATAAAGGTATTCTTGTAACCGGCTTTAATGGAGGTAATTCCAACAGTTCAACAGGAGATTATTCCTTTGGAGTTGAAGGCTTCTTAGTTGAAAATGGTAAGCTTACACAACCTATTTCTGAAATGAATATCACAGGTAATATGCTTACCTTATGGAGTAATTTACTTGAAATAGGAAATGATGTACGTGAATCATCCAGTTGGAGAATCCCATCACTTGTTTTTGACGGCGTAGATTTCAGCGGATTGTAAGAGGGTATTTTCATATTAATATAAGTAAGGTGCGGTTTTTCAAAAAACCGCACCTTTTTATATGTCGTTCTTTCAGCTACTTTTTCAAAAGTATTCAAAATCCTATTTAAATAATTTATCTGCAGGAATGATTTGTCGTGGTGTCTTTGGACCTTTATAGAAAGCCTCAACCCAATATCCTCCGTGATCGTTGAAATACTCTACTTTCAAAGCATGCTTTCCTTTCTTCAGCTTTATTTTGCCTTCTTTTTCCAATAGTCCATGGCCACCGTCATTATCAACTACTTTTTCATTATTGATATAGAGTTTACTGCCATCATCGGATTGGAGGTAAAAAGTATATTCACCATCTTCATCAATCTGAAGATTTGTATCAAATACCAGTCCGAAATTGACATGATCTTTAGGAAGAAGACCTGCAATCTGCTCCTTATTCAAACGTATTTCTTCAGTTGCCCATTGTTTAACAACTCTCTCATTTTTGAATATGGGTAGATATATCCAATCTTTTCCTATATAGAATGAAACGTTCACACCATTAGACGGATTGCTTTTTAATACACGGAAATAGGCCTCACCGATAAGACTTTCACCTCCGTCAGCATTATAAGCTTTAGCCTTAACGACTGCAGAACGATTCAATTTAAAAGGAGCTTTATATAATGTAGAGTTTTTGTTTGGTTCGCTTCCATCTAATGTGTAATACACTTTATCTCCTTTTGTATATGAATCTATAACAACTTCCGCTTCCTGATCAATAAACAATCCACCAGCCTGGTCAAATAGCTTTCTTCCTCCGTTAATAAGAGGGGCATAACTTAGCTTTTTGATCGTTATCGGGTCTTTCGGGGTATTGTTCCCTACAAATGCTGAACTCATCGGTCTTCCAGTCCATACTTGCGGAGAATTTAATCCTAAAGCGAAAACAATAGTCGGAGCAACATCATACATATACACCTGGTCTTGTATTTCAAAACCTTTCTTCACGTCTTTACCATATAAAATAAATGGAACAGTTACTTCTTCCCATGAATTTCCTCCATGTCCATATCCTATTCCTCCATGATCAGAAACTATCATTATTAATGATTCATTCTCAATACTGGCATCTTTTACTGCCTGATAAATCATGCCAACCAATTTATCAACTTTTGTTATACCTGCCAGATATCCTTCCGTCATATGTCCGTGAGCATGTCCTTCATGATCAACATCATCTAACTGAGTAAACGTAAACACAGGTTTTTCCGAACGAATATAATCGGCCAAAGCTTTTGCTGTTTCTGGTTCAGTATCATAAGTTTTATCTAATGTAGCAATGTTCTTTTCAAATAATCTTCCAAAACCCGTCCAATGATAAATCATTCCAATTTTGTCATTCGGTAACTGTTCTTTTACAACATATACGACCGTTGGAAACATATTATGTTCAGTAATTGCAACAGGCTGAAGATTATATTCTCCAGGTTCCCAGTCATTTGATGTAATACCATGAACTTCAGTACCAGCTCCAGCCAACATGGAAGCCCAGTTGGAAGAACTACTTGATGGTATCACCGTACGCACACTCCGGCAAACTGAACCGTTTTTAATCAGATAGTCCATATGAGGAGTTGATGCTTTCTCCAATCCTTGCGAACTCATCGCATCTATACCAATTACAAACACATGTTTGATTCCCGAAGGTTTCTTAATTTGTGCATTTACATTTATACAGAAATAGAAGATGCAAATGACGAATAAAATACATAGCTTAAGTAATCTTTTCATTCTTTTAGTCTTTATATAAATAATCATTTATTCCACCATAAGCGAGTTAACAAATTATCTTCACCCTGACGTCCTATTGCAATTTGATATTGATCATTATTATATACCAGTTCGTTCTGAGGATATGGAATACGCCGTGGCCATTCACTGATATTACTAGCTGAAGGTAATCCTCTTGGAGGAGTTACTGATATTTCTTTAGGATATCCGGTTCGTCTCCACTCCGACCAGCCCTCAATGCCGCATAAGTATAAAGCGATCCATTTTTGTACTCCTATCTTTTCAAGTTTTTGTTCTTGAGTTCCCGTATATTTAACTTTTTCCTGTTCATAATAACTTTCATCAGGAATTACATCGGAAGCTTCGAATACTTCTGTAGGTGGATTTACCATACTCTTCATCTCAATATAATTAGAAGGTATCCGGCTTGCCCAATATTCGAAACTTGCGTCTATTCCATTTCTGTAATATGTAGCAGCATCTCCGGTAGAAATCATCCCTTTTTCGCGAGCTTCCGCAAGATAAAACATAATCTCCGAATAGGTTAAGAAAATACATTGTGCTGCTGTTGGAGAACCATACTTTGCATCAAATTCACGAGGAACAAAAAGGTAACCTTTTCTTGAATTATAACTATCTCCACCGTTATAAGCCATTTCGTCTGCATCTCTGATACAATTCGGAACACCTGCATAAATATATTCACCTTCATCTACCCCTTTCATAGTCGGACAGAAATAGACTTTTAAACGAGGATCATTCATTGCTTTTAGATGGCCTTCAATAGTGACCGACATATAAATACCATTAAAATCTACTGTTCTATCTGCATATAATGGTGACCAATTATCTTGCTGATCAGCAGAGTAAGTAAATACGGCATTATCATCTATATTCTCCATTAAAGGATAAATATCCGGTTGATTTAACATTTCTGATATTTTTTGTCCTGCATTATCAATTTTCAATGAGCCACGCATTAGCAATCTTAGTTTAAGACTATTGGCAAATTTCCTCCACTTTAGAATATCTCCATTAAATAAGTTATCATAAGAACCTATTTCCTCTGCCCTCTGCTGACTCAACAGTATATTTGCTTCTTCGAGTTGAGAGATAAGAGCTTTATATATTTCTTCTTGCGTATCATACTTGGGTTCAAAAACTCCATCAGTTTTTCCTGACAAAGCTTCGGAATATGGAAAATCTCCATAAGCATCCGTTATTTGTTGATACATAAAAGACTTAAGTATATAGCCAATACCTAACATATAATCAAACCCCTGTTCCTTGGAAATATTAATCATATCCTGAAGATTACGTCCATCATAATAATATGACCCAGTACTTGTATTATTAAAAGCATCATTGAACATACTGATATATTGGTCTACCAGATAATCCCCTAATACAGAACCTTTATTTGCTGCCAAATCCTGGTTTGCCAGATCTTTAATGATCTTTCCCAACAATAAACGTGGTTGATCTAATCTATCTGGCTTATTTGGGTTGGTATTGATTTCATCAAAATTATGTGTACAACCTATAAATACAAATACAGTACATATTATCAGTGTTAATCTATTAATGACTTTCATACGTATTATTTTTAATGGTTAAAAATTTACATTTATTTGGAATCCTAAACTTTTAGAAGCTGGTACAGAAAATGCGTCTACTCCGAGATTCAAATTATTCATACCTCCACTTTCAGGATCGACATGAGGATTCTCTGTCCACAAGAAAAGGTCTCGTCCTACAAAAGCTACAGAAATATTTTCCATGAATAATTTCTTTGACCACTTCGTAGGTAAGGTGTATCCAAAACGTAGTTCACGTAGTTTAACAAAAGATGCATCTGTCATTTGAGCTTCAGAAATGTGATCATATTTTGTTTTAATAAAACGTCGTGCATCATTTCCTGCTATACCTTTACTATACGTGCCATCGAATATTTGTAGATTCTGCTGATATTCACCATCTACTAAAATAGCACCTTCGCTATAATATAGATCATCATACTCTTTTCCTCGTTCGCGTGCACCACGTCCTTCTAAAGATTCAATTGTCATACCTGCACCTACATATTTATTCAGTGTTCTTGATATGAAATACCCTCCCTGACGAATATCGAACAAAACACTCAGATTAAATCCTTTATAATAAAGTCCGGATGAGATACCAGCAGTCCAATCTGGATTTACATTTCCCAAGTAAACATCACTATCGGTCACATATTGTCCGGAACTGTTCAGTATGGGTTGTCCTTTTAATGGTCCATCTTCTACACGTTGATATGCTGTTCCAAATATCTGTCCCATTCTTTCTCCCGGACGAGCAACTATTTTTGCATCCTCCAAACTTTCATTAGTAAGTATCAGTTCATCCATACCTTCTGCCAACTTGACAACATAAGTTCTTGATCTGGAAAAATTAAATCCTACATCCCATTTTAACCCATTAGTTAATTGGATAGGAGTAGCATTAATCATAAATTCAAATCCTTTATTTTCAGTCTCTCCAGAATTGATCTTTCGGCTTGAATAACCTGAAGACAAAACACTCTGTAAATCAATAATCTGATCTTTTGTCCGGGTATTATAGTAACTAAAATCAATACTTAACCGATTTTTAAAAAGAAAAAGTTCTGCTCCTACCTCCCATGTATTAGACATGGCAGGTTTTAACGCATCATTTGGTAAATTAGAAGGATTCTCAAGCATAGGTGTTCCATTCCAATACCCACTTAAATTATATGTACTGAATAAACTATAAGGATCTGTATCATTACCAACCGAAGCATAACTACCTCTTATTTTAGCATAATTCGTAAAAGTTGGTAGTTTAATCATTTCACTTAATAATGCACTTAATGTGACAGAAGGATAAAAATACGAATTCGAATTTGAAGGTAATGTACTTGACCAGTCATTTCTTGCCGTTATTTCCGCAAATAGCATTCGTTTATAATCAAACAAAGCATTTCCAAATAAGCTATTTACTACTTTTTGATCTTTGTAATTGGAAACAGTCGGTTGTAATTGTGCATTCGCAAATGAATAAATATGAGGAACAACAAGACTTTTAGTCTCACCTTCCATTTTTTTTGTAAATCTTTCCATTCTATTGCCTCCAAAATTGACAGTCAACCCAAATGTCTCTCCTATTGAGGGATGATAACTAACTAAAAAATCAAAGTTGTTTTCCTGATAATGATTAGTTATTTCTTTAAAAAGACCGTTTCCTCCTCTTTTATAAACACTTTCCTTCCTATTTGCTACCCCCCAACTATTGTCTGATCCTCCACGTACCATCACAGATAAATCTTTAAAAGGAGTAATATTGACAGCCAGTTTACCGAAAAACCGATTTACGTCATCTTCAGAAAGCATTTCATACATCGTAAAATAAATATTATTATATGAACCTAAATTCTGGAATTGACGAGTACCTTCCAGTCCTCCTCTTTGCCAATATTCCTTCAAGCTATTTATATTATGGCTGACTGGCATCCAGCAGAAATAATACATGGGTGACTGATCGGTTCCATATCCCAGTTCAGGCACGTTTGTTCGTTTGGTTTTTGTATAATTAGCAACTGCATCTACACTAATCCATTTATTCATCTCCATAGAAGTATTCAAGTTGAATACATGTCTGTTGATATCATTATTTGGGGTTAATCCTTCCTGCTTGGTGTTAGTGTAGGAGACGCGGAAATTCATATTGTTTTTACTATTGCTCAATGCAATATTATTAATGCGCGTACTTCCATGATTGAAAAAGTCTTTTAAATTATTCGGATGACCAACCCATTCTGTTGGAATTGCTTCTCCTCTGATTTCAGGAGGCAAATAAGTATCTCCCGCTCTAAATCCATTGGTAGTTGGAGAATCAAACTGAACCATTTTCTGTCCCATAAACCGGGGTCCCCAACTTTCATCGTAATCATCATTTTGTCCGGAAGGATAATATCCGCTATTACTACCAAAATTACTTCCTTCATAAACACCGTTCTTACCTTGTCCGAATTCGTTTTGCAACTGAGGCAAAATCAGAGGTGTTTCTCTGGAAAATGTTCCGCTATACGAAACACCTAATCTTGATTGCTTTTTACCGCTTTTTGTAGTGATTATAATAGCTCCGTTTCCTGCTCTTGATCCATATAATGCAGAAGCAGCAGCACCTTTTAATACGTTAATACTTTCTATATCATTAGGACTTAATTCATTAATTCCAGCTCCACCTGTTTGTCCTCCTGCACCAGATCCAATAGGGATACCATCAATAACAAATAAAGGAGAGGAAGGACCTGCACTTAAGGCTCTTTCCCCACGAATGGAAATACGACTACCCGCTCCTGCTACTGCTCCTGAATTAATATTTAAACCCGCCACTTTTCCACTAAGCTGACTTATTAAGTTTGGAGATGGATTTTCGAGTGACTCTGATTTAAGCTGTTGAACAGAATAACCCAATCCTTTCTTTTCCCGACTGATACCTAAGGCCGTTACAACAACTTCATCCAATGCCTCCGTATTTTCTGATAATACAATCCGATAGTTTGAATCTTTACCTATAGGAAACTCTCTTTCTGCATAACCTATATAGGACACTTGCAATGTAGCATTATCGGGCACTTCTATTGTGAAATTTCCATCAATGTCTGATATAACACCAATTTGTGTTCCTTTAACAACTACATTGGCGCCAATAACAGGCTCTCCTTTTTCATCTAATACAACTCCTGTTATTTTTTTGCCGGCTACAAACTCCTGCCCCTTCTCCTTCGGATTATTTTTCTTAACCAATAATACCTGCTTGTCTGATTTTATCTGATAATTAAGGGATGTATTCGCTAATAATTGTTTCAATACTTCTGCTAAAGAGATATTATTTACTGATATACTTTTTTTCGTATTTAAATCGGTGAGGTCATTACTGTAGAAAAAATTATAACCACTAGCCTTTTCTATTTGTGGTATTATTTCACGTATTGTCTGATTTTTTACTGAGAGAGTTATTTGGGCTAAGACAGTATGGCTACAAAGTATAGCCATCAATAAAGCTAAAACTTGTGGTATGAATATTCTTTTTTTCATATAATTAGTATTTGAATTATCAAAGTTTTTGTAAATTCATGCACTGATTTCGTAAAGGCAATAAAATACCATGTACATCACCTATGAACAGATGTACTATTGCTTTTAGAAATATTTTTTAGGCTTAATTAAAATGGGGTAGGTGCAACTATCCCATTTTTCATTTAATGGTTTTCCATAGGCAATTCTTTTTATTTGTTAGACTTACTGATTGCGTTTCATAAAATATATTTTATTATTTTTCACTTCATAATCAACTGGAGCTGTTAAACTTAAATATTCCAAGACATTATGTATGTTCGTATTATTGATAACACCACAAAATGTATGTGCTTTTATCTCTTCCGACATAAATATTATATCTATAGAATATACTTTTTTTAGGGTTTCACTTACTTGTTCCAGAGTTTCACAATCAAAGAATAATTCGTCATCTTTCCATAAAACAAAACGAGAAGCATTACATATTTGTGGTTCATTAAAAGAGTTTGTTGCTCGTATAAAACTAACTTGTTTATCAGGGGAAAGAATAATCTCTTCCGATTCGCTTCTAACGCTTACTTTTCCTTCCAATAACGTAGTTGTTATGGAAAGATCATTCGCATATGCCTTTACATCGAAAGACGTTCCTAAAGCCTCTATTTCTAAATCTCCTGTTACTACGATAAAGGCCTTTTTCATGTTTTTCTTTACATTAAAATAAGCTTCTCCTTCTAATACTACTCTACGATTTTGTACATTATATGCACCGTTGTATGTAAGTGTAGAACCGGAATTAAGGAAGACAATTGTACCATCGGGTAGTTCAACAGTTGCTTTCTGTCCAATATCCGCTGAAACAATAAAATTTCTGGAAGTATAGTCATATTTTGTATATTGAAAAACACCCACTCCTAACAAAATGAACAGACAAGCTACTGCCACATATCTGAATATTGATTTTAGAACAAATTTCCTACTAACGGACTTATATCTATCTATGTCCGTTTTCTTTCTTATCTTTTCAAAAATCGTATCTTGTTCATACGAGCACATTTCATTTGAAACAGATTGCCATTTTTTTTCATAAGAAGAAAAAAGTTCTTCTTTCGCATTTTCACCATGAAACCATTCAAAAACCATTTGGTCTTCAGTTTCTGTTGTTTCACCTTTAATAAAACGATCAAACAGATCTATGTATTCTTTTTTTTCCATCTTTATGTATATAATATCATATACACATGATTTCTACTTACAGCAGAAATTAAAATTAATCTTATTTAACAATTATACTTCAGTAATTTTTTAATCTTTTCTTTAGGAAAAGAAGAGAGCGATATATTTGTGTTTCCACCGTTCTTTCTGAAAGAGATAGTTTGTTTGCAATTTCCTGGGCAGAAAGCCCCTTAAATCTACTTAAAGTGAATATTTCTTTTCTTACTTCAGGCAATTCATTAATCAACTGATTGATATGGTCCGTCATCAATTTTAAATTAATAACATCTTCATTTGTTTCTTGTTGATCAAAGGTTTTTATGAATTTAATATATTGTGCATCATGTACTTGTTTTTCTGTTTCTCTATAAACCAGATTTCTTGCTATTGTGTATATATAGGAAGAAAAACTTTTTGATAGGTCCAGATCTTTTCTTCTTTCCCATATACGAATAAAACAATCTTGTGTTATATCCTCAGCCAATGATTTATTAAATAATACTGAATATACAAAGTTATATATACGGGGGCTATATGCTTTGTATAATTCTTCAAAAGCTAAACTCTGGTCATTGATCAGACCATAAAGCAACCGCTTTTCTTTTTTCTTACTAATGCTCATGTAGTTTTACCTGGTATAAAATTCAAAGGTTAACAACATCTTATGCATCATAAAAATACAAAAAAAATTCCATATCATAAACATGTAATAAAAAAGACTTATTTAAATAATTGTAAAAAATCTTCTTTATAGCTGGACGAAATTTCTATTTCTGTATTATCGTCAAGTACCACATAACCTCCGGAAGCTTTATGATACGATTTTATTCGATTAAAATTTATTATATGCGATTTATGTACTCTGACAAATGGGAAAGGCAATAGTTCCGCAAAGTATTTAAGGAAACGACACACCATTTTTTTTTGTCTACCAACAAGATATATATCTGTAAAGTTACCATTTCCTTGTAATCGGATAATATCTTCCATCTTAACAACTTCAAAACCTTCAAGAGTCGGTAAAATTACTTTTTGATTCTCAGGACGGGGTTCATGAAAATTTTCTACAATGACCTTATTCCGATCGAATATCTCCTTATTAATAATATGTTGTTGCACTTTATTCACTGCCAATATCAATTCTTCAATACTCACCGGTTTTAATAAATAATAGGCAGCACTTTGATTTAAAGCTTGTAAAGAATATTCGGAAAAAGCCGTTACAAAGATTGTTTCAAAATAAAGATCTCTACAACCTTCCAATACATCGAAGGCATTTCCAAAGGGCATTTCTACATCTAAAAAAACCAATTGAGGTTCCAATTCATGTAAGATTGGAATAGCTTCTTTACAATTATACGCCTCTCCTACTACATCAATTTGCGGACAATATTTTGACAGGTAATTCTTTAGTGCTTCGCGGGCAGCTGATTCGTCTTCAACTATTACGCTTTTTATTGTTTGCATCATGGTTCTTTCCAAAATTAAAGATAATTATCACTCCAGTCTCCTCTCCTTTTTTATCAATTATATCCATTTTGATATTACAGTTATAGAGGCTATTTAACAGATTTATCCGTTCTGCGGTATTAGTCAGTCCCCTGGATTTATGTTCTTTCTGATGCCTGGTTTTTAATTCCTGACTTTTAATACGTCCAATACCATTGTCTTCTATCTTAACAAGTATAGCATTATGTTCTTGTTTTACGGATAAATAAAGTTCACCTCCTTTATCCTTATATCGTAAACCATGCCAAATAGCATTTTCTAATTGAGGTTGAATAAGCATATTAGGGATTAGAATAGCATCCATATCCACAGATTCGGCTACAGATATAGTATATGTAACCTTATCATGGAAACGCATCTGTTCCAAGTCGAGATACTCCTTTAATTGATCCAATTCTGTTGATAATGGCGTAAAATCCTTATTGGAATTCTCCATCATATTACGCATCAATCTTGAATAAGATGTCAAATACTTATTTGCTTCAAGTTCATTGTTCTGAGCAATAAATTGGTTTACACTATTCAAACTATTGAAGATAAAATGAGGATTCATCTCCCGACGAAGGGATTGAAGTTTGATTTTTTTATTCTTTTTATTCATTGATAGAACTAAAAATGAAACAACTGTAAAAGCCAGAAACATAATGAAGAAACCAAAAGTAAGCAAATTGTTATTTACATCTTTTTGATGAATTAATTGATATTGTAATGCACGTTCGCTCTCTAAACGGGAAATTCTTTCTTCATGTACCTGGAATATTTGTTCATCTACCAGAGAACTATCTGCTTTTATTAATGGTTCAAGTTTACCAATAAAATCCGCATAGGCTTCCAGGGCTTTACGGTTATTGTTTTGTTTTTGATATTGTTCTACCAACATCTCCAAGCTCTTTTTGGCATCCAGTGTATGCCCTTCTTGTAGTGCCAGTTCATATGCCTGTTGTAAAGATGTAATCCCTTTATTTACATCTTGAGTTGTAACGTAAGCAGTCGAAAGTGTTTGAAGTTGCTCAATCTGGACCTTAGTGTCTTTCTTTACTTCAGCTTCCTCCAGAATTTCCTTGTTGATATCAATAGCCTTGTCTATTTGGTTATCGGTAACATAGATATCAGCCATTTTACGTTTTAACTGTATACTTTGAGACGGCTTTTCAGCCACCTGTAATGCCGACTGTAGATTACTAAAAGTAGCTTCTTTGTCATTCATTTCTAAACTAACTTCTGCCAATTGCTCGTAGGTTTGTGCTATTTCTTCTTTTTTTACACCGGAAGTAGTATTCAAAATATTTATGTTACGTTGAAGGTAGTTAGACTGTTCCTGAGGACTTTGGCGATTTTCAAGACGTAGGGCATCATTCTCATTTAATTCTTTTTGCTCTTCTGTAAGAGACATCAGGGCTGCAAGCCTATATGTATTAATGGCAAGAAGATATTTATTCTGCAATTCCTGAACTTTGGCTATCTCCCTTTCAATATATGCCATTTTTTCTTTATTGTTTCTCTGTACATAAAGCTTTCGGGCCCTGTCCAAATAATCTTCAGCTTTTGCAAACTCCCCTTTTACCATAAATTCACGCGCCACCTTTTCATAATCAGCAGCAATTGAATCAGTAGGTAAGTCTTGCTCCAACGAACGGGATAGGTCAAATACAGCACTCTTGCTTTTAGATGATTGTCGTTTATTTATCGACTCTTGTCCCCAAAGCAATAAAGGAGATAACATTAATATATATACTATAGCAAAATGATTCTTCATTCTTCACTTATTATTCTTCCTTACAAAGTAAATACATCTCGTCCATTTATATACTGCTCTTCACCAACTCAAACCTTTCATTCACCCATTCCGGTCAAAATAATAATTTATTAGTATCTACTTTCGAAGCATAAACCTATTAAAATATTTTGGATTATGAAACAGATTATTCTATTTACTATCATGTTATTTACTGCGTTCTCAATGTATGCAGAAAGTACAAGAACGGAAAAAGAAACAGCTCAGGAGAAAATACAAGTAGCTATCCTTCTGGATACCTCAGGAAGTATGCAAGGTCTTATCGAACAGGCAAAATCTCGTTTATGGAATATCGTAAATACACTTACTACGCTTAAATACAACGGTAAGTCTCCACAAATAGAAATAGCCTTATATGAGTATGGCAGTTATAATCGTTATGACGGTGATTATATCCGTCAGATAACCCCTCTAACTACAGATCTTGATCTTATTTCCCAGGAACTGTTTGTTCTAACCGCCGGAGGAAGCGAAGAATATTGCGGTACTGTTATTCACAAAGCAACCCGCGACCTGGAATGGGGCAACAATAAATCAGACATGAAACTTATATATATTGCCGGCAATGAGGTTTTCGAACAAGGTAAAATATCTTATAAAGATGCTATCAAACGGGCTGTTAATAATAATATGTATATAAATACAATACATTGTGGAAACAGAGATACGGGCATCAGAGACTTCTGGCAGGATGCTGCTATTCGTGGAAATGGTAAATTCTTTAATATTGACAGTAATCAAAAAGTACGCTACATTATTAGCCCATTCGACGATGAAATTAATCATTGTAACAAACGCTTGAATGATACATATATTAACTATGGTACAACAGGTGCATCCAAAAAGGAAAATCAAAGCAGACAAGATATGAATGCTGAATCTATCTCAGCAGCCAATTATACGGAACGTTCAATAAGTAAATCAAAAGCTATTTATAAAAACACATCCTGGGATCTTGTAGATAAATACAATGAAGATAAAAATATACTAGACAATATAGATAAGAAATACCTCGCTGAAGAGTACCAAAATAAAACCAGTGAAGAGCTTAAAGCAATAATTAAACAAAAAGAGAATGAGAGGGCTAAAATCCAAAAACAAATTGCCGAATTAGCTGTCAAACGACAGGCATATATTGACAGCAAATCCAATGAAAAGGTATCGGGAGATGATTTGGGCAAAGCCATTAATGAATCTATTCTCAGCTTTGCAAAAGTGAAAGGCTATACGGTAGAATAGATTATTTTATGTATGTTTGCGTATCTATTTAAACCTGATACGTAAACATACATTTCAATCATGAGAATACTAAATCTAACCATTTGCTTTTTAGGTATCTTTATTTATATGTACGCTACAGATACCATTCAAATTAAAGAAACACAAATTCCAATTCTGATTGACAGACAAGATAATGTATTATTTTACCTTAGAATTGATGCTAAAAATAATCAAACATTAGAAAACATACAGTTAGATCTGGGCAGTGAAGTAGAGTTGAAAAATATACAATCCATCAAACTATACTATTCAGGAACGGAGGCTTATCAACGAAATGACAAAATGCAGTTTTCTCCTGTTGTCTATATGCCGAGAGATAATCCTACATATACCCGAAAGACAAATTCCTCTTATTCCATTCTTTTATCAGAAGAAAAAAGTCCTTCTCACAAAATAAACTTCAAAACTACAAAGAAGCTATATTCTGGTATTAATTATCTTTGGGTAAGTATTGAAATGAAACCGGAGACATCTTTGTTATCTCAATTAACGGCTTCAATACTTTCTATCATCATTGACGGAAAAGAAACTAGTATTCAGAAATACTCTCCTGAAGGTATTATTCATCGAATGGGAATTGGCGTTAGACATGCCGGTGATGATGGAGCGGCTGCTTATCGTATTCCTGGAATAGTGACTACTAAAAAAGGAACATTATTAGGCGTATACGATGTTCGATATAATAGCAGTGTTGACCTCCAAGAGTATGTAAATATAGGAATCAGCCGAAGCACAGACAAAGGGCAAACGTGGGAGAAAATGCAATTAGCTATGAGCTTCGGAGAAGAAAATGGAATGCCTAAAGCGCAGAATGGCGTAGGTGATCCGGCTATATTAGTTGATCAGAAGACCGGTACTATCTGGGTAATTGCCGCATGGACACAAGGAATGGGAAATGGTAGGGCATGGTTTAACTCCCAGGCGGGAATGGATACACGGACAGCTCAATTAATGCTGACCAAAAGTGAAGACGATGGCATCACATGGTCTGAACCTATTAATATTACAGAACAGGTTAAAGATCCATCCTGGTATTTTCTTTTACAAGGACCGGGAATGGGCATCACCATGCAAGACGGAACATTAGTCTTTGCCGCCCAATATATAGACGCCGACAAAATACCCAATGCTTGTATTATATATAGTAAAGATCGTGGAAATACCTGGCAGCTTCATAATCCTGCACATTCAAATACAACAGAATCTCAGGTAGTTGAAGTAGAGCCGGGAATATTAATTCTTAATATGCGTGATAACCGTGGCGGTAGCCGTGCGGTCTCCATCACTAAAGATTTAGGAAAAACATGGGAAGAACATCCTTCATCACGAAAAGTATTACAGGAACCTATATGCATGGCAAGTCTCATTAAGGTAAAAGCTGAAGACAATATATTAGGAAAAGATATTCTTCTATTTTCCAATCCGAATACAACGGAAGGACGTAATCATATTACCATCAAAGCAAGTCTTGACAGCGGATTATCATTTCCTGAAACTTATCAGGTAATGATTGATGAAGACGAAAGTTGGGGATATACCTGCCTGACAATGATCGATAAAGAAACTGTCGGAATCTTCTATGAAAGCAGCACTGCTCATATGACATTTCAAGCCATAAAGTTACAGGATATTATTAAGTTTTAATTCTCAACCCAGTAACAGGTATAATACATAAAATACTGCCGCCAGGGATAAAATCATCATTATAGAAAAGAATATAGAGCAGACTACAAAGCATAGTAAAGTAGTCAATAAACGATTTTTCTTCTGAAATTTAAAAGGATTAAACCCATAATAGAGAAGTGCACAAATTATCCCACAGCCAATTCCAGCCTGAACAGTTGGCAAGCTTAGCATTGCTGATTAAATAAGTATTGCATAATAAGCACATCACTATAGCCTTCTTCTGTAGAAATCCAATCTGATAGTGTTCCCGAAACGGAGAAGCCACATCGCTGAAAAAGAGCTTTACTTGGTTCGTTTGAAACAGCAATATAAGCATATAACTGGTGCAATTTCAGAAACGAAAAGGCGTAATTCATTAATAAAGTCAATGCCTCAGTTGCTTTACCATTCCCCTGATATTGGGGATCAAGTAAAATACCTACTCCTGCTTTTCTGTTATGTGGGTCAAAATCATACAAATCCACCATTCCAATAGACTTCTGAGTATTTATAAGTTCAATCATCAAACGCAGTTGTTTCTGTTCATAAACACTCAAATGCGATTGAGAAATATATTCTTTTAAAATATAGCGGGAATAAGGAGAAATAGTATTACCTGAGCTCCAAATAGAAGAATCATTTTCCCATTTGTAAAGTATCTCTAGGTCTTCAGGCTCCAGAGCTCTCAAATTTATTGTATCGCTTTTAAGAAGTGTCATATTTTATTTACCCGACGAAACCAGTCGTCCACTTGTTTTATTATATATATGATAGATTGTTTTCTTGCTTACCATAGTATCCATAAACAGTAATATCTGCTCAAACCGTACATCAGGTAAGCAAAATGCAATATCAGTAAAAGCCTTCATTTGATTCTTTCGGCAAATGGCATCCATAACACGCTCTTCATCCAAATCCCACAAATTAATGTATTCCAACTCCGGCATGTTTTTTACACATGCTTTCTTTGCCTGTCCAAAGTTATCTTCGTGACAAAGGATAAGCATACGACGATTCTTAACCGGTTTCTTCTTCCACTTATCTTTTGATTTATATGTAAATTTTGCCTGAAATGTTTTCAACCCAATTGCCAATTTAATCAAGAAAGAGATTAGCCATTTGGAATGAGGATAATACTTTTTATAGAAAATAAGCATTGCCCCATAAAAGCTTTTGATATATCTGATATCGTCCTGTTTACTACTTTCACCTTTATAATGCAATATTCGTTCCGGAATATAGTAGTTGTTATACCCTTCCAAAACCAAACGATACGATAAATCTATATCTTCACCATACATAAAGAAAGATTCATCCAACAAGCCGATTTTATCTAATGCTTCATGGCGAAGCAGCATAAACGCACCTGCCAAAACATCTACTTTATGTTGCTTATTCTTATTCAAATAGGGCAAACTGTAACGAGCAAACATTTTTGATTTAGGAAAGAGCTTCGACAAGCCAAACAACTTACAAAACGATACCCAGGGAGATGGAAAACTCCGCTTACTTTCCGGTAGAAAAACCCCATGTCCGTCAAGCATCTTCACTCCTATCCCACCCGTTTGTGGATGTTCATCCATAAAGAAACTTAAGGTACGAAGCGTTTCCTCACCTATAATCGTATCGGGATTAAGCAATAAAATATATTCTCCCTTACATTCCTTGATAGCCTGATTATTTGCTTTTGCAAAACCTGTATTCTCTTTATTTTCAATAAATATTACCTCGGGAAACTTAGGACGAAGATACTCAACAGAACCGTCAGTTGAATTATTATCCACAACATATACCTCAGCATCCATGCCAACTATCCCGGCTTTAACAGAAAGAAGACACTGTTCCAGAAAATACTTTACGTTATAGTTTACTATTATGATTGAAATCTTTACATCGTGGTAAGCAGAACGAGGTACACAGTAAGTTTCAGAATCTTGCGTACTAAGTATCGCATACCGCGTACCACTATATTCTTTCTCAGTTATGCTTTCTGCTTTCTCCATCATTGTCTCATCGAGTCATTAAAGGTGGTACGATTCACAATAGAACGCCCTAGGGTAATTTCATCAGCATACTCTATTTCGTCTCCTATGGAAACTCCACGTGCAATTACTGAAATTTTAATATCATATGGAGATAACTTTCGATAAATAAAAAAGTTAGTAGTATCTCCTTCCATGGTAGTACTTAGAGCGAGGATAACTTCTTTCACCTCATCAGTCGACACCCGCTGAACAAGACTATCAATCTCAAGATCACCCGGTCCGATACCGTCCATTGGTGAAATAATACCTCCCAAAACATGGTAAACTCCTTTAAATTGTCCTGTATTTTCAATAGCCATTACCTCTTTTATATTCTCCACCACACATACAACCGAGTGATCACGACGCGGATCTCCACATATAGCACACAACTCATCGTCACATATATTATGGCAAGTCTTGCAATATTTTACCTCCCGTCGTAAAGCCAGTAACGCCGAAGCAAACCCTTCCGTATAACTTACATCACGTCGAAGCATATAAAGAGCCAGTCGAAGCGCGGTTTTCCTACCCACTCCAGGAAGAGAAGCCAGTTCATTCACCGCATTTTCCAATAATACCGACGGATATTTTTGATTCATTGATTTTTTATAAGTCAACAAATATAAGAATAAATAAGCAAAACCATGAACTTCGGTCATCGTGTACCGATCAAACGCACTACTCACAAAAGTTTAATTTTCAATATCACCAATATCACTTTTAAAATAAATATTTGATTATCAATAATTAAACAGTGATATTAAAACCCAATCCAATATCACTTTTTCTTTTTTAATATCACTGAAATGCAATCTACAGCTTTATCTAGTGGAAGACATCCTTTTTTCATTGCAATCTGTTTCTCAAACGATTGTAGTGTTTTTCATAAACCATTGTATTCCTTTTCGAGAAGTATTGTAATGCTTTTGAGGAACCATTACAATGTTTTTTGGGATGCTTCCTATCTAAATTCCAGACGCGTGCTAATAAAAATGGGACCCGTCCTATATTTATTTGCACACGTCCGATTTTGGGTGATAGTGAGTGATATTAAAACAAAAGCCTAATATCACCACCCTTACTCTACATATTTTCAATACAATACAACTAAAGTGATAGTAGTGATATTAAAATTTAAACTTTTTGTGGTTTGGTTCCTTGAAAGATAGTAATATTTTGTTAGAAAATACTTACGAATTTTTAAATAAATGATACCTTTGCAGTCGAAATAAAAGAAATATACCAAGAACAACTCTAAATATGATGACGTATTGGCAACAGGAGATTGAAACCTTAAGTCGGGATAAATTGAAGAGAGTCCAATTGGAACGACTCAAAAAAACAATAGAACAAGCTAAAGGATCTCCTTTTTATCAGAAAGTTTTTAAAGAAAACAACATTACAACAGATACTATTCAGTCACTAGAAGATTTGAATAAAATCCCTTTTACCACAAAAGACGACCTACGGAATAATTATCCTTTTGGGATGGCAGCCATTCCTGTTCAGAAATGTGTACGTCTTCACTCTTCCAGCGGTACAACCGGTAATCCTACTGTTGTTTTACATTCATGGCAGGATTTGGAAGAATGGGCCAATCAGGTAGCACGTTGTATGTATATGGTAGGACTTCGGGATACAGATGTATTCCAGAATACTTCCGGATATGGGATGTTTACAGGTGGCCTTGGCTTTCAATACGGAGCGGAAAGACTGGGTGCTCTTACTGTACCTGCAGCAGCCGGAAACACCAAACGACAAATAAAGTTTATCAAAGATTTTGGTACAACATGTTTGCATATAATCCCGAGTTACGCTACCCGCTTGGCAGAAGTAATGCAGGAGATGGGTGTAGATCCTCGTAAAGAAACCAAGCTTCATACATTATGTATTGGTGCCGAACCACACTCCGAAGAACAACGCAGACGTATTGAAGATCTACTTGGAGTTAAAGCTTATAACTGCTTCGGTATGTCGGAGATGAATGGTCCTGGCGTAGCATTTGAATGTACAGAACAAAACGGATTACATATATGGGAAGACTATGTAATCGTAGAAATAATAGATCCGATTACTTTACAGCCTGTACCAGATGGTGAAGTCGGCGAGTTAGTGCTTACAACAATTAACCGTGAGGCTATGCCTTTACTTCGTTATCGTACACGTGATTTAACGCGTATTATTCCAGGGGATTGTCCTTGCGGCCGTACACACAAACGTATTGCCAGATTCCAGGGGCGTAGTGATGATATGATTATCCTGAAAGGGGTAAACCTCTTCCCGATACAGATTGAAACAATCCTGATGCAGTTCAAAGAATTAGGAAGTAACTACCTGATAACTCTTGAAACAGTAGGAAACAGCGATGAAATGCTTATCGAAGTTGAATTGAGCGATCTGTTTACCGACGATTACGCTGTCCTTCAACGTTTAAGCAAAGAAATCACCAGGCAGTTAAGAGATGAACTACTACTTACTCCTCATCTTAAACTGGTAGCCAAAGGCTCCCTTCCCGTACAAGAAGGGAAGGCAGTACGTGTAAAAGACTTAAGAAAATTAATATAACGATTAACGATTAGTGATTAACATGAATATTGTGCGTTAATCATTAATCGTTAATCATTAATCGTTAAACGTTAATCATTAAATTATGACTGTTCATCAAATATCAATCTTCCTAGAGAATAAAGATGGGCAATTAAGCCCGATGCTGGCTATGTTGGCTGAAGAGAACATCCGTATCATAGCAGCTACTGTAGCCGACACTTCCGAGTTCGGTATTATGCGTATGATTGTAAGTGATGCGCAAAAGGCATACGATATTTTAAAAAGTAATAATGTAACAGTAAACCTGACAGATGTATTGGCAATAGTAACCAAATCGTCAGCAGGAAGTTTTGCTGAATCATTATCTTACTTTACTCAAGCCGGACTAAACATTCAATATATGTATAGCTTTTCCATTAATGGAAAAGCTATACTCATTTTACGGACAAATGACAGGCAAGTTGCTCGCGAAGTAATTCGTAAACACAACCTGGAATATATTTGTGAAAGCGACCTTATTAAGATTTAATAATCTTAATTGAAAATTGAAGGTTGAAAATTGAAAACGAACTAAAATAATTTTCAATTTTCCTTTTTCAATTTTCAATTAAAAACAAAGTTTTTTATGTTTGGAATAGACGATCCCGGAATTTGGATAGCATATTTGATGGCTTTTGGATGTGTAATCTTTGCCCTTTGGTTTGGGATTACTCATTGGAATAAAGAAAATGATAGTGATAACAACTCTAAAAAATCTGAAGAATGAGTACACTTTCGTTAGGAATTATTGTAATTATCTATATGTTTGCTATCGCCTGGTTGGGCTATTTGGGATATAAACGGACAAAGAATGCCAATGATTATCTGCTGGGTGGTAGTAAGGCCAATCCAATTATCATGGCTCTTTCTTATGGAGCGACGTTTATATCTGCATCGGCTATTGTTGGGTTTGGTGGATTTTCGGCGACCTTCGGTATGGGAATTCAATGGCTCTGTATGCTCAATATGTTGATGGGGGTGATCGTCGCCTTTATTTTCTTTGGCCGGAAAACACGTAAATTAGGAGCCGAACATGGTGCACGTACATTCGCACAATTGTTAGGACTACATTACAAATCAAGAACCATACAAATATTCATAGCCACTGTTATCTTTATTGGTATGCCGCTGTATGCTGCAGTTGTTATGAAAGGAGGGGCAGTCTTTATTGAACAAATCTTTGACATTGATCTTGATTTAGCATTGCTGGTATTTACATTAATTGTAGCTGCTTATGTAATAACCGGAGGAATAAAAGGGGTCATGTATACAGATGCTATGCAAGCTATTATTATGTTTATCTGTATGCTGTTTCTACTTTTCTGGTTCTATCAGATCATGGGGATGGGTTTTACTGAAGCAAACCGTGAACTTACAAATATCGCCCATCTGGTGCCCGAACGCTTTAAAGAACTGGGACATCAGGGCTGGACTTCCATGCCTGTTACTGGATCACCTCAATGGTACACATTAGTTACTTCATTAATATTGGGAGTGGGTATCGGATGTCTGGCTCAACCACAATTAGTTGTAAGATTTATGACTGTCGAAAGTACCAAACAACTGAATCGTGGTATATTGATAGGCTGTTTATTTATTTTCGTAACAGTAGGTTCCATTTATCATATAGGTCCGCTTTCCAATCTATATTTTCTGAAAACAGAAGGTGTTGTTGCTTCAGAAACGATAAAAGATATGGATAAGATCATTCCTCTGTTTATTGACAGGGCTATGCCCGGCTGGTTTGGAGCCATCTTTATGTTATGTATTTTATCAGCCAGTATGTCTACCCTAAGTGCACAATTCCATACTATGGGCGGAGCATTTGGTTCTGATGTATTTCCTAAGTTGGGAAGAAAGAAAAATCCGAACTCAACTATTGGTGTACGTATAGGTGTTCTTTGTTCTATATTGGTAAGTTACATTATTTGCTATACATTAAGTGATGGTATTATCGCCCGCGGAACAGCCTTGTTTATGGGAGTATGTGCAGCGACATTCTTACCGGCTTATTTCTGTTCATTATATTGGAAAAAAGTAACCCGTCAAGGAGCATTGGCAAGTCTCTGGGTAGGTGCATCAGCCAGTCTGTTTGCCATGATATTTTTACATAAAGCAGAAGCAGCGCCTATCGGACTTTGTAGAACTCTATTTGGAAAAGATGTATTGATAGACTTATATCCCTGGTATGTCATTGATCCGATATTATTTGCATTGCCTTTATCAATACTTACTATTATTACGGTAAGTATCTATACAAAAAAGACCTGAAAGTTAAAAAAAGCATGGATTTAGCTTTTGTTATATGCTATACAACATTATTTAGCACTTCATATATTGCACATAAATAAAAAACCTGTACTTTTGTACTGTGGTTTTTTCATAATAGTATTAGATTTAAGGTTAACAAAGTTGGTTAGGGGATGTCGTGAGACAGCCCTTAATTTTTTTATATACGTCTATAAAAATAGGATATGCCCTCTTATATTTAAAATGTAAATTAAAAAAAGGGGCTATCTGAATAGATAACCCCTTTTTTCTATAATCCCCAAAGGATATATGATTTCAATTTTTGTAATATGAATTAGTATTTTTATCTTCTAAATGAATAATCTCCTTTTTCTTTGGCCGACTCAAGTACAATCCTGCCCCAATTAAAATCAAACCAACTCCAATCAGTTCTATTGCTAACAGGTTATAAAAATAAAAAAGAATAAGAACTAACAAACTTATAATAGCTCCTACAACTATTAAGGATAACCCCTTGTTTATAATATTATTGTTCATTGGTTGAAATTATTTACGTCAAAAATACAACGAATTGGCCGTTTTGCAACAATTTCTATGTGGACATTTTCAATAATGAAAAAAAAATAAACCATAGATAATCAGACAATTGATATGTTATAGTGAAATAAATAAGTAGACAGACTTTTTTCTGATATATATCAGGCCTATTAATTATATAGTATTTACCTTTGTATCTGATAAACGTATTTTTTTATAAAGGTTTTGGCTAAAGTAATAAAGACTCCTTGCGTGATGAATAAGTCTTATTTTTTATACACAAAATCAAAAGTAAACCCTAACACCTCCTAATATACTAATACGGGCTATTTCATTTATAACTTCCTTCCATTCATCAGAATCACCAAAAAGGCCCCAAATTAATGAAGATGTAACTCCAACACCGATATTATTTGTCAGCATATATTCTGCACCAATATCGGTATTAAGTCCTATCCCCGATTCATTATCACCTGGCTCATGATAATGGAATTAGCCGGTTCCTATACCTGCTTTTAAAATAAATGAGTTAAGTTTAAAGCGATAAACAAATTGCGGTGCTATATAGGATAAATTGATGGAGAGATTATCTTCAAATTCAGTTCTAAAACCAGCATATTGCATACCAATACCTATACCTATCTTAAAAATATGGTTGTATTCGACTTTCCAATCTAACCCATTCTTTGTATGATGATATCTTTTAGGTCTGAAAATATCGCTAAATATCCAGCCGGAACCTATATCTGCACTAATCGTATTTCTCTGAGCAGGAACAAAGCGCTCTTTATATCCTTGTCCAAAAACAGAAGAAAGAGAAAAGGTTAGTAAAAGAAAGGTTAGTAATAATTTAAAAAATTTCATATCTGATTTAATTATTCATTAGCAAAGCTACATTTTCCGCACATCTTTCTCCATCAATAGCCGCCGATACAATACCTCCTGCATAACCAGCTCCTTCACCACAAGGGAATAAACCTTTCAGCACTACATGTTGACAACTTTCCCGATCTCTCAGAATACGAACTGGTGAAGAGGTTCTTGTTTCCACACCTATCAGTATAGCTTCATTGGTAAGGAAACCCTTTGCATTTTTATTAAATACTTTAAATCCTTCCTGTAAGCGCGAGGTAACAAACTCCGGCATCCAGAAATGTAGCGGAGAGGCCACTAACCCAGGAGTATAAGAAGAAACCGGAAGATCAAACGAATTCTTTTTACGAATAAAATCCTCCATACGCTGAGCAGGAGCTGTTTGCTTCATACCACCATTCAGCCAGGCCTGTTCTTCCAACTGTTCCTGAAACTTCATAAGCGCCAATTCTTTATATTCACCAAATTCAGGGAAATCTTCAGGATGTATTTCTACAACCATTCCCGAATTGGCCCACTTAGAACCTCTGTTAGAAGGAGACATGCCATTTACAACAACTTGCCTTTCTCCGCTGGCAGCAGGAACCACAAAACCTCCCGGACACATACAGAAAGAGTAAACTCCCCTCCCATTTACCTGAGTAACAAAACTATATTCGGCAGCAGGCAGATATTCTCCTCTTCCTTCTTTAGTATGATATTGAATTTGATCAATAAGTTTCTGGGGATGTTCTAATCTAACTCCTACTGCAATACCTTTTGCTTCTATCTGAATGCCTTCTTTTTGAAGATAATAATATATGTCGCGAGCCGAATGTCCTGTTGCCAATATCACCGGACCATGAAAAGATTCTCCAGTATGAGTTTCTATTCCTGTAACTTCGTTGCTTTTGATTAACAGGCGATCCATACGAGTTTCAAAATGAACTTCTCCACCTGATTCTATAATCTGTTTACGTATCTTCTCAATCACAGCAGGAAGTTTATCTGTTCCTATATGTGGATGTGCATCTGATAATATGGAAGGACTGGCTCCGTGTTGACAAAACACATTCAATATCTTTTCAACCGAACCACGCTTTTTACTACGTGTATAAAGCTTCCCATCGGAATATGCACCGGCTCCCCCTTCACCAAAGCTGTAATTGGATTCCGGATTTACCATATGTTCACGACTGATCAATGCTATATCCTTTCTCCTTTCATGTACATCCTTTCCCCGCTCAATCACAATAGGACGTATTCCTAATTCTATTAATCGCAAAGCAGCGAATAAGCCACCTGGCCCTGCTCCCACTACAATCACCTGCTTTCCTGCAAAAACATCTTTATATACTACCGATTGGTATTCTTGTTTTGCAGGCATTTCATTTATAAAAACTTGAAGTTTCAGATTAATATAAATGGTACGCTGCCTGGCATCGATAGAGCGTTTCAATATTCTAATAGCCTTTATTTCAGTGAGATCAATACCTAATTCCAGACCTATAACTTTCTTTAAAGATCGCTCATTAGCAGCCTGTTCTGGTAACACACGAAATTGTAGTTCTTTTATCATGAGAAAATAAGTTATCCAAAAAGATGTCTGAAAGCTTCTTCTACTTTCTTTACCTGAAGGATCTGTATTTTACATTTAGTTGTATCAAAACCTTTTAGATTATTATGAGGAATCAAAATTCGTGTAAATCCTAGTTTTTCAGCTTCTTGAATACGTTGTTCAATTCTGTTAACCGGACGTATTTCACCTGATAAACCAACCTCACCGGCTAAACAAATTCCTCGTTCAATACTAATATCCAGACTTGAAGATAGCACCGCACTAATTACAGCCAGATCTATAGCCGGATCATTTACTTTTAAACCACCTGCTATATTCAAAAATACATCTTTCTGGATCAGTTTAAATCCCGCCCGTTTTTCTAATACAGCCAGCAACATATTCATACGTCGAAGATCAAAACCTGTAGCACTTCGTTGGGGAGTTCCGTACACGGCAGTACTCACTAACGCTTGTGTTTCAATTAAAAATGGTCGAATTCCTTCTATAGCCGCTGCAATAGCCACACCACTCAAACCTTCATGATTCTGTGTCAGTAACAACTCTGAGGGATTACTTACCTGACGAAGTCCGTTTTGTCTCATTTCGTATATACCTAATTCAGCAGTACTCCCAAAACGGTTTTTTATACTTCTTAATATACGGTACATATAATGCTGATCACCTTCAAACTGAAGAACAGTATCTACAATATGTTCTAAAACTTTAGGACCGGCAATACTACCTTCTTTATTAATATGACCAATCAATAATACAGGTATTCCCGTTTCTTTGGCATATTTCAAAATAGAAGCACTACATTCGCGTACCTGCGAAACACTGCCAGGTGATGATTCTATATGTTCAGTATATATCGTCTGGATAGAATCGATAATCATTATATCAGGTTGAATATTATGAGCCTGTACAAAAACTTGTTCAAGATTAGTTTCGCTCAGTATATAACACTCCGGATTCTGATGGCTTATGCGGTCTGCCCTAAGTTTCAGTTGCTGACTACTTTCTTCACCAGAAACATACAACGTTTTTAATCCTTTAAGTCCCAAAACGGTTTGAAGCACTAATGTTGATTTACCTATTCCTGGCTCGCCACCAATCAATACAAGTGATCCCTTAACCAAACCACCACCCAATACACGGTTTAATTCTTCATCTACCAAATTAAAACGTGATTCTTCAGTAGAAGTTATATCCCGTAATAAAACAGGGCGAACCTTCTCTTTTTCTATCAAACCAGGAATTATACGTTTAGCAGCAGGTTCTTTCGCTATTAACTCTTCGACATATGTATTCCACTCGCCGCAATTCGGACATTTCCCAACCCATTTAGGTGAGTCTGTTCCACAATTAGAACAGACATATACTGTTTTAGTCTTTGCCATTTTATGAATTTACAACAAAGGTAATCAATAATGAAAAAGTTTCTGCAATGAATTAGTCAAATACGTTTCATAGCGATTATCAAAAGTATATTTACCCAGTTGTATCAAGGGTTTGGTCTTTCCATGGAAGTCGCTGCCGCAAGTCATCATACTGTTCTTATTTTTAACGATAGATGCAAAGTAATGAATCATTTTATTTCTTTACCTATCCCTACTTTTTTTATGATTGAAGGATTATCCTTTTCTTTATATAAATAACCACGAAACATTCCTTGAGTATTAAAAGGCATAGCTATATTACCGTTTTTATCAATAGCTATTAAGCCTCCTTCTCCTGCATTATTATTGAGTTCCTTATTAATTATATAATTTGTGGCCTCCTCTATTGATTCCCCTAAATATTTATATCGAGCACAGACATTAAAAGCCACAACATGACGTATATAATATTCTCCATGTCCTGTGCACGAAACAGCACAACTTGCATTATCAGCATAAGTTCCGGCTCCTATAACAGGTGAGTCCCCAATACGCCCCCATTTCTTTTTCAATATTCCACCGGTACTTGTTCCGGCTACCAAATTGCCTTTTTTATCCAAAACGACACAGCCTACAGTACCATTCTTTTCACTTTCTTTCTTAAATTTCTCTATCCACTCTAATGTTCGGGGAGTTGCAAAATACATGTTATCTTCTACAGTATCCAAACCTTGTTCTTGTGCAAAACGATCTGCTCCTGAACTACTCAGCATTACATGTGGAGAATTCATCATAACAGCATAAGCCGCATTAATCGGATTTTTAACAGTTTTTACACCAGCAACAGCTCCTGCACTTAAATCTTTCCCCAACATAATAGAAGCATCCAATTCAAAAGTACCCTCTGCCGAAACAGTAGCTCCTTTTCCTGCATTAAATAACGGATTATTTTCCAGATAATTTACAACTGCTAAAACAGCCTTTTCTCCATCTTCACCTTCAGAAAGAATAGCATTACCAATAAGCAAGGCAGAATCAAGAGCGGAATAATATAGAACAGCTTGTTCAGGATTATTTTCCAATCCTTTCATTGCACCTGCCCCACCATGAATAGCCATTACATATTCACGATTTTGGGCGTAAATATTTAATACAAGAAATAATAATAAAATAAGAGAAAAAACTACTCTTTTTTCATATTTTTCATGACATTCCTTTGTTAATATTTAGCGCAATATAGAAAAAATCAATGATAATATGTTTTCTGATTTTATCTCCGATCTGTCACATGAGCAGGTAACACACTGTATATAAACAACAACAGTGTGACAGATAATCTATCACAATCTGTCACCTTAAAAATCTTTTAATGGAAATCTACTGAATTCTTATAAAGATAGTATTGCCTCCTTCATTGTTCTTTATATTTTTTGAAATACACATCTAATGTTTTCACAGGTATGAAAAATATTTTTCACAACTGTGAAACATTTTTTCCACAGCTGTGAAAAAAGATTCTCACAGCTGTGAAGTTTTTAGAGGGAAATGACAGAACTACTAATGTGTAACTATCAAAACAAGAAATATTAATGTTCAATTATTAATTCTATTAAAGTAACTCTCCAGTGATTTAAAACAGTTTATCACCAACAGGAAATTTTAACACGAAAATTTCTTCATCAAATGCCCGTCAAAAACACAGATCGCCGGTGACAGATTGTGACGGATTATCTGTCACACTTTCACAGCTAATATACAGCACGTTACCTACTCTTGTGACAGATCGGAGATAAAATCAGAAAGTTAATATTTAATATCTGAAATGTATTCTGCACGGTAAGATTGATGATGTCCTGTTATGGTACGTAAAATATTTCCATCAAAATCTGTATAAACAACAGCACAGGGAAAAGTAGAACCAAACATCAACAAGTCATCTCCAATGATCTGGACACTACTCATATAAGGCGAACTTAATTGGACAGGGAGCGATATATTCATGGTTAATTCCGCCTTTTTATCAGCTTTATTTACCTCGTAAATAAGTGCTCGTGTGATTTGTCTCCTAGCTCCGTTATCTACTAACAAAACTTTATCAGGGCTTATCGGCATAGCAGTATGTATTCCACTGGTATAAGCTTCTTCGGCCATCTCTATATTCCCATTGATACCCGCCCGGTATTCTACCAGTCCTGTGTTTTTATTAATTTTCCAAAGCTGGTTAAGCCAATTAAATGTCATATAGTAATTGCCTTCTTCATCAAAATTGACAGAATTGGCATGAACCCAGTCGTCTTTATACCATATCGGGTTTTCTAATACGCTGGTTATTTCAACCATATCCATGATTTTCGGATCTTCCCTCGGATCTATTTCAACAAAACAGTCCCATTGTGATTTAATGTTTCCTGCAATGTCCATAATAGTATAGCCATCTCCCCATACGGTTTCTTCGTCGGTTCCTCCCCACATAGTAAGATCATATGTCTTAGGAACGAAATTAACGACAATAAGATCTCCGTTAGGCAAACGTCGAATTTCATGATGCGGAAATAATTCTCCGGATTCTCTACTCAGAATAGTATTACCGAAAATATCCATCACAACAATCCAGTCTCCAGTGTATTCCTTTAACGGATGATCTCCTAATATGGTACAGAAGGTATTTGTTTGTGGATCGAAGTTGGCTACTTTAACTGCTTTTTGCATATTCTCGTACCATACAACCGTACCTTCATTATTCATAACCGTAATATATCCAGGTTTATCCATTCTGATCTGCATAACATATCCGGGAATAACTTCGTTTGTATTATTCTGGTGCATACTGTAAAGAGGAACACTTGATGGTAGAGATTGAGTTGTAAAGGTATATGTATCAGAAACTGTTTTCGAAGATTGAGCAACTGCTGTTACCTGAAATGTATATTCAGTTGAGGGTTCCAGGAAAACAAGTGTAGAAGTGGTAGTTCCTTCAGCATGTACAGCATCTGTTGACTTTCGCAAAGATTCATCATCACTTTTCCAATATTCAATCGTATAATCTACCTCCTGACGGAAGTTTATTTTGATATCTACGCGTAATGCATTATCTGATCTGACACCTGCTTGTATAGATTCTATCAGTTCAGCTGGTGCTACTTCACCGTTTTTGTTGTCACTATCACAAGCTGCTAAAAAGATAAGCAGTAAAAATAATATGTATTTTATTTGTTTCATAATCTCTTTATTTAAAATATAATTTAATGTATAGCTACTTCGTCAAACATCGTCCATACATCGTTTCCTGCATCTCGATGCCAAAGAGGACAAACAGGCACGACCTTTACTTTTACTTTCACAAAGCGGGCATTACGTGGTGTGAAATCGGCTTGGTACACTTTTGTCATATAATTTTTATCTGAATTCATCTGGTGATCCACTTTTCCTGCAAATGAATAAGATTGGCCATCAACAGATGTATCTACTGTTATTCCATGTGGTAGAAAAAGCCTGTCGAGAATAGATTGAATAAAGCGGATATCCACATTTGTGATTTCTTGTATATTCTCCAGATCTACAATAACCTCAAAATTCTCGTGTTGAAATCCTATCCAGTTCTCGTCATAATTTCGTGCCCCCAAAATTCCATCCGTTACAGAAAGTTCTTTCTCAGCACTGAAGTTTGTAAACGGAAGATTTATTTTTGCCGGCTTATTCAACGCTTTATTACCAGGTGAAAGGAATTGTTTAAACTGGTATGGTGTATCATTCATCTCTTCCTGATATTCATCAACAGTTGTCATCCATTCGCAAATACGGCGAGTGTTGTTTTTCTTGCATCCTGAAATAAATTGTTCCAGCTTGTCTTTATATTTCTCACTGACCGTTAGATTTCCATTTTCTTCCTGCATAAAGAAACCCCGTTCACCTACAGGCATAAGATTGGCTTGTTCCAACTCCGTAAATAAAACCGGTAATCGAGCCTCCCGAACCCGTTCCAATAGTTCAGGATCATCGGCAACTACACTTTCTGCTTTTTCAAAACAAGTATTGTAATTATCCAGATTGGCAGGAGAAAGGTAACCATTGAAAGGAGAAAGTGCATTTCCAAAAATACTAAGCTCTTCTCCACTGTTTTCCAGATTATCATGAAGTAGATTAAGATATTCCTTTATATATTTTCCTGCTTCTCCATAATATCCATCCAGAAAGTCATCCTTAATTGCTTCAATATCACAATTCGGATCCCAAAGAAGTTTAGCAGCAATATAAGCCCGCAAATAAGCCATTTCACCTGCCGGTTCAGGATTACCTTGGGAAAACAATGCATTTACATTGTTTTCGACAAAATACTGCATATTGGGTTGCAATGTACGGAAGTTAGGAAATGGTGTATATAAATTACTGAACTGTACCATATAATCCCATAGAATTATGTTGTTGGATAGTTTAGCCCAGTCATTCATATCTTTCCTAAAATCAGCACTCGAATCATCATCCGGAATAGATTTACTTCTGTTACATTCGATATTACAGAACATAATATTGACATTCTTTGCAGGCTTTGCATGTAAAGGTGCTTTTCGTGTATATTGATATGCAAGAGTAGAGATAATTTTGTCGGGAAAACGTTCGGCCACTTTATTTACAAATTGAATCATTAATCCTGATGGACTACCTTCTTCTTCACAAACCTTCAAACAGTTCTCACATTTACAGTAATTATAATTATCATTTTGACTGACAGACCAATAAACGGCCTCCGGTTTTCTCGACATCCGTTCTTCTAATTCTTTACATAAGACATTCAAAACCTCAGAATTCGTCAAACATAATTGAGAAGGAACCCTTTCTCCACGGTCTGTTAGTGTATAATATTCCGGATGACTATTGAAATATTTTCTTTCGGGAACAAGTGTTCCAAACGTGTGTACCCATAATCCCCATTTACCTCGATCAACACCACTTGTTGGTGTTTGAGACAAACGTAACCACTCAAAGAATGATTCGTCATTGGCACAAACATATAACATATTACGTGATGTAATAACAGGCACCTGCCAGTTGTCCAGATTAACAGGTAATGTTATTTTTTTCTTTCGGGGAACAAATTCAACAGAAGGAGTATATTTTCTACATCCCAAATAGTTTTCCAATAACTCATTCACCCCATATAAAATACCATAATTATTTCCTCCTATGATACATATTCTTTGATTGTCGGTCTTAATATAAAATCCGTCTTCTCCTAATTCGTCCGAGGAAACAGCCAAAGGAATGATCCGGTTGGTATTTCCAATGGAAATTTCTTTAGCTGAAGGGTTCCCTGAATCGTCTACAATGGGCATCCATACATCTGACATTTTATATAGATAGGATTGAAGTTCCTTTGCCGCTTTCATTTCCATCATGGAGGGCTTTGCTGAAGTCACAATAACGTAAGAACTCGTACCGGAGTTGATAAGCTCAATCTCATTTGAGCAAGAAAACATACTTACGGAAAGAAGCAAAAGAATATATGATATAAAATTGGGTCTCATGGAGTGAATAAGTTTACTGGTTTTTTAATTGTGGTATCTGTATTTTACATAATCAAAGATACCGTAATTCTCCTGTGTGGGTTGATGATCCCCTATGAACTTAAGGTTCTCAACACTACAAAAGATATAGAAAGCATATTCCGTTCCAAATGTCTGTTGAACAGTACTAACAACCTTATCATCAATGATCCATTCTACTTTATAATTACCATCAACCAACGTGAGATCGATCTCAAAAATATGCCATCCTGCTTTGATAGGGATATAAGTCGACTGGTTTGGGTGATCTTGTGTAGTCATGTATGCAATCATCTCATCCGGAGCTGCTCCTGCAGCTTCGCGGACCTCTTTCTTCCCATAACCAACTTCGAAATCAATTTCATGATGATCATCACAATATATCCACGATCCCACACTTGCCATGTCGCCCTCTCCCATTACGGGGATATAAGTTCTCCAGGTGTAGCGTCCTGTTGTATATATCTTGTCTATAGTACGAACTTTCTTTCTATCCCAGGAACCGGCCCGGGTAAAAATACGCAGCTTACCATCTTCAATAATACATTGATTATCGGGATTATCATCCTGATGTCCATATGCCCATCCTTCCAGATCATTAAAATCCCATACCTTGTCAGGTTCTGAAGTATTACTACATCCTGCCGATAAGATTAGTATAAATCCTATAATTAAAATATATGATATTTGTTTGTTCATAACTATTTTATTATTGTGCAAAGCTTCTGCAATTTGCTAATTCAGGATTCAAATCTTGTTCTCTTTTAGGCGCTGGATAATACCGACGAATGTCATTCTCTGTAAGATTATTTGGATAAACTTTCCATTCAGAGCTATAATCGGCATTCGTATTCGCTGCATTCTTTTCACGCCATTCCGATTTAAGTTTAATTGCTGCAATGTACTTATCTAACCTGTCTTTCCATAATCCCATACGGATAAGGTCGGGACGACGTACTCCTTCATTATTCAACTCAAACAAACGTTCATCACAAATGGCATTTCTTAAAGCTTCTTTTGTGGGATAATCCGTCAACTTAATATTATGATCTTCATTTTGGAAAGCCCTGCTTCTGATCCGGTTTACTAAATCGATAGCCTCTTGTGTCGGTCCGTTTAATTCATTTAGTATCTCAGCCTTACATAATATAATATCGGCAAAGCGAAGTATCACCATATTATTCTTTGTATTATAATTATAAGAACCAGGACGTAAGTATTTATACTTCTTTGTATAGGAGGCACCTAATTCATTAATAGTCTTTTCATCGGAATCAAAATAAACCGTTCCCACTTTTTCAATTGATTCGGGAATTTGATAATAACGAGGTTTGGGTGTATTGTCGTTGTCATATACATTTCGGAAAGAAACAACCATTAATTCAGTGTAACGTTCGTCTTCGGGTTCATACATCCAGGTAAGTTCCAATGGAAGACTAAACAAGTTCCATCCCATATCATAATCCCACGGTGTGAAGTTCATACCTATATCAGAACTTCCTGATGGAATATCCTGACTAGATCGGATTGCAAATATCAATTCGTTATTATAAAGCGTAGCATCTGTTTCAGGATCAAAAACATTCCAGATCTTTTCTTGCAGAGAATAAATAGTTCCTTCAAGCGCCAATAGTTCATTTGCATAACCTAAAGCTTTTTGCCAGGAAGCGGAAGCATCTCCTCCCGATAAACGTGCCCTTCCGGCAGCCCGCATATAAAGACGGCATAAAAAGCCGGTTGCAGCCCCGGATGTTCCACGTCCGGCATCCAGCTTATTTGCATAACTCTGAGGCAAATTACTTTTAGCTGTTATCAGATCCTTTTCTATTTGTTGTTCGATTTCTTCAAGAGAAGATGGTGGCAACAATGAACTAACCGGAACATCACTTGATATAATAAGAGGAACTGTATAAAACAAGTCAGTCAGCATATAATAAGCAAATCCCCTCATAAAATAAGCTTCTGCCATAAGTACATCTTTTGCGGACTTGGCAAGTGACGGATCTTCATCAAATTCGATATCTTCTATTTCGGGTATTTTATCAATAGCAATGTTGGCCCGGCTTATCATCCGGTAATATCCATCCCAGGAATTAGCCACATCACTATTAATGCTCATTTTCCCTTCATTTAGTATTTCATTATCCATTTCCTGTCTGTAACAAGCATCGGTCGGCATATCATTCAGATAAAAAATTGCACGGTTCGATACACGATGTAGTGGTTCATAAATCGAATTTATTGCTGCAACAGCATCATTCTTTGTTTTAAAGGCGTTATCGGAAGTTAGTTCGGAATATACGACTTCCTTTAATGTATCTTCACATGATATAATGAATCCAATAATGAGTATGATAGTCAACCCAATGAATCCGTTTTTTAATGTATTCTTCATAATCATTCAATGTTAAAAAGTTATTTTTGCACCAAAATTCACCATCCGGTATGCAGGATAAGAGCTAAAGTCGAGCCCTTGTGAAACAGCCTTACCTTCATTCGTACTTACTTCCGGATCAAATCCTGAATAATTAGTAATCGTAAACAAATTTTGGGCACCTACATACACACGTAATCCTTTTACATACTTATAGGCATCTCCCCATTTTCGCAGAGGTAAGTTATAGCCCACTTCTATGTTTTGTAATCTTAAATAACTGGCATTTTCGACAAATCTGGAGTTAATGAATGAACCATATTTAATACCGGAGTCTTTTCTGTATCCGGCACGTGATACTTCGTTCGATGGATTTTTTTGTGTCCATTTATCCATTGAATCTTTTAATCTACCCTGATCTTCTAATATAAGCCGGGAGAGGTTTAGTAAGTCGGCACCTAATGAAGCATCAAAGAAAAAGGAAAAGTCAAAGCTACCCATTGTGAAGTTATTGCCTAAGCCTAAAATAACATCCGGATTACCATCACCAATCACTTTTCTGTCTTTAATTGTAATCTCACCATCTCCATCCAGGTCTTTAAATTTAGGATCTCCAGGAACAGACGCGGGTTGGGGGCTATACATCTCACCTGTTTGAACGATTCCATCAAACACATAACCATAAATAGAACTTAATGGGTATCCTTCTTTCAGCATTGCATATTCTTCCCACAAATACCAACCTTGTGGACGCACAGTTTCAAATCTGGCTTCTCCCTGATTTAACTCTAATACCATATTTTTGTTACGTGAAATATTGAAAGTTGTGGTCCAACTAAATTTAGGTTTTATAAAATTATTAGTTTTAATAAATAACTCAAAACCGCGATTACGTATCTTGCCATTATTCCCCATCATAGTTTCAAAACCTCCTGTCGAGGTTGATACAGAAACAGGATTCAATAAATCAGTTGTGATTTTATTGTAGTAATCAAAATTTACTTCAATACGTTTATCCAATAATGAAAAATCAAGACCAATATTTGTCTGAGCTGTAGATTCCCATTTCAGATCTTTATTTTCCGGGTTAGAGGGATACATACCTTTTACGATAGATCCCCCACCCAGATATACATCGGTCATACCAAATTTACGTTGAGAAAGGTAATTACCAATACCGTCATTACCGGTAATACCATAACTGGCTCTTAGTTTAATATCATAAAAGAGAGGTTTAGTAAATTTCATAAACGACTCATCTCCCAACTGCCAGGCAAAAGAACCCGAAGGAAAATATCCCCATTTATTACCCGGCCCGAAATTTGAAGCACCGTCTGCACGTATAGAAGCATTCAAAATATATTTTTGATCAAGTACATATTCAGCACGACCAAAGAATGACAGTTTTGTATTATCTTCTCTCCAAGATTTTATCCATTGTACGGTTTGTGCTCCCCCCATATTATTGAAAGAGAATTCATCGGTGGAAAATCCAAAACCTTGCATACCGTTACTTTCTTCAATAGCTTTTGCATATGTCGTACCTCCTAACACTTTGACATCATGTCTCTCTGAAAAATTCTGATGCCATGTTAATAAAGCATCTAATTGCTGACGATCTTTTTTTTCATTTTCTATAGTAGCCAATCCATCATTAGCTTTACCTACATTTGTAGTTTTAGGATAGTATTTTTGAGCTTTTGTATTTTCATTACTATAAGTATATTGTACACGTGCAGTTAAGGATTTCAAAATGTCGACTTCTCCATAAAGAGTTGCATACATAGTATTAGTTATACTTTCAAAATCAACATCATTTAACTCACTGAAAATTCCTGGTTTCCTACCTTTTTCTCCAAAGACATTATCCCCATTTGTTAATGTTAAAGGTGACATCAGGAAAATATTATAAATAACATTATCAGTGGTCGTATTTGTTCCCATATTCAGATAGTTTTTGTCAGAACGTGCCATATATACATTCGAACCAAAGCGAACCCTATCATTCAATTTATAATCCAGGTTCATACGAGCACTGAAACGATCAAACTCAGTATTTTGTAATATCCCTTTATCATTTAAATAGTTGCCGGAAATAGACATAGCCAGTTTTTCTGTTCCTCCGGCAATCATAAACTGATGTGTTTGAGTCAGAGCTGTCCTGGTTGTTGCATCGATCCAGTCTGTTCCTTTTCCAGTATATTTTAGTTGTTCTGTTGTATATGGAGGATTACCTGAACTACCGTTTTCTTCCCATACTTTCATATTATAATGAATAATATCTTGTGCATCCATTAAATCCCAGGGATTACGTAATTTTTTTACAGAAGAATTATAAGAATAACTTACATTAAACTGATCTTTACTTCCCTTTTTAGTAGTAATAAGAACAACTCCATTCGCTCCTCTGGATCCATAAATAGCAGTTGCAGCAGCATCTTTTAATATTTCAATTGATTGAATATCCTCTGGATTTATCTGATTACCAATATCTGTCTGGAAACCATCAATGACATACAAGGGTTCGTTATTGGAACTGATAGAAGAGGCCCCTCTAACACGGATAGAAATACCTCCCCCAGGCTCTCCTGAATTTTGTCTTACATGAACACCGGCAGCTCTACCTTTCAATAATTGTGCCGTACTTGTTACCACCCCGGCTTTGATATCTTCCGTTTTCAATGAGGTAATCGCGCCTGCAATATCACGCTTACGGGTAACACCATAACCAACTACGACAACTTCATCAATCAATAGATTGTCTTTGGATAAAAGAATGGTTACTTCTCTCATGTTAGTCGTAACTGGAACTTCTTTTTTCATCATTCCAATATAGGAAATTTCAAGTGTTTGACCTGGTGATGCATCTATAGAAAATCTCCCATCCAGATCTGTTGTTTGGCCGGTAGTCGTACCCTTTATCAAAACTGCTGCTCCGATTAACGGCTCTTCAGTTTGTTCATCCATAACAACCCCATTCAATCTTTGTTGTGCAAATGATGTAAAGTAAAATGAGCACAACAAACAAGCAATAATGAATTTCTTCATAAAATACATTTATATAGGTTAGACAATAGTAAAAAAACACCAATGTGTATAAAGGCAAAAGTACCGGCTTACTATTTAGAGCATGTCCTGTACCGTCTAAAAGGTTTCCTCTATTGTCTATTTTTCAAGAAAACAAGAAATAAATGAATAGAAATCTCACTATCTTTATAGCAGAATGAAGAACCCTATGAAAAACAATTGTTGTAATACCCTTATACTAATACTATTCTTTATTTTGTTAACCACGGGAAATAAAGGACGAAGTTCTAATTATAATTATTATTATAAGCAGATAGCCATAGAACATGGCCTGACTCAATCTAGTATTACCTCTATATTACGAGACCATAAAGGTGTTCTATGGATTGGTACACGTTCAGGTCTTAATTGTTTTGATCAGCATGAGCTAAAAACTTTTCTGAATGAAAAAGACAAAGAAAAATCTTTGCCTTCAAACCATATTTTATTTGTTGCAGAAGATTCTCTGAAAAATATATGGGTTTCAACTAACAAAGGAGTTGTAAAATATAACCCTGAGAATAAATCTTTCGATCTTGTTATTCCTCACAAAGCATACGCATATGTAGAGTATTCCGAAGGTATTCTTTTCTCTGGAGATAATGCTCTCTATAAATATGATAATAAAATGGAGGCCTATACCACAATTTTTATCGATCAGGATCAAAAACAACTAACTCATGATAAATACAAAATCTTTAAACTGCAGGTTTTAGATGATAAAAGAATTATGTTGTCAACTAAAAATGAAGGGCTATTCTCTTATTCTCTTGATACGGATAAAATAGAATCTCAACCCTTCGGTAAAGGTTCTACTATGATGGCATCATGTATCGATTCAAAAGGATTCATATATTGTTCTTTTTTTAACAAAGGTTTGTATTATTATAATGACTCAGGGGATTTATTGAAATTTTATACTATTGATAATTCTGATTTAAGTAATAATATTATTCTGGATATCCTGGAAAAAGACGGACAAATCTGGTTGGCTACCGACGGAGGCGGAATATGCATATTGGATCCTGTAAGGCATACAATAAAAGTACTTCAGCATATCCCCGGTGATGCAAGTTCCTTGCCAGTAAACTCTATCACTGTGCTTTATAATGATATTGATAACAATTTATGGGCAGGAAGTGTTCGTGGAGGTATTTTCGGTATAAAAGAAACATATATCAGAACCTATAAAGATGTAGCTTTAAATAATACTAACGGATTGAGTGAGAAAACCATTATCAGCATCTATGAAGATGATTATTCAATCTTGTGGATTGGTACTGATGGAGGTGGAATTAATAAATATGATCCTTTTACCAATCAATTCTCGCATTTTCTGAGCACATATGGAGATAAAGTTGCTTCTATTACAGATTTATCTAAGAATGAATTGTTGGTATCTTTATACAGTAAAGGTGTTTTTGTTTTTAACAAAATAACCGGAAAGTATTCTCCTTTTATAATTGTAGACGAAGTTGTAAACTATAATGAATGCTTTGGAGGTTACATGCCTTTAGTCCATAAAATAGATAATGATCATATACTTATATTGTCAGAACATGCGTATGTCTATCACCCGAAAGATAAAATATTTATACCTATAACGACTCAGGAAGACGATTCTTTTTTAGGCGCATTACATCTACAATATACAGATAATAAAGTTACTTACTTAAGTAAAGACAATCATGTATTTTCTATTTGCCTAGAGACCTACGAATTAAAAAAGCTATTTTCAATAGATTCCAATGAGATGATTCGCTCTATTTGTTATGATGGAGAAAATATCATATGGATAGGTAGTGACCATGGTTTAAGTTCTTATAATCTACAAACAGAATTATTACAACGTATTGATACAAAGATGTTCAATGAGATATCTTATCTTTTTTTAGACGATAGAGGTCGGCTTTGGATTAGTGCCCAAAATATGCTGTTTTCTTTCATTATAAATGAAAACAGACTTGTTATTTGGGATGAATCGGATGGGTTTTCTCCAAATGAGATTTTATTTATGTATCAAAAACCCTCCAAGACAAACCATATTTATCTGGCTGGAATCAATGGGTTGGTAAAAATAGATAAAAACATATCATACAATGCCAGTACACAACCGAAAGTTGGGTTGGAGGATATTATATTAAATGGAAGATCATATCTGAGTAAATTTAATCAGGATGAGAGAAGTATAGAAGTCCCCTGGAACTATACTTCACTGTCTGTTGCTATGGGATTAAGTGAGAAAGATGTGTTTCGTCAAACTCTTTATCGATATAGTATTGCCGGTTTAAGCAACCAATATATAGAATCATATAATCATAAGCTTGATTTGTCTCAGTTGCTTCCAGGGCGCTATTCCTTAATGGCTTCTTGCAATACTAAAAGCGGAGGATGGAGCCAGCCGGTACGTATTGTTACCATTCAGGTATTATCTCCATGGTATAAGACCAGTTGGTTTATTTTGTTATGTATATTAGGCATGATAGGGATTATTTCAGCTATTGTTGTTGTAATTATCCGAAAAAAAGAGAACAAACTGAAATGGGAAAAGAAAGAACACGAACAGACAGTAAATGAAGAAAAAATACGTTTTCTTGTAAATGTGAGTCATGAATTAAGGACTCCGTTGACTTTGATATACGCTCCTTTAAAAAGATTGGTTCATAAAAACATCAATATATTAAATACAGAAGTTGTGAAAGAACAACTCAACATAATATATAAGCAGTCTTTACAGATGAAAAATATCATTAATATGGTACTTGATCTGAACAGGCTTAATTCGGAATATGAATCAATTCAGAAACAACCTCATCAGTTGAATACTTGGATAAAGGCCGTTGCTGAAGATTTCAGGAATGAATTTAATGATAAGAATATCCTACTCATATTTAATTTAGATGAATCGATAGGAGATATCTGGTTCGATGAGTGGAAGTGCCAGATCGTTTTATCTAATTTATTGATGAATGCATTAAAGTTTAGTGAACCGGAGACAGAAATAACCATTATGACACAAAAACATCATGATTGTGTACAAATCTCCGTGAGTGATGAGGGAATAGGTTTGGATAATGTAGATATTCATCAGTTATTTAATCGTTTCTATCAAGGGCAACATAAAGCTAATGGCAGTGGCATAGGCCTATCTTATTCTAAAGTATTAATAGAGAAACATGGAGGTTCCATAGGAGCTGTTAACAATAAAGGTAAAGGCTCCACTTTCTACTTTAGCTTACCTTTACAAGGTCTGAGTCCGCAGCAACAAACAGAGGATATGTTACAAATTAACAAACAAGATGTTCCTCTACCTTTAGAACCGTTATATAAAGATCATTTATTTACTTCCTTTTCCTTGATAATTGTGGAGGATAAGGATGAGTTACGTACGTTCCTTAAAAACACATTCAAAGAAATTTTCGGACATGTATACACTGCAGAAAATGGTATAGAGGCTTTGGAGCAAATAAAACAAAAGTTACCCGACATTATTGTAAGTGATGTGATGATGCCACAAATGGATGGCTATGAACTATGTAAACAAATAAAGAACACAATAGAGATTAGTCATATACCAGTCATTTTACTTACCGCTAAATGTGATACAGACAGTACAGAGATGGGCTACAAACTAGGTGCTGATTTCTATATTTCTAAACCTTTCGACATAGAATTCCTACAGCTTATAATTTCTAATTTACTTAAGGCTAGAGAGAATATAAAGCAAAACTTTAAAAATAATTCAGCTTTGATTTCGCCTGTGGAAGTTACAATCAGTAATGCTGATGAGAAATTTATGCTTCAACTGAATAAACTGATCCTAAATAACTTGAGTAATCCAAAATTAGATGTAATGTTTCTTACTACAGAAATGGCCATGAGCCGGGCATCATTGTATAACAAAATGAATGCACTGACAGGTTTAGGAGTAAATGACTACATAAATAAGATAAGAATAGAAAAAGCAACCGATTTGTTGGAGAATACTAATATGAATATAAACGAAATATCCTTTGAAATCGGATTTATTTACCAACGATATTTCAGTACAATCTTCAAGCAATTAAAAGGAATAACTCCAAGCCAATACAGAAAAGAAAATCAGAAAAAAGAAGAAGCTGTCTGAAAAGACAGCCTCACTTATTTCTTTTTTAATCATTCTACAGCTGGAAGCATTTCATCATCCTCTTCATCTTCTTCGGGTGGAGCAGGTTTCACAAAGAAAGCGCTTAATTCAAATAGTAGATAAAGTGGAATAAATACAATCATTAAGGTAAATGGATCGCCACTTGGTGTGATAAATGCTGCTAGAACAAGTAAAACAACAATTGCATGACGTCTGTATTTATGGAATAATGCACGATTTACAAGTCCCAACTGAGATAATAACCACGACAATAAGGGCATTTCAAACATAATACCCATAATGAATATAAGCATCAGGAAATTGTCCATATATGATTCAAGCGATACCTGTTCTACGATTTCCTCACTTATTTGATAAGTTGCCAGGAAACGAAGTGTAACGGGAAATACCATAAAGTAACCTACCGCACAACCAATAAAGAACATTATTGTACCAAACATAAAGACCCAACGTACGCTTCGTTGCTCATTGTCATACAAAGCCGGACGAATAAACTTCCAGACTTCATACATCAGATAAGGGAAAGTAAGCACCAATGCCAACCAGAAAGAGGTTGTCATATGAGTAAAAAACTGTGAAGCCAGTTTTATATTAATGATATTTATCCGAAAAGTCGTATCACAAAAATCGCTCACTACCCCAAAAAGAGCGGCAGCTTTACAAAACATCTGATACGTAATGAAATCTCCGCGCGTAGGAGCCATGATAATGCTCCCAAATATACCATGCTCCCCCCGCATTAAAGCGAAGAGAGCTATCATAAAGACAAATAATGCTGCTAATGAGCGAAAAATGGTCCAACGAAGATCTTCTAGGTGATCCCAGAATGACATTTCATTTTGTTGTTCCATCTTATTTTATTTCTTATCTGTATCTGTATCGTTTAAATTGATATCGTCTTCTATACCTTTAACACCGTCTTTAAAGTTGCGGACTCCTTTGCCAAGTCCTTTCATCAGTTCAGGAATTTTTTTACCTCCAAAAAGTAATAATACAATTATAGCGATAATGATAATTTCGCCGGTTCCTAAATTTCCCAAAAATAGTAATTCGTTCATGATTTTATAATTTTAAGATTGAAATTTCCTTATTTTACTGCTGCAAATATACAATATGTAAAGTGAAGTACCCTACTAATTCAAAATTTATTACCTTTGCGCGGTCTTAAAAATCTGAAATTAGAAAAAGATTAGAAAACAGCTATATACTTAAATTACAAATGATATGAAAGCTTATGTATTTCCCGGACAGGGAGCCCAATTTGTAGGAATGGGAAAAGAGTTATTCGATACTAATTCTTTAGCAAAAGAGTTATTCGAAAAAGCCAATGATATTCTCGGTTTCCGCATCACCGACCTGATGTTTGAAGGTACCGACGATGATCTAAAGCAAACAAAAGTAACACAACCAGCCATTTTCCTACATTCTGTAATACTGGCAAAAACGTTGGGTGATAAATTTATTCCCGATATGTCAGCAGGACATTCATTGGGAGAGTTTTCCGCATTGGTTGCTGCGAATGCGCTTTCTTTTGAAGACGGATTAGTATTAGTATCTAAACGTGCTATGGCGATGCAGAAAGCTTGCGAACTTACACCTTCTACAATGGCTGCTATCCTTGGTCTACCGGACGCAACAGTTGAAGAAGTTTGTGCCGGAATTACTGATGAGATAGTTGTTCCTGCCAATTATAATAGTCCGGGGCAAATCGTAATTTCAGGTTCAATACCGGGTGTTGATAAAGCTTGTGAATTATTACTTGCTGCCGGTGCTAAAAGAGCTTTAAAATTGAAAGTAGGCGGAGCTTTCCATTCACCTCTGATGGAACCGGCTCGTGAAGAGCTTGCAAAAGCAATTGAAACCACAACCATAAACAAACCAATCTGTCCTGTATATCAAAATGTAAATGCTAAACCGCAAACAGATCCACAAACAATAAAAAATAATCTGATTGCTCAACTTACCTCACCGGTTCGGTGGACACAAACAGTAGAAAATATGATAGCCGACGGCACTGATCATTTTATTGAATTAGGTCCTGGCGCTGTGCTTCAAGGATTGATCAAGAAAGTCAATAAAGAAGTAATTACCGAAGGCATACAATAAAAAAAGCCGATCTAATATGATCGGCTTTTTTATATATAATTGTAAAATTATCTGATCTTAATTTTTAGACTCACCTTTAATAGTGATTGTAGTCCCTGATGTATCAGAATCTACCGTACTATTAGTAATATGGATTAAATAATAAACACCTTCACCTTTTACGTTAACAGCTAGCACATCATCATAAGTTTTTGATGCTTCTGTAGCAGAAACTCCAGAGTATTGATCAATGTCAGTACCTTTATCTACTGCTTCTTTTAATTGCTCTTTTGTTTCAATGTTACTCCAATCGGCCGCTGTTAGTTTCACCATTTTGGTTTTATCATCAGTTTTGATAATTGCAGCAGCAGATGTATTAGAAGTCCATGTTAAACCAAATGTTTCCAATCCTGTACCTGCAGAAGCTCCAACTCTTTTCCATTCAAAGTCTTCAGGTTCTGAAAGATATTCAACTTCAGGAGTATTTTCATGTTTAAATGTAAGTTCCTTAGTTGATATCTCACCATTTTTCACTTTAGTTGTTATTTTTAAGGATTGAATGGTATTTATATATTTACTAATTGCTGAGTTACTCTGATCGAAACGGAAAGTGTATTTTCCTTTTTTTGAACCGGATTCTTCTGTAAGGTTTTCTCTTTCTGCAATTGTAACGTTGTTCTTCTGATCACCTTCTGAATAATAAAGAACAATTTCTATTGATTCTATCTCTGCTCCTGTTGGTGCAACAATAGAACCGGTGATGGCCTCCGGTAATATACCATCTGTAATAACGATTTCCGATTTGTTATCGAAAGTAATGGTAGCAGCACCTATTCTAACTGGATCATCGTCATCACCTGAGCAACTAATAAATAAAGGGATAATAGCTAAGACTGTAAACAAAAACTTAAAATTTTTCTTCATAACTTAATTCTTTTTATTCTACAAATTGTTTAAAAACGGAGCGCAAATATAAACATTTACCAAATACTTAAACCATATATTTCATACTTTTGTTCTTTAATCAATAAGCAATCAAGCATAAATAATGGAAATAATTATCATTTTCGGACTTATTCTACTCAATGGAGTCTTGTCGATGTCGGAAATAGCATTGGTTTCGGCACGAAAATCAAGATTAGAAACAGAAGCAAAAAGAGGAAATAAATCAGCACAAACAGCTTTAGAATTAGCTAATGAACCTGACAGATTTCTTTCTACTATTCAAATTGGTATAACGTTAATAGGTATTCTGACCGGTTTATACTCAGGTGAAGCTTTTGCAAAAGATTTTGCTGAAGTCATTGACAATATTCCGGTACTTGCACCTTATTCCATGATTATTGCTAAAACAACAATTGTTATTGTAGTTACCTATCTTACCTTAATATTTGGTGAATTGCTCCCCAAACGCATAGGTATGAGTATGTCTGAAAAGGTTTCTAAGATCATGGCAACACCTATGAATTTCCTTTCACGTCTGGCAACACCCTTTGTATGGTTGCTTTCAAAAAGTACGATATTAATGGTAAGACTTTTGGGCATTCGGGCCGACGAAGATAGTAAGGTGACTGAAGAAGAAATTAAAGCTATTGTAAAAGAAGGCTATGATGTTGGCGAGGTCCAGGAAGTTGAACAGGATATCGTGGAAAGAGTATTTAATCTTGGTGATCGGAATATTAGTTCAATCATGACTCATCGTAGCGATATAGTATGGCTGGATATTAGTGACAACAATGACAAGATTCGTAAAAAGGTTGAAGAAAATCTGTATAACACATATCCGGTTATATCAGAAACATTTGATAATATACTGGGAGTTGTTCATTTAAAAGACTTATTTGCAAAATTAAATTCTCCTGATTTTTCCTTGAAAGAGATGATTCGTCCTGTAAAGTATTTACCTGAAAACCTCAGTGTTTATGGAGCATTGGAACAATTTAAGAATGCTCCGGTAAGATATGGTATCATTACTGATGAATTTGGAGGTATACAAGGCATCGTAACATTGAAAGATATTATGGAAGCGTTAGTAGGACAGATATCTGATACGGATGATGAAAAAGAAATCGTTGAACGAAGTGATGGTAGCTTACTGATAGACGGACAATACTCTTTTTATGATTTTCTCGAATATTTTGATATGGAAGATTTATACGCCGATTATGATTATAACACACTGAGCGGGCTGATTCTGGATATATTGGAACATGTTCCCCGTACTGGAGAAAAGTTATCTTGGCTCGACTTTGAATTTGAAATTGTTGATATGGATGGAGCACGTATCGACAAAGTATTAGTAAATAATGTCAAAGAATAAAGACTTTATACAATATATTCTCCTACTACATTACTTTCACATTCAGATTTTCAGAGCTCTACTGTAGGTTACTGTTGATTTGTATTTTCCCTTTCTGGTGATAGATACAGTGATAGATAGTGAAGACCGATCCGTCACACTTTGTTCCGCATACAGACAGGGTTTCAATACTGTTGGTGACAGGTGACAGATGTTTATTGAAAACCTTCTGTAGGAAGGTACAGATTATAATGTCTATTCAGTAATTCATTTATTATTCACAAAGATTCGCCGATTTTATGACTTAATATAGATAAAATTCAGTTTTTTCTTATTTTTCTTTAAAAAAATGAGTACAAATAGGAAAAATTGTTATTCTCTTGTAGAATGAAACGGGATCTGCAACAATTGAAAAGAAATAAAGAGTTATGGAATCGCTTTATTGGAGGGGACGATAATGCTTTTGCACAACTGTATGAGTTAAATGTTGAAAGTATGTTATATTACGGATTGCATTTTTCTCTTTTACGGGATTTGGTTAAAGATGCTATTCAGGATGTATTTGTGTATATATATAGTAACAGGCATAAACTGAAGAAAATTGAAAATGTAAGGCTTTACCTGTATGTTTCTTTGAAGAACAGGATCTTTGCCGTTTTTAATAAAGATATGGAATACTATCAACTAGACACAATGGAACCTGTATTTACAGTAGAAAACTCACCCGAAGAAAAATACATTCATAATGAGCAAAAAAAGGAAGTCAGGCTACATATCCGACAAATGCTCGATACCCTGACACCCAGGCAACGGGAAGTGATATATTATCGCTTTACCGAAGGAATGTCTTATGATGAAATAGGAGTACTGATGAAGATGAATTATCAGTCTGTAAGGAATCTCATACACAGGTCTGTTACTAAAATACGGGAAACCTATCAGTTCTATAGTTTTCCTAAAAACTATTTCAAAAGTAATAAAGAAATATGACAAAGAATTATTCTACATATACTAGCACCGAACTGTTACAGGATGATTACTTCATTCAATCAATGTTATATCCGACAACCGAATCAGATATTTTCTGGGATTCTCTTATCGCTGACAATATTTTGAAACGTGAAGAATTTGAACAGGCTCTTAGCTTTTTGGAAACTATGGAAAAGCCCGTCAAGATTATGTCAGTGAAAGAAAAAAGTGTTCTTTGGGCTAGTATTGAAATAATCAATAAACAAAAACTCAGAGAAAAAATAAAAAGACGGAATTTCTATTTGTTTGGTACTGCTGTTTCTTTCTTGATAGCCATTGCTTCCTTTATGTTGTTTGCTATACCAGACGAACAACTTTCAGAGGATATTGTCGCAATAGCAGAGAATCAGTCATCTGTTTCAGATGCCCGGGAAATACAACTTATAATGTCGGGAAACACGACTTATGAACTGGAAGAAAAAAATACGGATATTGTTGTGAGCGAAGAAGGAAGAATTCATGTCAATTCGGAATTATTAGCTGAACAGAATCCCGAGAAAGAAAAGCAAAAACATGAAGAATCTTATAACCAGCTTATTATACCTAGAGGAAGACATTCACGACTGACTTTACCTGATGGTACTAAAATGCATATTAACTCGGGTAGCCGTGTCGTTTTCCCCAATATTTTCAGTAGCAATAAAAGAGAGATATTTGTTGATGGAGAAGTTTTTTTAGATGTTGCCCATAATGCTCAATCTCCTTTTATTGTTCGAACAAATAAAATGCGAGTGCAGGTATTAGGTACAACATTCAATGTTTCAGCTTATGAAGAAGATGAAAACCAAAGTGTTGTATTGGTGTCAGGTTCAGTGACAATACAAACGAATGATAAAGAAAAAACTGAATTATTACCGAATCAAATGATGACCTATTCTTCAGACGGGAGCAGGGTTACTAAAGTGAATGTAAATAACTATATTGCCTGGAAAGAAGGATATTTCATTTATGAAGGTGAAAGTCTACAAACTATTTTGAAGCAACTATCCCGTTACTATGGCAAAGAGTTACTTTGTGATCCTCCAACCAACGAAATGCTGGGAAATGGAAAACTCGACCTGAAAGAAGATTTAGACAGGGTATTACAAGGACTTTCTGATATGTTTCCCATCGATATTGTACAAAATGAAGATATTATTTATGTGAAAGAAAAAATCTAATTCGTAAAACAATATGCCTATGAAATAAACAAATTAAAAAGAAGAAACCGGGCTATATGTGGAGTATAACCCGGCAGGATTTCAATCAGTTACTTAAGTCTATTTGTATAACCATTTAAAATCATAACAAATATATGACAAATAATCTATTATTTGGAATACCTTATCCTAATATTAAAAAACTAACTAGGATTATGAGAATTCTAACCCTTTTAATACTGATCGGATGCCATTGGATAAACGCAGCAAACAGTTATTCGCAGAATACCAAATTAACGCTGGATATTACCAATGAGACATTGAAAGATGTGTTTCATAAGATTGAAAAGAATAGCGAATACATTTTCTTCTATTCGGGAGATATCAATGTCAATCGCTCTGTGAGTGTACATGTTAATAATCTTACAATTGATCAGATTTTATCTCAAGTGTTAAAAAATACCGGATATACTTATTCGATCGATGATCGTCAGATCTTTATAAAAGCTGCACCCGCATCAGTCAGAAGGAAAATCGAACCAAGAAGAGAAGAGGTTCAGCAACAGATAAGCATAACAGGTACTGTGGTTGATAAAGGAGGAGAACCTGTCATAGGAGCTAATATAATTGTCAAGAATCAACCGACAGTCGGAACGGTAACCGATCTGGATGGGAATTTCAGTTTGAATATTTCTCCTAACAGTGTTTTGCAAATCAGTTATATTGGCTATATCACTCAGGAAGTTATAGTAAAGGACAACAAACAAGCTATCAAAGTAACTCTTGTTGAAGATTCGGAAATGGTAGGAGAAGTTGTTGTCGTCGGATTCGGTACACAAAAGAAAGCAAGTGTTGTTGGATCTATACAAACGGTTAAACCACAAGATCTTCGTGTGCCTTCAGCCTCTCTCAGTAATTCATTTGCCGGACGTATTGCTGGTATGGTTGCCGTTCAGCGGGGAGGTGAGCCGGGTGCAGATGGCGCCCGATTCTGGGTTCGTGGTATATCAACTTTTTCAGGTCAGACAGATCCTCTAATCTTTATTGATGGGGTAGAATCTTCAGATAGCGATATGAATGCTCTTTCGCCAGAAGTTATTGAAAACTTCTCAGTATTAAAAGATGCTACTGCTACAGCATTATATGGAGCAAGGGGAGCAAACGGGGTAATCTTGATTACTACCCGTTCAGGACGTGCTAATGAACGTGCTACGGTTAATATCCGTGCTCAGAATTCATTCTCTATGCCAACAAGAATGATAGAGCTTGCTGATGGTATTGATTATATGAATGCATACAACTATGCTATTCAGAACCGGACACCGGATGCTACACCCCGTTTTTCCGAAGAGAAGATCACTAATACTATGAATAACGTAGACCCTCTTGTGTTCCCGAACGTAGATTGGCAAAAATATATGTTCAAAGATTTTACCTTAAATCAGATGGCCAATCTGAATGTAAGTGGAGGAACCAAGAAGGTCACTTATTTTATGAGTGCCAATATCAATAATGATAATGGAATGCTGGAAAAAGACCGGTTGAATAAATACGATAATAACATCAAACAATTTCGTATTTCTTTTCAAGGAAATATAGGCGCCCAATTGACTCCTACCACAAAAGTGAATCTGCGAATCAATTCACAAATACTAGAATATGGTGGTTCTTCAACAAGTACAGATGATATATATACGGCAATATTTGAGGCTCCTCCTGTTATGTTTGCTCCGGTTTATCCATCAGAAGGAAGCCAGCATATACGTTTTGGTAATCATGAAGGAGGTCCTTTACCTGAAGACGGGACAAATATTTATAAAAACCCATACGCTATGATGGTAAAAGGGTATGCCGACAGGTCTGAATCTACAGTAACTACCACTTTTGATTTCGCGCAAGACTTGGATATCATAACTAAAGGATTAAAAGTTAAGGGATTGATTTCCTTTAAAAACTGGACGATGACAAAGGTTACTCGTCATTTTACTCCTTATTATTACGCGATTGATAAATACTGGAAGAATGAAAACGGACAATATGAACATACTTTAAAATCTGTAACGAATGGAACTGAAGCTCTTTCTACATGGAGTGAAAATAAAGGTGATCGTTTATTAAACATACAGGCATCCATGGATTATGCCAATACATTTAATGATGTCCATGAAGTTGGAGCCATGTTGGTTTATTTACAACGGGAAGAAAATATCAATAATCCGGATGGCGACTTTTATAAAACATTACCAGTCAGGAATCAGGGGATTGCCGGACGCTTAACATATGGGTATGATAGTCGTTATCTGGTAGAGGTGAACTTTGGTTACAATGGTAGTGAAAATTTCCAGGAAGGGCATCGTTTTGGCTTCTTTCCATCTGCTGCAGTTGGGTATAATATATCAAATGAATCATTTTTTGAACCTATTCTTCCTGTAATATCTAATTTGAAAATAAGGGGTTCATGGGGAATTGTCGGAAATAGTTTTACAGACCCAAAATTCCCTTACCTGACATTCGTAAACCTTGGAGGAGGACGTTATACTTTTGGAAATGACTGGCAAACATCCAAAGCAGGAGCCGTTATAACAAAGTATGGTGTAGATGGGGCTAAATGGGAAAAAGGAATAAAAACAAATCTTGGATTGGACCTTGGATTATTCAATAACCTGAGCCTTTCTGTGGATGTGTTTAAAGAAGTACGTAATAATATTTTTATGAGAAGAAGGATTATTCCGGCTGAAACCGGTATAACCGGCGACTTAAATCCTTTTGCTAACCTGGGAAAAGTTGAGAATAAAGGGATTGATATGTCACTTACCTTTAATAAAGCTATTAACAAGGATTTGCTGATTTCGGCACAAGGTAGCTTTACTTTTGCAAGAAATAAATTACTGGAGAAAGACGAACCACGTTTTCCGGAAAATGAACTCTATAGAACCGAGATCGGGAAACCTTTAAATATGTATAATACCCTCATTGCCGATGGTTTCTTCTTGGATGAAGAAGATATCGCCAACAGCCCGGAACAAACCTTCTCCGGAAACTATAAACCGGGCGATATCAAATACAAAGACCTCAATGGTGACGGAAAAATCGATGATAACGATAGGATGCTTACGGGCCACCCGGTTATACCGGAAATTGTATATGGTTTCGGAGGTTCGGTCATTTATAAAAATATTGATTTTTCTTTCTTTTTCCAGGGAGTAGCAAATACAAGTATTTTCTTAGATAAAATACATCCTTTCTCTGCCGCCCAATCCACGCTATTGAAATTCATCGCGGATGATTATTGGCGGGAGGACAACCAGGAGGCTGCTTATCCCAGATTGATTAATAATGTGGATTTTCATAATAACTTCCAGGCGTCTACTTTCTGGCTCCGAAACGGAGCTTTCCTTCGTTTGAAAAATATAGAAGTTGGATATACCTATAAGTTTGCCCGCATATATTTGTCCGGACATAACTTGTTGACATTCTCTCCTTTCAAGCTTTGGGATCCTGAAATTGGTAGTAACAGGGACAATAACGAAGCCGGATTCAATGGATTAAAGTATCCGAACTTGAAAGTAGCGACAATCGGTTTACAATTGAATTTTTAAAAGATATAAGATATGAAAAATATACAAAAACTTATAATGATATTGCTTGGTTTCTTTCTCCTTACCGGATGCGATTACCTGGATATAGTACCTGATGATACGGCTACGTTGGAAGATGCTTTTAAAGATGAGATCAAGGCGGAAGAATTTGTGTATAGTTGTTATAGTTTTCTTCCCAATTATCAGAATTACCGGAATAATTTTTCCTGGGTGATGTCTAATGAATTTGTTAGCTCTTATCATTGGGGTGTACAATACTTCTCTTTTCTTCAGATCCAGCAATCCTTATATAATCCCTCAAATCCGGTTTTGGATATCTGGCGGGATAGTTACAAAGGGATACGTCAGTGCTATTTATTTCTGAATAATATTGAAAAAGTAATCCCGATTACCATGCCGACTGGTGAATTCGAAGCAAAAAAGAAGGTATGGGTAGCAGAAAGCCGATTCTTAATAGCTTATTATCATTATATATTACTTCAGAATTACGGTCCTGTTTGTCTGGTTAAAGATGAGATCGGACTGGCAGCTCCTGAAGAAGAATTCTTTTTATCCCGGACTCCTTATGACGAATGTGTGGAGCAGATTGCAGCATGGATGGATGAAGCTATTACCGATCTACCTCTTACTGTAAATGCCTCAGATTATGGGCGAATCACCAAGGTGGCTGCACAAGCTATTAAGTCGAGGATGTATTTATATGCGGCAAGCCCTCTGTTTAACGGGAACAGCGAATATTATGCGAATTTCTTAACAAAAGATGGAAAACATCTGATCAGCCAAACATACGATAAAGAAAAATGGAAAAAGGCGATGGATGAAACGAAAAAGGCTATCGATATGGCTGAAAACGCAGGGTTTAAATTATATAAATACAATTCATCCAAGCAGTTAAGTACCTTTGACCAGGCTATTGCCAATGCCCGCTATACCATGATAGATAAATGGAATAGCGAATTGATATGGGGATATAGCGGTTATAAAGAAGAAACAGTGAATGACTGGGCACCATCTTATCAGTTGGGAGTGATCCAAAACGGATTCAGAAACGGTACAACTCCTCCGTTTGGCGGTGTAGGGCCTACATTGACCGCTGTGGAAATGTTCTATTCAAATAAAGGTATCCCTGCAGATAAAGATCCGGAATTCGATTGGAATAACCGTCTGAAAATAGCTCAGGGAGATTCTACCATACGCCTGCATCGTAATCGTGAACCTCGTTTTTACGCGTATATTGGGTATGACAGAGGCTCGTATGAGATAAATGGTGATACGGTGACACTTTATATGCGTTTTAAAGAACAAAACGGATGTAGAGATCTGAATACCGATCATTTATATGGAGGATATGCCGTAAAGAAAGGGGTGAATCCAAACAGTAAGGCGACCAGTACGACATTTAGCCTTGAAACTTATCCATTCCCGTTGATTCGTCTTGGAGAACTTTATCTGAATTATGCAGAAGCATGTGCAGAATATAACGGAAGTCTTGATGGTGATGCGCTACGCTATTTTAATGCAATCCGTGAAAAAGCCGGTATACCTGATCTAAAGACGGCCTTTGGCGATCCGTCAGGCCCAACTCTGGTAGAGATTGTCCATCGTGAAAAAATGATTGATTTTATGTTTGAAGGGCACTGGCTCTACGATCTGAAACGCTGGAAAAAGGCAGAAAGTTTCTTTGCACCTGATAAAGAAGGGATGAGAGGATTGTGTTCAGTAGGCGCTACTGCCGAAGAATTCTACAGGGATTATAAGTTGATCGGGCGGCCATATATCTTCCATCGGAAACAATACCTGCATCCAATCAATAACGATGATATTAATGTGAATCATAATCTGGTGCAAAATCCCGGATGGTAATTTATCATGAATCATTTATACAGATAAAAGACAAAACAATGAAACATACGATATATATTATAAGTATTTTTATTTGCGGAATGCTGTTGACTTCATGTTCCGATGATTCAGGGCCTGTTCCTTCTCAGATACAACAGATACAAAGCATATCAGGTCCGGGATATATTGATCTGCTTTGGGATGTTCCGACGGATTCCGGATATCATCATGTACGGGTTTCTTATTACGACCCCAGAAAAAAAGAAGACTGTGTCCGTCTGGCCAGTGTATATTCTCACTCGATGCGTGTAGAAAATACCAGAGCTAAATATGGAACATATACATTCAATGTACAAACGGTTAGCGAGTCAGGTAAAAAAGGAGATATACAGCAAGTAAGCGCTGTTTCCGGACCTGCTCCGAAAACAAAAACATGGATCGATACCAAAGGAGAATTACCATTGAGTCTTACCCAACTGTCTTCGAATGCTGCTGATCCAGATGAAGGACAATTAGAGCATCTTATTGATAATAATAATGAAACATTTTTCCATACGGATTGGCATTCAGAACCTCCGGCACCGCATTATATCACGATCGATCTGGGTAAAACCGTTCAGGGTTTTATAATTGAGTATATTAACCGGAATAGTTCATGGACCATAGGAAACAGGCCAAAAGTGGCAGAAATTCTTGTTAGCCCGGATAATGAAAATTGGGAACTCGTAGCAACGCTTAAAGATCTACCTGAACAGGCTTTAGAAAAATATACATCTCCAGGAATTATTATCGAAGGAGATATTCTGCCAAGATATATACGCTTTTCTGTAACGGAGGTCACTGAATATGGTCCTTCTTTCTGTATTGCAGAACTTAAAGTATATGAAGGTAACATCGAAGTAATAGATCCTGAAGATCCAAATGATATGTGAATTGCTCTGAAAGTGTTGCATAATTAAAATTAGTTAGCCTCAGGTGTAAATGTATTTCAACCTGAGGCTAATCTACATTAAAGAAATTGTATTAACTTTGGGGGAAGAAAAATAGTGTGCTATCCACATCATGTTATGGAGCTGACTCTTCCTAAAAGAATTAATGGTATCACTCCTGTTACACTGAGCACAAAAGTGCTGGTGGTAATCGGAGCAAACGGAGCAGGTAAAAGCTCGTTTGGTAAGGATTTATCTGAACGATATAGCGAACAGGTAGAAAAAATATCTGGTATGCGTTCGCTCTTTTTAGCACCGGAGAATGAAGTATTAGTTGAAACCAAAGAGCTTAGCCATTTGCAAGCGCTTATAACCGAGCGTCTTTTCACACCACGCCTTTCGGCGTATGAAAAACTGATTCTTAAACTACAAGCTGAAGAATTTGACGCCGCAGTCGATTATAAAGAAGCATGTAAAATTAATCCAAACCTTACTCCGCCGGTAACTAAAATAGATCAAATTCAGATTATATGGGAAAAGATGTTCCCCCAAAGCAGATTAGTACGTAAGTCCGGTTTTATAGAACTAACTGCGTCTAGCAAAAATGGGGAAGTGTATACTCCCGAACGGATGAGTGACGGCGAAAAGATCGTTTTTTACCTGATAGGTGCCGTGCTATGTGCTCGTCCAAATGCGCTATTGATCATCGAAGAACCGGAAGTTCTACTGCATGATTCTATAAAAAACACATTATGGGACGAAATAGAAACTACACGTCCCGACTGTACATTTGTTTATCTTACTCATGATATGCATTTTGCTACATCAAGGGCTGATAGCCAATGTCTATGGATCAGATCTTATGACGGAGAAATGCATCTATGGGATTACCAATTAATTGAAAGTAATGATAGCTTCCCTGAAGAATTATATATTGAAATCTTAGGAAGCCGCAAACCGATACTATTCGTTGAAGGTGATGAATCAAACAGTATAGATAACCGTCTTTATCCACTGGTTTTTCCAGATTATATGGTTAAGCCCGTAGGAGGCTGTCAGAAAGTAATAGAAACAACAAAAGCCTTTCGTCAACTGAATGATTTCCACACACTTGAATCGATTGGAATTATTGATCGCGATCGGCGTATACAAACAGAGATCGATTATTTGCGAGAACAGCGTATCTTCGTTCCGAATGTTGCTGAAGTAGAAAACTTACTTTTGCTCGAACCGATTATTAAAACATTGGCCAGACGCATGATGCAAGATCCTCAAACGGTATTCAGTCAGGTCAAAGAAAATGTAATCAGATTGTTTGAGAAAGATCTCGAATCGCAGGTTATTCTACATGCCCGTCACCGTGTACGAAAAAAACTTGAAATGGCTGTAAACCGTAAAGTTACAACCATTCAAGAATTAGTTGAACATGTGGATAGTATTAAGGATACTGTACATACACAAGAAATATATAATGGTATAAAAGAGAAATTTTCACAGTACATTGAAAAGAATAATTATGAAAAGATATTGCTGGTTTACAATCAAAAAGGAATACTACCTCAAAGTAACGCATGTAAAATATGCGGTATAAGTAATAAGGAAAGTTATCTAAATCTGGTATTATCCATTCTAAAAGAAAATGGAGCTGATGCAGAGATTATTCGTATGGCAATAAAGAAGTCGTTAGGGATGTAAAATCAGAAAAAATGCGTACACCATCACTACAATATTTATATTTACAAAAGCCGATCACAATGGTCGTGCTTATTTGTATCGTAGCTGTTCTTCCCTGGATAGGTATTGGTAGTCTATCCAATGAGTGTGAAAGCCAGGAAGTAACTATTGCTACCTCCATGTTAGAAACAAAGGATTGGGTATTACCTCAGGCATATAACCTCGAAATAGACTATCAACCTCCTATGGCTTATTGGCTTATGACTATATTCTCATTACCGCAAGGCCATGTATCACCTTTCAGTGCACGTTTACCTTCTGCTCTGGCTTATATAGTACTTATAGGTTTTACACTTTTCTTTTTTGGAGAAAGGATCAAGTTTCAGGAAGCCTTTATAGGATCACTTCTGCTACTCTCCTGTTTGGGAATGCAGAGAGGAGGTATGATAAGCGGAACAGATATGTTATTCACGGCTTTTATTGTACTTGCATTATATTCCCTTTATCGTTGGGAGAACAAACTTGAATTGAAAGGATTACCCATCATTATCCCCATTCTATTGGGATGTGCGGTACTGACTAAAGGATTAATAGGTATTATACTCCCCTTGATTATCTTTTGCATCCATCTCATTATTATACAGAAACATAGCTGGATAACCATATTTAAATCCGTATTTTATATAGGAGTTTCGGCCATGTTTTTACCGGTTATCTGGTACGTCGCTGCATGGAGAGATAGTGGAGGTGATTTCTGGCAAATTGTTTCAGCAAATAGTTATAACATTGGGTATGGCAGTGGAATACAGATAAATCTAATAGGATTAGTTTCTGGATTCATGCCATGGACAATATTCTTTTTCTTTTCTTTATTCGGGCTTAAGTTATACTGGCCTAAAAAGAGTTTGAAACAGATATTAATCGACTGTTGGCAACAATTCCGTTCAATCGAAAAAATCAAACGATTTAGTCTTATAGCATTGCTTTGTATTATTATATTCTTCTCTTTTCTACCACATAAAAGAAGTTTATATTTATTACCTGCTTATCCATTTATTGCCGTATTCCTGGCGCAATATGCGATTTACCTCACTGAATACCGAACAAAAGTTACACGTGTGTTTGCCACTTTCCTATTATTAGGTGTCTGTTTTATTATTATATCTTTCTTTCTGGGAGCAACAGGAATAATTAAGCCATTGCCTCATATTAATTATTTTAATTATGAAGGGCTTACACTTAGTGAGACAGGATTAGCACAGGGTTTATTAAGTAAGTTTGGCGCTTTGTTTATAAGTACAACATTGATCATCCTGTTAGCGACAGGTACGTTGATTTATCAACTGTTTAAGAAAATAAACATAAAGATTCTATATGCAACTATAGCGCTGACCATAGCCGTAAATTTTCTTATCAACGGCATTATTCTGCGTTTAATGACTGAATAATTGAATAGACTGAGTTAACTGAGTAACTGAATGACTGAATAAACTCAATAATTCAGTATTCAATTTACTCAGTTCATTCAGTTATTCAATTATTCAGTCTATTGGCTTATTCAAGCATTCGTTGCCTCACCACTTCATAGATCATGATGGATGCCGCCACTGATACATTTAATGAGCCTATCGTTCCGAATTGAGGAATCTTTACCAGATGATCACAGATACGAAGATTATCCGTTGATACTCCAAAATCTTCAGCTCCCATTACAACAGCCACCGGCCCTTCATAAGGTATGGATGTGTAGTTATCTGCTGCTTTCTCAGTAGCTGCAACCACCTGTACACCACTTTCCTTTAAGAATCGTATAGCCTTATTTATACTTTGCTCTTTACAAACGGGTAAAACATGTAATGCACCGGCAGAGGTCTTTACCGCATCAGCATTCACCGTCACACTACCTTTAGCCGGAATAACAATAGCATCTACTCCGGCACATTCACAGGTGCGCGCAATAGCTCCAAAGTTCCGTACATCGGTAATACCATCTAATAAAACGATAAACGGGTTTTTTCCTTGTTCAAAAATAAAAGGGATAATATCTTCCAAACGCTGATAAGTAACCGCCGAGATAAAAGCAATCACTCCCTGGTGGTTTTTACGAGTTACCCGATCCAGACGCTCAACCGGTACACGCTGAACAGGAATATCTTTTCCTTTCAGTACATTGAAAAGTTCCTTAGATAACTCACCCTGTAAATCTCTTTTGACTAATATTTTATCTATTTCTTTATCGGCCTGAATAGCTTCTATAACTGCGCGTATGCCGAATATCATTTCATTTTCTCTCATTTCATATTTTTTTGATTCAGAAGTTCTCGTGCATTGGCAAGGGAGGCTTCTGTTAGGGTAGCGCCACTTAACATACGGGCTATCTCTGTGATTCGTTCCTCTTCTGTTAATTTTTTTATTTGCGTGATGGTATGTTCCGGTGTGTCTTGTTTGTATACAAAAAAGTGTTCATCGCCTTTGGATGCTATTTGTGGCAAATGAGTAATGGCTATTACCTGCATCTTCATGCCCAGCTCTTCCATGATTACTCCCATTTTATCGGCTATATCACCGGAAACTCCCATATCTACTTCATCGAATATAATCGCAGGTAGAGCTGTAAAGCCTGCTATCATTGCTTTAATACATAGCATCAATCTGGATATTTCACCACCTGAAGCGGTTTGCGCCACTCGTTCAATTTCCCCGCTTTTATTGGCAGAAAACATAAAGCGCACATCATCCATGCCATCGCCATCCGGCTCGCTTTTATCAACAAAATCTATACGGAAACGTGTATTTGGCATCCCAAGGAGAGCTAATTTATTAACCAGTTCTTTAGATATGGACTCGGCAGCCTTCTTTCGTTGCTTACTTAATTGAGAAGCTTCGTTTATTAACTCTTTGTATGCTATATCTGTTTCTTTCGTCAATTGTTCAATCTGTTCATCAAATGACTCAATTTCTGTCAATTGCTGTTCTAATTTTTTCTGTAAAGAGATTAATTCCTCTACCGTTGTTGAACGATGCTTTTGTTCTAATAAATAGATGATATTTAAACGCTCATTTAACCATTGTAAGCGATCGGGGTTGAATTCTATGTCCTCTTTTAAAGTATCTGTTTCAGAGGCAAGATCATTCAAATCGATATATGCCATACGGATACGTTCGGCTATTTCTTTAGCTTTAGGATAGAAACGTTCCAATGTTTCAGCTATAGATAATGCTTCTTTAAGTAATAAAACACTTCCTTGCTGTTCGCCGTTTAGTAAATCGGATATTTTATAAAGAGAACCTTTTATCTCTTCTGCATGAGAAAGGGTTTCAAGTTCCTGTTCAAGCTCTTCCTGTTCGCCTACAGACAAGTTAGCCTCTTGTAATTGATTAAGTTGAAACCTAAGATAATCTTCATCTTGTTTTGCCTGAGCAGATTTTTCAGTGAGTGTTTTTAATTCACGCTTTAGAGATTGGTACGCAAAAAAATCTTTTTTGTATTGTTGTAGTAAAAGTTCATTTTTTGCCATTACATCAACAACCCTTAATTGGAACTTATTATCGGATAATAATAGATTTTGATGCTGGGAATGAATATCGATCAGGCGATTACCTAATTCTTTTACTGCATTTAAGGAAACGGGAGAATCATTCACAAATGTTCTGGATTTACCGGAAACAAAAAGCTCACGTCGCAGAATGCATATCTCCGAGTCATACTCCATTTCATTATCGATAAAAAGCTGTTCCAGGTTATATTTTGAGATATCGAATACAGCTTCAATGATACATTTTTCTGTTCCGCTTTTGATACTTTTACTATCAGCTCGTTGCCCTAATACTAATCCAAGAGCACCAAGAATAATAGACTTCCCAGCCCCGGTTTCACCGGTTATAACAGTAAAGGAATCATTAAAACGAATATCCAGATTATCTATCAATACATAATTCTGTATATATAATGATTTCAACATAATATTATCTTTTTAAAGCATCTAAGCGAGTATTTTCTGTTGGGAATAAGTTTGTCAACATTGTATATCCCGCTTGCTTTTCCTGCATATTTGCCTTTGAATAAATAGCTATTACCTCATCTAACTTTGCATCGACAAACATTTGTAATAAGATAGAAGTAGGGCGAGCACTTTTATATTGTTCCAACGCAGGCAATGCCTGAATGATATTGGTACGTCCTCTATCCGGATTAGCAGCCATTTCGTCTAAACCTTTCCTGTGATAGTTATACCACATTTCACGGAATACATCCCCACTATTTTCTGTAATTGCAGTTATAACTGCATGTCGGTTACGGTTACTGTCAAAAGCTTTCCATCCATTCCAGCCTGGTTGTGATTGAGCCAGATTTACAATTTGTAATGCTTGTTGGAAATAAGCGTTTCCTCCTTTTGGTGAAAAACTGTCGAAATCAAAACCAAGTATCAGATAAATATAATAAACTATAGTACCTGTAAGATTGCTTTCCAGCGTATTTTCGGTATACTCAAGAGGAGAAAACTCTATATATTCAAAATCTAACTGGGTATCTCTGAAATTAAGTGTTGTAGTTGTATAGCTTGAATTATATACAGGTCTACGGGCCTGTATCTGTATCTCCGCCTTGAAATTATCGCCATCTCTTTCATTTATAATAAGCGTAAATGTACAGTCTATCCTTTCATTTACACCAAAAGAGGCATCTGTCCATTTTTTATTATTAATAAATTCAGTCAACGTATTTTCAAGAGAAGTAAAAACTTGTTTGTTCCCTTGAATCTTATCACTATTAATAGTAACCTTGGCATTTAGTTCCTGTGCCCGCTGCTGTTGTGCTTTCACAGAGTAACTCGTTAGCATAACCAGTAACAGAAATATTATTTTTTTTATTATCTTCATTTTAATAATGAAACTATTTTATTCACGATATCAAGAGCTACTTCTCTCTTATTTTTCAAGAGATAATCGGTTATATCTCCCATTTTATCCACTATTGTTATCTTATTCGTATCGACTTTAAAACCAGCACCTTCATCACGTAAAGAATTTAGGACAATAAAATCAAGATTTTTTCTTTTTAATTTAGCTGCTGCATTTTCTATTCCTCCAGCCGTTTCCAAGGCAAATCCCACTAAAAGTTGATTATCTCTTTTTTTCTCACCAAGAGAAGCTGCAATATCTTTATTGGGTATTAGGCGAAGTGTTATATCTTCATTATTTTCCCGTTTTATTTTCTCTTGTGACGGTTTATTTACACGATAATCTGCAACAGCAGCACATAAGATTGAAATATCTGAGCCTTCAAAGTTTGAGAGAGTAGCCTGATACATCTCTTCTGCTGATTCTACATCTATTCTTCTGATGGATGAATGATGTGTTGTTAAAGAAACAGGACCGGCTATTAATGTAACTTCAGCCCCTTTTTCCGCACAAACTTCAGCCAAAGCAAATCCCATTTTACCTGAAGAGTAATTTCCGATAAAACGAACTGGATCTATCTTTTCATAGGTAGGCCCGGCTGTTATCAGAATCTTTTTTTTTTGAAGTTCAACTTGTGAAGAAAAAAAATCTTCCAGTTTTCGGACTATGATATACGGTTCTTCCATTCTGCCTTTACCTACTAAATGGCTGGCTAACTCTCCTTCTGCCGGTTCAATGATATGATTACCAAAAGAACGCAGTTTATCCAGATTCTGTTGAGTCGCCGGATGGGCAAACATATCCAAATCCATTGCTGGAGCAATGAACACGGGAGCTTTACAGGATAGGTAAGTTGTTATTAACATATTATCGGCTATACCATGGGCCATCTTTCCGATAGAAGAAGCCGTAGCAGGAGCTATTACCATCGCATCCGCCCATAATCCTAAATCTACATGACTATTCCATGACCCGTCACGATTAGAGAAAAATTCACTTACTACCGGCTTGCTAGTTAATGCAGAAAGGGTAATAGGTGTGATGAATTCTTTACCTGCCGGAGTTATGACGACCTGAACTTCAGCACCTTTCTTTATTAAAGCACGAACAAGATAAGCTGCTTTATAGGCAGCTATACTACCGGTAATACCTAAAATAATCTTTTTATCTTTCAACATGTTATTTTTCCTGGTTAAGGAATGCTCTTTATAAAACGTTTCCTCCCTCCTATTTATTACAAAGGTAATGCTAAAATTTCACGAGCAACCTGAGCGTCTTTTATATGTATGTCACTTATTAAAACCTCTTAATTTGATCTCGGTAAGCATTTTCTTGGTATTCAACGTAAAATCACCATTCATAATCCAGGCATAGTAACCGGGATCTTTCTGCAAAACTTCAGTAACTAATTGGCCTTTATACTTTCCGAAATTGATAACCTCTTCCCCTTTATCATTGTAAACCATACGTCCTGCAAGGTCTACATTATTGTTAAAGCATGAAAATTCGGAAAGATAAATAACATCATTTTGTAAGTCAGGATACCGGTCTAACTGAGCTTTTAAGATTTCATAAGTTGCTAATGTGTCGGCTTCGGCTGTATGAGCATTTTCCAGTTCTTTATTACAATAGAATTTATATGCTGCAGCTAACGTTCGTTGTTCCATCTTATGGAAAATAGTCTGAACATCTACAAATTTCCGACGATTCAGATCTATATCAACTCCCGCACGAAGAAATTCTTCGGCCAACATAGGTATATCAAACCGATTCGAATTAAACCCTGCCAGATCACAACCTTCAATTTGAGCAGCTAGTGATTTTGCTATTTCCTTGAAAGTCGGACAATCCTTTACATCTTCATCAGATATTCCATGAATAGCTGTAGATTCTGCAGGTATAGGCATACCCGGATTAATCCGTCGTGTTTTCGATTCTTCTTTACCGTTCGGATGTACCTTTACATAAGAGATCTCTACGATACGGTCTTTAACAATATTGATACCCGTTGTTTCAAGATCGAAGAAAACTAATGGGTTTCTTAAGTTTAGCTGCATGCGTTGCTAATTAGTCATTCAACATCATAGGCATGAGAAGCATTAAAGCTTCTTCATTTTCCTCGTTTTCAGTAGGAACAATTACTCCTGCACGAGATGGATCTGCTAATTCGATAATTACATCTTCTGATGCAATATTACTTAGAATTTCAATCAGGTATGTTGCTTTAAAACCTATTTTCAATTCAGTCCCATCGAACTGGCAGGTGATAGTCTCTTCCGCTGACGTTGAAAAATCTATATCCTGTGCAGAAATAATCATATGGTTTTCTGTCAGGTGAAGTTTGATCAAACTACTTGCCGCATTTGAGAATACAGAGACACGTTTCAGCGCATTCAACAAAGATACCCTGTCTACAGTTACTTTATAAGGGTTTTCTTGTGGTATTACACTATTGTAATTTGGATAACGCCCTTCGATCAAACGACAAACCATCTCGAAATTCGGACAGGTTACATAAGCATTATTATCATCAAACTTTATCTCTACAGGCTCTGTCTCTTTAGCAAGAATATTTCGCAAGAGATTTGCCGGTTTTTTGGGTAATATAAAGGCAGCTCTTTCCGGAGATTTTATCGTCAGGTTACGCAAGCGTACCAATTTATGTCCATCAGAAGCCACAAAGGTCAAGCCATCTTGTTGGATATCAAAATAAATACCATTCATTACCGGACGCAGTTCATCATCGGCAGTAGCAAAAATAGCACGACCGATACCATTCAATAAGGTTTGAGCATCAAGAGATATGGATGTATGCACATCACTTAACGGTTTTTGTAATGGATAGGCATCTCCTTTTTGTCCAATAAAATTATATTTCCCATTTTGAAAGAAAATATTGATTTCAAGGTTATCGTCATTAATCTCAAAATTAAGCGGCTGTTCGGGAAGCTCTTTCAATGGTTCAAGCAATATCTTAGCAGTTACAGCAAAAAGACCTGATCCTTCCGCATTCATAACATCTACAGATGTCACTAAACGGGTTTCAGCATCCGAAGCTGTTATAGTCAGTTTATTTCCTTGCAGATCGAAAAGGAAACTATCCAGAATAGGTAAAGAGTTCTTTGATGCAATAACTTTACCCACGGATTGTAAACGAGATAAAAGCGCTGTGCTTGATACATCGAATTTCATAGCTTAAATTTATTTTATTAGTATTATTTTCCAAAGAACAAAAATAAGAAATTATTTAGACCTACCTCTTCCTTATTTCACATAAATCTCTAACAGATAAAAATAAAAAACAATACCCACCCTGTTGAACAGGATGGGTATTGTTTATATTTTATAGATTTGCTATTCTTATTTAGCGAAATAATCTTTTACTGCGTCGTTAGGAACCATTTCTTCCTGGAAGATATACGCTCCCGTTTTTGGTGATTTCACCATCTTGATTACCTTTGAATAGGTACGGCCATCGCCTTTCTTAAATGATGCAACTGCTTTTTTTGCCATTGTTTAATCTCCTATTACTTAATTTCTTTATGTAAAGTCATTTTTTTCAGGATCGGATTGTATTTTTTCAATTCCAAACGCTGAGTTGTATTTTTTCTGTTCTTAGTAGTAATATATCTTGAGGTACCCGGCATACCGCTCTCTTTGTGCTCGGTACATTCCAGAATAACCTGAACTCTATTGCCTTTTGCTTTTTTTGCCATTGTTTATTCCTCCAAATTATGCATTTAAATAACCTTTGTCAGCGGCATTCTTTATAGCAGCATCTAAACCGATCTTATTGATAAGACGCAAACCTGACGCTGATATACTCAGGCTAACCCAACAATCTTGTTCTACCCAGTAGAATTTCTTTGTAAACAGGTTGACATTGAATTTACGTTTCGTTCTTTTGTTAGAGTGCGCAACGTTATTGCCAACCATCGCTTTTTTTCCTGTAATCTGACAAATCTTAGACATCTCTCTATCTTCTTTATATATTTTGCTGAATTAAATAAATACCATTCTCACAATCAGGGCGCAAAGTAAAGCATAAAAATTAATCTACGCAACTTTTTCACCATTAAAAAAACAATTAAAATCTAATTCCGAACCAGCATCATGAACAGAAATAATGATTTCAGGGTATCTCTAATATGGTATTTTACAAAAACAGGTGCAAAAGTAATGAAATAAATCTTTTGATCCAACGGTAAGCTCTATTTTTCTCCTTCTATCCATGAAATAATTTCTTCTGACATAGGATTGGTTTTAGGAGAGATCGTTCCTACCCAATTCCCGTCTTCATCGATCATGAATTTCTGGAAATTCCAACTTACTGTAGCATCTTCTTTGCCATTCTCACTTTTCTTTGTGAGCCAGTTATATACAGGTGCTATGTCTTTTCCTTTTACCGATATTTTAGCCATCATGGGGAAAGTGACTCCATAGTTCATACGGCAGAACTCTTGGATTTCTTCATTCGTTCCCGGCTCTTGCTTCAAGAAGTTATTAGCCGGAAAACCTATGATTATGAAATTTTCACCACCATATTTTTCATATAATTCCTGTAGTTTTTCATACTGAGGAGTAAAGCCACATTTAGAAGCCACATTTACTATCAGAACTTTTTTCCCTTTCAGTTGGGATAAAGGGAATTCTTTACCATCAATCGATTGAACAGTGAAATCGTGTAAACTTTTTATTTGGGCAGACATCGATACTGAGAAAATTACTGCCATAAAGAAGAGCATGAATGTTTTCATATACAGAATATATTTATCTATTAAATAAAACAAAATGTCCTCTTATAAAGTTCATTTCATTCAATTATTAACTCTTGTTTTCCGGTTTTTAATGCATAGTCTTTTCCTTGCCAGACAAATGTTCCGTCGATACCGGTAGGAAGTGAAAATTCAGCCTTGAGTTTACCTTTCTTATCTACACTATATTTCACAAATATACTGCCGGAAGGATGTGGCATAGTTCCTGATATTTCCTTAATAGAACCTAAAGAAGGCGAAATACGTACTTTCTTAAATCCGGGTGCATCGCTATCTATACCCAGCAAGATTCTGAAAAATTCAATATTAGGACTGGAACCCCATGCATGACAATCCGAACGGGAAGGTTCAGGTTGTTCTGCCCAGGTAGTAAGACCTAAAGCCATCTGATCACGCCATATCTGTAGATTATCCAAAAACTCATCACCTAAACCGACTTTATTTAAAGCCTGATGCACATAATAGCGAAAATAAATGGTTGCTTGTTTCAAATCAGTATTCGTAGCAAGTATACGTTTCATTATATCAGTAGCCTCTTCTCCTGATACTATACCGGCCAGAACAGCCAACGAATTTACATGTTGTGAATAGCTACGGTGATCATGCGTATCAGCAAATATTTTACGGGAATCATCCCAATATTTATTACGGAATGTTCTACGGATATTTGTCGCTATAGATAAGTAATGTTCTCCCATAGAAGTTAGGCCAAAAGCATTCTCCATCTCTGCCGCGGCATCTAAAGTAAGTATATACATCAAATCCTGAAATGCGGAATTACCATCTTTTTCACGAACCGGCTCACCGGCAGGGAAACCTTCTGACCAGTCTCCAAAGAACCAATGTGGGACAAAAGCCAGACTATAGTCATCTTTCAACCATTGTTCATACCATGCAAGTACACCACGATAAGCTGGAAGCAACGTTCTAAGATATTCTTCATCACCACGATACATCCAATAATCATGCCCCATACAAATCCACCAGAGGGAAAAGGAGGAAATAAACTGATGTAGCCCTGAGGGATAACGACTCATGGTAATACCATCTGCAACAATGGATTGTCTACCCTGCTCAATAGCATTTTTTACCATATATTGATCATCAGTATTATACATGGTTATCATTGCCTGAATTCGTGTATCACCAAAATATTGTAACTGTTCATAATAGGGACAATCCATGTAGGTTTCATTAGCACATAGACGAGCTGTCAGCCAACCCATATCCAGCATTTTATTTAACTCAGGAGACTGAGGAGCAGAGAACTCATACGCTTGTTTAAAGGGATAGGCAGAAAATGTGCCATAAACATCATCTATCACCAAAGGTTCTCCTGCCGTTGTAATATTCAGGTCTAGATAACGCCAGGTACGCCACCAAAGTGTTGTAAAGCTTCTATCATTTCCTCCATCAGGTATTATCTTGTCTTCATATCCGATAAATAACTTTCCTTTTATATCATCTCTATGGCCTTTAGGATTCAGAGAATGAGACTCGTCTCTTTTTTCTTCATACAAGGCTTCCGTATAACCAATTCTGATCTGTGCATCTTTACCTTTACTATATAAAAAAGAAAGATAACCGGTAGTCAATTGTTCATTATCCAATAATATTCTGATTGTAGAATTAGCCGGAATTGTAACCGGCGCTGAACGTTTAGGAAAATCATTCGGGCAGGTAATTCCTTCCTCAAGACTCACACTGGCAAATCGTTCCGGTGTCATTTCCATAGGTGGTATAGGCGCCGGGACCAATAATCTACCAGGATAGTCACGTGTACCTTTAAGAGCCCCTTCAATACCTTGTTTTGCTTTTTTCCATGAAGTATCATCAAAATCCGGCTCTTCCCATCCCCATGGATATAAGGCTGAGTTCAATAATTCACCCGGTCCGGCTACATAATAGCCAAGTACCTGCCAGTTCTCCCAGGGAGTATAAGCTTCATTCTTTATGCACAACCACGAATCATTTGTATTTACAATTTCTTCTGACTGAGTATTTCCCTGGAGTATAAAACCTGTCTGATGAAAACTTATTTGCGCAACGGGCGCACGTTCAGCATAATTCCAAACTACAGCTGCCAAAACATTCTTTCCCTTTTTCAGGTGAGGAGAAAGATCTACTGTTTCAAAATTCCAATTATAAATATCGCCTCGGGCAGGCCCCAAAGAAACAAATTTACCATTTACATATAATTTATACCGGTTATCAGCCGAAACATGAACTATAAATTTGACAGGAATCTGATCAATCTCAAAAGTTTTTCTGAAATGATACACACCATATACATTGGCAGGCTCGTCCGGTAATGATATCCAACGCGCATTCCAACGATCCGCATATAAAGAAGGATTCACATCAGCCTGCTTGTATCCCTCAAGACGGATTTGGGCTGTCAAAAATAAATTTCCACAAATTAAGAAAAGAAATAAAATGATATGGCACTTTTTCATCGTATTACATTTATAGTATTCTGTAGACAACAAATGTAATAATAATAGTTTAAAAATAATCAAATACTTTATTTCCCAATCATAATATCCAATACCAACCGGTCTGTGGATTCCATTCCTACAGAGCCTATAGCCGTCAGATTTGCTATTGATTTATCTACATCCTCATCAATAATACCTTCAACAGATGTTACAACTTTATTTTCCATGGCCATCATCGCTGATAACATGGCAGTTGATACGCCACTTGTTACCTTCATTGCGCAACTGGGTTTTGCTCCATCGCAGATCATACCCGTTATATTACCGATCATATTTTTTATTGCATACGAAATCTGCTTTTTACTACCTCCCATCAGATATGTAATGCCTGAACTGGCGCCCGTAGCAGCTACAACACATCCACAAAGGGCTGATAACCTACCTAAACTTTGCTTTATATAAATAACCATGAGATGGCTCAACATCAAGGCACGTGTCAACTGCTCTTCAGAACATTGTATATCTTCTGCAAATGACAAAACAGGTAATGTAGCCGCAATACCCTGATTACCGCTTCCCGAATTTGTCATGACCGGAATCATTGCGCCATCCATTCGCGCATCACAGGCCGCAGCCGTCATAATCAACATGTGGGTATATGGATTATCACCCATATATTTTCGACCATATTCCCCACATATGGTCTTACCTACTGTATGTCCGTATTTTCCTTGCATGGAAGATTCTGCAGCCTTTCTATTCAATTCAGCTGTTTGGCTGATAAAGGAAATTTCTTCAAGCGGTATTTCAGTAGCAAATTCATATACCTGGTTATAGCAGAGTTTTAATTCATTCTCGTTATTAATACACTCTTTTTTCTCCTCTTCTGTAAGACGTAGATCGGTTAGTACCAATCCGTTTTTTTCAGTATATATAATATGTGTATGTTCATGACAAATGATTACCCGTGCTGTATCTGTCCCTGCGGTACCGACCACTTCAATATATAGTTTATCTACGTTCTCTTTCAGTGCAATATAGATACATTTATCATCTATCATTTTTTTGCCATTGATAATTGCCTCTGGTGTCAGATCCTGTAAGACTTCTAGTCCATATTCCGATTTTCCAACCAGGCTTCCAAGGGCTATGGCTATGGGAAGTCCTACCATTCCGGTACCGGGAATGCCTACTCCCATGGCATTCTTTAAAATATTGGCACTTAAATAAGCTTGTATTTTTTCAGGTTTCTTTCCTAAGACTTCAGTAACCTTTGCAGAAGCAAGAGCCACTGCCATAGGCTCTGTACATCCAATAGCCGGAACAATCTCCTGATGGATTAAATCAAATATTTTAGCTTTTTTTGTGTTATCCATAGTTATGACGTTAACTTCTTCCTATCAAACAAAGATACCTGTTTATTTATGAATCAGGATAAAACAATCATAAAAATATCATTTTGATACAAAAGAGAAAAGTGACATTTTGATAATTTTACTAACTTATTTTTCTAATATTTCGATCCTTAATATGGTTTGGTCACAAAAAACAATTTTTTAGGAGGTTTGAAGAATACAAAATAATATTATATCAGGGTTAAATCATTTATTTTTCTACAAATTTTTAATTTATTAATACATAATGTTTACCTATATACAATAAATATAGAAATATATTATTACCAATTCGTAAATGATTCTAGACCAATGAGTAGTTAAAAAATATTTATTATTATATATTCCTGCCACTCATTTTGAATTTGGCAGGATTTGTCTTAAAATCATCTGGATGAAATCTGGAAATGAACCACATGATATTTCCAAATAATGCAGATGAATCTCAAAAATGACCTTAATAAATTCAAGATTCATCTGCATCTTTAATGAAACATTGTTAAATGTTAGGCTAAAATGGTTAATTATTGTTTTTTAATTATTTATTAGGTTGATTTCGGAGGATTTGCATGTTACGCAAAATTGCGATTTTAGATAAAAATGAAACGAAATACTCTTTTTTAATAACATTTTGTAAAAGATTATAGACATCAATTAGTTATATTAATTTCAACTTTAGCACTTTTCAAACCTTTGGCTTTTGCTTCAAATTGTAAGGTTCCCTTATTCTCTCCGGCCTGTACGATAGCTGTCAGTTGTCCGCTGAATAGATGCATTTGCGGCAGATGAAATAAATCCAGACAGGTAGGATCACCATTTGCTGCTGCACGGTATGTACCTGCCCCTTTGACCATAAAATTAACGAGGCGGCCATCCACGGGACAAAGATTACCATTTTTGTCTACTGCACGAACGGTTATATATGCCAGGTCTTTACCATCTGCAGATAGTTCGAGACGGTCGACTATCAGATCCAGACGATAGGGTTTACCTGCGGTATAGATTGTTTTTTCTTCAGTAATGTTGCCTTGTTTATCATAAGCAACTACTTTGGCTTCCCCTGGTTCGTATACAACATCCATCCACATCAGACGGTAACGGTGTTGTAATGTCGTATTACTTTTCCTTTGTTTACCATAGCTTTTACCATTGATAAACAGTTCAACTTCAGGGTAACTGGTGTAAACAAAAACCGGAGTTATTTCCCCTTCCCGTCCTTCCCAATTCCAATGAGGTAAGATATGAAGTGTTTCATCGTTTTTATTCCACAGGCTACGATAGAGGTAGTAACGGTCTTTGGGAATACTCGCCAAATCTATAATCCCAAATAAGGAACTATGGTTAGGCCATGCATCCGTATCGTAAGGCGAAGGTTCACCAAGGTAGTCGAAACCTGTCCATACAAATTGTCCGATAGTCCAGGGATGGTCATCAGCAAGAGCGAAATCTTCATCCGGAAGGTTAGACCATGAACAATATTCCATATCATACGAAGAAGATTGATGGTCGTCGTATTTGGCATCAGCTTTTTTCTCTACAGGGAATTTATAAACGCCCCGTGAGCTGACAGTGGAAGATGTTTCCGACCCCAATACAATATTTTGTGGTAGTTTATCATATGATTCCTGATAGCGGTGTGCCCGATAGTTGAGACCAGGAACATCGATCATAGCAGCAAACCCATTGCTTAACACACAACTTACCTGGTCCATTCCGCAAGTTACCGGACGGGTCGGGTCTTCCCTATGGCAGATATCCTGCAGGAAAGAAGCCACTTTATAGCCTTCAGGGTTACACTGTGTAGGAACTTCATTACCGATACTCCACATAACGACAGAGGGGTTGTTTCGATAGTTGTGCAACATATTTACCATATCACGCTCAGCCCATTCATTGAAGAAACGATGATAACCATTAGCACATTTAGAGATATCCCATTCGTCGAAAGGCTCAATCATCATCATAAAACCCATTTCATCGCATAGTTCTACCAGTTCAGGAGCAGGCATGTTATGTGCTGTACGTATAGCGTCACAGCCCATGTCTTTCAGCATAGTTAATTGACGCCGTAAAGCTGCTGTGTTGATTGCTGCCCCTAATGGCCCCAGATCATGATGGTTACAGACCCCTTGAAACTTACGGTGTTGTCCATTCAGATAGAAACCTTTATCTGCAATAATTTCAATATGACGGATACCGAAACGAGTTGTATAGGTATCTACCAGAGATTCACCAATGAAAATTTTTGATATAGCCTGATAAAGATGAGGTGTTTCAGGCGACCAAAGAAGCGGTGATTCTACAATGAAATTCTGCTCGAAAGGTTTGCTATGATTGATCTTTCGTATATCGTCTTTATACGCTACAATTTTACCTTTCGGAGAATGTATCTCAGTGAGGACACGTATTTCCTGTTCGTCTGTATTCTCTATATGGGTCTGTAATCTGACAGATGCTAATTCCTGTGATACATGCGGAGTTGTCAGGTAGGTACCCCATACGGGAACATGTACTTTACCGGTAATGATCAGATGTACGTTACGATAGAGTCCGGCACCGGGATACCATCGTGAGGACTGAGGTTTATTTTCGAGTCTGACAGCAATACTTTGTATATCCTTATCTTTATGCAGATATTCTGTGATATCGCAATGAAAGGAGTTATATCCATAGGGCCAGAAACAGGCTTCCTGTCCGTTTACATAGAGCCGTGCTTCACTCATAGCTCCGTCGAACAGCAAGGTCACACGTTTATTGTCCTGTAGCTGTCGGGGAATGTTTAGTCTGGTTCTGTACCAGCCGGTTCCGACGTACGGTAAACCTCCGGTACGTCCGGTTTTGACGGAGGACTGTGTTTCAAAATTTTGTGTAACTGCTACATCCTGAAGATCATTATTTCGATCAAACGGACCATAGATCGCCCAGTCATGCGGAATGACAACTGTTTCCCATGTTGAATCATCAAATTCTTCATGAGCAGCTGAAGGTGCGTCTTCTTTTGTGAATTTCCAATGTTCAACTAATGTCTGAGTACGTTGTCCCCAAACGTCAACTACATATCCTAACAAAAGAAAGAATATGATAAATCTTATCGTTTTCATGTATCACTTTTATTTATTTGAATGCATCCAACGCAATGGTAGGTCGTCCATTGTTATCAAATGCGCCAAGAGTATACTCCTTCCAATTTCCATAAGATTCCGGCTCCCAGTAAAACAGGCCGAGACATTTATTGTTAGCCATACCTTTGGATTTTACCAACAAGTCGGAGAGGAATGCTTTACAAGCAGCAGCTTTATCCCAAGGCATACCTACTTCACAAATCATTACTTCGCAGTTGTAGCGACTGATCATATCATTCATATTATTCAGGCAGTCGACATTCATTGCTTGCCATGTAGAACTTTGAGGATATAGTGACATACCGATCACATCCCATTTCCCCCCATTATTTTTTAGCCCATCAAAAAGCCAACGAAAGAGGTTATTATCATTTCCGTTTTGGATGTGTACAATTACTTTTGCTTCTGGAAATACCTCTTTTACAGCATCGTAACCGGCATTATTCAGAGCGGCGTAGTTTGCCATATGGACGGAGGCTTTCCCGTCTTCCCATAGCATCCCATTGCCTGTCTCATTCCCTACCTGTACCCATTCCGGGGTTATTCCATTTTGTTTTAAAGCAGACAGAACATCTTTTGTATGATCTACTATTGCATTTTTCAGTTCATTGAAAGATAGACCTTGCCAGGAAGCAGGTTTATTTTGCTGTCCCGGATCAGCCCACCGGTCACTATAATGAAAGTCGATCATCAGGCGAAAACCCAGACGATCTGCCCGTAAAGCTTTTATTAGAAGATCGCTTTTATTACACCACCCATCAGCCGGGTTTACCCACACACGCAAACGGATGGAGTTCATTCCTAATTCACGTAAGAGTTCCATACATTCATATTCACGTCCGTCGGTATTATAGAACTTTCTACCTTCTTTCTCCATTTCCGTGAGCCAGCTAACGTCTGCTCCTTTTGCGAAACCTGTCATATCGTACACCGGTGGCTGAGGTATTTCCGGTTTATCATCATCTGAACAGGAGAAGCATCCTGTCAGAGTGATGACAAATAATATGGATATTACGTGTAATTTCATTGTGTAATGGAGTAAGTCATACGAATGAGATCTACCGTTACAGTATACGTACCAGGTACATTGACAGCACTATCTTGTATATTATTACCTTTATAGTATAGAACTCCGTCGGTACCTCCAAACTTATGAGACCAACTATCATCCATTTGTATCTCTAATCCCCAGGGAGAGTTTTCCACTATATTGATATCTCCAGTATAAACACCAGGGGTTTCAGTTGCATTCAACGGAGAATCAAATTGATAATTATCGTCCATTCCCATCACCCATATCTGTTTCCCTACCGGAGAAAGAGTATAGGTCAGAGCAGACAGGGAAGCTTCGATCAGGTAAAGGCCAGGATCTGGGGAGGGTATATTATTTTCACCTTGAAAAACAAGGCTACCACTATTCGCATCCCCTTCGGACATACTGAAATAATCACCCCAGTTTTCATTTTCTATTGCCATCTGATATCCCCAAAGTGAATTAACATTCACAACACCGGCATAATTTTTATTGCCCTCATCATAGAGGGAAATATAGTTGTCGAATGTCCAACTACCGCTGATTCCATCGTCTACACCAGGCAGGTAGAGAGTCGGATAGACTGTTTCAGGTTCCTCACTTCCGCTTTGAACACGGACTACCCAACCCTTAGGATCAGTCAAATCTATAAGTAATGTATATTCTCCTGTACCGGGAACTGTTACTGAGATATCGCTAGCTGCAGTACCGAACGATAAAGCATTAGCAGAACCTCCAAAAGCGACAGGGGTGTCAACAGCCGCATCATCCTCAGTGCCGGTAGTATAATTATATTGTTTTCCTGTACCAGACAAGCGAATAGTTAATGTTCCTGCAGCTGTGGAATTAAATACAGTTTTCCATTGCATCTGCCGACGATCAAAGGTCATCTCTGTTTGTAAACTTCCGGATACATTTAGCTCAGATATATATAAAGCTGTCCATTCGCGATCATTGGTATCAAATACGACATAATAACACCCTCCGGGTGAAGGGAACCAGCAATTCCATGGTGCAGTTTCATCATCAGATGAACCAAGGCGGAAGGCGGTTCCATCCTCAGGATAATTACCCCAGGTAACTCCGTCTCCTTCAAGCAACCAGAAATTATACCAGCTTACAGCACCGACAAATCCGGTATACACACCGTCGGATGTTGGAGAGTAAAGACGATATGGACTTTCTGTCTTATCTGATTCAAGGATGTATCCTATACTCATATCTATATCATAAGGAGTCACTTCTACCATAACGGTATTACTATATTTAGGTTCTGTGTTAGCCCCTATTTCAGAACGTATACGGAAATACAAAGGAGTACTTACCATAGGTTCAACTCCCAGATTTTTGGCAACTGTATTCAGTTCGGCACCGTTGTATGCTTTTGAAAGATTCGTCCCTTTGGTTTCTGTCACTTTTTCAGTAAAATCCTCAGTTGTAGATACCTGAATATAGATAGATTCCAGATCAGGAGCATGCATAGATGGGTCGCTGACGGTTAATGTACTTGTTGTCCAGGTAATTGATAATACTACTTGTGAGGCCGTTTCCTGTGTGAGGACGACTTTTGATTCGGTTGCTACCAAAGCATTATCTTCATAACCATAGAGGTATATATCATCCCCGGCTTTTTCACAAGCGGTAAAATAGAATAATGCCAATAAGAGCAATACCGCTTTTTGAATATATATATTATTTATGGGTTTCATACGATAAAATTATTTAAGATATAGGTATGGAACTCAGCAGTCTGCTTTATCATCTCCTTTGGCGTAGTCAACGTATTAATGCTTCGTTTCATATCTGAATGTATTATTTATTAATAATTAGGATTGGATAAATTGGGGTTAGCTGTCAGGTCGGCAGCCGGAATAGGATATATATTATATTTACTGTTTACCTCGATCCCATCTTTTACGCCGCCTTTCCATTGCCACAAATATTTATCTGTCGTAAACTTGTCATAGCGGATCAAATCAGTACGCCGTGTACATTCCCAATAAAGTTCTCTGGCACGTTCATCCAGGAAAAAATCAATAGTTAAATCGGCTTCACGTAATATACCATTTGTGCTATATGCATCTCCGAAAGCTCTTTCGCGTAGCAGATTGATATAACCCAACGCTTCGGCACGGCTGGCTCCCGTTCCACCACGTACAACTGCTTCACCCAACATCAGGTAAATATCTGCCAGACGAAACACAGGATAATCCGTATTTACTCCTCCATCGGCCGTATTAGAAGAAATTTCTCCAGCGTCTGTAAGATTTGTCCATTTCTCTACAAAATAACCGTAAGATTGATTATCTATTACTTCAAGGTATTGTGTTTGTCCTTCGGTAAAGAACAAACCACGACCATCCGCCTCATCGAACAGAGCCGGAATTTCGCCGCGTAAGCGGAACATTCCCCAGCCGGAAGACACTCCGTAATCAGCCGGACGTTGATAATCTGAAGTATTACTTACAGCGCCACATATAATATATGTAGTAGCTCCCCAACTTACCGTATGAATGGCATCGACCGGAAAAGCAAAGATAATTTCATTGGTACGCAAATGATTATCAGCATTAAACAATTTTGTATAGTCTGATTCTAATGTATATCCTTCGGCAATTACTTTTTTGCAGGCCGTGACACAGTCGGTATTACGGTTTTCACCTGTATAGACCTCAGCATTCAGATACATTTTTGCAAGTAAGGCGTTGGCCGCTCCTTTACTAGCTCGTCCATATATGGCTGAAGTTCGGTTATTTAGTATGCCTTCAATTTCATTTAGTTCATTTTCAATATATTCGAATACCTGAGAGGATGTGTATCTGGGAGGGATATAGGTACCTACCGGATCTTCTTCTGTAACAAACGGGATATTACCATATAAATCCATAGCATGATAATAAGCTAAGGCACGTAAATAACGAGTTTCTGCTCGGTACAGACGGATTTCAGATTGCACTGTTTCAGAAAAACCCGCTATCTTATCATCGGTTGCATTTCGAAGGAATTCATTACATAATGCTATGTTATAAAAAATTCGGTAATACATATCGGTGACCCACGGATCATTAGCATCCCAACTAAGATAAGTAATATCTGTTACTTTATCTCCTTCCAGCCAGGTAGGAGCCAATTCGTCAGTACCGCTCTCCTGTAAATTAAAATAAGCACGCATATAGTCCTGACCATTATTACTGTTCAAGTCTGCATTCCCCCCTCCTTTTTCTTGCCCGTTAATAACAAAGGCTACATATAATTTACCTAATACGGCACGGTAGTTATCTACTGTTGTATATACATCATTGGATGTTGTTTCGGTGATCGGTAACTGATCAAGATCACCCAAGCAGGAAGTCAGGAAAATAATTCCTACGGAAAATATGATTGATATTATTCGTTTCATTTCTGTTTATTTTTAGAATTCAAGTCCTATAGTCATACTATATGTTCTGGGTCTCGGATAGAAAGCAGAATCCATTCCGTTGGGAACTTCCGGATCTACACCTGTATATTTAGTGATACAGAAAACGTTTTGCATCATCAGACTGACATTCAGGGAGGCCCATTTGGTAATACGACCAAAATTGTATCCAAGCATCAGATTGTCCATTTTCAGAAAAGATGCATTTTCAACATAGTAATCGGAAAGATGCTGTCGTTGTTGAAAACCGGTTTTCAGGTAGCTGTTGTTCAGGTTGTTTAACTGATAGGAGTTATAGCTTACTGTGCTCCATGCTCCGGTATTCATACCCATACCATTGTAAACATAGTTTCCAATATTTGAACGTAACGAAGTGCTAAGCGTCCAGTTTTTATATCTTAATGAAGTAGATAAACCCATGATATAATCGGGAGCCGGAGATTTATAATGATATAAATCATTAGAATTAATAACTCCGTCGCCATCCAGATCGGCGTAGGCACCTTCTATAGGACGCCCTGTATCTTCGTCGTATAACTGGTGATAAACATAAAACATATAAGGTGCATATCCTTCAGTCAGTACCTGAAACTGGTATGCATCTATAAATGGTCCTACAGGGGTACTGGTTATCGCACCTCCATCAACTAATGAGAGATTTTTTACTTTCATTTTCTGCCAGGTAAGGTTGTAAGAGATATTCCATGTCCAATCTTGCGTATCAATAGGAATAGCATTTAAAGTGAATTCAACACCTTTACTGTCTACGTTACCAACATTAGTCAAGATTTGTTTGTCGAAGTTACTACCTGCCGGACTTGGCACTGTGGCCAGTAGATCTTTTGTCTTGCGGGTATAGTAGTCGAAACTACCAGTGAGGCGCTCATCCAGAAAACCGAAATCGAGACCAATGTTCCATGAGGTAGTAGTTTCCCATTTTAAATCATTGACATAGGCTTCCGGGCGATAGGTATATATCCATTGATTACCAAATAAAGCCTGAGCTCCGTTTTGGCTTATTGTATAAACCGGCAAGTAATTATAGTTACCAATACCTTCCTGCTGTCCTGTAACCCCATAAGAAGCACGTAATTTCAGATTACTGAGGACAGGATTGTTCTGCAGAAATGATTCTTCTGTTACTCTCCAGGCCAGCGCTACAGATGGGAATGTTCCCCAACGATGATCTTCATGGAAACGGCTCGTACCATCCCGACGAATAGTTGCGGTCAGCATATAACGATCGTCAAACGTATAATTCAAACGAGCATAACCGGAGATCAAAGCATGACGCTGATCAGTAGCAGCAGAGGTGCTAATTATATCTCCTACTGTATTTAATTCTTTATAATCTGAACTAACGCTCTTCCAGAACTGGTAATCATATCCCATAGTAGCATCAATCTGGCTCTTAATAGCGTCAAACCGTTTGTTATAGTTCAAATAAGTGGTAAGCAAACGATTTGAGTTCTTTTGTGGACCGTAAGAGTAATCGCGTCCGAAAGTATTATAATACTGGGTCGCTTCTGCAGGAACATATATTTTCCCTTTACCTTTTGCGTAATCATATCCTAATGTTGCATGCAATTTTAATTCAGGAAGAAAATGGAATTTATAATCAATATCGGCATTTCCAATGAAACGGGAAACGCGACTTGTGCTATTATATTGTTCCAATAAACCCAGAGGGTTACGTACAGCAGCATTTACAGGTTGTCCGCTCACATCTATATCTTCATAATATCCACCAAAAGTACTATTTCCAGAATAGACGGGAATTGTTGGGTTAAAAGTCGAAGCAGCCCAGATAGCATCACTGTTGGCAAACTGGTTATTATTTAATGAAGCTTTACCATTCAGGGTGATTTTCAGATGATCATCGAAAAAGGATGGAGTGAGATTAAGACTTCCGGTTATACGTTCGGCATTATCGGTCCGTACGATACCATTCTGATTATAATAGCCTACAGAAGCGCGTATTGGCAAGTATTCGTTAATCCGACCGGAAAGGCTGACATTGTTATCTGTACCAAAAGCCGTATGATAGACCTGATCATTCCAATCAGTGTTTGCGTTTCCTATTAAGGCACGTTGTGCATCGGTTCCCCGGCTGTTTATTATATCAATAAATTCACCACGACTTAACATATCTGCTGTTTGAGCACGGGTTTGCAATGAATTAGTCGTACTAAAACTAACCCGCAGGCGGTCGCCTGTCCCTTTTTTAGTAGTGATAATCATAACCCCGTTAGAAGCACGTGAACCATAGATGGCAGTAGAAGATGCGTCTTTCAGGATTGTTATGCTTTCAATATCATTCGGGTTAATAAGGCTCAGGAAATTACCGCTGTTACCGCTGATTCCTCCATTTTCCAAAGGAATACCGTCTAACACGATTAATGGATCGTTGCTGGCATTCAATGAAGCTCCTCCACGAATACGAATTGTACTTCCTGCAGTTGGCGAACCGCTGGATGACATAATTTGTACCCCGGAAGCCTTTCCATTAATCAGTTGTTCCGGAGAACTGATCATTCCTACATTAAAATCTTTGCTACTTACATTGGTTATCGAGCCGGTTAGGTCGCTTTTGCGTTGGGTTCCATAGCCAATAACAACAATGTCATTCAATGTCAGTGCATCAGTAGTAAGCTGTACATTTAGGAGACCTAAAGCAGGAATTGCCAACATTTGTGTTTGATAACCAATATAAGAAAACTGTAACTGAGTAGCCCCTTCTGAGAGGTCAAGGCTGTAATTACCATCGTAGTCTGTGGTCGTACCATTTGTGGTTCCTACCACCAGTATTGAGACACCGATCAACGGCTCTCCTGTCTCATCGGTTACGTTTCCAGTAACCTTCTTTCCACCAGCCTGTGCATAGACGGCTATGGAACTTGTTAGAAGTACTATGCAAAGCATTAAAAATGCTGTTACATGGCGTAGATAACAGGTCTTGTTGTTCATGATAAATTGATTTTAATGATATCTTTTTGTGTTTTGTTCATTATTCCAGCCAGATACTACCGATTTCTACTATTGTATCTTTCTCTTTTTCTCCATTAACTGAAATTTCCAGTTTTTCAATATCCCTTATATCAAAAGGTATTTGAATGTCAGGAGTAAAATATTTTTCGAGAAAAACCGGATATAAATGAGGTAACAATGCCGTTTGGGTTTGCACCAATTTGGAAAAAGGTATTCGCACTTTGTTATTTTCAGGATTTACTGTTGCCTTATAGGTGAATCCGTTACCACAAACAAATCCAATTTGCAATGTTTGAGTGCTTCCGGATATATGGAAGCATAGATCCCGACATCGGATTAGTCTTTCTTTCCGATGGCTGATTTCATTACTAATATATTTTTGTAGAAAAAATACGGGAGACTCTTCAGAAGAATTAAATGTGAAACGTAGAGTAGGTTCTACTGTAAAATCTTCATGCAAAAGTTCTCTTTTATCTCTGCTCCACTCGGGCATAGTATAAGATTCTATTCCACTCCATTCATCAGTTACCCGAAACAGAAGTACCGGATTGTCCTTTTCTTCTACTTTACTTTCCCAATAAGAATGATCAGTATAATCCCAATCCAACGGATTGCCTTCTGTTCCGGCAGGATATGTATATTGCTTATCTGAATGAAACACAATAATGTTATAACGAAACAGATTACTCTGTACTTCTTCTCTCGGGATAGTTACACGATAAGTATATCCTTCTATCTGTTCCATTTTGTAGGAAGGATTATTCTTGTTCCAAAAAGAAATTTTATCAGTGTAAACCATAACAGAGTCAGGTAAAACAGGGCCGGCGATTTGAGCTTCTATTACATAAGGTTTTCCCTTTTCGATAATTTGGGCTGGATGATGTATCGTATAAAAACGGGAAATGTGTGGTTCTGGAGCAGCAAACTCTCCTAATCGAATATTATTCCAATAACTATCAGCATTCCAGGATTGGGCAGAATTCAGATTTTTTCGTTTTAATAGGTAAACTCCAGGGCCGATAGAAGGAATAATTCTTCCCTTCGCTTGTGTATGAAAGCTTTCTGTACGATTTAATGCTATAATTGTAAAATCTTCCTGTAGTGAAGGCAAATTAATAGTCATATCCCAATAATTCCATGCGATAGTTACTACCTCCTTTTTTAAGGATGGTTTAGCAAAAGGATCGTTAACCACTATTGCGTCAGGCATGACTTCCAAACGCCAAACTCCTTCTTCCAGTTTATCCAGGAAATAAGCGCCTGTACCTTCATAACTGATGATTGGGGAACTTCCATATCCGACAATAGACTTTAACTGCTCAGGAGCGACAGGATGAGTCGATGTATGATTAGAATAGTAAAATTTATCAGTCCGGTTTAATTCACTCAGATTCTGAAGGTAACTTACTCTGAAATCTTCAAAGATCGTATCATTCGGAAATTTTGGATAAGACTTGTTTAGAGGAACGCTTTGTGCTACTTCTGACGCTATTTTCATACTAATAGCTTTTTGAGGAGTATAAGCTAGATTCAGATAATGCGTCTGATATTCGGTATTATATTGCGCCATATCCAGGGGATCGTAGGCAAACTGAGTAATCCACTGAAAGCCTGCTGAACGAAAACTTCTAACCATAGCCGGATGTACATAAGAAGCCAAATTATCTGCAGGGTCATATTCATATACTAGTCGGGCTTTCTTATTAAACCCTTTTACATTATTAAAAGGAATATGATAATTGTCTACAAAAGGAAGAAAATTTCCTTGACGTGTATGTCCTGCAACCAATCCTACAGGATACCATTGATAAGTTGTACCTTGTATATCGGTTGAATAATAAGCCTCGATTTGTTGCATATTGTGACTTACATTATAAAATACAGGTTTACGATTTCCTGTCTTTTTTATGGCTTTCAACATTCGGTTGATATACTCACTGGTTTGTTTCTGGGTACCAGCATGGCAGGGTTCATTATTTATCTCAAAACCGACAATATCAGGGTCATCTTTATAAGCTTTTTTCGTATATGGGTTGATGTGATTTACCAACTGTCCAATGTAACGCTCTTGCGCCTGAATTGCTTCCGAATCATCATGAATATCACATTTATCATACATATAGGAAAAACCACCCGTTTGTAAATTCCTCTCCGGATATCCATTACCAAAATTAGTCATTGCTGTAAGTACCACTTTTATATTCCTTTCTTTTAGCTTACAAATAAGGTAATCAAGCAGATCCAGATGTTCGTTTTCAATAAGATCGCCTTTCCCATTCGATATTTCTACATCCCATATATGGATACGATATGCATTGAAGCCAAGGCGGGCGAAATGATAAACATCTTTATCAATCGCCTGCCGATGGTCTATATTGAGATAACCTAATGCACGATAAGCATGAGCAAACGGGACTGTATAATTCACTCCAAAGAAAGAAGCTTCTTCCCCACTGTCAGAATAACGCATAATACCATTGCGGTCAACAAATACAGAAGATGTAACCTGCCCCATCATAAAGGTCACATGGAGGCTGGTAATTAAAATAACAATAACTCTCAGCATCATGATAGAAGATTTTCTGGTTGTTTTTACATTGGCAAATGTAATTGCATACAGAAAAAAGGAAAAGCAGAGATCGGACATAATAGGATAAAATTCGGACAAGCCGCATTAAAGAAGGCTTTCAGGTAGCTGTTGAAATCTATTCTTCATCCATAAACTGTCGTGGCGTTTTTCCATATTCAGCCTGAAAGCATTTTGAAAAATAAGAATGATTAGAGTATCCAACCTTATACATAACTTCCGCGACAGTAAACTTTTTTTGTTTTAATAGCATAGCGGCGTTCTTCATACGGATAGTTTTGATATAATCTACAGGAGTTACTCCTGTTAGTTGCTTGATTTTACGATATAGTTGTTTATTATTGATACCCGAAACATCGCTAAGAGCATTCACATTTAGATCCGGATCAGAGATCCGTTCTTCAATAATCAAGGTTATTTGCGATAAGAATTTCTCATCTGCAGAAACAACAATTGTTTCTTTAGGAGCTGTCATCTGTTCTAGTCGGGCTTTTGCCTGAATTTCCTCTTCCAGTTTATGATGAATAAAAGTATTGATCTGCATAGCATGATGCTGTACCTCTTCCAGTTGTTTCTTTTCAGCAGGATTTTTCAATTCCAGTAATAATTTACTGACCGGACCTATAATCAGGCTTAAAGGTGAAGTCAGATCATTAGACATTTCCGTGAAAAAATCAATTTTAGCTTGAGACTGTTCTATCAATACTCTCTTTTCTCTACGTTCGCTCTCCAACCGGCGCTTAACCCTAAAAAAGTTAACAGTCCAGGCAATAAGTACCAGAAATAGTATACCATACAGGCTTTTCGCCCAAACAGTAAGATACCAGGGAGGATTGATATGAATATTCAATAACCGCGTTTCATCTGAAGGCTTGCCGTTAACATTCAGCCGGCTGACAATAAGCTGGTATTCTCCATAACCCAGATTATTAAATGTCATACGGTTAGTATTGTATTTCAACAGATTCCATTCATTATCTAATCCGTTAAGCTTGTATGCAAAATTACTTTTTACTTCTTCCGAATAAGGTAAATCCGAGAGTTCAAGAGAAATGTTATTTTGTATATGTTTTAAGGTTAAAGCATCCGAATAACGGATACTCCGGTTTGTAATTCCCTCATCGAATGTGATCAACTGATTATTTATATACAATCCGGTGAAAATAACGGGGCGTGTTGTTTTCTCTGATTGTAGAATTTCAGGTGAAGTAACAGCAAACCCGTCTGCTGTTCCCATATAGACCTGATTATTAATAGAGTCGTAATAAAGGCTGGTAAATACCTTATTCATAATTTTTAAACGTTGTGACTCTAAGGATTGTTTATTCAACACCCAAATACCATCCGTACGAGAAATCCATAAATGTTCATTGACTTCCGTCATTGAAAGTATTTCGTTATCACTGTATTCATTTATCTGAATGATTTCAGCTTCACTCTTACCAGGAACAAATCGTGCGATCTTATTGCGAAAACCAATCCATATTGTGCCAGAACAGTCGTTTATTATATAATTGAAATACTGCTCTCCAGTTAGATCTTTTGGTGGGATCTGGGTTACTTGTTTTGTTTTCGGATCAATAGTATTAATCCCTGCATTATTATATAAAAGCGCCCATATCTTACCTTCATTATCCTGTACAAGCTGACTAATAAACATACCAGACAACCCATTGTTTGTATTAAAATTATAATCGGCTTTATAATTCTTTTCTTTACTATTCAACAGCTTATCCCTATCAACAACAAAAATCCCACCCAAACAGGAGGCAATCCATAATTGTCCTTCTTTATCTTCCAGAATACGATAAGCCCAGTTACAGTTATATACACCCGTACTATCTGTAATATTATAATGTATAAACTGTCGGGTTTGATAATCAAAACGATTAAGCCCACCGTCTGTTGCAACCCATAATTGTCTATCCTTATCTTCATAAATATGCCTTATCCGGTTATGAGAGAGAGGCAGGCTGCTATTACCCATTTTATACCAGTCGGCATTTTTATCTCCTGCATTTAGATCCCGAAAACGGATAAGACCGTTACTGCCTCCAAACCAATAATTATTTCGTGAGTCTTTAAAAAGTGAATAGAAATGATTCCCTTCGCCCGTTCCGGTTATCTGGTAAATCGGGATATATTGAAAATCATTGGTAAATCGGGATAAAGAAATCCCGAAGTCCGTAGCTACCCAGATATTCTTTTCCCGATCGGTAAAAATATTCCAAATAATATTGTTGGATAGTGAACGATCATTTCTTGAGTCATGGGTAATATGCAGAAGCGGATAATCTTCATGATATACGAACAAACCATTATCCGTTCCTACCAACAGGTTATGATACTGATCCAAGGCCAGAGACTTAACAGAATTATCATGGAAAATCCCAATACATTCAGTTTGTCCGTTTGAAGGAATATATTTGAATAATTCGCCCTCTGTCCCTATCCAGATGCAGCTACGTACAGTATCTTCAAGCAGAACATTTACGAATTGGTTGCTTTTATGAAGGCGGGCCGGTAAAGTTATTTCTTTGAATAATGTTCTATCACGATCATAGATACACAGACCATCATACGTACCGATATACATTTTATCGTTTTCCGATAAAACAAGCGAATAAATAGTCTCATGAGGTAGTTCCTTATATTCTATTTTGCTTATCTTTTTCAATTCATGGGAAATTATATTATAGATATAAAGTCCGTTTAACGTACCTATCCACAAATTACTATCTTGTAAAGCAAGTGCACGGATATCAGTAGGGAAAGAAGTTGGAGGTTCTTCATAGCAATCTGTTCGATAATTATAAATCAAAAGACCATTATCAGAACCCAGGTATAGATACTCATCATTCATCGTAAGCCCACAGTAAATACGAGTATTATTTCTTTGTCCAAAAGTATAATGCTGCCGGGTTGTATACCCATCATAACTGTGTAGCCCTTTATCCGATCCGATCCATACAACTCCCTGCCTGTCCTGTAAAAAATAACTGATAATGGATGCCTCTGTACTTAGATGAATATTTTCAAAAGTCTGATAATTGGGTCTTTGTCCCAAAAGAATAAGGTTAATGGGTAAGAGGAAGAAAAGATATATTAATTTGTTATACATTCTACCAATTTGTTGTTATACAAAAATACAGAACATGTGTGACATATACAATAGTGTATTTCAGGCAGATCCGGTTTTGATTTGTAACTTTATCCCATTTTTTATATATTTGTTATTTTTATAATACTACACCCTCTTTTTGTGTGTGTCATGTCCAAAGAAGATAATCAATACGTAAAAAAACTCGTTTTAGGTAATCATAATGCCTATAGATTTTTGTTTATGAAGTATTTTCCAAAAGTAAAATACTTTATTTCTCATATAATTAAATCTGAATCTGCTGCTGAAGAGCTAGCACAAGATATTTTTATGAAAATATGGGAGTATAGAGAACAACTGGCTTCACTTCAATCTTTTAACTCCTACGTTTATAGGATGGCTAAAAACACATCTCTAAACTATCTTGAACATAAATATATAGAAAAAAATTACTTAGATAATTATCAGTGCGAGACGGAGTTCTCCATTGAAGAAGAATTATATGCCAAAGAAATGGAATTATTAGAACTATTGACCGTAAATAATATGCCTCCTCAGCGTAAAATCATATATGAAATGAGCCGAAAGAAAGGATACACCAATGATGAAATTGCCACAGAATTAGGAATAGCAAAAAAAACCGTTGAAAATCACTTAAACCTTGCTTTAAAAGAAATTAGAAAAACCCTAACCCTTTTTATTTCATTTTTTATTTAAAAAAGTTTATTTCATTGGGTGTAATGTACCACTCACCTGTCACATATACAGAGTGCAGAAATATACTATGTCAAAAATAAAACAAATCATTGAGCAATATTTCAGTCAGCAGCAGTTTGATGACGTTCAACGTAAATTCTTTTTCTGGTTTAAGAATCCGGCATCCGCCAAAGAGAAAGAAGATACGATGCACCAACTGTGGAATAATTTGTCTGTTAGCGCTGATTTATCTACAGAAAAATCTTATGAACAGGTAAAAGAAAATTTAGGTCTTACAAAACAACGTTTAAGACGTTCCCTTTACATACGATTAGCACGTATTTCAGCTGTTTTCTTAATACCTCTGCTCTCGGTCCTATTCACATGGATGTACATCCAAACTCAACAACCTCAGAAAATCAATCTCGTCGAATGTTTTGTCTCCGACGGGGAGATTCGCGAAATTGAATTACCTGATAACTCGCGTGTATTAATTAATTCAGGAAGTACACTTTTCTATCAGGAAGGATTTAATGGAAAAACACGGGAAATATATCTGAGCGGAGAAGCTAAATTTATTGTTTCACCAGATAAGAAAAAACCATTTTTAGTAAAAACTAATGACATGCTGGTAGAAGCATTAGGCACCGTTTTTAATGTGTCATCTTATCCTGATAACTCACAGACCATAACAACCTTGATTGAAGGGAAAGTCGGTATAGAGATTAAACCAACAAAAGAAGATTTCATTTTAAATCCTAGTGAGCAAATAATTTACGATAAAGTAACAGGGCAATGTACACAGAAAGAAGCCAGGCTTGATTATGTATTAGCATGGGAAAAGGGTCAAATGGTTTTTCAAACAGCTTCACTATATAATATTACTAGTGATGCAATAAATTGCATCTAATTACACTTAAGTTATTATATATAAA
>DAMBSC010000019.1:0-90964 GCA_032054765.1 Tannerellaceae bacterium
TTTCATTCTTGAAAGAGGGGTTCGACTCCCCTATGGGCTACTTTTCAATGGAAAATTGAAAGTTGAAAATTAAAAACGAAAGAGGTAGAATAATTTCTACCTCTTTTTATTTTTATACTTCAATGCAGTATGGGGCACGAATAGGATTACTGCGACGTTTATTGGCCTCATCATCCATAAAAAATTCTTCTTTCTGAGGATTCCAGGTCAATTTACGGTTAAATTCATAGCACAAGTTGACAATATGACAAAGTGAAACCGTGCGATGACCGATTTCAACCGTACTGAGTGGTTGTTTACGAGTTTTCATTGCCTGTAAAAAGTCATCATAATGGTCATCACTTTTATATAGACGGATTTCATTATCTCCGATTACATGATCTTGCAATTTGGCAGGGATGGTATCCAGAAAACTTCTGCTAATATCAATCACTCCATTACTTCCAATAAAACGAACTGCATTTCCGTCGTCTTTACGAAACTTTTCGTGTGTCATAATCGTACCGTTCGGATATTGCATGGTGAGCGCTTTTAATTCTCTCCCATCTGCAGGAATAAATTCAATCGGGCCTGAATCGTCCATACCCATCGCCCACTGAGCTATATCAAACATGTGAGTTCCCCAATCGCAGACCATTCCGCCACCATATTCTTTATAGTTTCGCCAATTAGGAAACGTTTTACGTTCCATTGGGGGCGCCAATTCGTCGTTGTAAGGATTCATTGGGGCCGGTCCCACCCACGCTTCCCAGTTCAATGTAGGGGGTACAGGTTGTGGTTCTAAATTATAGGCTATAGGAGGAGGCCCAACGGAGACCTTTATTTCTTTAATATCTCCAATATACCCGTTTCTGACTAGTTCGCAAGCATGCCGGAAGTTTCTCCATGAACGTTGCATATTACCCACCTGTAATACCCTGTTATATTTCTCTACCGCATTGGCCATTGCTCGTCCTTCTTCAATGCTATGTGACATTGGTTTTTCCACATATACATCTTTTCCCGCACGGCAAGCATCTATCGTTTGTACCGCATGCCAATGGTCCGGTGTTGCAATAATTACGCCATCGATATCTTTTCTATCAAGTAATTCTTTGTAATCGGCATATTGCTTAAAGCCTTTATATGCTTTGCCCTTCGCCTTTTGGGTCTCTGCTTCAATAATTTCTTGCATTGCCTGTAACTGGCGCGACTCACAATCGCAAGCAGCAATCAGATTCGCTCGTTTAGCAAATTCAGGGCCTAATATCCAGCGTCCCTGAGCACCGCAACCAATAATTCCTAAATTAATCTGATCGCTTGGCACTATGTAATTTGGGCCACCTAATACACTTCGTGGGATAATAGTAAAGCCAGCAACTGCCACAGCACTTTTTCTAAGGAAATTTCTTCTGTTCATGATATTATATTTTAAGGTACTAAAGATAAATAGACTGTTCGCAAAGCTAAAAAAAATATTTAAAGAAACCTTTTCATCCATAGAAATATTAGACATCAAAATCTTTCCGTATGTCCATTATTTTTAGTATATTTGTTGGATTTTTGAAGTAGCAAAATTTGATTTAAAACAAGATAAATATATGAGTGAAGAAATCAAAAATACTAACGGTGACTATTCAGCGGATAGTATTCAGGTTCTTGAAGGTTTAGAGGCCGTTCGTAAAAGACCAGCCATGTATATCGGTGACATCAGTGAAAAAGGATTACACCATTTGGTATACGAAGTAGTAGATAACTCTATCGACGAAGCACTTGCCGGCTACTGTGACCAAATAGACGTTACCATTCATGAAGACAATTCTATTTCGGTAGTTGATAATGGCCGTGGTATTCCTGTTGATTACCATGAAAAAGAAGGTAAATCAGCACTTGAAGTTGTTTTAACCGTTTTACATGCCGGAGGTAAATTCGACAAAGGAAGTTATAAGGTTTCCGGAGGTTTGCATGGTGTTGGTGTTTCTTGTGTGAATGCACTTTCCACTTATCTCAGAGCAGAAATTCGTCGGGATGGTAAGGTATATATGCAGGAGTTTTGTTGCGGTGCGGCAACCAGCGAATTGAAAGTGATCGGTGAATCAGACTCTACCGGTACTACTATTATATTTAAACCGGATAGTTCCATTTTTACTGTAACCGATTATCGTTTTGATATTCTGGCTACCCGTCTTCGCGAGCTTGCTTTCCTGAATGCAGGCGTAACACTTACTTTAACAGATAAAAGGGTTACTAAAGAAGACGGTACAGTCAAATCAGAACAGTTCCTTTCTACCGAAGGATTAAAAGAGTTTGTTCGTTATATAGACCGTGCTAAAGAACAATTGATACCTGATGTGATCCATATCGTTACTGAAAAACAGGGAATACCTGTCGAAGTAGCGATGACTTATAATACTTCTTACAACGAAAGCGTATATTCCTACGTAAATGATATCAATACCATTGAAGGAGGTACCCATCTGGCAGGTTATCGTCGCGGATTAACCCGTACGTTGAAGAAATATGCTGAAGATTCCAAACTGTTGGAAAAGGCTAAAGTTGAAATACAAGGAGACGACTTCCGCGAAGGGTTGACTGCTGTTATTTCTATCAAAGTTGCAGAACCTCAGTTTGAAGGGCAGACTAAAACAAAACTGGGTAACAGTGAAGTAACAGGTGCCGTTGACCAGGCTGTAGGAGAAGCTTTAGGCTATTATCTGGAAGAACATCCTAAGGAAGCAAAGATCATTGTAGACAAGGTTATTCTTGCTGCTCAGGCACGTCAGGCTGCCCGTAAAGCGAGAGAATTGGTTCAACGTAAATCACCGATGAGTGGCGGGGGGCTTCCGGGAAAACTGGCAGATTGCTCATCAAGAGTAGCTGAAGACTGTGAATTATTCCTTGTCGAAGGAGACTCTGCAGGCGGAACAGCCAAACAAGGACGTGATCGTATGTTTCAGGCAATACTTCCGCTTCGTGGTAAGATCCTGAATGTGGAGAAAGCAATGGAACACAAAATATTCGATAGTGAAGAAATTCAGAATATTTTCCGTGCAATGGGTGTAACTATCGGAACAGAAGAAGATCCTAAAGGATTGAATTTATCCAAACTGCGTTATCATAAAGTGATCATCATGACCGATGCCGACGTGGATGGTAGTCACATTGCGACACTTATTCTGACCTTCTTTTTCCGCCGTATGCGTGCGTTGATAGATAATGGCTATGTTTATCTGGCAACTCCTCCGCTTTATCTATGTAAAAAAGGTAAAGTAGAAGAATATTGCTGGACGGAACAGCAACGTCAGGCGTTTATTGATAAATATGGTGGTGGTAGTGAAAGTAGCATTCACACTCAGCGTTACAAAGGTTTGGGAGAGATGAACGACCATCAGCTTTGGGATACAACTATGAATCCTGAAAATCGCACATTGAAACAGATCACTATCGATAGTGCTGCTGAAGCCGATCAGATATTCTCTATGCTGATGGGTGAAGAGGTAGCTCCCCGTCGTGAATTTATAGAAGAGAACGCAACCTATGCGAATATAGATGCTTAATATAATATATCCTAAGTATAAAGAAACAAAGAGGTGCCTTTAAAAGGCACCTCTTTGTTTTTTATACTTACTCCCAAGATAGCAAGCTGCAGATATTAAAATTAAAAATCGTTTCATTACTGTATCTATTTAGGTTATTATTGTTTAATTTAGACGCCGGATAACTGTTGAAGATTTAAAAGTTTTTCGCAGATATTTTATCATAGTATTATTCCGTAGTTTGGTGATTTATAGCACTTAATTACTTTCTTGAATCAGAAATTTACATTTATCATGAATATTAAGGTACAATATTCTAATCTTAAATTGCTCCATGAAAAAGTAGATAACTTTATTCCCAGGCGAGAAAAGTCTCAACCTCCCCGGATAGGAATCTCCGCAAACCGGAAAGACGGACTTTCTTGTATAGCCGAGACTTATGTTCAGTCTGTACTTCAGGCTGGAGGTGCACCTATACTAATTCCGGTTATTACGGATATAAAAGCATTAACCGCTATCGTTTCTGAATTAGACGGCCTGGTAATGAGCGGTGGTGGAGATATCAACCCGTTATATTTAGGTGAAGAACCGATTCCTCAACTACAGGAAGTGGATACATACAGGGACGAATATGATTTTATATTAATCCGGTTGGCATTTAATTATCAGGTTCCGATGATGGGGATTTGTCGTGGGCATCAGGTAATAAATGTTGCGTTCGGAGGAGGCTTATACCAGGATATCTATTCTCAGAATGAGAATAAACTGATCAAGCATAGCCAGTTACTGGCACGTGAGTATCCTTCTCACTCAGTTAGTTTAGTCGGAGAAAATTCAAAGCTGCATCATATACTGAAAGATCATGAAGTATTAGTGAATTCTTTCCACCATCAAGCTATTACTCTGCCCGCTACTGAGTTTATTCCAACGGCAATCTCTCCCGACGATATCAACGAAGCGATGGAGCATCCGGAATACTCTATTTTCAGTGTTCAATGGCATCCGGAAGCGATGGCTGCAAATGGAAATGAATTAATGCTGGATCTGTTTCGTTATCATGTCGAAGAAGCTCAATGGTTCAATAGGACTAAAGCTCTTCATGAAAAAATCCTAACCGTCGATTCACATACGGATACTCCCATGATATTTCCGGGCAAGTTTGATCTGGGAATAAAAGAAGGAGGTAAAGTGAACCTTCCATTTATGGAAGAAGGCCGATTGGATGCAACCTTTGTTGTTGTCTATTTGCCACAAAAAGAATTGGATAATGACTCCTTAAGATCAGCCACATCCTTTGCTCTCCAACGATTGGAAGATATTTTAGAACAAGGTCAGTTAAATGGAGATCGCATGGAAATCGCTCGTACACCCGACGATCTTATCCGATTAAAGCACCTGAAAAAGAAAGCGATTTTTGTAGGAATCGAAAATGGATATGCTATAGGGAATGAAACAGAAAATCTTGCCCGTTTCAAAGAAATGGGAGTTTCTTATATCACCCTTTGCCACAACGGCCACAATCAACTATGTGATTCAGCAAAAGGAGATGCCGTATGGAACGGGCTTAGTCCTTTCGGTAAAGAAGTAGTGAAGGAAATGAACCGGTTGGGTATTATGATAGATATATCCCATGCGGCAGAAAGCACCTTCTATGATGTGCTACAAGAGAGTAAACTTCCCATTATTGCTTCTCATTCATCTGCACGTGCTCTTTGTGATCATCCCCGTAATCTGACAGATGATCAGATCAAAGCTTTAGCTGCTAAAGACGGTGTTGTTCAGGTATGCCTATATAAAGGATTTATTAATTCAGATGAAGAAAAGGCATCATTAAATGATGCCATCAAACATATAAATCATATTGTATCATTAGTAGGAGTAGATTATGTCGGCATTGGTTCCGATTTTGATGGAGATGGGGAATTGATAGGATGTCGCGCGTCCAATGAGTTGATCAATATAACTGTCCGTCTTCTTAAAGAAGGATATTCCGAAGATGACATCAAGAAAATATGGGGCGGAAATCTGTTACGGGTAATGAGCCTTGTCCAACAGGCTGCAAAAGAATAAAAAGAGGAACATTTGTGTAAACTCAGATTAGCCATTATCTTTGTATAGAAATATATCCGATTATGAATACAATAAGAATGTTGTTTGTAGTATTGTCTTGTGCTTTTTTCTCCTGTGGAAATAAAGGGGCCAATAATGATTCTGCATCCTCTACCCAGCAAAAAGTAAAAACCGTATCAACCATCCCTGAATTTAATGCCGACAGCGCTTACGCATATGTAGCAAAGCAGGTAGACTTCGGTCCTCGCGTACCGAATACGGAAGCACATCGGGCTTGTGGAGATTACCTGATTAACGAACTGAAACGTTTCGGGGCAGAAATGCATATTCAGGAAATGACACTGACCGCTTATAACGGTGATAAACTACAATCGCGCAATATCATTGGTTCCTATAATAAAGAGAATGATAAACGTGTGTTACTTTTTGCTCATTGGGATACACGTCCTTATGCTGATTGGGAAGAAGATTCTTCAAAACATTATACACCTATCGATGGAGCCGACGACGGAGCCAGCGGAGTAGGAGTTTTACTGGAGATGGCCCGGCAATTCCAGGCTAAAACACCTGATATAGGAATTGATATTATCTTTTTTGATGGAGAAGATTATGGGCCTCCGGTATTTCTATCTAATCACCCTCCTGGTGAATGGTGGGCATTAGGTTCGCAGTTCTGGGCACGGAATCCTCATACTCCCAATTATAGAGCAGAATATGGTATCTTATTGGATATGGTTGGGAGTAAGAATGCTACATTTTTTAAAGAATCGATTTCAATGCGTTATGCGCCTAGAATTGTAGAGAAAGTATGGAGTAAGGCACGTGATTTGGGATATGGTAAGTTCTTTATTAATGCGAATGGTAGTGCTATAACAGATGATCATTTATATGTTATTACTGGTAGGGGCATCCCATGCATCGATATTATCAATTTAGTTCCTGAAAATTCAAGTGGATTCGGTTCTTACTGGCATACCCTCGATGATAATATGGAGAATATAGATCGTGAAACACTTAAAGCTGTCGGACAGACAGTTTTGGAAGTTATTTATAAAAACTAACCACTATGGAACAGACAATCAATGAAATTCAAGATCAGATCATAGAAGAATTTTCTGTCTTCGACGACTGGATGGATAAATATGCTTTATTAATTGAGCTTGGTAGCTCTCTTCCTGTATTGGATGACAAATACAAAACAGAAAGCAATCTGATTGAAGGTTGCCAAAGCCGCGTATGGTTACATGCGGAATATAAAGAGGGTAAAATAATATTCCAGGGCGAGAGTGATGCTGTTATTGTAAAAGGTATTGTTTCTTTATTGATTAGTATACTTTCTAATCATACTCCACAGGAGATCTTGGATGCCGACTTATATTTTATTGACCGGATAGGTTTAAAAGAACACCTCTCTCCTACCCGTTCTAATGGCTTGGTATCTATGGTAAAACAAATGCGTATGTATGCGTTGGCATTCAAGGCAAAAGAAGGATAGAAAAGAGCATTAAACTGTTGCCGTACAAAAGAAAGAAACTAAGAAGGGAACTGATAAATCGACCAGTATCCCGTGTAAAATGGATACAAATACTAGGTCTTTACCGGAATATTTGGTGATAACAGGTAAAGTAGTATCCATCGTTGTAGCTCCTCCGGCACATATAGGTGCCAGTCTTCCAAAATACTTCGCAAAAACAGGAGCTCCAAGAAGAGCCATAATTTCCCGCATAATATTAGCCATCAACGCTAAGGCTCCTAATTCGGTAGCTAATTGTATCCCTAAAGAAGCTTCTTTCAGTTCGGTAATAAGAATAGACGAAAGCGAATAATAAGCAAACCCGCTCCCTACAGCCAGACAGTCGAACACACTCCATTTTGTAATAAATACACTTATAATGGCAGAGAAAAAAAGAGTACCTATAATAGTAGCCAAAGGAACCAACAAAAGTTTAGGATTAATGCTCTTCAATATATCTTTCAGCTTTTTATCGCTCCCAATACTCAGACCGACCTGAAACATCAGTAGATAAAGAACGTAAGGCGTAATGTCAGTAGTTATTGAAATATCCCATAGACTGAGTCCCCAACCTAATAAACATCCTATCGCAAAAAATGCAACTACTATAAAACTTCCTTTCATAAACTATCTTCCTCTTTCCTTAAAAAAGAAATGATAAACACCCCAAGCAGCAATAACACTACCTAATGTCGCGGCAAAAGCAATCAGAAAAGCCTGACCTCCTAAAGTAGGTAGATTATTTACTATTTCCCGATTTCCTCCTACCGATAATCCTAACAGAAATAATAATAAAAATATAGTATATGAAATGGGCTTGCCTATCTTTTGGAGAAGCTCAACTTTTCGAAGCAGATAGCCTACTGCTATTCCGCCAAACATAATCCCTATAACTAAAAACATGCTGTATATCTAAGATCAGACGTGAACAAATCCTTTGTCACTCCTTAGGCGTTAAGGTCAGAGGCATTTCCCATCCTTCAGCAATTACCATACCGGTAATTTTATTATTCCCCTGTTTGAAAGAAACATCTACATCGCTACCATCTACATAGAGAGAGCATTTATAGATATTTCCATCCTTCTTAATCTCGTTAATAGTAATTGTTTTACTCTGTATTTTAACAATGGCAGTCTGTTTTTCTTCTGAATTTTTAAATTCAATGGTTCCTTCCTGATATCCGTATGGCGCATCGGGTAATGAATAATTCCATATTCCTTTTAATTTGTTTGCAGCTTTCTCTTGTGCCTGTAAGGATACAGCACATAGCACCATGCAAAACAGTAAGATAAACGCCTTTGTTTGTTGTGTTTTCATATACTAACTATTTTAACTATTCCTAACGTCAAATATAGTTATTATTTTATAAATTTATCAGAGAATGATTTCCTTATCGATTACTTTCCATCCATTCACCAATACACCGATAGAAATCTCTCCTGTTACAGCATCCTCTTCGAAAATCAAATGAAGATCAAATTCGTAAGTATTTGTAAAATCAATTTCAATTCCATTTTCCTCCAGTTTTAGTATCAGCTCTACTAAATTGGCTTCATATAAAACTTTTTCATCTTCCTTGTCATAAAACTTAAGTAAGGGGTTTCTATCCCGTGCCAGTCTTATTTTGGATATTGCTGCGGATTGTAGCTCTTCCTCATTACAGTTACAATCCTGAGCGTAATGTAATTGCTTATCAGGACCGAAAGAATTGTCGAAACTATACGACCCATTCATATCTGAAATATGGAACATATATTTATTTTCAGCTACCGGAAGCCCTTCAGCACTTAAGCTTATCGTATAGATATTTTTAATAAGAGGCATTTTATAGTATATATCATCTGTCCCTACCGGAACCTCCTGGTCAGCGAGATAAGCAAAATAAAGAGGAGGAAGCTTCCTCCGAATGGTATCCTCCTCTTCTTGAAAATAATGTATTGTAATATCACTTAGGTTGGTCTTTCCTATTTCTAATTCTATGGGGCTTGATTGATAACAATCCTTCAAATTTCCCCAAGCTATAAATGTATAAGTACCGGTATCTACCTCTATTTGCATACAATAATTTTCATCAGTTATATTTACCTCATCATCCTTCCACTCTCCCACAAATGTCTGACTACTATCGAAAACAAATAGTCTTATATCTTCTACATAGTTTGGAGTGATTCCCTTTCCTGTAGAAGGATCTTTAGGAAGATACGAATAGGCTATACGAATTGTACGTTTACCCGAATCCGGATTTGGACAATCACTCAAATCATCATTTATGCACGAGTTCATTCCTAAAAGAAGAATGATGATCGGTAAAATAGTTATGTACCGGTAGCTCATTTTTTAATCCTCTTCCAGAACAACACCCCCTTTATCAACCGGAACCCAATCTTCTACAGCAAATCGGAATTGCATATTTGCATAATCACCACTCGGATCTGGTGTTTCCGCTGGTTTTCCAAGACCGGCGATATCAGTTATCCGAATCGTATAATAACAGTTGCGTTTTATTTTATGATCATCCTGCCTTGTATCTGTGAATATATCATAATAGCACTTCCCATTTCCATATTCAGCAATATCCCCCTCCAGACCGTAATTTAAAAGATAGTTGTTAGCTTCTTTCTTACTTTTAAAATAATAAACAAAGCCTTTAGAGGCTCCTTGTGTAGTAATAGTCAATTTATAAAAATCTATGGGATCTCCATTATAAACCATATTCTCCCAATTTTGCCCATTCTTTGTCATAAATCCTGAAGGAGTAAATGTACATAGAACTCTAACGAAAGTCGCTTTCTCCGGTTCTTTAAAAAGATTTTCCATTGCATAAACGGCATTCGGATCTATCCCGTCAGGCACATTACCTATATCTTTATACTCACCATTGTAGCAGTTATCATCAAGTTCAGGTGATCCGTTTTTATCCCATATGTAGAAATTAGCGTTATTTTTTTGAACTGCAAATTTCATGGAATGGATCTTTCCCCCGTTATTCCTAATGGCATAAGGTAATGTGATCTCTTTCATAACACTTATTTTGGCTACAGCACGACATACATTTATATTACCCTTTTGATTCTCCTGATTGTCAGCATGAATATTAATATCCTCCAAATGCCTGTTAAACATTACAAATCCATCAGTCTTATTCGTAAGATCATCTAAGTTAACTGTATAATAAGGCAAATTGGTATCATTCACTATATTATTTTTTAAATCGTTTTTTATCTTTGAAAAAAGATCGTTCGGAACATTCACTCCTATGAATAATCGTTTTCCGTTTTCAACACTCAGCCCTTCTATTGTAAAACGATATTCATTATTCACTACATCAAATGTTGTGTGCGATTCTTCTATTTCCAAATCGCCGGCTGAATCAAATATAAGCAGATCTACTTTTTTAACCTTTTTCTCATCCTCTGTAGCTTTAGTATCCAAAGCTTTAGTTGTTAATAGAGAAGGAGTAATAGAAAAAGTAAAAGCCCCCGTCTTTTTTGTCGTCTCTCTTTCTTTAGGAACAATAGAGCTTTCTTCGCTTGTACATCCGGTAATACATGTAAGGCATATAGCCAATAGCATAACACACTTGAGTTTTGTTTTCATGTCTTTTTGTTTTAATTATATACAGATCAAATAAATCTTCGGAAAGATCTGATAGAGTTATTCATAGGAATAAATAAATATCATAGTATTATCTAATAGTTCGCTTTTTTCATTAATATTTCGGCAAATATATCTGCTCTTTCACAAATAAATTTCACAATTTACGTGTAAAACTTCATAATTCTATCGAAGTAACGGTAGAAGTGTAATAAAACCGTATTAAATTTCTTCGTCGTAACTTTGGAACAGGAAATCATTATAAGGAAAACGGGTTACATGTATCTCTTTCACCCGTTCATATAGTAAGGTCTTCAATGTTTCTATATTCGTTTTTTCTTTAGCTGAAATAAATATACAATTATCCTGCATTTTAGCCATCCAGGTTCGCTTTAGCTCATTTAAATCAATATTTTCACGTTTACATGGTGTGAGATCATCTTCCTCTTTCTGTACAAACGTAAACGCATCGATCTTATTAAATACCATAATCATAGGTTTTTCCGTATTATCTATTTCAGATAATGTTTTATTTACCACCTCGATCTGTTCTTCAAAACCTGGATGTGATATATCTACCACATGAACTAATAAGTCAGCTTCACGTACCTCATCCAGTGTAGACTTAAAAGACTCTACCAGTTCGGTTGGCAATTTACGAATAAAGCCTACTGTATCAGATAATAAAAATGGCAAGTTCTCTATTATTACTTTACGGACAGTCGTATCAAGCGTAGCGAATAATTTATTTTCCGCAAAAACTTCACTCTTGCTTAATAAATTCATAAGCGTAGATTTCCCGACATTGGTATAGCCTACTAAAGCGACCCTTACCATCTTTCCCCTATTCTTTCGCTGAACACTTTTCTGTTTATCTATCTCTTCAAGGTCTTTCTTTAATTTTGAAATTTTATCCAGAATGATACGCCTATCAGTTTCAATCTGAGTTTCTCCCGGACCACGCATCCCTATCCCCCCGCGCTGACGTTCAAGGTGTGTCCACAGACGAGTTAGTCGGGGTAACATATATTTATATTGTGCCAACTCGACTTGCGTTTTTGCATGTGCCGTTTGTGCGCGGCGGGCAAAAATATCCAGAATAAGATTAGTACGATCTAATATCTTTACTTGTAACTCTTTTTCTATATTACGCAATTGTTTAGCAGATAATTCGTCATCAAAAATAACCAATCCGATCTCATGCTCAATAACATATTCTTTGATTTCCCTTAACTTACCCGTACCAACAAACGTAACAGGATGTGGATAATCCAATCGTTGAGTAAACTTTTTTACAGGTTCGGCACCTGCTGTCTCAGCAAGAAAAGCCAATTCGTCCAGATACTCCTTTACTTTATTCTCATCTTGTACAGGAGTTATCAGACCAACTAATACCGCCTTTTCCGTTTGTGCCTCAGAAATAATAAATTCTTTCATGTTACAAAAGTAATGATTTTTTCTAAGTGCGGTATAGTTCAAGGATTTAAACCATGAACATATAACGAAAGATAATAATTCAGAAATTACTTAATCGCTTATCTCTCACTTCACTTGTGCAAAGGAGAACTTTCGAAGATTTTCACAGGTCCTAATAATCCTGAATCTAGCAAAGGTGTTTTTCCTGTTATCATATCAAATCGAAAAGAGTCATGAGTATTGGTGAACCGTTTTTCCTTTGGCTGATTAAGGTCACCAATAACACGATTCGTCCACAAATTGATAACACTGATTTCTAATCTATTATCTTTTAGATTTACAGCATCCGTAATGTCTAAACGCCATGGATAACACCAAAGAATACCCAGGTTTTTACCATTTAGTTTTACTTCGGCTACATTCCGTACATCGCCTAAATCGAGATATAACCGTTGGGCTTTATTTTTTATGTTCACGGGTAAATCGAATGTTTTATGATAAATTGCAGTACCAGAGTAGTATTTTATTCCTTCTTCAGTATGTCGTGTCCAACTCTCTAATTTAGGAAATTGAACACTTGCAGGTCCTCCCCAAGTCGGGTCAAACATAACATTCCAGGAGTCACTGAGTTCTTGTAGTTCATAAAGTTTAGGGAAATTCAATTCTGCTTTACCTTCAGCAGTATGTTCAATCGGCTTACGAAATACGACAAAACAAGATCCAAACCGGTCAAACTCTAATGATAATGTTGTACGGTCGCCTTTCTGCCGGAAAGAATGCGCATCTCTCATCTCACCGGTCACGGCATCCCATATCTCCGGCTGTTTACCGGAAACCCGGAATGTGAAATCTGATGTTTGTTTTTTGTTTGTCCGGTTAATAACAAAATAAATGTCCGCATCAGGGGTTGTACGATGTATATAGTCGAATTTATCAGGGTTTGCATCTTGTCGTGTAAATGTAAAATCCGGTTTTATACCATCGGCTAAAAGTACTTCCCGTGCTGTTTTACCCCATATAACACGTCCCTTACCCAAACGGCGCTCTGTTCGGGTATCGCCATTAAGATCGCCCCATATTTCGGCAACAATTTTCTGCACCTCCTCATCTCTTTCTGAAAAGTTTATTACGGCTCCCGACGTTGCAGGCGGCGCACCCAAAATGGTTGCACCATTGATAACCAATTCACGTATTTTTTTAATAACTTCAACAGACATCTCTGTAGATGGAACCGGTGAAACCTCCAGACGTTGATAGTCTCCTACTTGGCGGGAAATTTCTTCCGACGGCGAAGTACAATTTTGGAGCACCAAAAGACGGTAACTCATTCCATCCGGCAGAACAATCCGACCATCCTTTACAGCCATTCTTTTTAGCAACACCTCTGCATTGATATAGTCGCAATCATAGCCAGCACCAAGATCAGAAATCAGATATTTTGGAGGGGCCAGCGTGGGTGGACGTTCCCCCAAATAAAAGCAAACATCTCCTACAAATTTACCTTCCTGAAGCATGTACTGGCAACGTGACAAATAGGAAAAGAACGCCGATGATTGCTCCCACCAGGTAATATTAGGTGTAAAATGTTGTCCGGCACAGAACTCATAACCAGGCTTACCATCTGATGGCAATTGGCATGTTGACTGATGTAAAAGAATATGATTTATACCTTCACAAAAAGCATCATTTGCATAAGGTTTTAGATCCGCAGGTCCTAAAGACCAATGCGTATAATGTGGCTCTTGTTGGGTAAAGGCTTCGGCCATTGCAATACGTTTACCATAAATATGAGCTGCAGTAGCTGTTTGTTTAAGATTCAGCCGGAGCCATCTATTACTGTTATAACCATTAGATGCGTTATAATGCCCATTCACCCAAAACTCCCCTGCAACAAAATCACAACGCCCGAGGTTTCTCAGTGCATCCATAGGGGGAATATCATTAGGTCCGCCCGCTTCACTCCCCATAGTCATACCGTTCTGATGACATAATTCAGCGAAATGGCCATAAAAATTTTCTGCCAGACAATCCTGAATCGTACAGTCAAAATCAGTAAGAAACCGGGTAGAGATTATCGGATTATCAATCGTGTAGCCCGCAAGTACTGGTAAATACGGTATCAAACCGTAACCGCGGTATTTCTTGAATTGGTTAGGAAAATCCTGTGTCCAGGTTAACTTTCCACACTCCCAACTATCCGACCAAAAATAATCTATTTTCCCACCTGCTTTCCGTGCTTCCTCAATAAGAGGTTTGCCTAAATGATTAAAATGGTCTTCCAGAGAAGCTTTACTTAAATAATCTATTTCATACCCATCTCCACCTTCATAAGTATCAGCCTGAGGAGGTCCCGGATAAGCAAACCATTTACTCCATAGATGCCCCGTCAGGGTATAACCTGATCGTAAAATAACCCATTCTCCTTCGGGAAACTGCCATTCAAAACTGCCATCCGATTTCATATGGCCGGTTAGATCTATTATATCTTTTAATTTTACATTTTTAGTACCCTCTTCCACCCGAAATGCTTGCACACAAATATCATTATAGTAATCATCTACTATTTCAGGTTGAGGCAGTTTCTCGTTTATCTTCTTCGGCCCTATTACTTTTAATTCTGCATGAACTATTTTCTTCATTGCATGCTCTGGTGTGACCCATGGCCCCTGCATCGTCCAGCCACCGGCCGAGAGGTTGTATCCTAATTCAAGATTTAACCGTTTCGTTTCTTTTACGGTATAACGGAAAAGTTCCCACCATTCAGGACTTTGAAATTTCACACCGGGAAGCGGTTCTCTACCCGCGTAACCCCCATTACACATGAGATTGACCCCACTGATACCCTTTGCCTTAAATTCTTCCAGATCCCGGGTAATGGCTTCTTTATCCACCCGGTTGAATAGCCACCACCAATATACACTTGGCTTAGCAGGGTCAGGGGGAGAAACAAATGATTTACTAAATGTATCCAGGTTTTGCCCATAAATAGAAATAGTATTGAACAGAATGAAGCAAAAAAATAAAGACTTTAATTTATACCCAATCATAGTGTTTTTATTATGTGTATATTAGACATTATATTTTCTAAATCTGCAAAATAGGGTAGCAAATAAATATTCGCTTATCATAAGAGCAAACTTTAAACTATCTCTAAGTTGAACTACAAAGATATTTTACATAAAATCATTGGAACTATCCAAAATGATTTTTAAATTATTAAAAATGACTTAGTTTATTTCTCCCTAATTCTTACATTACGAACAGGTTATAATGATAATGAAAAAGTAACGAAACAATTGAGCTATATGCTTTTAAAACAAGATAAATTTGGATAATATTAACTACCTATAAATCTGCATTTTGATTATATACAATTTCTATTTTAAAAACTATAATGATTATGGTTTCAATATTTTTTTTATATTTGCTACTGTAATAACAAATTTAATAACCATTTAACTATAACCAACTATGAAGCGTAGAACACTTTGTTGCCTGACATTGTTCAGCCTTTTTAATCTGACAAATCTTTCATTTCCCTTATTTTCCCAAGTGAATAATCCTGCTTCGTGGGAAGAGTTTGTGAATGATTCCGGAAAGAATATTGCTATTAAAGACACTTTTCGTTTTCAATCTTTTGAAGGAACACCAATAGATAATTGGAATTATTATTCTGAAGAGGGATATCGTTTTGATGCTACTGCAGATGGGATTTCCGGCCAAGGAGGAGATACTTCATTGAAATTACCTTCAAATGCAAATATAACTTTTGATAGTTTCGACTTATCATTATATGAAAATGTCGTTATAATAGCTGGCGTCGCAGCACGTTCTTTAGCCAAAAACAATACGCTGTATCTTCAATCAATAAGAGGTAGAGAGAATACGTTTTTTGAGTCTCATTGGTTTAAAGCTGGTACAGATAACTATTCGGTTTCATACAGAGATGAGCTATTTATTGACAAGTCCAAAAGAGCTAATCCTATACAAATCCCAAATGGCCATACACTCTTTATGTCTGCTCCTAATATTTCAGGAAGTGGTTACATAAGCATTGATAGTGTATTCGCACATGGAGATATTCCATCCTATTCGTTATTCACCGGAAAAGGAAATTGGAATGATACTGTCCGTTGGACACATCTTCCATCAGCACGTCACCGTAATGCTTTAATAAAAGGTGAAGCTATTATAAATTCTTTTCTTACATGTAATGACGTTTCAATCAGTAATGGTAGTTTACATATAGGAGATAATTCAAATGTAGAAATCAATAATCTTTGTTTATACGAAACCGAAGCGTTCTTCACTTCAAATAATGATATAAATATTAAAGATCACATAACTATATATAGAACTTTTGAAGAAAAAGATGAATGGTATTTTATCTCCTTTCCATTCGATGTCTACAGAGAAGGTATAGATCCCTACTTTGAATTGAAAGATGATACACCGAATGCAGGTGGTAATTACTTTTATGTCCTTACTTACAATGGAGAGAAACGACAAACATCTAATTCCTCAACCGGAAATTGGGAAGTCCATTTTCCTCCACAAAATTCGACAACTCCAATCTTTGAAAAAAATAAAGGATACCTAATTGCACTGGATGCCGGGGCAGGGAAACAGACAATGACTTTTTCTTCTTCAGATGAGATACCCACCGATTTTGGTAAATCTGCTATACTAGCAATAAATGTATCTTCTTCTGCAGATGAAGATAATGATAATGCCGGATGGTTTTTATGTGGAAATCCTTATCCTGCACCATTATCTCTTTCACAATTTCCTAAGACACCTGAATTGGATGGATTTATATATGTATATGATGGTATTCAATATAAGGCATATGCTATTGGTAGTAAATACAAACTGCCCCCCTATTCAGCTTTCTTTGTAAAAGCAAATACAAATACGGAAATAAGTCTTACAAAAGCTATTGGAACAGAACAAGATATCCTTTTACCACTATCCACTCCTTTAAGATTCGCTAATGCAGAGCCGGAAAAGAGAGATCCGTTATCGGTAGTCAATAAAAACAATAGTAAAAGCTTTGTAATGGGAAATATATTATCAACTACAAATATGCGTGAAACAGCCAGGTTATATGTATATAGTACTACTGGAAATCTGGTTATGCAACGAATTATTCCAACCGGTTCTTCAGAGTTTTTATTACCACTTTCAAAAGGCTTTTATATTTTATGTATTGAGTCATCTACCTATCGTGCCCAACATAAGTGTGTTATAAACCAATAAAAAAAGAAAGGAATCTTCTATCTTTGTATAATATTAAATTATAATCCGCTAATGAAATGAAGAAAATTAATATAACAACTGCCATATTATTAGTTTATCTACTAGTAATGAGTGTCATTGGATGGCCGGGCAACAAGCCTGATCCCGATTACACGCAATATTTTCTGATTATAGGAATCTCTTTAGGAGTTATTTTTTTACTTCGTTTCGTACAAGTCAAACGAATGCAATCGCGTGAAAAGATCCGAAACGAGAAACTGGAAGAAAAATACAAAAAAGAATAATCAGCTATTTGCTATTTTGGTTTAGCCATTCTTCGGCATTAATCACTAATTTATCATACCATTCCTGACCAAACTTACGAATTAAGGGCTCTTTTAGAAATATATACAAAGGCAAGCGTTCCTTATGACCTAATATTTCTGCCGGTTTACAAATCCTCCAACGGTTATAATTAACCGCTTTAAATGTATTATAGTGGGTAATACGAATAGGATACAGATGGCAGGAAATGGGTTTCATAAATTTAATACGTCCTTCCCGATATGCCTTTTCTATAGCACATTTACATATCCCGTTTGAATCATAACAGGTAAACACGCAATCCTTACCATTGATAATAGATGTAACAGTTTCTCCGTCTGAATCTATATAAGCAACGCCCTGTTTATTTATCAATTCTTTTGCTTCAACCGATAAATCGTTCCAAACTTCCGGCAAAACCTTATGCAGTTCAGCCAATTCATGTTTTTCTAATGGAGCACCGGCATCCCCTTCAATACAACAAGCCCCCTTACAAAACGCCAAATCACAAATAAAATGGCGTTCTATAATATCAAGGCTTACTAATGTATCGTCTATTTGTAACATAAAAATTAATATACTGAATGAACTGAATAATAGAGTAGACTGAATAAATTAAATATTATTTTTTCAATTATTCAGTATATTGAGTGATTCAGTTTATTCAGTCCATTCAGTTTATTCAGTTATTAAACTTTTTCCTGTCATCTCCTTTGGTTGAGGTAGCCCCATTATCGTAAGGATAGATGGAGCTACGTCTGCCAGTATACCATTAACAACCTTAGCCTCTTTATTAGCTGTCACATATACGAAAGGAACAGGATTCAGGGAGTGTGCAGTGTTTGGGGAACCATCTTCATTCAATGCATGATCGGCATTACCATGATCCGCAATGATAATTACTTCGTAATCATTTGCTTTAGCAGCTTCTACTGTATCTTTCAAACAAGCATCCACAGTAACAACCGCTTTTTCGATAGCATTGTAAATGCCTGTATGTCCCACCATATCTCCATTGGCATAATTACATACAATAAAATCGTATTTATTAGTATTTATCGCTTCTACCAGTTTATCTTTTACCTCATAAGCACTCATCTCCGGCTTCAGGTCATATGTTGCCACCTTTGGTGACGCAACCAAGATACGATCTTCCCCTTTAAAAGGCTCTTCGCGCCCGCCATTAAAGAAGAAAGTTACATGAGCATATTTTTCTGTCTCTGCTATGTGAAGTTGTTCCTTAGCTTGTTCTGCAAGATATTCACCCAACGTATTGTTTACATTATCTTTATCAAACAATATATGTAATCCTTTAAATGTAGCATCATAAGGAGTCATAGTAAAGTACTGCAGGTTTGGAATTGTCTTCATTCCTGCTTCCGGCATATCTTGTTGAGTTAATACGATAGTTAATTCTTTGGCACGGTCATTACGGAAGTTGAAGAAAATAACCACATCGCCTTGTTCAATAACAGCAATCGGTTTACCATTCTCTACATGCACGATAGGTTTGATAAATTCGTCAGTAACACCATCCGCATATGATTCTTCCATAGCAGAAACCATACATTCTGAAGCTTTTCCTTTTCCGTTTACCAATAAATCATAAGCTTCTTTTACACGCTCCCAACGTTTATCACGATCCATTGCATAATAGCGCCCAATGATTGATGCTATTTTGCCACCATTAGTTTTCAGGTGGTTCTCAAGTTCTTCAATAAAACCTTTTCCACTCTTTGGATCGGTATCACGACCATCCATAAAGCAATGTACATATGATTTGGTTATGCCGTATTCTTTAGATATATCAGTCAGTTTAAACAAATGTTCCATAGAACTGTGTACTCCACCATCTGAAACAAGACCTAAAAAATGGATCTGTTTATTATTCTCTTTTGCATAGCTGTAAGCACGCTTAATCTCAGGATTATCAAGAATTGAATTATCACGGCAAGCAATATTTATCTTTACAAGGTCCTGATATACTACACGTCCAGCACCGATATTTAGGTGTCCTACTTCGGAATTTCCCATTTGCCCGTCAGGTAAACCTACATTTTCTCCTGATGCCTGAAGTTGGGAATTTGGATATTCTTTCAGTAAAGAATCCCAATAAGGAGTGGGAGTCTGATAGATTACGTCGTCTTTTCCTTTATCACCAATCCCCCATCCGTCACAGATAATCAATAGTGCTTTCTTGCTCATACTTTCTTTATATTTTATTCGTTATTATAATCTTCTCAAAACCGGCTGCAAAGATAGTGAATAAAAGAACAGGAAATAGTATGAAAACACTGTAATTTTGTAAGGGAATGCCTACTCATATTTAACGTTCAACAATTGATGAATTTATGTTCAACATATATGGAATTTATATTCAACAATTGTGGAATTCGAATTCAACATATGTCAAACATAAAATTCACCAACAAAATACAACGGAATTACTTGGATCAGTAAAGAATCTCCTTTTGTTCTTATCTATAAATGACAGCAAGGATAAATCTCTATATTTGTTTTTATCTATAAAAAAGGTTTTCTTTGTATATAAACAAAAACAATACTATGGATAAAATGGTAGAAATAGCCCGGTTTCAATATCCGGCAGAAGCACAAACATTAGTTGCTTTACTTAAATCGGAAGGGATTGATTGTTACATCCGTAATGAAATTACTGCACAAGTACTCAGCCATATAGATGTTGGAGGTGCCCGGGTAGAAATATTAGAAAGTGAAGTACCTCACGCACTAGAAGTTATGAAAGCAGGAGGATACGAGATCCCTGATGAAAATGAAGAAGCTGAAGAAATCAAGGTGATGTCGGGATGGACTCGTCATATCCCTTTTATCCGTAAATATTCACTTGGTACGCAAATATTTATATTATTTGTAATCATCGCCATCTGCTTAGGATTGCTTATTTTTTTCAGTACGAAATCATCATTAACCTTTAATTGACAAAAGTTAAGTATGGCGCGTAGAAAACTGACAAATAGTCAAATCGTTTGTATTACGGTTTTATGGGGGTTGCTTTGTTATATTTTACTTGCATATAGCATTAAAATAGACTTTAGTGTTATTTTCGCCATTATATCGTCAGGTATCATTGTTTTTATCACTATTTACAAAAACATCAGAAGTAGAAATAAATGACATTTAGAAGCTTTTTTTGAATAAAAATATCTAAATGTCGTTTTTTATGCATTTTTACTTTCAAAGATTTGTTGGTTTTAAAAATTAGCTTACCTTTGCATCGCGTAAAAAAGACGATTGCAGATAACAATTTGGTATAACATATTATAAAAACAACTATCGTATGAAAGCAAAAGAAGTATTAGACGATTTGAAAAGAAGATTTCCCAATGAACCCGAGTATCACCAGGCAGTAGAAGAAGTTTTAGGTTCAATTGAAGAAATTTACAATCAACACCCTGAATTTGAAAAAAGTAATTTGATAGAACGTTTGTGTATTGCAGATCGTATTTTCTCTTTCCGTGTTACATGGGTAGATGATAAAGGACAAGTACACACTAATATGGCATACCGCGTACAACATAATAACGCTATTGGCCCGTATAAGGGAGGCATGCGTTTCCATGCATCTGTTAATCCTTCTATTCTTAAATTCCTGGCTTTCGAGCAAACTTTTAAGAATGCCTTGACTACACTTCCGATGGGTGGAGGCAAAGGAGGTTCGGACTTCAATCCAAAAGGTAAATCAAATGCGGAAATTATGCGTTTCTGTCAAGCTTTAATTATGGAACTTTGGCGCAATATTGGCCCTGAAACTGATGTTCCTGCAGGCGATATCGGAGTTGGTGGACGTGAAGTCTCTTATATGTATGGTATGTATAAGAAATTGGCTCGTGAAAATACAGGAACTTTCACCGGAAAAGGACTTGAATTTGGTGGTTCTTTAATTCGTCCTGAAGCAACAGGTTATGGAAATGTATATTTCTTGTTAGAAATGCTTAAGACTCGTAATATTGATATAAAAGGGAAAGTGGTTGCAGTATCCGGCTCTGGAAATGTAGCCCAATATACGATTGAAAAACTAATAGAATTGGGCGCAAAACCCGTAACACTATCAGATTCAAATGGATACATCTATGATCCGGATGGAATTGACAGTGAAAAGTTAGCCTATATAATGGAACTTAAGAACTTATATCGTGGACGTATCAAAGAATATGCAGAAAAATATAACTGTAAATATGTGGAAGGTGCACGTCCTTGGGCTGAAAAATGTGATATCGCTTTGCCAAGTGCTACCCAGAATGAACTAACCGGTGATGATGCAAAAACATTGTTAACCAACGGATGTATTGCAGTTTCTGAAGGGGCGAATATGCCTTCTACGCCTGAAGCTATCGATGCTTTCCTTGAAGCTAAAATTTTATATGCTCCCGGTAAAGCGGCAAATGCAGGAGGAGTAGCTGTATCGGGTCTTGAAATGACTCAAAATGCAATGAAACTTAGTTGGACACGCGAAGAAGTGGATGAAAAACTTAAAAGTATTATGAATTCCATCCACACTCAATGTTCTAAATACGGTACAGAAAATAATGGCTTTGTAAATTACGTGAAAGGAGCTAACATAGCAGGTTTCATGAAGGTATCTAAAGCCATGATGGCTCAAGGAATACTTTAATTCCGGTTTTTAAAAGATTATGATCATATAAAAGGATAGCCGGTTTCTACCGGTTCTCCTTTTTCTTTTTGAAAACTATGCCCGGCGCATCTTTATTTTGAAGGGTTTCTTTATCAGAGGATAGAACATATAAATTTTCTTCTCCAAATGATTCCAGAGATACCTCATTATAGGTATTTACATAACGTCCTCCGATTTCTATAATTTCGGGATCACTATCTTGTATTTCTGTATAGATTGAATAAATAAAAGAATGTTCGCCAAATGATAAGATATGCGTTTTTTTTACTTCGCCAACAAATTCTATATATTCCCATTTGCTTTTAGAAATGATATCACTCTCATCTTTTTTTACACACGAGAAAAAGATCAAAAAAACACCCAAGAAAAAGATAAATTTTTTCATTTGAAATATAGGTTTTCGCTTATAAAATTAAATCACTTACTCTTTTTTTACTTATAACAGGAAATATTTTATAAATGTTCCCCAAAACATCTTATTTCTCTTCAACAAAATGAAGTAAATATTTTTTCACATTTGATTTGGTAAAAAAGCCTTATATTAGCGCCCTAAATAGGCACGATGATAATTGACGAATTAAATAAGCTCTACCGATTACACACTGGATATCAACCCGATGACACAACTAAACTTCCTTCCTCCGGATCAAACAGACGTTACTTCCGGTTATATGGGAAGAAGACGTTGATAGGGGTGAGCGGGACTTCTAAAGAAGAAAATAATGCGTTCATTTATATGTCTGACCATTTCAGGAAGAAAGGGCTACCTGTTCCTGAAGTTGTACATCATTCAGAAGATAAAACCTTTTATTTACAGCAAGATTTAGGGGATACTTTACTTTTCAATGCAATCGAAAAGGGACGTAAAAGTTGTGTATTTGATGAAAGTGAGCGTGCATTATTACGTAAAACTATTTCTCTTCTGCCCGCTATACAAGTATTAGGTGCAAAAGATATGGATTTCTCCTATTGTTATCCTTCATCAGAATTTAACCAACGTTCTATCCTTTGGGATTTGAATTACTTCAAATATTGTTTCCTAAAAGCAACAGGAATGGATTTTCAGGAAAACAAGCTGGAAGATGATTTTCTGAAATTGAGCCATGTATTATTAGACTGTCCGTCTGATACATTTCTTTATCGCGACTTTCAGTCAAGAAACGTTATGATTAAAGAAGAAGAGCCTTGGTTTATTGATTTTCAAGGAGGAAGGAAAGGACCTATCTATTATGATGTAGCTTCTTTCTTATGGCAAGCAAAAGCAAAATTTCCTGAAGATCTCCGGAATGAGTTATTAGATGTATATATTCAGTCACTCAAGGAATATTTACCTATTGAGGAAGACCATTTTCACGGGCAATTGCGTCATTATGTATTATTCCGTACTTTACAAGTTTTAGGTGCATATGGTTTCAGAGGTTATTTTGAAAAGAAACCTCATTTTATTCAGAGCGTTCCTTTTGCTATAGATAATCTACGCCAACTATTACGTGAGAATTACCCTGAATACCCTTATTTATATTCAGTTCTAAAAGAACTAACTAATCTTTCACAGTTCTCGGATGACATTCAAAAGCGGATGTTGGAAGTAAAAGTTATGAGTTTTGCTTATAAAAAGGGAATACCAAATGATCCGACAGGAAATGGAGGAGGTTTTGTCTTTGATTGTCGCGCTATAAATAATCCTGGAAAATACGAAAGATACAATCATTTCACCGGATTAGATGAACCAGTCATACAATTTCTGGAAGATGATGGAGAAATAACCCAATTCCTTGAACATATTTATGATATTGTAGATTCTGCAGTTAAACGTTACCTTGACAGAGGTTTTACTAATCTTATGATATGTTTTGGATGCACTGGTGGGCGCCATAGATCTGTTTACTCAGCCCAACACCTTGCAGAACATCTTCACAAAAAATTTGGAATTAAAGTAAACCTGACACATAGAGAACAAAACATAGAACAAATTTTCGACGCGATATTATGAGAGCTATGATTCTTGCAGCAGGCATGGGTACACGGCTCAAGCCCATGACCGACACTATACCCAAAGCACTTATTCCTATTAATGGGAAACCTTTGATTGAGCATCAGATACTGAAACTAAAAGATGCAGGTTTCAGGGAAATTATTATAAACATACATCACCTGGGGGATCAAATTATTGATTTTTTAATTGCAAACGATAACTTTGGTGTAAAAATAAAGATCTCTGACGAACGTGACTATTTACTGGATACAGGAGGTGCTATTAAGCACGCCGCCCAATATTTACAAGGGGCCAAGCCTTTCCTGGTTCATAATGTGGATATTATATCTAATATAGACTTGAACGCTTTGTATGAAAATCATTTGCATTCAAATTCTTTGGCTACTCTGTTAGTCAGTAAAAGAAATACATCACGTTATCTCTTATTTGATAAAGATAATAAATTATCAGCTTGGCGTAATCATGATACCGGAGAAATAAAATCGTTTTTCCCAGATTTGGATCCATTAAAATATAATGAATATGCTTTTGGTGGTGTCCATATTATTTCTCCTTCTGTTTTTAAATGGATGGATGAATGGACCGGAAAGTTCTCTATCATTAATTTCTATTTATCAGTATGTACAAAAACCGATATCTATGCTTATCCGGCCAAAGATCTTACCTTAATAGATGTAGGTAAAACATCTTCTCTAGAAAAAGCAGAAGACTGGTTAAAGTCACGACAATAAAAATAGATTAAGGCTTCATTATTACTCCCAGACCTTTTTTTCCATCCATCTTGATAACGATTGGAGCATCAAAATGCACATGGCGAAGATACTTGGTTTCGTATACAGCCGGTTGTGCATTTAAGAATTCCTGATCATACCAGCCATCATTTTTGAAGGGGTTAATAGTGAAATAGCCTACCCCAAAAGATGTCAGATTTTGAAAAAAGTGCGTTCCCTGGCTAGGATCTATCCTATAATTCTCCAGTCCTGATTCAACAATAACACGAGCATTGCATATATGAGGCCATTTCACAGGAATACCTAACCAATGGTCACTGCTGCCCCAACGTCCCGGACCTATAAGGATATAATTCTCCCCTTTTTCAACGAATAACTTATTTACTTTTTCTATATCATAAGCGATTAACTGATTATTTGATGAGTTGAAGGCTTCAGTCTTTACATATATTACATCTTTCACTTCATTTATTATACCATGACCAAGAACACTGGTAGATGAAATGATAGTTTCTTCATTTTTTATAATGGTGAGATCTTCATCCATAATTTCTTTATTATCCACAATCGGACGAATCTGTAATAAATAGAATGTAGCTTTACTCTGATCGTCAGGATCAATATTGACAGCAAACTCAATCTCAATAGGTCGTCCCATTTCTTTTTGCCCTATACCAAGCACTTTATCTAGCGTGTCAGCTAAAGGAAATACGTCATGCTGGAGGATATTCACAAAAGAGATAATTTTTCGTCCATCCGGATAATATCCATCACGAATAATCTGGTCATACGGATCATATGTAGAGACAATATATTTTAAAGAGCCATCCTGGTCAGCATCTTTAATGCTTAACCGGAGGAGATTAAACGAATCGTCAATTGAAAATTGTTCAGCCAAATTTTCCAGGTCTAATGCATAAAAACGTGTCTGCGTTTCTCTGAGAGCAAACTCCATCGTACTCATCTGAAGTATATTATGCGGATGACGTGGAGAAAAACGTAAAGTGACACCACCATCTACAATATATTTACCCAAGCCTAATGCTATATTAACGATACCGTCTTCGGCCTTTTCATTCCCAATTGGATAAAAATTTAACGAGCGTGCTACTCCTGACATGGTTGGATAAAAGTGTGAACTATATTGAGAACCTATCACCTCCTGCAAAACAATAGCCATCTTCTCCTGGTCTATTATATTAGATGTCGCGGTCATATACGCTTTACTATCTTTATAAAAAACTGAAGCATACACCGCTTTTATTGCATCACTTACCATTCGCAACATTTCATACTTATCTTCATTCTTTGGCAGCATATAAGTTGCATAAATACCAGCAAATGGCTGATAATGCGAATCTTCCAGCAAACTGGAAGAGCGTATGGCAATAGGACCTTTTATAACATCGAAAAATGCTATCAAATCTTCAATCAATGAAGATGGTAAACTAGCACGTAGAAAATGCTTGAGGATATTATCATCATCTGTCGTATCACTTAAAGCAATCTGATACAGATCATTCGTATCCATAAACTGGTCGAATATATCTGTACAAATCACAACGGTCTTAGGTATAGTAACAGGAAAATGATCCCAGTATAATTCCGGCGATCTTTTTACCATAGCGCCGATAAAAGCCAGACCTCTCCCCTTCCCCCCTAACGAGCCGTCGCCGATACGAGCAAAGTTACTATATTCATCAAATCGATCTTTCTGATAAACTGCTACTACACCGGAATTTTTCATCTTACGGTATTGAACAATCAGGTCAAATATGAGATGACGAGCTTCATCCATATCTTTATAATCGCTTACATCTACTCTTTTTAAAATTTCTGCTGGAGGAAACATAGCTCGCGAATAGAAGAATCTTGAAAAGTGGTTTCGAGAAAGATGATAAACGAGTGAATCGTCAGGGATATCAAAGATTTTCTTTTGAAGATCCTTTAAATCCTTTATACGCATAATTTCTTGTTTGGTCTGTGGGTTTAAGATAATAAAATCACCAAACCCAAAACGCTGCATGATTTTCTTTTTTAAATCTTGTGGGTAACTTTTTGAATTCTTATCAATAAAGGAAGCACTTAACTCTTTTGCATATACTTCATTTCCTGATTCTGCGGATTCCAAAACAAACGGAATAATCAAACCTGTTTTACGAACATATTGTCCAAACTTATAACCCGCAAAATTGTCTCTTTTCCCTTCCCTGGTAAAACTCATATCGGAAATTATACCCAACATATTGTCTTTATACTGATCAAATATGCGCACTGCCTCTTCATACGTTCTCGCCAGTTTTATTTTAGGGCGTCCACGCATACGCAATGTACGCTGATGATCATTCAATGCTTCTTTCGAGAATTCCTGACTTTGCTGTAATACGAATCTATAGAGATGAGGTAAGGCTGATGAATAAAATCGAATGGAGTCCTCCACTAATAATATGATCTGAACACCCACACTGGCCGTGTCGTCTTCAGCATTCATTTTGTCTTCAATCAGCTTTATGATAGCTAATAGCAACTCCGAATTACCCAGCCAACTGAAGATATAGTCTATTGCACTTAAATCATCGTCAGCCACTCGCCTGGTAACTTCCTTGGAAAAAGGAGTTAAAACTACTATCGGAATAGTAGGGTAATGCTTTTTTATTTCTTTTGCAGCAGCAAAAATATCACGATCATCCATATTGGGCATACAGATAATCAATTCAAAATTACGATCTTTCAATTCCGCCAAAGCATCTTCTTCCGTGGTTACCTGAGTGAAACGGGGAGGATAGCGTAGACTTAACGATGTATATTCATTAAATATCTGTTCATCCACACGACCATCATCTTCCAACATGAAAGCATCATATTTCGTAGCGATAAGCAATACATTATATATACGCTTATTCATAAGATTAGCAAAAGATGTATCTTTAAAAACAAGATTTTTAAAGTCTGGTATACCGCTCATAATAATTATCATTTAATTCCGCCAAAAATAAGTAAAATAGTTTATCATATCATAGGAATAATTACATTTGTAAGTATATAAATGTTATCCAAAAATAAATTTATGCTATGAAGACAGATCTAATTTTATCTGCACTGGAAGCTAAGCATCCTGGTGAAAAAGAGTACTTACAAGCTGTAAAAGAAGTACTCATATCTATTGAGGATATTTATAATCAGCATCCGGAATTTGAAAAAGCAAAAATAATAGAGCGTTTAGTAGAACCTGATCGTATCTTTACTTTTCGTGTACCTTGGGTAGATGATAAAGGTGAAGTACAAGTAAATCTGGGGTATCGTGTTCAATTTAATAATGCAATTGGTCCTTATAAAGGAGGATTGCGTTTCCATCCTTCTGTAAATTTATCGATACTGAAGTTCTTGGGCTTTGAACAAACGTTTAAAAATGCGTTGACAACTCTTCCAATGGGAGGTGGAAAAGGAGGATCAGACTTTGCACCCCGAGGACGAAGTAATGCCGAAATTATGCGTTTCTGTCAAGCATTTATATTGGAATTGTGGCGCAATATAGGTCCTGACACGGACGTACCGGCCGGTGATATAGGAGTTGGAGGAAGAGAAATCGGCTATATGTACGGCATGTACAAAAAACTCGCCCGTGAAAATACAGGAACATTTACCGGAAAGGGCTTGGAGTATGGTGGTTCTATTCTTCGTCCCGAAGCAACAGGATTCGGGTCCTTGTATTTTGTTCATCAGATGTTGGAGACACATGGTATTGACATTAAAGGAAAAACGGTTGCCTTGTCCGGCTTTGGAAATGTAGCCTGGGGAGCTGCAACAAAAGCAACGGAAATGGGTGCCAAAGTAATCACGATTTCGGGACCTGACGGGTATGTATATGACCCCAATGGTATATCAGGAAAGAAAATTGATTATCTTTTAGAGTTACGCAATAGTGGTAACGACATAGTTGAACCTTATGTAGAAGAATTTCCCGAAGCCAAATTCATTCCTAATAAACGTCCTTGGGAGCAAAAGGCAGATATAGTAATCCCGTGCGCTACTCAGAATGAATTAGATGAAGAAGATGCTAAGAGAATTATAGAAAACAAATCAATCTGTGTTGCAGAAGCCTCTAATATGGGATGTACAATAGAAGCTACTGATCTATTCCTTCACCATAAAATACTTTATGCTCCTGGTAAAGCTGTAAATGCAGGAGGGGTAGCAACTTCAGGTTTGGAAATGACACAAAATGCAATGCATATATCCTGGATTGCATCTGAAGTAGATGCAAAGTTACATCAAATTATGAGCAGTATCCATGAACAATGTGTAGTTCACGGAAAAGAGGGTAACTACATCAATTATGTAAAAGGTGCTAATATAGCAGGCTTTATGAAAGTAGCCAAGGCAATGATGGCCCAAGGCATAGTATAAAATCAAATAAACAGAAAAAGACTGACGGCCATGACAATCATGCCGGCGACAAGTCCTATTATGGAGAGGTGATGCTCTCCATATTTCTGTGCACTAGGTAATAATTCATCCATTGAGATAAAGACCATAATTCCGGAAACAGCGGCCAGTATCAACCCGTTTATTGAAGGTGTCCAGAAAGGCATAAGAATCAGAAAACCGACTAATGCACCTACCGGTTCGGCCATTCCTGAAAGGAAAGAAAGCCAAAAAGCTTTCTTTTTATTTCCGGTTGCCTGATAAATTGGTACAGACACAGCAATCCCTTCGGGTATGTTATGTATTGCTATTGCAAATGTGATAGGAAGAGCGACTTCGAGGCTATTCAATGCAGAGGTAAATGTTGCAATTCCTTCTGGAAAATTGTGAATTCCGATAGAAAGAGCAACCAATAACCCGGTTCTTTTAAGGCCGGATTGTTTTTTATCAAGTTCACTTAGATCTTGCATTTCATGTGGGTTTTTATCTTCAGGGATCAAAAAATCTATCAGGTTTATAAAACCCATTCCTCCAAAAAATGCTAATAACATATATAAAGTACCTGTCCGCTCCCCAAAATATTCAGTTAAATTAGCTTTGGCTTCGGGCATCATTTCCATAAAAGAAACATATATCATAACTCCTGCCGAAAATCCCAAAGCAGTAGAAAGAAACTTAGTATTTGTATGTTTAGTGAAAAAGGCCATGATGCTACCAATCCCGGTAGACAAGCCAGCTATCATTGTTAACGCAAATGCCAGTAATATCGTTTGTGTTTCCATATCCTATTGATTTGAAAACAAAAATAATAAGTTTTAGTTTATTCCAAGAATGTTCTTGAATATCTGTAGAAAAGACTTACAGATTTTACCACGATAATTATGAAACAATTTTCGGCATATGTCGTGAATATTTTCGACATATATCAAAAATATTCACGACATATGCCGAAAACAAAAAGCATTTAGATTTAGTTCTATATAAATCTGGATCTTTTTTCAAGTTTATCCTGTTATTTTTATGTAATTTTGTAGACAAAACAGAAATAATGCGACAATATACCGAAGATGAACTTGTTGAGCGATTGCGTGACCCGGCTACGCAACGGGAAGCTTTTTCACAAATAGTAGGTTTATATAGTGAAAAATTATATTGGCAAATACGGAAAATGGTACTTAGCCACGATGATGCCAATGACCTATTACAAAATACTTTTCTGAAAGCCTGGACGAATATCGATTATTTCAGGGGAGAGGCCAAACTTTCCACCTGGCTATATAAAATCGCAATAAATGAATGTATAACTTTTCTTAATAAACAAAGAAACTTAAATAATGTACCGATGGATGATACAGATGTTTTCTTATTGGAGAGGTTAAAAGGTGACGATTATTTTGATGGTGAGGATGCCCAGCTAAAATTACAAAATGCGATTCTAACATTACCTGAAAAACAAAGATTGGTTTTCAATATGAAATATTTTGATGAAATGAAGTATGAGGATATGTCTGAGATTCTAGGAACTTCAGTAGGCGCTCTAAAAGCATCATATCATCATGCAGTAAAAAAAGTAGAGGAATTTTTAACAAAGGACCTTTAAACCTTTCCAATAATGATTAGTCATATTCATGTAAAAAGCACAAAATATGAAAAAAGAATTTAAAAATCTGGATGATTTCAAAGGAAATAATCCTTTCACTGTGCCTGATGGGTATTTTGAAGGTCTTCAATCTCAGATTATGAGTAAAATCCCTGAAAAAATAATTGAAGAACCTAAAAAAATAACTATGATGGATCGTATGCGCCCATTGGTGTACATGGCTGCAGTTTTCGCCGGGTTAGGACTATTCTTTAATCTGTTAGTTGGAAATGGAAATGAGAACAAAACAGGTCAGACAGATTCCATGCTTGTGCAAAATTCTATTTCTTCTCCACAATCAATTGCTGCTATTGAAACAGATAATGATGAAGAGTATTTGGAGTATCTGGAAGAACAATACGCTAATTATATTTTAGCAGAAGAATGGAGCAATTACGATTAAAATGGTAAAGAAATTAACTTATTAGCATATTTTTGTAATATTTCTTGTATGAATAAAATATTTTTTATTATATTTGCTGCAGTATTGATGTTATCCCCTTTAAAAGTGGATGCACAAGATAAGGATAGATCAAGTAGAAATTTTGACAAGGAATCATTTCTTATAAAAAGGAGTGCTTTCATAATAGCAGAACTCGGCCTTACACCTGAAGAAGCAGAAATCTTTATTCCTTTATGTGAGGAACTACAACAGAAGAAGTTTGAAGTAGGTCATAAATGCCGAAAGTTATCCAGAGAAATGAAATCCAACAAAAATCCAACTGATCCCGATTATACAGAGGTAATAGATGAGTGTCTGAATGTAGGCTTGAAAGAAGCCCAGTTGGAGCAAGAATATTATGAGAGGTTTAAAGAGATCCTCTCACCTTCAAAACTTTACAAACTAAGAGATGCTGAGCAAAAGTTCATGCATAACTATATGAAAGAAGTGAGGGAAAAAAGAAAAGAAAACAAAAATAGATAAGATATTATCATTATTTGTGTTTTTTGTTTAGATTTAGTTTTGGCGTTTAAGTTAAGGGAGGGGTGGCGACGTGATGTCGGTTCCCCTTTTGTTTTTTTACATCTATACAATAATTTTTCACCTAAACAGTCATTTTTTTTCACAATTAACCCTTTTTAATCTCAAAAAGAACTTTCTTATCATTTTTATTGTTAATTTTACAGCACCTTTAATATTAACTATGTTAGAATTTATAGATCTTTCAACTTTAACCATTTGAGATTTATAAACACTGACCATTAACTATAACGCTATGTATAAGTACGTTTTTTTATTAACTATGGTTCTATTTGCGTCTTGTCAGCAGGAAATAAATGGACTGATCGAAGAAAAAATCAGCGAACAAGAAAAAGACACAATAAAAACTATCGCTATTGAAGTAGAAAGTATAAAAGATCTCCGCACTTTAAAAGGGATAGAGGATCAGACAGTTAATCTACTTGGTTACTATTCTAAAGGAGACAAAAAACCATTACTTTATAGATTCAAAATTGGCAATTTTATCGATAATGGAGGAAGTGTTATTATTCCGGAAAATGTAGCCTCAGGCGCATGGGTAGCCGAAATAGAGAAAACTGTTTCCATTACAGACTATGGTGCTATAGGAGATGGTAAGACAGACAATACCGAAGCCATTAACAAATGTATAGCAAACCATGATAATGTATGGATACCTGAAGGCATTTTTCGCACAAACACTATTCATATAAAATCTAATCTTACGGTTGATGGAGAAGGGGAGTTAAAGCTGATAGATCTCAAACATTTAATATCAATTATAAATGTCGAGAATGTTAAGATAAACAACATTACACTTAACGGAAACCACGAAGTCGATTTGAATGGGGAGCTAATTGATAGTCATGGGGTTAATATACTTAAGAGATCTACATCCATATATATTAACAATGTAAAATTCAGCAACTTTGCAAAAGATGGTATATATATTAATGAATATATATGTCAGGAAGGTTTCCTACCTGAAAATATACATATAACCAATTGTCATATTAGTGGTATTCAACGGAATGGTATCTCTGTAATTTCAGGGAAAAATATCCAGATAGAGAATTGTGATATCAGTTCATTTAAGTTATGTGGAATCGATATTGAACCTAACATTAACAACACATTAATTGATAGTATTTACGTGAGAAATTGCACTATAGATAAAAAATACCTAACACCAGGAGCAGGGTTACAATGTTCAATAGGATCTGCAAATAACAATTTTTCAATCTTTAAAAATATTTATTTCATTGGAAATACAGTAAGTCGCTCTATTCGCAACAAAGGCTTTGTAAATGCCCAAGCTTCAAAAAATATTATTACCGAATCTATCAGTATTGCACTACAAGGATTTTCTGTCATGAATGAAAACACTATCTATTTTGATGGCATAGGTTCTTTTACAACTAGCACCTGTGGAGCTATAATTGCATATTCAGATAGTACAATGATAGAAAAGAATGTTATATATGGGACAGCATTTAACGGCATTGTTTTATATGAAACTTCTAACTGCATTGTGAGAGATAATATTATAAAAGATTTTGGTCTACTTGAAAGTGCAACAAACAAGTCTGCAGGGATATATATCTTAAGAGAAGGTAATAATAATCTAATAACAAGCAATCATATTTCAAGTACGGTAGCTGAAACTTCATATGGTATTAGTGGAAGTAGAAGTTCTGGCAATCTTATTAAAGACAACACCTTCAATGTTTCTGTAAAATATTACCTGAATCTAGATAATCAAGAATATATCCAATAAATCCTTTTGTTTTTTTAAGTAAATCCATTATGTTTGTAACATGAGATTTATCTCTGACAGCTTGTCACATGAGTAAGAAACGAACATTACAATAGTACATTATTGTATTGTTCGTTTTTTTTAATGATTAAAACTCATACAAATCTTATTTAATATAATTATCAATTTAAATTTTTAGTTATGAAAAAACTTAATTTTATTTTCATTATCTCTTTACTTCTTTCCGCTTCATGTACTCAGGATTATGAAGATATGTCAGGTATATCAACAAAAACCTACGACGAAATTGTGGAAATTAAAAATATTCTGGAACTAAGATCTTTATCAGGTACACAAGGCCAAAAGATAAAACTCTTGGGATATTATTCTAAAAACGACAAGGAAGCTGTAGAGTATATTTTCCAGGAAGGAAATTATGAGGATAATGGTGGTTCGATTATTATACCTTACAATAATCCGAATGGAGCTTGGATAACAAACATTCACGGGTTTGTATCTATCAAGCATTATGGAGCTGTTGGGGATACAATTACAAACAATACTGAAATAATAAACAATTGTATTATAAATCATGACTCTGTCCGGATACCTGAAGGCGTTTTTCGAACAAACACGATTCAAGCAAAATCAAATCTAACGATTGAGGGAGAAGGAGAATTGAGACTAATTAATACAATGCAAACCCATTTATTCTCTATAATCGATTTAGAAAATATTGTTATAAGAAATATCAGACTGAATGGTAATCATGAAGTTGATTTGACTCAGGAGCCAATTCATAGTTTTGGCGTCAATCTAAGAGGAAAATCAAAAAATATTAATATAGAAAATGTAAGTTTTAAAAATTTTGGAAAAGATGCTATCTACATCAATGAATCTAATATAGGCGATGGGAAATATCCTGAATCAATATATATAAATAATTGTAAAATAGAATATTCTCAACGACATGGAATAGCCATAATTTCTGCCAAAGATGTTTTTATTGATAATTGTGATATACAATATTGCAAATTGAATTGCATTGACATTGAACCTAACACAGGTAGTACATTAATAGATGAAATATATGTTAGGCAATCTAAACTTGATAGAAAGTATATTGGAGATAATGCCACAATACAATGCTCATTAGGAGATATACAAAATAATCCTTCAATCTATAAAAACATATATTTGATCGGCAATACAGTCACAAACAAAATCAGGAATAAAGGATTTCAAAACACCTTCGCAATAGATAACACTATCACATACATCCATTATGGTATTTCCGATTTCTCTGTGATTCGTGACAATACCCTGTATTATAACAAAACAACAGAATTAAGAGAGAATACTACAGGAGGTATTATGACATCTTTAGATAGTACTCTCATTGAAAACAATAATATATTTGGAGCTTCCTATAATGGCATCGTACTATATGAATCTTCACATTGTCGCATTAACAATAATATAATAAAAGATTTTGGTCAACTACAAAGTGGTAGTAGTAAATCTGCAGGAATATACATAGTGCGAGAAGGTAATAATAATAGAATGATAGGAAATCACATTTCAAATTCGATAGCGGAAACCTCATACGGCATTAGCGGTAGTAAAAGTTCCGGTAATATTATTAAAGATAACACTTTTAATGTTTCTGTAAAATATGTATTAAATTTTTCTAATCAGGAATATGTTGAATAAATGTGAAATTCTTTTATTTTATTACTGGATTTGGTTTATCATCATGCCACTTTTCTTACCTTTGTGCTCTCGTAACTACTATTTTATTAATATATAATTTATGGAAATCGTAAAAGTATTAGGAAGAGAGATCTTGGATTCTCGTGGTAATCCTACTGTAGAAGTAGATGTGTTGTTAGAATCAGGTGCATTTGGACGTGCTGCTGTTCCTTCCGGAGCATCAACCGGAGAAAATGAGGCCATCGAATTACGTGACGGAGATAAAAAACGTTATGGAGGTAAGGGTGTTTTGAAAGCAGTTGAAAACGTAAACAAAGTGATAGCTCCTGCTCTTATGGGAATGAGCGCTTTAAACCAACGTGAGATCGATAAAAAATTATTGGAATTAGATGGTACAAAGACCAAATCTAATTTAGGTGCTAATGCTATGTTGGGAGTTTCTTTGGCTGTAGCTAAAGCTGCCGCTAACTATCTGGATTTACCACTTTATCGTTATATTGGTGGAACTAATGCGTATGTAATGCCGGTTCCTATGATGAACATTATTAATGGCGGATCTCACTCGGATGCTCCTATTGCTTTCCAGGAATTTATGATTCGTCCGGTTGGTGCTAAAAGCTTCCGTGAAGGACTACGTATGGGTGCTGAAGTATTCCATGCATTGAAAAAAGTGCTACATGATCGCGGTTTAAGTACAGCTGTTGGTGATGAAGGTGGTTTTGCTCCTACGTTAGAAGGAACGGAAGACGCTTTAAATTCTATCCTTAGTGCCATTAAAGCTGCCGGATACGAACCGGGGAAAGATGTAACTATCGCTTTAGACTGCGCAGCCTCTGAATTCTATGATAAAAAAGGAACTTACGATTACACAAAGTTCGAAGGAGAAAAGGGAGCAAAACGCTCTGCATCCGAACAGGTTACCTACCTTTCTGAACTTGTTTCCAAGTTCCCTATCGACTCAATTGAAGATGGCATGGATGAAGGAGATTGGGAAGGATGGAAAATGCTGACTGATGCTATCGGTTCAAAATGCCAGTTGGTAGGTGACGATTTATTCGTAACTAACGTTGAATTCCTGAAGAAAGGAATCGAAAGCGGTTGCGGAAACTCTATCCTGATTAAAGTAAACCAAATCGGGACTTTGACAGAAACGTTGGACGCTATTGAAATGGCACATCGTAATGGGTATACTTCTGTAACTTCTCATCGTTCAGGAGAAACTGAAGATGCTACGATTGCTGATATTGCTGTTGCCACTAATTCCGGTCAAATCAAGACAGGTTCATTAAGCCGTTCTGATCGTATGGCAAAATACAACCAATTATTACGCATAGAAGAAGAATTGGGTAGTTTAGCTGTATATGGCTATAAGAAATACACAAAAAAATAAATTCTGAGAAGAGAAAATCAGAATCTTGAAAAGGAAAATCCGTAACAGGATTTTCCTTTATTATTAGTTTCTTCCAACATCTTACCACAAAAAGTTTATTTTCAATATCACCAATATCACTTCCCGTTTATACCTTTGATAATCAACTAACAAAGAGTGATATTGCTCCCTTATTTTAATATCACTTTATCTTTTATTTATATCACCAAAAAACCATCTACACTTCTTCACAAAATCATTAAAACATTTTATTATAACCACTTATATGCTTTTCAAGAAGCATTAAAAAAACTTCTATATCCTTTTACGAATAGCTCCCGTCCCATTAAAAATTTGGAGGAGTGTAAAATAAATTCGGACGGGACCTATATATATTTGCATGCGTCCGAATCGGAAGATCAACCAAGACAATTTTAGTGATGTTGTTGTGATATTAAAATCGGAATATAATATCACCATTTATTGATTGATTATCAAAGGTATAAACGGGAAGTGATATTGGTGATATTGAAAATAAACTTTCATGTCTAATAAATGCTAAAGCTGTCATTTATGACAAAAAAAAAAACCACGAATGATACTTGTTGAAAAATATTATTATATTTGCAACACGAAAAGGGAAAAATTAGGGAGAATTATATTACATATTTATAAAAAAGAATTTTCCTTTAATATTTAAGTTCCTAACTTATTTAAGAAACGAACAATACAATCAATTATTGATTGTGCTGTTCGTTTTTTGTTTTTTATGCATTTGAACAATTTAATAGAATCAGTGACTTTTATGGGAGTGACGAACTTTGTCGCGGATTTATATCAAATACTTTATAACAGAACTCGTTCATTCAATGTCAAATAAAATTCTACAGGATATAGTTGCTTTATTACGAATTGCTTTAAAATTTTCCAAAGCAAAAGATGAATCTCATCTTTTCAATCAAGAAACTGATTGGAAGGCTATTTATACATTATCTCAACAACAAGGGATTCTGGCTCTAACTTTCACTGGAGCAATGCAATTACCTTTTGAAAAACAACCTCCACGCAAATTAAAAATTAATTGGGGAGTGAATGTCGAATTAATTAAAGATCGTAATAAATATCATCAAGCCATAGTTTGTGAACTGGGGAGATTATTTGAGGAACAGGGAATTCGTATGTTACTATTAAAAGGAAGAAATGTGGCATCGATGTATCCTGATCCACTTTTGCGGGAAGAATGCGATATCGATATATATCTTTTGAATGATAATGAAAAGGGCAGTCAAATAATAAAAGATATTGGTATTCATCCATGTCATACCTCAGAAAAACATCACACATTTCTTTATAAAGGAGTTCAGGTAGAGTACCATTACAATTTCTTAAACTCGCATAAATATAACTCCGACCGTATTTTGAAATCTTATTTATCAGATATTCTCACTCAAGAATGTGTTCAGAAAAAAGATTATTATTATACTCCATCTCCTAATTTCAATGGTGTTTTTCTATTCAGACACTCGGTTACACATCTGAATGCAAAAAATATAAATTTACGCTTCTTATGTGATTGGGCTTGCTTCCTTTCAAAGTATGGAGATCAACTGGAATATGAAAAGATAAAACAAATACTATCAAAAGTTTCGCTATCAAACCTCTTAGAGACATTCATTTTTCTATGTATTCATCTGTTTGGGCTTCAATTAGGAGAGGTTTTCTCTCAAATAAAAAATACGGGATTGGAACAAACTATTATCACTACTATATTAAAGAAAGAAGAAACCTGTATACAAAAAGGTATTTTTTCACAAATTAAACGTAGATATAATAGTTTTATCGAAACACAAAAACTTCATAAATTATTATATGATCAATATAATTGGGAAAATATCCGATTTATCCTGCTTTCCAAGTTATTAAAAGCTAATAGGTTTTAATTCAATATAGAATAAATTAACCTAGTCTATCCAGCATTATGATAAAACAACTTTTACATCAGATAATACAAACAAAATACTTTAACAGATGGGTGATTTTTTTTTCTGATCTCTTCTTCTCTATCTGTTGTACATTATTTTCTTTATTTATAACAAGTAGATTGTTAATTTCCGAATATCAGTTAACAGACATTCTTTATAACAAAATCTTATTTACCATTTTTGTATTATCTGCTCTTAGCGGAGCTTTAAGTTTTTTTTGCTTACAAACATATAAAGGGATTATTAGACACGCTTCATTTATCGAGGCCGGTCGATTAGGTATTGCCGCTTTAATAAAAGTAATTTTACTCATTTTATCTGTTTATCTTATCACGGGTATAAGAAATATTGACATTCTATTTATTAGCGGATTATTCGATCTCCTATTTACTTTTTTTATCTTGATATTTATACGTGTAATACTCATTTCCACGTTTAATTATATATTAAATAATGTATTAAACGGATTTCAGGATAAAGAAAACTTACTCATCTTCGATTCGGGATTAAAAAGCTTCGCCATACTAGGAACATATCTTTCAAATCTTGAACAGACCTACAGGGTTAAAGGATTTATACGTTTTGGATCGGGTAATCAACTAAGAATTAATAACCAAACTGTTTATTCTATTTATGATCATAAAAGTTTTAATCGATTGATCAATCGCTTTTTTATTAAAGCCATTCTGTTTCCGGATGACAAAACTGTCAGGAAAGAAAGTGAACGTTTTGTTCGATTTTGCGAGAAAAAGAAAGTACGTATGTTGATTATGCCGAAGATTGATGAAATAAAAGATCATAAAATTAAATACTGTAACCTACCCGAAGTTCGTATTGAAGACTTATTAAATAGAGAAGAAATAAAAATCAAGATGACGGATATCGCTGTTTCTTTAAAGGAAAAAGTAGTACTAGTAACCGGAGCTGCCGGTTCAATAGGAAGTGAACTATGCCGGCAATTATGTCGTTTCAAACTAAAAGAGCTTATCCTCCTTGACAATGCGGAAACTCCAATGTATAATATTAATCTTGAAATTACAGAAAATTTTCCAGATAAACAATGTACGGCTGTGCTCGGGGATGTCCGTAATCATAACAAGATGGAAAACGTCTTTAAAAAATTCCATCCCGATGTAGTTTTTCATGCGGCAGCATATAAACATGTCCCTATTATGGAAGAACACCCCTGTGAAGCTGTTGTCACAAATGTATGCGGTACAATGACTGTCGCTGATATGGCAGTCAAATATGGGACAGACAAATTCATAATGATCTCTTCAGATAAAGCGGTAAATCCTTCGAATGTAATGGGAGCTTCGAAACGGCTTGCAGAGATATACGTACAAAGCCTGGGATTGGCTATTGCCAAAGGAGAGTATGTAGGGAAGACACGTTTTGTTACTACTCGCTTCGGAAATGTGCTGGGTAGCAATGGTTCTGTTATACCTCGTTTCCATGCTCAATTAGCAAAAGGGGGACCAATAACAGTCACTCATCCGGATATCATCCGTTATTTTATGACGATTCCCGAAGCTTGCCGCCTTGTACTTGAAGCCGCCTGTATGGGTGCTGAAAATGAAATATATGTATTCGACATGGGAACTCCCGTGAAAATTGCAGATATGGCACGTCGAATGATAGAATTGGCCGGTTTTGGGCCGGGGAAAGATATAGAGATAGAATATACGGGTCTTCGTCCCGGAGAAAAATTATATGAAGAACTTTTAGCAACAAAAGAGAATACACTTCCAACATATAACGAAAAAATATTCAGGGCACAAGTTCAGGGATACGAGTATAAACAGATATTACCTCAAATGAAGGAACTATGTGAAACAGCAAAAAATATTGATCTAATGGAAACTGTCCGGTTGATGAAAACAATTGTTCCGGAGTTCAAAAGTCAGCAATCTTTTTATGAGTGTCTCGACAAACAAATAATAACAAACGAAAACAATTATCAGGCAACTGAAGTAGCGATTAGTAATTTTTTGAAAAAAAAGAAGAGATCATCCTAAAACTTCATGTACCTTAGTGGTCAATATAGAAATTTCTGAAAATTGGAATCAAAAGATATTAAAATAGCAGTAATAGGGTTAGGATACGTGGGATTACCGCTTGCCCGACTATTTTCAACTAAATATCCAACCATCGGATTTGATATTAATCAATCACGGGTGGATGCTTTAATGAATGGCCATGATACAACGTTGGAAATAGAAGATAAGTTGCTTCAGGAAGCTATTCAAAATGGTTTTATATGTACTTCTGATAAGGAAGCTATCCGTGATTGTAATTTCTATATAGTTACAGTACCTACTCCGGTAGATTCAAATAATAATCCGGATTTAACACCTTTGCTCAAAGCCAGTCAAACAGTAGGTGATATTATTTCTAAAGGAAATATAGTGGTATATGAATCGACGGTCTATCCCGGAGCAACAGAAGAAGAATGCATTCCGATAATTGAAAAAATATCAGGTCTGCTCTTTAATAAGGACTTCTATGCTGGTTATAGTCCGGAGCGTATCAATCCCGGAGATAAAGAGCATACCATTGAAAAGATAAAAAAAGTGACCTCCGGATCTACTCCTGTTATCGGAAAGTATATTGATGGAATATATGCGTCGGTTATAACTGCCGGTACGCATTTGGCTCCATCAATAAAAGTGGCAGAAGCGGCAAAAGTGATAGAAAATGCTCAACGTGACATAAATATTGCATTCATTAACGAACTGTCGAAAATATTTAACCGGATGGATGTAGACACACAAGATGTTTTGGCCGCCGCCTCTACTAAATGGAACTTTTTACCTTTCAAATCCGGATTAGTTGGAGGGCATTGTATCGGGGTGGATCCATACTATCTGGCACAATGTGCCCAGCGTCATGGGTATCATCCGGAAATCATTTTAGCAGGGCGGCGTCTAAACGACGGGATGGGAGAATATGTAGCTGGAGAAGTTGTTAAATTAATGCTAAAAAAAGGAAAAACAGTACCCAATGCTAGTATTTTGATATTAGGAATTACATTTAAAGAAAATTGTCCTGATGTTCGTAATACAAAAGTAGTCGATATCATTAAGGCATTAAACGAATACCACACAAATGTAACCGTCTGCGACCCTTGGGCGAAACCCGAAGAAGTAAAAATAGAATATGGACTCGAAATCAACAATTGCCTTCCGGATCAAAAGTTTGATGCCATCATTCTCGCCGTAGCCCACAACACTTTCAAAAATTGTGATATCACTAAATTCAAAAAAGAAAACGCTATTATTTACGATGTAAAAAGCTGTCTGGATCGTGAGGTAATTGATGGAAGATTATAGTATCATAAAAGGAAAAAATATACTGGTAACGGGAGGAGCCGGATTTATAGGTTCTCATCTTTGTGAGAAACTATTGGGACTTAACAATAAAGTGGTATGTTTAGATAACTTCTCTACCGGAAAACGGGAAAATATAGAAATGTTTCTTTCCCATCCAGATTTTACCTTGATTGAAGGAGATATCCGTTCATTAGAAACCTGCAGAAAAGCAGTGGAAGGTATGGAGTATGTACTTCATGAAGCAGCTTTAGGCTCTGTACCCCGCTCCATAAACGATCCTATCACGACTAATGAAGTCAATATTTCTGGCTTTCTGAATATGTTGGTTGCTTCCTGTGACGCAAAAGTAAAACGTCTTATTTATGCTGCCAGTTCTTCTACTTATGGAGATTCCCTAGAACTGCCAAAGATAGAAAATAGGATAGGAAAGCCTTTATCTCCGTATGCGGTGACTAAATACGTCAATGAATTGTATGCCGATGTCTTTGCTAAAACATATGGATTAGAAACCATTGGATTACGGTATTTTAATGTTTTTGGACAAAGACAAGACCCGGACGGAGCCTATGCGGCAGTAATACCAAAGTTTATAAACCAGCTGCTCGAGCACAAGAGCCCTGTTGTCAATGGTAACGGAAACTATTCCAGAGACTTTACTTATATAGATAATGTCGTTCAAATAAATTTACTGGCATTATCAACTATAAATCCAAAAGCCACTAATCAGATTTATAATACAGCCTTTGGAGAAAGCACGACTTTGAATCAATTAGTGGAATATATAAAAGAATATCTGTCTGAATATGACCCTATCATTAAGGATATAAAAATCATACATGGAAAAAACAGATTAGGGGACATCTCTCATTCACTGGCAGATATCAATAAAGCGAAAGAATTATTAGGGTATCGCCCCCTATACAATATACAAAAAGGTCTAAAAGAAACTATCTATTTTTTTGTTAAAAAAAAGTATACATACTTTTCTTAAAAGTATACATACTTTCACCAAATAGCATGAATACATTTTGAAGAAAACATACATCCGTTCTTAAAGAATCAATATCTTGCTTAATTTCTCCATTTTATAAAAAGGGATAATTTCCAAGGTAATTTATTTAGATAACGTTATATGACAGTCAGATTCCTCACTATTTGAAATTGATAAGCCAAAAGATATATGCATAAATCTTTAAATCTATTATTAAATACTTCTTCATTATATATCAAAATCACTATTACTGCAATTACCACCTTGCTCTCCACTCGAATTGCAATTCATGCATTAGGTGTAGAAAACTTCGGTCTATATAATTTAATAGCAGGTATACTTGTAATACTTTCATTCTTGAATAGTTCATTAATGGTTTCCTCACAAAGATTTTTATCCTTTACTATCGGAGAAAATAATAATAAAAAATTAAAGAAAATATTTAATACAAGTTTATTGATCCACCTACTTATCGGATTATTATTTCTCGTATTTTGTAAGCTAATCGAGTCTTTTTTTTTTGATGGTTTTTTAGATATCCCATTTGGAATGCATGATGTTGCTATCAGAATATATAATTTAATAATTATTTCTAGTATAATAAATTTAATAACCATACCATATTCTGCGTCTATAAATGCAAGAGAAGAAATGTGGGCGTTTTCTTTATCAGAAATATTAGTAGCAGTCATGAAATTAGGTACTGCATATTCTCTTCTCTATATAAAAGGAGATCTTCTGTATATTTATACATTAGGTATAATGATTTCGATTTTTACAGGTGCGCTGACAAAGATATTTTGGTGTAATTACAGGTATAAGGAATGTAGAATTAATATTAAAGAGATAAATGACACCTCACTAATTAAAGAAATGTTGAGATTTACCGGATGGAATACCTTAGTTTCACTAGCAAGTGTAACAAGAAATCAAGGAGTAAATATTTTGTTAAATACATTCTTTGGAACGGTTATAAATGCCGCATACGCAATTGCGAATCAAGTCAATTCATTGGTTATGACTTTTGCCACCTCTATAACCACTGTTTTCTCACCATTAATCATTAAAACTAAAGGTGAAGACAAAAATGAGAAAATGATTTCTCTTTCTATCTTCTCATCTAAACTATCATTCCTAACATCCAGCCTTATAGCATTGCCTCTGTTGCTATATACAGATGAAATCCTATTAGTATGGTTGGAAGAAGTTCCTGCATATTCAGCCTCTTTTTGCAAATTGATTATATGTGTATATCTAATAATGCAACTCTATCCTGGTATAACAAGAGGGTTGTATGCAGAAGGCAATATTAAATGGTATCAGATCATTGTCTCCTTTATACTTATCTCTATTTTGCCCATAGGATATTGTATTTTAAAACAAGGATTTTCACCACTATCTATCCTCTATGGCATGTTAATTATGCAATTTGCAACTTTATTGGCAACCGTTTATTCTGCACATAAAAGGATTAAATTGAATTATAAAAAATTTTTGATTAATTCGGTATTTTATCCTATTTTAACTTATGGATTTGTATATACTTCATCATTATTTATAAACAATTATTTCCTTGATATAAAAAGTATTATATATATAATTTCCTTTTCAGTACTTATTATGAGTTTATATACACTACTATTTTATAATTTCATATTTACTATATATGAAAAAGAAACTATCAAAAATTTATTTCAGTTAATACATGAAAAAATTAATTTCAAGAATAATAAATAAAATACAATTTATTAGGAATTCACCTAATGTAGTATTAAAAGGGAAAGGACAAACTTTTTACATGAATTCTAAAGTGTCACTTAAAAGTGGATCAAATAAGACTGATATAATAATATCTAGCAACACAAGAATATATGGTTTGCTAACTTCCTCTAATGGTGGTAAAATAACAGTTCATGAATATGTACATATCGGACCCAAATCCAAAATATTATCAGTGAATTCAATTATTATTGGAGCCTACACCGGCATTGGACAAAATGTTACAATTGTCGATAATAATTATCATCCAATTAATCCGGCAGATAGAAGATATATGAGAAAAACAAAAGCAGGATCTTACGAACGAAGTTGGGAACATTCAGCCTCTGCACCAATAATAATAGGTGAAAATGTTTGGATTGGTGAGAATGCTAGGATATGTAAAGGAGTATCCATAGGAGACAATTCAATAGTAGGAGCTTGTTCGGTAGTGACAAAAGATATACCTCCAAATGCTATTGTAGTAGGGAATCCAGCTAGAATAGTTAAGGTTGATATAGATAAATATACATATTCAATATTTAACCACGAAACAAAAAAAGAAAATCTCATAAAATAAACAATCAATAATAAAGTGGTGAATTCTATTAAGAAAATAGAAATATTTATCATATCCTCATTTTCGTTTTTCCTAGCTTTTGGGAAATTTGACCCTTTTGGATCTAATTCTTTATATTTTAATATATTAACAATTATGTCTATAATTGTTATATACACCTTTTCAAATAAAAAAAATTTATTTTCAAGCAATTATGTAAGTCAATATGTGATATTATTAACGATCTCAATATTCTTTCTTTTATCTAGTATAAAATATGGAAAAAGCTTTAATACAATAAATCCTTTAAATATAAAGTATATATTATGTATCTCAATATATATTTTTTTTTCGTATGAATTTTCAAAAGATAATAAATTAAAATATTATTCAATCTTATTTTTTAGTATATCTTGTGGCATTATTTCATTATTCTATTATTTAGGTCTATTTAATAATCATGTCTTATTCAATAATGGTAGATTATTGTTATTTAATGAAAATCCAAATTCAATTAGTTCACGTTTTTCTATTGGATTTGCTATACTCTATTTCAATATTTTAAATGATCCTCTAAAATTAGGAAAAAAAAAATATTCCTTATGCATATTTTTACTACCAATAATATCATTAATTATAGATACTGGATCAAGAGGATCATTTATTATATTGATAATATCATTCATATTCTTGACTTTATTATCAAAAGTTAAAAAAATATATATTATTATATTTACCCTAATGATATTCCCTTACATTTACAAATTAATAGAAAATTCATCAATGATCAATAGATTTGAAATGAAAGATATAACTGGCGGAAGAGAAATTATTTGGAGTATTACTAGTGAAATTGCACAAAATAATATTTTTGGTATAGGAGAAGAAGGATATTCAATTGAAATGATTAAAATAATAAATAAAGTAAAAGATCCTCACAATATTTTTTTATACATTTTAGTTTGTGGTGGAATAATAAGTCTTTTACTTTTTATGATATTTCTTACAATTCTTATAAAAAAAAGCCACAAACAACTATTAGAAAAAAATCCTCTCCCTCTGGTGCTACTTATACTCTTATTATTTCTAATGTCAAAAACAGGGGGAGTTCTTACATACTTAATTATGTGGTATTTTTTATCATACATAAACAGTTATAATTCTACAATCATAAATATCAATGACAAATAAAAATATAACATTATTAGTTTCATGGAATATAATTAAATATAAAAACAAATATTTTTTGACTTCAACTCATTATATATATTTGCAATATCTTGTTATGAAATTGAATTACTCTCATATATATATAATTAGTCCAGTAAAAGAAAATGAAACAAATGTACCAAATAAAACAAAAATAAAATTCAACAATGTACATGTTATTGAACTCCCATATTCAACCAGCTATATTTCCGCTTTAAAAAATATATATAGCTATTATACAATATTAAAAAAGATATCGAAAGTAACAAATATTTTCTACTGCAGAGTTCCGGATCCATTCTCATGGATGCCACAATTAATATTTAAGAAAAAAACAATTATGCATTATGTAGGTGATTCTATTGAAGTAATAAAAAACAATGAAAATTGGAATATTATAAGGAAAACAATAATGATTATTGGCTATCTTCCAGATTTATTGTTAACAATTTTAGCCTCAAAAAAATCTATAGTATATACAAATGGAATTCATATTCATAATAAATTATTAAAATACAAAATCGATTCAAAAGTAGTAATATCATCTACAATCAATAGTAATTCATTAATAAACAATCCAATAATTAACAAAAGATCTAAAGATCGCGTAAAATTGATTTATTTAGGGCATATAAGATATTCAAAAGGTATAAATTGCTTAATAAATCTATTAAACTTAATGAAAAAATGCTGTTTTGATTTCATTTTTAATATAGTTGGAGATGGAGAGATGTATGACATACTCCATAAACATATCATAACCAATGATTTAACTGAAAAAGTAGTCTTATATGGTTTTATTAATGACCGAAAAAAAATAAAAAAGATTATACAGGAATCCGATTTATTTATCTTTCCATCCTTATCTGAAGGTTCTCCTAGAGTAATAATTGAAGCAATGGCCTGGGGGACTCCTGTAATTTCGACTCCAGTCGGATCGTTACCATTTTGTTTTGAAGATAAAAAGGAAATTAGATATTTCGATTTTGATAATTATTTTAAAGCATTTGAAATTATTAAAGAGTATACTTCAAATGAATTTGAGTTTAATTTGTTAAGATATAATGCCTATAACAAAATAAAAAAAGAGTTTACTATTGAAAATTTTTTATCTCAGATCTTTAATTATGATACATAAATTATTATTAATTTATTCCTTGCTAGTTCGTTTTTGTTGTTTTTTCTTTCCGGACATTCCTGTTTTTATGAAATTCAGAGGTTTTTTATATGGTTTAGGTATGAGAAAATGTGGGAAGAACTTGCAAATAACTCATGATGCCATTCTTAAATGTCTCCAAAATATTTCGTTTGGCAGTAACTGTTTTGTTGGTAATAGTTCTATAATAATGGGTAGGGGAGAAATAATAATTGAAGACGAAGTATTAATAGGTCCACATGTTGTGATTGTAAGTAGTAATCATGTTCTTTTAAATGGTTCTTTTAGATATGGAGTTGGTGACTTAGGATGTATTAAAATAAGAAAGGGTAGTTGGATAGCTGCAAACTCAACACTTCAAAGAAACTCAGAACTTCCATCCTCATCTGTACTTTCAGCTAATAGTTTCTTAAACAAGAAATTCTTTCAATCCAACTCCATATATGGTGGAGTACCTGCTATCTTTATAAGATCCATAAAATAAAAAATAACCACTACTAATAAAAAAATGTATAGATATATATATTTAATTGGGATAAGAAAACGTAACCCAAATTTACTTTCACATTACAATTTATTAAAAAATAGTGAAAACTGGAATTTAGAAAAATTAAAAGCATATCAATTAGACAAACTCATACAATTTCTAGATTTTTCAAACAAATATTCTCCATATTATAACAATATTTTCAATAAAATATCTTTGAATTTAAAAAAAATAAATTCAATAGAAGATATAAAAATGATTCCTACAATAAGTAAAACGACATTGCTAGAATATAACAAAGATATTCATTCAAAATATTATTTCAAAAAAAGATTTCTTTCAGAAACGTCAGGAAGTACAGGAGAGGTACTAATATTTTATAAAAATGAAGAGTGGGACTCATTTAACAGAGCATCAATGTTTAGAGGATATAGTTGGTATAATGTAAATCCTTGGGATAAAAACGGATATTTTTGGGGATACAATTTTGATAATAAATCCAAAGTAAAAACATTTATAGAAGATTTTTTGCAGAACAGATTTAGAATATTTTCATATAATTATAAAGAAATAAAAAAGTTTTCATATAAATTGAGAAATGCATTATTTTTAAGTGGATATTCTTCTATGATATATGAAGTTTCCAAAATAATTAATGAATTAGGATTAAATGGAGAATACCAGCTAAAAATGATTAAAGGAACCTCTGAAAAAATTTATGATTCTTACCAAGATGAGGTAAAAAAAGCTTTCGGATCAAAAATTATCAGTGAATATGGAGCTTCCGAATCTGGTCTAATTGCTTTCGAATGTCCAGAAGGAGGTAATATGCATATAAATATGGAAAATTTAATAGTTGAAGAAGAAAAAGGAGAAATAATTGTAACCAACCTTATCTCTCATTCATTTCCAATAATACGATATAAATTAGGAGACTACATAAAGTTAATGCCTGAAGGATTTAAATGTAAATGCGGAAGATCGCACCCTATAATTTCAGATGTATTAGGGAGAACAGGAAAAAATATAATTGGATTTAAAAATATTTATCCAAGTTTGACATTTTATTATGTTTTTAAAAATTTATCAACAAAACATCAGATATATTTAAACTACCAAGCCATTCAAACAACAAAAGGTGAAATAATTTTAAAAATAGAGCAAAATGAAGACGCAAATCTTTTAATATTAAAAAGAGAACTATTCAAATATTTCAAGGATGACATCAATTTCAACATATTATGGGGAAAGAAACTACACAAAATGAATGGAAAATTAAAAGATTTTTTAACATATATAGATAAATAGAATAAACATGATTTCAATAATTTGTCCAGTATATAATGAAGAAAAATATATAAATATATTCATAAAATCTATATTAAAACAAGATTATTTAAAAAAAAGATTTGAAATACTGTTCATAGATGGACAAAGCAATGATAATACTAGAAATATAATCAAGAAATATATAAATAGCAATATCAGATTGTTAAATAATCCTAAAAGAAATGTATCGAGTGCAATGAATATTGGTATTAAAGAGTCAAAAGGTGACATAGTAATACGTTTAGATGCACATTCAATATATCCTTCAAATTATATTTCTACATTAGTATATTTTCTATTTAAATTAGAAGCTGATAATGTAGGAGGAAGATGCATAACACTACCTGCAAAAAATCGGATAATATGTCAAGCAATAGCATTGGCAATAAGTAGTCCATTTGGCGTTGGAAATTCTCATTTTCGCATTGGTAAAAAAGAAATTAGAAAAGTAGATACAGTTCCATTTGGTTGTTTTAGAAAATCTTTATTTGTTAAGGTTGGTTTTTATGATGAAGAATTGATTCGTAATCAAGATGATGAATTAAATGCAAGAATAATAAAAAATGGTGGTAGTATATATCTCATACCTTTTTTAAATATAAAATATTACGCTCGAAGTAGCATACAAAAAATTGCAAAAATGTTTTACCAATATGGACTATTTAAACCACTAGTAAATAAAAAGATAGGAAAAATAACAACATATCGACAACTATTCCCAGCACTTTTTTTTAGTGGGCAAATTTTAGGGTTTCTCTTATCTCCCTTTTTTCCCTCTATTTTTATTGTCTATTTTATCGTCACATTCCTATATTTTTCAATTTCAATATATTATTCAATACATATTTCTATAAAAAAAAAGAAATATAGTTTATCTCTAATACTCCCATATATATTTTTTATAATCCATATAAGTTATGGATTTGGTTACTGGCACGGAATCTTTAAAATATTGTTAAATAAATCTTTTAATGTAGAAATTAATCGATAGAAGATATGAATATACCATTTTCACCGCCATATATTGATGATTGTATCATAGATGAAGTTGTAGATACATTACGATCAGGCTGGATTACTACTGGACCTAAAGTGAAGGCATTAGAAGAAGAAACCAAATCACTAACAGGTGCAAAAGAAGTTCTTTGTGTAAATTCGTGGACCTCAGGAGCAATAATGATTCTTCGATGGTTTGGTGTAGAGAAAGAGGATGAAGTTATCATTCCAGCATATAGTTATTGTGCAACAGCTTTAGCTGTACTTCATGCAGGTGCAAAAGTAATCATGGTTGATTGCGGAAAAGATTTTAATATCTCATTAGAAGCTATAAGGAAAGCCATCACCCCTAAAACCAAGGTAATTATACCAGTTGATATTGCAGGTTTTCCATGTGATTATGAAAAAATATTATCTTTAATCCAGGAACCAAAAATACAATCCATATTTCAACCCACAACTTCCATTCAAAAAAAAATAAATCGTATATTAATAATAAATGACGCTGCACATTCCTTAGGCGCTTTTTTTAAAAAAGGACAACAGACCGGAAGTGGAACTGATATTACAATTTTTTCATTCCATGCAGTTAAAAATATAACAACAGCAGAGGGAGGAGCTATATGCCTGAATATGCCTGCCCCATTCAATAACAATGAATTATACAAAGAATTGCGTCGAATGACATTAAATTGTCAAACAAAAGATGCTTTAACAAAATCAAAAGCTTGTGAATGGAAATATGATATTGCTGGAATGGGAATGAAAATCAATATGGCTGATATTAATGCAGCAATAGGTCTAGCTCAAATACGTTCCTATTCTAAATTACTAAAAAAGAGAAAATATATTTTTGAATATTATAACAATTTTTTTAGAAAAAAGGAATGGGCCATTATTCCCCCATCTATTGAAGATGATAGAGAAACCTCATATCATATTTATGCTTTACGTATCAAAGGATTTAGTGAATCACAACGTGATCAAATGATTGAAAATATTAGCAAAAAAGGCGTTGCTGTAAATGTTCACTTTATACCAATTCCCATGCTTTCTTTTTTTAGAGATTTGCATTATAATATTACAAATTATCCAGAATCTTACAACAACTATAAATGTGAAATATCGTTACCTATTTATCCACAACTAAATAATAAAGAATTAGATTATATAATATATACAGTCAAATTAGCTTATGAAACTACAGTCAATAATAATACGTATTTTTGATTTAATATTTTCTTTTATTGGTATTTTATTCTTTTCACCTATTTCATTAATTATCTATTTTTTAATTTGCTTAGGTAGTAAAGGTGGAGGTTTTTATAAACAAATTAGAGTTGGAAAAAATAATAAAGATTTTTATATATATAAATTTCGATCAATGTACATTAATTCGGAAAATTCAGGATTAATCACTATTGGAGAAAAAGATCCAAGAATTACAAAAATAGGATATTTTATTCGCAAATATAAATTAGATGAAATACCACAATTAATAAATGTAATAAAAGGAGATATGAGCATTGTTGGCCCTAGGCCAGAAGTTAGGAAATATGTAAATATATATACAAACAAACAAAAAAAAATTTTAACAACTAAACCGGGAATAACAGACTATGCATCCATCAATTTTATCAATGAAAATGAATTGCTAAATAAATCAATTAATCCAGAAAAATTATATATTAATTTTTTTTTAAATGAAAAAATAAATTATAATATGATATATATACAAAATTATGGATTAAAAGAATATTTTAAAATAATATTATTAACTTTAAGAAATATAATCTTTTAGTTATCATACACAGTGATCCTTCCTAAATAAATTTGAATATGAATAAAGCTTATATTTACATACGTGGCCTAAATAATATTTTTTTAAGTATACTATTTTTTACAGCATGTGGCTCCACAAAAAAGATCGTTTATTTACAAGATATCGATTCGCATACTCAACAGGTTATAGAACAAAATTATGAAGTAGTAGTGCATAAAGATGATTTATTATCTATCTCAATAAACAGCAAGAACCCGGAGTTAGCAATGCCTTTTAATATGCCGCTGGTTACTTATCAATTGGGTACAGCAGGGGTGTCCTATGGACAACAACGCGTTTTAGGATATCTGGTAGATATTAATGGAGAAATAGATTTTCCAATTTTAGGAAAACTAAAAGTAGAAGGATTGACACGCTCACAATTAACTGATTTGATTAAAAACCATTTAATGAAAGATAATTTAATTAAAGATCCGGTTGTCACGGTGCAATTTATGAACTTTAAAATATCAGTCATGGGTGAAGTCGCTCGTCCTGGTACTTTTTCTATTTCGGGAGATCGTATTACTCTATTAGAGGCATTAAGTATGGCGGGAGACCTTACAATTTATGGGAAACGTAACCGAGTTGCAGTTATTCGAGAAGATGCAGGAAAACGAACTATAGCATACCATGATTTGCGTTCTGCTGATATATTCCTCTCTCCTTTTTACTATTTACAACAAAATGATATTGTATATGTTGAACCTAACAAAGCTAAAGCCGGTCAAAGTTCTATCAATCAAAACACATCTGTAGGAGTGTGGTTGTCAGCAGTATCTGTCTTAGCTTCTATTGCTGCTTTGATTGTTAACTTAACAAATTAATTACAATTATGATGAATACTAACTCTGGAAAAACAAATACACAATCAGATAATAATTTTACTTTAAATGATGTATTCAGAATATTATTTGCCAATTGGTATTGGTTTGTATTATCAATTACTGTATTTTGCGTTATAGCCGTTTTATTTATAAAAACTCAACCTTATGTTTATTCAAGAACTGCTTCTGTCTTAATTGTAAATGAACGTGGAGGAGCACCAACAGAATCAGCCTCCTTTGACGAATTGAAGTCTGTTAACTTAAAAAACAATGTGGAAAATGAAATAACCGTTTTTAAATCAAAAAGGTTAATGCTTGAAGTTGTCAGACGTTTAAAATTAGATATGAGTTACAGGATAAAAGATGGATTACGTGAATTGGAATTATATAGGGAAACTCCCATTATAATTCAATTCTTAGACATGAATGAGACACAGTCAGTCATGTGTGAAACAATTCTTTTATCAGAAAATAAGATTCACTTGTCAATCAATTATAATGATCAGAAATGGGAAACAGAATGTTTATTAAATGATACATTATCCACCCCTGTGGGTAAGATCTTAATCACTCCAACCCTACATTATAATGAAAATTATTACGGGATACACCTCAAGATATTAAAAAGAAATTGTAATAATGTTGCACTTTCTCTCAGTCAAGGCATTATGCCTACATTACCAACAAATATGGGAACAATTATCAATTTAAATATAAATGATGTTTCGGTAGCAAGGGGAGAAGATATTTTAAATATGCTAATAAAAGTTTATAATGAAGATGCGATTAAGGAAAAAAATAGAGTTGCTCAAAATACTTCTGATTTTATTAATGAACGATTACTAATTATTGAAGATGAATTAGGTAGTGTAGATAGTAATATAGAAACCTATAAAAAAGATAACCGCCTAACAGATATCCGATCTGAAACAGGTCTTTATATTCAAAATACCAGTCGTTTTCAACAGCAAGGTTTGGATTTAGAAAATCAATTGGCATTAGCACAATATATCAAGGAATATCTTAGTGAAACAATTCACAATTCAGGATTAATACCAGCAAACACTGGTATTTCTGACAATAATATAGAAGCTCAGATAAAGGATTATAATGAAGTTTTATTAAAAAGAGACAAATTAATCAGTAATAGTAGTGATAAAAACCCGGTTGTAACAGATATGAATAATTCTCTCGAGGCAATGAGACAGAATATTGTCCTTGCTGTTGAGAATTTGATTAAGGGCCTTGATATGAGGATCAGAAATTTACGTAAACAGGAAATACAGACATCTCAACGAATTTCGGCCGTTCCTACACAACAAAAGTATGTACTCTCGGTAGAACGACAACAAAAAATAAAAGAAGAGTTGTACCTGTATCTTTTAAATAAAAGAGAAGAAAATGAACTCTCTCAAAATATTAGTGAAAACTACGCACGAGTAATTGATCCTGCATACGGTAGTAACATACCGGTAGCTCCGAAAGCAAATGTTATTTTGTTGGCAGCCTTATTTTTAGGATTCATTATTCCCGGGTGTTGCTTATGGATTAAGGTATCTATGGATACAAAAGTCCGTAGCCGGAAAGAAGTTGAAGAAAGAATTTCCGTTCCGTTTTTGGGAGAAATACCTTTTTCAGAAAAAGAAAATATTAATAATTATGGAATAGCTGTAAAAAAAGAGGGGCGTGATATGGTATCGGAAGCATTTCGTATAGTTAGAACTAATCTGGATTTTATGCGAATGAACTCTGATTTAAAAAAGGTTATTATGTTTACTTCTTTTAATGTTGAAGCCGGTAAAACTTTTATTTCTTCTAATCTGGCTGTATGCATAGCCAATTCCGGGAAAAAAGTCATATTACTTGATATGGATATAAGAAAAGCTACATTAAGTGATCATAGTAAAATAGGAAAAAAGGGAATATCAACATATCTATCAGGAGAAACCGATTCGGTTAATAGAATTATTCAAAAAGAAGAATTTGACTCACCATTAGATGTTATATTTAGCGGTCCTATACCTCCAAATCCGGTTGATTTATTGATGAGTGAACGACTAGAAAAATTAATTACTGAGCTAAGAGCTCACTATGATTACATTTTCATTGACAATGTTCCATCGCATATGCTTGCAGATGCTATGATCGTAAATCGGATCACAGATTTAACCATTTATGTAATTCGTGCAGGAAAGATGGATCGTCGGTTACTACCTGAAATTGAGAAACTATATCTCGAAAATAAGTTTCACAATATGTCAATATTATTGAATGGAATACAGCCCAATAGCGCCAGTTATGGATATTACCGGTATGGATATGGGCACCAATATGGATACGGTTATACCTATGGATCCAAGAAAAAGAAGAAAAAGCACAAATAGTTTTTAATATGCCTGAAGATGTAAATAAAAATCTGGAAAGGATTTATCAGAAGTTAAGAGATTATCTTTTAAGAGATGCCAATTTTTTGAAACCAGGTTTAAATCGTGTTTATTTGGCTTCTTTATTACGCATAAATGAAAAATACATATGTAAGGCTATCCGTGTTTTCGAAGGAAAAAGTTTGGGAGAATACATTGAGAGCTTACGAATTGAATATGCTTGCTGTATGCTCATACTACATCCTGACTATACAATAAGTGCTGTTGCTCTGGAATGCGGGCTTGGATCCCGTAGTACATTCTTCCGAATTTTCCGGAAACATTACGGATGTTCTCCTGATAATTTCAGAAAAAAGGGGATCGAATTTCATAAAATTGTTGGAGAACCCATAAATGAAGAGCTATTTTCTTTGAAATAATATTGTAAGGTTGTATATGTAATATGCCAAAATCCTATTATCAAGTTGCCGGATTAGATTTCTGTATTGAAACTAATCATCTAAAAAAGCCATTTTTTAATAATTATAAACCGTTTCAAACCGAGAAGGAACCCAATTCTTTATTATTTAGAATGGTTTTAAAAAAAATACCTCCTGTAAAAAATATTCTTTGTAGAACATATTATACAGATGGAGGAGAGTATCTTATTTTTATCGATGATGATTTTTGTGATGTTGTGTTCAAACTAACAGGGTCTAACAAAATATATCGGTTGAGGGCAAATCGTAAATGGACATATATTGAAGCAGATATAGATTTTCATGATATAGCTGACTATATGGTATTGAATGAATTTATTATGTTCTCATATATATATAGTTCAGCCTTTTATAATACAGTTCTGCTCCATGCTTCATGTGTCGTTTATAATGAGCTTGGAATCGCTTTTATGGGAGCTTCCGGAGTTGGAAAAAGTACTCATTCCGACCTTTGGATAAAAAATTTAGAAGGTACCTTCTTATTAAATGATGATCAACCCGCTATTAGGTTTATCGATGGAGAAGCCTATATATACGGAACTCCCTGGAGTGGAAAAACACCTTGCTATAGAAATAAAAAGGTGCTACTAAAAGGTATATTGACTATGGAACAAGCCTATATTAATGAGATAAGACGTCTGACTCCTTTGGCTTTTTTTCAACAACTTCTGGCTTCCTGCTCACTGATCAGAGAAGATGAAATCACATTTGATAAAATATCAATTACATTATCTGCTCTTGTAAAAAATATACAGGCATTTCACTTTAAAAATAAACCGGATAAAGAAGCTGTTGAATTGTCATTTTATACATTGTTCGGATATAGAAAAATTTAGATCCTATTAAAATGATTCAAGCTATCAACGATCCGGTCAGAGTATTATTGGTAAATAATAGTGAACTGATTACTAAGATTAAGGGTTTGATTGATAATAAACAAAAAGTTAAAATACGCGTTAAAGGGAACAGTATGTTCCCTTTTTTACGCCATGAAAAAGATATGGCGATATTAACATATCCTTCTCCTGAAAAACTGACATCCGGTAAAATCGTTATGTTTCAGTATCAAGGTCGGCAAATACTTCATCGCATCATTCACAAAAAAGATGATATATACTATATTCGGGGAGATAACAGCCTGAATAATTGTTATGAAATTGCTTCTGTTAAAGATATTATAGGAGTCGTAGAAAGTATTCAACGAGGTAATAAAAAGATACATTGCGGTGAATGGTGGTGGATTACCTTCTCTTTCCTGTGGATCAGAAGTCATAAACTTAGATTAAACCTATATAAAGCATTGCGAATTATTAATAAAATAAGAAAATGAAAGTAAAATTAAAACCTGGATTTATTATTAGAGAGGTTGCCGGTGAACAAGTTCTTATACCTATCGGAATGCAAAGTGTCGATTTCACAAAGATGCTGGTATTAAATGATACCGCACTACTGCTCGTTAATTCTTTGATGAGTGATGAATTTATTTCTTCTAATGACCTCACGGAAAAAATCTTGGAACATTATGAGGTACAACAAGACCAGGCAAATACAGATGTAAACGAATTACTTGAAAAACTCCAACAATTGAATATGTTAGTTCTTGAATGAGAGATACTATTCGTTATTTATCCCGATTGTCATCGGGATTTATTTTACCATTAATGCCTCTACTCCTTTTAGGTATTATAGAAGTAGTACTTTCATTAGCATCGGTAGTTTTATCTAAGAAAGTTGTAGATATAGCAACTGGAGCTATTGATGGAATATTATGGCAAACCATTAGCTGGTTAGCGGCTTTAATAATAACAGGAATAATTATCAGAGCCTTACTATCATGGCGAACAGTCCGGATGAATATATTGGTTCAAAGAAAATTGACTGCTTATTTTTTTTCAATTATCTTACGTGCAGACTGGTGTAAGATACAACATTATCATAGTGGAGATATTATGTCGCGCATAAATACAGATATCAACGATTTAGTACAGCTTTTCACCTCAACTATTCCACATTTTTTCTCTACCGGATTAAAACTTTGCGGAGCGCTCGTTTTTATGTTTATAATGAATCAGAAACTTGCACTAACGTTAACCTGCTTAGTTCCCCTTGTTTTATTATTCAGCAAGCTTTATTTTGGAAAGATGAGAATTCTTTCACGTGAAATTAAAGAGACAACAAGTTTAATCAAACAATTTTTCCAGGAATCCGTTCAAAATACAGGAATTATCAAAGCTCTCCGTCTTGAATCTATTTTTGAAAAACAATTGGAAAACCGGCAAAAAAGCAATATAAAAAAAATGATTGAACAAAATCATTTTTCAATCTTTTCCAATAGTATATTATCAATAGGATTCAGCGCCGGATATTTGATCACATTCTCCTGGGGGCTCTTTGAACTCCAGGCCGGTATTATTACGTTTGGAACATTAACCGCCTTTCTTCAATTAGTAAATATGATACAAACTCCGGCTCTTGGACTGGTAACTTTAGCACCGGCTTTCGTATCAGTTTACACAGCTACGGATCGGTTAAGGGAGCTGGAAAATATACCAAAAGAAAATCTCAAAAATGAAGTATTACTACCTGATTTGGAAAAGATTGATATTACAAACCTCTCATTCAGCTATGTTCCGGAAAAACCTGTTTTGAATGTTATTACATTAACATTTCAAAAAGGTACTATGACAGCCCTAACCGGCGAAACCGGCTGCGGAAAAACGACACTAATTCGCTTGTTACTTGCCTTTATGAAACCCGATAAAGGCTCAATAACGTTGTCCGGTAAAAAACAAGTAATTCCCGCGAGTGAACATACCCGTATTAATTTCGCATACGTACCTCAGGGAGATTTTCTATTTTCCGGTACAATTCGTGATAATCTATTAATTGTACGACCAGATGCTACCGAAGATGAACTTATTGAGGCATTAATGCAATCAGCGGCAGATTTTGTTTTTGATTTACCTGATCGTTTGGAGACTTCTTTAATGGAAGGTGGACACGGACTATCAGGAGGTCAAATGCAACGGATAGCTATCGCACGAGCATTGCTCTGTGAAGGAAATGTATTATTACTTGATGAAGTGACTTCTTCATTAGATGAAGATACAGAAGCTGAAATCATCTATTCTCTGAAAAAACATAAGAAAGATAGAATTATTATTTTAGTATCACATAAGCAAAAGGTTATTTCCGCATGTGATAATATTTTTTCCATAAAATAATATTCTTCCCAAATACAGGACTGTTTATTCCCAAAAACAAGACACTAAGTCTGTTTCATAAAGCTGTTATATAAAAAATAACAGCTTTTTTTGTGTAATTATAATTGTAATTGAATTGAACTCGAATCTGTAATACAGTCATACAGAAAAACTCTAACACACATCTGGATAAAACAGATGTTTTTAAATTATTACTCGTTAAGTAAGAATGATAAAAACTCATTTCAATCTTCTTATCTGAGAAAAAAACTCAAATTATCTTATTAACATGGAAAAGAAAAAGTATGAAAAACCGTCCATTGAAACAATGGATATTCAGTGGAGCGAATGTATTGCCGCCAGTGCGCAGAGGTCAACTACAATCAAAGTTACAGGTTCAGATAAACTGAATCAATATAAATGGTTCGGTGCGGACAACAATGGGGGAGACGGTGCATGGATTGACTCGTTTTAATTAATTAATCTTATACAATATGAAAAATATATATTTAATACTACGTGTGGTTGTTATATTAATATATCCAGCCATTTTTATAACTTGTTCATCTGACGACAGCCCTCAACCTGAACCTGAAAAACAGGAAGAAGTTATTAAAACATATAAAGTGGGTTCAGGACTGGGATTAGATATAAATACCATAGATACAAAAGCATCCTCTTTACCCATCCTAGAGGGTAAAAAGGTTTACAAGTATGAAGATAATGGAATTATTATCTTTGATGAAGAAGCGGAAAATAAACGATCTATATCCGGTGAATATAAATCAGACAAACTATTTATTATAGGAAAGACTGAAGATAATATCTGGAGCGCATTAACTTGTAAAGTCGACAACTCCGTTAAAGATACAGTATTCTTTAACTTCTGGGTTGATGTGAGATCTGTTGCCGGAGAGGTTAAAGACTTTACATTCAGAAACCAATCGAATGAAAAGATTATTGTTCCTATCGAAAATGAGATATATTACTCTTCTATTAGTGAAAGTAACATAAGTATGACACAGGATCCCGCGTGGCTTCCGACTCCAAATGGAGAAGCCACCTATAAACCTTATATTGAAAGTAACTATTTCAGAGCAAAAAATTGCGCATTGGGTATATGTCCTCAAGGTAATCCCATGATTGGAAGAGATATTATACGAGAAGATCAAAATAACAATTTAACTATTTTATTGGAAAGGCTAACAGCCATTTTTACCGTCAGGGTCGTATTTACCAATCAAACAAAACCTTTGTCTGAGGAGGATTGGGGAAGTATTTTCAGTTCTTATGGAAAACCTGAAGATTGGTGTACAGCTTCCTATTTAACTGATTTTCCTGTAGGATATAATTTAGAGCAGAGAGAATACACAGAAAGGGGAATTGTAGGGTTACATGATACAAATTATCCTGTTTTTAACCATGAATTAATTTACTTTTTTGTAAACGATGATACCCCGGCCACTCAAGAAATGACATATGTTTCAGGCTCGAAGATGAAACCACGTGTTTTCTATTATAATGAAGACAAAGATCCACGAGTTAATGTCGCTATTTATTATAATAAAGATAAAGATGACGAAGAATTGCGGATTGCATCTATTGCCGCACCACAATTCAGCAGTAACCAACATTGGACACTGCATCTTTATGTTGACGCTCAACAAATGCTGGATACAGATCCTGTGCCCCGGTTAAGATCAGCTAATGATGATGATTTACCTAAAATACCCATTCAAAGTTATTCGTGGGAATTAAATTAAAAACAGCACAGAAAAGTATAATCTTTTTTCATCGTCACCAATCTCTCGAAAGGGCCTTGGAAAGTAGAATACAGGGTGAAAGCAGGCGCTTTCACCCTATCAATTGTTTACTATCAAGACTACAAAACTTTAATAAAAAGGTAGGAGAAATTATCACTTTGTCCGTTATATATTTACACATCCATAGCAATATATTTATCGGCTCACGACTGTGAACGGTGCGGCTCACAGTCGTGAGCCGGAAAGATCACGGAGGTGATCCTCACGGTTCACAAAGGTGAGCCGTAGAAAAACAGTCGAAATCAACAACAAATAATTAACAGCAAAACAATAAAACTATGAGATAGCATTATGACTTCTATCAGATTCCTCAAAGAATTCATTCATCTTTCTGGTGAAAGGAAGCTTCCGCAGGTGAAAGCAACTGCTTTCACCCACAAAACGGCAAGAGAAAAGACTTTTAGCGGTAGAGGTGAAAAGAGATTGATAAAAAACCAAACACTATAGTATAGTTTATATTGTAGAAATTGAACTATATTATACAAATAAGATACAATCTTCCCATAAATAAGACTACAACTTCCCGCAAATGAGACTAGTATCCATAAAATTCTTGTCATTTCCTTTCTATTATTTCTTTTCTTTGTTCATTGAGATAGAATGTGTTATATTTTAACTTTTAGCAATGAAACATACATATAAATTATGAGCGAAAAACAGAAAATTTATCAAAAACCGTCCATTGAGGTAATTGATATCCAATGGAGTGAATGTATCGCTAACAGCCCTATTGAACAAAGAGGAAAAGTTACATTAACAATCGATTCAAGCAATGAAAATAGTTCATTTTATTGGGTAGGAGGTTCTAATACAGGTTGGGATCAAACTAAATTTTAAATTAATCAAAAAACATATACAATGAAAAAAATAATATCTTTAATATTCATATTAACCATAGGAATTGTATTGTTTTCATGTTCCGAGGATGATCCGGAGATTAATGACAATAACAATAAATTCACGGCTAAAACATATCAACTAAAAGCAAACCTGGAAATATCAAAACAGTCTGATGCAAACGATGAAAACGTATTAACAAAAGGAGACGATGATATGCCAACAAATGCATATCCTCTTGATGTTATATACCTAATGTATCCAAATGGAAACCGATGGCAATCCTTCCCTATTTACCAGGCTCAAAATGCGAACTATATTACAGAGTTTGATCTTTCCGTCACTCCAAGTGATGAAGGAAATACTGTCGATATAAAAAATGCGAATGGTGACCCCATAAACGTGCCGTGTGGTGTAAATCTGTATCTATCGTCTGTACCTACTGAATCGGTAACATTAACAGAAAACTCGAATAAGAAAACTCCTGATAATATAAACACATATGATCCATACGGTAAGGACTTATACAAAAGTGAGTTCTTTAAAATCACAGTTAATAATGGAGATGTTCAAATGATGAACAAAACGTTGGACCCCGACGGTACGACTCCTTTACAATTAGTAATGTACAGATTAACGGGATTATATACTGCTCATATTGTATTCTATCGCAAAAAGGTTTTTGACGATGATCTGATACCTTCCGGCCAATCAGATCCCCCTTATGGTATTACCAATGAAGAGTGGACCGGAGCTGAGGGATTTGGCTACAGTCCTATAGAAAATTGGTCTGTTATTCCATACCTCACCGAATTTCCACTGACATTCCTGCTTAATGAAAACGATATGACAGGAATCCCTTATTACAATGGAGAACGTGGAATTATTATGCTGGCAAACGGACCTCTTAGCTTCGTGACTAGAAATGTAGGTGTAAAAGTAAGCGAAGAAAGCGCTTTTACAATTAATACATATGCAGCCAGTACAGATAATAATCCATATGTTTATAATACTACATTATCACGTACCAATTGTCAAATGAAATATGTTATCAAGGAAGGAAATGATATCGTAGGGATTATTAGTGTAAATCTGGCAGGAACTGTAACACCAAATGATCTCAAATCCTTATGGATAGCCGTTAATGCAAAATCTTTAGATGGCCGGAATAGCGTAAAATCAATCCCAATTGAAGATATCTATGAAAATGAAATACCCGCCTCTTTTTATTGGTGGGAATGAGGGGTAATTTACTCAAATGAGGCAGAAGTATTTTCAAACTGAGCCCTCTAATGCGTATCTTAATTGATCCAGCATTAGGGGGACTTCTGTTTCCTCAATACCGGCAACAACCAGATCCGGAATATCTTGCATGAATTGATCATTGAACTTTGAAAAATCATTATCCGCTAACCGGATAGCTTTTTTATATAAATTGATAGCTTCTTTTATATTTTGTAGAGCCCACTCCGTATGACCTGCGTTCAAATAATCTTCCATAGTAGGATTATTATCTAAAATCTTATTATAATAATTACGCGCCTGATCATATTTACCAATCAGGAAAGAACACCAGGCTATTGGTCTCCACGCCTTGCTGCTTTTAGAGTCTAAATAATCAACTTTGAAATAATATTTCAATGCTTCGTTATAATCTTTTAACTCCAGATAACAATGACCAATACTTATCTGAACCGAAAGGTTATCGGGGTTTAATTCTTCGTACCTACGATAATATTCCAATGCTTCTTCCGGTTGTTTTAGGGTACGATAACAACCGGCAATTCTCCTGATAACCCACTTACTTTCTGAATTAATAAGATCAGCACGTAAGTAGGAGTACAAAGCTCCTTCTATATCACCGGTCATCTGTTTACAATACCCTATTTTTTGGAAAAGTATATCACTCTCTTTATTGATTTCTACTAAACGCTCATATATCTTCAATGCATCTTCAAAATAATTTTTCCGTAAATAATACTCAGCAATAGTCGTTAAACTCTCCTCATCGGATATATATGGTTGCAAAATAGGTAAATTATGAAAATCAAGCGGAAGTTGAAAGATATCTTCAAAATCCAATTTTCTTGGATAAAGTTTAAAGAATCGATATAAATCTTGAATATATTGTCCTGTGATAATATCAAACTTCCTCCGGTTTGTAATTAGTTCCTCTTTTGTTTGCTGAATCATCTCAGAAGCCTGGCTATTAAACTGGCTTTCCATCATTTTACGAGCTTGTTCAGGAAGCTGAAGCATACTTAGGTAAAGAGAATATTTATCTGAATTACACATAAAGCCACTTTCTGTCATAATATCCAGAAAACCTCCACTTTCCTGATTAAAACGTCCCTGAAACATTGAATGATCAGGGGTAAAAGGTAAAAACCAATTACTGATTTCATTAAAAAAGGGAAAGCTTTTTAAGTGAATAAAGGTGGAGTGCATTACATCAGCACCTTCCATTTGTAATTCACTAAATTCTTCCATTTTCTTACCTAATGAACTATCTGCGAAGATATCCTGCCATTCGGGATTCTTGTCATCTCCCAAATGTTCCGTTGTTAAATCACTTAAATTAATCTTCCGGCTGAGCTTAGGGCTAAGTTTTATCATTTCCGGAATGATTTCATCCTGCAATTTACGAGTTATTTTTTCGGTTTCTCTTGCCAGAATAAAACGTAGTGATATAGTTCGGATCGATTGAGTAAAACTCGGCTGTTCGGCTAATACAGCAAGCCGATCCTCTATTTGCGGATATAAAGCAGTTCTATTCCTATAAAGATACAGGTTTATCAATATACCGATCAATGAACGAACCTGCACTTCTTCATAGGCAGACAGACTAACAGCATCAAACAATAATAAAATCTTCTCTTTATCAAAAGCAGCCTGTAATCCTAATATCAAAGCTGATACAATCTGACTACCTACAGCAGATGGAAGAATATTATTCTCTATTATCTTTTTAATTGACGCATGTTCTTCTATGGTTAATGAATCTGATAACCATATTTTTGAGAAAAGTAAAGAAACGGTATCTTCCAATCTTACTTCTTCATTTCTATCATGACTTTCCAGTAACTTTTCAAAAAGATCATCATACGACGTTTTAAGCGCATCTCCTAATATACGCCTTCGGGTGTAGAAAATAAGAGGAGATTCTATAGCAAGTAATTTATGTTTTAATTGATCAGTCAATTCATAGGCAGAAACCTGAAGGTTAGCATATATCTGTTCCTGCATCGGATCCTTTGCACCATCAATCCTGTAATGTAACATATATTTGTAGGTTTCCTGCAGTTGGTGCAGCTTATCCAGATAAGAAAAATCTTTGCTTCCTATTATTAAAGACTGCAGAGAATCGAATGCGTTTTTCAGCTCTTTTTTATCTAATGAACCAACTATACGATCGTATGTTTTATTTATTTCTTGTACTGTCATAATCTATTGAGAACAAATGGTATGCCAAAAATATAGTTTTTGACCTAAAATTCCTATCTTTGCACTCCAAATAAATGTAGCAGATGAAGAATATCCGCAATTTTTGTATTATTGCTCATATTGACCATGGCAAAAGTACTCTGGCAGACCGTTTGCTTGAATATACCAAAACGATAGAAGGTAATCAGCAAGCCCAAATATTAGATGATATGGATCTGGAACGTGAACGTGGTATTACCATCAAGAGTCATGCCATCCAGATGGAATATACATATAAAGACGAGAAATATATACTGAACCTGATAGATACCCCCGGACATGTTGACTTTTCGTATGAAGTATCACGTTCGATTGCGGCTTGTGAAGGTGCTCTACTGATTGTGGATGCAGCTCAGGGAATTCAGGCTCAAACCATCTCGAATCTTTACATGGCTATTGAGAATGATTTGGAAATCATTCCCATTATCAACAAAATAGATCTCCCGAGCGCTATGCCGGAAGAAGTAGAAGATCAGATTGTTGAATTATTAGGATGTAAACCTGAAGAAATACTTCGGGCCAGCGGAAAGACTGGTGAAGGTGTTTTTGATATTTTAAACACCATTGTAGAAAAAGTACCTGCGCCGAAAGGGGATGCTGATGCTCCGCTCCAATGCTTGATCTTTGACTCCGTATTTAATTCTTTCCGTGGTATCATTGCTTATTTTAAGGTGGTTAATGGCGTTATTCGCAAAGGGGATCATGTAAAATTCATTGCTACCGGAAAAGAGTATTACGCTGATGAAATCGGAATATTGAAATTGAATATGTCTCCTCGTCAAGAAATACAAAGCGGTGATGTGGGTTATATTATATCAGGTATTAAAACATCAAAAGAAGTAAGAGTCGGGGATACTATTACGCATGTAAAAGGTGGAACTACCGAGGCTATTGCAGGTTTTGAAGAAGTGAAGCCGATGGTATTTGCCGGTGTTTATCCAATTGACAGTGAAGACTTTGAGAATCTACGAACATCTCTTGAAAAGCTTCAATTGAATGATGCATCACTTACTTTCCAGCCCGAAAGTTCTGCCGCGTTAGGATTTGGATTCCGTTGTGGTTTTTTAGGATTGCTCCATATGGAAATTGTCCAGGAGCGGCTTGACCGTGAGTTCAATATGGATGTAATCACTACAGTTCCCAATGTATCTTATAAAGTATATGACAAAAAAGGTAGTTGTCTAGAGGTCCATAATCCCAGTGGTTTACCTGATCCTGTATTAATCGAGCATATTGATGAACCTTATATTCGTGCATCAGTCATAACCAGTACGACATACCTTGGTCCTATCATGACATTATGTCTGGGTAAACGTGGTATCCTTATTAAGCAGGAATATATTTCCGGGGACAGAGTAGAAATATATTTTGATATGCCTTTAGCCGAAATTGTGATAGATTTCTATGACAAATTAAAAAGTATTTCTAAAGGATACGCTTCATTTGACTACCATATTCAGGACTTCCGCCCGGGAAAACTGGTTAAACTTGATATTCTGCTGAATGGTGAGCCGGTAGATGCCTTATCGACACTAACACATGTCGACAACAGTGTAACTTTTGGAAGAAGGATGTGTGAAAAATTAAAAGAATTGATTCCTCGACAGCAATTTGATATTGCTATCCAGGCTGCTATCGGTTCCAAGATCATTGCACGTGAAACTATTAAAGCCGTCCGTAAAGATGTAACAGCAAAATGTTATGGTGGTGATATATCCCGTAAACGTAAGCTATTAGAAAAACAAAAGGAAGGTAAGAAACGTATGAAACAAATCGGAACTGTTGAAGTTCCGCAAAAAGCATTCCTTGCCGTTTTAAAACTGGATTAATAAAAATGCATTGACCAGATATATTGCCATATTATCCATAAGCATCCTGTGTATTTTTAATACACATGCACAGTTTGTGGATTATGGCTCTGATCCGGCCCGATTTAAATGGAATATTGTAAAACTTCCACACTATAATTTAGTTTATCCGAGAGGAATAGATTCGATGGCTTACAGGTATGCCCTATATCTGGAGAATGTTTATCCACATATTCAGAAAACAATTGGTAAACCGATGAAAGCAAAATTCCCCGTTGTGCTACATCCTGCCAATATGTCTTCAAATGGAATGGTATCCTGGGCACCTCGTCGGATGGAGCTAATAACAACACCGGCATCCAAACAGGAAGGTCAGATGTGGGATAAGCATTTGGTGCTGCATGAATCGAGACATGTATTCCAAACAGGAAAAGTTATGCGTGGATGGTTCAGACCCTTATATTATCTTATTGGTGAGCAAGCTGCCGGTGTCGCAGCATTTTTTCTTCCAACCTGGTTTTTAGAAGGTGACGCTGTTGGTGTTGAAACAGCTATGTCAAACGCCGGACGTGGTCGTTTACCGGAATTTAATATGACATACAGGGCACAAATGCTCTCAGATAAAAAATTCTTTTCTTTCGACAAATGGTATCTTGGTTCTTATAAAGACTACACAGGCAATTTCTATGCGTTAGGATATGACATTACGTCATTTGCCAGATATAAATATGGTGCAGATATATGGGATAAAGTTACCAGCCGCTATGTATCTCATTTCTTTGCTATACCGATGTTTTCAAATGCGATTAAACATCATACCGGAATTCCTGTGGATGGACTTTATAACGAAACTTTTTCATTTTACAGAGACCAATGGCAGCAACAAGACACAAGCTATATACTACCACAATACCTTTCACCACAAAATAAACGATATACATCTTACAGATATCCTCAGGTCATAAATGATTCCATGGCCTTTGCTGTTAAATCAGGATTGGATGATATAAACTCTCTCGTTTTTTTAGCAAATGGAAAAGAAGAACATATACGTTATTTAGGAAGTATTAATAGTCGTCTGGTCAGAAATAAAAATCGCATATACTGGACCGAAATAGTATCAGGATATCGGTGGACACATGAAAACTATTCTGTAATCAAATATTTTGATATTGAAGCGCATAAGGTCAAAGCATTAACTCCCGGACAACGCTACCTATCCCCTGCCCTCAACAATGATGGAACAACCATTGCAGTCTCAAGAACTACACTGGCTGGTGAAAACCATCTTGTATTGCTCGATGCTCAGACCGGCAAAGAATCTATTTATTATAAAACTCCCGGCAATGCCTATATAAAAGAAATGGCATTTAGGGAAGATAATAAAATAGCAGCAGTAGCAATCAACAATAAAGGGATCATTATTATGCAGCTTAATACCGAAACCGGTAAATGGAGTAGGCTGCTAAAAACAACTTCAGCCAATATAACGAATCCTCTATGGAAAAAAGATAAGCTTTATTTCGAATCCGGACTTAACGGGACTAATAACATTTATATGTTGGATCCTAAAACATCTCGTACATATCGCCTCACATCCGCCCGTTTTGGAGCATTCGATCCGGCTTTAAACCAAAATGGAGACAAACTATTTCTGTCAGATTATCAAGCAAAAGGATACCGTATAGCTTCCCTGTCCAAAGACAGCTTGTTAAAAGAAGAAGTGAACTTTAATGAACCTTATCGTTTTCCAATCGCAGAAGAACTAGCCCGGCAGGAAGAGTTTAATCTTGATTCTGCAGAACTAATATCGGTTGAATTTAACCCTAAACCTTATAGAAAAGCACTTCATACATTTAAGATCCATAGCTGGGCACCTTTTTATTATGATGTAGCCGAAGCAATGAGTGCCGGGGCTGATGATTTCAGTACATTAGTAAAACCAGGAGCTACAATTCTTTCACAAAACACATTGAACACCGCTATTATGCAGGCAGGGTGGTATTATAGGAAAGGCTACCACCATGGTACATTGGCCTTTACATATAAGGGATGGTTACCTGTGATCGATTTAAATGTGGATTATGGAGATAAAGCCTATGATCTGGGTTGGGTAGAAGAGGAAAAAGGAAAAGTTTTTAAGAGTCAGAAAACCAACCGGAATTATCTGGAAGCAGAAGGAAGAGTATATATACCGTTCAATTTAACAAAAAACCATTATATAAGAGGAATACAGCCATCAGTTACCTATTATTTTACAAACAACAGATACCAGCAGTTTGAAAGCGGTAAATTTCGTAACTTTCAATATGTTTTACCTGAAGTAAGAATATATAATTACCGGAGGATGGCTCAACGGGATATCTTACCACGTTGGGGATATCAATTGCGTCTACAATACTTAAATACCCCATTTAACACAGAAAACTACGGTAGTTTGTATGCCGGACGTTTAACAACTTATTGGCCCGGCTTGATTCGGAATCATAGCTTAATGCTCCGTTTTGCTTATCAATACCAGGATATAGAAAACAAAGCATTATATATACCTAAGCGTATATTGGAAAAAACAAGGGGATATGATTATCTCTACCAAACCAGACACCAGACCGGATTCAAAGCCGATTATGCTTTTTCTATTATTTCTCCTGACTTAAGTATTGGTCAACTCATGTATATCCGCCGTATTCGAACCAATCTATTTTACGACTATACTAAAAATCAAGCTAACAAGAACAGTGGCTGGACTACTCAAAGTTCATATGGAGCTGACATTCTCTTCGATTGGAATGTATTACGCATGAGCTTCCCCTTATCAACCGGTGTAAGGTTGATCCAACCTATTGATTACGGTAAATTCCAGGCTGAATTATTATTTTCAATCAGCTTCTGAGATAAATACATACTAAAAAAATGTTAGTATCGTTTATATATTTATAAACAACATTAGTGCTATGAAAAGTCTGATTTCATTGAAATTAAGAAAGAAAGTATGGGCATTTTTCCCTGAGATATTCTATTCGATATTTTTCATTGTTATAATTATTGATTCATTTTACAGTTTATTCAACCAAGGTTATGAAACTACGACATTTCTCTTTCTCCAAATAATTTTACCATTTCTTCTATTAATTTGTATGATCGGACAATTATATTGGAAAAATAAAGCATTAAGTGTATTTTTTGCAATTATATTCTCGCTTGTAAGCTGTTATATGTATTTAGCATTAATTTCAGAGGTATATGAATTTCCTCAGGATAGTCCGGAAGCATTAAAAATGTTTTTGACAGGAAGTTTTATAATCATCCCCTTTGGTATAATTGCGATACGAATGCCTTACAAATATATTCGGGAAATAAATCCCTGAAATAAACACTCCTATAGCCTCACTCCAAGACTTATTTTTGATCTTCAGCGTAGTATAAATACTTTTTCTCAGTAGTAATTATTACGTTGAGAATTTTTTCTCACCCATAGAGAGATTTTTTTCTCATCTGGAAGAGAATCTTTTCTTATGCTGGTGAGAATAAAATCTCATCGGCATGAGAAAAAGTTCTCATGCCGATGAAAAAATAAATCATCCTTCCCCTTTTTATACTGACATGAGAAGTTAGCATGACTTCACAAATACCACTTTATAGATTAAATAATATTTATTTTTATATAAACTTTATTCAATGTAAAATTGATTATATTAAAAAATGATTTATATTTGTAATCAAATTCAGTAGTTATGACAGAAAAGAAAAAACGTTTGCCTTTGCATTGCCCAAGTTGTGATGAACAACTCAAAGTTGGACGTTTATTCTGTGAGGAATGCCATACAGAAGTAAATGGGGATTTTGAATTACCTGTCCTTGCACGCCTTGAAAAAAACGAACAGGCATTCATTATAGATTTTGTTAAATCCAGCGGCAGTCTGAAAGATATGGCTAAAAATATGGGAGTAAGTTATCCAACGGTACGTAACTTTCTTGATGATCTTATTGAAAAAATCAATAGAATCACATAATAATTAAAATATAAATCAAAATAATTAAGATATGAAATCTTCAGTTTCTTTGTTTTTACTTTTACTTTGCTTTTTAACTACTTCATGTTCATCACAATCAGATATTTCAGGCAAATGGTATGGGAGTACTGATGTAGGAGGTTTCACCATGCGAATCATTTTTGATATATCAAAGTCTGAAAATAATTATTCAGCCACGATGCTTAGTCCGGACCAGACTACAGAAGAGATAAACGTGACCTCTATTACATTTTCAAATAATGAATTATCAATTGCTATTTCAACTATTGGCTTCGCCTATACAGGAAGACTTACTAAAGAGGGTATTATAGAAGGTAACTTTGTGCAATCCGGTCAAAGTTTTCCGTTAAATTTATCCCGCGAAGAGATCAAAGCGAATCTACGCACCCAGGAGCCTGAAAAACCATATCCCTATAATGAAGAAGAAGTTCTTTTTTTTAATAAAGAAGCAAATATAGAATTAGCAGGCACACTCACTATACCAAATACATCTGAGCCATTCACTTCTGTTGTTCTAGTATCCGGAAGTGGACCACAAAATAGGGATGAGGAATTAATGGGACACAAACCTTTCCTTGTATTGGCTGATTATCTGACCCGACAAGGAATTGCTGTTCTCCGATTCGATGACAGAGGAGTAGGAAAATCTCAAGGTATATACAATCAGGCAACACTTGATGATTTTGCTTCGGATGTTAAATCAGCTATTGAATATCTCAAAACCAGAAAAGAAATCAATAAAGATAAAGTAGGCATTATTGGTCATAGCGAAGGTGGAGCCATTGCTTTTATGCTTGGTTCAGAACAAATTCCGGCTTTTATTGTAACATTAGCTGCGCCAGGCGTAAATGGACAACGTTTATTGCATACTCAACGTGAAGAGTTATTCAAGGCCTCAAACATACCTGAGGAATATATTGCTCAGTTTAATGAATATATGAGACAAGCACAAATATTTGCTATTGAAGCAACAAGCAAGGAAGAGCTTAGGAAAAATATAACGAGCTTGTTTACCGGAACACCTATGGAAAAACAGATCGATCCGGCAGTTGAACAATTATCTTCTCCCGAAATTGTCAGCTTCCTTAAATACGATCCCGCACCCTATTTCAAAAAGATACATTGTCCCGTATTGGCTCTGAATGGAATGAAAGATTTACAAGTTCCCTGCGGTGAAAACCTTGCTGCTATTCTTGAAGGTATATCTTCGAATGGGAATAAAGATGTAACTACAAAGCCTTACTTTAATTTAAATCATCTCTTTCAAGCAGCAGGAACCGGGCTACCCAATGAATATGGGCAAATTGAAGAAACCATTAATCCCGAAGTATTAAAAGATATCACAGATTGGATATTAAAACGCTAATTTAAAAAATGAAAAATATCATAGATGATATAAATTGGGGATCATTGATCAATCCTTTTCAACGAATCGCGGGAGGGAAAGCTTTATTGATCGGGTTTGCTGGATTAGTAATAAGTACGATTCTTGCTTACTTTATTCAATATCACTACCACGGATTATTACACTTCGGCCCAGCTCCAAACAATAAATTCTGGTGCTTTGCAGTCGAACATATCATTGTTTGGCTGATCCCTGCTTTATTATTTTACATAGGTAGCCTGGTTCTTTCCAAATCGAAGACACGAATAATAGATATATTGGGTACTGTTGCTTTTGCTCAACTCCCGCTAGTATTAATGACACTGTTCTTCTACCTCAAACCGTTACAAAGGATGAATGAGATGAATTTTAATCTCCCACCTATAGAAATGATCAATCAACCGGGTTTCATACTTGGCATGTGGCTTGGCTTAATAGGTAGTATCTTCCTTATATGGACATTGATCTGGATGTTTTATGCATTAAAAGTGTCTACAAATCTTAAAGGTTATCGACTGGGTATTTTATATTGTATTGGTGTCTTTGGAGGTGATATGATCTGTCGATATATTATCGGTATGTGTTATTAATTTTAATTGTAAATCCTATGATTACCTATATTCTTGGTTTAATTCTTATTCTATTAGGATACTTAACGGTAAAATATCCCAAACTGCTATACGGTTCTAAGACTATGTCGAAAGAAGAGAGAGATAAAGTTGATATAAAAGGACTTACCCGGATGATCCGATCTGTTTCAATAGGGATGGGATTTTGTATAATAATAGGAACCTTCATTCTTGACAAGACTGATAATAATTCAATGATCGATTTTCTTCTTATAGGGGTCATATTGGGAGGAGTATTCATTATTGCGGTCGCACAGCGTAAATATACAAAGGAAACCACGCCTTCTAAAGTAAATATATATGGTAGTGCGATTGTAATTTTTCTTATAATTAGTATTATCAGTGTTGTTATTTACATTTCAGTATCAGATAAAGTTATCATCCATAATGACTCTGTTGAAATAACAGGACCATATGGACTTGATATTCCAACAAATTCCATTAATAAAATTGAATACAGAGAGTTCTTACCTGATATTGGGTTTCGTAAAAACGGAATAAGCTTCTGGAAATACCACAAAGGGCACTTCCGCTCTAGCGAATTGGGTAATATAACTCTTTTCCTTCATTCCAAAGGAGGCCCGTATCTGGTTATTTATTCAGAAAATAAAAATCCGGTTATTATAAACCGAAGTAACACTGCGGAACTTTACCAACTATTTGTGGATTTAAATACGAAGATTAATAATTAAACTTTACTTACTCCACACTAAACCATCTTGTCGGATATGCCATACCCTGCCGTTAGGTGTAGGAAGAGTTATTTCGTACATCGACATCGTAGTTCCCAATATTAATTGCGGTAATATTTCTGCCGGACAAACTTCTTCCGGCTTCAAGTCTGCAAGAGTAGATGCATATACACCGAATTTACGAAAGAATTGACGCTGACGATAATATAGGTTACGTAATATCCACTTTGTATCTTCATCGCTATGTCTAACAAATGACTCTTCTCCTGTGCCGGCCAACTTATCAGAAAACTGTACAAAGCCCCAATTCTCAGGTTTATGCATATTTATTTCATCCATTGACGCCCATACAAAATAACGTTCACGGATCTTGTCTTCACCTTCATATGCCGCTTTTACATACTTACCATCTTGTACTTCAGTAGCCCATTCTACACGTGCGAAGTTTACCCGTATTTGTTCTCCGGCTTCAGGTTTAACTTTCTTACCTTGTACTAGTTGGTAGATCGATTTCCAGGGTACAAAGACTTCCATACTCCAGAATTTATCAATATCATTGGGATTGTTTAATGTACCTTCAACATGCACTGCAGATTTCATTCCCATGAATTCCCAGTCATTCAGCAATACCCAATCTTCATCTCGATAAGGTTTTGAAAGAAATAAATCCCATGTAGTTCCCAATGCATTTACCTCATACTCAACATAGTTATGTGTATCGTTGGATGGATCAATAAAGAATTCAAAATTATTATTCAGAACTAAAACAGTATCATGTTGAGTTAAATCAGCCCAGATATGAGGTTCCTCCAGCATAGCTGCAATATATAGCCCATAATCGTCATAGGTCATTTTAGCCTGCGTTTTCAAAAAAGGTTTTGGTTTCTTATCACCTTGTATATCTACAAAATCCGATGTCCACGGAATCAAATCCCACTCTCCGGGTGAAAGTTTACCATCAATCGTTATTGGAAAAGGAGCTTTATAACAAATATAGGTTGGAGGAGCAAAAGCTACTGGTACTAAATACTCAATCTCCGCCGTTTGTTGCTTGTGGGTCGTTTGTTCATTACATGACAAAAACAAAAATATAAGAGCAGCCGTTAGTAGTAAAACAGGTTGTTTCATACCATTAGTTTTGATAGATTATTAATTTGTTAATTCATTTCTATTTCTTAATACCAAGGTCTCACCGATGTCTTCCAATTCAAAGATATGTGCCCTTTCAGCGCCACCGGGATAGTTCGGTTGATGTAAAGTGATACATAATTTACCATCAAATGTTTTGAATATCATACCATGCCCACCATTCTTGGTAAATAAAGGTTTATCCTGCTGTTTCCATGGCCCCGTAACCTTTCCTGTTACTGATTCCGCAATACCTATTGCATATTCATTATTCATAAAGCTTGACCAGATCATAAGAAGTTTTCCGGTGTTCGTTCGGTACAGAAAACAACCATCTGTGACATAAGAAGTTGGTAAAGGTGATGGATGAATACTTCCGGTAGACCAATCAGCGCTCGATGCACAGAAAAGAGTTGTAGAATGACCTATAGGAATTGATAGATCAGGGGAAAGTGTTACAATCTCCATCGTTCCATCTACTATTTGTACCCATTCATGACAGTAAATCATATATGGAATACCATCTTCAACCCAAAGTGTACCATCCAGAGCCATCCGGTCAATTGGAGTATGTGGGGTTAAGTCAAATGGCAGAAATGGGCCTTCGGGAGAATCTGAATGAAAGATCTGCGTGCCGCGAAATGTATACGCCGGCCAATGTTCTCTCAATTTTTTCCATATTATATTACTATTGAGCGTTGCAAATAAATAATACTTCCCCTTGTATTCATGTACTTCCGGTGCCCAAACACCTCCAGTTATCCAATTATTTTCAGGTACGGTAAATACCCTTATAGGGCCTTCCCAGGTTAATAAATCTTTGCTTTTATATACCTCAACACCTCCTTTTGCCTCTCCTGTCGGATCTTTGGTTGAAGAAGATTTATACATATAATATATCTCATTCTTATTATCAGCCAGGATATACGGATCACGTATATGAATATCGGTCAATTTCAATATATTGCTTTGAGCGTATATAATGTAAGGAAAAGATATAAAAAATAAAGTGTAGAATAAAAGTAAAAGATTTTTTTTCATGATATTAGTTATTACTTAGATTGTTCAAGAATATCTAAACCTGCTGCTAACCAAACATCAATATCGTCAGGATAATGCTGTGAATTATAGGTATCACTACGTTTTTTACCCAGACGTACAATTACCGCATTCTTATCAGGGATAGCAAATACATATTGTCCCAGAATTCCGCGCATATATGAAATCTTCAATCCTTCATACGTTAAAGACCAAAACTGGAAACCATAGCAATTGTTTGGAATATTGTTTCCTATATCCCAAAGTGATGTATCCGGAGAGAGGGCTTCTTTAAGATATCCTTCAGAAATTAATTGTTTATCATTCCAATTACCATTGTTTAATAGAAGCTGACCCCAACGAGCAAAATCTCGTGCATTGCTATTGAAACAACAATATGCTTTTTCCATTCCATCTTCCCTATCGAGACTCCAAAGCGCATTCTCCTCAGCTTGCATCGGTGTCCATAGTTTCCTTGAAACATAATCACTTATTGGTTCACCGACAGCCTTTTCCAATACAAATGCCAACAATTGTGTGACACCACTTTGATATAAGAAATTCACTCCCGGTTCTTCTATTTCTTTCATTCCAAAAGCAATTTTATACAAATCGTTTCCGTAATATAATTTTGTAGTAGGCGAGAACGGTGAAGAATAGGCTTCCTGAAAGTCAACACCGGCACTCATTGTAAGAAGATGTCTTAGCGTTAAAATTTTACCATTATACCCTTTAAACTCAGGAAAGAAATCACTTACCGGTTGATCTACACTTTGAATATAACCATCATCTATAGCACATCCGATACCTAATGAGACAATACTTTTTGCCATTGAAAATGAATTACTGTGCGACTGCGATGAATAGCCTTCCCAATACTCCTCATGTAGTAATTGATTATCTTTTATTACCACAAAAGCAACTGTTTCATATTCTTCAAAGTAGGTTTTATACTCTGGTGCAACTGATAAAGTATTGTAAGCCTCGGCCCTCTCCCATGGTTGAGGATCCCCAGCCTTAACTATCCGATTGTCAAAGATTGAATACTGATCTATTGTAGGCAATAAATGTACGATTGCCCTACGTAGGTAATAATTAGACGGCAATAATAAGAAACCACCTAATAAACAAATAACCACAATAAGAAATATCCCTAATTTTTTCATTTATTTATTAATCTTCATTATACCAGGAAGAATACATATGGTAATTATTCGCTATTTTTTGATTAATTTCTTTGGATTGTTCAGGATCAACCTTCTTTACGAATTTAGCAGGAACACCTGCATAAATACTACCGGGTTCAACAATAGTGTTACTAAGTACAACGGAACCTGCGGCAATAATAGCGCCCTCTCCTATAACAGCATGATCTAATACTACAGAACCCATTCCGATTAAAGCCCCATCACATATTTTTGCACCATGAATAGTTACATTATGCCCTACTGATACATCATTACCGATTTCTACAACAGATTTCTGATATAAAGTATGCAATACAGAACCATCCTGAATATTAACTCCATTTCCGATCCTGATAGAATTTACATCACCTCGTAATACGGTTCCGAACCATATACTGCAACCTTCTCCCATTTCCACATCTCCTATTATCACAGCATTATCCGCCAGATATGTATCTTTACCTATTTTAGGAGTAAAACCTCTTACTGATTTAATTAAAGCCACTTTTTTAACGATTAATGATTAACGATTAATGATTAATATGTATGCCTTTATTTGTTAATCATTAATCGTTAATCGTTATTATATTTCTTTTGTTTTCTCTTTCAACCACTCTATTTCTCCTTGATCCAAGAATGGACATAATTTCTCATATACCATTTGGTTATATTTGTTTAACCATGCATGCTCCCGTATTGAAAGCATCTCTACTATTACAAGGTTTGTATCAATATAACAGAGTGTTAATGTCTCGAATGATAAAAATTTACCGAATTCTGTTTCACTGTCTTCACGTACTACTATCATATTTTCAATACGAATCCCGTATTCATTAGCGCGATAAATACCCGGCTCATTACTGATCACCATGCCTTCCAGCAATTTAACATGGTTTTCTTCCATACGTATATTCTGAGGTCCTTCATGAACATTCAGGCAGTGACCTATCCCATGTCCCGTTCCATGCAGGTAATTGAGACCGGAATCCCATAAGGCTTTACGTGCGAGAATATCCAATTGTGAACCTCGGGTACCGACAGGGAATTTAGATTTTGCCAGACTGATATGCCCTTTCAATACTCGGGTATAATCTTTCTTCATGCCTTCAGTCGGTTCACTCAAAGCTATTGTACGTGTAATATCAGTAGTGCCATCCAGATATTGAGCGCCGGAATCAATTAATAAGAGGCCTTCCGGTTTAATGGTAGAATCGGTTTCCGGAGTGGCGCTATAATGAACGATAGCTCCATGAGGGCCATATCCGCATATCGTACTGAAACTATCAGAAATATATAATGGCTGTTCAGCACGGAATGCTGAGAGTTTTTCAGCAGCACTTATCTCCGTTATACTTTCATCAGAGACCAATTGCTTCTCTAACCACATATAAAAACGTGTAAGAGCCACTCCATCCTTAATCAACGCATTCTTAAAACCGGCTATTTCGGTTTCGTTTTTTAGGCTTTTCAGTAAGTTAACCGGTGTGATACCTTCTATAATTTCGCAACTTTTAGGTATGGCTTCATACAATACCGCATTCGTTTTTGCCGGATCGATAAAGACTGTTGTTTTCTCCGGTAAACGATTGAGATAAGAAACTATCTTATTGTAATCTGCCAGTACCACACCTTCTTTCTTAAGATGTTCAGCAATATCAGCTGTTAATTTCTCCGGCAGAATAAATAGGACTGTTTCATCCTCAGAAACAAAACCATAACTTACTGCAACAGGGTTATATTCAACATCATTCCCACGAATATTAAATGTCCATGCAATCTCATCAAGCGCTCCTAATATCAGACAATCTGCTCCTGATTCACGAAGTTTATTATTAATTTGATCTAATTTATCTTCTACCGACTTACCTGTTATTTCCACGGGCAGTTCAAATAATTTATTTCCCGGAATAGCCGGGCGATCCTTCCATATTTCGTTTATTAGATCAATAGAAATATTTAGTCCTATTCGCTTTTTAGATAATGCTTTCTTCAACAAACGAACATCAGCCAGGCTATATGATTCGCCATCCAATCCTACAGTTTGACCCTCTTCCAATTCATGAAGCAGAAAATTATTTATTGTCGGGGTTTCCGGAAGCATCATTTTATACAGTTCTATATCCGAACCTTTTAATTCATCTGCTGCCTGCAAAAAGTAACGTGAGTCCGTCCACAAGCCGGCTTTATCAGCCGTAACAACTATTGTTCCGGCAGAACCGGTAAAGCCCGATATCCACTGACGGGATTTCCAACGAGCCGGAACATATTCACTTAAATGAGGATCAGAACTTGGTATGATATAAGCATCCACCTTATGTTCCGCCATTACTTTCCGTAAAGCCGTTATTTTCTCTTGTATGCTATTCATCCTATAACATATTAATTTCCAAATTTCATTTTTACAATAATGCAAATGTAACAAATAAAATACACCATGATATAAACTATTTTATGATAAAAGGGTTAAAAAAGAAGTCAATTCCGTCATTTAGTCATCGGTATGATATTTTTATCAAAAGAAGCCATGATTACTTTTTTTTTAATATCTTTGGTTCTATGATAACAATTAAATCCTTACTAAAATAATATATATTATGAAAGTGCAATGGATTATTATAATACTAAGTGTTTTTACAGGTTTAGCATCCTCCTGTACGACTTATTACTATTCTACTATAGAGACAAATCAATGGAAAGTCAACAAACTGGATAATGGTGATTTTACACAGGAAAACGATACGGTCGCTATTACCTATTGTTTTTATGGAGAGAATCTACCTATTGAAATAACAATATATAATAAGCTTGATCAACCGCTTTTCCTCGACTGGCAACAGTCAGCTATAATAGTAGAAGATGCTGTTACCAGTTATTACAATAAAAATATACTTGTGAAGGGAGAAGTTAACAGTAATACATATACCTACCGTGATTATCTATTTCCACACACCAATTATTCTAATACTTTCGGAAATTTTGCAGGACAGGCTTCAGTTCCTGAAGGAGTGGCTTTTATCCCTCCCAAATCAATGATAAATAGTACACCTGTAACGTTAGACAATTTTACTTTCGATCGCATACGTAATGATGTATATTCAAAAGGTAAATTCGAAGGAATAGATTCCAATGTGAAAAATGTAAAAATCCTGAAATTCAAAGAGGATGAATCGCCCTTACGTTTCCGTAGCTACCTTACATTATATACAATAACTCCCAACGGTGTACGTGAAAAACAAATGACCTATGAGCAAAGCTTCTATATATCCACGCTTATGAAATCCGGTTCATTGAGGCCCAAAAATGTACCGGCGCATCAGCAACAAAGAGGAGATTTCTTTTATGTTCGTAAAGAAAAGGGAAATTCTATTGCTTTTATCACAGCAGGAGTAGTTGCGATAGGTGTTGCAGGTGTTGCCATCGAAGCGTCTTCACCTAGAAGGAATTAATCAAAAAAGATTACAAAATTGAAACAGGAACTCTTATCTCTTAAAACAGTATCTCTGAATAAATATTCAGATACTGTAATTATTTTAGATCAGACTCAATTACCTGAAAAGGAAACATACTTATATCTCACTTCACCTGAAGATGTATGGGATGCTATTTACCATTTGAAAGTGAGAGGTGCACCAGCTATCGGGATAACTGCTGCATATGGTATTTATATCTGTAGTAAACAAATAGAAACAGATTCTTATACTATCTTTTTGGGGAAATTTAATGAAATAAAAAATTATTTTGCTTCCTCACGTCCTACTGCTGTCAACCTAATGACAGCTTTAAACCGAATGGAAAAAGTTATAATCTCAAGTCCTGATAAAAAAGTTCCTGAGATAAAACAATTACTTCGCATTGAAGCTGAAGCTATACGGGCAGAAGATGCCGAAGCCTGCCGAAAGATAGGAGAATATGGCCTTTCACTTCTCCATCCTAATGCGGGGATCCTCACTCATTGTAATGCAGGACATTTGGCAGTATCAGAATATGGAACCGCTCTTGCTCCTATATATTTAGGTCAAGAACAAGGCTATTCATTTAAAGTTTTTGCCGACGAAACCCGTCCCTTATTACAAGGTGCCCGCTTGACTGCTTACGAGCTGCAAAGAGCAGGTATAGATACAACTTTGATCTGTGATAATATGGCTGCATCAGTAATGCAAAAAGGATGGATACAAGCTGTACTTGTAGGTTGTGATAGGATTGCGATGAATGGAGATGTAGCAAATAAAATAGGAACATTGGGAGTGGCCATATTAGCTCAACATTACAATATCCCTTTCTATGTACTTGGGCCAACAACAACGATTGATTTTTCATCATCAAATGGTAGTTCTATTTTGATTGAAGAACGTAAAGCCGAAGAAATAACAGATATGTGGTACAAACATCGAATGGCACCTAAAAATATAAATGTTTTTAATCCCTCTTTTGATGTAACACCTAATAACCTGATAACGGCAATAATTACTGAAAAAGGAATCGTTTATCCACCATATAACGATAATTTACTTTTGACGACACACCCTAAATAATGTATTTACACAATTTCAGAGTCAGTATACTATGTTAAGAAATCTCTAAAATAAAAAATCCATGGGAACATTTACTATTAACCTACGATCTTCCAAAAAGGATATGGAAGCTCCGGGGAGCTTGTTTATCCGTGCTGTGTACCGCAGAAAAGTTCTGACATTGACTTTGCCTTATCGGCTCTATCCTTCCGAATGGGATATGTCTACGAGGAGCGTGATTTTACATCCTAGTATTAACACCAATCGCAAAAATCAGCTCAGAAAAATCAAATCAGCTCTATCAGAGAATATACAACAACTACAAAATCATATTCAATCATTAAAAACAATGAATATAGATTTTACAGTATATGATATGTTGGATATTCTACGCCATAAAAAGAAAGACTGCTTATTGAAAGGATATGCTGCCCGTAAAGCACGAGAATTAAAAATATCAGGTCAGGAACGTACAGCCGAAGCATATCTTTCAACCATACGTTCATTTCAAAGATTCAACAAAGGAAACGATACACCCATTAGTCGCTTAGACGTTTCAACCATAAACAGGTATGAGATATGGCTGAAAACACAAGGACGCTCTCTTAACACAATATCATTCTATATGCGTAATCTGCGCGCAATTTATAACCGCGCAATTGGAGAGGGAATTATTGAAGGTTCGTGTGCAAATCCATTTATACATGTCTACACAGGAGTACAAAAAACACGTAAGCGAGCACTTACAAAAGAAGAAGTATGTCTGCTGGATAATCTTGATTTTACTCATACTCATCATACGACTGACGTAAGAGATAGTGGGCTTGATTTAGCACGCGATATATTTCTCTTTTGTTTCCATGCTCGCGGGATGTCATTCGTGGATGTAGCATATCTCAGAAAGTCAGACCTACGCGAAGGTATAATAACATATCTACGACGTAAGACCGGTCAATTAATTGAAGTACGGGTAACCACTGCTATGCAGGCTATCATAGATCGACATAAATTAAAAACAGAAAATAGTCCTTTCCTTTTCCCCCTAATAACTAACTGTCAAAAACCATACAGGAACCAATATCTTGCTTCTTTAAGGCTACAAAACAGTCGCCTACATCGCATTGCTCATTTACTTGGATTTAAGAAAAAGTTGACGACACATGTTTCTCGTCATTCTTGGGCTACAATAGCCAAAGGAGAGCGTTTGCCTTTATGGGTTATTAGCGAAGGATTGGGACATTCCAGCGAAAGAATGACCTATACATACCTGGCATCCTTTGATCGGACAATTCTGGACAAAGCTGTTGATAAAGTTTCGAAAGCCATAAAAAAAGCTGGTTAATAGCACATTATAATACATTTTTGCCTATCTTTGTGAAAATATCTTTCCATCACTTGGTAAGTGATGGAGTTTTAATTGAAGTATCCCCAAAACATGCTACAAATGTAGAGAATCCTACAAATTGATTGTTAACAAAAAAGTTCTTTTGTTTAATCAAAAGGTTCTTTTTAATATTAAAGAAAAAAAGAAATATTATATTTTTCTTTTTTTACGAATAATACTAGGCGAATTTCCTAAGTTTGTTTTACAAAAGGCTGTAAATTGCGATAATGAGCTAAAACCCATTCGGTAACTTATTTCACTAAAAGTCAATTTACTGTATTTTATAAGGTAAAACATACGTTTTGCTTTTTGACGTTTCATCCATTGATAAGGCGTATCTCCAAAAGAGTTCCAAAAGCGACGCTTAAATACAGATAGACTATAAGGTGAAAGTTTTACCAGTTCTTTTACCGTCGTTACTTCTAAATAATTTTTCATAACGAAATCAGTAAAAGTCTTATCTTCTGTTATTACTGGAAAGAAAAAATTTGTTGCCTCCTGCATGTTATATCCCGCCTTTATAATGTTGCAGAACTCAAATAATTTGACAGTAAAATACTCATAGCTCTGTGCGGAGAAATTATTCAATACAGACAAAATGGTATCGGCTAGATTCCACAGATGACTATTCATCTTTAATTTACTGAAACAAGAATGTTTTGTCTTCTTTACAATTTGATTTTCTGATATGGAAAAAAAATGTTCAGGAATATTCTTTCCCATACGTATATGAAGGCTGAGAAAAATAGCATATTCCAATACATCTAAATGATACAATGTTCCTTTAGAGAGAGTAAATACATCTCCTTTTTTTACATTACAACTATCATTTCCGTTTTCAAACATTAATCTAGCGTTTCCCTTTATTACGAAAACGAGCATGTCATCTTGTGTTTTCCCCTCACGATTATCAGGGGCAGGTACAGCTAGCTTTTCCATTAATAAATCGTTAATCCTTCTCATAGTAGCTTTGTTTTATGGCGTTTATAAAATATCTGTTTACAATATGATTACATATACCTTCAATAAGAATACTCTTAGAAATGTAAAGCATTAATAAACAGGCTCAAGTTTCTTCCCTTTTTAAATAACTTCCATCACTTACCAAGTGATGGAAAGATAAAAAGGTATTATGAATGATATAGCAACAAATAATAAAAACAAAAAGAGGAATGTGGATGGTTAGAGGTTCAACATCTATAAAAACAATAATTATAACCCCTTAACCACAAATCTCCGTAAAAATTATTAACCATTTACAATTAATAAGTATGAGAAAACGTATCGTTTTTCAATGTTTACTACTTGCTGTGGTATTAAGTACTGCATGCAGTGACGAAAATGCCCCTCTCTCTGTCCGCCATGGACAAGAAGGTACCCTTACTTTTATGTTTCCAGGTATAAAAAAAGGAATGGTATCTTATGCAGATCCTATAGCAACTACTGGGGAAAATCAACTCTCCGACCTCACAATTTATATGTTCAATGACAATTCTAACAAACTGGAAAAGGTCTTCAATACTGATGATATTTCAGTAGATGGATCAGGAGTAACCCCCACCGCTACCATTGATGTAACAGATAAATCAGGTAAAAAAACATTTTATTTTGTGGGAAATGGAAAAGATCGTTCAGAAGCACTTAGAAAGTTGGATCCTGGCATTACTTTAGTCAGTGAATTCCTTGAAATTCTCACAGACTTACAGCCCGATCCACTCAAAACCCCTCTCTTAATGTCAGGAGTTAGCACAATTGTTGATATTGAACAACCACTGCCTGACGAGCTAAAAGTAAATCTGGCGCGGCGCGTTTCCCGTTTTGATGTTGTAAACAACCCTGATGAAACAAACTTTGAAATTAAAAAAGTTCTCATTTCAGGAGCTTGTTTACGTGCATCTATCTTCCCAGATGCATCAGAAGAAACTCTCGAAAAGATCGAGAGAGGAACATATGAAGCAATAGAATTCCAGCCTGTAGACCCACAGAATCCTGTCGCTACAGACAGTATCTTTTATCTTTATCCTACACAAATAGGGGAAAACCTGACACATATTGCCTTAGAAGGACTTTTCAACGGTAAGGACACCAAAGTCTATAACATCAATCTTCCTGATACTGTAGACATTAAAGCCAATTACAGATATATACTTAAAGCTAAGGTTGTATCTATTAATGAGGTAGAGTTTAATATTACTATTGAAAAATGGGTTGATGCCAGCGAAGAAGAAGCACAGCCAGAAACAGAACTGGTAGATTTCAGCACACTTACTATAGAAGATTGTGATGGAATTAACCTGCTGACGACAAATACTTACGATATTACAGCAGTTACAACAACTGGGAAAATAACTTTCACTACTACATCGTATAGTCAGAAAGGAACAGGAATGGATATAAAGTATACCTTTGGTAATGCGTCATCTTTGTCTGAGTTGGAAGCCAAAAGCCTGGACCCTGATCCTGTTGCGACCTATGGTGTTTCTTTTGTCCAAAGATATGAGATATTAATACCGGCACAAAGTGCTAATAAAGTACCGGTAGAACTAAATGTAACCATATATAACAAAGCTAATCCTGATCAAAAGAGAACTATAACCCTTTGTAGCTGGCGTTATCCTGGAACAACTTTATATCCTATAAAATTCGGAGATACCTACTGGGCACCTGTGAATGTTGGGGCCGGAACACTCAATGGCACCACAGAAGTGGGAGATATTGGGCTATTATACCAATGGGGACGTTCTAATATAGGGTTCAGCTATAATAGCGGATTACCTCCTGTTGATGACCTGGCACAAGGCCCAGTCAGTCTGTCGGATGCTACAACAGGGAATGTCGCTAATAAATTCATTATCGCTCCAAATCCTCCTTACGACTGGTTGAATACACCTCAAAATGATTTATGGGTTGGGAATAATGCCAAAGGTCCTTGTCCTGACGGATGGAGATTACCAAATGACAACGAATGGGAGAAAATCGTTACAGCTTATGGTTCTGCCTACAACGACAATGTCAAAATTGTAAATAAGAGGCTAGAAGTAAAAGGTACTAATGATGGAGAGATCCTTTATTTCCCGCTGGCAGGAGCACGAAGATACGATAATGGTGAATCTAACAGTCTGAATAGTACATCCTTTTATTGGTCATCAGGAATCAATGGCTCCTCTTCTAAAGCATTGAAAATTGATGAGTCTTCGGTAGGAATAAATCAATGCGGAAGAGCCAATGCATGTTCCGTACGCTGTATACAACAATAAATAATAATTAAAAACATACATATGAAAAAAAGAATCGTTCTTTCAATCGGGATTATTGTGGCCTTTTTCTTTACGGCATGCAATAATGACCAGGAGATCCCTGACGCCCCCAATAATAAAGAAGGGGCTGTAACTTTTACTCTTTCAGGGATGAGTAAACAGATGGCTACATATGCAGAAGTTCCGGCAAATCAGGGAGAAAATGACCTCGATAACCTGGAGATATACATGTTTAAAAAAGAAGATAATATGGCTGGAAAACTTGAAAGCGTGTTCCGCTTCGGTGATGGCAATGAAGCCTTCGGAGGGACAAGCGATAATCCTACTGCCACCATTGACCTTACCGGAAGAACCGGTGAAAAGAATATGTATTTCATTGCAAACGGTGAAGGTAATGTTGCAGGGATAGCAGATGTCATGGTCGGGGTGACTACAGAAGCGGATTTTATTGAATTTATCAGTGAAAAACAGGCTGCATTACTGCAAACGCCACTTTTGATGTCTTCTGTCACATCCATTGACCTTGATGCACCACTGGATACCAATGACAAGACAATCACACTTAAACGCAGGGTAGCCCGTTTTGATGTATCCAACGTTTCCACTGATACTAATTTTGAGATTCAGAAAATTTATATAACGGAAACAAACTTACGCGCACATATCTTCGAACCGGCTACAGGTGTGGCTACCACAATTGAAACAGGAAACTTAAGCACTATCGATTTCACAACAAAAACCGGAGCAAATGCAGGTGATGTAGAAAGCGTTTTTTATCTCTATCCAACAACGTTAGGAGAAGGAAAAACCAATATTTCATTTGAAGGAAAGTTTATGAACGAAGCTGAAACAAAAATATACAAAATTAATCCTTCTCCGGAAGTCTTTATTGCTCCTAACAACAGATATATGCTGAAGGCGAAAAGCATTAAGGAAAACGAAGTAGAATTCACGATTGTAATAGATGATTGGACGAACGGGACAACAGAAGAGGTGAAACCCAAAGACAATCTATTAGAGTTTTCTGAAGGAAGCCTTATTGGGGATGAAAATATTACTGTAACAGGAGGTAATACGTATGATATTACAAATGCGACAAAACCTTCCACCCTCACAGTACATGTCAAATCGAGTATAAAAGGGAGTGTCTCGGCCAGGATCTTCTACCTTTATGGAACAGATAATGCACTGCCAGGACTCGAGATTAATGACCCTGATCCCATTATGACATACGCAAGTCAATATATACAGGATTACAAGATTACCATCCCTCCGCAAACTGTTAAAGTGCCATTAAACGCTGTTGTGGAGATTATTAATAATAATCATCCCGAAAACAGGAAAACAATCTATATCAACAGTATGCCCAATTATCATACAACGACTCTCAAACCGGTCCGTTTAGGCGACATCTACTGGGCACCAGTTAATGTAGGCGTGGAAGGAAGTGCGGCAACAGTTGAAGATAAAGGGAAATTATATCAGTGGGGTAGAAACTATGGCTCAACATATGGTACTACAGGAGATACTTATGGCACAGGTGATCCCGTAACCAAAGAAGTAGCCAACGGAATAGCAAAAGACAAATTTATATTAATCAAAAAGTATCCTTATGATTGGTTAACCACACAGGATACGACATTATGGGAAAAAGCCCAAGGACCATGTCCTAGCGGATGGAGGATACCTTCACAACAAGAATTAACTAAAATAGCAACCGCCTTTAATGATGGAAAAGTAACTTTCACAGACAATAAAGCGACCAAAATCGAAGGGGATAGACAAGGTGAATTCCTTTTTTGCCCCCGAACAGGCTATAGAGTTTATTATTCAGGCACTTATGGAAATCCCACAAATACTTACTTTTGGAGCTACAACTACTATAGTGAGGGAAATATTTATTACACATCATATATTGATGGCATAAATAATGTATGTGGTAATTCTATTCATAATGCCGGACATGGTTTCTCAGTACGTTGTATCCAGGAATAAAACACAAGTAAATAATCATTAACAAAATGATAGAAATATGAAACTAATAAAATATATCATCCCACTTACTTTATGGATCACATTTACCCTTATAGGGTGTTCCAATGAAAACGAAGCGCTGGAACCTATCGAAAAGGAAGGGCTCGTTACATTCTCCATACCTGGCATGGCAAAAAAAGGTATAACATACGCTGATCCTGTAGCTAGTAATGAAGAAAATGAACTCGCTACACTCGATGTATATATGTTCCATAATGAAGCTAATACTGAAGGAAAATTGGAAAGGATATTCCGCTTTGGAGACAATAATACACCTTTTGGCGGAACAAGCCAGGCACCAACAGCGACACTCGACCTTACAGGGCAGGAAGGGAGTAAAAAATTTTACTTCGTGGCAAACGCTGAAGGAAAGATAGCCGAAAGCAATAGTATTAATGTTGGAGAAACAACCGAGAATGAATTCGTGGATTTCCTCACCGTAAAACAGGTAGAACTTCTTACAACGCCCCTATTAATGTCAGGAGTCGTGGTAATAGATCTCAGCCAACCAATCACACAGGATATGACAAAAGTACAGTTAAAGCGAAGGGTGGCACGATTTGATGTATCCAATATCGAGACCGATACACATTTTACCATACAAAAGATAATGGTATCGGAAGTAAGTCAGCAAGCTTTCCTTTTTGGAACATCCACTGCTACCAGCAACCTCGCATCAGGTAAACTCCCCGTAATTGATTTCGCGGCTATACAAGGAGCTAATACAGGCGACATACCAGGGGTATTTTATATTTATCCTTCTACACTGGGGGCTGGTAAGGGAAACATTGCTTTTGAAGGGGTATTCAACGGAGAAACAAGGATTTACGAATTAGAGCTTACAGCCAACGTTGATATTGAGGCTAATAAACGCTATACGTTGATAGCAACAACTATAACCCCGGAAGAGGTCACTTTTGAATTAGCTATTACAGAATGGCAGAAAGATGCCAGAGATGAATACGAGGCAGAGTCGGGAAATAATAAAATAGAGTTCCCAGAAGAAGACAAGATCACTTTTTCCAATATGCTGAAAACAGGAGAGAACGTATTTGACGTTACCTATGCAACCTCCGAATCAAAGCTCATAGTTCCTATTAAGACATATAATAAGTCGCAGGCACAAATATCCATTACTTATAGTATAGGGGATAAAAATGTAACAGATATAATCGTTAATGAACCCGAGCCTATCCTTACATACAGTGCAGGATATATGTTGGAGTATGAGTTTACAATACCGGCTCGCAGTTCAAGGACAGATGAAGTACAGGCGGATATTCTCATCATCAACAATGATGATCCAGAGCAAAGAATGGCAATCACAATAAAGGGAGGACAAGCCATTTATTATCCAGGCACCACCTTATACCCTATAATGATAGGCAATGTAGTATGGGCACCCGTTAATACCGGATCAAAAACGCTTGATGATCCTGGATTCCTACACCAATGGGGAAGGAATTATGGAGCAAAGTATACTACCACCCCAACAGATATACATACTGTCACAGGTCCTTTAAGTAAGAGTGTAGCAGATGGGGTTCCCTATACATTTATAAAAGGGCCAAACAGTATGCCCTACGACTGGTTAGCACCGCAGGATAGTACCCTCTGGTCAGGAAATAATGCAAAAGGTCCATGCCCTGACGGATGGAAAACACCTGAAAGAAAAGAACTTCTTCAGCTTTATAATGTTTGCAGTGATCTGGTGCGTGAGAACCGGATGGTACTTGAAAATAAAATTTTCAAAATACAAGGTAATACCCCCTCAGAGCAACTGTGTATTCCAATAAATGGATATAGAGCCTATAATAGTGGACATTTCTCTACTGCTCATGTATATTGGTGGGGAAATGATATGGATCCAAATCCTATATATAAATATAGGGCCACTCAATTTCACATAAATCAAGATCTTAAATCAGTGGGATTAAGTAGTAATTATAGGGGTCATGGCTTCAGTGTCCGCTGTGTTAAGAACCCCGATATATCAAACTAAATAACAGGGTTTTACAACATACAGATAATATATAAAATTTTTATTTTTCATAATATTGTTTTTGTTACGGGCTATGTGGGCAGTGATGTTCGCATAGCTCTATTTATACCATATTATGTTTTATTTTTCTACGTTTCACCTTTCACTTTTAGTTTAACTCATTGTATATAAATAAGATTGGGTGAAAGCAAAGGTGAAAGGAGTAAAAAAGGCTTTGATTTGCATTGGTTTATGCCTCGTCCTGAAACCGGTTGACAGATTTTAGACTATAATCCTGTAATTAGTT
>DAMBSC010000020.1:0-87695 GCA_032054765.1 Tannerellaceae bacterium
AATCTTGTTTTATGTCCAACTTTCTGGGTGCAGTTCACTTCGGGTAGTATTTTCCACAAAAGTCCTGCCTTATTTATTCTTGTTTTATAAGAGGTGTATAACAGTTTTAAAAAGAAAGAAAATAATCAATGTGTTGTAACTATGAGTTGGTAATCTTAATTCAGCAAAAAAGAGTTTATAAAGTTTATATCGGCAGGGTTATTCCCTGCCGATATTTATTAACAGCTAATCATAAAGCAAACATCACTTTTAGATTTTTTAATGTATAAGTAACCGTTGGGTAAAATCCACCTGCATCCAATATAGTCGTATTCATAAGCAGAATTTAAATAATTGACGTAATCTGCTAAGAGGCACAAATGGTCTGGAAATATGGACGCAGAATCACTTCGATGGTTTGTATCAAATAAACAGGTTATTGTACTCTGCTCATTATCAAACCGGATTTCTATTGCATAATCCGTTTCTTCCTTTTCGTAATAATTTATAACACAAACAGGATAGAGGTGAAATTTTTCTTTGATTTGTTTAGCTGTTAATCTCAGTGCAGAACAAGCATGAGTAATAAGCATGGAGAATATTTTCTCATTAAATGTTTTTTCGGGTAACATTTTTAGTTCGTGATTATTTCTGTTGTCCCAAGACAGGAATTATAAAATAAAGAAGCGTGGGACAATAGTCTATTTATAACCAGAGGTATCGGCATACCTTTACTGCAAATAAACCATCCCACGCTTATATCATATTATTTATTCCTTTATCGCACGAACTAACAATTTAGGAACGGAATGAATAAGCATGATTATCAATAGCCTTTTTCTTGCAGTTAATTTGAAATTTGCCGATTTCCTGATTACAAGAATTTACTAACGCTACTTTTTAACTAATACGAAGCAAAACTACAAAATAATATTAAAAAATGCCTCCCTTTTATTATCTTTACAGACTCAAATAACTGGTTTACATGAAGAAATCAATTAAATACCTGCCCGAAGAAAAACAAGAAGATTTAAAGTATCTTGTTAGTATGGTTTTGGAAAGAATTCCCCAGACACAAATGATTATTCTTTACGGTAGCTACGCTACGGGAAAATATGTAGAATTTGATACACGCATAGATTTCGGTATCCGCACAACCTATATGAGTGATTATGATATATTGGTAGTAACTGACAAGGCAAAAGATAAAGAGGTCGGTCAGAGGTTGGATAACATTGAAGAAATATATTATAAGAATCCGGAGAAACAAACTCCTGTCCAATTTATTAATGATGACATTAAGAAACTAAACAAAGACCTTTCAGATGGAAGATATTTTTATACCCAATTGAAAGAAGAAGGAGTTGTTCTATATAACACAGGAAAATATAAGCTTGTAAGGCGTCGTAAGCTGCGTTATGATGAAATTAAAGCACAAGCCGAGGAGTATTTTGAGGAAAAATTTAAAGAAGCAAATGAATTTTTGGTTGATGCTACTAATGCATATAATAGAGAAAACTATAAAAGAGCTTCTTTTTATCTTCATCAAGCTTGTGAAAATCTGTTTTATGCAGTTCGCTTAGTATTTACACTTGAAAATGGCAAACAGCACAACCTCTCTAAACTTTTAGCTTCCGTAAGGAAATACTCTGATGAATTTGAAAAGATATTTCCACGTAAGACAGATGAAGAGAAACGGTTATTTACTCTTTTAAAGTCTGCTTATGTCGAGGCTCGTTATAATCCTAAGTTTCAGGTAACAAAAGAAGATATTGATGCCCTTATTCCTATTGTTGAAAGGCTATTTGAATTGGTGAAACGGATTTGTGAAGATAGGATTAAGGAATATTCTACAAACTAATTATGAATAGAAAAAAGGTTGTTGATGATATAATTGAGCTAATGGCTCGGTTTAGGGCTGAAGTAGAAGCCTGTAATAGTGTCAATCTGTATGACATTAATATACATGGAGAAAATGTAATTATTCCGATCTTGAATAAAATATATGGATTAAAGTTAGTTAATGCTAATTACGAAGAAAAGAATACTTCTGCTATAGACTTGATTGACAGAGAAAACAAAATAGCCATTCAAGTCACCTCTACAGCAAATATTGATAAAATTAAACATACACTTGAACAGTATGTGAAATATAAGAAAAATGAGGAATTTGATCGTCTAATAATCTATATATTAACAAAACGACAGAAATCATATTCTATTGATTCAATTAACAAAATAATCAATAATCAGTTCGAATTTTCCATAGATAATGACATCTTAGATTATGAAAATCTACTAAAAGAAATCAGCTCATGGATATCTTTATCTAAGTTGCAAGAATTGCTTAATCTTTTACAAGCAGAGTTCTCTGATGAAAAAATAAGTCAAAGGCGATATATTCTTGAAAATAAAGACAAATTTGTCCATGAAGTAATTTATCCAAACATATTGGAGGTGAAACTTCCTGAAATTCTGTATGTTGGAAAATTGAGTGTAGATCGTGATGAAGTTATTAAAAAGTCATGGGAAACAGAATATCGTCTAAAAAAAAGTGCATCAGAAAAAAAAGTAGTTGGAAGAGCCTTTGAATTTATGGGTATACCTAATGTCAAAGATTGGCATGTGTTTGAGGGGTCTATAATTTCATTTAAACCTTTAAATGAAACTAGTGAACCATTGAGCAGATTGGCAGAAGCTGGAACAGTAGAAGAATACAATACAACAGAATTTCCTTCTAATTTCAAATATGAGAATGCCCTTTCTCAATTAATAGATAACTGCCTACAAGAAATGCTATCTTATAAATTTATACAATGGCTTCGTAAAGAAAGAATGTTTAGATTTCGTCCAATAGGTATTGCCCGTGAAAGAAAAATTCAGTGGAAAAATAAAAAAATGGCAACTCGAAGTGTTGTGACGGAAGTGTGGAATAAAGAAAAAACTCAAATAACACACTTTCGCCAGATGTCATTTAAGATACAATCTTTTATGTCAGAAAACAGATGGTATATTGCTGTTACCCCAACTTGGAGCTTTACATACAATGGGTATCAATCCCATAAACAGGAAAGTAAACTAATTACTGATAAAAAGATGTTAGAAAAAAACAGTGCTGTTTATCAGCATTTCATGTTTATATCTTATTGTTTGATGAATAAAATAGTTGACAATGAGACAAATTATCCATGGATATCTTTTTCAGACCCTTTTAGGTTAAACCTTAGTTATAAAGTAGAGTATGGATATTAAAATATTAGAAGAACCATTGCTGCAATTTGGGAAAGGGGAACACATTTGTCCAAGAACAGGTATTTACCAGTATGAGGTATCTGATATGCAGATTGTTCGTCCTGATAAAATTGTTATTGGTTTTATTGGCATGAGTGAAAGTATAGGTGCAGTAATAAGCTGGATAAAAAAATGTAAAACACATATTGATGGAAAAAACACACATCTTTCAAACCTTTTTCCAAACTTTCCAGGATTTAACGCAACAATAGGTTTTAAAAGTGAAATCGTCTATGATGATACTTATGTGAGGAAAATTAATAATTCAAGTTTTGATGAAGTCAAAAAGATTTCTGCCGATATAGATGAATTGATAATCAAAGCTGTAGATTTATATGTGACTGAAATTAAATTTTTATCTAAAAATAAAAATCCTGATGTCATATTGTGTGTATTAGATGAAAAATTCACAAAAATGATATTCGGCACGAAAACGATTGAAGTTGAAGATCATGATTTGTTGGGTGAAGATGATTTGATTGAAGTCGAAATCAACTTTAGGAGGCTTTTGAAAGCTAAAGCTATGGAATACAATATACCCATTCAAATAGTGAGAGATAGAATTGTAAAACCAAGTTCTGAAATGCAGGACGAAGCGACTATTGCTTGGAATTTTTTTACAGCCCTATACTATAAAGCTTCTGGAACTCCATGGGCTTTGAAGAAGACGTCCAATGATGTTACTTGTTTTGCAGGAATTAGCTTTTATAAAAGCCGAGATAAGAAAACAACGCAGACTAGTGTAACTCAAATATTTAATGAACAAGGTAATGGCGTTATTCTTCGTGGAACACCAGTAAAAGAAAGTAAGAAAGATAAACAGCCTCATTTAACAGAAGAACAAGCTTACACCTTACTTAAAAATTCTTTGGTAGAGTATTACGAAGCCGTAAAGATTTTTCCACAAAGATTAGTTGTTCATAAAAGTTCTAATTATTCAGAAGAAGAAATTGATGGTTTTCGACGGGTTGCAAAAGATTTGAAAATTAACTCTATTGACTTGGTTACCATTATGCCTACGAATTTCAGGTTATATAGAGAAAAAGATTATCCTCCTTTGCGGGGCACGATGTTTAGTTTGGATAAACAAAGACATTTTCTTTATACTCGTGGATATGTAAATTATTATGGTACATATCCGGGGAGATATATACCTCAACCGATAGAAGTAAGACTTTTTTCTTTCGATGAATCTCCTGAACAAATTTGCCGTGAGATTTTGGCTCTGACAAAAATGAACTGGAATAATACCCAATTTGACAGTAAATATCCCATTACAATTGATTGCAGTAGAAATGTGGGAGAAATACTTAAATATATAGGAAACGATCAGAAACCTCAGATTAAATACAGTTTTTATATGTAGAACGTTTTAGTATTTGGGAACAATTTGGGAACAAAAGATAAAAAGAAAAAGCCTAATTGATTGATTTTCAATTAGGCTTTCATTTAATACGTACCCAGAGCCGGGATCGAACCGGCATGGAAATAAATCCACTGGTGTTTGAGACCAGCGCGTCTACCAATTCCGCCATCTGGGCTTTTTAAATGCGATGCAAAGGTAGATTTTTTTTTTAATAGTACAAGTATTAGAGACTTTTTTTATTTATTAAGAGTCTGGGAATAAATAATAGATTATTTCGTTAACTTTGTATTAGTAATTAAAATAATCTGATTCATGAATGATAATTATTGCGTAATTATGGGTGGTGGAATTGGAAGTAGATTCTGGCCCTTCAGTAAAGAAAGTTATCCCAAACAATTTCTAGACTTTTTTGGAACAGGTCGGTCTTTATTACAAATGACTTTTGACCGTTTTGCTAAGATTATTCCTATAGAAAATATTTATGTGGTTACTAATGAGGTATATTCTATATTAGTTAGAAAGCAACTTCCAGAACTCAAGGATAATCAGATTCTTTTAGAGCCAAACAGACGTAATACAGCACCTTGTATTGCTTATGCATCATATCATATAAAAGCTTGTAATCCCAATGCAAATATTGTAGTTGCACCTTCAGATCATTTAATACTAAAAGAAGATATTTTTTTGTGTGATGTAAAAAAAGCATTCGATTTTGTTAAAAAAAATAAGGCTTTGGTTACCTTAGGGATTAAGCCTACTCGCCCTGAAACAGCTTATGGCTATATACAAAGTAGTGATACTGTGATTGGTGAATTTTCGAAAGTAAAGACTTTTACAGAAAAACCAAATTCAGATTTGGCTAAGGTTTTTTATGAAAGTGGTGAATTTTTCTGGAATTCAGGATTGTTTTTATGGAATATTGATTCGATTCTGGAGGCCTTCAGTAAATTCTTGCCGGATGTCAGTAGTAGATTTGATTTAGGGAAAAACATATTTAATACTCCGGAAGAAAAAGCTTTCATACAAGAACATTTTCCTTATTGTCCAAATATTTCTATTGACTATGGGATTATGGAAAAGGCTGATAATGTATATATGATGTGTGTGGAATTTGGATGGGCCGACCTTGGGACATGGGGGGCCTTGTATGATATTGCAAACAAAGATGAGAACGACAATGCGAAGTTGAGAAAAAGTAAAGTTATGTTATATGAAAGTAGTGGTAATATTATTGCAATGGATGATCCTAATCGATTAGTTATAATAGAAGGCTTGAATGATTATATTATTGCTGAATCAGGTAATGCTTTATTGATTTGTAAGAAAAATGACGAGCAAAGAATTAAGCAAATTGTTGCCGATGTAAAATTAAAATATGGTAATGAATTTAATTAGTATTTTCAATATAAGCTCCTGTCCTTCTTTCTAAGAACATTAAATGAATTATAAAATCTAGCCCTATAATTGTGTTATACTATTAGATAGGGCGTTTTTATAGAATAATTGCATAGGGATTATGATGTAGTTGCTTGATCATATTTATTTTTAATTATATTTCAATTGTTTTTTAGTATAAATATTTATGACATAATCTTTAACTATTTTATTGTTAGGTAATTATGTTGTTGGTTAGCAATGGGGAGATTAAGTGTAAAAATGGCTTAATTGCTAAATCTTCATTATGGAAATATCTATACAACTTTGATAATATATTATTGAATAATAATAACAATATAATAATAATACAAAAGAAATATCATGCAAATTCAATAAGATTCGTTCTAAGTCTTATGTCAACGTTTCTTTAATAATACTACCTTTGTACTTATTCTTAAAATTGAATTATTCATGAAACAATTTTCTTTTATTTTTCTTTTCCTAATAATGATAGGAAATCTCTGGGCTCAAAATGGAAGTAAACGTTTTAATTTGAAAGAGATCACAGATGGTAAATTCCGTCATAATACTTCCATAGGAGAAATGCGGTCATTGCCTGATGGTGAATATTATACTGCAATGAACAAAGAACAAAATATGATTATAAAGTATGATTATCGAACTGGTACTCCTGTTGATACTTTATTTAATACAGCTACGGCTAGAGAATGCACCTTTAAAGATTTTGAAGGATATGAAATAAGCAATACAGGACATCGGATTATAATATGGCGAGACTTGGAAAGAATATATCGACATTCATTTAAAGCTGACATTTATGATTATGATGTTCGAAGAAACTACATAAAACCACTTTCTGACACTAAAGGGAAATTAATGATACCCACTTTTTCGCCTGATGGAAGGATGTGTGCTTTTGTTCGTGATAATAATATCTGGGTGAAAAAATTTGATTTTGATACTGAAATACAGGTGACTAAAGATGGCGAAGTAAATAAAGTATTAAATGGTATTACTGATTGGGTATATGAAGAAGAATTTAGCACTACAAACTTAATGACATGGTCTCCGGATAGCGAAGTGCTTGCTTATGTACGTTTTGACGAATCTGAAGTGCCGGAATTTTCTATACAAATTTATGGGAATGGACTCTACCCTGGTTTTTACAATTTTAAATATCCTAAAGCAGGACAAAAAAATTCTAAAGTGACACTTCATTCATATAATATAGCAACCAGAGATATAAAGGATTTAAAAGTACCTGTAGATGGTGAAAGCTATCTTCCTCGTATCACCTTTACTAATAATCCTGAACAATTAGCTGTGATGACATTAAATCGTAATCAGAATATCTTTAATATGTATTATGTTAACCCAAAGAGTGGCGTATTTCGACTGATTCTTAGAGAAGAAAATAAAAGCTATATTGATTCGGAATGGCTAAACTCTATTAATTTCTTGAAAAACGGATTTACTTATATAAGTGAGCAAAATGGTTATGCCCACATCTATTTGTATTCATTAACAGGCGTTATGCAACGACAAATTACGGATGGAAATTGGGATGTTACAAAATTATACGGATTTGATGAAGCAACTCAGACTACTTACTATGAATCAGCTGAAGAAAGTCCTTTGCGTCGTAGCGTATTCAAAATAGATGCAAAAGGTAATAAAACAAAACTCTCAAATGCTGAAGGAACGAATAGTGCTGATTTTAGTAGTAATTTCATTTATTATGTGAATACATATTCTAACTCCTCAACACCTGCTACAATAACAGTAAATGAAGCAAAGACAGGAAAATCTCTACGTATATTACAGAATAATACAAAATTGAAACAGGATTTAGCTGAATATGCTTTTTCTAAAAAAGAATTCATAAAAATACATACTGCTTCAGATTATGAGCTAAACGCTTGGATAGTAAAACCTGTAAATTTTGACGAAACAAAGAAATATCCTGTAATAATGATTCAGTATAGTGGACCAAATTCTCAACAAGTATTGGATAGGTATAGTCTTGATTGGGAGCAATATTTAGCTGCTAATAATTTTATTGTTGTATCTGTTGACGGACGAGGTACAGGCGCAAGAGGAGAAGCCTTTCGTAAATGTACATATTTGCGTATGGGAGAGTTGGAGTCAAAAGACCAGATAGAGGCTGCTCAGGCTTTAGGAAAGTTACCATATATTGATGAAAAAAATATTGCTATTTGGGGATGGAGTTTTGGTGGATATACAACATTAATGGCAATGAGCACCGGAAATGGAACATTTAAGGCAGGTATAGCTATTGCTCCACCAACAGATTGGAAGTTTTATGATACGGTTTATACCGAACGGTATATGAGAACTCCAAATGAGAATTTTCAAGGATATTCAGCGACATCACCGATAAAACATGCAAAAGACTTACAGGGAAAACTCTTGCTTGTGCATGGAACTGCTGATGACAATGTTCATTTTCACCAAACAATGGATTATGTGGAAGCATTAGTACAGGCTGGAAAGCAATTTGATATGCAGATATATAAAGATCGTGATCATGGTATAAGAGGAGGTAATACACGGTTTCATTTATATACCCGAATGGTTAATTTCTTCTTGGATAATCTGAGATGACTGGACATGTACGGAAACCCGATTGGCTAAAAATACGTTTAGCAGGGAATGAAAATTTCAGAAAAACAAAAAACATTGTAGAATCACATTGTTTACATACTATATGCACAAGTGGTAAATGTCCTAACATCGGAGAATGCTGGAGTAGAGGAACGGCGACTTTTATGATTGCTGGTGAGATCTGTACTCGTTCATGCAAGTTTTGTAACACTATAACAGGTAAACCCCTACCTCTTGATTTGAAGGAGCCTCATAATATAGCAGAGAGTATTGGCTTGATGGGATTGAAGCATGCTGTTATTACTTCGGTTGATCGTGATGATCTATTTGATCTTGGAGCACATCATTGGGCTAATACAATAATCGCAATAAAAGAGATGAACCCTGACACGACTGTAGAAGTCTTGATTCCGGATTTTCAAGGTAGAATAGATTTAATTGATTTAGTAATAAAAGCTAAGCCTGAGATAATCTCTCATAATATAGAAACGGTTAGAAGATTAACTCCTCATATACGAAGTGCTGCAAAATACAATGTAAGCCTCACTGTATTACGACATATCTCAGAAAGGGTGACCACTAAAACAGGTATAATGCTTGGACTGGGAGAAACTGAAGATGAGATATATGATTTAATGGAAGATGTTTTAGCAGCAGGTGTGTCAATACTTACAATCGGGCAATATTTGCAACCATCCAGAAAAAATATACCAGTCTCAAAATATATCACACCTGAACAATTTGATATATATAAAGACGTTGCGTTAAAGAAAGGATTTAAATATGTAGAAAGCGCTCCACTAGTGCGATCTTCTTATCATGCAGAAAAACATATTTAGTTTAAACAATTAGGTGAAAAAAATTGTTGTTAATATAAGGTTTACTACGAGAATATGTGAAAGGATATTAGAATGAATAGAACTAAACGGTTGCTTAACAACCAGGCTTTAGGTATTTTACCGTTATTATTAGCCATTTTTTTGGATGTATATTTCTTCTCCTACTATGTATCATTACTTTTTGGTCTTGCATTAAGTTTTGTAGGATTATTTTTTTTCTATAGATTTAAAACGGGTAAATACTTTCAATTTTTATTGTTGCCAACAGTTATCACTCTTCTTTTGTATAGTATTTTTTTATTTTTTAATTTAAAGCCAACCCTTTATGACCATTCACCCCTTATTGCAGAAATACTTTTAGTAGTAGTATTAGCTTTTACTGGTTTTACAAGAAAAAGTGTATTATACCGTGTTAGACATTCTGGTTTACCGTCTCATCGAAGGGCAATGCTTCGTACATCTTTGGATGAGGCATTTTTTATTGGGCAAATAATTCAAAACTTATATACTTTACACCTTTTTTCTATTTTAATTTATATCCATTTTCCAGAATCTATGCGAAACCCTGGTGTAGAAAATTTATTATATAAGCATTTAGGATTGATAATAGGCATACTTGTGATCATATACGGGCAAATACGAGCGCAGGTATTGCATGGAACATTAAAAAAAGAAATATGGTTACCTGTCTTAAATGATAAGGGCCGGGTTGTGGGAAGTATGGCACGTTCGGTTAGTCGTTCATCTTCTCAAAAATATTTTCATCCGATTGTACGTGTTGCGGTAGTATATAACGGAATGTTATATCTTACAAAAAGAAGTAAAGACGAATATGTTTCTCCTGATCTATTGGATATCCCATTTCATAAATATGTTTTGTTTCGTAGCAGTATTGAAGGAACATTATATAATGCAATAGGAAAATTTGCAGAAGATAAGTCTATTAAGCCGCGCTTTATGATTCGTTATACTTTTGAAAATGAAAATGTAAAGCATCTAGTAACTTTATATACAATTTGTATTCAAAAAGAAGAACAACTGCAATATCTCACTGACGGAAAATTATGGACTTCCAATCAAATTCAAGAGAATATGAGTTCAAATATCTTCAGCGATTATTTTGAAAAAGAATTTCCATATTTACAAAATACTATTTTATTGGCAGAAAATTTCTGTTATCCAGAGAATATTCCTCCTCAATAAATTTTATTTATCTTTTTCCAAGTTCAATAACCTCTAAGTCTTTTATTTTATCTCCATCAATAGCAAAACGTAATAAGGTGCGTACCTGATGAAATCCACTTTTACCTGCCGCTCCTGGATTCATATAAAGACAATCCAAATTTTTATCAAACATTACTTTTAAGATGTGTGAATGTCCCGCAATAAATAAATTAGGGCGCGTGTCATACAATTCTTTTCGTATAGATGGATCATATTTTCCTGGGTAACCACCAATGTGAGTCATCATTATTGAAACGTTTTCAATTTTGAAATGGGCAATCTTAGGAAATTGCATTCGTATCAGTTGACTATCTATATTTCCATAAACTGCTCTTAACGACTTGATGTTTTCGAGATTAGAGACCATCTCTATTGATCCGATATCACCTGCATGCCATATTTCGTCACATGGGGAGAAATATTCTATATATTTATTATCCCAATATCCATGTGTGTCGGATAATAGACCTATTTTCTGCATCTTTTTTGTGGATAAAGATACGAGCAAAATACTTCTTAGCAATGAAAAAATATAATGTATATTTTTTATTTCTAGCCTATTCTTTTTATTGTACAAACATTAAAATCGAAAAAAAATAATCCTTTATGTTGCGTGCATATTGTGTACGCATAATATAATGTATTGAATATATGTTTCTGCGTGTGAAAATATTGTTTTCCTGCATGTTAATTTGTTATTTGTTTATGTGCTTTATTGCTTACAATATTTAAAAGTAACTATATTTACAAAGCCAAAAAGAATGCGTATGACTGAAAATATATATAAATATTTCAAAAGAGATATCAGTTGGTTGTCCTTCAATTATCGCGTATTACTTGAAGCAGAAGATGATACACTTCCGTTATACGAAAGGATCAAGTTTCTTTCCATCTATTCATCTAATCTGGAAGAATTTTATGAGATACGTGTTGCCGAACATCGGGGCGTAATTATGAAAAAAAAATATACGGAGGAAACTGGTATTGATGCGGAAGAGACTCTTGCTGAAATAACCCGAGAAGTAAATCGTCAACAGCGGGAATATTATCGAATTTTTTCCAATGTCATTCTACCAGAGTTGAACCGGCAGAATATATATTTATATCAGGACAGTCAGGTGCTTCCTTTCCATGAAGAATTTGTAAGAAGTTTTTTCAATGAGGAAGTATTTCCTTTTTTATCACCTGTTATGATACAAACAGGAGATATAAAGACTTTTATTAGAGATCGCCGTCTTTATCTTATTGTACGAATGATAAAGAAAAGTAAACATCAAGGAAAGGCGGATTATATACCTGACTATTCATATGCATTAATGAAGATCCCATTTTCCAAGGTTCCCCGTTTTATTGAATTACCTGAACATGACGAAAAATACTATATCATGTTTATTGATGATATTATCAGGGCAAATCTATCGACCATCTTTCCCGGATATATAATTGATAGTTGTTACAGCATCAAAATATCAAGAGATGCCGATATCTATTTGGAAGATGAAAAAGGAACAGATATAGTTGAAAACATCCGAAAAAAGCTTAACAAAAGAAAGATCGGTGATTTGAGTCGTTTTATGTATGATAAAGAAATGCCTGATGACTTTCTTTTATTTATCTGTGACGCTTTTGGTATAAATTCCGAGGATTTAGTTGTTGGAGGACGATATCTGAATCTACAGGATTTAAGTAAATTCCCGAATCCACGAGGGAAGGAGCTTGAGCAGAAAATACCGGTTCCTATGCGTGTCACATTTCTGGATGAAACCGGCTCAATGTTCCGTGCTATTAAGAATAGGGACATTCTGCTTCATTTCCCTTATCAATCGTTTGATTATCTGATCCGATTATTGATGGAAGCGGCTTTTGATCCAAAAGTAAATGAGATTAAGATTACACAATATAGAGTTGCTGAGAATTCTGCTGTTATCAATACATTGATCAGTGCTGCGCAGAACGGGAAAAAAGTTACGGTTTTTGTCGAGTTGAAAGCTCGTTTTGATGAAGAGAATAATATGAGTACTGCAGAACGTATGAAACAAGCCGGTATACAGATTATATATAGCATTCCGGGGCTAAAAGTTCATGCGAAAGTGGCTATCATACTTCGCAGGAATACCGAAGATGGTTTCAGTCGCCGAAGTTTTGCCTACCTTAGTACAGGTAACTTTAACGAAAAAACAGCAAAGATATATTCCGATATGGCATTATTAACTTCAAATCCTGAATTTGTAACAGATATCAGTAAAGTATTTGCCGTATTGGAAGGAAAACTTTTCACTCCGACTTTCCGTCATTTATTGGTGGCTCGCTTTAATATGGTTTCCGAACTGAAACATATGATTCAACGCGAAATCGATCATATAAAACAAGGCGGAAAAGGACGAATTGTTTTAAAAATGAATGGTTTACATGATAGAAGCATGATAGACGAACTTTACCGTGCCTGTGAAGAAGGTGTAGAAATAGACCTGATCGTAAGAGGCATATGTTGTCTGATTCCTAATCAACCTTACAGTAAAAATATACGCATAACACGTATTGTCGATATGTTTCTGGAGCATTCCCGTATCTGGTATTTCTATAATAATGGAAAAGAAGATCTTTATTTAACTTCGGCTGACTGGATGAAACGTAACCTAAGCCGCAGGATTGAGACTGCATTTCCTATTCTCGTTCCTGAAATCAAAAAAGAAATAATCGATATTCTGGAAATACAATTAAAAGATAATGTAAAAGCTTGTTTTATAGACGAACATCTACATAACAACTTCAAACGCGATGAGAATCCGGTGAAAGTTCGTTCACAATTGGCAATTTACGAATATCTGCAAAAGAAAGAAAATTAAAATAATTTCAATTCTGCATCGTCTACTTCACCAAATAATTTTCGTATTTTAGCTTTTGCTTTTTCCTCTACTTCAGGAGTAATATGGTTGAATACTGTCCTTACTGCGAATACCAGAGCCAGCAAGTCGTCAGTAAAACCTAATATCGGAATAGCATCCGGTATAAAGTCTACAGGAAGAATGAAATACCCTAATGCTCCTAAGATAATTGCCTTCTCTTTAGCTGGAAAATGATTACTCATCAAAGCATAATATAATAAAAGCGCTGAATATACAACTTTCACCCCAGCCTTCTTCGCTACCTTTAGTATCTTATCTATCAGTTTCTCTTCTGAATAATGTTTCCCATAAGGGACAAGACTTTTTTCATTTTCTATGTTGTCCATATCTAAATATATTTGTTTTATAACAAAATAAAAAAGAACAGGTTTTGTTCAAAGCTTATTTTTTTGCAAATAAATCAATAGTTAAACCTTTCTTTAATGCATTCAATTTTTCTAACTTTCTAAACAAAGCTTTTTCTTTTATCTAAAATATCCTCCATATTTTCAGAGGCCCATTGAACCAATCCGTTAATATGTGGAATCAAGCTCATTCCTTTTTCTGTCAGGCAATATTCGACTTTAGGAGGTACTTCAGCATATACTTTCCGGTTTATCAAACCATCGGATTCCAGAGAACGGAGTGTTACCGTCAACATTCGTTGTGAAATGTCTTCTATTATTTTGTTAAGATCACTAAAGCGCAGAGTCCCTTTCTCGTCAAGCATAATGAGAACAAGAATGGACCATTTATCTCCCAATCGACTTAATATATTACGAATCGGACAATTTTGAATCGAAATAGAATTATTTGAAATATTATTTTCCATATCTTTTTGAAAACCAATAAAATTTACCTTTTTGTAAGTATCATATCTTTGTGTTAGTTCTTGTTTTGCTTTATTTGATTCTTTACATTTGCTTCACAAAAGTAATAAAGTTACTTTGTGTAACTATTGTTTAATGTAAATAATTATGATTATGGCGAAAAAAGTAGCAGTATTAGCACTTAATCCGGTAAACGGATTTGGTTTATTTCAGTATTTGGAAGCCTTTTTTGAAAATGGTATTCCTTATAAAACGTTTGCAGTAGCAGATGCTAAAGAGATGAAAACTAATTCAGGAATAACGCTTATTGTAGATGATATAATTGCTAACCTGAAAGGAAAAGAGGGAGAATATGATGCATTAGTTTTTGGATGTGGAGATGCTATTCCTAAATTTAGCGAAAATGCAGGTAAACAATACAATCAGGATATGTTGACTGTTATCAATACATTTGCAGAAAAAGGAAAATTATTGATTGGTCATTGTGCAGCAGGTATGATGTTCGACAATGTTGAAGTTCTGAAAGGAAAGAAAGTATCTGTGCATCCTTTGGCTAAACCGGCAATAAAGAATACTATTGCTTCTGATGAAAAGTTCGAAATAGATGGCAATGTGTTTACGGCTCAAACTGAGAATACGGTTTGGATGATGATGCCGGAAATACTAAAAGCACTTAAGTAATAAAAGAATAGGCATTCTCAGATAGTTGAATCCTCGTAATCTGTTTGAAATCCAGATTGCGGGGATTTTTATGTTAGTATTCAGTATGGAAAACTTTGTATATCAGGGTAATCTGCCTGAGTTAAAGTCTTTGGTAAATAAGCTCCAAAGAAAGTGACATATATATTTCTTTCATGGGTGTCAATGGCATAAATGCAAAAACTGTTATTCGTAAGGCTTACGGATTGTCTATCTACTTTATTATATACTTTTCCTATTTCAGATGGTGACATGTTTGTGCATAAAAGCATATTCTGTTTAGGTAATTCTTCTGATTGATTGGATAAGCCTGTTATTAAGAATTGTGCTGTTATATGTGCATGGCCTCCCAAATAGCAAATAAAATCTCCGGGAGTAGAACTAAAATCGAGATCAATGTCTATTGGGTTTATTCCTTCTTTCTGGCTGGAATAAGTTTTTTTTAGAGACTGTTTGGTTCGGAATGCCTCTACAATTTCCGGTACCATCTTCCATGAGTGGACATAATCGCCATCGCAAAGAAAGGCTCCCCATCTTGGCTGAAAAGGATAATGAGTAATGATTATGACATTATGTAAATTAGTCATGCCTTCTTTCAAAGCAATATTACCCAACCAGTTCATCTGATCCTGTGAAAACACTACATTTTCTAAAGTATTAATATCATTGCCCTCCTGGTCCAACATATCCAAAGCAATAATCCTTATATTACCACCTTGAGGATTAAGCACATCAGCATAATAATAATTTTTTCTGTTTTGTCTTTTTAAAGTATAATTCTGTTTATTATTGAAAGCCGTGTATAAATCGTACTGATTTAGATATTTATCTTTATTACCCCCCATATTACTATCATGATTTCCATAACAGGGGAATGTCGGAATGATATTATCTGCATACAGATGATCAAAGAAAGACTTCATAAAGAGAAAAGCACTCGTTTTATTCTTATTATCACTAATATGATCCCCTGTTGACAGCAGTGCATTTATCTTTAATTCTGGTTGATTAGCAAACCTTACAGCTTCGAGAAGATTATTGGGGCTAAGATAATAATTGTCACTTGATTTGTCAGAAAGATGAGCATCTGAGATATGAACAATTTTAAAACGTTCCGATGGATTTTCAGAATCGGTTCTGTTATACATGATAGTAGATAAGCGACTTATAGCATGTGTATTGTTTGTAGTATAACAAGATTCATATGTGTCACTACGTAAAAAATAGTCCTTATCATTATCATTGCATCCAATAAGTATGCCTACCAATACTATAAATCCTAGACTATATATCTTTATGTCGTTTAAGCAATTGAGAAACATGAAATAAAAACTTAAGGGTCTTCTTTTATACAAAAATAAAAAAAATATTGAGATGAATCAATATTTTTTGACAGAAAATAGGAATGTGTTTATAAAATCTTTTATTGTCTTTAATACAACTAGTAGCATATAATTCTCTATTTTTGTAAATTCATTTAATAAACAGAATACAAACTACGATGCAAGCAATTATACTGGCTGCCGGAATGGGAAAGCGTCTCGGTGATCTAACAAAGGATAACACTAAATGTATGATCAAAGTCCATTCTCAAACCTTGATAGAACGAATGCTGACTCAACTGAGCAATCAAAAGATGCAGCGTATTATAATTGTTATAGGTTATAAAGGAAATAATGTACGCAACTATATTGGTAATTCGTTTAATGGCGTTCCAATAATATATGTAGAAAATGAGATATATGATAAGACGAACAATATATATTCATTATATCTTGCCCGTAAATTTTTAAAAGAGGATGAAACTATACTTCTTGAATCAGACCTTATATTTTCTGATTTAATATTGGAAAGGCTTATTCAAGACCCTTATCCTAACCTGACTGTTGTGGCGAAATATCAGAGTTGGATGGATGGAACGGTTGTTACACTTGATAATGATAACAACATCCTGAACTTTATACCTAAGAAAGCCTTTTGTTATAAGGATAAGGAGAATTATTACAAAACCGTTAATATTTATAAGTTCAGCAAAGAATTTTCAACAAACAAATATGTCCCTTTCCTGAAAGCTTATAGTCAGGCATTGGGGAATAATGAATATTATGAACAGGTGCTAAGGGTAATTTCGTTGTTGGACCAGCCAGACCTGAAAGCTCTACCTATCGATGATGAGAAGTGGTATGAGATAGATGATGAGGAAGATCTCAGAAATGCAGAAGCACTTTTTGCTTCTAAAGAAGATGCCCTTACCCTTTTAAGCCGTAGGTATGGAGGCTACTGGAGATTCCCCAATCTGATAGATTTCTGTTATCTGGTGAACCCTTTTTTTCCTAGCGAACGAATGAAAGAAGAATTGGTTTCTAGTTTTAATGTATTACTAACAGAGTATCCATCAGGAATGGACATTAATTCCCGTTTGGCTGCCCGGTTTGTTCAGATTAATCCGGATCAGATGGTCGTTGGGAATGGTGCAGCCGAATTAATCAAAGCCTATTTTGCAGATAATGATGTAAAAACAGGAGTTGTCTTTCCTACCTTTGAAGAATATCCTAATCGGTTATCTGCAAATAACATAATTTCTTTTGTTCCGGAAAATAAAGATTTCAGGTATAATGCTACTGATTTAATCTCTTTTTTCAATGACAAGGATATAAAGCAGTTGGTACTTGTAAATCCGGATAATCCTTCCGGTAATATGTTATCATTGGACGATGTATACAGGCTGATCGACTGGACAAAAGAAAAAAACATAAAGTTTATTGTAGACGAGTCGTTTGTCGATTTCGCAAATACTCAGGAGCGATTCACCTTATTTCAAAAAGAACTATTATATAAGTGTCCCCACTTAATCGTAGTTAAAAGTATTTCCAAATCCTATGGAGTACCCGGATTACGTTTAGGCTTTTTGGCATCAGGCGATGTAGAATTAATAAAACAGATTAAAAAAGAGGTATCTATTTGGAATATTAACTCGTTTGCTGAGTTTTTTATGCAGATATTTATGAAGTATCATGATGCTTATGAACAGGCATGTACTCAGTTTGTAAACGAACGCTCACGTTTTCAGGAGCAACTACAAGCTATTTCTTATTTACGGCTTATTCCATCTTCAGCCAATTATTTCTTATGTGAAGTGGTTGGTAAATATAGTGTGAAGGAATTGTCAAGCCGGTTATTACAGGATTTTAATATATTGATAAAAGACTGCTCCAACAAACAAGGGTTCAATAAAAAATCGTATATTCGTATAGCTATTCGTGACCAAAAAGATAACAACAAACTCATCGCTGCTTTACAGGAAATAAGTAATGATAAAACAAAAGAGTAAAAAATGTACCATGAAAATAATAGATTTTAATACTATAAAAAGCCTGAATCTTTCGCCTTCTCAATGTGTAGATTGGGTGGATAAGGCATTTCGTATGAAATATTCAGCCAGCCTGCCCGGTAAGATCAGCATGAAGATTGACCCGAAGATATTTTTTAATACAATGCCGGTATATTTGCCTGATCTTGAGCGGTTCGGTGTAAAAATAGTATCTCGCTATCCGGAACGTACCCCGTCTTTACAAGCTGATATTTTATTATCAGATACTAAAACGGGTAAAACACTGGCGTTAATGGATGGAAGCTGGATAACAGCCATGCGGACAGGAGCAGTCGCCGCATTGACCATACAAACATTAAAAATGTCCCACACGAAGGAATATGCTTTTCTTGGGTTAGGTAATACGGCCAGGTCTACACTCTTGTGCCTGTTGTCTTTACTAAAAGATAAGCCTGTCCATATCAGGCTGCTCGCTTATAAAGGACAGGAGTTGTTATTCAAAGACAGATTTGCCGGATATGCAAATGTGACCTTTTCGGTGTATGATTCCACGGAAGATTTAATCAGCGGAGCAGATGTAGTTGTTTCCTGTGTAACTATTGCTACTGAACTTATCGCTTCAGATAGTGCTTTCAAGAAAGGTGTACTGGTAGTTCCGATACATACCCGTGGTTTTCAGAACTGTGATTTGTTCTTTGATAAAGTCTTTGCCGATGATGTTAATCATGTAAAAGATTTCCAGTATTTCAACCGATTTAAGAAATTCGACGAGTTTTCCAGAGTCCTATTAAAAGACAATAAAGGAAGAGAATCCGATGAGGAGCGAATACTGGTTTATAATATAGGTATCGCCTTGCATGATATTTACTATGCCGCAAAAATATTCAACCTTATAGAATCACAACCGCTTACGGAGGTTAACACATTCTCTCTATCCGAAAAGTATTGGGTTTAATTCTATATTACATCTTCCTTCAGGCTTCAATGCTCTGTAATTGGTTGTTAATGAGATGTTATGGCTGAATATTTTTTGCTTCAGATTTGCTTCAGGCCACAGGGACGACACGATAGAGATTGCCTTTTTCAGTATGTATCCTTTCTACGCCTAAGCTGGTCAATACCCTGCTGAATTGAAAGGGTGAACTATCCCGAAGAGCAGCCGGATTTCGCTTTTTCAGCTCTTTGTAAATACAAGCCCCGGATAGTAAAACGGAGGTTTCTTCGATTTCAGGGATACGGTAACAGGTGAAAAAAACATCTTGCTCCATTCCCCTTTTCTGGAATGCTTTGTTACTCTCCATAATCTCCGCCTCTTCTTCACTGGTAAACCAGTAGCGCACCCCATCTGAGAGTTGGGATTTTAGCTGAGCATACAATTGGGCATGATCGATAGGAGAACAGTCGATCTTCTGTTTTACCTCCTGACACAGGAAACGACGGCTACCCGTTGGGTCGGTCAGCAATTCCTTTTGATTGGAAGTCCCTATGAAAGAGGCAATACGAGGTAGAGGACTATAGCATTTCTTATAGGCTTTGCGGATATTCAGCCCGGCCATTTGCATCAGGTTTTTCAGCAATGTCATTTTCCGTGGTGAATACTTGTCTAACTCATCCAGATTAATCAACCCGAAAGCAGTCAGTTTTTGTTCGGAGGCAGATACCGAAGCCAGATCGAAACTATCTGTATAATAGGACTGCAATATTTCGGGAAGCAACATCTTACAAAATGTGGATTTATGCATTCCTTGCCGGCTGCTTACTAAGACCGGTGCTACGCTATTCGCGTGCAACAATTCGAAACTCATCCATTGGGCGGCCATTCCAAGCATCCACCTACTGAATCCATTTATCCATAAGGGGTTGTCAGATACTCTACAAGCCAACGGTGTCAGACGATCTTCTCCATCCCAAGAAGGGAGTTCATCCATATATTGCAGGAATGGATGGTAGGATGGAATATCAGCTGAATTTACAAAGCGCGAGATATCCCTGTCCCAACAATCGAGCCCCTGCTTCCGTGCAGCAATACAAATACTGTTTAACTCCCGTTGCCCCACTGCGGTAAATGAGCCCGGGTTACCGGATCGCCTCCTGTATTCAGTTGTTTCCGTCATCCTGTTGAAGCGGAACTGGTAACACTGCTCTAAAAAATCTTCGACAACCCATATAATATCTTCTTTGGACTCCGGAATACATTTGCAAACACTCCGTTCTTTTTGTTGCTTATTTTGCCTCATCCATAAACGGGCAAACATTTTCTTTACTAAAAACATAACTTTTTTCATACGATTTTCAATTAAATTTCCACGAAGATAATACCTCAAGTATGGGTTTTACAAATCTGACAATCAGTTTTTTGCAAGAAAATGAACTATTGAATTCTTCAAGAAGAAGTATTGTTTTTCTCCTTATAATTTATTATTTTTGTTGTATACTTTTATTAATATCACCAAGGTGATAAAGATGAGTCACCTGGGTGAAAGATCTATGCCACCTAGGTGGTTCATTTGTGTCACCCAGGTGATACATATAAAAGAACGCAAACCAAATTTTAATTATTCATAAACAAAACAACAAAACTATGGGAGCAATTTACGATTTCTACGAGAATCCTCCACAAGCGAATAGTACCAGAAAACCAAGGTTACACGCACGGATCGTACCTTACCGTACAGTAAGTACAAAAGAGATGGCTAATTTGATTCATCATTCTTCTACTTTGACTACCGGGGATGTAAGCGCCGTACTTACTATGTTTAGGAAACAACTGATAGATAACCTCAGCGACGGTAACCGCGTACACTGGGAAGGTGTTGGATATTTTGAACTGACCCTGACATGCCCTCCGGTTCGTTCACCTAAAGAGATTCGTGCCGAATCCATTCGGACAAAATCAATCGTTTTTCGGCCTGAGAAAAGCCTGAAGAAAGTACTCAGGAATATTCGATTGACAAGAGCCAGGCAAAAGCGACATTCAAATCGCTATTCGGAGATAGAGATAGACGGTCTGTTAACAGGTCATTTCATGGATAATCCTTTCCTTACAAGCAGAGAGTTCAGACAACTCTGTGGTTTTACCCAGTCGACGGCTGCCCGCCGACTCAGAAAGCTAATCGCCGACGGTAAACTCAAAAAAACCGGCCACAAAAAATCTCCTCTCTACGAACCGGTACCGGGCAATTATCGCCGCTGACTTTCATCAACCCTGAAGGAAAACTGAACCTTTTTTTCTTCAGGGTTTGATATTTATTTACAGCAAGTTACCTCATGCTGAAGACTGAAGGTAAAGTTGTTATTCTCCGTTTTCATTTTCCGGCAAAAAAAACTAACTTTGCATCCTTATTTACCTTTACTAAGGTATTTTGATCGATAACAATAATACTTATTAAAAAACGTTCTCCTATAAAGATAATAAAGATGCAGAAAATATTAGTCACCGGTGGTGCCGGGATGATTGGTTCAAACCTCGTGAAAAGACTCGTGAAAGAGGGAAAAGAAGTTTTTGTTGTAGACAATCTATGGCGGGGTAAACTGGACTATTTGAATGATGAATCCGGAAAGCCGGTAATCCCGGTAGATACACACTTCTTTAATAGAGATTTGTCAGAAAAAGACAGCTGTGATGATCTGGCTCTGAAGGTTGATTCTATTGTACATCTTGCTGACGTAGTTGCTGGTATCGATTATGTTTTTAATAATCAGGGGAGTTTGTTTCGACAGAATTTATTGATTAATTCTAATGTGATTAATTCTGCAAGAAAAGCAAAAGAGCAAATAAAAAGGTTTGTATATGTTGGTACGGCATGCAGTTTCCCGTTAACCCGTCAAAACACATTAGATGCCGCGCCTTTAAGAGAAGAAGAGTTATATCCGGCTTTACCGGAATCTGCCTATGGCTGGAGTAAGCTAATGGGGCAATATGAAACAGAATTACTGGAGAAAGAAACAGGCATTCCTACCTCAGTCTTAATGTTTCATAATGTGTATGGATCTCCGTGTGATTTCGGAGAACGCAGTCAGGTAATTCCGGCTTTGATCAGAAAAGCTATTCAATATCCAGATGAACCGTTTCATGTATGGGGAAGCGGAAAACAGGGACGTGCTTTTATACATGTAAATGATGTGGTAGAAGCCTTATGGCTTAGTTTGGAGAAAGGCTTAGGGAAAGGTGTTATCCAGATTGGTCCTTCAGTATGTACCTCTATTAAAGATATAGCAGAGATGATCGTAAAAATATCAGGAAAAGATATTGATATATTTTATGATGTTTCTAAACCGGAAGGGGATATGGCCCGATGTGCGGATTACAGTAAGGCTAAAGAAATTTTAGGATGGGAGCCGCGTATGACACTTGAAAAAGGACTCCGTTTACAATATGAATGGATAAAACAAAAAATAGAACAATAACCGGTAGTCCTGTTTATGGAATATTATTTTAACGTACAATTGGAATTTGATCCTTTACAGGTTGATAATATCATTCAATCTACTATTTGTAATCATGGAAAAGGGTATGTATGTTCCATAGAAAGTAATAACCTGACTATCGCCAATAAAAATAAGACATTTAATGACGTTGTCAATGGAGCACTAGTGAATATTTGTGACGGCTCTAATCTGGCTTGGCTATTGGGTAAAATACATAAAAAAACATTAAAGTCGTACATTGGTGCGGATTTGTTTCTTAAATATGTTAAGATGGGAAAATATAAGCAATACTTCTTAGGTAATACGAGAGAAGTATTGGATAATCTGAAAAAGAATCTTTCCCGTTTTGATCCTCACATAAATAATATGGTTTTTGAGGAATTACCATTTCGGAAAGTAGCGGAATTTGATTATAAAACAATAGCAGATAATATAAATAGAAATAAACCTGATATTATTTGGGTATCTTTAGGGGCTCCCAAACAGGAAGAATTTATGAGCCGGCTTTTACCCTATATTGATCAGGGTGTAATGTTTGGTTTTGGAGCAATTTTTAATTTTAATGCGGGAGTAGGTAATGTTAAACGTGCCCCTAAGTGGATGTTGAGACTACGATTGGAATGGCTTTACCGGGCTCTGGAAGAACCGAAAAAAAATATTCCCCGGTATTGGAATTTCCTAAGGATCCTACCGCGATTGATAGTTAATGAGCATAAATCCATGAATTAAGTTGGACTATGATACAAGCTTATATAAACAAATATTTTTATTTTTTATTTGTCTTTTCATTGATTTTCATTATTCTACTATACAATCTTATAGGCTTTGATTATATAGATGAAATTTGTGCGGTGGTACTGTTTGGCTTATTTTTCTATACAGTCATTAAAACACCGGATTGGAAATTTAATAAGGTATTTTTGTTTACCTTATTTGTTTTTCTTTTTTACACGTGTTATTCTATATGGATAGGAAGTAATGTTAAAAAAGGGATACTTACTGATTTGATTATTCAAATGAAGCCCTATTTAGGTTTTTTCTGTGTATATCAGCTACGTCCTCAATTTGATCTAAAACAAAAAAAATTATTAAAGGATATTTTACTGGTATCTTGGTTTGCTTTTTTATTGCCTATAGGACTAATTTCTATAGTGTATTATGACATTATCTATATAACCATGTACCATCCGACTAATTTTGGGATAGCTGTTGTGGTTGTATCCATTTGTTATTTCTTTTATAGTGATTTTTCATGGCGGAACAGGATAACATTTTTGTTGCTTTTATCTTTAGGCATTTTAAGCGGACGTTCAAAATTTTATGGATTTTATGTAGTGGCTTTTTTTGTTATCGCTTTTTTTTCAAGTATCCGACATTTTAAATTAAATTTTAAGAATCTCCTGCTAATATCTTGCATGCTCTTTGCAATGTTTTTCGTTGCATGGGATAAAATAGCGTTTTATTTTTATGATGCTATTTCAGGTTCTTCCGAAGTTGAAGAAGATATGATTGCCCGGTTTGTACTATACCGGACTTTTCCTGAGATTCTTCAGGATTATTTTCCGTTTGGAAGTGGATTAGGTAGCTATGCTACCTATGCTTCTGGCTTGTATTACTCAAACATTTATGCAGAATATGGAATAGATGGCATATGGGGAATAACTAAAACATATTATAATTATATTGCTGATGCTTTTTATCCTTCGTTGGCTCAATTCGGGGTGGTGGGTGTCATTTTATTTTTATCATTTTGGATATATATTTTAAAAAAAGCTTTTATTTACTACAAAACTCATCCGAATCCCAGTCTTCAATATTTCATTGTCGTTATTCTGATTTTATGTTTTTTGGGTATTGAAGGAACAACTTCATCTACTTTCACATCACAAGGTGGTTTTTTTGTGATGATGCTTTTGGGTATGATACTGGCAAATATAAGCCATGAACAAAATATTGTTATAATCGAAAATGATAGCGTTTTGAAAAATGAAGATATTACAAATTAATAAATATTTTTATCACATAGGGGGATCTGAAACTGTATTTTTTAATACCATAAGTTTATTAGAGGAGCATGGACATACGGTGATTCCTTTTACTTTAAAAAGTGATAAAGATTACGAAAGTCCGTATAGTACTTATTTTGTCGATTATCCTGAACTTTCGAAATCAAATCTTTGGACTAAAATAAAAAACATACCTTCATTTATATATAATAGAAAAGCCGCAAAACAACTGGATAGGCTAATTAGAAGAGAAAAACCGGACATAGCCCAGATTCACCTGATGTTTAATAGTATGTCTGTTTCTATCTTGCCGGTATTGAAAAAGTATAATATCCCTATTATAATGACCTTGCATGATTATCGTCTGATTTGCCCGGCTTATTTGTGTTTGGATGGACAAGGTAATGTCTGTGAGAAGTGTTTGAAGGGTGCGAGTTACTGGCATTGTATAGCTAATCGTTGTTCAAGCGGCAACTTTTTTAATAGTTTATTATTAACTTCAGATGCTTATTTTAGAAAATATTTTATCCGACCATTGGATTATGTGGATAAGTTTATATTTGTGGGAGAATATGCGATGAAGAAACATATAGCGAGTTATCCTGTCTATAAAGAAAAATCAGTTGTCTTGCATAATTTTACAGCAATACCTGATGAGAGACCATGTGTAAAAGAAAATTATTTATTGTATTATGGACGTATATCACGGGAAAAAGGAATTCCTGTGTTGATGAAAGCTATGGATAGATTGCCGGGCGTAAAGTTAAAGATAGCAGGGAAAGGGCCATTGTTAGAAAAATTTAAAGCACAGGCTGCGCCAGATATAGAGTTTATTGGATATAAATCTGGTGAAGAGTTACATGAAATTATCCGGAAAGCTTTATTTGTAATAGTTCCTTCTGTATGTTATGAAAATAACACAATGGTAATCCCTGAGAGTTTTTTATTAGGTACTCCCGCTATTGCAAGTCGAATTGGAGGCATTCCGGAATTTGTCAATGATGGTAAAAACGGCTTCCTTATAGAGCCGGGGTCTGTAAAGAATTTGTATGAAACAATAACAAAAGCCTTAAATCTCTCTAATAAAGAATATTTTAGAATGTGTAAAGAAGCACGTGCATTTGGTGAGACAAAGTTCGCCAAGGAACTTTATTATGGAAAATTGATGTCAGTGTATAATGAGGTTCTAAAACGGAATATTCAGTAAATTCCTTCCATGGACATTTCTCGTCTTTATCTTCAATTTTTCCGAAGTATACAATAGATATTATGAGCAAAATATTCTGTTAGAAAGGGGATTTTCGCTAATAGATTAAAAAACATCAATATAGGATGATTGCTATTATTTAATTTAAAAAAAACAGTCTCCAACCCTGATTCTCTGAAAATCTCTTTAAACTCTTTTACGGACAATTTATTCAATCCCAGATCATAAATAGATGAAATAGGCTCCTCTCTTTTCTTGTTCAGACTTTTAATGATATTTTTCTCAGATCTCATCAGGTGTCTCCAAGGAATAATACTTTCGGTTCTTTTATGGTCTCCATAAAAATCACGATACAAAGGTCCAAATCCGGAATAGATAAGACCGCCCGTTTTAAGTCTTTTTTTCATCTCTTGCAACATGGGTGCAAGTTCAATAATATGTTCAAAGGAATCTTTTGATATTATATAATCAAACAGTTGAGACTTATCAAAATCTTTTAAATCTAATTTGTAAAACTGCACCCTATCTATTAATTCAGGAAAATTCACTGATAAATTGTCTTGTGCAAATTTTATTCTTCCATCATCAATATCCAGGCCAATTACTTTTTTTGCACCATGTTTTGCCAAATCTATAGCAAGAGCACCATGTCCACAGCCCAGATCCATAAAAACAGCATCTAAATTAGGTCGTCCTCCGAATCGGCTCCAAAATTTTTCAATTTCAGCAGTTCCATGTTCAAAGAAATATTCTAATTCCGTTTTGTTTAATTCCAAATTTATCCCCATATGGATTAAGGTTAATTAAATAATTATATATTTTTTGTTTTTATTATTCATAGGTACAAATATAAAAGATATTCCGAAACCAAAATCAGTCCTCAAAGAATAGGTTTTAAAACATGAGCGTGTTTACATCTTCTTTCGTTTTCAGGAGGAAGTGTCATATAATCACCATATATTGTTCTCAGATAAACATCAGGAGACTGTGGAGCAAAGAATTTTACACCTTCAAACTCTATCTCAATTAATGGGAATATATCATCGTATTTAAAATACCGTTTCCATACAGTATCGAAACCATGACCTAAATAACAATTTGTACCTAAATTCAGATTCTTCCTAATTATTTTTTTTGCATATTTTAAATACTGTACAACAAGGTAATGAAAGGCAGGATGAAAATATGCCAACCATTTCCTTATCTTAGATTCATGAGTAAAATAGACAGAATCCAAAGATTTGCAGATGAACATATTGTATTTTTTTAGTAGTTTTTCCCACCAAAAGATGACAGAATTGGTGTGGAAGCGGTCAAAAGGAAATATATCAATATATAATCCTTTTTCGCTATCTTCATCTTCATATCCGGAAGAAAGAATATAACTTTTTTTGTCCCTTACTTTACATGGTAATGGAAGATATTTATAATGAGGATCTGTCTCTCTTGTTTGTAGCATCATATCATTGGGGAACTCTTGTATGGCAATTTGCACAAATTTTTCGTAATCTTCTCTGAGCATACATATATCCAAGTCATCATCCCAGGGAATAAAACCCTTATGCCTCACTGCTCCTAATAAAGTCCCTGAACACATCCAATAATGGATATTATGTTTACGACATATATAATCAATTATTTTGAACATACGCAACATCACAAGTTGTGCTTGCCGTAATACAGTTTCGCCTTCGTGGCGATTATCAGGAAAGAGTTTATAAAAATCGACTTTTGTCATGTTACAGAAAATAACTTGAATTTATAAACTCCTCTTAATCGAAATGCAAATAAAAGCAATTCTGTCAATATAGTCATCAGGGCAACTGTATAAATAGATAATAGTCCGGATACGAATAAAAATAATAATCCAACAATGTGTATTATCGATACAATTACCATAGTCCAATTGGTATATAAAGCATACCCCATAGCGGCTAAAAACGGATATCCCATAAGCATTGATGGAATTGTCCAAAAGCAGCCAATTATCAATATACGAAATACATTTAATGTTTCTACTGTCGGTTCTCCATAAATGATTTGTATAATCCAATAGGAAGATAGTAATATGCTGATTAGCATTATAATGTTTGATGGGATAATGATTTTTAATACCCGCTTAAAAAAGGGTACATCTTTTTTATTTGCCATATATGGAAATAGTACACCTGTAAAAGGTGTCAGTGCCCAGTTGTATGCCTGATATAATTTCTCGGCGGCAGAATAATATCCTACAGCAACATTTCCATAAACCAACCCTAATAAAAGAGAATTACTATATGTAAAGAAAGATAACGATAGTCGAGATAAGAAATAGGTTGAACTATCTGATAACGCAAAACGGATTTCGCTGAATGTTGGTATGAACCATTTCATCTTTTCCCTAAAGTAGACAAAATAAATGCTGATTATGCCTGCCAATACATATCCTATACTATAAAAAACAGGAACTAAAATATAGTCTTTAGGTTCTCGTATGAATATGAAGAAAGGAGTAAAACTGATTAATTTAGCCAGAATATTAAATATGGCGATATATTTCATTTTTTCCATTCCCTGGAAAAACCACATAGGAAACATAATATTACCTATAACTATACCAAAATATAAAAGATAAAATTCAGCATCTTGATTAAATTTATTAAAAACAGAAATAATCACTAGTAGAATAATGAAACTTACTATCCCCAGTAGAATACGTCCAATAAAAGCACTGTTCAGATAACGGTTAATTAATTCTATATTATCTCGATGGCTGGATATATATTTGGTGGCAGATGAATTAAAGCCAAAATCGGTAAATATTACTAAATATTGAGTAAATGTATAACCAAATGAAACAAGGCCCCATCGTTCTATTTCTAATGTTCTGAGTAAGAAAGGATAAGATATAAGGGGGAGTAGATAGTTAGCTCCTTGCAGTATAGCCAATGCTGAGAAATTCTGAAACATTGGCTTTTTCAGCAAATCCGCCAGATTCATTGTTTCTCTTTCTTTACTCTATTAAATTCAGATTTAAATGCGAAATATTGTTCTTTACAAAATATCCATCCTACAGTTATGACTAAAGTAAAAACCATAATTCCTATTGCTGCATACAATTTACGTGGCGCAATAGGTAACGGTTTGGTAAAAGCAGGATCAATTATTTTTGCTTTATCTTTGGATTGTCCTATTGATAAAGCGATTTCTTCTCTCTTCTGCAATAGGATTAGATATACTCCCTGAAGTATTTCCTGCTGTCTTTTGTAATCCATATATACTCTTTCTTGTTGGGGAACCTCACCCATACGTGAAAGTATAGACTTTTCCTTTGCTTTTAGTTCCTGGACTACCAACTGAATGCTCTCATTCGCATTTTCAATCATTTGATAAACACTTTCTCTTAACTTATCAATTTGTAAAGTAAGAGGAGCTATCATAGGGTTGTCTGATCCTGAATTTTTGATTATACGTTCTCTTTCCAATAATGCCTGATTGTATAAAGCTAAAGGACTGTTCTCAGCGTCACTGCCTGTAGTCAATAGAGAAGGAACAAGTTTATATTGATTAGCCGGATCCTTAATGAATTTCTCCATCAATTTAATAACCTGCGTCTGAGCCTCGGTTTCAATTATTTTTATCTGCAATTCCTTCATATAATCAGCATAATATTTAACGTCAGACTCCACCATTGTTATCTTATTTTTTGTTTTATAAGATTCAATAGCATTTTCAACATCTGAAAGTTCACTTAGAAGATTATCAATTCTACCGTCTAAGAAATCTAAAGAGTTTTGTCCTAAACCATTTTTATATTCCATAGCATGGGTGTTATAAATCCTGATTAATGTGTTAAAGATATCTTTACTACGTTTTTTCTCATAGTCTGTAGTGATAAACTCAATAACATTCGATGTTTTAGATAATTCTTCCACTGTGAATTCGGAAAACAGATCTTCAGCTACAGAAGTAAGTGATCTCATATTAATATTTATTTTATAAGATGACTTTTCTTTTCCAATAGTAGTATGATCAAATGTAAACTCACCTTGTTCTAACTTAACAGTAGCCGGTAAGGAATTGAACTGAAAGTTTTCTTTCTTTTTCTTTGTCTTAGCTTTAATTTTTACCTTATCTGGAGAAACAGAAACTGAAAATTCTATAGTTTCATCCAGTTGAGCAATGGTCAATGAATCGGCTGTCACATATATAGGTTCATCACCATATAAACGATAACCAAAGGTAAACGGCTCGGAATATTCAGCAAAAAGTCCTAATTCATAGACCATTTCGCTTAACAAACTATTGGATGTAAATGTAGCAATTTCATCATCAATAACTATACTTCCTGAAGACATCCCTCCCAGACCAAATGATTTCATTAGTCCGGCAGCTTCTCCTAAGGCCAGACCTCCTGACGATAATGGATTATTTTCATCTTGAATTTGCACTCTGGCCATCGTCTCATAGGTTTGAGGATAAAAAATAAGATATAAAATTCCTAATATGACAGCAAAAAAACCTACTCCAAGAATTAATTTCCAATGAAGTAAATAATTTACTATAATAGGGCGTAACCCGATTTCCTCTTTATGTAGTATCTCTTTGTTTTCCATAATCCTATTTACGTGTAGCTGCTAAAACTATTGTACTTACTAACGATAAGGCACTTATCACTGCGGAAAAAATAGAGATAGTGAATTGTTGCCCCTGGCTATAACGAGCATTCTTCTGTTTAGCTTTATTCGGCTCTATATATACAATATCGTTCTGGCGTAAATAATAATAGGGAGATGCAAAAATTGCTGGATCAGTGATATCGACACGACCATATTCTTTTTCTCCATTATTATCCCGTATGATTAGTATATTAGTTCTATTTGCATTTATCGTCAGATCACCCATTTGACCGATAGCCTCAATAATTGATAACTTTTCATTCTTTATTGTCAACCCGCCTGGGCGTGCTACTTCTCCCATAAATGTCACTCTATAATTCACTATTTGAATATTTACAATCGCATCTTTCACATAATGTGATATTTGTTTTTGTAAATTATCGCTTAATTCTTGCTTAGAGAGTCCGGCGGCTTGGACTTTACCCAGTACAGGAAAATTAATAGTACCATCAGAATTCACCAGATAAGTAGGACGATATTCTGCAGCGGTAATTTCCTGTTCACCTGGGGTTGTATGATAAGTAGTAGGAGGATTAAAAGGGGTTACAACAGTAGGGTCCCAGGCTGATACAGTAATCGTTAATAAATCATTTAATGCAATACGGGAATCATAGGATTGATCCATTTGAGCGAGTTGTTCTTTTGTCATTGATTCAAGTCCCTGAAAGTAGAGAACATCTTTAGGTGTAGAACAGGAAACTAACAAACAAATCAGCATTACTGATGCTGAGACAAGCTTAATTCTCATAATTTATTTTTTCAAAATGCGTGCAAATATACTACTTTTATTTTTAACAGCTGATTGTGAATTCCTGATATATAGGATTTACATCTATAACGATGCAGGAAACAATATATTGCTGCATACCATAATTAAAATTTATAGATATTTTAAGATTAATATTCTTTAAATCATATACCTTTGTATCTAAACATAGAAAGATGTATGATTAAGGTAGGGAAATATAATACATTGAAGATTGTAAAGGATTTGGATTTTGGAGTATATCTTGATGGGGGAGATGGTTCTGAAATTCTTTTACCAGCACGTTATGTGCCTAAAAATGTTAAGCCAGGTGATGAAGTCGAGGTCTTTATTTACCACGATAACGAGGGACGTCTGATTGCCACAACTGCTAATCCTTTGGCAACGGTAGGTGAATTCAAATTTATGGAAGTAAAGTCTGTCAATAATACAGGAGCCTTTCTTGAATGGGGATTGATGAAAGACCTTCTTGTTCCATTCAGGGAACAAAAGGCTTCGATGAAAGAAGGTAACTGGTATTTAGTCTATGTGCATCTTGATCATGTATCAGGTAGGATTGTGGCTTCAGCGAAAATAGAAAAATATCTTGATAATGTTCCTCCCGACTATTGTTTCAATCAGCAAGTGGATTTACTTGTAGTTGAAGATACTGAAATCGGCTACAAGGTAATAATCAATAATCTACATTGGGGGCTACTTTATCGTAATGAAGTATTTTTGCCTTTGGAAAAAGGAGCTCAACTTAAAGGATACATTAAAGAAGTCCGTGAAGACGATAAAATAGATGTAAGCATTACCCCATTAGGATACGGCAAGGTAGAAGGTATATCGGGTATAATACTTGAGTCATTAAGAATAAACGGAGGTTTTCTTGCTTTACATGACAAAAGCGATCCAGAGGAGATTTATGCTCTTTTGAGTGTTAGTAAAAAGGCATTCAAACAGGCCGTAGGTGCTTTATATAGACAACGATTAATAACTATAGATGAAGACGGTATCCGGTTGACAAACCAATTATTTGATTAAATCACAAACTCTACTTAACGTTAAAATCTGTCAAAGGATTTTTACTCTCAACAATTATTTCGTTATTTGCGAAAAATCCATTAAACCGGAATGCTTATATGAGGAATCAAATTATTATTGTATCTCTACTTTTGTTTATTTGTTTCAGTTGTATACAGGATGAACCCTTATCTCCTTATGCAGATATTGAAGAGTTTTCATTACCTGAAGAGATAGCTTTGACCGAAGCTACAATCAATCAAACAGAAATATCTATATATGTAAGAAAGGGTGTTGACCTATCTTCAATCGTTCCTAATATTCAGATATCCGAAGGAGCAACAATCGAACCGGATATTCAGACTCCACGTGATTTTAGTCATGCCATTACATATACTGTAACTGCAGCAGACGGAATCCATTCACGGCAATACACTATTCAAACCATAGCATATGCTCAATACCATTATGATTTTGAAAACTGGGATACTTTGGACAAGAAATACTCTTACGAAACACCTGTTGAACTGGATATAGCTGGAAAGCGTACTACACCATGGGACTCAAGTAATAAGGGAATCAATCTCTATCAGCAATATGAAAACGCTTCACTGTATCCAATCCATAAAACAACACAAAGTGTATCAGGAAACTTCGCGGCTGAAATGGAAACTATGAAGGGACCTGGTTCTATTGTAGGGGTAACGTATATCCCAATCTCTGCAGGTTCTCTTTTTACAGGTGTGTTTAATCCCCTTAATGCGCTAAAAGATCCTTTGACGGCAACACAGTTCGGCCAGCCGTTTTATGATATCCCTACAAAACTGATAGGTAAATATATTTACAAAGCAGGAACAGGAGATTATATAGACCCAAATGGAAATGTCCTTCCCGGAGTAAAAGATTCTTGTGCTATTTACAGTGTATTTTTTAAAAGTGATAAGAGTCTAAACCGTTTAGATGGAACCAATGTCCTGATCCATCCTAACATAGTTGCATTAGCTATGTTGTCGCCGGAAGAACGGGCTGGAACCTCCGGAAGTGATTTTGTACCATTTGAAATTGACTTTAAATTTAAACCCGGCGTTGAAATTGATTTTGAGAAGAACGATTATAAGCTGGCCATTGTCTTTACATCCAGTTATTATGGTGATCGCTACGAAGGAACGATTGGTAGCCGGTTGATTGTAGATGATGTAGAAATAATAATTGAAGAATAATTGAAAGAACATGAGTAAACTACTTATAAAAACCCTATCTCTATTTATGTTAATCCTATCGCTTAACCATAGTAGCTATGCGCAGGATCGTTTTAAATACTGGGAATTTAAAGGATTTGCCGGCTATAATATGGGAGGGACTTCTCCGTTGCCATTGCCTCCTGAGATACGTAAAATTAAGTCCTGGTCGCCAGGTTTTGGAGGTACACTTGCTATTCATGCAACGCGCTGGATAAATCCTCAATGGGGAATTACTTCCGGACTGGCAATTGATCTCAAGGCCATGACAATCAAGGCTGATGTGAAATATATGATGACAAATTTGGTAGTGGGTGAAGGAGATAATACTGGCTATTTCAGCGGTATGTTTACCGGGCAGAATACGACTAAAGTACGTAATGGGTATCTGGTTCTTCCCCTGATGGCCGCCTGGCGTCCTAAAGAGAACTGGACTTTCAGATTGGGTGGATATGTCGCCTCACAGCAAGATCCTAAATTCGAAGGAACAGCGTCGGATGGTTTTATTCGCAATGGAGGCCCGGCAGGAGACCGTATTAATATCGAAAAGGCAACTTTTGATTTTTCTGATAATGTTCGCAAGACTGACGTCGGGCTAATGGCTTCAGCTGATTGGTTCTTTACGAATAAAATGGCTGTAACCGGCCAGCTTTCGTGGGGACTTATTCCTATTTTCCCATCAGATTTCAACGGAATACCATATAAAATGTATAATATTTATTTTTCAACCGGAATTGCTTACCGGTTATAACCTGATAATACTAATATTATGACAACACGTAGAAATTTCATCAAGCAATCGGCATTGCTTGGTGCGGGATTAACATTCAGTCCTTTTATTATCAAAGCTGGAGGAAAGACTATTGGAGCAAATGATAAAATTCGTATAGGACTTATTGGCTGTAAGGGGATGGGTTTCAGTAATCTGGAAGCTTTCCTGCGTAATCCTGAGGTTACCTGTGTTGCATTAGCAGACATAGACGACGATGTACTCAATCAACGGGCTGCAGATGTAGAAAAGAAATTCAACCAGAAAGTAAAACATTTATATAAAGACTGGCGAAAACTTATTGATCATAAAGATATTGATATTGTCATAGTTGGTACACCAGATCATTGGCATTGCTTGCAAATGGTTGCTGCTTGTGAAAGTGGTAAAGATGTTTATTGCGAAAAACCTTTGGGCAATAGTATTGAAGAATGCAATATCATGATGCGTGCTGCTGAAAAATATAACAGAGTAGTACAAGTAGGTCAATGGCAACGAAGTGATCCTCACTGGCAGGATGCCATGGCTTTCGTACATAGTGGTATGTTGGGCAAGATCCGTACAGTACGTGTTTTCTCATATCAAGGATGGTGTCCTTCTATACCTGTATTGCCGGACGAACCAGTACCGGCAGGTGTAGACTATGATATGTGGTTAGGACCGGCACCTAAACGTCCGTTCAACAGAAATCGTTTTCATTTTACTTTTCGTTGGTTCTGGGATTATGCCGGTGGATTAATGACTGATTGGGGTGTCCATCTACTTGATTATGCCTTGTATGGTATGAATGTTACAGCTCCGGAATCTATTATGGCTTCGGGTGGCAAATTTGGTTATCCTGATGATGCTTGCGAAACACCAGACTTACTCCAAACTATTTACACATTCAAAGATTTCACGGTGATGTGGGATCATGCAATAGGTATCGATGATGGTGCTTACGGACGTAATCATGGGTTAGGCTTTGTAGGGGAAAATGGTACGCTGGTGCTTGATCGTGGTGGATGGGAAGTAATTCCTGAAACTGTGAATGGTGCTGCCCGTATGGAAGCTGTTCCGTTGAAGAAGTCATATGGCGAGGGCGGACTTAATCTACATGTGAAGAACCATTTGGAATGCATGAAAACCCGCAACAGGAATTGTAATGCCAATATTGAGATCGGATCGCATATAGCCAAATTCTCACAACTTGGAAATATTGCTTATAGAACTGGTAAAAAATTAAGTTGGGACGGTAAATCATTCAATGATACAGAAGCCGACGCATATCTGACAAAACAATACCGTTCTCCGTGGCAACTACCTAAGATTTAAAGGTAGAAAAACTGGATGTGTCAAAAGCAAAACATCCTTGTATGGTTTGGAAAATAGATCAATTAATTATCATTTCAATTTGTTTTTGATGATGAGAATAATTTCTCATCTAAATGAGAATAAAATCTCATGCCCATGAGAAAAGATTCTCATACCGGTGAGAAAAAGTTCTCATGTAGGTGAGAAAAGATTATTGTATCTTTGTCAGGTGAATAATTGTAGACCATATTATGATTTTGGTGAATTTCTTCAAAAAGAATTTCCTTACAAAGTACAGAAGATATCGGTTAATGCTGGATTTACGTGCCCCAATCGTGATGGAACGAAAGGAATGGGAGGTTGTACATATTGCAATAATCAAACCTTTAGTCCGGAATATTGCCTAACTGAGAAGAGTATTTCGGAGCAATTGAATGAAGGAGTTTATTTCTTTTCTCACAAGTATCCGGAGATGAAGTACCTTGCCTATTTCCAGGCTTATACAAACACTTATGATCAGCAGGATAAGCTAAAAGAGAAGTATGAAGAAGCACTTGCCTTCCCCAATGTAGTTGGACTGATAATCGGTACACGTCCGGATTGTATGCCTGATGAACTGCTTGAATATTTTGCAGTTCTTGCTAAGGAAAAATTTATATTAATAGAGTATGGAGTTGAAAGCACCTTGGATCGGACTCTTATTCGTATAAACCGGGGTCATACGTATGCAGATTCAGAAGATGTTATCTGCCGAACGGCAGCAAAAGGAATATATACCGGAATTCACCTTATACTTGGACTTCCAGGAGAAAGTAAAGAAGATATTTTACATCATGCAAAGGTAGTTTCCACTTTACCTATTACCACTTTAAAGTTACATCAGCTACAACTTATTCGTCATACACGAATGGCTAAAGAATATATGAAAACACCCGAGCAATTTCATCTTTATACTGTAGACGAATATATTGATCTGGTAATTGACTTTATAGAACTAATAAACCCCTCTACCGTAGTAGAGAGGTTTGTCTCTCAATCACCCAAAGAACTGTTATTAGCTCCGGACTGGGGTTTAAAAAATCATGTATTTACCGCAAAAGTAAATAAGCGACTTGCCGAACGTAATACCTGGCAAGGCCGATACTTTACTCCTTTGGCTCTTTAACTGTAGCTACTTCACCATGATATGTAATACTCTGTCGATTTACCGGAGTGACATTTATCGTTGTAGAACCATTTGAAAAAACTTGGACATTAAATGTAAAGTTATCTTCATCTGTCCGTGCTTTGAACTTGATTTGTGCAGTACCTTTCTTGTTATAAGAAATTGAATAATCGGTAATTCCTGTCGTAAAGCGAAGCCCGTCGCCCCCGCCATAGGGTACAGAATAAGCTCTCCCGAAATAAGGTAAATGGGAAATTGCCGTATCATTTTTTAGTTCTAAAGAATAAGGAGATGTCAGATTTACAGCACGACCACTTGTAGGTATTGCACGCTCTACATCAATTGTGAAATTCCCACTATCAAGGAGTTCTCTTATCTGCTGTTCTTTTTGCTCTTTCTTTTCTTTCTTATTGCCACTTTCTGTAGCAAATAGAGATTGCCCTCCAATACAGAGGACAATCCCCAATAACACTAAACTCAATCTTTTCATTCATTAAATCCTTAAAAATACGAACACACTATTAATCTTCCTATATATATAAGACAATTGAAAAGCCAAAAAGTTTACTTACAGTAAGTTAATATATATAAAAAGATAGAATATTTATCTAAACCAATTGACTTTTTGATATGTTATAAGTATAGTTTGTATATTTCATGAATCTTTGCGTAATTTGCGGAAGAAGAAAGTACTGTATTACTGAATAATAAAAACATGGAAAAAAAGCAGCCTTTATATGGGCTTACCAAGCAACAAGTTGAAGAAAGCCGAAACCAATATGGGGAAAATATTCTTACTCCACCTCAAAAGACTTCGCTATGGAAACTCTTTTTTGAAAAATTCGACGATCCGATTATCCGTATATTATTGGTAGCCTGGTTTCTTTCATTAATTATTGCCGGTTGGCATTGTTGGGGGCCGGATGCAAAAGGATTTACGGCCTTTCTTGAGCCAATAGGTATTTTCTTCGCAATTATTTTAGCCACTGGAGTAGCTTTTTTATTTGAGGTTAGGGCGAATAAGGCGTTCGATATATTAAACGTTGTAAATGACGATACGCAAGTAAAGGTTATAAGAGAAGGACACATCAGTGAAATTCCAAAAAAAGATATTGTTGTTGGCGATATAGTTATTCTTGAAACAGGAGATGAAGTACCAGCTGACGGAGTACTCCTGGAAGCAGTTTCACTCCAAATAAATGAATCCACACTTACCGGCGAGCCTGTTATCAGTAAAACCACCGACGAAAAATATTTTAAAGAAGATGCAACCTATCCTTCAAATGTCGTAATGCGTGGAACATCAGTTGTTGATGGTCATGGAATATTTGAAGTCGACAAAGTCGGTGATGCTACTGGTTACGGTAAAGTTTACGAAGGTTCACAAATAGATAATAATGTAGAGACTCCTCTTCAGATACAGTTGAAAGGATTAGCAGGAGTGATTAGTAAAGCGGGATATACAATTGCCGGATTAACTTTTGTTGCGTTGGTGATAAAACTATTAGTCATATCTCCAGGTACGCCCGCAATAGATTTAATAAGTAATATCCTGAATATATTTATGATTGCCGTTACACTTATTGTTGTTTCTGTACCGGAAGGGCTTCCGATGAGTGTAACACTCAGTCTTGCTTTGAGTATGAACCGGATGTTGAAGACAAATAATCTTGTACGTAAGATGCATGCCTGTGAGACAATGGGGGCAACAACAGTTATTTGTACGGATAAAACAGGAACGCTCACCCAGAATCAGATGCAGGTATATAAAACTAATTTTTATAACCTGAAAGATCAAAAGTTAAGTGATGATGATTTAAGTAATCTAATAAAAGAAGGGATAGCGGTAAATTCCACCGCTTATTTAGATTTCGAAGGTGATAAGGTTAAAACTTTAGGAAATCCTACGGAAGCAGCCTTATTATTATGGCTGAATAATAATGGTGAAAATTATCTGCCATTAAGAGAAGATGCTGAAATATTGGAACAATTAACCTTTTCTACAGAACGTAAATACATGGCAACTATTGTCCAATCTTCGCTGTTAAAAAAGAAAATTCTATATGTAAAAGGAGCCCCTGAAATTGTACTAGCTAATAGTAAACAAGTAGCTGTTGATGGTACACATAAATCGGTGGATGAATGTAAATCAACCATTGAAAAGCAATTGCTGGATTATCAAAACCAGGCAATGCGAACATTAGGATTTGCTTATCAGATTGTTGAAGACGGCAAGGAAGATAGATTCTTCGTAGAGGGGCGTTTGGCAAATACAGATCTTACTTATATTGGTATTGTGGCAATCTCCGATCCTGTCCGTAAAGATGTCCCTGAAGCAGTAGCGACTTGTCTTCATGCAGGGATTGATGTAAAAATAGTAACCGGTGATACCCCTGCGACAGCCAGGGAAATAGGGCGCCAGATCGGAATCTGGAAACCGGAAGATACCGAACATAATATAATTACCGGCCAATCTTTTGAGATGCTTAGCGAAGAAGAAGCCTTAAACCGTATAATGGATTTACGGATTATGTGCCGCGCACGTCCTACAGATAAACAACGGCTTGTAAAACTTTTGCAAAAGAAAGATCAGGTAGTAGCCGTAACCGGTGACGGAACAAATGATGCACCGGCTTTGAAAGCTGCTCAGGTAGGATTATCAATGGGGGATGGAACATCTGTCGCAAAAGAAGCAAGTGATATTACCATTCTTGATAATTCATTTAGCAGTATTACCCGTGCGGTAATGTGGGGACGTTCATTATATAGAAATATACAGAAGTTCCTTCTTTTCCAATTGACTATTAATGTGGCGGCGTGTTTGATAGTACTTGTCGGCTCCTTATTGGGAACGGATTCTCCGCTTACAGTTACTCAAATGTTATGGGTAAATCTTATAATGGACACATTTGCAGCGGCTGCATTGGCTTCTCTTCCTCCCAATGAAAAGGTAATGGATAGAAAACCTCGTAAAAGTGGACCTCATGGCGACTTTATAGTTTCTCGTCCTATGGCAATAAATATCTTTGTTGTAGGATTACTCTTCGTTATAGCTTTGTTAAGTATACTGATTTATTATACGGCTACAGGTGGAAAACTCAATTCATATGAACTATCCATGTTCTTTACCACTTTTGTTATGCTACAGTTTTGGAATATGTTTAATGCTAAAGCATTTGGAGATACTAAATCTGCTTTTTCCGATATGAAATCAAGTAAGACCTTCTTATTAGTGGCTTTACTTATCTTGATTGGTCAATATTTGATTGTAACATTCGGAGGCGAAATGTTCAGTGTTGTTCCTTTGTCTTGGCGCGATTGGGGAATTATTATAGGGGGTACATCCATCGTACTTTGGATAGGTGAAGGTTTACGCTTGATTAGAAGGTTGATGAAAAAAGAATAAAACTCAGAAGAAAGGGAATAAAAGTGAATTGAGCCGAAAGCCGGACTCGAACCGGCGACCTACGCATTACGAATGCGTTGCTCTACCAACTGAGCTATTTCGGCATACAAAGGTTTTTCCTTTCTAGTGTCATTTCTGGTAGTGATTAATACTAATTTAAATTGCAAATATAAGAATATTCTATATCACATCATATTTGTTTATTTTTGAGTGAAGATTTTGCTCTCCGCTTGAATGAAGGCAGTAAAGCAACTTCGTTTTGAACTACACCCGTGAAAGCATTTCAAAAATGATGTCAGTCCTCGGTTAATTCTTTTTCTTATATTTTATTCTACGAGTTTACGAACGTTCATAATCAAAATTTCCATCAGATGGAATAGTCAAGAGATTTCTGTTTTTCATTTCATCTGTTGCTTGAGTATATATGAAATGATACCACCACAAGAAAAATTCTTCAAAAGAAATTTCCTGTGAATATCCTGTTTCTTGATAAACCTTTTTGGCATATTCACGATTACCTTCTAAAATAGTCAATAAATGAGGTGAAAAATCCTGTGCCATTTTTATCAATACCCTATCATCAGAATTTGAAATATGATTCTCTGATTTTTGTAATTTTCGGTAATGATCAGTTGAAAAGCGATTATTGCCATATACAGCTATCATTTTCTCATTGGAGAAATACGTAATCGCATTTCCATATAATCCAAATGCCTCTTTATCTTTTTCCGTATTTTCTTGAATGCTTGCATAATAATATTTACCGTGTCTAACTGGTCTTTCATATTCTTTACCATCAGGTTGTTTTAAAAAGTTTTTTTCCATTTCGAATATTTGCCAATTATCTAGCAAAACATTACTAAGAATAAGAAAAGACCAATGTTTAAAATTTCCTTTTTTCGCCATATCAGTTTGAGCAAATTCAGCCTTAATATTTGGAAGTATTTCTTCTATTTTATCAACAATTTGTATTGAAATGGGTTTAGCGTACTGATAAAGTTTTATTCCGTCTTCTTTTGTTGCAACCAACACAGAAGGTTTTAACTCTCCGTTTATCTCTGTAATCCAATCTTTACTTTCCAGCAATCTTATAATTCCAGCTACAGTTTTGTCGTCAAGTTTGGTATCCTTTTTAAATTCTGCTAGAGATTTATTTTTATGTAAATAAACCAACAAAAAGTCTGCACTATCTTTCTTTATATTAAAATCAGGTATATTATCACCCTTGGATATTATTGAACGTTGTAATTTTCTTTTTAATATTGGGATATGTTCAACTTCATTACAACTTGTCACTAGTAGTATTGAGACGACTCCTATAAAAGCAATTATGTGTTTTCTCATTTTTTCTTTTTTGCTTATTTAAGCCGTTAATCTTTATAAGAATTCGGAATGTTGTTCATTAGAAACTTTATAGTATTAATGGAAGTATAATATATATTCAATCATTTGAGAAAACTTATATGGAAAAACATCACGAATGCGTTGCTCTACCAACTGAGCTATTTCGGCATATCCGATAATAGATCTTTAAGAAAGCTATCTAGTTCTTTATCTAAATCTTTTAATAATGGATCGTCTACACGGAACGTGTCGTCATCCAGAAACAACAACTCTTCCGTAACAGTAAAATCCTCATCAACAAGGCTTACTGAAAACGGTTTCAGAAAACCGGGTTGATCAAAAAGGTTCTTGCCAGCAAGTGTGGTGAGCACATTCTTAACTATGGAACATACTTTTTTGTTGAAGACTTTTTCATCATCCTTATTATTCACCCAATCAAAAATAACGACTTTTTCTAATAGGCGTTCTTCTTCATCATAAATCTGCAATTCTCCACTTTCAGGATCGGCATGAACATATAAATCGCTGATCAGATTTCCCGATTCATTGTTTGCCGCTTCTTTAATGGCAGAAGTAAATGTATTTTCGATTACCGAGTGAACTTTCGCGCTATTAGCAGTCATATATCTTAATCCTTAATGTATAATCTGTCAAAAGTAGTAATTATTCATGAAAAATAAGATTATTCGTCTCCAAATTGCAGGTTAAGTTTCTTGTCTGCCTGTATTCGCTCTATTAATTGTGTCTTATATGCTTCCTGTAATACCCTGTTTCGGTCATCTTCAGGAGAATTATCTTTAAATAGATCAGATGATTTTTCAGCCCATTCGACAGCCTGATTCATATCGCCGTTCAACTCAAAATACAAGGCAATATTGGATGCCAGTTTGGCCTTACTTTTCCAACTCGACGATCTTTCAAATATATATATCCATCGTTCATACGCATTCTCCCATTTCTCATTGGCGGCATACGAAGATGCTTCCTTCCATCGGGATCCTGAACCTGTATAATACCACCGGGTATCTCTTTCCCAATGAGGAACGAAAACAGTGTATATCTTATTCCCTATATAGTCACCTGCCGTTATCAACGCCTCGTCCGGAGTTGGAAATAATTTATCCAATATCTGTAGATTAGGAGCTTCTTCTACCCAGAAGACACTATCCTCAAACATTATAGTCGTTTGCGGACTTTCGCGTGAGGGAAGGAAACTGCGCACTACACCGGTCGCTTTTACTTCAATGGAGCCGAAGAGAAATCCCTCATACCCCTTAACTACAATTTTAGACATAGTAAATAACAGACGATCAAGTGAGATAACGGCATCAGCTCCTGTTTCATTACAAAGTGAAATAACCTCCTCCTGCGTTAACCTTTTATCCAGAAGAAAAGCAGTATCCCGTCGGGTATTTTCATGAAAGAGAAGTACATCCTGGAAAAAGTCCGTTTCCACTATTGCGTTACCTAATGATTTACATGCCTGAAATAACGCACTATCCGCATGAGCCTGACATGTATCCTGAACAGTCCCCAATAAATTGTAGTCATATCCGGCATCAGGAGGTTGCGGTACCGCATTATTAACGATCAATATCTTTTTCACATCCGCAGGATAGGTTATCTCTGCCGGACTAAACGTTTCTATACCTATATAGCGCATCTGGCTACAGGCGGTAAACAGACATAACAGTAACAGGCAAAACGTACTTCTCATGATGGATTAATATTCAAAATCACTAATTGCTTTAAAGTAACCGATCGATTCTGCGATACCCAGGAATGGATCTTCCATGTCCTTTTCGTACTCCAGACTACACATTCCCGTATAGTTCACTTCACGCATCATCTTTATTAAAGCAGGAAAGTCTATCTTCCCTCTGCCGATTTCGATACCTACACCGGCTTTCGAAGCATCCGTCACGTCTTTAATATGCATATCAAATACACGCGTATGATATTTCTTAAGGTCGGCTACCGGATCACATCCGTTTCTCAGGTCGTGGCCGATATCCAGACACATCCCCATACGACGGTCCAGGTCTTTGGTATGGTTCCAGGCATCAGTCGCATCAGGATATTCTTTAATGTCCGGACCATGAAGATGGATAGCATAATGGAAGTCATATTCTTTCACTTTCTCACTTACATAAGGAAGCAAGTCGTAATTAGGTACACCGACAATCAGCTTCACTCCTACCCGCTTAGCATATTCAAAAGCATTATCTACCTGCTCTTTACTTTTCATGTAGATCGGCCCTACCGCATATCCGGTCACTTTATGAGAAGCACACTTTTCATGAAAAGCTTTAATCTGTTCATCCGTACTATTGAAAGGCAGATGGAAGTCTTTTATACATAAATAATGAATATCCAGCCGTTCCAATGTCTTTAAAGTTGTATCCAGATCAAAATTAACAAACGTATAACCCGCCATTCCCAAATGAAAAGGATTGACAGCTTTTTTGGCTTTGGGCTTAATTGTATTTGCCAATACAGTGTTTCCTACTGAAGCTGTTCCTAATAACAATGCGCCGGCCAAACCCTGTTTGAAAAATTTTCTTCTTGCATTACTCATGATATTTGTGTTTAAGGTTACTATTTCTTCAAAGCAGCAATAGCTTCTTCAAGACTTTTGATCTTGCTTTCAGCATCTGCCTGTTTCTTTTTTTCCATATCAATTACTTTCGCAGGAGCCTTACTGACAAAGCTTTCATTACTAAGTTTCTTTTGAACTGACTGCAAAAAACCTTGTTGATAGATGAGCTCTTCATTCAATTTCGCCAGTTCTTCTTCTACATCAATCATTGCACCTAACGGTACGGCATATTCTGTTGTTCGCACCAGGAAGGAAACCGAACCTGCGGCCTTTTCTTCCGTTTTAGTGATAGACGAAAGATTACACATTTTACTTATAACCGGGTTGAATGAATCGTTATGTTCACCCAATACCTGTAATTCGAGAACTTCCTTATTGGGAATATTCTTTTGCAAACGTATCGTACGCACACCGCCGATGATCTCTTTCACCATTTCAAAGGTACTCATAAAATCATGATCTATCGCATCCGGTTTAGGCATAAGAGAAACCATAATACTTTCACCGTCTTTTCGTGTTTCAAGCGCCTGCCATAATTCTTCGGTGATAAACGGCATAAAGGGATGCAACAAGCGAAGTAACGAATCGAAGAAACCCAACGTTGCCTGATAGGTAGTTTTATCAATTGGCTGTTCAAACCCCGGTTTGATGATTTCAAGATACCAGGAAGAGAACTCATCCCAAAACAGTTTATAGGCCGACATCAAGGCTTCACTCAAACGGTACTTACCGAACAAATCATCCATTTCTGCCAATGTTTTGTCCAGTTGCATTTTAAACCACTTAATAGCCGTAGCGGAAGCCTCCGGTTGGGGAATGGTGTCGTCCACCTTCCATCCTTTTACCAGGCGGAAAGCATTCCATATCTTATTATTGAAGTTACGGCCTTGTTCACATAAGGCCTCATCAAATGGCAGATCGTTTCCTGCGGGAGAAGTGAGCAACATACCCATTCGCACGCCGTCCGCACCGTATTTATCCATTAACTCGATAGGATCGGGAGAGTTTCCCAATGATTTGGACATCTTACGACCGATCTTATCACGAACGATACCTGTAAAATAAACATTATAGAAACAAGGTTTATCCCGATATTCATAACCCGACATAATCATACGGGCAACCCAGAAGAATATAATCTCAGGAGCTGTTACCAGATCATTCGTCGGATAATAATAATTGATATCCTTATTATCCGGATAGTTAATACCGTCGAATACCGAAATCGGCCAGAGCCAGGAAGAGAACCAGGTATCCAGACAGTCTTCATCTTGTCTTAGATCGCTCATTTGCAGATTATCATCTCCTGTTTCTTTTCGAGCCAGAAGAAGGGCTTCGTCGGCAGTTTCGGCCACAACAAAGCCACCTTTAGGTAAATAGTAAGCCGGAATCTGATGTCCCCACCATAACTGGCGGCTGATATTCCAATCCTTAATATTCTCCATCCAATGACGATACATATTCTTAAACTTAGCCGGGTGAAACTTGATCGTATCATTTTCTACCGCTTCAAGAGCCGGCTTGGCAAGACCTTCCATTTTAAGGAACCACTGCATAGACAGTTTGGGTTCAATCGGGACATCCGTACGTTCGGAATAACCTACACTATTCGTATAAGCTTCCGTTTTTTCCATCAATCCCATATGCTCTAAATCTATTTCGATCTTTTTACGAACATCAAACCGGTCCATTCCTTCATATTGAAGGCCGTAAGCGTTCAAAGTACCATCATCGTTAAATATATCAAGCGCTTCCAGATGATACTTTTCACCCAGCATATAGTCGTTTACATCATGAGCGGGAGTCACTTTTAGAAAACCGGTGCCGAACTCCATATCTACATATTCATCTTCGATAATGGGTACTTCGCGATTAGCTATCGGAACAATCACATGTTTTCCTTTCAGATGTGCCGTCTTCGGATCATTGGGATTGATACATACCGCCACGTCTCCGAAAATCGTTTCCGGACGAGTAGTAGCAATCACTGCATATCCGTCCTCTTCTACCACTTTATATTTTATATAGTAAAGCTTACCCTGAACTTCTTTGTGCATAACCTCCTCATCCGAGATAGCCGTCTGCGCTGCCGGATCCCAGTTGACCATACGGATACCGCGATAAATCAACCCTTTCTTATACAGATCCACAAAAACTTTAAGTACGCTTTTCGATCTGGGTTCATCCATAGTGAAACAAGTTCTGTCCCAGTCGCAGGAAGCCCCGAGTTTCTTTAATTGTTCCAGAATAATACCTCCGTGTTTGTGTGTCCATTCCCAGGCATGTTCAAGAAACTCTTCACGTGTAAGATCATTTTTACTGATCCCTTCGGCAGCAAGCTTTGCAACAACTTTAGCTTCCGTAGCAATAGAAGCGTGATCAGTTCCCGGGACCCAACACGCATTTTTACCCTGCATACGTGCTCTGCGAACTAATATATCCTGAATGGTATTGTTAAGCATGTGTCCCATATGCAGGACGCCCGTGACGTTAGGAGGAGGTATGACAATCGTATAAGGCTCACGATTGTCGGGTACAGATTTAAAAAATTCTTTTTCTAACCAATACTGATACCATTTCCCCTCTACATCCGCGGGGTTGTACTTACTTGCAATTTCCATAATTTATTTCTTAAACTTAATCTTATAAGAAGACAAAAGTAAGAAAAATATAGAAATGTAAGTGATTTAACAAGGTTTGAATAATATTTACTCTGAAGTATATTTCTTCATATAGTTATGTTTGTTTAAGGATATAACTATCCATGGAAATAAATACAACTGTATCGGTTAGCAAAGCTTTAAATGTATTTGACTTGAGTTGATATTTTATTTGGAAGGGTCCGGTTTTAAATCAGACAGGTCTGATTTTTATTTGCACGTTTCCGGTTTTTATTTGGAAGGGTCCGAATTTTTAACATATTTACTTATTCATAATCAGGTTTTCTGTTTTATCTGTCATCTGTCACCAACCCCATTCAATCGCTTTCTGCAAGCAGATTTAAAGTGTGAGTGATCCTTTGATTTATCTGTCATCCATCTGTCATCCGATCAGTTATGGAAAAAAGACATAGTAAAATCGTACACTTTTAAAAAAAAATGATGTTTTTCTGTAGGCAAACTGAACGTTTTTTTGATTTCAGATTTTCGTCCTGTCTTTTATAAAATAGACTCAATATCTATCAGTATTTTTTGAATCTTTTGTAGTAATATATTGGAAAAACTTCCTATATTTGTATTAATTTAGGACTTGGCATATGAGATTGCTTTTATCTATATATATTGCGTTTGTTTTGAGTATGTTCTGCTTTGGGGTGTCAAAAGCGCAACAGTCAAGCACATTTGCTCAGCAGATAACAATCAAAGAGGTGGAAAGCCCTCCTGTAGAGGTTGTGGCTGTAGATAATCGTATCATAGTATCTAATGCCCCTGTAGGGAGTAAACTTGAAATATATAGCGTAGTCGGTATTAAAGTTGCCGAAATTGAAATGAAAGAGCCATCTGGAGAATATCCTGTTAACATTGCAAAAGGCTATTATATTGTTCGTATTTCAAATACTGTTCGGAAAGTGGCTATACGCTGATAAAAATTCCTTTTTTGTTTATTTTTATTTTTTAGACTTTAATTCAATAGGATTTTGTGTAGATAGCTATATGATAGTGGATTACTAATCTGTTTTTGCTTATTGCATAATGCATTTTTAACATATAAAACCTTGGTTTTTTACTTTTATTGTGTAAATATTAAACTAAAAGATGCGTTATTTGTTATCCTATAAGGAGATGGCATAGAAATGAAGAAGTCGACTATATGGTTATTAGCTATTGTAATGGCTTTCGCTTTTGCAGGTTTACTTTATTTGCAGATAACTTACATTAGCGAAATGCTTAGAACAAGAAGTGAGCAATTCAATGAAACTGCTAGAAAATGTCTGAGAAATGTGGCTAAGAATTTAGAATCAGACGAAACTCGTAAATACATAGAAGATGATATTAGTAGAGATCTTGCAATTTATCCATATCAAGGCACTTCTAATTCGCAAAATCCACTTTTCGAATCTCAAAGTAGCAATGAAGAAAGCTTACACTTCCACATAGAAGGTTCAGACGGTACGATTCAAAGTATCGAAATGTATAGTTTAAGTAAAACACAAGCACAACCTTTATCACCATTAATTAAAAAACAATCGACAGGAAATATTGTTAGTGCAACACAAGAGCAATTAGATGCTTATAAGCGTCGCTATTTTTATAATTCGACTCTGGTAAATGAGGTCATAATAAACATGCTGAAAACTTCAAGTTTGAAACCTATAGAAGAGCGTGTAGATTTCAAGCAATTGAATAATTATCTGAAGACGGAATTTATAAACAGCGGATTGAACTTACCTTTTGTTTTTTCTGTTATTAATAAAGATGGAAATGCAGTCTATCAAAGTGGGGAAATAATTAAACAACCGATAGCTTCGGATATATTAACGGAAATTTTATTTCCTAATGATCCGCCTTCAAGGCTGAATTATATAAAGGTCTATTTTCCAACAAAGAGGGATTATATATTTAGTGAAGTATCGTTTATAGTTCCGTCGGTGATCTTTTCCCTCTTGCTAATGGTGACGTTTACGTTTACCTTATATATAGTTTTCCGTCAGAAGAAATTATCAGAAATGAAGAATGACTTTATCAATAATATGACGCATGAGTTAAAAACTCCGGTTTCGACTATTTCATTAGCGTCACAAATGTTGAAAGATTCTGATATAACCAAGAGCCCTGATGTATTTAAACATATATCAGGTGTTATTAATGATGAAACGAAACGACTGGGTTTCCTTGTTGAAAAGGTATTGCAGATGTCGTTGTTTGAACGACAAAAGGCAGCCCTGAAGCTAAAAGAAGTTGATGCAAATGATATGCTAGCCAATATTGCGAATACTTTTGCGTTAAAAGTAGAGAAGTATGGAGGTTCGCTTGACATTGATTTACAAGCAGAAGACTCCACAATATATGTAGATGAAATGCATCTTACAAACGTATTGTTTAATTTAATGGATAATGCAGTTAAATACCGTCGTTCCGAAGTGCCTTTAAAACTTATGGCCCGTACCTGGAACGACAATAGTAAACTGATGATATCCATAGAAGATAATGGTATTGGAATTAAGAAAGAATATCATAAAAAGGTATTTGATCGGTTCTTCCGCGTACCAACCGGTAATGTTCATGATGTAAAAGGTTTTGGTTTAGGTTTAGCTTACGTACGTAAAATAGTAGAAGACCATAACGGAACTATACGTGCAGAGAATGGGGCCGGAAATGTAGGAACGAAATTTATTATTACTTTACCTCTTATAAAAAGTTAGTCATGGAAGAAAAACTGAGAATTTTATTTTGCGAAGACGATGAGAATTTAGGAATGCTGTTAAGGGAATACCTGCAAGCTAAAGGTTACATTACGGATTTGTTCTCTGATGGAGAAGCTGGTTACAAAGGATTTACCAAAGGTAAATACGACCTCTGTGTGTTAGATGTTATGATGCCAAAGAAAGATGGTTTTACTCTTGCCCAGGAAATCCGTTCAATTAATCCGGATATACCAATTATTTTCCTTACTGCAAAAACAATGAAGGAAGATATCCTTGAAGGATTTAAGATCGGAGCTGACGATTATCTCACAAAGCCTTTCAGTATGGAAGAATTACTCCTTCGTATAGAAGCTATTCTTCGTCGTGTGAAAGGTAAAAAGCTTAAAGATATTCCATTCTATAAGTTAGGTAACTTTATGTTTGATACTCAAAAACAAACATTATCTTACGGCGATAAAGTAACCAAACTAACAACTAAGGAATGTGAATTGTTGAGTTTGCTATGTGCTCATGCCAATGAAATCCTAGAACGTAATTATGCATTGAAGACCATTTGGGTAGATGATAATTATTTTAATGCACGTAGTATGGACGTTTATATTACAAAACTACGTAAATTGTTAAAAGACGATCCAAGCATTGAGATAATCAATATACATGGGAAAGGTTATAAGCTCATCACTCCTTCCGGCGAGGAGCAAGTCAGAGGGGATGAGGGTGTACAGGTATTATAAAAAAATATCGATAAAAGAGGAGGCTGTTTCATTATGAGATAGTCTCCTTTTTTATGGCTTAACGTAAATTAAATTGAGTATCCGTTTTTTATTTCTATTTTTGGCGATCGATAACAAAATCTACCTCCATTTATGAATATATCGTTAAAAATATTTTATTCCAAAGTATGTCTACTTCTTTTTATTAATATTTCTATAAATGCTCAAACGAACGATTCAGTTTTTGTTGAAAAAACGTCTGCTTTCTCTTCAATTAAAGAAACGGAGAAAATACCTATTGTCGACTATAAATTTAAACCCACTCAATTAATCTTGCCTGCTTCTTTACTAACTGTAGGAGTACTAGGTACGGCTATTGACGGTATGGGTGATTTTCATCTTTTTTCACGTAAGGACTCTGTTAAATCTAGTCATAAAGTTGATGATTATTTGGAGTGGGGTTTGCTGGGATGGGTGTTCCTTTGTGATCTGATAGGAAAAGAGAAACATAGTTTCGTAGATCAGATATTTATTGTCGGAATGTCTGAAGTTTTAAATGCGGGAATAGTACAGGGGCTTAAACATGTAGTAGATCATAAACGCCCTGATGGGAATCCCCATTCTTTTCCTTCCGGTCATACTGCAAATTCTTTTCTTGGTGCCCATATAGCATTCAAGGAATTTAAAGACTCCAGTCCGGTATTGGCTTATTCGGGTTATGCGGTTGCTCTTTTTGTCGCAGGCTCCCGCATTCAGAAAAATCGTCACTGGGTAGCCGATGTAGCTGCCGGAGCAGGAATTGGTATATTATCTGTAGAGCTTACTTATCTCATGTATTTCCCTATCCGAAATGCTATAGCTCGCAAAGTAAACTTAAAAGCTGCAAAGAACTTAGTAGTTGCTCCGGTCTTAAATCAGTATGGGGGAGGAATTTATCTTTCATATCGTTTTTAGTTTTTATTATATTCTTTATTCAACTCCCCATTTTTCATTAGGTTTATTTCCCATTTCCAGGACTAGACTTCCGCCTTTAAGCAGTTCACTTGCTGGGAAGCGGAAGGAGTTTAACGGTTTACCGTTTAAGGTGGCGTTCTGAACGTATTTGTTTTGGCGGGAGGCATTCTTTGCTTCGATGATGAATTGTTTACCTCTTCCATATTGTTCGCCAAGATTGATGATCACCTTTTCATATAGTGGGCTGGCTATTTCATAGTAGGGATTAACGCTACAGCCTCCGTCTATCTGGAATAAACCCAAGGAGGCCATGATAAGCCAGGCGCTCATCTGTCCCTGATCTTCATCTCCCAGATATGCGTTTGCCAGACCAGTTCCGTAATATCGCTCAATGATGGATCGGCTCCACTCTTGTGTCAGCCAGGGTTTGCCTACCCAATTAAACAGAAAGGCAAAATGCATGGATTGTTGATTTCCTTGTACGACCGGATAGTCCCAGTACTGATCGTTGGGAGCATTGTAGCGCCAGGGGTCACTGGCTGCAAATCCCCATTCCAAACGTTCAATAAACCTCTCTTTACCAATCATATCCGCTAATCCTATAATATCCTGAGGTACAAAGTAGGTTAACTGCCATGCATTTCCCTCTACATAATGATGATTGGCTCCGGAATGGAAAGGATCAAAATCAGGCATCCAGCTGCCATCGCTGTTACGGATATGTGCATAACCGTTTTCCGGATTGATTGCATTTCGCCACCATGTGCCACGATCGGCAAATGTTTTATAATCTTTTTCTTTTCCTAGGGCTTTTGCAAACTGTGAAACTGTCCAGTCGTCGAAAGCATATTCCAATGTGTTTGAAAATCTTCCTTTATCAGCCGGTACATATTTATACTGTAAATAAGGATTCAAATCACGGTTCCCGGCATATCCGTCGTAAACCTTTTGGCTTGGAGTTGTCTGCATTTTCTTGGCAGCCTGAAATGCTTTCTCCGGATCATAATCGCGTATACCCATCTGGTAAGCGCCTACTATCAACGGAATTTCATGTTCAGCAACCATCACGGGAATATAATTCATCCCGGCAGGACCTTTCGCCAACCAACCATTGGCATCATACATGGCGAGTTGCGACTTTACCCATCGGCTACTCCATTCAGGAGTAACCAGATTCCAGAACTGATTCAAATTCCAGAATGTGTTCCAGAAAGCATCACAACCTAATGCTACATCTTCTGGATTTTCAAACTTACGCAGTTTTTTATCTGTGGATATCCATTCACCATTTATGTCGCTCCATATATTGCGGCTACATAACGCGCGATACATGTTGGTATAGAACCGTACTTTCTCCAGACGGTTGTTTGTAGTTATATCAATGCGTTCAAGCAAATCGTTCCATACATCCAACTGATTCTTTCGTACGGCTTCAAAATCCCAGTTGAAGGGTTTGGTTATCTCCGTTTCCAAATTCTCTTTTGCATTGGCTATGCTTACTAAAGATATACCTGTTCTGGCTTGTACTACAGGATGTGTTTTAGCGTCGAATTGTAACCAGATTCCGGCATCTTCGATATTTTTTGCAGCGATATGATCAGTGATTTGCCTCTTTTCATTTACCCAGCCTCCCATAGATTGTATTGGTTGATCAAAGTCGATAACGAAATGAATTTTATAATCCTGATCGGCATCATGACTCCATACATTCTTTGATAACTGATGACTTTGACCTTCTATACGGAAATTACTTACTTTTCGTATATTGATCATTTTCAATTGATAATCATATTCGGCGGGGATATGCAGATCTACTAATATTCTTGCGCTGTCGCGATCCTTTGGGAAAGTATAGCGTTGGAAGCTAGCCCTAGTTGTAGCTGTCATTTCAGCTAGTATATCATAATCTGCCAGTTCAACTTTATAGTATCCTAAAGGAGCTTCTTCCGTGGATTTATCTATGCGTGAACGATAACCTGAGTCGGGGTCCATCTCATCTCCGGTAACGGTTACTAATGGACCATTAGTCGGCATCATACCTAAGCCACCCAATGTCCATTCATGGATATGGCTAAAGCATCCAACGCTTTCAAACGTGGGTTGATATCCGGCTTGCCAGCCTTTATTCTGATTATCAGGACTAAGCTTTACCATACTGAAAGGCATCCAAGGGCCGGGAGCAATCATCCATCGGGAATGTGCTGTCCCGATACGGGTATCCACATAGTGAGCTGGAGTTTGTAAGGTTTTGCTAACACGCTCGACCATACCTTTCTGTAAAAGTTTACCATCGGCTAAGATACGGTAAGAACTAGTCTTATTTGTTCCAACGGCAGGCATTGGAACCTCAAACTGATACCGTGCCGTGTCTATGGTTGCTGAAAATATAGTTTCTTTATCAAGTTCAACAGAAATGACCGGATTCTTTTCCAGATGTTCAATATCCACCAAAAGCGGTTGATATCGTTTTCCCTCTTTTTCAATTTCGTAATCAGCAGGAGAAACATTTCTAATAAAAGCATTTTCGGGTTTGGTTAATTTTACTCCGGCAGGCCCTGTGAGGCAAATATAGTCGAACATCACCCATGAACCTTCCAGTATTGAAAGTGTAACACAGTTACCTCCTTCACGAATAGATTCTGATTTCACGGGGATAATAAGGCGAGGGTTTTTAGCTCCCTGAATATCTCCAATAATGGAAGAGTCATTCCCTCCTGCAGCTAATTGAAACTTCTCCCATTGTTCATTAATACTTACTTTTAATAGAGGTGGGTTCTTAACCGCATTATCAACTAAGTGAATAACAAGACTCCATTCTTCTCCTTTTGTTGGCAGTTTTTCTACCCCAAACAGTATATTAATATCATGCGTTCTCCAACCAGCTGTAGACCATGTTCCACCCCATTGATCAGCAGGTCCAGGGAGTACATACGGAAAGGATTCCTGCTCTTTATCTTTATTAATAAGAAAATATCTGTCTTCAAAACCGAAATCGTTGGCAAGGAACTCTTTATAGCCATCAGGAGCTAAAGCAAATTCGGCAGAAGATTGATCTTCCATTCCGATACTCCAGATTATTTGTTCACCTTTATCTGAAGAGCAGGCAGATAATACAAAGAGGAATGTACAACTGATAGCAAATATAATGTGTCTCATGTGTTGAATTTTTGTTTGCAAAATAAAGGATATCATGCATTAAAGGCAAGATATATTATTCTGATTGACTTATACTATGTTCTGATTCCTTTTCCCTGTATGCTGATGGTGACATTCCCATTATTTTAGTAAATATGCGTGAAAAGTATGCAGGCTCGTCAAAGCCCAGCCGGGTAGATATCTCATTCAATTTTAGGTGGGTAAGCTCTATGTACTGACAGGCCTTTTGTATTTTCAGACGGATAAAATAATTAATCGGAGAAAAGCCGGTCTCTTTCTGAAACAACATCGAGAAATGCGACGGTGAGTATTTAAAATATCCGGCTAATTGTTTTAGAGACAAATTAGTTTCAATATTTTCCTGCATATAATGGATTACCCGCGAAGAAAAAGGATATTCCTTATGATGAGGTATTTTAATGTGCCGGTACTGCTCTAACCAGACAAAAGACGCAAGAAACTGATAGAGACACATGGAAGTATAGATCATATATTCTTTTATATACCCCATTGAATAGCAATTGTATATCTCTTCAAACAGACTGATACGGTCTTGCAGTCGTGAGTTCTCTCCCGGTAAAATAGAAACCGGTAAAGGGTGGGAGGGTAAGAAACGACTGCTTACGGTTCCGCGGAAATGTAGCCAATAGATAGTCCATGGATCTTTCTCATCCGCTCCAAAGGAGTAAGGCACATCTTGTGGAATCAGGATATATTGATTCTTCTTTATTGTATATTTTTTTCCATATATTTCATACCATCCTTTACCATCTACACAATAGATCAGCATGGCATAATCGCATCCATTTTCTTTCTGTACAAAATGATACTTTACTTTTGGGAAAAAACCTATCTTCCGAACATACAGATTGCCTATAAGAGGTTCCTTGCTGTATTCGGTTAATAATTCTTCGGGAAGTGATATAAACCGCTCACCTTTAAATCCTTCTTTGATCTTTGCCATACATAAATCGTAAGATAGTATAAGTGATTCGGAACAAATATACCTATTTAGTAACACACAAACCTAATACCTTTGCCGGAAAATCATTCATATCATGAATAAAAAAGCAATACTGTTTATTTTTATATGTTATAGTTTGTTTTCTTGTGCAAAACCTACTAAAGAACAACTATTGGCGAAACAAATTCGTCAGGATACTACCCTGCAAGTTGTTGACCGGATGGCGAGGGAAGTGATACGACAAGGTTTTAATGCGGGAAGCGGATATTCGCAGATATGGGCTCGTGATATGAATACGTTTATTGAAGTAGCCTGTGATGTTAGTGATAGAAATGATTTGCGGAATGCCATTCTTCTTTTCTTTGCATTACAGCAACCCAACAATGAAATGATAGATGGATATGTTTTGAAAGAAGATTTTACCTGGTATGATGATACTCCTTATTATTCTGACGCCGCACCCAATCATGTAGCTTTTAAAAACACGGTAGAAACAGATCAGGAGTCTTCATTAATACAGATTGTAGGAAAATATATCCAAAAAACAAACGATAAAAGTATTCTTAGGGAAGAAGTTGCCGGAAAAACAGTATTGGAAAGAATAGAATTGATGATCGATTATCTTTTGAAAGAAAGATATAGTAAAGAATATGGGTTGATTTACGGAGCAATGACATCAGACTGGGGTGATGTTCAACCTTATGATGATTTTGGTTGTGATATGAATGACCTGTCATATCTTGCGATTGATGTGTATGATAATGCCATGCTTATCATAGCGCTGGATTATCTTTTGGAGATAACTGATGATCAGCAGCAATTGAAGCAATGGAAAGAACTACGTACGCAACTGGCGGAAAATGTAAGGAAGCATTTATGGGATGAAGAAAGAAGTAAATTCATACCACATATCTATTTGGATAAATCTCCCATACCTAATGGTTTTAATGAACAGGAAGTCCATTATCACGGAGGGACGGCCGTCGCTATTGAAGCCGGCTTATTATCCAAAAAAGAAATAGGAAAGGTAAATGCTCAAATGCTTGAGAATGTTTCTTTATCAGGTATGCCGAGCATCGGATTAACGGTCTATCCTCCTTATCCTGAAGGATTCTTTCACGGTGGAATGTCAAAACAATATGCCTATCAGAATGGTGGCGACTGGACCTGGTTCGGTGGGCGTATGATACAACAATTAATAGCAAATGGATATATAAACGAGGCTTATCTAGAAATACGCCCTATGATTGATCGCGTATTACAAAACCAGGGTTTTTATGAATGGTACGGTATGGGGAATGTACCCAGTGGGTCCGGTCATTTTAAAGGCTCGGCGGGTGTACTGGCTAAAGCCATTGAAATGCTGTATCAATGGAGTGATGAGCAAAAATGATCTATATAATAAGAGAAATACAAAATCTAAATATAATTTTTTACCGGACAAGGAAGAAATCCTAACGGATACTGATAGAAAAATGAGAAAGAGTAATTACGATAAAAGGCCGGCAACATCGATAGATGGTGTAATGTGGAAAGGATGGCCGGCTATCATTGAGCAACTGGAGAAAGTTGTTGCTGAGGAGTCAGAATCTCAGCATATCCTGGTAGTGGAATGTTATCAAGGCGTGTACTATGATGAATTGCTGAATGCGTTTCAATCTCTAAATCCTGCTTTTACAGTAGATATGAGGAGTTTGTTTAAACCTGAAGGAGAAATAAGGGCAATGACGGATTCCTATATGACAAACGATCGTTTGTTTGGCCGTCGCACATCTTTCACATATAGTGATTTATTTGATAATGAAAAGATGGAGCAATGTCGAAAAACATTAGAAAACAAAACCGGATTAATTCTGGTATTTGGCCATGGTGCAGCCGAACTCTGTCTTTTCCCTAATACATTAGTCTATGTAGATATGGCCAGATGGGAAATTCAGCAACGTTTTCGCAGGAAAGAGATAAACGGATTGGGCATTGAAAACAAAGAGGATGCTCCTTCAATCCACTATAAACGGGGATATTTCATGGATTGGATTATATGCGATTCACTTAAGAAACAGCTTTTACCGAAAGTAGATTACTGGCTGGATACACATCAATCTGAAATTCCTAAAATGATTACCGGTGAAACAATGCTTGCCGGATTAGATAAAACCGCTCATAAACCTTTCCGGGTAGTACCGTTTTTCGATCCGGCTCCCTGGGGAGGACAATGGATGAAAGAGGTTTGCGATTTAGATAAAAGCGTGGATAATTATGGTTGGTGCTTCGACTGCGTGCCCGAGGAAAATAGTTTATATTTGAATGTTGACGGAGAACTATTTGAGATGCCGGCCAATAATCTGGTCTTTTATAAGACACGGGAATTATTGGGAGCCCCTGTCGAAGCCCGTTTTGGACAGGATTTCCCTATTCGCTTCGATTTTCTCGATACAATGGGTGGAGGTAACCTTAGTTTGCAGGTACACCCAACAACTCAATATATCAGAGACACATTCGGGATATATTATACGCAGGATGAAAGCTATTATTTACTGGATGCAGGAAAAGAAGCGACTGTATTTCTCGGATTAAAGACTGGGGTGCATAAAGAAGAGATGATTACATCTTTAAAAGAGTCGCAGGAAACCGGAAAGGAATTCGACGCTGATAAATATATCAACAGCTGGCCGGCAAAAAAACATGATCATTTCCTGATACCGGCGGGAACTGTTCATTGTTCCGGTTCAGAAGCGATGGTGTTGGAAATCAGTGCCACACCCAGTATCTTTACCTTTAAATTATGGGACTGGGGACGATTAGGGTTAGACGGACTTCCACGTCCGATTAATATTGATCACGGTTCGCATGTTATCCAGTGGGAAAGACAAACAGACTACACTCGCCAATATCTAATTGATCAGGTGGAAAAAATAAGTCAAGGTGACGGATGGATGGAAGAACGGACGGGCCTGCATGAGAATGAATTCATCGAGACTCGGCGGCATTGGTTTACAAAACCAGTGTTACATCATACTGGAGGAGGAGTAAATGTACTGAATGTAGTAGAAGGTGAAGAGCTGATTATTGAAAGCCCCAATAATGCTTTTGAACCGTTCGTGGTTCATTATGCTGAGACATTTATTGTACCGGCTTGCATAGGTGAATATCTTATCCGCCCATATGGAGCTTCTGAAGGAAAGGAATGTGGAACAATTAAAGCATATATAAGATTTAAACAATAAACTATCTAAAGAGAATATACCATGAGACAAAAAACAACATTTTTATTATTGATAGCTTTTTTGCCATTATTCATAGCTTGTAAAGGTGGTAAATCGACATCTCCGGAAAAAGAATTGGCAGAAAAGATACTTGCTGATCCATTAATGAGCCAGGTAGAACAAATGGCAATGGATATTGTAAAAGGCGGATTCAATGCCGGTGACGGATATGGCGAGGTCTGGATCCGCGATTACAATACTTTTATAGAAATAGCTATAGATGTAATGCCGGATAGTCTTATTCAGGATAATCTATTGACTTTTTTCCGTTTTCAGGGAGAAACCGGCGATATCGTAGATGGGTTTATAGATATTACACGCGCGAAAGATTCAGAAATTGGATATAAATATCGTCGTACAAAACTGGAGCCTCGATATGCTGCCCATAAAAATACAGTGGAAACAGACCAGGAGTCTTCACTTATGCAAGCTGTTTACAGATACGTTACAAGAAGTGGCAACCGCTCTTTCTTACATAAAGAAATAGATGGTAAAACAGTTGAGAGACGATTGGAATGGGCCTTGGAATACCTGATGAATGAAAGATATGATAATACATATGGATTATTATGGGGAGCTACCACATCCGACTGGGGAGATGTACAGCCTGAACATCCCTGGGGAGTGGAGTTAGATGAGAGTTCTCATCTTGCAATTGATATATATGATAATGCTTTCTTTATTATTGCTATTAATCATTATCTGGAACTGACAGATAATTCTGCAACTAAACAACGTTGGTCTAAAGTACGTGATCAGATCAAAACAAATGTGCGCAAGCATCTCTGGGATGTAAAGAACCAGAAATTTAGACCTCATATCTATCTGGATGGTTCACCTTTCCCTGCTGATTTTGATGAAAACCAGATCCATTATCATGGAGGTACGGCAATGGCCATTGAAGCAGATCTTTTGTCCAAAGAAGAGATTATGATTGTTAATGCCCAAATGGTTGAGAATGTAAAAGCTTCAGGAGCTCCATCTATTGGTTTAACAGTATATCCTCCTTATCCGGAAGGCTTTTTCCTGAATAAAGGAATGCACCCGTACGGATATCAGAACGGAGGAGACTGGACATGGTTTGGCGGACGTATGATCAGACAATTGATCCGTAATGGCTTTGTACAGGAAGCCTACGATGAAGTCCAACCCATGCTGGAACGTGTGATAAAGAATAAAGGTTTCTTTGAGTGGTATATGAAAGATGGTACTCCATCAGGATCAGGAACCTTCCGCGGATCTGCAGGAGTTTTATATACGGCCATTGAAGATTTCAGAAGCTGGGCGGAAAATATAACGATTAATGATTAACGTTTAACGATTAATTATAGAATCGAAATATTTATGAAATTATTAATTGTTAATCACTAATCGTTAATCGTTAAATAGGATGGATGATAAACGTATAGTTCTTACTCTTGATGCAGGCGGTACAAATTTTGTGTTTTCGGCAATACAAGGAGGTGAGAAGATTGTTAAAGAGGTAATATTATCGTCGGAGGCAAACAATCTGGATGCTTCTTTAGATAATCTGGTAATAGGATTTAAAGAAGTAATTAATAGGTTAAGTGAAAAGCCGGTAGCAATTAGCTTTGCTTTTCCCGGTCCGGCAGATTATCCGGCTGGAATTATTGGTGATTTACCGAACTTTCCCGCTTTCCGAGGTGGAGTAGCTTTAGGTCCATATCTTGAGGATAAATTTGGCCTACCTGTCTTTATTAATAATGATGGAGATCTGTTCGCTTATGGTGAAGCATTGACAGGCGTACTACCGCAAATAAATCAAAAATTAAAAGCTGCCGGAAGTAAGAAACAATATAAGAATCTCTTGGGAGTTACATTAGGAACCGGTTTTGGAGCAGGTATTGTTTTAGCTGGTGAATTATTAATCGGAGATAATGCTGCTGGTGGTGATGTATGGTGTTTAAGGAATAAGAAATATCCGCAACATATCATTGAAGAAAGCGTAAGTATCCGGGCTATAAAACGCGTATATAAAGAACTTTCAGGAGATAAAAATGCAGATACCTTGGAGCCTTTAGATATCTTTAATATTGCCGAAGAAAAAAAAGCCGGAAACGTTGAAGCGGCTAAAGCCTCTTTTGCTGAATTGGGGGAACTTGCAGGAGATGCAATTTCAACAGCTATAACATTAATCGACGGACTGATAGTAATAGGAGGCGGATTAGCAGGTGCATCCAAATATTTCTTACCTGCTTTAATAAAAGAAATGAATAGTAAATTGGGAATGATGGATGGAAATATTTTTAACCGTCTCCAAATGAAAGCCTACAATTTAGAAGATGAAGAACAGTTTGCTAGGTTTGCAAAAGGTGAAGCTAAAACAATCAAAATTCAAGGAACAGACAAACTGATAGACTACGACCCAATGAAACGTATTGGCATAATAACAACTAAACAAGGAACAAGCCATTCCGTTGCCCTGGGTGCTTATATGTATGCCATAAAACATTTATAAAAGAAAACAATGAAAAAAATATTCCCCTTATTATGCGTTCTATTAATCATATGTGGAACAGGTAAAGCTGCAGATAGTGAAGTTAATTTTGCTACCTCTGAAAACCTCTCCCAATATGTTGAACCCCGTATTGGAACGGCTCATTGCCGATGGTTTCACTTCGCACCCGGGGCTATGCCTTTTGGTATGGCAAAACCCGGCCCCTCTACTAATGGTCATATAGGTAATGAATCAGGTTGGGAAGCAACCGGATATGATTATAGGGAGATGTCTATTGAAGGTTTCCCCTGTTTTCATGAATTCCAGGTTGGGGGAGTTGTATTAATGCCAACAGTTGGTAAACTAAAGACTATACCTGGCCCGGTGGATAATACATCAGGAATAGGATATCGTTCCTCCTTTGACAGGAAAGACGAAATAGCTAAAGCAGGATATTATTCTGTACTTTTAAAGGATTATAATGTTAAGGCAGAAATGACGGCAACTCCAAGAGTGGCTTTTCAACGCTTTACATTTCCTGAAAGCAAAGAAAGCCATATCTTGTTTGATATAGGTAACAGGCAAGGTGAAAGTGGCGCGGTTAAAGATGCAGAAGTTAAGCTGACAGATGACGGTAGAGTTGAAGGATGGGTTATTACTGAACCCGAATATGTTAAGAAATACCAGCCGGGAGCCACAGTAACTATGTATTTTTCTGCCGAATTGGATAAAAAGCCTGATGGTTACGGGGTATTTCATGGTGAAAAAATACAACCGAATAGTAATCAATCAAAAGGAGTAGGAGCTGGGTTATATCTTACTTATCAAACAAAGAAAGGTGGATCTGTAACCGCTAAAGTAGGTTTATCATATACTTCTATTGAAAATGCCCGTTTAAATATGAAGTCAGAGGCCAAAGCAATGAATTTTGACGAAGCAAAAGAACAATGCATACAAACCTGGGAAGAATATCTTGGACGTATCCGGGTAGAAACCAATACCAAAGAAGACAAAGTGAAATTCTATACAGGACTTTATCACGCATTGTTAGGAAGAGGATTAGCCAGTGATGTGAATGGTGCTTATCCCCGTCATGGCGGATCAGTTGGACAAATACCTTTACATAATGGTATACCAAAACATAATCTCTACAACACAGACGCAGCATGGGGAACTCAATGGAATCTTGCACAAGTGTGGGCGTTAGCTTATCCGGAATATTTTTCCGATTATATCAGTAGTCATTTATTAGTATATAAAGATGCCGGATGGTTGGCTGACGGAATTGCTAATAGTCGTTATGTCTCAGGAGTTGGAACCAATCTTTTAAGCGCAATTATAGCCGGAGCTTATCAATGTGGGATTCGCGATTTTGATCTAGATGTAGCTTATGAAGCTTCACTAAAGAATGAAATAGATGGTGAAAATCGTCCGTTAGGCGCGGGAAAGGTAAATACGGATCAATTTGTAAAATATGGATACGTACCTCACGTTGATGCCGGAGAGGGTCCGGATGAAGCTTTCAGGTTTTCAGCCTCTCATACATTAGAATATTCATATAGTTCCTGGGCCGTTGCGCAATGGGCAAAAAGTTTAGAAAAAGAAAAAGATTACGATCAGTTAATGTATCTATCAAAAGGCTGGGAGCGGATTTATGACCCATCAACAAATTTTGTTCGTCCAAAGAAAAAGAATGGTGAATTTATAAGCAACTTTGAACCGATGGAGGTATGGAGAGGTTTTCAAGAAGGTAATGCTTGGCAGTATACATTTTATGTGCCTCATGATGCACACGGCCTGATAGCTAAAGTCGGAGCTGATGTATTCAATCAACGCTTAGATAGTATTTTTACCGTATCTCGTAAATTAATATTCAGCGGAGGAACAAATGTGGGCGCTTTCGCCGGATTAGAAACACTCTATAATCACGGGAATCAACCATGTCTACATATCTCCTGGTTATTCAATGAAGCGGGACGCCCTTCCCTTACACAAAAATGGGTTCGTTTAATACTGGATGAGTTCTATGGAACCGACGGTATACACGGCTACGGCTATGGACAAGACGAAGACCAGGGACAATTAGGCGCCTGGTATGTAATCTCTTCGTTAGGCCTCTTTGATATAAAGGGATTGACGGATATTGAACCCTCTTTTGCTTTGGGAAGTTCCCTTTTTGATAAAGTCACCATTAAGCTAAACAAGAATTATTATTCCGGGGATACTTTTACGATTAAAATGAAGAATAATAGTAAAGACAATCTCTATGTAAAAGAATATTCCTTGAATGGTAAGAGATTAAACAGTTTACGTATTCCCTATAAATCAGTCGTTTCTGGCGGTATCCTTGAAGTTGAAATGAGTGATAAACCGATGGATAAATATTAATGTGAAAATTTATATTTAATTAATCATTCTCTTTGCAATCTTTATTCTTTTGTAAGGCCTGATGTAGTGATGAATTATTAGTGATTCTCTATCAGTTTCATGCCTGTGAGATTTTATTCTCATCTAGACGAGAATAAAATCTCATGCCGATGAGAAAAAAGTTTCATGTAGGTGAGAAAAACTTCTCATGCCGATGAGAAAAAAGTAATATACTTTATCTCTTATAAAAGCAACTTGTCATATCCACCATTTCTTTGTTTTCTATTCGATAGAAACGTTGGTTGGTGGAGGCGGAATTCAACCCCCCTAAAGATTCAATATAAGGGCCGAGCTTTATGTAATTGAAATATTGTAATGAACAATTTGAAGGTAGTTTAGGCTTTCCTGAATACCAGCCGGTTTTTATGCGGCAATTGGTTTTTTTACGAAGAAAAGAGGCCAGATGTTCTACCTCCTCAGGAAAAGAATCTCCACCCATAAAGCAGATACATGTAACGGCATTCCCATATTTATCAAGCAAACCGGTAAGACGGTTTTCGTCTAATACTTCTCCTTTGTTCTCCATCAGGTAAGAACTATGACACCCTTTACAGCGATTGGGGCAATTGGAGAGGTTTATCGCAAGAGTTACTTCCCCGGGAATTTCCTGGAAAACTATATCATAATTGATGTACCGTAGCATAATGACGTTGTGCAGCCTCCTTTTGCCTGCTTTGAGAGAAGTTACTGATGCGTTTCATATATCCGATTATACGAGTCAGATAATCCAGATTTTTACTACCACATGAAGGACATTCGTTTAGTTTGCGTTTATCGATATGCCCGCAATCATTGCAAACGGTATTGGGTATATTGAATGTAAAATAATTACATCCTTCTTGCGATGCTACACGTAATAACTGGCGGTATTGTTCCTTATTCAGATGTTCTTCAAGGTTAAGGTGCAAAGCCGAACCACCTGTGAGATGTTCAATGTAGTTTTTCCCATGTAAACGGAATTTATCAACAATATTAAGTGATTCGTCTTCAACGATATAAAAATAACTATTATAGCAATCACGATTTACCTTATAACCATCTTTTTTATCCCATTTAGCATGTTTGACACCTACGTTTTCTGCAGGGATCATTTCGCAGTTAAACATAACATCCTTGGTACGATATCTTTTATTATAAGTTTCAACAATACCTAATACTTCCTGCACAAAATCAACATAACGAGGATTATCATTGATCTCAATTCCCAAAGCTTCTGCCGCTTCTACCAATCCATTCACTCCTATAGTCAAGTATTGTCGCCCCATATTTATATAACCCGAGTCAAACAGAGGAAGCATTCCCTTTTCCTGCATGGATTTCAGATTTTCATTATAGGCAAGTTGTACTTTATGAACCAGATCGATAATTTCTTCGAGAAAGAACTGATAAGGATATGATCTGCGGAGAGCATCCTGTATACAACGGTTCAGATTGATAGTTAACACGCTTTTTGAACCGGTAGATACACCTCCGGCACCTAATGTGTAGCTGAATCCATTATCCTGAATTTCATTACGCAGGCGACAGCAACTACTTAATGAGTCGGCATTATCACTTATATAGGTGAAAAAAGAATGACCTTCAGCATACATTTCTGCAGTAAAATCTCCATATTCTTCGTCTTTAGCATCCCCATTTTCAGTTAAGAGCGCCATCGTTTCAACAGGGAAAGTTAACACTGCACGTGTACGTTCTTTGTTAAACCATTTCATAAAACGCTTTTGTAGCCAACTTAAGGAATTCCAATCAGGCTTACTTCCATCAGGGAAAAAGAATTCACCAAACAGACTCTCAAAATAATATTTATCATAATAAGAGATATTCCAAAATACGGCCTGGAAATTACGTGCTCCTGTGGGTTGATTGATGGAATATACGATTTGTTCAAAATAATCGGTAATTACTTTATCCAGAGTACGTTGTTTTTTGGACAGGTCTACTATTTTCTCGGGATCCTTAAAATAATCTTGTCCGTATTCCAAGCCTATAAAATAATTCATATACATCAGGAATTCAGGAGTGGCACATGCTCCACTAAGCATACTTGACACCATGAAGACCATGTTAATAAAGCCTCCGCAGAACGATTTAAGATTAGTTGGTGCTTTCGAGTTGCCGCCGATAGAATCTGTTCCTCCAATTAACCATGGGTACATAGTTATACTAGCGCAATAATTGGCCAGACTTGTTTCGTCATTTTTATATATATAATGGTTGTTCAGTAAGTTTATATATCTATCGGCTACTTCTTTTCCATACATATCTTTCAGACGGTCTGTCAGCATGCGGCGATTGAGACGTATAAAATTAGATTTTGGAAGTTCGCCGATAAGAGTAGCCATGTTTTTATTTTCAACGTTGGCATTCGAATCATATTTACTTCCTGACGCTGCATTTTTGGCATCACAATAGTCCATCAAAAATTTCAATTTATCTCTTACTTCCCTGTCCTCTTCATGTTTTTGCCTGTATAGCATATAGGCCTTTGCTACGGCATAATATCTTTCGGCCATTAAAGCCACCTCTACCTGATTTTGAATATCCTCTACAGTAGTGCCATCTTTAATGTTTACCCTACATAAAATATTGGTGATTACATCTTCTGTAGCAAAACTACCTACAGATAAAAATGCTTTAGCAATCGCACTTTTGATTTTTTCAATTGAAAAAGTTTCCTTTTTCCCGTCTCTTTTAATAATGTACAATTCCATATATATTATTTAAATTTTCTGCGTTTTAAAGCCGGATTAGTTTAATCTTATCGTCTACAAATATAAACAGTTTATTTGTGGAATTGTTCGATAGAAGAAATATTTTTTCAAAGTCATTTATGAAAGTTTTCCAAAATTATTTATAAATATCTGGTAGTTAGATTTGTGTAAAAAATGGGTGGTTGAAAAGTTTTCCAAAATGTTGATTGTGTTATATTGCGTGTTCGCTTTTTGGGGATAGAATGGTCTACTTAATTGTTAAAAGTAAACAAGCCGGCGCTTCGATCCTTTTTGACTCTCTTTGGGTGTTTTCTTTTAGGGATACCTATTTTATTAAAGCCTTAACTCCTTCGTTAGTTATTATAATAGGTTTAATTGTACCATCCTCATTGAAGTACATACGATCAATACAGAGTTCTCTATGATATCCATTAGAATCACCTAATGGATGGCGATGATAAAATATATACCATTCATCAGTACCGGGAACGTTAACGACAGAGTGGTGACCCGCTCCGGTTCCAATTTTCGGATCTGACTGTAACATTTTGCCAATTCGGTTAAACGGCCCGAGTGGTGTATCGGCAATGCCATAGGCAACGCAGTATTCCTCACTTTCCCATGCTCCTTCCGACCACATCAAGTAATATTTCCCATTGCGTTTAAGCATGAATGCCCCTTCAGTGAAATTCTCAGGAGTTATCTCTTTGTAGTAATTCCCGTCATCAAAGGGAACGAGGCTGAGCAAATCATCACTTAGTTTAACAACGTTACAATGCCCCCATCCTCCGTAATACATATAATATTGTCCGTCATCATCGCGATATACAAACTGGTCGATAGGTTGAGCACCGTTGTGGAATTTGTCTATCAGAGGTTTTCCCAATGCGTCAATAAAAGGACCGGCTGGACTATCAGATACGGCAACCCCAATGCCTCCATATTCGTTATCGCTCTGGATATCGTTACCCCCGAAGAAAAGGTAATACTTTCTGTTTGCTGCGGTGATAGAGGGTGCCCACATAGCGAATTCAACCCACTTAACGTTCTCCACAGAAATTACTTTCGGATGTTTAGTCCAGTTTACCAGGTCTTTTGACGAAAAAGCATCCATGAAAAGCTGGATAGTGTAAACCGGATGTACCGTCTTAGGTTCTCTAACGGGATAATTGGCAACAGAATCCGGATTATTGGGAAAATAGATATCCGAAAGAGTTGCATATACCCAATATTCATCACCGAAGACAATAGCTTCAGGATCGGCATACCATCCTTTTACAAAAGGATTTCCACTTGTTTTTACAGTGTCTTTTTTACAAGAAACGATGCATAACGAGATAAAGAACAATAAAATGTATTTATAGCTTTTCATAAGTCAGTACAATAAAAAAGAGAGCCACAATTTCTTGTTGCTCTCTGATTCTTTTTTTGCTCTTCCTCTTGGACTTGAACCAAGGACCCTCTGATTAACAGTCAGATGCTCTAACCAACTGAGCTAAGGAAGAATTTTTGCTTTTCTATGGGACTTCTTTAAGTCCTTTTTGTAAATTGCAGTGCAAAGATATTAGATGTTTTTCAAATATGCAATATATTTGCAAAAAAAATATTTGTTATGAGTACACTTGGTTTAGGTAATGCTTTGGTTGATGTGCTACTGAGGCTTAATGATGATGCCCCACTCGCTGAGATTGGGATAGTTAAGGGAGCTATGGATATGATTGATGAGAATCAGATGCATATTATCCAAAAAACACAATCTCATTTGGAAAGGAGCCAGGCTCCGGGCGGATCGGTTTGTAATTCTATGAGAACAGTTGCTAATCTTGGAGTAAAGAGTGGTTTTATCGGCAAGATTGGAACTGATGTTCTTGGTGAATATTATGAGAATGCTTTATTTCAAGCCGGCGTTTCTCCTTATTTTGCCAAAACCGATGGGATTACAGGTTGTTGTACGGTATTAATATCTCCTGATGGAGAGCGTACTATGGGCACATTCCTTGGTCCGGCTCCTACATTGACTTCGGATGATATAAAAGAAGAAATAATTTCACAATATCAATACATATATATTGAAGGTTATCTGTTGGTTAACGAACCTTTGGTGCGTACTACAATGGAGAAGGCTAAGAAGCATGGAGTAAAAGTCGCGCTTGATTTATCCAATTTCAATATAGTAAATGCATTCAGGGGATTTCTGGAAGATATTATACCTAAATATGTAGATATACTTTTTTCTAATGAAAGTGAAGCGCACGCATTTACAGGTTTGGAGCCTGAAAAAGCTATTAAGGAGATCTCTAAAATGGTAGATATTTCTTTAGTAACATTAGGAAAAGAAGGTTCCATGATTTCCGGCAATGGCAAAATAGTTCGGATTGCTGCTGAAGGTGGGAAGCCTGTGGATACAACAGGTGCAGGCGATAATTTTGCTGCCGGATTTTTGTATGGACAGTCGGTTGGAGCAACAATTGAACAGTCCGGACGTATTGGCTCAATGCTCGCTGGATATATTATTGATGTAGTCGGTGCTGAGATCCCACGTCATCAATGGGAACAAATAAAGTTAAAAGTAAAAGCTATATTGTCGTAAAAGACGGAGAAATGTATACTTTTACATTTCAAATTAATGAATGATAAATATATGTTTAAGCTGATCCAAAAGAAAAATATAATAGGAATTATTTCTCTGCTGATCCTTTCAGTAAATAGTATTACCGGTCAGACGCAGAGTAATAACCGTTTTGAAGTAAGCAAACAATTAGAAATTTTCAATGCTCTTGTTAAAGAGGTTGAAATGTTTTATGTGGATTCTGTTGAGGTTGAGAAAACCGTTAGGCGTGGAATTGACGCAATGTTAGGAGGATTAGATCCTTATACGGAATATATCCCCGAACAGGAAATGGAAGATTTGAGGATGATGACGACTGGTGAATATGGGGGAGTAGGAGCTTACATTCGTCAGCGTGACAAAGGTGTTATTATCGTTGAACCCTTTGAGGGAATGCCTGCAGATTTGGCTGGACTAAAAGCAGGTGACCGTATTTTGGCCATAGATACTATGGATTTGGAAAATGCAAATAGCGACAAAGTAAGTGAATTACTGAAAGGAGTTCCCAATACAAGAATGAAATTAAAGTTTCAACGTCCTGGGGAAAAGAAGCCCCGTACAGTAGAAATTACTCGTAAGCAAATACAAGTTGATCAGGTTACATACTACGGAGTTCGTAATAACGATATTGGTTATATTTACTTGAAAGGTTTTACCGACAAAAGTGCACAGGAAGTAAAAGCAGCCTTTGATGATTTAAGAAAGAATCACCAAATAAAATCCCTTATCCTTGATCTGCGTAATAATGGCGGTGGTCTTTTGGAGAGCGCTGTGCAAATAGTTAATATGTTTGTACCTAAAGGACAAGAAGTGGTTTCGACAAAGGGGAAACAGAGTCAATGGGATCGAATCTATCGCACATCCAATGAGCCTATTGATACGATAATGCCAATCGCTGTTTTAATCAATGGGGGTACTGCATCTGCTGCAGAAATTGTGTCTGGAGCTTTACAGGATGTAGATCGCGCCGTATTGGTTGGTCAACGTTCGTTTGGAAAAGGTCTTGTACAAGCTCCGCGTGAACTACCTTACAATGGCAGTGTGAAAATCACAATCAGTAAATATTATATACCTAGCGGTCGTTGTATTCAGCAAATAGATTATTCTCACCGAAATCCGGATGGTAGCGTCGGAAATATACCGGATAGTTTAACTACTGTATATTATACATCAAAAGGTAGGCCGGTACGTGATGGGGGAGGGGTAAGTCCTGACTTTCCAGTTGAGGATCCCAAAACACCTACTCTCATGTATTATCTGGTAAGTGATTATGTTTTGTTCGACTTTGTAACAGATTATGTACAAAAACATAAAACAATTCCTGCAATAGATAATTTTGAGGTTACGGATGAAGATTTTGAAGCTTTTAAAGCATATGCAAAAGAGAAAAATTTCAGCTATGATCGTCAAAGTGAAAAGTTATTGAAGAACCTGAAAGATGTGGCTGAATTTGAGGGATACACGGAAAGCGATTCTACCCTTTTTAATGAATTGGAAGCTAAGCTTACTCCAGACATAGAACGAGATTTCGATCGCTTTAAAGATGAAATAAAAAGAATAATGGGCACTGAAATTGTGAAACGTTACTATTATCAAAAAGGAGAATTGATTTATACACTCAAGGATGATGAGGTCTTGAAGAAAGCACTTGAAGTATTAAGCGATTCTGAATTAATAGAAGAAACGTTAAGTACCCCGAAAGAAGAAGAAGCAGGTGCTACTCCAAAAGTACCTGTTTCAAGAGCCGGAAAAGGGGGATTGGCTTTAAATTGATGTTTTCCTGAAAAGGTTATTTGTTCTATCACATAGTGATTAATCAAATTCTTTCTGTCACATAATCAATTATATCTAGGCAAAGATCCGTGGTTTGATTGCTATGGTCAAGTTCTGGATTAAGTTCGACAATATCCATTGATTTAACCAAATTCGTAGATAGTATGGAATCTACAAGTTTCTTGAATTCAGAAGGTGTTAATCCTTCTGGAACCGGAGTTCCTGTTCCGGGAGCATATGATGGATCAATACTATCTACATCAATACTGAAATGGACGTTTCGTATCTTACGATCTTTTAATATAGATTTAATATCTTCTGCGACATAGTCGACTCCTTTTTTACGGATCACTTCCATAGGATATACACTAAGTTTCTCCTTTTTTATTAAAGCCAGTTCGCCATCATCCAGGCTTCGAGTACCCACTAAAAATACATTTTGCGGGTGGACTTTATTTCCTGGAGCATACACATTAACCAATTCTTCACTACCCATTCCCATTAATGCACTTAATGGCATGCCATGAATATTTCCACTGGGGGAAGTATCGCTTGTATTTATATCTCCATGTGCATCCAACCAGATAATGCCGAAATCATCAAAACATTTACCAACACCAGAAGCGCTTCCTAAAGCCAGAGAATGATCCCCTCCAATTATTAAAGGGAATGCTCCTCCTCGTAGAGTATCATATACCAATTCGGCAAGATTATTATTCACTTCTACTATAGTTTCTAAATATTTCATGCTATTTCCACTGGCAAATTTTTCATCTTCTGATACTGGAGGAACATACATATTTCCTAAATCGAATGCCCTATGCCCATGTTTCTTGATAATATTCATCAACCCCTTTTCACGTAAATGATTAGGAGCCTTTTCTGCTCCGACACAATCACAACCTAAATTCAACGGAACTCCAATTACATTTACTTTCATTGCTATTGTTCTTATATGAATATTTTAGAAATCTGCAAAAGTCTGTTTGATAATTTCAATACATTCCATCATCTGTTTTTCCGTTATGATAAGGGGCGGTGTAAATCGGATAATATGATCATGGGTAGGTTTGGCTATCAATCCATTATCCATAAGAGCTAAACAAAGATCCCAGGCCGTTTTTCCCTCTTTTGGTTTTGTCACTACAGCATTTAATAACCCTTTTCCCCTTACTTCTTTTATCATGGGATTGTTTATCTTCTTTATTTCATGACGGAAGAGTTTACCCATTTTGAATGCATTATCGGAAAGATTTTCTTCCTTAACGACTTCCAGAGCAGCAATACCTACTCTAGCGGCTAATGGATTTCCACCAAATGTGGAACCATGCTCTCCAGGAGCAATAGTCAGCATAATTTCATCATTTGCTAATACGGCTGAAACAGGGGTAACACCTCCAGAAAGTGCTTTCCCCAGTATCAGGATGTCAGGATGAATATTTTCATAATCACATGCAAGAAGCTTACCTGTACGTCCAATACCCGTTTGGATTTCATCTGCAATGAATAACACATTATGCTTCCGGCATAAGCTATAGCAGGATTGTAAGTAACCGTCATTGGGAACAACCACACCGGCTTCCCCCTGAATAGGTTCAACAAGAAATCCGACTACTGATTTATCTTGTAAAACATCTTCTAATGTGTTACTATTATTATAAGGTATTTTTATAAAACCAGTGGTGTAGGGACCAAAATCTTTATAAGCCGTAGGATCCGTACTCATGGAGATTATGGTGATCGTCCGTCCGTGGAAATTCTCACTACATACAACAATTTTGGCTTGTTCTTTAGCTACACCTTTTATATGATATCCCCACCGCCGACAAAGCTTCAGAGCAGTTTCAACTGCTTCTGCACCGGTATTCATTGGCAATAATTTATCATAATCAAAATAATGACAAACGTATTCCATATATTCACCAAGTACGTCTGAATAAAACGCTCGTGAAATAAGCGTCAATTTTTCGGCTTGTTCTTTTAATGCCTGAATAATTTTTGGATGACAATGTCCTTGACTGAGTGCTGAATAACCGGATAAGAAATCAAAATAACGTTTTCCTTCAACATCCTCAACAAAAACACCATTCCCTTTTTGTAATACTACGGGCAGCGGATGATAATTATGTGCACCATACGATTCTTCACGAACAATATAATCTTTCGTTTTCATAAACTTTCATTTAAATATAAACATATTGTAAGTAGATAACACCTACAATAATGTAAAGTTAGAAAGTTTACTGACGATATGACATTTTCGATGATATGTTAAGAAACATACGATCAGCTATTACTCTTCGTTGATCAAATGATTTTTTAATGGATTGGTATACATTTCCAAAATCTTTATGCGAAGAAAGGCTTCGTCTTTGTTCGGTAAAACAATCTTGTCGAGTTGTCCTTGCAGATAAGTTTCAAACAGTTTTTTATCTTTCAGACCATAGTTACTGCTGAAACGACTGGAATTTGTTAGCATATCATAAGCTACATAATTACAGGGATAGAAACGGTAATGTTTGTAAATTTCTTTATCGATGATAGCTGCAATATTTGAGTAAAGATCGTTTTTTTCCATATCCTTATCTAATTGCTCCAATTTAGGGTTAATTGGAGAACCCAATGTAAAATGAACACGTCCTTTATTGTTCAAAATCCCTGTTTCCATTGCCAGCAGGTCATCACGCTTACTTTTTATAAAGTCGGGATTATCTCTTTTTTGCTGAAACTCTTTTGCTTTCAGGAAATCGCCTGGATCATATTCATAAGATATGGCTACCGGAACAATATTCAATTCCATAATATTGGAAAGAATATCTTTGTCACCGCCCATATTAAGCATCTTGAGAATACTAGTTTGTGTCTTGTCATTTGAATCTTTAGCACGTCCTTCCCGTTGTGCAATCCAGACAGATTCATGTGTCTCTTTGATCGTATGATGTATATATGCTGATAGCTGGGCGCTTGCTAGAAGCTGTTGCCTTCCGGTCACATTTCGTTTTACAATGAAACTGTTATTAAGTCGAACCAATGTCTCGATCCAGGGGCTGATAAGCAGATTATCACCTATTGCAACCTGCGTCATACCATAACCGACATCATATAGCATTATGTTAAGGAATGCGGCATCCAATACTATGTCACGATGATTTGATATAAAAGTACAAGGAATAAGGCCCTCAGGTAAACGGCTACGTCCTGAAACAGTTAATGAAAAAGTAGTGTTTTTAGCTACCATCATGACGATCTCATAGGCCAGTTTTGATTTAAAATCTTCTTTTGTTTTAAAGCTCAGCATAAGCTTTGAAAACTCATCCCAATTAAGATCCGGCTTAATATAGCGGAAAGCCTGTTCAAAGTCTTTATTAGTGACCAATTCTTCTATTGCACCTTTTACCTCGTCGTTGGTTAGCGGACGGATATCTTCAAAATCATAAATTCTTTTTTCGTTATCCATATCAACTAATTTAATTCATTCTCAATAATATCTGTCATGACATCCTTTATATCCATTCCGGCAGCGCGAACTTGCTGTGGAATAAAGCTTGCAGGTGTCATACCCGGAGTGGTATTTACTTCGAGTAGGTAAGGCTCATTATCTTCAGGGATTATATAATCTACCCGTATGAGACCTTTGGCTCCTAATATGTCATATATTCTTGATGTCATCCGTTGTATTTTCAGCGTGAGTTCTTCCGAAATACGTGCCGGTGTAATCTCATCTGATTGCCCATTGTATTTTGCATCAAAGTTGAAGAATTCATTTTCTGTTACCACTTCTGTTAGAGGTAACACTACTTCATTGTTTTTTGTTTTATAGCATCCGCAGGTTACTTCTGTTCCGGCAATAAAACTTTCAATAATCACTTCATTTCCTTCAGCAAAGGCTTTTTTAATTGCTGATTGTAAAGCTTCCTTTTCATTTACTCTTGTAACACCAAAACTACTACCACTATCATTCGGTTTTACAAATACCGGTAATCCTAAGCGATTTACCAATTCATCATCGATTATACTTTCTCCTTTCAAGAGACGAACAGAATCAGCAATTCGAATGCCAAAATTGCGTAAAAAGTTATTACATACAAATTTGTTGAATGTTAATGCACTTACAAGTAGGTTACAAGAAGAATAAGGTATTCCTATCAATTCGAAATATCCTTGTAGAATACCATTCTCGCCTGGTGTACCATGAATTGTTATATAAGCAAAATCAAAATGTTTAACTTTCCCATTCTCGCTAAAGCTAAAATCGTTCTTGTTAATAGGGGCATGTTCTTCATTAGGAAGAATCACATACCATTCCTCTTTCTTTATAATAACAATATATAGAAAATATTTTTCTTTATCAATGAACGAATAGATACCCTGAGCACTTTTTAAGGAAACTACTATTTCAGAAGAGTCTCCTCCAGCAACAATAGCGATATTTTTTTTCATACAATGATTCTTTTTAATATGTAGGTATGGAACTCAGCAATACGCTTTATTATCGCCTTTGGTGTAGCTAGTGTTTTCATACTTTGTTTCATATTACAGCTCTTTTGTATTAGTGTAATTTCTCCATTTGTCAATTAATAATGTCATATCCTCGGGTAATTCAGAGTCAAAGTACATCTCCTCTCCGGTAGAAGGATGAACAAAACCCAGCGTTTTGGCATGCAAAGCCTGACGAGGACAAATATCAAAGCAATTAAGTACGAATTGTCTGTATTTTGTGAAAGTAGTACCTTTCAATATATCATCTCCACCATATCGTCTGTCATTAAATAATGTATGACCGATATATTTCATATGTACACGGATCTGATGTGTCCTGCCTGTCTCCAGACGGCATTTAACCAATGTCACATATCCCAGCCGTTCCAGTACTTCATAATGTGTGACAGCAGTTTTCCCTTGATCGCCTTCAGGGAATACTCTCATTAACATACGATCCCACGGATCCCGTCCAATGTTACCTTCGATACGTCCTTCGTTTTCTTTTACAATACCCCAAACCAATGCCCGATACTCTCTTTTAGTTGTTTTTTTAAAGAACTGAAGGCTCAGATTAGCCCTTGCTTCTACTGTCTTAGCAATAACAAGTAATCCTGAGGTTTCTTTATCAATCCTGTGTACCAGCCCGAAGTTTGAATCGTAAGGATTAAAGTCGTGATTATCCTTTAGATAATGTGCTAATGCATTTACCAATGTGCCGGTATAATTACCATGTCCAGGGTGAACTACTAATCCTGCCGGTTTATTGATGACCATTAAGTCGTCATCTTCATATACTATATCAAGGGGAATGTCTTCAGGAATGATCTCCAATTCACGACGCGGTCTCGACATAACGATCGAGATCACATCATTAGGTTTTACTCTGTAATTACTTTTTACCGGAACATTATTTACTAAGATATATCCGGCTTCAGCTGCCAGTTGAATTCGGTTACGAGTAATCCCCATCAAACGATCAACAAGGTACTTATCTATGCGTAAAAGCGATTGACCTTTGTCGGCAATAAAACGGAAGTGCTCGTATAATTGGTTATCCTCTTCCCCCTCTTCAGGCATTAACAGTTCTTCATCCTGCTGTTCATTCTCCCAACTATCTAAATAATCGTCCATGATTAAAACCAACTTTCTGCTTCGCTATTGAGGGATTGTACAGGTTCATCGTCAATACTAGCAGGTTCATCTGTAATATCGATTGACAAAGAGTCATATAAAAAAGGATCAGTATTTCCACTACTTACTTTGAGTACAAGAGGAGAGTTGAGTGGAACCATATCGCCCCGTTCGAGTAATCTTCCGCGCAATTCAACGCCAATGGCCAAATCTTTGTAAACACCGTTTACATATACGATCTCAACCGATTCAAATCCTCTGTTCTTAAGTAAAGCATACGCCTGACGGAAAGAGATGTCTTCTACTTCGGGGATCTCTCCCATCTGAGAAGTTATAGCATTTACAGTGAGGAATAAAATTCTATTAGTCTTTACTTTTGAACCAGGAGCAGGAATTATTTCAACAATGGCTCCGGGAGCCACACTTTTGGAATATACCGAATCTATAATGCTATACTTTAATCCATTGTTTTTAATGAAAGGAGCGGCCTCCTCCATCTTCAGTCCTTTTACATCAGGAACAACAACCGCTTCATTGTGACGTGTATAACTATCCAGCCATTTCAATGTACCATATAAGATTACAAATGAAACAACGACTGCCGCTACTAATGTTATAAAAAACGGATGCTTTATTATTTTTATCAAAAAGTCCTTCATTTCCCGATTTTACTTTTGGTGTTCAAAAGTAGGAAAAAAATAATAAACGACTATACATTAAGCTAAACAAAGCTATAGAAACAAAGAAAGTAAAGGTTTAAAAAAAATCTTTACTTTCTTTGTTTCTATAAATCCTATTACGGATTAACCGTTGTACTCGTCAGAAACAGTTAGTTTTGCTCTTCCTTTCGCACGGCGAGATGCCAAAACTCTACGTCCGTTAGCGGTGGCCATTCTTGAACGAAAGCCATGTTTGTTTTTTCTTTTCCTATTGGAAGGTTGAAATGTCCTTTTCATTTGTTATATCGATTTATTATTACTTTTGTACTATCGGGCTGCAAAGATAAAGCCTTTTTTTTAATAAACAAACTGTTAAGACGAATTTTAAAAGTTAATTAGATAAAGATGAAAACCCTTGTACACACAGATCGCGAATTAATTGAATCTGTTATAAATAACTGTAATATATGCTTTGTTGGTATGGCTGATATTGATGGAATACCATATGTTATACCAATGAATTTTGGATACAAAAATAATACTGTATACTTACATTCCGGTCAGGAAGGAAGTAGTATTTCCATATTGGGACGTAATCCTAAAGTTTGTATTACATTCAATTCAAATCCCGAACTTGTTTTCCGGGATCAAGAAGTGGCTTGTAGCTATAGGATGCGTTCTAAAAGTGTTATTGGCTGGGGAACGGTTACATACGAAGAAGATTTTACAAAGAAGATCGAAGCATTAAATATTATTATGAAACATTATTCCGACACTATATTCACATATAGTGATCCTGCTATTAGGAATGTAAAGATATGGACAGTATCTCTTGATAAGTTTACTTGCCGTGAATTTGGAGCTCCCCACCTATAATTAAAATACAAGAATGGAAACGAAACAATTAATCCTTATTCCTTGTTCACTGTCTAATGAGTATAAAACTCATATAAAGAAAGGAACAAAGAGATGAAAAATTTAATTTTAATTATATTGTCATCATTCCTGCTTACAGCTTGTGGTAGCTACAAGACGTTAAATTTAAACAGACTAACAACAGGAATGACTAAAGCTCAGGTGGAGCAGATAGCAGGTTTACCTGATCGAGTACTTGCAGTAAATGAAACAGAGGATGGATACCAGGAAGTACTTGAATACAGAACTTCATCTGGAGAAATATATGCGCTCGAATTCTGGAATGATTATCTGACAGGTTACGAATATATAGATAGCGAGATCACATATGTGCCCGTTACTACACCTCCTGCCTATTATCCTGCATATGGACAACCCATAATTATTATACCTGGACGTCCAAATCGGCCTTTACCCCCTCCAAATAATCGTCCGCCTTCTAATGGGCGCCCACCTTCAACCAGTAGGCCACCTTCAACTAGTCGTCCGCCTTCAACCAGTCGACCACCGTCAACAAGCAGACCGCCATCTTCATCTTCAAAGCCATCAACGGGTAGACCTTCTCAAGGAAATCAGACATCGCGTCCAAGTACAAAACCGGCTGAAACTACTCGTCCATCATCTTCAAGTAGTAGCGGCGGAGGAAGAGCAAGCAGTACCGTGGGTAGTAGCAATAGTGGAAGATCAAGTTCTTCAAGTAGCCAATCTACTTCAGGGGGGCGTTCTACCCGCTCAGAATAAGTGAATAATAATTGAATTTATATAGAGTTTAAAAGTATTTAGATCACTTCTAAAGTATCTAAATACTTTTTTTATGCTCATTTATCAACTCCTTTTAATATTCGCCTTCCATTAACCTTTTTATCCGGAAAATTGTCCTTTTGCATCAAGTTACTAATCGGCTTAGTAGAAAATCCTAATTTAGGTTTTCAGAAAAATCAATAACAACCTGTAGCAGTTGCTTAACTTTATGGGTCAGAGCTGTAGGTTGCAGAGCTGTATAATACTGTTCTTATTTTTCGTTAGGAGGTGTTGGCTGTATTAAATAATTTTAGGGGAATATAATCTGTGTTTAATGGGTGATATCTCATTCTGAATAGCTACTTTTGTGTTGACTTAAAAAAAATATAGATTTTTGAATGTATGAAAACACTGGAAAGATTAGTTGCAGAGAAATTACTTAAAATTAAAGCTGTAAAACTACAACCTGCTAATCCTTTTACCTGGGCTTCCGGCTGGAAGTCTCCAATTTACTGTGATAATAGAAAAACCCTTTCATATCCGGCTGTTCGTAGCTTTATTAAAGTAGAGCTGGCGCGCGTGATCAGTGAAAAATATGAAAATGCAGATGCTATAGCCGGTGTTGCAACAGGTGCCATTGCCCAGGGAGCGTTGGTGGCTGATTTACTTGGACTTCCTTTTGTTTATATACGCGCAACTCCTAAAGATCATGGTTTGGAAAATCTGATAGAAGGAGAATTGAAGCCCGGATCAAAGGTGGTAATTATTGAAGACCTAGTTTCTACAGGCGGGAGTAGTTTGAAAGCGGTTGAAGCTGTACGTAATTTTGGTTGTGAGGTGGTTGGAATGGTAGCTATTTTTACACATGGTTTCCCTATTGCAACAAAGAAATTCAAAGAAGCAAAAGTTGAACTTACAACATTGAGTAATTATGATGCTGTGATTGAAGAAGCACTTCGCACTGATTATATCGATAAAACAGAAATAGTGACATTACAAGAATGGCGGAAAGATCCTGAAAACTGGAAACTAAACGAATAATATAAACGGATGACAGAATTTGTAAGCGACATTAAGACGATTCCCTATAATGAGGATCGGATATTTGATATCTTATCTGATCTTTCAAATCTGGATCGGGTTAAAGATCGTATACCACAGGATAAAGTAAAAGATTTTACATTCGACAAGGATTCGTGTAGTATTACTGTCGATCCTGTTGGTGCAATTACCTTTCAGATAGTCGATCGTGAACCCAATAAGACGATTAAGTTTACCACAACCAATTCACCAGTTCCTTTGCACATGTGGATTCAGTTGAAACAGGTTGCGGAAAATGATACGCGTTTGAAATTAACCGTACGTGCCGACCTTAACCCGTTTATAAAACCTATGGTCTCCAAACCTTTACAGGACGCTTTAGAAAAGATATCGACTGTATTGGCATCTTTGCCTTATTAAATTTGCAGTTATGGCTCAAAAACTTTGGGAAAAGAATATAGAAGTCGATCATGAAGTTGAGGCTTTTACAGTAGGGAAGGATCGTGAAATGGATCTTTATTTGGCCAAGTATGATGTGCTTGGTTCAATGGCACATATCACTATGCTGGAAAGTGTCGGCTTGTTAACAAATGAAGAACTGAAACTCTTGCTAGCAGAATTAAAACATATCTATCAACTTGCCGACAAAGGAGAGTTTATGATAGAAGAAGGCGTAGAAGATGTTCATTCACAAGTAGAGCTGCTTCTCACTCGTAAGCTGGGTGATGGTGGTAAGAAAATACATAGCGGACGTTCTCGTAATGATCAGGTATTATTGGATCTTAAACTTTTTACACGTGCTCAGATTCAGGATTTGGTAGAACTTACAGCCGAATTATTTCAGGTATTGATAAATCAAAGTAATCGCTATAAAGATATTTTATTGCCCGGTTATACCCATTTGCAGGTCGCGATGCCTTCTTCCTTTGGTTTATGGTTTGGAGCATATGCTGAAAGTCTTGCCGATGATTTGCGGTTAATGCAGGCTGCCTATAAAATATGTAATAGGAATCCATTAGGTTCTGCTGCTGGTTATGGTTCGTCTTTCCCTTTAAATAGACAAATGACAACTGATCTATTAGGATTTGATTCAATGAACTATAATGTAGTTTATGCTCAGATGGGAAGGGGTAAGATGGAACGAACAGTTGCTTTTGCAATGGCTGCTTTAGCCGGAACACTTTCTAAACTGGCTTATGATGCATGTCTTTATAATAGTCAAAACTTCGGTTTTATCAAACTGCCAGATCAATTTACTACCGGATCCAGCATAATGCCTCATAAAAAGAATCCGGATGTTTTTGAGCTTACAAGGGCAAAATGTAATAAAATACAAGGTTTACCTAATCAGATCACATTAATATATAATAACCTGCCTTCAGGATATTTTCGCGATTTACAAATTATAAAAGAGGTCTTTCTTCCTGCTTTTGATGAATTGAAAGAGTGTCTGCGGATGGTTACCTATATGATGAATGAAGTAGAGGTAAACAAACATATTTTAGATGACGAAAAATATTCGTTACTTTTTAGCGTTGAAGAAGTAAATCGCTTAGTGCTTTCGGGTATGCCTTTCCGTGATGCGTATAAAAAAGTTGGGCTCGATATTGAGGCCGGAAACTTTATTCCAAATAAGGATATACATCACACCCACGAAGGAAGTATTGGGAACTTACACAATGATCAGATCAACCTCTTAATGCAAAATGTTATAGAAGGTTTTTCTTTCGAAAAGGCAAACGATGCAGAGCGGAAATTAATTATTCGCTGATATGAAACGTATTTTTTGTTGTTTATTACTTCTTCTTTTCGCTGTTTCTTGTGATAAGAAATATACTTCTAATATCCCTGATGATTTTCCGGTATATATAGAGTTAGACCTTACTTTTGAAGATAAGGATTTATACGGACCTTCCTCCCATAAGATTTTTACAAATGACAACCTCAACCCGACTCGTGTCCGTGCGGTAGGATTTGGAGGTGTGATCGTTCTTCATGCATTGGAAGGTGGTTTTTATGCGTTTGACCTTGCCTGTCCGTATGAAGGAAAGCGTGACACCCGTCTGGAAATAGACGAGAATAGTATTTATGCAATCTGTCCCAAATGTAATAGCCGATTTGATATCTCTTATGGAATAGGAAATGCTGAAAGTGGACCTGCGAATGAAGCGGGATTTCGTATGAAATCATATAGTGTGAATAAAGCAGGTAACAATGTCTCTATTCGGAATTAATTTTCAGGGCAATTATTTGCATAAATAAAAAAGTTATCTACCTTTGCACACGCAAACGCAACCAATGCGAAAGTAGCTCAGTTGGTAGAGCATAACCTTGCCAAGGTTAGGGTCGCGGGTTCGAGTCCCGTCTTTCGCTCATTCTTTAGAGAAAGGATGCTCGGATGGTGGAATGGTAGACACGAAGGACTTAAAATCCTTTGGCCATCGCGGCTGTGCGGGTTCAAGTCCCGCTCCGAGTACAAAGATGAATCGCTTCTAACATTTGATGTTAGGAGCTTTTTTGTTTTTGGAAATTAGAGATTATTTCTATCCATCCAATCAAATATAGTAGTATAGACCTTTTCCCGCGCATCCTTTTTAGATAGTATTAAATCGTGCAAGCCTCCTTTAATGGATTTTATTTCTATATTTCCTTTAATCTTGCGGGCTATTTGCTCTATGTCTTTTACATTTAGTATGGTATCACGACTTAAGAGCTGTTCTTTATCATTCAAGTTTGTGGCTGATTCTTCAGAATGAAGCACTAATACAGGTTTTGTTATCATGAACTCTTTCCTTAACTCTTTCTGCGCTTTGTAGATAGCTCTAACCCAACCTAAGTTTACTTTAGGAGCGATATTTGGTTTCCAGTTCTGATCATAATCCCATTCTCCCCAATAGTTATTATGAATACTTTTCCCATATTGTTCAGTAAAACCACCCGGTACAGTTATCTTCGGGAAGATTTTTCCCAAAAATGAAGCTAAGGGCAAAAAAAGCTTTACCATACTACTCTGATTGAATTTATAAAACGGACTATTCAGTATTAACCCGTCGAATAAATTATGGGCTGAGTTTTCTTTTGCAAATAAAGTAAGTATTAATCCACCTGTTGAGTGTCCTACCAGAAGAATATGCTTATTTCCCTCATTCGACATAATCTTAAGTGAGCTGGAGATATCTTCAAAATAATCTCGTATATCTCGTACATCATTGAATTTCTGATGTGGGAGATATGATCTTCCATATTTACGTAAATCGATGGCATAAAAGTTATATCCTTTTTCGCTGAACTGAAAAGCCAGTTCTTTTTGGAAAAAGTAATCATTGAAGCCGTGTATATATAATATAGCTTTGTTTGTGGGAATTGCTGACAAATGACGGATAAGGGTTGTAACCACTTTGCCTTCGTAATCATTTTTTAGAGGGATAGTATATTGTTCAAAACCATCTCCAAGGATATCAGGAAAATATGTATTCTCGTTCATTGTTTTCATTTATATAGTATAACAACAAAAATAGAGATGTGGATGTTAATTTACTAAGGATTCCTGATTTAATTTGTATATTTAGGCTGTAAACACAAAAAATGAAAGCAATGATAAAGAAAGAATTGATCCACCGACCCGAGTTTCACTTGATAAATGAAGCTGATATCTGTAAAGCAACAACTAAGTTGGTTGAAACATTAAATATGGCTGCCGGCTCAACCGACGGATTCGATATTTATAAAGTGATAGAATCGTATTTTACAAATTTGAATAAGAGGCATCAGATAAATGAATTGTTAGATATTCCTCAGGATAGTGAATATTTTGCTGATAAGTTTGATTAAAAAAAATATTTACTCACATTCATTTAAAGAAAAAAGCCGATTTCATTGAAACCGGCTTTTCTTATAGAGATAAAGATTATTATTTGCTTTCTTCGCCTGAAAGTTTTTCTTTCAATGCGGCAAGTTCTTCAATGTCACCTAATGTAGTCTTTTCAACTGCACCGGTAGAAACTACTGAAGACTCATCTTCTTTCTTTGTACGTCTGGCTTTCTTTTCTCCGGAAGCCTCTTTCTTAGCAGCTTTTTGTTCATCTTCATGAATACGGCTGTGAGAAAGGATGATACGTTTAGCTTCTTTGTTGAATTCGATCACCTTGAATTGAAGTTTCTCATCAACTACAGCTTGTGAACCGTCTTCCTTAACCAGGTGTTTAGGAGTAGCAAAACCTTCTACACCATAAGGTAAAGAGATTACAGCACCCTTATCCAATGCTTCGATAATTGTTCCTTCGTGGATAGATCCAACTGTAAAGATTGTTTCGAATACATCCCATGGATTTTCTTCCAATTGTTTGTGACCTAAGCTCAAACGACGGTTTTCTTTGTCGATTTCCAATACCTGTACATCAATATTGGCACCAATTTGAGTAAATTCGCTTGGATGTTTGATCTTCTTTGTCCAGGAAAGGTCGGAAATATGGATCAGGCCGTCAACGCCTTCTTCAATTTCAACGAATACGCCAAAGTTAGTGAAATTACGAACTTTTGCTGTATGTTTTGAACCAACAGGGAAACGAGACTCGATATCTTCCCATGGATCTGGCTTAAGCTGTTTGATACCAAGAGACATTTTGCGTTCGTCGCGATCCAACGTAAGGATAACAGCCTCGATTTCGTCTCCAACTTTCATGAAGTCCTGAGCGCTGCGTAAGTGCTGCGTCCATGACATTTCTGATACGTGGATCAAACCTTCTACGCCAGGAGCGATTTCGATAAATGCACCGTAATCAGCCATAACAACAACTTTTCCTTTTACAGTGTCGCCTACCTTCAGGTCTGCATCCAAAGCATCCCAAGGATGAGGAGTAAGTTGTTTCAAACCAAGAGCGATACGTTTCTTTTCATCGTCGAAGTCAAGGATAACAACATTGATCTTCTGATCCAGTTGTACGATTTCTTCAGGATGAGAAACACGTCCCCATGAAAGGTCTGTAATGTGAATCAAACCGTCAACACCACCCAAGTCGATGAATACACCGTAAGATGTGATGTTTTTAACAGTTCCTTCCAATACTTGTCCTTTTTCCAGCTTAGAGATAATATCTTTCTTCTGTTGTTCAAGTTCAGCTTCGATAAGAGCCTTGTGAGATACCACAACATTTTTGAATTCCTGATTGATCTTAACAATCTTGAATTCCATTGTTTTACCTACAAATACATCATAATCGCGGATAGGTTTTACGTCGATTTGAGAACCCGGCAAGAATGCTTCAATACCGAATACATCTACGATCATACCGCCCTTGGTGCGACATTTGATGAATCCCTTGATGATTTCGTCTTTTTCTAAAGCTTCGTTTACGCGATCCCAAGAACGAGATGCACGAGCTTTCTTGTGAGAAAGGATTAATTGTCCTTTTTTGTCTTCCTGGCTTTCGATATAAACTTCTACTTCATCGCCAATTTTCAGTTCCGGGTTGTAACGAAATTCAGACATTGGAACCACGCCGTCTGATTTGAAGCCGATATTAACTACGACTTCGCGTTTGTTCATTGAAGTAACAGTACCCATCACGACTTCTTTGTCGTTTACTTTATTAAGGGTTTCGTCATAGGTTTTAACAAGATCTTCTTTACTTGTTTCACCATAGGTTTCGCCTTGTTCATAGGCATCCCAGTTGAAATCATCAACCGGCTGGATGTTTTTTAAATTTTCCATTCTTAATTGTTAATACTAAATTCTTTTAATTAGTAAGTTAGACATTATATTGTCATATCTCAAAAGCGGGGCAAAGATAAACCTTTTTTTTCTGATCGACAATCGTTTGGGATATAAAACTTTTCTTACTAATTGAAATCGTACGAATGGAAAAGAAGAGTAAAGCGCAGAAAGGAATGCGCAGAACGAATTTTGTTTTAAAATATAAAAACGTTCTGCGTGTTCCGCTTTGCGTTCTGCAAAATATTAGAGCGGATAATCATCAAAAGCATACAACACTGTTGATAAATATCTTTCGCCTGTATCCGGAAGTAAAACAACTATTATCTTTCCTTTATTTTCCGGCATTTCTGCCAGTTTCGTACCTGCAAAAGCCGCGGCTCCGGAAGATATTCCGACAAGTAATCCTTCAGTTTTTGCTAACTCCCGACTTGTGCGTATAGCGTCGTCATTCGATACTGTGATGATCTTATCTACAACATCTTTGTCATATATTTTAGGAATAAAACCGGCACCTATTCCTTGTATTTTATGTGGACCAGGTTTACCACCTGACAGAACAGGAGAATCTGCCGGTTCAACAGCTACGATTTGAACGTCAGGATTAAGCTTTTTGAGAATTTCCCCTACACCACTTATTGTACCGCCTGTTCCCACGCCGGCAATAAATATGTCAACTTTACCATCTGTATCATTCCATATTTCCTGGGCTGTTGTTTTTCTATGAATTGCCGGATTAGCCGGATTTTCGAACTGTTGTAAAATAATAGAACCGGCAATTTCCCGATGAAGAGACTCAGCCTTGGCAATAGCGCCTTTCATCCCTTCGGCTCCGGGTGTAAGAACCAGTTCTGCCCCTAATGCTTTCAATAGGTTACGACGTTCCATACTCATTGTCTCGGGCATAGTCAGGATTAATTTATATCCTTTTGAAGCAGAGACAAAAGCAAGTCCCACTCCGGTATTCCCACTGGTAGGTTCAATGATTGTAGATCCCGGTTGTAGAAGACCTTTCTCTTCAGCATCCGTAATCATTGCATATGCAATACGATCTTTGACACTTCCTGCCGGATTAAAATATTCCAGCTTAGCTATTAAACGTCCGTTGATATTTTTACTCTTATTATAGTTGGATAGTTCCAGTAAAGGAGTATTCCCTATCAGATCTGTTAATTTTTTTGATATTTTGCCCATAATTGAATTGATTTATACTATATATAATACAAAGATAAGATTACATTTGTTCAACAATACTACTAATTAGCTGTTTTAAATAAAAAAGTAAATACTGAAAATAATGAAATATCTGATGATTATCGTGCTTTTTTTATCCGGTATCGGGATAAACGCACAATGTAAAGTGGAGAATGATTTCTTTCAAGCCGGAGAAGAGCTTGTTTATGATATGTATTTCAAATATGGAATAATATATACAAAAGCCGGAACCTCGTCGATGACTGTAGCCGAAGAAAATTATAATAATACGAATGCCTTAAAAATGGTGATGATTGGTAATACAAAAGGTTTTGCTAATAAAGTCTTTTCGCTTTCGGACACACTTTCAAGCTATACAACTAAAAACCTTGTTCCGTTGGCATATATAAAGAATGCTCACGAATCAGGAGATCATACAATAGAAAAGGCAACCTATTCATATAAAGGAGATAAAGTAATAATCAATGTGAACCGGGTGAGAAATGACCAGCTTCGTTTTGACGAAGAACTAACTTCGGATAACTGTATATACGATATGCTGAGCGTGGTATACTATGCCAGAACACTTGATTATTCTACCATGCGAAAAGGAGATAAGGTAAGTATTGCATTTCTCTCAGGCAGGAAGATGCAAAATATGAATATTGAAGACCATGGTACTGAAACTGTTGATGCCAATGATGGTAAGAAATATGATTGTATTAAATTGGTTTTGGTTATAAACACAGATGCCTTTGAGGATAAAAAAGAAGCGATGAAAGTCTATATAACCAATGATTCTAATCGTATACCCATTCGTATTGAGTCAAAATTAAAAGTAGGGTCAACTCGTGCCATACTGAAAAGCTTTAAAGGTAATTTACATCCGATGAGACAAATGTAAGACTCCTCATATTAAGATAATATTTTCTCGTTTCACCTGTCACTGATTATTAATTATTTGCATATAAGTGGTTTATGGTGAAAGTAAAGGTGAAGGCATAATCGTTTTCGTCTTTTTTTGCCTCGTCCTGAAACCGGTTGACAGATTTTAGACTATAATCCTGTAATTAGTT
>DAMBSC010000021.1:0-82848 GCA_032054765.1 Tannerellaceae bacterium
GTTTCTCAGCCTGGATCTGCTCGATCTTGATATCTGTACGGGTAGTCTGTTGTGCGTGAAGTCCCATAGCTGGGAAAATCATAGCAATTAATAAAGCGTAAAAATTTATCTTTTTCATTTTCTTATTTATTTAGCGAATTATATATATGAATGAAAGTGTAGCTTTGGTTACACCAAAGTAGTTATAATGTCCTGTTTCTTTTTTCTCAGCATCTTTAGGCAATACATCATACTTATCATACTCAATACGAGCATAGCCACCACCAATTGAAGCTTCCAAATTCCAATGTTTACCAAGTACCCATTGATAACCAATGCTGATACCGCCACCATAATAATAACCTTTATAACGATTATCCTTTAAGTTTTTGAATAAATCAAAAGGCAACTCAATACCTGCTACATCGTATTCACCACCATGTGCATGAATACCAAAGAAGGTACCACTAAATTTTTCACAAGTCCAAAAGCGTAATTCCGGTTGAGCCAGCCAATGTTTGAACTTCTTGTTGTCACTAAATGTGAAAGGATTATAATTGGCACTTAAATCTAATGTTACCTTCTTTCCTAATCCAATCTCCATACCTAAGTTAGGGGTCAGCATTGCATCATACACAAGGTTATTTTTTAACGCGAAGTGTTGAGAATAAGCTGCCACTGAAATCATTAATGAAATCAATACAAAAATTCCTCTTTTCATGTTGTTTTAATTTATAATAAAATTTAATACTTAATGATACACTAACAGTTTTAATTCGCAAATTGTTAAGTTTTAGTTCATTTTTTTTGTGTAAACGAAAAAAAATAGCGGCAATTAATTCACTTAATTGCCGCTATAGCGTCTATATGTTATTGTATTTTTTACGTTTCCGAGATACCTTTAGATGCCTTTTTACTATGTTCAATAGATTGTAATGCAAGATATTTTTCACCAAAATTATTCATATTATCAATTTCAGTATCAAACTGATCCTGATGTTCTTCTTCTTCCATAAGGAGACTTTCGAACAATTTCTTTGAAACAGCATCTGAAGCTTCACCACATTCTTTGGCCCAGGCATTATAATTAATGATAGTATCCGTTTCCAATTGTTCAGCTTTTTCAAGCATAGCCTTCACATCATGGATTTTTTCTACTCCTTTAGATGATCTCAACTCTACATCACCTTTAAGGAAAAGGATTCTTTCTGCTAATTTTTCAACATGAACCATCTCTACAATTGAGATACGTTTAAAATATTGTGCTAAATAATCATATCCCATATCTTCCAATAAAAAGTGGAAATACATGTATTGATTAACAGCAGTCATTTCTTCAGCTACTGCTCTGTTTAGCAATTCAATGCTTTTGTCTCTTTGAATCATATTCTTAAAATTTAATTGGTAAAAATACTCGACTATAAAGTTAACAATTTTTCCTGTTTATTGTTTGAAAGCTTTTATTTTGTAAAAACATATGCTTCAATTACACATTCTAAAGCGCCGGAATTAGCCGCAGATTTGGGTTCTTCAAAAGGTCCGTACCAGTAAGTACCGAAACTTTTTGATACCGGATCATAATCATTGGTAATTATTGATTCTGCATTTTTAATAATAAAATCTTTGTAAAGCTGATTTTTAGTTACATCATATAAAAAGGCGAGATGACGAATAAAAATCCCTTTAAACTGAATACCGTCATTACTTTTTTCGATTTCGGGCCTCATTTCACGTAAGATTCCATTTTCGGTTACGAGTTGAGTCGTAATTGTAGCTTGGGCAATTTTTTCTGCCAATTCAAGGTATTGCCGATCTTTTTTTAGTAAATACATTTCTGCCAATACTGCCATAGCTACACCCTGATTGTATGTGTAATGCTGCTTTCTGTTTGGTTGGCATTCTTTATCAGTTCCGTCTTCAATTTGATATATATCCGTGTTGATCATACCGGTCTGCATATACCAGGCTACATTATTCTCGAACCAGTCCAGATATTGTTTATCCTGAGTAGCTTTATAAAGACGTATGGCTGTCAGTGAAAACAGGTTGTTAGCGATAGAATTTTTGTATTGAAGTGGATTCTTTCTCCAATAAATACCACCGTTACATTCATCGCTCCATCCGGTAATCATATCATCGAATATGATTTGTGCCATTTCAAGATATTTCTTTTGTCCGGTAACTTTTTCTGCTTCTATAAATGCTAAGGCCCACCAGCCTTCGTCATCATAATAATCGTTGATAAAGTTGTCACAATAACGAGGTACCCCCAGCGAGTCGACACCTACCTGATATTTTTTTGCTTTGCTATACACATCATCAATGATAGGGTAGAGGTCCTGTCTTCCGGTTACTTCGGCATAGCGGACAAGAGCTGTTAATACATTTGCAGAATTCCACCATCCTGCGTTTTCCCATATACCTGTAGATGTGTCACGCCAGCCGATGGATGTTTCCATACATTCATTCATTTTTTCCTCAAAAGGAGAAACTTTTTCGGAACAAGCGCTGCTTAATACAATGATTGTTAGTAATACTAATACGTGTTTCATAAGATTGTTCTGATTTAATTTGTTATATATTGATTTTTACTGAATTTTCTTGGGTAATTAAAAGCTATTGCCAGGAGAGTGCCAATGCCTAATAAATAGGGATAATAAAGATATTGCATGATTTCAATAGGTGAAAGAGCGCTTAATCCGGCCGCCATTAATAACTGTGCACCATATGGTATAATTCCCTGTACAACGCATGAGAAAATATCCAACAAACTGGCACTTCGGCGAGGGTCAACATTGAATTTGTCGGCAATATCTTTTGCTATGGGACCTGACATAATAATAGCTATTGTATTGTTGGCTGTACAAAGATTGGCAAAACTTACCAATCCTGCAATGCTTAATTCTGCACCTTTAGACGATCGGATATGTGAAGTCAGTTTCAGGATGATCCAGTCTATCCCCCCATTATAACGTATTATTTCCAGCATACCTCCCGCAAGCAAGGTTACAATTATAAGTTCTCCCATATTGACTATACCATTTCCCATTGCCGCATTCCATCCCCAAACATTAAAACTACCGGTAAGTAAACCAACAATCCCTGTTAGAACAATACCAATCACCAATACTAGCATCACGTTTACGCCAAAAATAGCTGTAACAAGTACTACCAAATAAGGTAAAACTTTAATCCATTCAATAGAACCAACTTCATATGTTTCAGTTGCTCCGTAACCCACTACTGTATAGAATATAGCTACAAGAATCGCTATGGGAAGCGCTATGCGTATGTTTACTTTAAACTTATCTGACATTTTACAGCCTTGGGTGCGAGTAGCAACGATCGTGGTATCTGAAATAAACGAAAGATTGTCTCCAAACATGGCACCGCTAACCACAATCCCTATCATTAAAGCTTCAGGGATTCCGGCTTTGGCGGCGATTCCTACAGCAACAGGTGCTAAAGCAACGATTGTGCCAACAGAAGTCCCTACTGAGAGAGAAATAAAACAAGCTGCCAAAAAGATACCCGGTGTTAATAAATTCTCAGGGAGAACAGATAGTGTAAGATTTACCGTAGCATCAACAGCCCCCATCGATTTTGCTGTTTCGGCGAAAGCTCCTGCCAGAATAAAGATAAGCACCATCATCATAATGTTGCTGTTAGCTGCTCCACGACAGAATTGTTCTACACGGTTATTTAGGTTTCCTCCTTTTGATATAGCGATAGACACTATAGAAGCAATTACGAATGCTACAGTAATCGGCATTTTATAAAAATCACCTGCTATAATGGAAACAAGGAGATAAGTTACAAGAAATACACCCAACGGAATAAGTGCCCAAGCATTCGGAGAGTGATTGATAACAGGGTTTGTATTTTCCAGGCGTTCTGACATACTTTATTAAAATGTAAAACGAAGTGCAATACGAATACCGCCTTTCTTTATATTAGGGGCATCAAGATAGGTTAATCTACGATAATAATCAATCCGTAATATCTTGAAAATATTTTCTAAACCGGCGCTTACTTCAATGTAAGGCTTATTACCAAGTCCTGTAGTCTCTTCCGGCAAAAGGAATAGATTCTCAGTCAGCGCAGGGTTGTTTTTATCAGAAAGATTACCGTATATACCATTGAAAGAGAGTACCTCACGGAACTTCAGCCAGCGGATACCCGGAATACGATTCAATAACCAACCTTTCATATAATAGGTAAGATTCAAAGAAACATACTCATCGGCTACAAACTCTAATGCGCGCATCATGTGAAAGGCTTCAGGTTGGATAGTTACAGATTGATTGGTATTCGGTAAGATCAATAAAGGAAAAGGTACCTTATCCCATACTTTACCTGCTTTAAGCTGTGTGTCGAGATGCCCGAAAGAAGATAACCAGATACGCTTTTCAGCACTAATTTCTGTACGGTTATAGTTATAATCACCACCTAATATGTCTTTGAAACCCAACTGATGTGAAACTTTAAATATAGGAGCATCTTTGGCTAAATTGAAAGCCGATTCTTTACCCATACGACCGGCATAGGCTCTTTCTCCCGGAGCAAAACGAAGTTGAGTACCTATTTCAGTAGAATTTATGCTTTTTACTCTGTATAATAGATCATCCTGATCACGTTGGATATATTCAAGCGTACCGGCAGCTTCTTCATTCTGAACCCTTGCCCAGCTCTTTATTGATAAGCCGTTCAGCCATTCTTTGTCATATTGTAACAGACTTTTACGAACATAATTCATCTTTGTAACCGGTTCACCCACTTTCCAGGCTACGAACATATTATCCTTGCTTGTAAACAAAAAATCCTGCCCGGGGGTATAAACGTCGTATTCATGCATGAATGAGATATTATTTATAGGGCTTTCTCCTTCATGATACTCTTTCTTATCAAAACTATAGATCAATTTTCCGTTGTACTTAAACTTTCGATCATCTACTCCATAAGCAACATAACCGTTGGCGAATATATGTGGATTCAGATTTGCAGTAGTTGCCCCGCTAAGACGAATACGAAATCCTTCCAGATGGTTGGCACTGAATACGGTATTCATTGGCCCGAAATCAAACATAGTTGTTTCTTTGGTTCTACCGGTGGGTATATATCCTGAAATAAGGATTTCAGCAGTTTTAATAAGAACATTGATAACCGGAACCTTTCGTAGTTCTGCCAGAAGTTCATTTAACACACTTTCTTTCTCTGTTAATGGAATATGGCGGTTATTTATCCAGAAAGTATCACTCTGAGCCGTAGCTTGTGGTAAAATATGTAAAGGGCCTAACAAATTAAATATCGAATCAGCATTTGCAACATCAAATTTATAATTATTATATGTACGTAATTGATGTGTATGAAGTTGCTGAGCCCCTTTTATTATGTAAAAATTAATATAGGTATTTTCGGTGTTCACTACCCACGTACTATCAGGCATCCGTTCGAATTCCTGTTCGATACGTAGCTGATCAACCCAATTGAGATTTATATTCCTGGGTACATTCAACAAGAATTTCTTAAGTGAGTATTTACCGTCAAGCGTAATATACAATCGCCCAGTAAAACCATAACTCTGGCTATTCACCGGTACGAAAGCCAAATCTATACATTGATCTCCAGCTACATCTAATGTATCCATTATGTAATACTTATAATAAGATACTGCAAGTGTAGAAGAAAGAGGACTTACAAAACGGTTTAAAAGAATATTAATGTTATTGTCAAAAATATTAATTCCTTGAAATATCTCTTCCAGATTTGACGTGATTCCCCCTTCGTCAATAGTTTCATCTATTCCTTGTGAACGCTTAGCCTTGACAATGGTTTTCATTGTCTTAGGTTGTTTACGATAATAGACATCAGAGAGTGTTTCCCGTACGGATATTGTTAAAATAGGCTGGCCGGTAAACTCAGATGTATCTACATAGTTTTTAATAAAACTAAGTTTTTGCATGAATTTATTCTTTTCAAAATTTGGATTAAAGTTATCCAGCGACATGGAAAGCTTTTCATATGCTTCAACCTGATATTCTTCTTTAGATTCTATACGGTTATTGTCTTTATTTTCAATTACTTTTTTGATTAATTCTACAGCAGGATTGTCTTTCCGAGAGTATTTCTCCCTTTTGGGGCGGACAACAACTTCTGCAATTTCAAAAGAGGTAGGCTTAATTTGTATATCCAAAGCATTATTCCGTTGACCGGCTTTCAGCTCGACGATCTTATTATCATATCCTAAAGAGGAGACAAGTAGCCTGGTCAGACCTTTATCATTTTGCAATGTGAATCTCCCGTTATCATCAGTCATAGCCCCGATAGTGGAATTTTCAAAAATAACAGAAACGTAGGAGAGTGGTTCACCGGTTATTGAATCGCTTACAATTCCCGATACGGAAGTAATATTTTGAGCGTATACAACAACCGTAGATGCTATTGTCATATAAATACCCCAAACTAATATCGATATTTTACGACCAATATTTCCCATTCAACCTTTGAGTTCCCTGACGGGCTATAAATGAACGCAAAGGTAGTTTATTTTCATTAAAAGTTTCAAATGATAACTTATTGTTTAATCAGTCCAATCAATTCTTCGGTTGATATATTTAACTTTTCAATAGCCATCCATTCAATAAAACCATCTTCATTTATAATGTATAATCGTGGTACGGTATTGTTTGCAAATTTTAAAAAAACACTACGATCCAGATCCTGAAAGGTAGGCATAGTATATTGATTAACTTCCCAATAGCTCTCTACTGTATTAGCGTTTTCACCCCGGGCAATAGTTACAACTAAAAACTCAGGACTATCTTTTAGTTCTTTCCAGACATCATTATTAATGGAGGGAAGAACCGTCTTGCAGTCTCTACAATCTGTGTTGAAAAAGACCAGTAATGAACGCTTTCCTACCAATTCCGTTGAACTAAAAATTTCTCCTTGCCCGTTGGTTACTGTAAAAGAAGGAACAGGATCTCCTTCTACTACATAGTTTATAATTTCAGTAGGATCACTATTCCCATCTTTTACGCAGGAAAAGAAAGTAAAAAAAAGGAAAATAATTAGAAAGAAGTAACCTTTATTTTTCATCTGGATATTTTTTATTATCACTGCAAATATAATGTTAACCAATCGTTTTTACCTCTTCCTGTCGCATAGATTAGCGAAATATGTATATAAATAGAGGATATTTCGGAATAAATATGGATTTACTTTGTGAATAACGATCATTTTTTTCGATCTCTTTCTGTTCACGACATATATCGAAAATATTTTTGACATATGTCGTGAGTATTCATGATAATTATCAAAAATATTCACGATAATTATCGTGAAACAAAAAACACTTTCATAGATTTGTGATTGCTTTATATAATTTATAATAATAATTTAGTAATTGATAATTTAATCACGTATGAAAAATACCAGAAGAGGTTTCTTAAAAAAAGGATTATGCGCTGGAGCGGCGGCACTTAGCTTTCCGGAGTTAGCAAAAGCCGTTGTAAAAGAAGAAATGGTTATTAATGCTCCTAAAATTACGCTAAAAAAGGATGCTGTGATCCTGATGCAAGGAGATTCCATTACCGACGCCGGAAGAGATAAAGGGAATAATATAGCGAACTCTCTCCCGATGTTGGGAAATGGATACAGTTTATTTATAGCCAGTCAGTTATTAGCCAAACATGCTGATAAACAATTAAAGATATATAACCGAGGCATAAGCGGAAATAAAGTATACCAATTACGAGAGCGTTGGGAAATGGAATGCCTTGCGTTTATGCCGGATGTATTAAGTATTCTGATTGGTGTGAATGATTACTGGCATACCTTAAGCGGAGGATACAAAGGTACGGCAGAGATTTATGAAAATGATTATCGCGAATTACTTACTTATACAAAACAGAAATTACCCAATATACAGTTTGTGATTTGTGAACCTTTTGCTTTAAAAGGCGGTTCTGCTATTGAAAACGAGAAATGGTTCCCGATGTTTGATCAATACCGGCAGATCGCAAAAAAACTAGCAAGCGAATTTAATGCCATATTTGTTCCATTCCAGGCAGGTTTTGATGCAGCATTAAAACAAGCATCTGCACGATATTGGGCCTATGACGGAGTACATCCGGACCTTCCCGGACGTCAGTTAATGGCAAATATGTGGTTAGAAGCCTGCGGCTTAGGGAAATAGACTGAATAAACTCAATAAACTGAATGACTGAATAAATTGAATATTTGATAAACTGAACAACTGCATAACCGATTTATTCAGTTTACTCAGTCCATTCAGTGATTCAGTCTATTACATATATGGCAAAAATACTAATTGTAGAAGATGAAATAAATATTGCTTCCTTTATTGAAAGGGGGTTACGAGAGTTTGGGCATGAGGTGTGGACTGCACATGACGGGCTGGAAGGTTGGGAACTTATTCAGAAAGAAAGTTTTCAATTTCTCATTTTTGATATTATAATGCCGAAAATGGATGGGCTACAACTTTGCCGCAAATACAGGGAGGCTTATGGATATACAGCTCCTGTCATTATGCTTACAGCATTAGGCACAACCGATGATATAGTAAAAGGATTGGATGCCGGAGCTGATGATTATCTGGTAAAACCTTTCAGTTTTCAAGAACTGGAAGCCCGTATACAAGCTTTATTACGCCGTTCTAAAGCTGAAAATATAAATACACTTCTCACTTGTGGTGATTTGGTACTTGAACCAGAAAACCGCAGAGCTATCCGGAATGGTATTTATATAAATCTTACTGTTCGTGAATATCGGTTGCTGGAATATATGATGCAAAATCAGGGGAATGTATTAAGCCGCGAAAGTATCATAAAACAGGTATGGGATAAAGAACCAAACAGAAATATGAATGTTGTAGATGTATATGTAAATTATCTGCGAACGAAGGTAGATAAGGGATTTGGTCATAAGATGATACATACGGTACCTGGTATCGGTTATATGATAAAAGCATGAGATCGGGTAAGAGAATAGCTGTTCATTATACGTATATTACTGTAGGGGTCATTACAGTAGTATCAATACTTTTCTATCTTTTAATCGTTCTTTTTCCACACGTTTTCCTTCCTTACCGGATATGGGTATTTGTCGCTTTTCTGATTATTAATGCGGTCTTGATCTATTTAGTGGGGAAACGGTTCGCTACCTATATGATAGATCGTATTGAGAATACATATCAAAGCGAAAAAGCCTTTATCAGTAATGCTTCTCATGAACTGAATAATCCGTTGACAGCTATACAGGGCGAATGCGAGATTAATTTAATGAAAGAACGTACTCCACAGGAATATGAATCAGCGTTGACACGTATTCTTTCGGAAACCAAACGAATCATTCAACTGATGAAGCAACTGATGTTTTTGTCAAAAGGAGAGGAGGAAATACTACGGTCAGCCACGGAACATGTATTTCTTGCAGAATTCCTGATGCAAATGATAGATAAACGAATACAATTTTCTCCCGACAATTTTTCATTGGTATTAGATGTAAATCCTACTCTGTTAAAAACCGCATTAGAGAATATCATAAATAATGCACTGAAATATTCAGGAGATAAGATGGTAGAGATTCGTCTTCGTGGTACTGTCCTTGAAATTATTGATCAGGGAATAGGTATTCCTCCTGATGAATTAAGTAAAATATTCCAACCTTTTTACAGAGCTAGCAATACACGTGAACATTCCGGTAATGGCATAGGATTGAGTTTATCAATCCGCATTCTTAATATCTATGGAGCTGAAGTAACCATTTCATCTGTTTTAGATGAAGGAACAAGAGTGAAAATAGACTTCCGTGATATGATTTAATCAAATTACCTTAATAAATACTCCATAGCAGGTCCAGTGATCATTAAGTTCGGATTAGATCTTGCACGTTCTTCATAACTGATCCAGTTTCGTTGATAAAGTCTTTTTACAGCATCATAATAAAACAGATAGAAAGCCGGTTTAATCTGTAATCCGTTAAAGTGACTTTTAACCCGCTTGGGAGCAGGAAGAATATAAGCCAAAAAAACACATTCCGTCAACGATAAAGTAGAAGGTTCCTTATTAAAGTAGAAACGTGCAGCTTCTGTAATTCCATATACATTTGGTCCCCATTCAATAACATTCATATATACTTCAAACATTCTACGCTTAGAAGTTAGTTTGTTTGTCTCAATCAGCCAGACAATCATGATTTCTTCCAGTTTTCTGGCGATTGTTTTATTCCGGCTAAGAAAAACATTCTTAACCACTTGCATACTCAATGTACTTCCGCCACGGGCAAAACGATTCTCTTGTATATTTTGAACCAAAGAACGTCGGAAAGCATCTTGTAAAAATCCTTTGTGGGAAAAGAAACCGGCATCTTCTCCATGCATTATGGCATAAGGTAAATAACGTGATATCTGCCCGTATGTACGGAAATCCGGATTTTCGCTTCCTAAAATAAAAGTTCGGACGGGTCTTTCTTTTTCATAAATAGTAAGTTTAAAAGGTTCATTCATCAATCGTAGATCCGTATTTCCATATTTTAAGATACGGAAATTACGTGAATTGAGCGTAGATTCAAACTTTAGCCTTTCTACATTTGTCATATCCACATCCAAAAAGAAATGATACGTAAGGGTACCGTCTGCCTCTAACCCTTCAATATGACGAAAGAAACCTTTTGGTATAGATTCAAAGAAATCGTTAGCAGGAAAATCTTTCTTATCCAAAGAAGCAATAATATGCCAATCCTTATTCTTTTCGGCTTTAATGTACGGATTGAGTTTTAACTTATTAAAGTATACGGTGGTATTGTTATTTAATTCGATAAAATTCTTACCGATATTAATATTATAATTGATAAATCCTCTATTTAGGATAACTTTTTCTGTTGCAATACGGTCATCATATACTGTTAATCCTTTTACTCCGGCTTTTCCTTTTAAAGTATACAGATCAGGACTGTTTTTGATAGCTTTCAGTTCAAAAGCCAATGTATCGACTTGAATTGTACTACCCCATCTATGTTTAATAAAAGGCAGAGTTATTACATTATTTTCTTTGGCATATAAACGAATATCTATTTTCTGTTCTTCTTCAAGAAAAAAACCTTTGCATATCCATTCGTTTTTTATTCCGTTTTCAGTGCTAATAATTTCCGTAGCAAAACGGTGATCCTCAATAATAAAATGAAGAATATCAATAGCTAAATCTTCCTTATCATCTTGATATGAAATACGAAGATTATGGAGGGATGCATCGCGTGGAAGCATTTTGAACAGAAAATTTAAGATCTGTTCTGTCATTATGGAATAGTTTTTTTCTTTTTCCGATGAAGATGAAGCATCTTTACCAAAGATAAAATCAAAATTTGAATGACTTCCTTTCGTAATAAAATTGAGATTCAGGTCGTTTATTTCCATTCCTGATATCTCTGCTTTTGAAAAGAAAAGTTTTTCTAAATTTAGTTTGACAAAGAAGGAACCGGCACTCACCAATGTATCTGATCCGGAAGGAATAACGGCAATATTTTTTATTTCTACTCCGCTCATCCCTTTCATTTCGATACCCTCATAAGGGATAGAAATATTGTATTGCTGTTCTATGGATTGTACTTTATTATCGATATAGTCAGCAACAAAATTATTTAACCCTGATCGTAGGAAAATAAAAAATACGAACAGGAGAATAATAACGCATATAACTATTATAAGGGTCCTTCTATAAAATATATTCATCTTTTATCATTCGATAACGGAATGTAAAAATACATTTTTTATTTTTGCAAAGGAACATTCCAATCTATTAGTTGTTTCATATAAAAACAATATTATGGCTTACAAGATCGCTTTTTTCGGTGCAAAACCCTACGACATCGCTTCTTTTAACGATATAAACAAACAGTTTAATTTTGATATCCTTTATTATAAAGGACATTTAAATAAAAATAATGTCATACTTACACAAGGAGTGGATGCTGTATGTATCTTTGTTAATGACACTGCAGATGCTGAAGTTATTGAAGCTTTAGTAACCAATGGAGTAAAGATACTTGCTCTTAGGAATGCCGGTTTTAATAATGTCGATCTCAATGCAGCAAAAGGAAGACTTCCGGTTGTACGTGTACCGGCTTATTCTCCGTATGCAGTGGCTGAGTACACATTGACGTTGATGTTATCTCTCAATAGAAAGGTTCATCGCGCATACTGGCGGACAAGGGATGGTAATTTCTCTTTAAATGGCCTGATGGGATATGATATGCATGGTAAGACAATCGGTATAATTGGCACAGGAAAAATAGCGAAAATATTAATCCATATCTTAAATGGTTTTGGTGTACGTATCCTGGCGAATGATCTCTATCCTGATATGGAATTTGCAGAAAAAGAAGGAATAACATATACATCCTTAGATGAGATTTATAAACAATCTGATATCATATCCTTGCATTGCCCGCTTACAGAACAAACCCGTTATTTGATCAATGAGGATTCTATTGGTAAAATGAAAGATGGGGTAACGATTATCAATACAGGACGTGGACAACTCATTCATACCAATGCGCTGATAGAAGGATTAAAGGAGAAAAAAATAGCCGCTGCTGGCCTGGACGTTTACGAAGAAGAAGGTGATTATTTCTACGAAGATATATCGGATAATTTTATTGATGATGATGTCCTTGCACGTCTATTATCATTCAATAATGTGATCGTTACCTCTCATCAGGCATTCTTCACAAAAGAAGCTATGCATAATATTGCCGAAACCACATTACAGAATATTGATGATTTCCGGAAAGGAAAACCTTTATTGAATGAAGTTCCGGCAAAATAATTATTATGCAGATTTTGAAATTCCGTTTCTTATGGATGTAGTTTCAAAAGCCTCTGTAAATTGTTTTAATAATGGGGCAGGAGTCAGGTTGAGTATTTCTTGATTCCGGATGTAAAGATAATTACATAGATAAATGATATTATTAAATGAAATATCCATTTCGAGATCCTTTTTAATGATTTCACAGATAAGGTTATTACGCTCTGTTTTATAAAATTGTTTAGCTAAATCTTTATTCCGGTTGAACAATAAAATAATAGAAGGCGATAAAGGGTCAAGATTAAAATGTAACCGGAATTTATTTCGTAACATACCCGTCCAATTCTTGTTTTTATAATGTTGATAGGCTATTTCTTCAAATAGTTTAAATAAGGTACGGTCACTGGTGTCCAGCGTTGCATGAATACCATTTAATAATCTGGATTCTTCCTCTAACGAAGACCATTCGTTCTTGCATTTGTAGCGCATATTGTGTTCGATTTCATGCCATCCTTCAGAAAGAGTGGTTCGTACTTGGATTTCAAATGTAGAATCGATATATTTAAAACTATCGCTATACATCTTTTTCCAGGTATTGAACTCTTTCAATTGTTCATTTTGCATACGACATACCAGATTTATTCGTACAGGATTAAAACTATTCATATCCGGATCATCATGCTCCATATCTATCACATTAAATATGGATGAAAAATAATTAATCAGGATATCTATATCTTCACTAAAGTAGGTCATTACACGAATGCCAATTACATCTTGCACTAGTTTACCGTTTTCAGCATATCCTTTTCTTTTAATTTTTTCATTTATAGAATCGTTATTTTTTATTCGGGAATATATCCGGTATAATAAACCGGTACGTCCCAGCTTCGATTCAATCATCTCTTTAATGTCTTGTTCAATAAGAATCAAACCATCGTAAATCATCGTCTTACTATTTTAAATGAATAATTAATTTCGTGGAATACTCTCCTTTCCTCACTTCAAAAATAACGCTGATATTTTAATCGTTGTATTTCCTTTATATAAAAATAAGACTATATATATTGTAGTAACATTTATTTTTTATTTGATATATAAATAATAAAAATTTAAGTATTAGGAATGGACTTCTATCACTTCTCTTTTTTTCGATATTCCGAAGGAGATATTCCTTTGATTTGTTTAAACAGAGAACTGAAATGGCGAGGATATTCAAAACCTACGGCTTCGGATATTTCAGTAATATTTAGTGTAGAATCGGTCAACAGTTTTGCGGCATGTTCTATACGAATCATATTGATATAATCGTTAACTCCCATATTTGTTAACGCCTTTAATTTTGCGTAGAGTGGGGTTCTGCTCATTCCTATCTGATTTATTAGATATTTTACATCAAGTGTTTGTGATGAAAGATTCTCATAGATCAGTTTATTCAGTTTTAGCATAAACTCTTCATCCAGATTATTGGTCTGTGAAGGTATCGACTCTTTCAGATATAAAAAACTATCCTTATACTTCTGCCTGATTGTTTCCCTGTTCTTTAACTGATTAGTGATGACAGCCAGTAATAATTCCATATCAAAAGGTTTGGCCAGATAGGCATCAGCTCCCAATTTGTATCCCATTGTCGTGCTATCCAAGTCGCCTCTTGCTGTGAGAAGAATAACCGGAATATGGCTGGTTTCTATATTTTCCTTTATCTGTTTACATAACTCATAACCGTTCATTTTAGGCATCATAATGTCGCTAACGATAATATCAGGGTGTTTCTGATGAATAAGTTCAATAGCCTCTTCTCCGTTGGTTGCCAAATAAATATTCTTAAAAGAATCGTAAAGTGTTTCTTTCAGAAACGCACTCAGCTCTTTTTTGTCTTCAATAATAATAATGGAATAATTAATTGTTGAAAAAGCATCATGTCCGACAACAGGCAATTCTACCGGAAGCCAGTTGTCTTGTCGTTTATTTTCATCCGGCTGTTTTTCATTATTTATTCCCAAAGGGAGTTCAAAGAAGAAAGTAGCGCCTTTATCCTCATTATTTATGGCTCCGATAATCCCGTTGTGCATTTCTATCAGCATTTTGGCAAAGGAAAGTCCGATACCGTTTCCATATTGGTCATGTTTTCCCTGGTAATAACGAGTAAAAAGCATACCTGTATCTATATCACCTAGTCCGACCCCCTGATCGGTAACACTTATACGTGCTCTTCCGTCTATTTCCCGGCTGGATAGAGTAATGGTTGTGTTTGCAGGGCTGAATTTCAATGCATTCATTAAAAGGTTCGATAATATCGTCGTACACTTAGATCCATCAAATACCACTTGTTGAATCTGAGGATCTAACTGGTAATTCAGACGGATATTACGGGCCTCCAGTTCATTTTCAAAGTCTTTACTAACCGAAACAATCCATTCGTTTAACTGGTGAGACGTTTTATGTAAAGCGCTTTTTGTCTCTTTCAGGCTATTCATATCCAGTACCATATTGATGATGTTCCGCATATCCAGTACCTGTTTAAATATACCCGACAATTGTCCTTTCAACCTTTCAGGATCATTCCATTTGTGTTTATCCAGTATTCTTTTTAACGGAGCATAGATCAATGTAAGAGGAGTTCGCAATTCGTGGCTGATGTTGATAAGGAAATGTATTTTCTCTTCATTCATCTGGTTGGTATGCTCTTGCATTTTACGTTGCATTTTAAGATTCCTCCGTTTGAGCAGCAGATAGTCTCCCCCGATAAGTAACAAGAAAAATAATATACTAAAAATTATAAAAACATACGGACGTTGATACCAGGGAGGAGTTACAATAATAGATAATACCTCTAACGGCTCGCTCCATTCCCCGCTTTTAGAATTACAGGATACAAGTATGGAATAATTTCCGGGAGCCAGCGTGCGTAGGGATAGTATATGACTATATGTTTCGGTATATTGTTTGTCAAGTCCGGTTACAGTATATCGGTACAGCTTATCTCTGAATATATCCTTTTCCATTGAGATAACCTTTATCTCCAGAGCATTGTGGGTATGCGGTATAACTATTTTTGAGTTATTTCTATCTATTTTATCAACGCAAGAATTGCCATCCAGCAAAACATCCATTAACCTGATCTCCGGCATGGGTTCTTCTTTCGTTGAAATGTTTTTGTTGATACGTAACAGGCCGGAAGCCCCTCCCAGATAGATATAATCAGAGATTGAAGACACCTGATATTTGTATATAAATTCATTGGTAGTATAACCATCCGACTCTCCCCAAGATGCAAAACGTCGCCTTTTCAGATCATACGAGAATAGCTTATTGCGTGCGCCAATCCACAAACGGTCTCTTTCATCTAATAAGAGTGTGGAGACACTATTGAATAATTTAGTCTCAATTTTCGTAAACTCTTTCGTCTCGGAATTGAAATAACCAAACCCATATTCCGTACCGATCCAGAAAATACCATTCTTATCACGGGCAACAGCCTTAATTGTTTCGTGTTGTCCGATACTCAGTAATACCCGTAACGTATCATTACCATGGTTTACTTCATATAATTTATTACTTTGGATAATAAATGCCGATTTCTTGTCGGCGCAAACCATTTTAGTCGCACCAACAGGAAGTTTATTCCCATCTATTTTTAAAAATGAGAACTTTTTTGTTCGGTTATTATAGCTAATGGCGTTTTTTCCTAGAAAATAAGACCATTCATCCGTTACCTGATAAGCCAAAGCAACATATCCTCCATGACATTGGTCAATAGTAGTTTCTTTATCTATGATATAAAAAGGCCGGTATAAGCCGGTATTTTTATTAAATAAAAAAAGACCGGAAGTATATAATGAAACCAGTAATTCGGCATCAGAATAATCAGTAATAGAAACAACCTTGTCACCATAAGTAGAAGGATAATGTCTGAAAGTATCCGTATACGGATTATATCGGTTGATACCGCCGCCATCTGTGCCAATCCATAATTGCCCCTTTTTATCTTCGTAGATACTTATTACCGATTTTTCACTTAATCCATTTGTGCTATTCAGAGGGACATCTTTATACGTTTTCATGAAAACTTCTTTAATTCCTATCATTCCTCCTCTCACCGTTCCTGCCCATATATTATCCTGTTTATCTTTATAAATGCATTTGATGGAATTGACAGGGATTGAACTCATATCGCCGGGCGTATGGGTAATTGTAAATATATCCGACGGATTATTTTTATCAATAAGATTAATACCTCCTCCATCTGTCGCTATCCAGAGTTTATTATCTCTTTCGATAATGTCGAGTACTACATCATTCGATAATCCGGAGTTTTTCGAAGAGATATGAAATATTCTTTCTCCGTTCGGTGCAAAGCAATCGATACCTTTTTTATAAGAGGATAGATATAACCGTTTTTCATTATCCAGATATGCAGCATTCAGGTTGGTTTGTAGTGGATAATAGGTTGGAGTAGTTTCTCCTGTAACATGATTGTACTTAACAATACCGGTATTTAAAGAAACAAGTAATAATTCCTCTTCATTCCAGGAGAAAATATAATACGGAGTGAATCCTGTTGAGTCTTCCTTTCTGATTTCAATCTTATGAATCACCTGTTCTGCATAATCAAACCGGTAAAGCCCTCCATTCGTACTGAAAAGGATGGCTCCATCTACCAAATGAAATAAATTTACGGATAGCAATTGTCCGTCTTTCATTACCGGATGAAAAGAATCCGTATGCTTCTCATACCGTGTTAAACCATTATTAGTAGAAATCCATATATTATTCAATGAATCCTCTGCTATAAAATAGATCGTATTTCCCGGTAATGATTGAGGATTTTCTCTCTCGTAGAAATAACTTTTCATATCATACCGGTCAAAACAATTAAGTCCTGACGCCGTACCAATCCATATTAATCCTTTATCGTCGGCCAACATGCAGTTCACAGTAGTATGTGATAAACCTTTATCAAGGCTTAACTGCTGAAAGTAATAGTTGGGAGTCAACGCATGTAAATATCCGATACAGAAAAACGATACAAACAGGAAACACAATATCACTCTTGCAGATAGGTTTTTCATTAGTCTTTGTTTTTCATATACATTACAAATGTAAGAAGAATCATTGAATCACTTAGAAGAATAAACACTATAGATTAACATCCGGATAGTATAGTTTTAGTTTTCCGGTAGTTACTTGTTAATACTTTGATTATGAATCATTCTAAATTTCACCCGGGTGAAAAGAAGATTCCACCTTGGTGAAATTAATTTTCCACCCGGGTGGGAAGATCATTTCACCAAGGTGGAATGATTAAATAGTCGTGATATAAAAAATAAAACACCGGGACATAAATAATAAAAGATGGTATCTTTTAATGAATACTATCCTAAAGCGGGTTAAAACATATATAACCTAGGAATGTAATACTGAACTTCTTCGGGTGACAGCACCGATGTTATAGATGAGAGGAACCTGTCACCCATTTATCCTTTATGTAGAAAGGATTTGGAGCGTTCGGTGACAGGTGACACGTGTTTGTGAAAACTCTTTATATATGTGGAGATAGATTATAATTCAGGACGTTTTTTGATATCTAAAGGACGTATATTGATATCGTATTCCTTTTAAAACTACAATTTTGTCACAGCTAATCAACCGTCATGAATATACTAATTTAATAACAACAGATAAAGCCATGAATGCATTTACTATCCTGAAAATTAAACATATTATTATTTAAAAATTATTTTATGAAAAGATCTATTGTAACATTCTTATTGATGTTATTTGCTTATGTGGGTTTTGCACAGCAGAACCTAACCGGTACCATCCTTGAAGAAGGTTCTTCCGAGCCTTTGATTGGAGCTGCCGTTCAGATAAAGGACTCCCAGACAGGAACTATTACGGATCTGGACGGTCGGTTTACCATTGCTGTTTCACCCGGACAAATTTTGTTGGTATCTTACGTAGGTATGGTTTCTCAGCAAATCCCGGTAAAAGAAGGTATGAACGATATAACGATCCGAATGGCCGGCAATACACATGATCTGGGCGAAATCGTTGTAGTTGGTTACGGTGTACAGAAAAAAGTCAATCTTACAGGTTCTGTATCTTCTGTACAGGGAGAATCGTTGGAACGTCGTCCGGTAGCAGATGCCGTACAAAGTCTACAGGGAATGGTTCCCGGATTACTGGTAAGTAATTCCAATGCAGGCCGCCCAGGTGGAACAGGAACGTTAACACTGCGTGGACAAGGCAACTTGGATGATAATGCCAATCCGTATATATTGGTTGACGGAGTAGAAATGAGCCTTTCAGACGTGAATCCCAGCGATATTGAAAACATTTCAGTATTGAAAGACGCGGCGGCTTGTGCTATTTACGGAGCCCGTGCGGCGTATGGTGTAATTCTGGTAACTACCAAAAAAGGGGAAGAAGGTAAGATGCGTATAAACTACCAAGGAACTACAGGGTGGAGTACACCTACCGTACTACCGGATATGGTAGACTCTTACTCTTTTGCGCAATACTGGAATGCAGGTTGTATCAATGCCGGCTCTCCACGTTTGTACAGTGATGAAAAACTTGGCCTATTGCAACAGTATATAAATAACCCCGGCAGTGTTGATCCCTGGTTTGAACTACCGGCTAATTCCAGTATGAATCCGGCCTTTGAAAATTCGGAATCAGGGATAGGTAATGTAGATTATTTCGATTTACATTATAAGAATTGGGCTTTTAAGCAGAATCATAATATAAGTTTAAGTGGGGGAGGCAAAGCGGCACAGTATTATATTTCAGGTGGCTATTACTCTGAGGATGGTATTTTGCGTTATGCGGACATGGACTTTAGCCGGTATAATTTCACCGCAAATATAACTTCTCAATTGACAGAATGGATGAAGCTGAAGGTAAACACCAAGTTTATTCATTCAGATCAGAACACCCCGTTTGGTGACGGTGGTATCAGCGAAGGTTTTTATCACTCACTGGCACGTTTCCGTCCGACGGTTTCTCCTGTTGACCCGAATGGTCATTTTACGGAATTAACAATGATACCTTATCTGCAAAGCGGTACGTACACAAACACACAACGGGATGATATGAATATCACTGCCGGACTGGATGTTCAACCCATTAAGAACTGGTTTATATTCTTTGACTATACCTATAAACTGGGGAACAAAGAATATGAAGCGCTGAATGTCAGTCCGCTTATTTATGGAGCTGATGGAGTTAGTACTTCCAAAGGGGTACGTTCAGAGTTAGGTATGTCTCCTGACGGTAAATTTACCCGTAGTTACAGCCGGTCACGTTATCAGTCGGTCAATTTGTATACAAACTATCTCTTTAGTCTGGCAGAGAAGCATAATTTTACGTTGATGGCCGGTTTTCAGGAAGAAGATTATAACTACAGTTTAATGAAGAATTCAATTACCGGTTTGTATTCAACCAGTAATCCGAATGTAGGTATGGGAACAGGTGATAAAACAGTTGTTGATACCCGTAACGGATGGGCTACCCGTGGTTTCTTCGGTCGTATTAATTATGATTACGATGGACGATATTTGCTGGAAGTAAATGGACGTTATGATGGTTCTTCCCGTTTTGCATCAGGTCATCGCTGGGGGTTCTTTCCCTCTGTTTCGTTGGGTTGGAACATAACCCGTGAACAATTTATGAGTTCTGTAACGGATGTTCTGTCTAACCTTAAACTACGCGCTTCGTATGGGTTACTGGGAAATCAGGCAGGTGCTGCCTTATATACGTTTGCTTCAACGATGGAACTGAATAACGTATTGGGGAATTATATCTTCTCGGACGGACGACATGTGTTTACAAGGGCACCCGGCGTGGTAAACCCGGCTACTACATGGGAGAAGGTGGAAAGTAAGAACATCGGTATCGACTTCGGATTTTTTGCAAATGCGCTGACAGGTTCATTTGATGTGTTTCAACGCGATACTAAGGATATGTTAGGACCGGGTGTGGACTTTCCTGATTTCTTTGGTGCAGACGCGCCCAAAACCAATAATGCACGTATGCGGAACCGCGGATGGGAATTGGCATTAAATTATCGTGGACAAATAAACAAAGACATTCAGTACAGCGTAGGAGGATCTATTTCCGATGCTACTTCTGAAGTGACTGAATATGCTAATCCAACGGGAACAAATCCTAAGGATAATTGGTATACCGGTAAGAAGGTAGGAGAAATCTGGGGATATCGTGCTGATGGATTAATTCAAACACAGGAAGAAGCGGATGCGTATAATGAAAAATACGATTTATCTTTTATTAGTGGTAAGCCCTGGACTCCGGGTGATGTAAAGTATCGTGATCTGAATAGTGACAATAAAATTAATAACGGAAGTAATAAATTAGGTGATATGGGCGATATGACAGTTATCGGTAATACTACGCCTCGTTATCAATATACGGTAAATGGTTCTATCAGTTGGAAAGGTATCAGCTTAAGCATGATGTTCCAGGGAGTGGCGAAACGTGACTGGAATCCGGGAACAGGTGCTTACTTTTGGGGAAGCGGCCCTTATGCGCAGGTAACTGTTTTCAAAGAACATCTTGATTTCTGGAGTGAATCGAATCCTAATGCTTATTATCCGAAACCTTATATTCATACTGCCGGAGGTGTTGTCCCTTTCCGTGACAAAACAATGACTACCAGTGACCGGTATATCCAGAACGGAGCTTACTGCCGCTTGAAGAACCTGACAGTCAGTTACGATATCCCAACCGTTTGGACAAATAAAGCAGGTCTGCAAAAAGTACAAGTATTCTTCTCCGGTGAGAACCTTCTGACTTTTACAAAGCTAAAAGGAATGTTTGATCCGGAATCCATATATACTAAAAATGATTATACAAGTGAAGGAGGGAAAAACTATCCGATGAACCGTGTTGTATCTGTAGGTTTAGTTGTTAATTTATAATTTAGATATCTTATGAAAAAAAGAAATATAATTTTAGGTTTAGCCTTGATTTTCGGTCTTTCCGGTTGTTTTGATCTGGATAAAATGCCGGAGGGTGTCCTTTCTACCGCACAGCCGTTCAGTAGTACAGGTGAAATGAGAAATTATCTGGATCAGTTTTACCAGACCGGTAATCCGAAATATGGAAATGTAAATTACGGAGATGGGCTACGAGCACAAGGGTTTAGCGCCGGTGGGGGTAGTGATATTGCTGGTTACGATACGCATAGCGACAATATGGCTTCAAGTTCTGTAAGTACCCGTCTGGCAGGAGAGACGACTTTGAGCGGTGCATCAAAATTGACAAACTATACGGCTATCCGTAATCTTAACTTTATGCTTTGTAATCTGGATAATTGTGTAGAAGCAGGAACACCGGATTTTGAGCAATATGTTGGTGAAGCCTATTACTTTCGTGCATGGTATTATTATAAGATGTTTGTGGATTATGGTCCGTTAACCTGGATTAGTGTTCCACTTAATCCTAATGAAGAAGAAATGAAACTTCCCCGTGATAGCCGTACGGTTATTGCTGATAGTATACTAGCGGACCTGGATAAGGCTATTCTTTATCTGAGTGAACAGTCTAATAGTGCGTCTATGCGTGTGCATAAAGACGTTGCGCGTGCTTTAAAGAGCGAAGTTGCTCTTTTTGAAGGTACATGGGAGAAATACCATAAGGCAAAAGGTGATCAGTTTTACGATCCTTCTGTTACTGAAGAGAAGATACGCAGTTATTTTACACAGTCTGCTGAAGCAGCAAAGGAAGTTATGGATCGGGGTGTTTGGAGAATTTACTCTACGGGAAATGTACAGGAAGATTACAGGCAAATGTTTCAGACAACTGATTTATCCGGCAATCCGGAAGTTCTTTGGTTTAAAATGTACGATGGCGACCAGATTGGTAATAATGTAAATCGTTACCTGAATCAGGGCGGAGGTGGAGTAGGGGTTACGGCATCATTGGTAGACGACTACCTGACCATTGAGGGCAAACCTTTTACCGGTACGGAACGGGTAGAAGCAAAAAAAACATTCGGTAATGAATTACTATCTACCTTACGTGATCCCCGTTTGGCGCAAACGGTATGTATTCCGGGTCAGCAATTACGTCCGGATGACACGCCTCCTTATTATATGGTTCCTCCTTTAGTCGGTACTTCTTCCTATAATCAGAATATGACAGGTTATTCGTTGCTGAAACATGTACAGATTGATTATACCGGTAGCCTTGATGCTGAATTTAAGGGAGCAACACCGGCAATTCAATTCCGTTATGCAGATATTTTATTAAATTATGCAGAAGCTTTAGCAGAATTGGACGGGACAGCAAATTCTCAGAAAATAATTATAGCTTTACAACCATTACGCGATCGTATAGGTATGCCCGCCATTGATTTTGATAGAGAATATAATCAGGAAAACGATTATCCGTTCCGTCATTTAGATAAATACATTCAGGCTGTTCGCCGTGAACGCCGGATTGAAAAAGCATGCGAAGGCCGTCGCCTGGAAGATATCCTGCGTTGGGCTGCTGCTGACGAATTAATTGTTGGAAAATGGCCGAAAGGCGCATTGTTTATCGGAAGTAATCTGGAGAATCATCCGCAATACGATGGTAAGTTAATATATGATCAATCCTCCGGAAATACGCTCTTCTTAACCGGAAAGCCGGGTGACGGATTACGATATGTAATACCTACTAATCCGGCTGGTTATGAACAGGGATGGCAATTTAATGTAAATCGGGATTATCTGTTACCTATTCAACCCCGTATGTTGTCCTTAACCGGAGATGAATGGAAACAAAACCCGGGTTGGTAAAAATGTAATTTATGGCAGATATTAAATCAACAGTATTATTTTCTTTAACAGGAGCAGCGGTGTTAATATCGCTATCCTCCTGTAAAGGAAAAAAAGAAGAAGAGGAAGCAGGCAATAAGCGTATGAATATTCTCTACATTATGTGTGATGATCATTCCTTCCAGACAATAAGCGCTTATGATAACCGGTTTATCGAAACTCCGAATATTGATCGGATAAGCAAAGAAGGAGTTCGTTTCACGAATAGTTTTGTTGCCAACTCATTAAGTGGTCCCAGCCGGGCTTGTCTACTTACGGGTAAGCATAGTCATAAAAATGGTTTTACCGACAATTCGAAGACATTTGATGGTGAACAGCAAACATTCCCCAAGTTATTAAGACAAGCCGGTTACCAAACGGCAATAGTTGGTAAATGGCATTTGATTTCTGAACCTACAGGATTTGATTACTGGAATATTCTGATCGGACAGGGAGAGTATTATAATCCTTATTTCATAGATAACGGTGAGAAAAGGAAGATTGAAGGATATGCCACCAATATTACTACTGATCTGGCAATCGAGTGGTTGGATCAGAAAAGGGATAAGGATAAACCATTCTGCCTCTTATTACATCATAAAGCTCCACACAGAACATGGATGCCGGACACCTGTGATCTTGATCTGTATGATGATATTGTATTTCCTGTTCCTGAAACGTTCTATGATAAATACGAAGGAAGAGTAGCTGCTTCCCAGCAGGAAATGAGTATTATTAAAGATATGGATCTGGTGTATGATTTGAAACTGGCTGATAAAGAAAACGAAATCCACTCCAAACCGGACCTTGAAAAAGCCGGCCGTTCTATGTATAACCGGATGACACCTGAGCAAAAAGCTGCATGGGATAAACATTATGACCCGATCATTAAAGAATTCAAAGAAAAAAAACTGACCGGCAAAGAACTGGCTGAATGGAAATATCAACAATATATGCATGATTATATTCGTGTAATTCATTCAGTCGACCGGAATGTAGGGTATGTTTTGGATTATCTGGAAAAGAATCATTTACTGGATAATACGATTATAGTATATACATCTGATCAAGGATTTTATATGGGCGAACATGGATGGTTTGACAAACGTTTTATGTATGAAGAATCTTTCCGTACTCCCATGCTCGTACGTTTTCCGGATGGTTTAAAAGGAGATATTCCTGAAATGGTTCAGAACATAGACCATGCAGCTACCTTCTTGGATTTGGCAGGTGCTGAGATACCTGCAGATATTCAAGGAACTTCTTATTTACCGTTACTAAAGGGAGAAAAGCCTAAAGATTGGCGTACTTCTTTGTACTATCATTATTATGAATATCCGGCAGAACATGCAGTAAAACGTCATTACGGGGTACGTACGGATCGTTATAAATTAATTCATTTCTACAATGACATTGACGAATGGGAACTTTATGATCTGGAAAAAGATCCAATTGAAATGCATAATGTATATCATGAACCTGGTAATGAACAGATCATCGAACAATTGATGACTGAACTTCATAGATTACAGAAACAATATGATGATCCGATAGAATCCGAATTAAAAAGGGGAAATTAAAAACAGATCTGTAGAAACGAAGTCATTTGATTTAACAATAAAATGAAACTTCGTTTCTCCAGGCTTATAAGTTTTAATAATCTGATTAGTTAACAGGGCTTTTTATCTTGTACTCTCCGGATTGTACTTTAAACTTGTATTTTCCGTTCTCTGTTCCTATGTACTGTATTCCATCAACCTTAGAAATAGATTTGCCTGATTCATAGATACTTTCAAGAGAAGGGGCTGACATGTACAAAGTGGCTGTTGTATTGGCGGGAATACTCAGTTGGTAATGAACAGCATTATCTTTTATTTCCCAACCGCTTTTAATTTGTCCATACATCGAATCGTAATAACCTTTAGCAAAAGTCATTTTACCCGTAGGATCAGGTTCAGGTTGAAGAATAAAATGTTTGAAACCGGGCTCGTTTTCATCCCTTTCTATACCTAAAGAATAATTATACATCCATGACCCGACGGCTCCGAATGAATAATGGTTGAATGAATTCATTCCATTATTACCTCCAAAACCATTGGTATGTGTATATGAATTTAGCCTTTCCCAGATAGTTGTAGCTCCTTGTTCTACAGGATAAAGCCATGAAGGGTAGGAGGTTTGTTGCAATAAACGGTAGGCAACATCAGTTGCTCCATTGTCTGATAATGCTTTACTGATCCAGGCTGTTCCTATAAAGCCGGTCATAAGAGAGTAGGGGGGACATACTGTTCCTTTGAATATATTTGCAAAATCAGTTGTGTTTTCACGGGTAACTGTATTTATGAAGTTTTTGGCAGCCTCCTCTTTGTTTTTATCATTATAAATATTGAATACCAGGGGAAGTGCATAAGAGGTTTGAGTATCAATCAAATCTCCGGCAACCGCTTTGGAATCAGCATACTGTTTAAATCCTGAACGAATCGTTTTCTTTGTTGACGGATCTACATAGGTTGTATTGAAAAATGCTTTTCGTTCCCGGTAAAGTTTTTCGAACCGTTTAGCATCTTCTGTTTTATCCAGTATGGTAGCTATTTTGGAAAGTATTTCCAAGTCATAGATAAAATAAGCTTCCCAAAGCAATGTGTTATCATTTTTTTGTAATTCCGGACCGAGCCAGTCTCCTAAATTACCTTCCGTTAATATCTTAGTTTGTGGATCTATATACGTTTCCAGATAATTGATATATTGCTTCATGGCATCGTAATGCTCTGCCAGCATTTCTTTATCTCCATATTGCAGATAGCTTTCCCACGGAACGGTAATCCCGGCACTACCCCATAAAACTCCGCCAAAACCTCCGCCTAAAGGCGCTACATCAGCAAATCTACCATCTTCTCGTTGTACATCGCGTATAGCAAGCATATGTCTTCTCAGGAATTGTGGTAAATGTGCCATATAAGTAGCCGTACGGGAATAAACGGAAATATCACCACTCCATCCTAAACGTTCATTCCGTTGCGGGCAGTCAGTTGGTATGGAAAGGAAATTTCCTAATGTAGACCATGTTATGTTTTCCCAGAGTTTATTAACCGTTTTATTAGAAGTTTCATAATAAGATGATAATTCTTTTATAGAGCTTGTTACTTCTCCTTTTACGGCTTTTACAGGAAGTGGCTTGTCAATCCCTGTTATTTCAATAAAACGATAGCCGTGGAAAGTAAATCGAGGATTGATTATTTCGTTACCGCCTTTGGTGAAATAGATGTCCTGAGCCAAAGCACCACGAATATTTTCCAGCATAATCATCCCTATATTCCCTTTATATTCTGGTAAATCAGGATATTTTACTTCCGCATAACGAATGGTTATCTTCTTACCTGCCGTTTCTCCTGAAAGTTCTATTTTCGGTACACCCACCATATTTTGTCCCATATCATATACATAGACTCCCGGGCGGACTTCATCCATTGAGATGGCTGTTAACTCTTTCATTTTTGTTGCATTTTCTCCGAATTGTCCAATGAGTTTCATTTTTGAATAATCGTGAACCTGAGGTAATCCGGGAAGATTTTCGGTAGCAATATACCCTTTTAATGGAATTTCTTTAGCGGGTTGCCAGTTATTGTCGTTGAAAGCGGTAGTGTTCCATCCTTTAACAGCACTTTCTTTCTTGGCGTCATAGACTTCTCCCTGAAAGAAACTTCCGAAACGAATAGGTCCGTCATTGAAGTATTTCCAGTTTTCAGGAGTGGTAACCACAACATCTTTTGTTCCGTCTTCATACGTGACAACTAATTGGGCAAGTAGGGATTGTCTGTCACCAAAATAGTTGTATAAATAACCGGAGTAATGAACTCCGCCACTCCACCAGCCTTCTCCCAGAAGAGCACCTATTGCATTTTCCCCTTTTTGGATATTATCGGTTACATCATATGTCTGGTATAAATGAGTCAATGTATATTGTGTGATCCCCGGATTGAAACAATCATCACCAATGCGTTTACCATTCATATATACCTCATATATTCCTCGTGCAGTAACATATAAACGTGCTTTAACTATTTCACTTTCTTTTGTTTTAAAGGTACTACGAAGCATTGGCATAGCATTCCGTTGAGGTGTAGTTAATTGAAATATTCCGTTTTTACCACCCTCTATTTTGCCAGGTTTATCTGAATACAAAAGGTTAGAGGGGTTACGGTAATGACGCACTTCTACATTAGAAATCGTAACAGATTGTTTCTGCGGTATAGAAAAACCAATATCCGCTACCATAGGAAACGCAATATAATCGCTACTGTTTCCTACAGGATTGAGATGAACATCCGCAACCTGATTTTCTTTCTCTGTACCATCTATATATACTTGGGTAGAACCAAATAGTGAATGAATATATACGGTATGAGTATCGTATTTGTTTTTATCATTTATAAGAGAACCGGGTATATCAAAGCTTTTAAAAGGAATATCTTTTTTATCGTCAGGATGATAACCTACACGATAGACATGAAGCAGTGCTCCACCATTTCTCCCAAGATTTGTTATATCGATCTCTACAAGGATATAGGATTGGTCCTTATCACTGGCAATATTATTGATATTTTTGTTTTTATCCATTAGGCGGCTATCGTTTGCTCCATAGATAAAACCGGCTTTGTTAGCCTTTGATTTTTTATCAAATTGGATTGAATAGTCTATTTTGAAGACAGGTAAATAGGATGGATAAAACACCATATCCTCATCATCTCCTCCAATCCATTTAGCTCCATTCCAGGCTGATAAATTAGGATCAGGATTCATCAATCCTGTTTCAAACCAAGAATTATTGGAATACATTTTATTATCCTGATCCCATACGTTAATGGACCAATTATACCGGGTAGTCGGTTTTATATGTTTACCGTCATATTTAATATTCAGGGAAATGTCAGATGAAACTTTATCTGTTTTCCATACAATATTTTCGGATTCATCAAAGACTGTTATTTGATAGGCAGTTTGTTTATATCCTCTTTTATCAGAGGGACTTTCCATCTGCCAGCTAAAACGAGGTTTTTCAACATCAATACCTAACGGCTTTTCAGCATATTCAACCATTAATTTTGTGATTTTCACATCCTGTTCTTCAGTTAGTTTCACTCGAGGTTCGGCATGGATGTGTTCTAAGTAGAAAATAAATAAAATGAGAATTAAAATAACTTTTTTCATACAACTGTAGCATTACATTTAATAATAATCAAGCAAATGTAAAACTATAAATGAACTCTCCATCTTTTATTTTTGACAATAAACGTTTTTCTTTTGATTAAGTTAACCGCATTTTGATGCGGTTGCCCTGATCTCTATCCATTAATTATTATTTTAGCAACCATATCTTCAATTACCACTAAATAAACTCCTTTTTGAAGTGGAATAATAGTAATTCCTTCAGAAATGAGTTGTTGTTTTACAAGTTGCCCCATCATTGTATAGATCCGTATTTTATTCTGCTTATTGGTTACGGTGTTCTGTGATACATGAATATATCCTGGTGAAGTCCAAATTTTCACTCCTTTTTCAGCTGGTTTAGAAATTTTCGTTGGATTATTCCGTGTTACGCCGGTTATGCAAATCTCTGTTTTTCCACTTATGGGGATTTGGTAAGTGTAAGCGGTAGCGCGTTGTGATAGTTGTTCTTCTTCGGAAAGAATCAGCATATTGTTTGCGTATAAGTTGATATCACTCTGATCGCATACATCGCTAAGGAAGACAAGCTGCGTCATCTGACTTCCCCTTTCAACTTCATACTCTCCTACTGCGGGATAGGTATTTATATGGCTGGCCAGAGAAGGATCGTCGAGAACTATAGTTACCACTACTGTATCCAAGCGGATAGGTGGGGTGGAAGGTTTTATGGGATCTTCTTCGCCGATCTGTATAATACAAGAATCATTATAGTTTTTTTGGCAATATGCCGGTTCATTATTAAAGAATATGGCGCTATCTATTTTTATATTATATATTCCTTTTCCCAACAGAGACAAATTTATTTTCTTCGTACAGTAGATATGCTTATCGAATGCATTAAAATCTACCCCGTTAATAGATCCGTAGATGTGCATATCATTGAATTCATAGGGATTTGTATAATCTTCATTCCATTTTATTTCCAAGTAGGCTTCGCTAAGACCTTCTTCTATTTTAAATGCTTTTCCATTATCAACTTTACTGGATTTTCCATTAATTGTCAGGTAAAACTCCAATGTGGGGTAAGGAACTGCCTTATATGAGTAATACCTTCGCGGATCGACTTTATTCCATCCATCATATCCTTCAGGTTCAATTATGCAGATAAAATAGTTCATACTCATATCTTCTCCAGGCGTAAAAATTGGGCCATCACTTATCAGTTGTAAATCGTCATCTATCGCATCTTCTACCATAGAATAGAAAGATCCTTGCGTGAAATTCTTTTTTGAATATAACTCAGCCTGAAAATTATCACTCATTTTATACCATTTGAAAATACTCTCAACACCCCCATATGTCTCTGTACTAAGATCCATTTTTTCACCTAATCCTGCAATCTCCGGATATTGATCAGAGCCTGTTATCTGTATATTGCGATTAAGCCTCTGGGGAAAAATCTCATGACTCCCGAATGTCTCATTTGTCATATTTCCTACTAACTTCTTCAATTCCTTATTTGTAAACCTGTTATATCTAAGATCTGTTTTTTTTATATCCAGACTGGAAGGAGGGTTTAATGTAACCACGTCACTTCCATATAAATATAATTCTTCCAGAGAAGTCAGAAAAGATAAATCCAAATGTTGTATTCCCCCAAATGGTGATATAAGCGTTTTGATGCAGAGAGGTAATTTGGCCTTATAACTTTCGTCAGCAAGTGTGAAAAATAATTCTTCCAGATTTGTGAAAGAAGTAAAGTCACTTATCGGAAAGGCCTGCCAGGCGTTTATTCGCTTTATATTTTCCGGTGTATCTATATCGATAGAGCCTATCCCAGTAGCCATACAATTTATATCTATTAAGGAAGGGCAATTTTTAATGGATAGTTCACTAATATTCCTATTAAAATAGAATGATTCATCAACAACGGGTCTATCATTTTTTCCGGATAAATCAAGAAACGTTAGCTTTTCGCAATCTAAAACACTTACACTTTCCAATGCCATGCTTTCCAGACTCCCTAAGTCCGGATCAGGAGTAACTAATATTTTTATTAATCCGGCACAATCTTCAATCCGGATTGTTTTCAAGGATTTATTCGCTTCCAAGAGGATATTCTCCATCGAGCAGTTTTTTATCGAAAAAGAATTGATATTAGTACCTTTTACTTCCAGAAGTGTTAATTGTTTAAAGTCAGCCAGAGTCAATTGACCTTGATAGCTTTTATTCAATTTGATTTCCTTAACATGTGAATTCTCTATGGCAATAACACCTTCATCGACAAGATAATCCATCTTTTCAATTGGTGTTGAATTTGAAGGATCAATAAGCCCGGCTGTCTGCCAGTTGGAAGACTGCGAGAAGAATTCCATAAGAGATTCCATTTCAGCATCATTATAGTTCTGAGCCTTTAGGAAGGAGAATGGTGGACCCATCAATAAAAGAATAAAAATGATTGAGAATATAATCTTGGATTTCATAATTAAGTGTATTTATATTTATTAACCAGAAAATTTATTATAAACTTTCTGGTTAATAAATACAAATATAACAAAAAAAAAGAAATGATATAAATTAAGGTGTTAAATATGAATAGAAATCACGGATTTGCTCTCAGTTTGATCGAAAGAAACAGGTTCTCGAAAATAGAGCTTTATTTCATCCAGAATAATTTGTCTGTATAATTATCCTGACTTTCCACTTGTGAGAAACTGGTGTTAAAATCACGTTCTTTGGGTGGGTAACGCCAGCGATTTGGTGTATTGGGAATTAATGGGTCCGGAACCTGTGGAAATACCAATCCGGAAGGATATCCTGTACGGCGAAGATCGCTCCAGGCTTCACGTACATACAAAATATTATAGCTAAGCCATTTTTGTGTAAGGATGGCATCCAGCCGTGGGTTGACATTGTCATACGAACTACCATCTATCCGCGAATCCCAACGGGCTTCTGCAAATTGATCGATCCATTCGTCAGTAGGTTCGTCGGGAGTGATAACATAGGCTCTCCGCTCGGTTCCTGTTTCATTTTGTGTGTAATCCGACCGGGAATTGTTCTTCTGATATTTGAAAAAGAAACGAATTGATTGCTTAATGCCTTCTTTAAAGGCTGCTTTTGCATCTCCGGCTACCCAACCATTCAGATAAACTTCCGCTTTGATAAACCAGGTTTCCGCTGCAGAATAAATTTGGTGATCCCAATTCTCATTTCGCCAGAAGAAACCATTTTCACGTACCCAGGAGAAACCATCTCCGGTAGCATAATTGTTTTCAACTGAAGAATTCATTTCCGGATCCGTACCACGGAAAACAGAAGCTTCTTCTCTATTCGGGTCGAAAGCGGGAAAACCGGATACTTTCCCGTTGGGAGTCGCCATATTATAAAGCAATGGTAAACGAGGATCGTCAATATTTTCCTGGTAGGTACCGGAATAAGTAGCCTTGTCATAATTCTGTAACATATTCCGGATGATAGCTCCAGATGCCAACCGACAAACAGGCTGGTCTCCCAAACCTCCTCCTCCTTCAGCATTAACAGGGTCGGTACGGAGGTTCTTGATCTGGATATTATCTTCATTGTCTTCTACAATCGGATATACTGACGGATTTTCCAGTATTTCTTTTACCGTTGCCTGTCCGATAGCTGTCAACGGACCGTTACTGGCTATACGCATGGCGGCGCGTAAACGGATGGAATTAGCATACATCTGCCACTTTTTACGGTCTGCATTATTTACAAAATCTTGCGTAGAGGTAAAATCTTTCGGCATTGCGACCCCTCCATCTGCAAACCGGATTCCGGCTTCCTTCATCTCGTCGATGATCATTTGGTACAAAGCCTGGTCGTCGTCAAAAGAGGCATTAGTGAATGAAAAATCACCCGTAACGGCGACCTTGCAGGCATTCGTCCAGGGTATATCACCATAAATATCTAATATAGCCAGTAGGTGGCAATATACATGGATCTTAGCGGCTAAATAATAGGCTTCATACGTTGGTTTTTCCAGTTCTGTCAGGTTATTATACATATCTTCCAACTTCTTGAAGTTGGCGGCAGAAATAAATAGGTCGCTATAATAACCATCTACCGAGTATCCGTTATGGTACATTGTACTACCGGTATAAAAACCGAAACATTGGGCGTATCTTCCCAGCCATTGACTATCGGTATTATAATACCGCCAGTATTGTTGGAGGGCAAAAATATTCTCTTTGGTAAAAATACCGATCATCAATTTATCCATTAAGAGTGTCGTCACCTTATTGGGATCAGAATATTTCTCATCGTAATCTGAATCACTACAGTTATTGAATGTCAAAAGACAGGCCAGTAGGAGTAAGGTTGAAATTATTTTTTTCATATTTTCTTTCATTTAATCGTTCAACATAATTTAGAAAGTGGCGCGTAAAGAAAGCCCGAATGTCCGGGTAGGTGACGATGAATATCCTACGCCACTTTGTGCATTCCAACTGGTACCACCACCATTATTACTTTCCGGATCAATTTCGTCTAATGTCTTATAGAAATAGAATAAATTACGTGCAAACACGGATATTCGTAATCTTTGCAGGGGTGACTTCGCTATTAACGAGTTAGGTAAATCATAGCCAAGAGCCAATTCACGCAGTTTCCAATACGAATTTTCTTTCACGGAAAAAGCATACGTCGTACCACTACCACTATTTCCCCAGTTATATGTTATGTTATAATAATAATCGGAAGGAGTTATGGTTGTATTTGGTTCGTAACCTGTTATATTCCCGCCTGCATCCTTTACCTCTACCACGCCGGGAACAATCATTCCGTTGGTTAATTCATGTCCGTTGTAGGTATATGTCAACCCGTCATGTTCAGGATCACGATACAGCATAGAATAAGTAGATAATCCACGTGCTGTGGGATAGTGCATGGCGCTATTCAAGACATGACCTCCAAAACGAAAATCGCTCATAATATCCAATGAAAAGTTTTTATAACGCAGGTTTGCTCCTAATCCTCCAATTACTTTAGGCTGGATATTGCCGATATATTCCTGGTTCGCTTCACCTGATGTGGTTCTGAAGTAGCCATGCTTTCCATCTGCTATTTCAACAATGGGATGTCCGTAATAAGGACTGTTGGGCTCTGTTACGGTTACAGGTTTGTTCACATAAAGATCACCGAAAGGCCGGTCTACATAAGAGCGGATGTTGACGCCACCTCCGGTATTTCCGAAATTACCGTTGTTTCTCAAATAATCGATACCCTGCGCTAATTCGGTCACTTTATTCCGTCCGAAACTCATATTAGTAAAAATTTCCAGATCGAAGTCGCGCGTTTGAACCGGTATGAAATTTGCTGAAATTTCTAACCCTTTATTGATCATAGTTCCTACATTCATCCACATGTTCTCAATACCATCACTGATAGGGGTAGGTTGTTGAATGATCATATCGGAAATTTTCCGGTGATAAAGGGATACTTCCAGCCCCAGGCGACTATTAAAAAGTTTGTTTTCCCAACCCAACTCTATTTCTCTGATCTTCTCGGGTTTCAGCTTAGAATTCCCCATAGTAGTTGGTAACGTACTCCATGAAATACCTCCATTACTATTTTGGTCATATACAATATTGGCCGCATAAGGAGCCGGTGCGTTCCCTACCTTACCGTACGATAGACGGAGTTTTCCATAGTTGTACCAGTAAGGTGTAATTGCCTGGATAGCATCCGTATAGACAAAACTGGTATTTACGGAAGGATAGAAGTAGGAGTTACTACCGCCGGGCAAAGTCGATGATTTTTCCTGTCTTCCAGTAACACCTAAGAAAAGATAATTTTTGTAAGAGAGATCTATCGACCCGAAAAAGGCCGTTTTCAACAATTCCATCCGCTGTTGTTCCGCTACTACCGTATAACGGCTGACCCCCAACATAAACATGTTTTCAACAGTTAAACCACCATCTGTCCTATTGTGCTGCATAAACATATTTTCCGATCGCCCGTTCCATCCGATATTGGCTGCTACATTAAAATTATCGTTGATATTCTTGTTGAACATCAACATAATATCAGCATGGTATATGGAATAATCTTTACTTACGGCCCGGTATTCGCCGGTCGGGTCACTGAGCGCCAGCGAACGTTCCGTTGCGGTCTTTACCTCAATTTTGTCGGCAGAAACATCGGTTGATACACGCCCCCTGAGTGTAAGGAAGTCGAAAATCTTCCATTGTGGAGCTACGCTACCTATAAAGCGTGAATCGGTTTCATAATTATTGTTTTCATATTGTCCCCAGAAATAGTCGCGTAGCCAATTGATTTGCTCTATATCCATGATGAAGCTTTCATCAGGTGTCAACGTGGGGTCACCGGAATGAAAGTTTTTATATCCCAAACTGGTTTTATACATTTTTTTCAATTGAGGGATATCCGTAAAAGAGCTGAACATGTTACTGAAGCTATCGTATGCTCCTGTTACGGTTCCCTGCCGGTTATGAAATTTTTGGAGAATATAATTAGCGGAGTAGTCTATAGCTAACTGTTTATTAAAATTCATTGTTCCTGTCAGGTTAAAATTATGCTTCTTGAACGACCCTGTCAATCCATTTGGGATCTCATCCGTATACGTATATGAGAAACGATTGCTCGTGTTGGCGGCTCCCTGATTGATGGCCACATTATACATCTGATTCCAGCCGGTACGGAATAATTCTTTAAAAGGGCTGTCGGATGTAATTGCTTCGTATTTGCGTACCGAGCCATCCCAATAGATGACATCCCTGCCGTCATATTTCGGTCCCCATATATGATTTCTGCCCGTATTTATCATCCAAGGACTGTCATATTCTTTGCCGTTATAGGTCATCTTACTGAATCCGCCGTTTGCCAGGCGAGTATCATCCTGTCCTGCAGTCCAAATACCAGGGCCGTATTCTGTTTGGATTTTAGGAAGATAAGCCAAAGTATTCGCTTGAAGCGTAATATTTACATCTGCGGTTACACCGGAACCTTTTGCTCTTTTTGTCGTGATCATGACTACACCGTTTGCCGCCTCTGAACCGTACAATGCCGTTGCAGAAGCTCCTTTCAGGATTGTAAGCGTTTCAATATCTTCCGTGTTAATATCCACTAAACCATTCGAACGAAGGCCTACGCTTGCAAAAGTATTATAGCTGTCGTCATTATTTCCGTTCCGGATAGGTACGCCATTTACGAATACCATGGGGTCGTTACTTCCATTAATAGAGTTTAATCCGCGGATATTGATGGCAACCCCGGCTGCAGATCCACCCGGAGGCGCTGAAATGCGTACCCCTGCGGCTTTCCCGTAAAGCGCTGTCCCCAGATTCGGGGAACCTACCTTTGTGATTTCGCCTGCATTAATTGTAGAAACCGCATAACCTAACGCTTTCGCCTCTTTCGTAATACCTAATGCTGTAACTACAACTTCACCCAAGGTTTGGGAATCTTCTTGTAACTTGATTGATAGGTTTGAAAGATTACCTATCGCTATTTCCTGCGTCACGTAACCTATATAAGAAATTTGCAAAGTGGCTCTTTGGGAAACAGATAGGGAGAAGCTACCATCTAAGTTTGTTATGACTCCATTGGTAGTACCTTGTTCTATTACATTAGCCCCAATAATGGGCTCGCCGTTTCCATCTATGACAGTACCTGTAATAACTCTTTTACTTTGTTGGACAGATTGGGGTATTGGAGCTTTGTTTGTAGGCTTATGAATAAGAATAATATTATTCTCTACAGTGTAAGCTAAATCCTGATTTTTTAAAAGGACACTCAGTACTTCATCTACAGTAATATTATTTATTTTTATTGAAACACGCTTGTTGTCGTTGAGTTCTTCATTGTTGTAGAGAAATGAATAATCCGTTTGTTTTTTTACTTCGAGAAGAACTTCTTTAATTGTCGCATTCTCAAGATCTAAATTTACTTTTAAGTTCTGTGAAAATATATTAGATGCCATTAGCGAATATGTCGCTAAAGTGATAAAAAAAATGGTTATTTTCATGGTTCTAAGTATTCTTTTATAGGGTAAAAGATGTCTGTAAAACCTTTTTATAAAAGATTTTTTCATACTTTTGTTTATTATATAGTTAACAAATTGGTGAATTTGAAGACTGTATTTGGAATCGGGAAATGCGGACACATTTTCCGATTCTTCTGTGCTGTCAGGATGTGTTCATAAAGTATTATATTTTAAAGGTTATACATTCAATTTTTTATTTCTCATATATTTCGATACTGTTATCGTCTTGTCGGAAATCGAAATTTCTGTACTTTTTGAAAGAATTCAATATTTGTAAAACTCCTTCTTTTTTACCGAAAAAACCTGAATAAACCAGGCTTTCCAGGGTTGGAGAAGTTATTCTGATTGTTACACCGAACTGACGTTCCAATATTTTTACGATATCAATGAATTTTTCATTTTCAAAAAAACATTGTCCATCTTTCCAGGAAGAGTAAAGTTCGGGATTTACTTTTGAAACCACAGTATGTCTGGTTTTTCTATCCAATATGATTTGCTGTCCGGGAACTAATAATACGGGTCTCTTTTTAGATGAATTCACGTCATTCACTTCTATACTGACGGAACCTTCCAGTAACGTTGTGGTTACTTTTTCGTCATCTTCGTAAGATTTGACATTGAAGTGTGTTCCTAATACATTTATTTTCATGTGGTTTGTTTCGACAATAAATGGCCGTTCGGTTTCTTTGACTACTTCGAAATAAGCTTCACCGTTTAATCTTACTTCTCTGGTTTTTCCATTAAAAATTAAAGGATAACTGATAGAAGAACTTGCATTGAGGGCTACAACCGTTCCATCGCTAAGTGTAAACCTCGTAATACTTCCTGCCTGACTTGTTGATTCAACCAAAATAGGTGTAGAGTTGTTGACTGTATTAAAGATCATAGCTCCTCCTATTATTAATAAAAGTACTGTGGAAGCGACAGCAATGTATTTCCAGACGCGAAGCCTGAACCGTAAAGTTGCTTCGTTGATTTTTGTCTGCGTTTTCAGGTATATACGTTCTTTCGAAAGAATAGCCCTCTTTTCAATAGCTTTATTGTATTCCGTATCCGAATTTTTATTCATTATCTGTATATTTAAAGAATCGCTTCATATATATAGAGTTTGAAAATGAAAAATACATCTAATGTATTTCCCGTTTTTTTTGAAAATGTTGGAATTAAATAAGAAAGAAGAGGATTTTGCTTAACTGTTCACTGAGTTTTTTAATGGCCAGAACCATTTGGGCGTTCACGGTTTTTTCTGATATCGATAGTTTTTGAGCAATTTCCTTATATTTCAGACCTTCTTCACGAGCCATCAGGAAAATTAAACGACACCGTTCAGGAAGATCATTAATGGCCTTCCTCAAAGCTGTTGAAATTTCTTTATCAATAGCCAGATATTCAGGGCTTTCAATATCAGACAACAGATTGTCGGGAATGAATTCCATTTCTGTTAACGACAACTTATTATCTTGATTCAGATAAAACAAGGCCTTGTTTCTAATAATGGTATACAGATAACCCTCAAAGTTAATGACTTTTACAATCTTTTTTCGATTTTGCCAGATGATACAAAAAACATCGGAAACAACCTCTTCAACTAACTGCGAAGATCTTATGAAATAAGAGGAAAACCTATATACCTGTAAGTAATATAGGTTGTAAAAAGTACGAAAAGCATCGTTGTCTCCCATCGAAATTTTTCGTAAAAGAAGTGTGGTATCTTCATCATTTTTCTTCATGTCTACACATTCGGAATAATAAAGATACTACTTTTTTATTATCAGATAGGTGTTATTAATATTTATTTGTTAAAACGTGCTTTTAGTTTGGAGATCATATCTTGTGTCATCATATCCAGATCATATTCGGGCTTCCAGTCCCATTCTTCACGAGCGCACGTATCATCCAATGAATTAGGCCATGAATCAGCTATCGCCTGACGAAGCGGATCAATCTTGTACTCCATTGTAAAATCAGGAATATATTTTTTTATATTATTGAAGATGATTTCCGGATCAAAACTCATAGATGCAATATTGAATGCATTTCGGTGAACCAGACGGGAAGGATCCGCTTCCATTAGTTGTATAGCTGCATGTAGTGCATCAGGCATATACATCATATCCATAAATGTTCCAGCTGCAATTGGACAAACAAAATGATTTCCTTTTACGGCTTCATAATAAATATCAACAGCGTAGTCTGTTGTTCCGCCACCCGGAGGAGCTGTATAAGAAATCAATCCGGGGAATCGAACCGAACGGGTATCTACACCAAAACGGATGTAATAATAATCACTTAAAAGCTCACCACCTACTTTAGTTACACCATACATGGTACGTGGATTCCGAATTGTATCTTGCGGCGTTTTGTCTTTTGGGGTGTTATTTCCAAATACACCTATTGAACTTGGAGTAAATACAGCACAATTATGTTCACGTGCTACTTCCAGAACATTGAAAAGGCCATCCATACCTACTTTCCATGCCAATTGAGGCTTCGCTTCAGCAACAGCAGATAAAAGAGCTGCCAGATTATAGATTGTATCAATTTTATATTTTGATACTACTTCGGCGATCTGTTTGTCGTTTGTAATGTCCACGATTTCGGCAGGTCCTGTCTCTAATAATTCCCCTTTAGGTTCTGCTCCGGGTATATAACCAGCTACAATATCGCCATTGTAGCGTTTTCTTAGTTCTAGCGTTAATTCTGTGCCGATCTGTCCGGTAGAGCCTATTATTAATACATTTTTCATCGCGTTTTAAGTACTTTATGATTTGTCGCAAAGGTAGATAGAATAATAGATTTTCAACATTATTTTTTCTTGTTTTTTTATGCTCATTCTATAATATTTTTTATCTTGCATACTATAAATTTATACTTATATGAGGATAAAGAAATTAGCACTTATAATCCTATTGTTTTCCATTGTTTTAAGCATTTCAGGGCAAACAACTTTTTATAGCCAATTGGCTGATTCAGCACTTATATTAACCAAACAAAAAGTACGTTATGATCCTGCGTATTTTACTATTCCTTATCCAAATGGAGATATACCCGCAAATAAGGGTGTCTGTACGGATGTTGTGATCCGGGCATATCGTAAATTTGGTATTGATTTGCAAAAAGAAGTTCATGTTGATATGAAAGCTAATTTCAGTAAATATCCTAATAATTGGGGGCTTACCAGACCTGATAAAAATATAGATCATCGCCGTGTACCTAATCTAATGACCTTTTTTAGCAGGTTTGGAAACGTTAAAAAGATAACTCATGATTCAGCTGATTATAAACCTGGAGATATTATTTGCTGGAGATTGAATGGGTGACAAACACATATTGGTATAGTTTCAAACAAGAAATCCAAGGATAACCAACGCTATATGATTGTCCATAATATTGGTGGAGGACAAGTTGTAGAAGACTGTTTATTCGAATATACAATAATAGGTCATTACCAATATAAAAAAGAGAAATAGTATGGATGCTTATGTCATGAAACTAACATACTTTTTTTCTTAGCAGAGAAGTTATTATTCGAATTTAATTTTTAATATTGAAGAAATTTTATTGTCAAACTACTAAATCTTTATCATTATGAAACATAGTCTGTTGGTTGTCATTTTAATATGTTTGTTGCAATCCTCTTTATTTGCTCAATCTCACTTACATAAGATAGACACTCTTCTGCCGGTACGTGGTTTGGCTATCGCTGCTCCTTCTATTAACGGAATGGATCAATTCATTAAATTTATAGAGGAAGAGCTGGCTCCGGGACATTTTAATTTACTTATTCTACGAGTGGATTGGAATTATGATTATCAGACACATCCTGAATTAAAAGATCCTGATCCATTAACAAAGTCCGATATAAAAAAGATTGTTGCTACCTGCCGGAAGCATGGTATCAAGATTGCGCCACAGATTAATCTATTAGGACATCAATCATGGGCCAAAACGACCCTTGCTCTTCTTCGTGAATATCCTCAATTTGATGAAACCCCACACGTAAAAACTGAAGATTATCCGGGATGGCCTAATCCTGACGGTTTATATTGTAAAAGTTATTGTCCACTCCATCCGGATGTTCATAAAGTTGTTTTTGATGTAGTTGATGAAATACTGGATGTCTTTGAGGCAGATATGTTTCACGCTGGAATGGATGAAGTTTTTTATATAGGAGATGATAAATGCCCTCGTTGTAGTGGACGTGATAAAGCAGAATTATTTGCTGGTGAAGTTAACAAAATTCAAAATCATTTAGCACTTAAAAACAGAAAATTAATGATCTGGGGAGACCGGCTTATTGATGGAAAAGAAACCGGTATTGGCATGTGGGAAGCTAGTATGAACAATACATACCGTGCTGTTGATATGATTTCTAAAGAAGTGTTCATTTGTGATTGGCATTATGAACGTCCGGATCAGACAGCAGTTTACTTTGCTATGAAGGGATTCGATGTAGCTACCTGCCCTTGGAGAAAACCTGAAATAGCAATGGAGCAATTAAACGATATGATTCGTTTCAGGAAAAATTCCACATCGGCGATGAAGGAACATTTTAAAGGAATTATAGCTACAGTTTGGTCTGGAGCCGACAGCTTTCTTAAAAATTATTATGATCCTGAGATATCTAATACAGGAGATTCAGACGCTGCAACATTAAAACGGTTGATAGAAGCTTATAAAAAATCAGAGGCTCTCTGAATCGTCTTGATATACTTAAAAAACAACAAAGTTTTTTTGGTTGATAATAATCAATCAAAAATCGACACATTTTGTTGATATATATATATATCGGCGCCATCAAAAAGACTAAAAACAAATCAGGGAATAATTACCAAGAGAATTACCATAATTGCTGATCTTTTCATGTATTATATTCAGTCATTTGTCTATGATGTTTTTTATTTTTGTAACATGAATAATGATCCGTTAAAAAGGAAGTCTATCTTGGAGATATTCAGGATAGAGACAGAAGCTGAACTACCATTACCTTATGCTGACTTGGGGATAAAGGCTGGTTTTCCAAGTCCAGCTCAGGACTTTATGGATCTGTCGATTGATTTGAACAAAGAGTTAGTAAAGCATCCTGCCAGTACTTTCTTTGGTAAAGTAAAAGGGGATAGTATGAAGGATGCTGGGATACAAGATGGAGATATTCTCATTATTGATAAATCACTGGAACCTTCTAATGGAGATATGGCTGTTTGTTTTATAGATGGAGAATTCACTATTAAGTATATTAAAATTGAAAAAAATATAATTTGGCTAATTCCGGCTAATGAAGCATATAAACCAATAAAAGTCACAGAAGAAAATGATTTTCTGGTGTGGGGAATCGTAATTTATTCAATAAAGAATCATCGATATAAAAAGAAGCAGTAATGTTCGGCCTTATAGACTGTAATAATTTTTTTGTATCCTGTGAGCGGGTTTTCAATCCGCTTATAAACAATAGTCCTGTTATTGTCCTCAGTAATAACGATGGGTGTGTTATTTCACGTAGTAATGAAGCAAAAGCTTTAGGGATTAAAATGGCAGTTCCTTACTTTCAAATAAAAGATCTGGTTAAGAAACATAATATCGCTGTCTATTCTACAAACTTCACATTATATGGTGATATGTCTGATCGAGTCATGAGTGTTTTATTCGGCCTTGTTCCTGAAATGGAAATTTATTCGGTTGACGAAGCTTTTGTTAACTTATCTGGTTTGAATAATATAGAAGGTTATGGTAAAAATATAGTTCGACTAGTTAATAAATATACAGGTATACCAGTATCATTAGGCATTGCTCCAAGTAAAACATTAGCGAAGATTGCTAATCATTTTGCCAAGAAGTATAAAGGATATAAACAAGTTTGTATAATTGATTCTGAAGAAAAACGAATAAAAGCACTTCAACTAACGGATATAGGTGATGTTTGGGGTGTTGGTTCTCGCTTCCGAAAGATGCTTGAATATCATAGTATCAAAACAGCTTATGATCTTGCACAGAGGAATCGCTCCTGGGTACGCAGAAGAATGTCGGTTGTCGGAGAACGCACATGGTCAGAACTAAACGGAGTTCCATGTATCGGGAAGGATGATTTATCTATAGAGAAACAGCAAATATGCACATCCCGTAGTTTTGGGCAACCTATCGTTAATTATCATAATTTATTGGAAGCAGTTGCTGAGTTAGCCTCTTTATGTGCTGCAAAATTACGCAAACAGAAATCAATGACAAAAGTCATTTATGTATTTGTACAGACCAGCCGCTTTATTAATGATATCTATAAACCATCTAAAATAATACCTTTATCTTTTTATACTGCAGACACAACCGAAATCATAAAATACTGTCGTTTGGCTCTGGATTCTATTTATTTAAAAGAATTTGAGTATAAACGGGCAGGAGTGGTTTTAATGGATATTACACCAGAAACGTATGTTCAATCAGATCTGTTTGATTCAATAGATCGAGTAAAGCAACGAACTCTATCCAGGACTATTGATGAAATAATAAAGAAAAATGGTCGCGATAGTATAAAAGTAGCGGTACAAGGAAATGGCTATTACCCAAATATCCGCCAGAAACATCTGTCTAAAAGGTATACAACTAATTTAAAAGATGTTATTGAAATAAAGGTCTAATCTAAAACCTTTTTATTGTTCAAATATGAAAGTTGCTTGAACACGAGCCTATGAAACAATATTATATGAGGCAGCAATCATCTTGAAACGTATATTCTTTTAATAAAAAGATCCTGTAATTTATTGAATTACAGGATATTTTTATTAAAACTCATTTCTGTTGTGGAGCTGGAGAGAGTCGAACTCTCGTCCAAACGAGGAATTAATTTGCTTTCTACATGTTTATCTTTGCTTAAATTGTCGGGGGAAGAGCAAGACCAAAGCCACCAACTCTACCCTTATCCTCTTTATTTTCGCTTAAAGTCCAAGGATTACTTTAAACTATCTCCGATATTGCTGCACCACCTTATCGGAAAGCTTCGGAGCAACAGCATCCGGGTGATGTCACGTTCCAGTACCTGGTACCGGAATTAAGCTTGAATCTACTATACTTCGATTAAGCAGCGAGAGCGTAATTGTTTTCGCCAGTTAATTGTTCGTTGTCTGATATTTAAGTGCAAGCCAACCACGCACCACATGCTTACAAACCACTTCTACCCGCTGTCAAAACCGGTCAGCCCCAATTGTTTATTACTATTGATATATAACACTTTAATATCATATCGTTGGTGTTGAATAACAAACTAGCAACAAAAAATGATAAAAATTTGTCAAACAACATTCAAATACAAAGATAATTCTTTTTTAATACACACACAACTCAAACTAATACTATTCCTCCTCTCTTATCTATTCTTCCATAGAACAAATATTTTCTCATTTATTTCGTTCTACCAGAAATACCAATAGAACGCTGCACAAAGAACAATTACCCCGAATGATGTAACAACATCCCACTTATTCCAACTTTTCCCTATGAGTGTCTTGTAGTCGTTCGTAAAAGTGATAGCATCTATCTGCTGATCAGTAGGCTTCGGTGTGAAAAAAGATACTACCACCATCAACAACATGATGAAGACGAGCAACCATACCTCAAAGATAAGCCAGTTGGTCTGCCAAAACCAAGTTGTGTATTCCCAATACCAGCCAGTCATTACGTCTTTACCTGTATTTGTAAAGATATTGGTCAGCAAGCGTATCATACCAATAATAAAGCCCACTATCATACCTATTTCACCTGCTTTTGGAGTAATCTTTTTGGAAAATATACCAAGAGCAAATACTGCCACCATTGCTGGAGCTAGTAGCGACTGGATGCCTTGCAGATAGTCATAAAGACTGCCAAGGCTCATCATGATAGGTATCCATACTATACCGAGTATTACAACAGCAATAGTTGCAATACGGCCTGCCAGAACATAATTGGCTTCACTCTTCTCTTTGAATTTAGGTTTATAAAAGTCTTCAGTAAACAAAGTTGCACAGGAGTTGAAGAATGCAGCCAAAGAGGCAACCAATGCTGATATAAAACCTATGGTAACAATGCCCTTTACACCAGCAGGTAATACAAACTTAACCATGGAGCCAAAGGCTGTATCAGGATCATCCAATGTAAAACCACTATCAGGACGTGCTGCCAATGCCGCAGCTATCATACCAGGTATCAGGAACATAAATACAGGTAACAATTTGAAATAACCAGCAACTATAGTACCCCTGCGTGCACGTTTCATCACTACATCATTAGCTTCGCCTTTGCGTTGTCCGAGTACACGTTGAACGATATGCTGGTCAGTACACCAGTACCAAAAACCGATAATTGATGCTCCGATAAATACCCAAAAGCCTGGATAGTCGTCATACAATGGATCGCCTGTATTGAAATGGAACATATGGTTCGTACCATATACAACTCCGTCTTCTCCCACGTTCAGCGTTTTAGAATAATCGATCATTGCAGTCCAACCGTCAGCTATGCTACCGCCTCCGAGTGTCGATAATCCAAGGAAAAGCACAAGGAATGATCCAATGATAAGGATAGGTGTCTGGATTGCTGACAGAGTCATTACACCTTTCATTCCTCCCAAAACAGTAAAAATACCCGTTAAGACTATGAGGCCGATTGCTCCATACCAAAAAGGTAAACCAAGAAGGCTCTCCATAAAGATACCACCTGTAAATGCTGTTACACTCACTTTGGTGAGTACATATGCTATAAGTGTGATGATAGACAGCCACGAACCTGTAGCAGGAGTATAACGATATTTGAGAAAGTCCGGCATTGTGATAATTTTTCCCATTTTATTATTCATAAGTTGATAAAAGGGGACAAAGAGCCAGCCCAAAATGAGTATCATCCAGCCTTGCATCTCCCAATGTGCCATGCCTACACCTGCTTTTGCGCCTGTTCCGGCAAGTCCTACTAAGTGTTCCGAACCGATATTTGCCGCAAAGATAGCCGCACCGATGATATACCACGGTTCACCTTTTCCAAACAGGTAATCTTCGCTATCCATACCCTGCTGTAAACGTTTGTCTTTTTGAACTGAACGCCAAACAGCCCATGTCACGGCCACTATTCCAACTGCGATAATCACCCAGTCAAGCCATATAAATTCATGAGAATTCCAATTCATAGTATGATTTGTTTAAGAGAAAAATTCTGTTTCTGTGAATTTTCCAAGCTTTTGATACTTGGTATATAACTTCAAATATGTTTTATGTTTTTCCTTATCAGGCTTGTATTCATGAATGAATCCCTGCCCCATAATTTTTTGTGCAGTCTTAATATCAGGATGAATTTTGGCTACAACAGAGGCAAACATTGCAGCACCAAAAGCACAAGCTTGTTCAGATTTAGCTACTTTGATAGGCATACCTAATACATCAGCAAGTGTCTGCATTACAAATGGTGATTTAAGGGAGATTCCACCAATACCTATTACCGAATTGATTTCAATTCCATTTTCTATGAAACGGTCTACAATAGCTTTCGAACCAAAAGCCGTCGCCTCCACCAGAGCCTTGAAAATATGCGGAGCTGAACTTGCGAGATTCAATCCCGTTATCGTCCCTTTCACCAATTGATTGGCATCTGGAGTACGGCGACCATTCATCCAATCGATTGCCAATACAGAACTTTCTGATATAGGTATTTTCTCCGCTTCCTTTGATAAAGCAGGAATCATCTTATCTAAAGCTTCTTCTATTAGTTTATCTTTTGTATCGTTATCTATCAAATTAGATGAGGCTATCAATTTCTCAAAAGGCCATGCTAATACTGATTTAAACCACGCATAAATATCTCCGAATCCTGATTGTCCTGCTTCCAGGCCGATCATCCCCGGTACTACTGACCCATCTACTTGTCCGCATATACCTGGAACTAGTTTCCCTTGCATTTCTTCATGAGGAACAATCATAATATCGCAAGTAGATGTTCCTATCACGCGAACAAAAGTCTTGGGTTCTATTTCTGCACCTACTGCTCCCATATGGCAATCGAATGCCCCGACTCCTACAGCAACATTTGTATTTAAGCCCAATCTTTGTGCCCACTCAGGCGTAAGATCACCAACTTTTATATCGCTGGTATAAGTTTCATGAAATAAATGATCTCTGAATCCTTTCAGTTCTGGGCTTATCTCAACTAAGAAATCTTCAGTTGGTAGTCCTCCCCATTCTTTTAACCACATCGCTTTATGACCAGCAGAGCATCTGCTGCGAACAATTTCAGTAGGTTTTATCTTTCCTGTAATAAGTGAAGGCATCCAGTCGCAATGTTCTACCCAGCTATGAGCATCTTTTCTAATTGAAGAATCTACATCTAGTACATGAGCCATTTTAGCCCATACCCATTCGCTCGAATATATCCCACCTTCGTATGCTGTATAGTCAATAGGCCAACGTTTGGCTATCTCATTTATTCTTGCTGCTTCTTTTACTGCTGTATGGTCTTTCCACAGTACAAACATCGCATTTGGATTTTCAGCATATTCAGGACGCAAAGCCAATATCTGACCGTCTTTATCTATAAGTGCCGGAGTAGAACCTGTAGTATCAAATGATATACCAACAATATTTTTAGCAACATTTTCAGGAGCTTTACTTAAAGCCTCTTTTACAGATTCTTCCAACGCTTCGATATAATCAAGAGGATGTTGTCTATATTGATTGTTCGCCGGATTACAATATTTACCATCTTTCCATCTTTTGTAGTATTTAACAGAAGAAGCTATTTCTTGTCCGTTTTGGGTACTAATTATTACCGCCCGGGATGAGTCAGTACCGTAATCTATACCTATAACATATTTCATGATAATAAGATTTAATACTAAAGGTGTCTGAAAGGAAAGAAGTAAAATAAGCCGACTATACAGCACTTTTTTCTATTTCTATAAAAATCAATCAGTTAAATCTAATCAAACACCTTTAACATAATAATTATATTTATTTTATCTTAAAGCTTTATTAAGCATATAGTACACTTCGTTATTACGCAAATCCTGACGGAACTGACGTATATTTGTGTCTTTGTTAATAATCAACATTTCAATATCTGCAATTTCTGCATAATCTTCCAACATTTCGGTTGTAACAGAGAATGAGAAGCTTGAGTGATGAGTTCCACCTGCCAAAATCCATGCACCTGCTCCTATTTCAAAATTAGGCATTGGTTTCCATAATGCGCATGCAACAGGCAATTTTGGAAGTGGTTTTGGTTCGTTTACTTCAACTTCGTTTACAATCATGCGAAAGCGGTTACCCATATCCACGATAGTTGCAGCAACACCTTCTCCCTTATGAGCCTGGAATATAAGACGGGCACACATACCGGCATCGCCAATTCCTAAGAAATGCACTTCAATACGAGGTTTTGTACCTGTAATGTCAGGGTTAATTTCCAACATGTGCGATTGAAGGATAGTACTGTTTTCTCCATCAAAATTTAGTGTGTAATCTTCAAGGAATGATTGTCCACCAGGCAGGCCTTGCCCCATTACCCACATTGTACGCACAAGGGCTGCAGATTTCCAATCACCTTCCGCTCCGAACCCATAACCTTCCGCCATCAGGCGTTGAGAAGCAAATCCCATCAGTTGTTTCATACCTTCCAGTTCATTGAAACTTGTAGTATATCCTTTAGCTCCCTTTTCTTGTAAGAAACGACGAAGCCCAATTTCCTGAGCTGCTGCATCACGTACAAATTGGTGTTTCTCTGCACCTTTTTTACAGTCGACCGTAAAATCATAAATCTTTTCATATTCAGCAACAAGAACATCTATTTCTGCTTCTGTAACAGCTTCGACATATGGTACTAACGTTGCAATAGGAGCATTATCAACATGATATCCTAATCGGATTTCAGCTTCTACTTTATCACCATCTGTTACAGCTACATTATTCATATTATCACCAAAGCGGATAATAAGCATATCTTGTGAATCTGCCCAACCTGCACAAACGCGCATCCATGATGCTATTTTGTTTTGAGTATCTTTCTCTTGCCAGTAACCTACTATTACTTTACGGGGTTTACGCAAACGACTGGTAATATGTCCGAATTCACGGTCACCGTGAGCTGATTGGTTGAGATTCATGAAATCCATATCGATTTCATTCCAAGGAATTTCTTTATTAAATTGGGTATGAAGATGGAGTAATGGTTTTTTGTAATCAATCAAACCATGTATCCACATTTTAGCAGGTGAAAAAGTATGCATCCATGTAATCATACCAATACATTTAGTATCACCGTTAGCTTCACGCATTATTGCAGATATTTCAGCTGAAGAATTAGCTGTCCCTTTATATACCACCTTTATCGGGAGAATACCTGAATCGTTCAACTCTTTTACCATTTCTGTAGAATGTGCATCTACCTGAACTACTGCATCACCTCCGTAAAGCAATTGTGCTCCGGTTACGAACCATACTTCTAAATCTTTGAAATTCATAATATTAATTTTATAATTAGTTAATTAAAATATTTTATTGTCCGTAGTAAGCGTCTGGACCATGTTTTCTGGAAAAATGTTTCTTTATAAGTTCTTTGTTCATCTTCAATTGAGGATTTACGTTGAATGCTATGAATGCCATTTGAGCTACTTGTTCCAATACTACAGCATTATGAACTGCGTCGTGAGCATCTTTTCCCCACGAAAAAGGCCCATGATTATTCACTAGTACACCTGGTGTATAATCAGCATCCAATCCTTCAAAACGTTCTACTATGACATTACCTGTTTCTAATTCATATTTGTTTTCTACTTCATTTTTAGTCATTTGCCTTGTACATGGAATTTGATCTTTAAAATAATCAGCATGGGTTGTTCCTATATTTGGAATATCACAGCCTGCTTGTGCCCATGATGTCGCATATGTAGAATGTGTATGCACTATTCCTCCGATATTAGGAAATGCTTTATATAGAACCAGATGCGTTGGCGTATCTGATGAAGATTTTAATCTCCCTTCGATTATATTTCCTTCCAAGTCAAGTACTACCATATCGTCGGCTTTCATGGTATCGTATGAAACCCCAGAAGGTTTGATTACAACTAAGCTTCGTTCTCGGTCAATAGCACTGACGTTACCCCATGTAAATATTACCAATCCGTGTTTTACCAAATCAAGATTAGCTTTGAATACTGTTTGCTTTAATGATTGTATTGTCATGATTTTTTACTAAAAATTTATATATATATATCAATGGTATATTTTTATGCTCTGTTTTACATGAAAGTAACATTACACATAACTTTGATAAATAAATACTTAAATTTATTATTGTATATGTTTTTGCGATTGGTGACATTAGATTCGATTATAGGAACAGACAATAAGTGTGTTTTGAACACTTTTGCAATATTAATAATAAGTGTTGAATTGTACACTTATTATTTGTATGTTTTTAAACATCGCAAAAAGCAGACTTTATGAAAAAAATAAAGAAGACGATTTCGCCTTCTTTATTCATGAGCATAATATTTAATATTAAAATACTGACTTATACAGAAAAGAGATAGCCTTTCTTCAGCAATGTATCATATTTTTCTTTATCAAATGTATAATAATATGCTCCTTTTCTGGATTGCAATTTATCTTTATCCGCCTGCTTTTCAAGTATATCCATTTCCAGAATTTTCTTCCTGAAGTTTCGTTTATCTAGTTTAGTCTGATAAATAGCTTCATACAATTGCTGTAACTGGGGTAGCGTAAATTTCTCAGGAAGCAGGTTAAATCCGATAGGCTGCGTAGCCGTTTTTAGACGTAATATTGCAAGTGTATCATCCAGCATCTGATTGTGGTCGAAAATCAGAGAGCCAACTCTGTCCAATTCTTCCCATCGAGCATTATGAATTTTGCATAACTCATTATTGAAAGATTCTAAGTCGATAAGAGCATAATAAGCTACGGAAACTACTCGCTCCCCTTCATCCCTGTTTATATCTCCATAGGTGCCCACTTGCTCCATAAAAACATCCCTAATACCAGTATATTCAAATAGTACGCGGCTTACAGTATCGGATAAGCTTTCGTCCGGACGTAGGAAACCTCCCATAAGAGTATCTTTACCTTTCAATGGTTGAAATTTTCTTTTTGATATTAACAGATAAAGTTTACTTTCTTTAAATCCGAGTATTATACAATCTACTGATACAAAAAATTTTTGTTGTTCTTTATAAAACATGGTTTTAATGGTATTAACCCTTATAATTATTCTTTTCAATTCATACATCAGTTATAACACTAAAAGATAATGACCTCTAATATGTCTGTCCAGTCTAGTATTTTCACCAGTTGGTATAACTTTCGGCTTTAGGAGTTAATCCCGCTTCACGCAAAAAAGGAGTAAGAAGCTTGTCTGCGTCCATTTCTAGTAAGCATTATTATATAAATACAAAACATATTAAAAAGGGCTATCAAGCAATTAATTCTATATCCTGTAATTGGAAATAGTCTATTTTCTGGTTTATTTGTCTAAAGACAGATGATGTACTAATTACAAAACAAATATATATATTATTGACTTTTTTATGGTGCTAAATTTATATTTTTAATTTAATTCTATTGATAAAATTGATTTAGCAGGCAATCTTACATTTAATGTATTCTCTGATATTTTTATATCCTCAAATTTTTGGGGATGTATAAGATTAGGGTTATCAAATGTATTGTGATCTGTTATTTGCCTAGAAACAAGTATTCTGGCAGTTGCCTTATTCACTTTAATATCCGGTATATAGAGCATAACTTCCCTATCGGAACTTAAATGTATATTTGCTAATGTAATATTTAGTTTTCCGTTTTTTTGTGAAGCTGAAGCACTAATTGTATTTACTCTTCGTTCTCTTATTTCCTGCCAATCCGATAATATATCCAGTGGGATATGCACTGCATCTTGATGGATTTTGTACATATCGAATACATGATAGGTAGGTGTGAGTACCATCCTGTTTCCCTCTGTTAGTATAATGGATTGCAGGACATTCACAATCTGTGCAATATTTGCCATTTGGATACGGTCACAGTATTTATTGAAAATATTAAGTGTCAAAGCCGAAACAAGTGCATCACGCATTGTGTTTTGTTGGTAAAGATGTCCCGGATTAGTACCAGGTTCGACATCAAACCATGTACCCCATTCATCGACCATCAATCCTATTTTTTTTTCTTTATCATACCTGTCCATTATTGATATATGCTTTTGCAGGACTTCTTCTATTTCAAGACACTTTCCGATAATCCAATAATACTCATCGTTATTAAACTTTGTGGCCGAACCTTTACTCTCATTCCAGCCAGTTACTGTATAATAATGTAATGATAATCCGTGCATTCTATCTTCTATGTTCTTCATAAGTACTTCTGTCCAATTATAATCATAATCAGAAGCACCACTGGCTATTTTATAAAGCTTATTATTATCGTAGTTACGGCAATATGTAGCATATCGGCGATATAAGTCGGCATAATATTCTGGACGCATACTTCCGCCACAGCCCCAACTTTCGTTACCTACTCCGAAATATTTGACTGCCCAAGGTTTTTCCCGACCATTTTTCCGACGTAGATTTGCCATAGGACTATCTCCATCTGATGTCATATATTCGACCCACTTTGCCATTTCTTCTACTGAACCACTCCCCACATTTCCACTTATATAAGGTTCACATCCGAGTATTTCACAAAGATTCAGAAATTCGTGTGTACCAAAACTATTATCCTCGATAGTACCTCCCCAATTAGTATTAACCATTTTAGGACGATTTTCTTTCGGACCAATCCCATCCATCCAATGGTATTCATCAGCAAAGCATCCCCCCGGCCAACGAAGATTTGGTATCTGAAGCTTCTTCAATGCTTCCAGAACATCTGTACGGTAACCATTGGCATTATGTATATCTGAGTTTTCTCCAACCCAAAGCCCACCATATATACATCTTCCAAGATGTTCTGCAAAATGACCATATATATGTTTGCTGATGGTATCCTTTGCCAGATAAGGGTATAACCTTATTTCAACAACCTGTTTTTGAGAGAACAACTGAATACTTACTATAAAAATTAGTAGAGTCAATACATATCTTTTCATGATTTCAAATATTAATTAGTTATTTTTTTTATCTATCTGTCAATTTTATTTTATATATGCCAAAAGATTGACATTCTGCTTTTAAATTCAGAATCTGACCATTGAACTGTGCCGAAACTTTAGTCGGTAAAATATTCTCAGGACTATCTAAAGTATTTATTGTATTTAAATTATTAGTTTGTATCATTATACAATCACCTAATGTAAAGATTTGATTCTTCTTTACTCCTTTAAGTTCAACTTTTATATTTTTTGTTTCATTACCTACATTTACAATTTTAAGAATATACGTATTCCGATCTCTATCAAATACTGCAGAAGCATACAAACTGTCTTGTCCTGCAATACCTTTACCATCCATAGTCAAGTTCATCACATTTGTACCCTTATTTTGTGCGTACATCTGTTGAACATAGTAGTTTGGTGTTTTCATCATACGTAAATTATCAAACCAAATCATATCAGGTTTCCATTGCCATGCATCTACGTGGGCAAATAAAGGTGCATATGTACACATATGAACGATGTCAGCATTACGCTCTAGTCCAGTCATAAAAGCAGATTCGTACAAGGCAGATTTGAAATTGTTTTCTTTTCCTTGTGAATAGTCATGGCAAGCATATTCTCCAGCAAATACAGCAGGACCTTTACGATCGTAACTATCGTATCGGTTTGCATTATTTAAAAACCATTCAGGATCTTTATAGTAATGCTCATCTACCAAATCAACCTTTAGTCGTTTCATTTCAGGCCAGAGATAATCGAATTCTTTTCCATCAGCCGAAGGGCCTGAACTTCCTATAATTTTTATTTCGGGATATTTTTTACGAATAGCTTTTACAAATGGCTCCAGGCGTTCAGTATATTCTTTACCCCATTGCTCGTTTCCTATGCCGATAAATTTTAGATTGAACGGAGCAGAATGCCCCATTTCGGCACGAAGTTTTCCCCAAGTAGAAGAAATAGGACCATTAGCGAACTCAATAAGATCTAAGGCATCTTGAATGTATTCATCCAGTTTATTTACAGGCAAATGGCATTGTTCACCATTATTCTGATATTGGCAGGCAAGCCCACAGTTTAGTACAGGCAGAGGCTCGGCACCAATATCCTCTGATAACAAAAAGTATTCATAAAATCCCAAACCATAACTCTGATAATAATCAGGATAAAAACGGTCTGTAAATGTATACTGCCATCTATTTTCATTTACCGGTCTGTTTTCTACCTCGCCGATACTCTTTTTCCAATCATAACGGCTATCAAGACTCGTACCTTCAACAATACATCCACCAGGAAAGCGAAACACTCCCGGATTAATATCTGCTAAAGCCTGTGCTAGATCTTTTCTCATACCGTTTTCTCTACCATTAAATGTTTCGGTAGGAAAGAGCGATACATGTTCTAAGGCAATAGAACCTTTTGACATAAGAAATATCCTTAAACGACCTTTTTTTTCTGTATCTGTTGAAGTTAAGATTACTTCATATTTTTTCCAGTCTTCTGTGTTGATAATAATCTCTTTACTTCCTATTATATCATTCATAGAATTTACAAGTTCAATACGTATCTTCTGCTCTTTGGGAGAGTTTATCTTTTTTGCCCAAACACAAAAACGATATGCTGCACCTTCCATAAACCCCATTCCTTTATATCCTTCGTTTTCTATACCGGTATGTTTATGTGCATGATCCGGATTAGTAAGGATCAAGTAAGTTGGGTTACGGTCGAAAAGGGGATTAGCATTACTTACTTCCACTTTCCCAAAAGTATTCCAGCCCATCAGGTTTTGAGGGAAGTCAAAAGAACGGTTTTTTACCAGTTCAGCATAGAGCCCCCCATCAGCACCAAAATTTATATCTTCGAAAAAAAGCCCATACATAGTTGGTTGAATATTAGCTCCTATCTTCTTTGTATCCAGATTAAACTGATAGTATTCTTGCGAAGTTGAAGGTAAGCTAACAGCTATTAATGTAAACAATACAAAAGCTTTATAAAACAAATTTTTCATGGTTGTAAAGAAATTATTATTATTAAATATATATTGTTTTCAAGAGAATTTAATATCTTTTTGGTCGCAATATACATTAAGTGTATAAAATACGCTTCTAAAATAAGGAAATAATTTGAATTAATTATCACATCTCTTAGCTGTTTATGTGTAAATCTTAAATTAATTAACAATTATGTATTGTTTTGAGGTGGAAAAATCCATTGGCTTAATAGCTTACTCGTAAATAGCTTTATCTAAGAGCGTGATTGTTCTTATTAATTAGAATGAACACAATCATTTAGATAAAAAGATGGCCCTGAAATAGTTTATTCTAATTCTGCTTTTATTTTATTCTCTCTATATTTTTTTGGTGTCATTCCGAATCGAAGAGAAAAAAAACGATAAAAATTACCTCTGTTATTGAATCCCGCTTTATACATTATTTCATCCACGGAATATTGACTTGTAATCAATAACTTTTCGACAATTGATAATCTATATTCTTTTATTAAATTGCCTGGAGTATAGTCTGTTATTTCTTTCAATTTTCTGTATAAATGCCTGGAACTAAGACCTACTTCTTTGGCTAATTGTTCTGTTGAAAAGCCAGTATTTGTCAGATTCCTATCTATTATCGTTAAAACTTCCTCAAAAAACTCTTTATTCTCTTTATGGGTAAATTTTCCATTTGTGAATTCATATACGCTTATTACCGAACGAAAATAATCTTTCAAATAGCTTTGTCTTTGAAGTAATCTTTCTATGACGGATTGTAGATATTCTACATTAAAAGGTTTTACTATATAGGCTTCAGCACCAGCCGAAATACCTTCTGTTTGCTCTTCAGGAGTATTTTTTGCCGAAAGCAAAATAAACGGGATATGAGCTGTCCGGTTATTTTCTTTTATTTTTTTTATTAATGATATCCCATCTAGTTGAGGCATCATAATATCTGAAATAATCAAATGAGGTTGGACAGTTTCTAAAATTTTAAAGACAGATACAGATTCTGTTATTGATATTACATTATAATGCTTTTTGAGTATGTCGGTAATAAACCAAAGCATTTCTGGATCATCGTCAATTACAAATAAAGTAAGTTTTGATTTTTCCAGGTTATAATCCTCTATCTTAATTTCTGCTTCATTATTTTGTATATCATTAGAAAACGAATTTTCTTCTTTCTGAATATCTTCTTCTTGAATATTTACTATTGCTAGTTCTTTAACAGGAAATATAACTTCAAATTCTGTAAATTCATCAGGAATACTTCTCACATTTATATCCCCGTCAAGTAATTTGACCATATTATGACAAATTGCCAATCCTAATCCATTTCTTGAAAAAAATCCTCTTTTTGTTTGTTTCTCAAAATGTTCTAATACATGGTAACGATCAAAGATATAAGGTATATCTTCTTCTTTAATTCCTTTTCCAGTATTAGAAACTAAAATATTCAAACAACCGTTTTCAATATGAATCAGAAGTCTTATTTTTCCTTCATCCGGAGTATATTTAAATGCGTTAGATAGTAGGTTTGTTAAAATTTTTATATAACAATTTTTGTCAGTATTCCAATAAATATTTTCTTCTATATTTGTCTGATAATTTATATTTCTAGATTCGGACATTTCACTAAATGAATCGGATATACTAATAGATATATTTGTTATATTTAAGTATTCAATTAGGCATTTTTTATGCCCTGTTTCAATACGACGAAATTCAATCAATTCCTGGATAAGAGAATTAAGTCGTTCAGTATTTTTCATAATTATACCTGCATATTTCCTGATAAAATTATCAGATTTATCGTAATTTATAATACGATCACATGGTCCATAAATCAAAGTTAATGGTGTTGAAAATTCATGTGTAATATTTGTAAAAAATCGCAATTTAGATTCATATATTTCTTCTTTCTGTTGCTGATGCATCTTTTCAATGATCGTTTCACGCTTGTTTTGATATCTTTTTCTCACCAATTGGATTAATAAATATATGATAGCTAAGACTATAATTATATAACAAATATAAGCCCAATTTGTCATATACCAAGGAGGAAGAATTACAATAATAAGTGAATATATATCTGTCATTACATCCCCGTTATTACATTTTATATGTAACACATATTCTCCAGGTGAAATATTTGTAAAGTTTACAACATTTGAATAGCCATTTTCAATCCATTTTGTATTAAAATTCTCCAGATTATAATAATACTTACAATTTTGTCCATTTATATAATCTAATGCAACGAAAGATAAAGAGAAAAAGTTCTGGTCATATTTTAACAGAAGATATCTATCATCGTTTTTTTCATAAATAAAATCATTTAAATTATATTCAGTTTCATAAATTTTAAGACCTGTAAAAAATATCTGTGGAACAAATATTTTTTTAGTATAATTATCAGAAGAAATACTTATAAAACCATTTATACCTCCTAAAAATAAATCACCTGTTTCCTCATCTTTATAATAGGCTCCGTCACTGAATTCAAATACATTTAGTCCGTTCTTATGGTTAAATAAACGGAAGTTTTCCTTTTCCGTATCGAATAGGACGACCCCACCATTGGTACTTACCCATAAATATCCCTGACTATCCTCCAATATTCCATGTATTGTGTTATTCGGAAGACCTTCTATCTCATTATAATTCAAATACGAAACTTCTTGGGTCTGAGAGTTGTAATTAAATAATTTTAATATACCAAAACTGGTTCCAACCCAAATATACCCTTTACTGTCTTTGTATATGCTCAGAATATCATTGATTGTCCGGATATCATCTTTCTGAAATCGAACTTTGCTGAACGTTTCTGTATGGATGTTCAGTCTCCGTAAGCCGTACCCACGATTACCAAACCATATAATACTGTCATTTTCCTGACATGCTGTAAAGAAATAATTATATGACATTTCATCTTTATCGAATGTAAACCGTTTTACGGACTTAATGACAGGTTCGTCATCCGACCCGGAAATGAGTACTTTGTAAATACCCGATCCAACAGATGCCAGCCAGAGCGTAGAATCATTTACTTCACAGATTGCATGAATAAAAAGAATTGGCTCTGAGTCTTTGGATTCAATTTTTTTTACTTTTCTATCCTTATATGAATAGTAGTTAAGACCAGGACCATCTCCTCCAATCCATAGTAAATTCCTACGACTTTTACCAAATGCATAAATGGAATTGTTCGTCAAGCTACTATTCATTGTCGTAATATGTTGACTCCTTTTTGTACTAACATCATCATCGATGTCATAATCATCAATAACTAAAACTCCATCATCTTTTGTTCCTATCCAAAGATTTCTTTTTTTATCCAAAAATAAAGCTCGTACAGGTTTCTGTATAGAAAACTGTAGATGTTCAAATGTAACAGACCGAATCGAAAATAGATCACGAGTATATATATATAGTCCCTGACCATCAGTACCTATCCATATGATATCCTGTTTTTTATCCTTATATAAGCAGAATACCCCGCAATAAATATCAATACTTTTTATCTGGTATTTGATTTCATTTTCTGGTGTATTTTCAAGTCGAAGTAATCCATTTGTCTGAAAAGCTATTAAATAATCATCATTATCTCTAATGATGGAAGATACTATACCTCTGGTTGTTACCTCTTTTTTCAGATTATGAACTAAGTTCTTTTTTCTTGAATCCGCTGCCATATCAAAAAGATAATAATCATCGTCTATAAAATATATACGATCATTTTCCATGAATGCATACCTAATGCCGCAATCGTGGACGAAATCATTAATATTAGTAATAACTGGCATATCACCATTGAAACTAATTAATGCCGTATGGACAACTCCCTTATTGGTAATGATCCATAACACATTTGTTTTATCTATAAAGATACGCTGAATATCACTTTTTAAAATATTCGGAAAATGGATAGGTATGAATTGTTTATTTTCTTTATCATAATAATCAATAGTATTATTTTCATGAATAGTGAAAATTTCATTTGATGACATTTTGGCTAAATAATATTTTCCCTCAAATTCGTTATAACATTCTATTTCTTTTGTTTTTTTGTTGTAGCGATTAAGACCATGATTGGTATTTATCCATATTATATCCTCCTCGCCTTCCAATACTTCTTCAATCAGATTACCAGACAAGCTTCCTTTATTTATGTCAGGCTTGAAGATATTAATATCTACTCCATTGTATACATTTAAGCCATCAACTGACCCAATCCACATAAAACCTTCATCATCTTGACATATGGATAATATGGCACTATTAGACAATCCTTCTTTACTCGATAATTGACGTAAATTATATGAATAAACAGAGAATGTCAAAGTAAGTAAAAAAAGGGAAGTCAGTATTCTTCTATGTGGCAATATGATAACTATTGACCTCATTACTAATCGGTATTAAATTAAGATTTAACTTGTCATATACAAAAATAGTATCTTTTATTGGTATAATTAATTTGTAAATTTAATAAAATTAACCACATGTCGGAAAAACGTATTAACATGTCATAAAAACGTACATCATTACGTAAATCTATACTGTATTTTTGTTTTGCTAAAATTAATTAACATCAGTTTATATTTAATACCATGATAACACGTAGAAACTTTCTCAGAAAAAGTGGAGTAGGGTTAACTGCTCTGGCAATTGGTGGCAAAGAAGCCATTTTCGCAGAACCACACAATTCACAAGTACGAAACAGTTTTGTTTCAAACCGCCCTGAACAATCATTGCGAAATTTTACTTCAAAAATAGTAGAAGATACTATTAAAGAAGTAACAAAACAGCTAAAGGATCCCAAGCTGTCTTGGATGTTTGAAAACTGTTTTCCTAATACATTAGACACTACCGTACATTATAGAATACAAGATGGACGTCCGGATACATTTGTTTATACCGGAGATATACATGCAATGTGGTTAAGAGATTCTGCTGCACAGGTATGGCCATATCTAAGTCTGATGAAAAAGGATAAGCCTTTAATGGATTTAATAGCCGGAGTTATTAATAGACAGACTAAATGTATATTATTTGATCCATATGCAAATGCATTCAACGACGGTCCAGTGGGCAGTGAATGGATGTCAGATCTGACAGATATGAAACCCGAACTCCATGAACGGAAATGGGAAATCGATTCATTATGTTATCCTGTTCGATTAGCTTATCATTACTGGAAACTTTCAGGTGATACATCCGTTTTTTCTCCAGATTGGGAAAAAGCGGCAGCACTCATTATTAAAACATTTAAGGAACAACAACGAAAAGAGGAAATTGGACCCTATAAATTTCAAAGAAAAACAGAACGACAATTGGATACACTGGCTAATGATGGTTATGGTGCTCCTGTAAAACCTGTTGGTCTAATTGTTTCATCTTTCAGACCATCGGACGATGCTACCACTTTAAATTTTCTTATTCCCTCCAACTTATTTGCCATAACATCGCTGAAGCAGCTGGCTGAAATTTCAACACTTGTTACAAAAAATGATTCGTTTGCATCAGAATGTATAGCCTTAGCTGAAGAAGTTCAAACAGCAATCAACAATTATGCAATTATCGATCACCTGACTTATGGTAAAGTATATGCATTCGAAGTGGATGGTTTCGGTAATCAACTATTTATGGATGATGCGAATGTACCTAGTCTACTAGGTTTACCCTATTTGGGCTGTGTTAATAAAAATGACACTGTATATCAAAATACACGAAAATTTGTTTGGAGCCAGGATAATCCCTATTTCTTTAAAGGTTCAGCCGGCGAAGGAATTGGGGGACCTCACATAGGTTTTGATATGATCTGGCCTATGAGTATTATAATGAAAGCTATGACAAGTAATGATGATACCGAAATCAAATTCTGTGTGAAGATGCTTCGGGATACAGATGGAGATACAGGCTTTATGCATGAAAGTTTTAATAAAGATAACCCTAAAAAATTTACTCGTTCGTGGTTCGCCTGGACAAATACCTTGTTTGGCGAATTAATCCTCAAATTAGTTAATGAAGGTAAGATAAACTTACTAAATAACTTATAATAATGTGCTTTAATATCCACTTAAATTAATATTTTATGAAGAAGAAAAACTCCTCATGATCCCTTTTCATATAAGAGGGTAAACCTTTTTACGAACAAACTAATAGTATGTTAAAATTATTATGTTCACCACAAATGATTTATCTATGAATGATTCAATTAAAAAAACAAACAAACGGATTATTACAAAATGGCTTGTATACTTTTCAGTAGCATGTTGTATGTTATTAACAACAGCAAATGTATATGCCCAACAATCCAGCGGAACAAAGATTAAAGTAACAGGAACAGTATTGGACCCATCCGGTGAAACACTTATTGGCGTAAATGTCAGCTATAAAGGTACTACTATCGGAACAATAACAGATCTTGATGGTAAATTCACATTGGAAGTTCCTCAAGGTGCTACAATTGTAATTAATTATCTGGGATATGTCCCTGAAGAAATTATTGTCAGAGATGAAAAACCTTTGACTATTACATTAAAAGATGATGTCCAAAAAATAGACGAGGTAGTAGTAATAGGTTATGGAACACGCCAACGAAAAAGCATTACAGGTGCTGTTGACCAGGTAAGTTCAGAGATCATTGAAAACAGACCTGTGTCAAATACTATGCAGGCACTCCAAGGAGCTTCAGCTAACCTGATCATCCAACAAAAAAACATGAACCCGAATGATAATAGCATGAGTATTAATATTCGTGGGGTAAGTACCATGGGGAATAATGATCCTCTCATTGTTATTGACGGTTTAATATCAAGTACTTCAACATTAAACAATCTGAATCCTAACGATATAGAAAATGTCTCTGTATTAAAGGATGCAGGTAGTGCTGCAATTTATGGTTCCCGTTCAGCAAATGGGGTTATTTTGGTTACTACTAAAAAAGGATCTGCAACTGGTAAGCCGGTAGTTCGTCTAAATAGCCAGGTGGGATACCAGGATCCTGATATACTTTATCAACCTGTAAAAGGTTGGCAGAACGCAATGTATAGAAACCAGGCAAATATGAATGTTGGAAGTTCTCCAACATTCACACCTGCACAGATCCGGGATTTATATGATCACCAAAGTGAAGAGTACTGGTATTTCAATGAAATAATGGAAAAGGGTCTTCAACAAAATTATAACTTGAATGTATCTGGAGGAAGTGGAAATACTACATATATGGTATCTGCCGGATATTTCAATCAGGAGAGTAATTTTGCTGGAAACTTTGGAGTGGAACGCTATAATTTCCGCAGTAACCTGACAACAGAATATGGCAGATTCAAATTAACATCTTTAATGGCATATACACGTAAAAATGATCGTACGGTAGCTGGTGGAACGGGAAATGTAATTATTAACTCTTCACGTATTCCTCCTTACTATTATTATCAATTTGAAAAAGACGGTAAATATTTAATAAATGATGTCGTTGGAGATGATAATACTATGGCCAGACTTAAAGATGGAGGTTATGAAAAGAAAGATGAAGATAATTTCATTGGTAGTTTAAACCTGGATATGAAAATTATCGAAGGATTGACAGCGAAAGGATTAGTAGGACTGGATTTAACTCAACATCATCGTTTCCGTAGAGATAAAAAAGTTCCGCTATATTCATCTGCTGATCTGGAAAATCCGGTTTTATCTATGAATTCTGATACAAAAACGGAAGATTATAATGAAAAAAAATATACTTTAAGTACACAATTTCTTTTGGATTTTAACCGTACATTTAATGGGGTACATAATGTGACAGGGTTATTAGGTGCTTCAAATGAATCTTATACAAGAAAAGCCAGCCGTATAATGTGGACATATACAGATGATGACTTAGGACTTCCTACAACTGATGATTCCAAACAAGATACAGGTAATTACAACTCAAATGGCACAGATTCTGATAAAAAGGGAGGTACCGACGAGACAAGTATTACTTCCTTTTTTGGACGTGTAGGATATAATTATATGGATAAGTACTACGGAGACGTTTCCTTCCGTTATGACGGTTCATCAAAATTCGACAAAGATCAACGTTGGGGTTTCTTCCCTTCATTTTCTGCCGCGTGGAGACTTTCTGAAGAAAATTTCATGGAAGAGTATAGATCGAAAGTGGGTGATTTGAAACTTCGTGCCTCATATGGTATACTGGGAAATCAGAATGTAGACAATTATTCTTACCAGACCGTTTATCAAATGAATACCAATCAGTATGTCTTTAATAATCAATCTGTACCTGGAACCGCATTCACGTATGGAAATGCATTGTTGACATGGGAAAAGGCTGCAAATTTCAATATCGGTATTGATGCAACATTCCTTGACAATAAACTGTACGTAGCCTTGGACTATTTTAATAAAAGAACATGGGACATTTTATTATCTCCTGAAGTATCAACAACATTCGGAAGCTCTGCAGCTAAAGAAAATGCAGGAGAAATGAAAAACCAGGGGTGGGAAGCTACCATCAATTATAAATTAAATTCCGGTGACTTCAGACATAATTTTAATTTGAATATTTCTGATTCCAAAAATAAAGTTACCGATTTCGGCGGGTTGGAGCGCATAAATAACAACGACCAGTTGTATACGCTTATTCGTGAAGGCCAGCCTTTCGCGTCTTATTTCGGATATAAAACCGATGGTCTTTTCCAGAGTTACGAAGAAATAGCCAATAGCGCTATTCCGGTAGGTTATACTGTTCAACCGGGAGACGTGAAATATGTTGACCAAGACGGAAATGGGGTTATTGACGACAAAGACCGTGTAGTTCTGGGTAATGCTTTTCCACGATATACATTCGGGTTCACTTATAATCTGGGATATAAAGATTTCGATTTCAGTATATTCCTTCAAGGAGTGGGTAAACGTGATATGTATGTAAGAGGTGAATTGATTGAGCCTTTCCATTCAAACTATTCCTATTGTATTTATGAACATCAATTAGATTTCTGGACACCTACAAATCCTGATGCCCAATGGCCTCGATTAGTAGCTCCTGGTTCTCCTTCAAGTACAAATAACTGGAGTTATCCAGGTACAGATCTTTATCTTTTAAATGGTGCTTATTTACGTGTAAAAGATATTCAGTTAGGATATACCTTACCTAAACGGTTAACAACCAAAGTTGGAGTACAAAAACTACGCATAAGTCTGAATGCTCAAAATCTTCTGACGTTGTCCAAAAACTCATTTATTGATCCTGAATCTTCGGAATTTGATAATAATATGAATGGTCTTGGTGGGCCGGCTGCTAACAGTGCTCGTAACTATCCTACATTGGTTTATTACGGATTTGGATTAGATATAGAATTTTAATACATCTAAATTATGAAAAAGAAATTATATACATATTTTACAGGCATTATCTGTTTGGTACTTGCTTTATTTACTTCATGTAATGATTTGGATCTGGCTCCTACTAACAAATTTACGGACCTGAACTATTGGACCTCAACGGACAAAGCATCGGCTGTCCTTAGCATGGCATATAACCAGATGTTTGCTGCAGAACAATTTTTTAATAATGAGAAATTGACGGATAACTTATATGAAGGCCGTGGAAGTACGGATGAGAGATTAATCACCTCTGGACAGGCAAATGCCGCTCTCCACCGGTTTTCGGATGAATGGAAAAAATGTTATGAAGGCATTAAAACCTGTCACATATTACTAGAAAATATTGACAGAGTTCCGGATATGGATGAAAATTTACGTACTCGCATGAAAGCAGAAGCCCGCTTTATTAGAGCTTATATTTTCTTTCGTCTTACCAATAATTACGGAGATGTACCTTTATTTGATGTCAGTCTGAGTATGCAGGAAGCAAATACGATAAGTCGGTCTCCTAAATCAGAAGTAATTAATTTTATCAGAACTGAACTAAATGAGGTCGTAAGCATTCTTCCACTGAAACAAGAATATGGAGAAAATGACAGAGGAAGGGTTACAAAGGCTGCTGCAATGACTTTGTTAGCTCGTACCTATCTATATGAAAGTGATTGGACAAATGTGGCTTCTATCTGTGAAAAGATCATGAATGGAGAATATGGATCTTATCAGCTTTTCTCAAGTTATTCAGGACTTTTCCTGCCTGAAAATGAGTATAACGATGAAGTTATTTTAGATATCGGATATGCTTTGACACTAAGAACCTGGTCTGAATTTTATGATGCAATTCCACTTACTGTAGGAGGACGTATTCATGCTTTTGCTCCTACTCAGGAGTTAGTTGATGATTATGTAATGAAAAATGGAAAGGGAATTAAAGAAACAGGTTCCGGATATAATGAAGATGATCCATATATCGACAGAGATCCACGCTTTGAAGCTACCATTGTATATCATGGGTATAACTGGGTAAAGGGAGATGGAACCAGTTCTACGATTTATATAAAGCCAGGATCATCAGCTGAAGCTGGAGCTTCTAATCTGGATGAATATGCTGGACCTGGACAAAACGCAACGGGCACCGGATATTATTTAAGAAAATATTTCGATCCAACAGCTCCTACAGGTATGGCAGCTGGATTAAACTTGATTCTTATGCGATATGCTGATATACTATTAATGTATGCCGAAGCTAAGTTTGAATTAGGTCAAATGAATGAAGATGTTTGGAACAGAACGATCAGGATTATTCGCCAGCGTGCAGGTTTTACAGACAATTCTGCTTTGGAATATCCAGGTAATACTAATCTGCAAAACATAATTCGTCGCGAACGTCGTTGTGAGTTGGCTATCGAAGGATTAAGGATTTTTGATATCCGTCGCTGGAAAACGATTGAAACAGTACTAAACGGTTATCCTCACGGAGCAAAATTTGCTAATGAAAATACACAATATATCCAATTAGATCTTAGAAGATTTGATCCTGCACGGGATTATTTGTTTGCTATTCCTCAGTCGCAAAGGGATATCAATCCTAATCTCCAACAAAATCCGGGATATTAATAAAATTGTAAGTTTTTAGATAAAACGAAATAATATGAAAACTATATCGATTAAGATTATAATGATAGTTTCTCTCGTTTTTGCCTTCAATGCGTGTAGTAATGACGGCGAGGTGAGACAGACAGGAGTAACGGCTGTAAAACAGCTTTATGAACCCGATAATGGAAAAGCAATCGTATTACAGTCTTCTTCTTCAGCTACTTTATTCTTTGAATGGGAGCCGGCAATAGCAGAAGATAGTGGTAATCCACAATATGAAGTTGCTTTCGACAAAACAGATGGTGATTTTTCAAATCCGATTTTTATAACAGCCTCTGATAATACTGGGGCTACCAATTCAGCAACTCTCACTCACAAGCAATTAAATTCTATTGCTGCTACTGCAGGTGCAGGATCAGGAGAACAAATCACTCTTAAGTGGACTATTTTCTCTTCTAAAGATTACCGTCAGGTGAAAGCTGATCAAGAGAGAACACTTACTGTTACCCGTTTGGCCGGATTTGCAGATATACCTTCACAGTTATATATAACAGGAGAAGCCACAGAGGCCGGAGGAGATCTTTCCAACGCGCTTATTATGAAACGAATTGCAGACGGTGAGTTTGAAATCTACACAAAATTGACGGAAGGGAAAACTTTTAAATTCGTTAATACTTCTACAGGAACTCCTTTGGAATATTCTTTAAGTGGAGAAAAACTAGTTGAAGGCGGTACAACCACGGTATCAAAAACCGGAGTATATAAGTATTATGTTGACTTTAATATCGGCTCTTTCTCTATGAAAGAAGTTACAAAAGTCAGTTTGTTTGTTAATTCTCCGCAGGTAGAGATTGAATTGCCTTATAAAGCTCTCGGCGTATGGGAATTACTAAATCATGAAATAACTGACATAACCGATGGTGATGATCGTTACAAATTCCGTATGCAAAGTTCAGCAGGCGAAACAGAATGGAGAGCGATCAATAATGACAGTAAGCCTACAGGTAATGAAGCCTATTACTATATGGTAGAAAAATCCAATGTGGAACAATGGACAAATAATGAAATCTGGAAAAGCCCTTCAACAGATGGATGGAGCGGTAAAACATATGATTTCATGTTCTCTCTGAATCCTGAAAGTTCTTATACCCATAATTTTGTAATTCATTAATAGAGTAAAAGTATGAAAGCAATATATATAAAATTTACATTATTGGTGTCTTTGCTTTTGGCATTTGTCGCTTGCAGTGATAATATGGGAGATACGGATAATCGTTTAGCTGCAGTTAATGGATTAACTGAACCCTCTGATGGCAAGTCTATTGTGTTGGAGTCTTCAGTCACTGCAACAGCCTATTTTGAATGGCAGGAAGTTGATGTAAAAAATGTAGGAACGCCTATTTATCAGATTGCATTTGATAGAGCAGACGGAGATTTCTCTAATCCGGTTTACACAACACTTGCGGATAATAACGGCTACAGAAATAGTATCACCATTACCCATAAGCAATTAAATAAAATCGCAGGAAAAGTGGGGATTGCATCTACTGAAACCGGAACATTGAAGTGGACAGTCTTTACCTCAAAAGGAACTCAATCGCTTAAATCCAGTCAGGAAAATAAGATTACAATTACTCGTATAGCCGGATTTGACGAACTCCCAGGTTCACTTTATCTAGTCGGTGATGCTGTAGAAGGCGGATCTATGGTGTGTGTTGCTCCTTCAAGTGGAGAATTCGAAGCATTCCTTACGTTGGAAGGTGGTAAGTCGTTCACCATGAATACTGCCGCAAATGCTTCCGGAACTTCATATTGTATAACAGGAAACAATATAAAAGAAGGTGACGAAGGATATACAGTTGAGAAGACCGGTATTTATCGTGTTGCATTTGACTTCAATGTGGCTTCTCTTGTTCATCTGAAGGAAATAAAAAACTTGGGTATGTTCCTCTGTGAAAAAGGCGAAGTGCCTGAAGGTTACTTCCTCAATTATGAAGGTAACGGCGTATGGGCAAATAATTGTCAACTCGACCGTATCACCACATCCTGGGGGAGTGATGAACGCTATAGGTTCTTAATGACGTATGCCGATGGTTCACAAATTATTTGGGGAGCAATCGCATCTAACGATGGCAAACCCAATGGAGCACCTGCAGGTGATGAGTACTACAAGCTATATGAGTATTCACTTAGTGACCCTGCTGACCAATGGGCTTTGAAGTGGAAGTGGGATAGTCAGTTTGACTATAATTTAGCCAGAGTAAGTGTAACATTTAATGTACCAGTATATACGCATTACATTGAATCTCCCAAATAAATGAATAGAATCTATTAATATATAAAAAAAAGGATGCGTGTTTTCTTCGGAAATGTGCATCCTTTTAAAAGTTTCATGCAAGTGAGAACTTTTTTTTCCTTAGATGAGAATTTATTCTCACCCGCATGAAACTTTTTTCTCAGTCCGATGAGAATTTTTTCCCAACTACATGAGATTTTTTTCTCAGCCTTAGTGAGAATTTTTTCTCATCGATATAAAACACTTTGAGAATTGTATTATAAATACCTTATATACAGATGAAAAAAATACTTCTTTTATTATTTTTCCCTGTCTTTTTTATGGCCTGTGGTAGTGACAACGATAAACCGGATCCTGGAGAGGAGGAGGAATACAAGATAGATTGGGACGCTGCCGCCGACAGTAGCAGTATGGCTTTAGCCAGCACTTTTTGGAATGCCGGTAGCAAATACTTTAACTATGATAGCAACGGAAAAGCGGATTTTCATTATTGGCCTCAGGCACATGCCTTTGATGTACTGATTGATGCGTACCAACGTACAGGCAATATTGTGTATAAGAATTATTTCGATCAATGGTTTGAAGGAGTTAAAAACAAAAATGGAAATACATTCGAAAACGATTATTACGATGATATGGAATGGAATGCACTGGCTATACTTCGCGCTTACAAAGTGACCAATGAGGTGAAATATAAAGAAGCAGCCTTACAAATATGGGGATATATTAAAGTAGGATGGAATGATAACGCCGGTGGAGGCATTACCTGGAAAAAGGGGATGGAATATAGTAAAAATGCCTGCTCGAACGGACCGGCATGTATATTGGCGGCTCGTCTGTATCAGGAGTTTGGGGATGAAAAGGACAAAGAATGGGCCAACAAGATCTATAACTGGGAAAAAACAACATTATTCAACAGTGCCAATGGGATGGTGTACGATAATATAAACAGTCAGACAGGTGAAATAAAAAAAGATTGGATATTTACATACAATCAAGGTACGTTTATCGGTTCTGCTGTAGAACTGTATAAAATTTTCGGTGAAAGGGCTTATCTTAACGATGCTGTAAAGGCGGCGGATTATACCACAGGCAGCTTAACTGACAATTCTGTCTTAAAAAGCGAAGGTACCGGTGATGGAGGTCTTTTTAAAGGAATTTTTATACGCTACTTTACAGACCTTATCCAGCAAGACCGGTTAGATGCTACTGCTAAAAAAAGGTATATTCAATTTTTAAACCATAATGCTGAAGTATTATGGACACAAGGAACCACCAAGCCTTCTGTCCTTTTTGGTCCGGACTGGCGGCAAAAGCCCGGTTCATCGACAGGACTTACCGAACAGCTTAGTGGCTGTATGCTGATCGAAGCAATTGCTCTTTTGGATGAAAAGGGATTATTGTGATTTTAATTTTCTGATAAAAAATCAATTATTGTCGATATGAAAAAATATTTTTATACACAAGCATTACTTATATCAATTTTAATTGTGGGGTGTACTCCAACACAAAAAAAACTGACTGATTATGTTAATCCTTTCCTGGGTACAGCCACCCTTTGGGAACCTGAAGACCTTGGATATGTACGAAAAATAAAAGAACGTACCTGGGGAGCTGAAGTATTTCCTGGATCTTCATTGCCTAATGCAATGGTACAACTAAGTCCTATAACACAGTTTCGGAGCGGTGCCGGCTATCAATATGAAGATACAGTAATATATGGTTTCAGTCATACAAATAAAGGACACTGGAATTTGCTTCATATTCCGTTATTACCGGTAACAGGTTCTGTCTCTGCAAGTGATTATCGATCAGGATATAGTCATGATAATGAATCTGCACGTCCGGGTTATTACCAGGTATTTCTGAAGAAGTATGGTATCAATGCCGAACTTACATCTACTCTTCGTTGTGGATTTCATAAATACACATTCCCTCAGGATGCAGATAAAAAACTGGTAGCTGATATGACACGTACGAATAATCCTGTACGCGACTGGCAAATACAAAAAGTAAACGATTATACATTCTCAGGCTATCAGGATACAGGAGAAAATATGCATTTCTATGCTGTCTCAAACTATAAGATAAATAACATCGAACAGCTTAAAGATGACCAACACGAAGTATCGTTAGTAAACTTTGCCGATAGTAAGGGTAAAGAACCTCTGGAACTGAAAATAGGTTTCTCTTTTGTAAGCATAGAAAATGCAAAAGAGAATCTGGAAAAGGAGATGCTTGATAAAACGTTCAAACAAGTAACCGATGAAGCAGCCCATACTTGGGAAAATCTATTGACAAAGATACAGGTGACCGGTGGTAGTGAACGTGAAAAAGGTATCTTCTACTCTTGTTTATACCGTGCTTTCCTTTGGCCGGTATTACGTAGTGATATAAACGGCGACTTTACGGATATCAAAGGAAAAGTAGTAAACGAAGGATTCCGTTATTATACTAATCCGTCATTCTGGGATGATTATCGTAATAAGCTTGTATTATTAGCAATCATATCACCTGATGTAACTACAGATGTGATTAAATCCATAACAGACAAAGGAGAGAAGAGTGGGGGATATATGCCGACTTTCTTCCATGGAGACCATGCGTCGGTATTTGTTGCAGGTTCATACCTGCGGGGCATAAAAGATTTCGATCTGGCACGTGCTTATAACCTTTTACTAAAAAATGCAACTGTTCCGGGCCAGGGAGGAAGACCTTATTTGGATGAATATATAGAAAGAGGGTGGATTTCAGAGAAAGATACGATCAATGTGCCTACCTGGGATGAATATAAAGGTGCTGTTACCAAAACCCAGGAATACTCATATGATGATTATGCAACAGCCTTATTGTCTAAAGAATTGGGCGATGAAGAAAACTACAAACTACTTATGTCTCGAACAGGAAATTATAAAAATCTGTTCGATCCGGGCACCGGTTTTTGGCGTGGCAAGATTGATGATGGAAGCTGGATAAAAGATTTCGATCCGTATTATCCATATTATCAATATATGTACAGAGAGGCAAATGCCTGGCAATCATTATTTTTTGCCCCTCACGATGTAAAGGGAATGCTTGCTTTGTATCCAAGCTATGAAGCCGTTGATGCCAAGTTAGATTCTTTATTCACTGAGCCTTGGAGAGGATATGAAGCACATAATATGACAGGTTTTATAGGTAATTATTGCCATGGAAACCAACCGGATCACCATGTGCCGTATACCTATTATTTCATCGGTAAACAAGAGAAATCCCAATGTGTCTTAGATAGTATTATGGACCGTTTTTACGATATGGGAGTGGATAAGCTGGCCTATTGTGGAATGGACGATGCAGGTGAGATGTCTTCATGGTATGTTTTTTCATCCATAGGCTTATACACCTATTCTCCGGCAGATCCTGAATATATTATTTCAGTACCTTTATTTGACCAGATTAAATTTTCATTAGATAATACAACATTCACAATTACAAAACAAGGAGAAGGGAAAAAAATCACAGATATTACATACGGAGGCGAAAAGATTGACGGATGGTTCATTTCCCATGACCAATTAAAAAAGGGAAAGGAACTGGTTATTACTGTCCAATAGCTACATTTAACCAAGGTTGTCTATTTCCGGCATATAAACCGGTAAAATGAAGAAGGTCAATGAGAACAAATGTGTTTTGTTTTTATTGGCCTTTTCAACAACTTATGAACATACTATGTTGAAAGGTTGTTGATATCTTGAAATTGTATTATAAAAACCTTATGGGTGTTTTCATGTAATTTCGCGCAGGTCTGTTTATGACAAAAAGAATATCTTTTATATTAATTTTTACATTTGCCTTATCGTGTGTGACGGATGAAAAGCTTGTCGGGGGAAAAGGTAGTGGAAATGGAGAGGAACCTGAAGAACCGGTAGAACTCATCTATAACGAACCTTTATTGTTATATGATGAAAGTCCTGCAACAATAAGAGAGCAGGAATATCGGCAGTTTGACTCTGAATTACCTGGCATAAGATTAACATATACTGAGACAAAAAATGGAATTAGTTATGATATATCTTATTATTTTGAAAATGATAAAATGAGTAGTGCTTCCGTCTTATTTGACTTTGACCTTAATATCCTTAACAACCTTATTGAAGGTTTATCCGACAACTATAAAGTTGTATCAGAAGCTGATATGACGTTCTACAATGAAGAATACAATAAACAAATAAAGATAGATTCTAATCCATCTGATAATTACATAAGTGTTGATTACTAAACTACTCAATTACTCCAATTTCACGAAACCAATCCTCTGCTCGATCGGGCCATTCATTTACTGTTGAGCCTGTATCTCTAAGACCATATCCATGACCGCCTTTAGCATATAAATGCATCCAGGCGGGGATACCTGCTTCTTTCAATGCATAATAGTAAAACAGACTACTGTTTATATAGGATTTGTCGTCTTCCGTCTGAATAATCATGGTAGGAGGAGTCTGATCAGATAGTTTTAATTCTGGAGCTATACTAAAATTCCCTGCATCAAGATAAGCAGGATAAACAAGCAAACAAAAATCAGGACGAGAACTTACCTTATCTATTGCATCTGTTTCAGGATAAGTCTTTTGAAAATTATTACTTACGGTAGCTGAAAGATGAGCTCCAGCCGAAAAACCCATTACTCCAATTCTTTGTGGGTCAACAAAATAGTTCTCAGCATTGGCGCGAACATAGCTAATAGCACGTTGAACATCCTGTAAAGGAGCCATGTGTTTTTCTAATCCTTCCCTCCGTGGAACACGGTATTTAAGTAATACTGCTGTTATACCTATAGTATTCAACCATTCACATATTTCATCCCCCTCAAGATCGTAAGCCAATATATTATATCCTCCACCAGGACAAACAACTATTGCACTTCCACTTGCTATTTCAATAGGTGGGTGATAAACGGTAATAGTTGGTTCACTAACATTTGTAATACGGAGAACAGTCTGTCCTCCCGTTTTCCCACCATCTGTATCGGCTTTTTCTACTAACTGAGTTGTTTCTCCAGGAGCACCGTTGGGAAATAACAAGATAGGACTATCTTGGGCCATAAGAGCATTTGTAAATAAACACATTCCCACAAATAAACACATTCTTTTTCTTAACATAATACACAACAATTTAAAGCCAACTATAATACGCTAAAGATAATGCTTTTTCATAACATCCGTGAAAGTTCATATCTATTTAGTATTTTTACTTCTCCACGAGAAATGCTGATCAATCCATCTCTGACTAGTTTACCTATTTCTTTTGCTAATGCAGGGCGACTGACTCCTAAATATTCAGCCAACTGTACTTGGTTATGTTCTATATAAACAGTATCCTGACCTTCTTGCGAATTATCGAATAAATAATAGATGAAACGGTTTCTAATTCCCCTGAAAGAAAGAACCCTTAGTCGAGTCATCGTGCATTTATTACAACTTGTGCTTACACACAAAAAGTTATGTAAGAAAAGTGGTATTTCATTCATTAACTTAAAGACGGATTCTTTTGTCGCTCGTAATAATGTAATGTCATCTTCAACCGTAAAAGTTGCAGGGAAAATATTTCTTTGTGCAAAGATATGTGGGGTAGCAAATGTTCGTGGCGCTCTGATTGTTTCAACACGTACTTCACTGCCTGAAACATTCATAACATCAACGAGCAATTTTCCTTTTAAAAGAATATGTAAGTAATTACAAACAGTTCCTTGACGTATAATAGTTTCTCCTTTTGGGTAATGGTCAATGCTATAATCTAATTTACTTAATACTTCCTCCTGCATTTTCTGGGTGAAATTACGGAAAAGCGGGATGGTAAACATATCGTTTATTTCCATATAATGATCAGGCTGAAAAGTTCTACACATACAAATGTAAAACTTTTCAGCTGGAAAATTACCATTTGGCTATAAATACTTTTGGGTTTATATTCAATGATAACCATCCCCAATCCTGCCAACTGTCAGGATCTCCTCCTTTAACAGCTTTCAGAGCATCAGTTCCAAACATTGTTGAATATCCTGCCGACAAACTAACATCTTTCATTATATTCCAGTTTATTTGAAGATCAATTTCCGATCCGAGCCCTTTACTTTGTTTTTCGTTACCTAAATAAACGTCTGTATTAGCAAGAAAATAATGATAATTCAAAAGTAATGTAACTTTCTCTGATGCTTTATAAGTAATCCCTAATTGATCGTCCCACAAACCAGGATTCTTTCCAGGGAGGAAGTTAGAAGCATAAAAATAGTCCATGGTACCATAAAACTTATGATGGGTCCCATATAATGGATTAAAAGCTTTAAATTTTTTACCGTCTTTTCCATCATCGCCACTTAAGTAATCAGTTGCAACCATAATCTTCCATGCAGGATCTATTTGGTAGGCAGCATTTACTGCAAACATACAGGCCGAAACTTCTTGATCTGCAACATTCTTTCCAAATTGATAGTAAAATGTCCCATATAGAGAGAAATCACCTGGTTTGTAAGATATATTAGTTCCTAATGTTTGTAAATATTTCGTTTCTGAATCTGTTTCTTCAATTGGCTGTTGAATACCAAGATTCATCAAAAGAAACGAAGCATTAAATTCTTTACTACCGATATGCTGATACCATAATGTTTGCATATTCTTATAGGGTTGGGCTCCTGCAGCATAATAAGTCCCGCCTATTGTCTTTTCATCATTTTGGTTGAAAGCCAGTATAAGATGAAGTTTATTAGCAGTATCTTCATAACCTAATTTTAATGCATCATGGAAACGTCCGGCTACATTCCAGTCCAAACTACCTAAAATACGGTCATCATCATAAATTAATGATTGACGTCCCAGTTTAGCAAAAAAGCCGCTTCCCAAATCAATATTGGCCCAAGCTTCATTTAATATAAAACGCCCGTTTTTATCAATTTGCGGATCTTGCCCCCATACTCCTACGTGTTGAGCTCCCAAACCAATAGAAAGTCTTTCGCGCTGATAACCCATATTTATCCTGGCACGATTATTAATAAACCCGGTAGCGTCCTGTCCTTTATAACGAGGGAATAATACACCATTCCTATATTCAGCACGCGGACGTATCTGAACTCCCATTGAGAATTCATTTTCTTTTATGTCTTTACTCTCTTTTTCTTCAGCATAACTGATACTACAGATCAGTAATCCTAAACAAATCATACTAATTTTTTTCATATCCATCTTATTTAAAGTTCATACTTATCCTATTTATCCATATACATGAATGCTGACTCCTTTTGCCGATGGTAAATAATTAACTCCAAACCAGCAAACCTGTAGTAATACAAAGGAGAAAAGCATTATCCCCAATGCCATATTATATTTCAACCGTTTATGTAACCTGAAATGTATATATACTAAATATCCCAACCAGGTAGCTGCCGCCCAGGTTTCTTTAGGATCCCATGCCCAATAATGTCCCCAGGCTTCTTTTGCCCATATAGCGCCGAATAGCATTCCAATAGTGAGAAAGGCCGTTCCTACATAAACGAGATTATCACACAACGTCATGATGCTGTTATCAATTACATTACTATTTTTCCTAATAAGCAAATACAATGCTATAATAGCAGCCGCCCCCAACATAGCATAGGCAAACATATAGACAATAACATGTGGTGCGAACCAAGGACTCTGCAAAGCAGGCATTAATGTTTTATTGTGTATTTCAGGTTTAAAAAGATTAATGCATATAAAAACAAAGGACAGTAAAGTGCTAAATGATAGTATCCACTTATATCGCCAGCGTATATAGGTTATTAATCCTGCTATCGGAAGGAAAAAAGAATACCAAAGCCTGGTTTCTCCCATAGTACGTAACGGAGGCCTTTCCAGTGACAACCACATACCCATTATGAAAGTAAAGAAAACACATAAACCTGCAACAGTTAAAATAATCACCTTTCTAAAACTATCAGACTTATACGCATAGATAGCTCCTATACCCCAACATAGTACTGCTGGCAGGGCATAGAATATAAAATGATCCCAATTCATAATTTTTCACTTTTAACAGGTGCAGTAACAAATAGGTAAACAGCTCCTGCGAGCATCAATAAAATTCCAATATATACAATTGGAAGCCATGGATCTTTTACCAATTCAAAAACGCTCAACTGACTCCACCTTCCCTTTGCTTCATCATAGCTGTACTGGTAGATAGTCCATCCGTTAATTTCGAGTGGTTTATTTACTTCAACAATCTGTTCTTTTCTGGATCCGTCTTTTGCATATACAATTACATTCGAAGTAAAACGCTTGGGTTCTCGATCCGGCATAATTACACTTACTTCATCATCTAATTTAAGTGATGCATAAGGAAACATAAAGTTTCCGCAACTTATCCATCCTTCTTTGTAATCATCTTCCTTATATGCCTTAACATACAACGCAGAAGTTGCCCCTTCCGAACTATATTCCCGACATAGGATTGTATCCTTTGTAACCATAGAGGCCGCTGAAGGTAGATAGTGGGTCACTTCTATTGTCCAATTTAAAAGTGTACTTGTAGTCGGAACTGATTCAACCAGGATTGTATGAGGTAATTTTTCCGGCAGCGCCTTTCCTGTTGCATTGTCTAAGATTAGTAATTTGGGAGGATACTCGTCAATAGTAAAAGACTTGAGTTCAATAGCCAATGGAAGTTCTATCATTTCTCCCTTATCAGTAATAGCTCTCCATTCTGTTGCTCCGACAGGTATCGTCATTGTTAAGCGTTGTAAATCCCCGCTTCCCAATATCGCAGCAAAAAGGGCGATAAATAAACCTACATGATTCAGTATAAAGCCAAAATCTCTTTTAAACCTAAAACGAGATATTCTTCTACAGATAACCAATCCCAAAATAAGCAGGAAATAGAGAAACAGAAAAACAAATGGCCAGGAAACAGTCATTTGTATAAAACCCAAACGGGCAAATCCCCCTTCTGATGATAAATCCATAGAAGGTGAAACTTGCCGGGTGAGTCCCATAACAATAATCAAAAATAACAATGATACCAAAGAGGTAATACTTGCCTCGAGGCCGGAAAACCACTGTAATAATGCGATCTTCCGGCTACAAGTATGTAAAAAAAGTATAAGTAGTATAAATAGTATTCCCGAAATTATATTTGCCGGATAATGGAAGATGTCAACATCAACTTTGCCTGTAGTAAGCTGTAATATTAAACCTGTTATAAACAAGCCTGAACAAATAGCTAATCCTTCGGCGTATCCCCATGGTTGTTTCCACATATTAACTTCTTTCGATCAAACGATTACCAGCTTTTGCATCTTCCAACCATTTTGGAACGATTGTTTTAAGGAAATTATCTTTTGCTGCTTTCTCTTTTTCAATATCCAAACCGATATACTTCTGCGCTTTTTCTTTTGTCGAGATGTCCGGCATCGGAACATCTGCAGTGTAACCTAAATTAGCTAACACTTTTGAGATAGAAAGACGTGCCTGCATAGTTTTATCTAAACCATTACCCAAAATACGTTGAATTTCCTGAGGGGCATGGAAAGACCCGCCATGTGACGCAACACCAAAATCCCAACGCCATTGTGCCTGACGAAGAAGTTTTAATACATCTTTCATCTGTGTATCTGTTGCACCTTTTTCCCATGCGAAGGCAGCTTCGATATGAGCCTTTGCTAATTCTTCTTCCAGACGATTACGTACCTCATTTGCTTTATTCTGACGTTCATAAACATTGTTTCTCAATGTTTCTTCACTTTCGCGGTGGCAAACCTGACAGGTACGGTCCATCATATTTAACGGACTTTGAATGTGATGATCACTGTATTTTATTCCACCTTCATTTTTATATGGCATATGACAATCAGCACAAGAAACTCCCCTTTGTCCATGAATTCCCATTTCAGCAATTTCCCAATCAGGATGTTGTGCTTTGATAATAGGTGTCTTACTCAGTTTGTGTGTGTAGTCTGCAAACTCAATTTCATCGTAATAGGCTTCCATATCTTCAACTGTTAAGCCTTTATCCCATGGGAATGTTACGTATTTACCGTCACCTTTAAAATAGTATTCCACATGACATTGTGCGCAAACTAATGAACGCATTTCCTGTTGAGTAGCATTCTTAATATCTTTACCCTGGCGTTCAAACGCTTCAATCAAGCCCGGACGACTGATCTGAAGATTCATATTTACGGGTTCATGACAGTCTGCACAGCCTATCGGATTTACAATCTCTTTACCCATTGCTGCCCAGGTTGCTTTGTAGAAGTTCTCCACACCGATCGATTCCATCATACGAGGAACATCAGGGCTTTTACATGTCCAACAACTTGCAGATTGAGGTCCTTGATTATCCGTCATGGGGGCGCCTGTGCGCAGTGTATGCCAGACGTCTTCTATAGCGTGCATATGCCCGCGAGGAGAAATATAATCTTTCGAGAAAGCATATCCTGCCCACAAAATAACCATATTAGGACGATCTGCCAATACATCTACCGGCTGGCTTCCATTAAATAAGGTTTTTGTATCGGAAACTTCTGTTTGTCTCCATGTTTCATATTCACGAGGATAATTATCGGAAAAGATTTCATTTCTGGCTTCTATACCTTTAATCTCTACCTTTTTATTATTGAATACACTCGCAATTTCAGCTCTTCTTTCAGTTATCGAAGCAGCCAACATTCCTAAAACAAAGACTACAACCATTGTCCCCAGAAATAAGAGCCAACCTTGCCATGACTTTAATTTTTTTTCCATGATTATCGTATTTTAAGTTTATTGTTATTTATTTTTATGTAGCTTATTTCTTATTGTGTAAATCTTTCAACCAATCAGGCACATTGGATTTCGGATAAGGAATAATAGCCGATGGAGTAGAGGAGAGGCTGTTTCCACCCATATGAGGAACGTCTCTGTGACAGTCCCAGCAAGATTTCCCAGCACCTTCTTTGGCCATAGTGTAATCTATCATGCCTGTTTTGACAAACTCTGTATTTAATTGTGTATGACAACGGATACAGTTGTTCATAATAACTTCAGAACTTTCATCAATAGCCTGAATAACCTGCGGCTCACCTTTCATAGTAAAAACAGCTGCATGTCGCATACCATCCATTCCTTTAAAGAACCATTTTTTAGCAATATTATCTTGTGGAACATGACAATCATTACACGTAGCATCACGTGCATGAGAGCTATGACTCCACGTCGCATAAAAAGGCGCCATGATATGACAATTAACACAAGTGGAAGGTTCATCAGACAAATAACTCCATGCCCTAGAAGCATATACTGTATAAGTTCCTAATCCCACAAGTACTCCACATATAATAATAGCAAACAGTTTCCATTGTTTGGAAGGAAGAAAATAATTTATGATTTTGCGTATTTTCATAGAATACTATCGTTTAAGCATTTTATTCACAAAATTATGTTTTATTAAAAGGTTAAAATGTAATAATTATTACAGTTCTATCCTATTTTTGCCTTTTTATAAAAACATATTAATAATAAATCCTATGATCCTTCCCGAAAGATTAGAAAAATGGTTTTTATTACCTTGGAAGCCCGATGTAAGTATCAATAAAGAAATTCTTTCTGAACAAATTTCCCAAAATGAGAATGCCTGGCAAGCAGCTTATGAATTTTTGAAAAGAAATGATTTAAGTACCCTTGAAAACGGACATTATGAATTGTCAAACGGTACATATGCCGCTGTTTCTGAGTATAAAACAAAAGATCCGGAAACTGCCAGATATGAAGTACATCGTACATATATAGATATCCAATATGTAATTAAAGGTGAAGAGTATATCGAGGTTTTACCCTTAGATATGTTTAAGGAAGAACAACATTATGATAAAGATAAAGATATTATCTTTTTTGAAGAAAATCCGAATGGGACAAAGCTATATGCTGATAATGGCCATTTCTTTGTTTTCTTTCCTGATGAAGCCCACAAGCCAGGTCTAAAAATCAATACAAACAATGAGGAAGTAAAAAAGGTTGTTATAAAGATTCCTTACTATCCTAAATAACTACTCATTATTACAAAAACAGAAATTGGACCCGTCTGAAAATTCAGTACCACAGAGAGGGTCTTGTTCCTTATTTGCCGACTTGAATGAACGTTTTGAGGCACAACACCTGCTTAGTTTCGGAGGTAGAAGGTACAAAATGTTCCCCTCCGGTCCACAGCATCATGTCAAAAGCGATAACCGAGATTGTGGATGATACGCCCATAATATTCATCCATCTTTACCAAATACTCATTCTGTCAGAATGATACGAATATTTCAGGTAATATTGTCTTCTGTTATATCAACATTAATATTTACAGTCATGAGATACAAGGTTGGAAGTCCCAATTTCACGCCAAAGAAGAGCCCTAGTGATAGAATATCTGAAATTAATCTAAATAGGGAATATCATTCGGAATACTGTCTTTTTTTCCTGAACTGATTTTACGGTAATTTCTCCTCCATGGAGTTTCATAATGCGTCGGGATAATGGAAGTCCTATGCCGCTCCCTTCTTTCTTTGTGGAGTAAAATGGTGTAAACACGTCTTCAAGCCGGTCTTGTGGTATACCTTCTCCATTGTCTGTTACTTGTATGAATGGAGAGCCCGCTTCTGTGCCGGCTTCTACTGTGATTTGTGGAGATGGATTATTTATGGTGGCTTGGAGGGCGTTGCGGATAAGATTGATTAATGCCAGAGTTATCAGATTTTGATCCAATAAAATGTCTATATCTTCCGGTGAAATATAATGAATATGTTGACTTCCTTGTTCAGAGTTTAACAGACGATTGAGTTTGTCAAATAGGGTACGGATATTGACTTTCGTTTAGATAGGATCGGGTAGGTGGGTTAAATGATGATAAGCATTCAGGAAAGCGCTCAATTGTTGTGTTTGCTGATTGATGGTTCGTAGCCCATCGATTATTCCTTCCTTTTGATATTCGTCGGTGTAGTTGATAAGGTCGGCGGATAAGGAGGCTATGGGAGTAATGGAATTTCTTATTTCGTGAGTCAGGACGCGGATAATACTTTCGTAGTAAAGCCTGCGTTCTTCTACTTGAGTCTGATTCTCTTCAAATTGTACCATGATACGATTCATTTCCTGGATTAATCCACGCATGAATTTATCATCGTTTTTTTCTGTGAAATGAATAGTAAAATCGTTATTGCTGATAGAACTGAAGAAATATTCCAACTGGCGGTTTGTCTTATTCATTCTTCTGACCAGCATGAGTGCCAGAGCTATGATAATACAGCCACAAACGAAAGCGAAAAAGAAAGAGGTACGACTGACAAAAAGCCAGACTCCGACGACCGAGCATAACACAATACCCGTTATTCCGCTAACTATGATCCGGTGCAATCGGTGATTCAGCATATATTCTGGTTTTAGCCGGTTATAAATTGTATTTTTTTAGTTTATTATACAAGGTTTGTCGTGTGATGTTAAGTTGTTGGGCTGTCAGCGTCAGATTACCTTTTCTCTCTGCCAGTACTGTTTGAATAAATTGTTTTTCTATATCATCTAACGTAAGTGAGGAGAAAGATGCTGGCGTTATTTCGTCAAAGATAAAATCGTCTGCCGTTAGTTGCACAGCGTCATTGAGAAGCATAGCACGCTCGATGCTTTGTTCAATGACCGGAATATTTCCCGTGAGTAGCTGAGTTGTCAGTTTATCCCGGGCATCACGTTCCAATGATGGAAAGGGCTTACCATAAGCTACGGCATATTTTTTTAGAAAAAAATCTATTAATTGTCTTATAATATTAGCTTCATCGGAAACAACTTGTCCACTCTTAATGCCAGTAGTTACACTTGGAGAAGGTTGCTTTTTTCTCTCTTGTTTATTCTCCCAGGCTGCAATAACCGTGGCAACAAGTTTGTCATTATTCCATGGTTTGATGATAAAATCAGCTGCTCCTTTTTTCAACGAAGCAACTGCCAGTTCTATATCACCGTCAAGTAATCCGGTAAAAGCGTTAAGAGATGAGTAAGATCGTTTAAAGTTATACATTCCTTGTTTTTTTTGGAAAGTTCCTTCCACCTTTCACCAAACCCTTTTAATCCTTTCCAGAAGCGAGTTTAAAGGTGAAAGCAATTGCTTTCACCTTCCTCTTTCTGTTTTCATCTCTGGATAGATACTATGGTTATGTATAGTTTAACCTAAATAAGGAAAAGTAGTCCATATTATACTTTTTTGAAAAAGGGTGTCATAGAAGTCATGATTTAATCTAATAATTTTAGTGTTTGGCTCATAGTAAATTGTTACAGATTTCGGTTCTTTTTCATCGGCTCACGGTTATGAGCCGAGCAGCTCACCTATGTGATCTTTAAGGCTCACCCTCGTGATCCGCATCGCTCACAGTTGTGAGCCGATAAGTTTGTTACAACAAAACAAATAAGGTAATACGAAAAAAACAATAAATTCTTTAGATTAAAATATTAATAGGTAGCGGGAAATGGAAAAATATTGTGGCAAATAATCCCCACAGGAGATAGACTATGAATAACCGCGGGTTGAGCGAAGCGGTGCTCGTGGGAGTAGGAGGATACAAATAGTAGCCCGTTGCTAAATATTTGTCTTGTCCTAAAATAGGTTGACACAAAAAGAGTTAAAATGAAAACAAGACA
>DAMBSC010000022.1:0-78742 GCA_032054765.1 Tannerellaceae bacterium
AGCGTGCTGTAAATGGTGGAGACAAAACAGCTTCTAACAACCTCGAACAATTGAACCAATGGTTATCTGCACAATAATATGATGTAAGATTCATCACACATTGATTGTTAATTAAAAAGGCCCTTTTCATAATCATTTTTAAAAGATTATGAAAGGGTCTTTTATTTTAGTAAAAAATACTATTTTTGTTTTTCGATATAAAAAAGTGCTTATTCTAATATTTAAATCATAATAAATCATACTATGAACAAACATGAAAATGTGAGCCGTCGTAAATTCTTCAAGACTTCGGCTGTAGGTGCACTTGGAACTTTGTCTGTTCCGGCGTTTTTAACAAGTTGTTCGCCTTCAGGAAAAGAAGAAAAACTTGTAGATGTTGAAGTACCGGAAATACTGAAAACATCTCCAGAAGGAAAGCCTTTAAAAGCCGGCCTTGTAGGTTGTGGTGGTAGAGGTACTGGTGCTGCTGTAAATTTTATAGATGCCGGTAGTGGCTTAACAGTTACAGCTCTAGGCGATATATTCCAGGATAAACTGGACGCATGTAGAACTACATTAAAAGAAAAAGGACAGGAAGTTGCAGACGAAAATTGCTTCATAGGATTCGATTCATATAAAAAAGTAATTGATTCCGGAGTTGATGTGGTATTACTTTGCACCCCTCCTGTATTCCGCCCTTCTCACTTTGAATATGCCATTGAAAAAGGAAAACATTGTTTTATAGAAAAACCATGTGCTGTTGATCCGGTAGGAGCTAAACAAATGTTAGTTATAGGTAAGCAAGCGTCTCAAAAAGGACTATCCGTTATCAGTGGAACAATTCGGCGTTCACAAAAAGATTGTATAGAAACATATCGTCGTGTAGCAGGTGGAGCAATTGGTGAAATTGTTTCTGCCCATGTATCTCGTCTTGGCGGAGCTTTATGGTTCGTTCAACGTCGTCCTGAATGGAACGATATGGAGTATATGATGCGTAATTGGGTAAATTTCTGCTGGACATCCGGTGATCTGGTCGTTGAACAGTTCATACATGAAATTGATATGATGTCATGGTTCCTGGGAGATAAAAAGCCGGTCAGTGCAGAAGCTACTGGCGGACGTGCACGTCGTGTGACTGGGGATATGTACGATATGTTTAGTATAGAGTATGTATATGATAATGGACATCGTGCACATTGTACTTCTCGCCAAATGGGAGGTTGCGATTATCGTCATTCTGTTTTAGTCTACGGAACAAAAGGATATACCAACTGTTTTGACACTATTTACAATCTGGATGGTTCTGTCGCCTGGAAATATCCACATCCGAAACCAGAAGATGCAGATCAGTCAATGGCTGTTCCTGACCCATATGTACAGGAGTTAATTCGTCTAGTTACTGCAATACGTACTAATAAACCGGTAAATGATACAGAACAACACGTTCAATCAACACTTATGGCTATTATGGGACGTGAATCTGCTTATACCGGAAAATTCATCACATGGGATCAAATCATGGCTTCAAACATGAAGCTTGGACCAGACACATATGAGTTTGGGCCTGTTCCTGGAATTAAAGAAGAAATACCGTTACCTGGTGAAGCACCTAAAGTTTAATACATACAATTATATGAAAAGACGTAATTTTATTAAGAATACCTTACTGGCCACTGGTGCACTTTCTTTATCTTCCTTAAAAAGTGAAGTTTTTGAAGGTAATCCATTGATATCTGAGTCTTTGTCTTCTTCTTCCGTATCTCTAAAGAAATCGATTATGTGGGGTACGGTTGGTATGGAAGGTTCAGTAATGGATAAGTGTAAAGCGATAAAAGCTGCCGGATATGAAGGCATAGAGCCTAATAGTCATATGGATCGGAAAGAAGTATTAGCCGCTATGAAAGCTACAGGATTAATAGCTTCAAGTGTATGTTGCTCTACTCATTGGAATAAACCACTCTCATCTCCGGATGCATCAATACGTAAAGAAGGTATTGAAGGTATGATAGTTGCTCTTGAAGATGCAAAGGCTTATGGTACTGATGCTGTTCTTCTTGTTCCTGGTGTTGTAAACGATACTGTATCCTATGACGAGTGCTGGAATCGTTCAACAGAAGAAATAAAGAAACTTTTACCTGTTGCTGAGAAACTGAAGGTCAAGATATGTATTGAGAATGTATGGAATAATTTTCTGCTTAGTCCGCTAGAAGCTCGTCGATACGTTGAGCAATTCAATAGTTCGCAAGTTGGCTTCTATTTCGATTGTGGAAACATACTGATATATGGATGGCCAGAACAATGGATCAAGATTTTAGGCGATAAAATAGGAAGAATCCATATCAAAGAATTCAGCAAACAAAAAGCGGATAAAGAAGGTCGCGGAGCTGGTTTTAATGTTAAGCTAACCGATGGTGACGTAAACTGGAAAAGAGTAATGGAGGAAATCCGTAAGTCATATAAAGGAACATGGCTAACAACAGAGCAAGGCAATTCAAAGTCTCCTGAAGATTTGAAAGATCTTAATGGACGCTTAGATAAAATCTTAAAGATGTAAAATTTGAGAATATAAAATAAAAAAGGATGCTTAAAGGCATCCTTTTTATTTACATTATATTATTATTTAACATTATCCTACTACCCAAATAATAGAAGAGATAATTTGCCAAATACCTAATATTATAGCTACAATACCTAATTTACCTTGTAGAGGAATAAGTTTAGCTAATAATTGCTCACCTTTTTCAGCAGCTTGCTCATTTTTAGATAAAGCATACTTAGCTATCAATCCGTAACCAAGGATGAATCCAAGAGCAAACTCTACAATAGATACCAGTAACCACGTAATCCAATAAATAGGCCAATGTGCAATCCAACCTATACTCAGAATACAACTGATAATTCCCCAAAGCCCCCAGATAGCGAATACTAAGCCAATCCATCCTTGATAAGGTGCGATTTTTTCAAACAATTCTTTGGCATCGGGCTTTTTAGCAAGAACTAATGACGGTATGGCCAAAAGTCCTAAAATGATAAGTGTAATACCGTAAATCATAGTTTTTTCTATTTGAAAGATTAATATTAAAGGTAATAAAATTATTGCATTGCTTTTGTTGCAGCATCAGTAAGTTTCTGACCAAGATCAGCAAATTTCTGTGCTTCAGCCGGAGTTAAATTCTGCATTTCTTTCTGGAGTTCAGTAGACATAGCAGCCATTTCTTCAGACATTTTCTGGAGTTCTTGCATTGCAGAAGCATCACCACTCTTCATTTTACCACTTTCATACAACTTGATCATTTTATTGATAAGAGCTTCATATTTAGCCAAAGCATCATTACCTTTTGCAGGAGTTTCTGTTTTAGTTGAAGTTCCTTCATTTGCAGAGTTGTCTGATTTGTTACCACCACCACATGAAATTAACGACACTGTAAGAGCCAATGTCAAAAAGCTAAAAATAATCTTTTTCATTTTCTTTTTGTTAGTAATTGTTTGTAGATATTGTTATATAAAATCAATTAGTTCATAACGATGTACAAAACTAATATAAAAAATTTCAAAAAGTATACTTTTAATAAAAAAAATTAATCTTCTTTCATATTATGGAACACATTTTGAACATCTTCATCTTCTTCTAATTTCTCAATTAGTTTCTCTAATTGTTCACGTTGTTCTGCAGTAACTTCCTTAAAGTCATTTGGTATTCGCATAAATTCTGCACTATTTATTTCATATCCGTTTTCTTCTAAATACTTCTGAATAGTGGAATTTTGTGAAAATTCACCATATAAAATTATTTCCTCTTCGTCTTCTTCCACTTCATCAACGCCATAATCTATCAGTTCCAACTCTAAGTCTTCCAATGAAATATCATCTTTTTTTACGATATGAAAAACACATTTATGGTCGAACAAAAATTCTAAACTACCTGAAGTACCTAAAGACCCTCCATATTTATTAAAGTAGCTACGAACATTAGCTACCGTTCTCGTCGTATTATCAGTAGCCGTTTCTACAAAGATAGCAATACCGAAAGGGCCATACCCTTCATAGTTCATCTCTTTATAATCCGTATAATCTTTTGACGTTGCTTTTTTGATGGCTCGTTCCACATTTTCTTTCGGCATATTTTCCTTCTTTGCCTGCTGCATCAGTACACGCAAACGAGGATTAGCATCAGGATCTGGGCCACCGGCTTTGGTTGCAATCGTAATTTCCTTACCTAATTTTGTAAATACGCGGGCCATATTTCCCCAACGTTTAAATTTCTTTGCTTTACGGTATTCAAACGCTCTTCCCATTTTATCTGAATTGTTAATTGTAAATTATAAGTTATTAATCATTAACCATTAATAATTAATCATCATCTGAGTTGTGCCCCTATTTTCTGTTCCAGATTGGCTTGTATCTTTTTCATGATAGCATCAATCTGTTTATCGTTTAATGTTTTGCTTTCGTCTTGTAAATAGAAGCTTACCGCATACGATTTCTTTCCTGCCGGCAAATTCTTTCCTTCGTACACATCAAAGAGTTTTATATCTTTCAAAAGTTTCCTTTCACTTTCATTGGTAATCTTTTCGATTTCAGAGAACTGAATATTCATATCAATTAGAAGTGCCAGATCTCGTTTAACTGCCGGGAATTTAGGTATATCTGTTGCTATAATTTTGTTCTTTTTGATTTCTCTCATTAATGAAATCCAGGAAAGTTCAGCAAAATAAACTTCCGAATCAATATCTGCATTTTCCGTAAGCTTTTTATTTACAATACCCAGTGTACCCAGTTCTCGTCCGGCACCTGTTGAAATACTAAGACCGGATGAATAAATATCATTAGATAGGTTTTTCAAAGTAAGAGTCTGCACATTAACACCAAGACGTAGAAGTATATTTTCCACATAAGCCTTTAATTCATATACAGATGATTTTTCATCAATATGTGCCCAACTGTTTTCTACTCTATTACCGCTTACCCATAGTCCCAATCGGTATTCTTCTTTGAATTCTGCTAACGCTTCACCTTCTTTTTTCTTGCTGATATCGTAATCATAGCAATTACCGAATTCAAAGAAACGAATATTTCCATTTTTACGTTTTTCGTTATGCTCGATACTTTCCAATCCGCCAAACAATAACGTTTGACGTAAAACATTCAAATCGGAACTAATCGGATTTTCCAATGTTACACAATGTTCAGCCGGGTATGTCGATAACTTTTCATAATAGGTTAAACGCGTTTGAGAATTATTCATTATCTCATTAAACCCTGAACCGCATAGTTGCTCTGAGATTATATTTTCCAATTTATAACTTTGATCGGTAGGAGTTTGATAACTTAAGTTCGATTTAACATTTTCTCCTATCTCAACATTATTATATCCGTAAATACGCAGAATATCTTCTATTACATCCACATCCTTCTGTACGTCATATCTATACTTAGGAATGTGAAGTTTCAAACCTTCCGTTGTTTCAGATACGATTTCCATTTCCAGGCTGGAAAGAATGCTCTTAACGGTTTCTACAGGAATAACTTTGCCTATTAATGTATTAATCCTTTTATATGTTATATCCACTTCATAAGGTTGTGCGGGTGAAGGATATACGTCCTGGATATCACCGGTGATCGTTCCTCCCGCAATTTCCTTAATCATAAGGGCAGCACGTTTCAATACATACATTGTATTATTAGGATCTAATCCACGTTCAAAACGGAAAGAAGCATCTGTATTCAACCCAAAACGACGAGCCGTTTTACGTATCCAGGTAGGATTGAAATTAGCAGATTCCAAAAATACATTTTTTGTTTGTTCTGTAACACCGGAACCTATTCCTCCGAAAACGCCACCAATACACATACCTTCCTCTGTATTACATATCATCAGATCTTTATCGGTCAAAGTTCTTTCTACTTCATCTAGCGTAGTGAACTTAGTTCCGTTAGGTAATGTTTTAACGATTACTTTACCACCTTTTATTTTATCCGCGTCAAAAGCATGTAATGGTTGTCCTAATTCATGCAATACGTAATTTGTTATATCGACAACATTATTTATAGGACGTAAACCTATAACAGCTAAAGCATTCTGTAGCCATTCAGGACTTTCTTTAACCGTCACTCCTTTAATAGTTACTCCTGAATATCGTGGACATGCTTCAGTATTTTCAACTGTTACAGTAATAGCCGGTGTAGTATCATCTATTTTAAATGCATCTACTGACGGACGTTTAAGTTCAGAAGGCTTTCCGTTTTGCTTAAGATAAGCAGCCAGATCACGTGCAACACCAAAGTGAGAAGTAGCATCTACCCGATTAGGTGTAATATCTACTTCCAGTATATAATCACTTTTTACATTATAATAATCCTTTGCCAAAGTTCCAACTACCGCATCTGAAGGAAGTATGATAATCCCGTCATGGCTCTTTCCTATACCTATTTCATCTTCGGCACATATCATACCAAACGACTCAGAACCACGTATCTTTGATTTTTTAATCGTAAACTCTTCATCCGCACTATAAAGTTTTGTACCGACCAGAGCCACAACCACCTTTTGTCCTGCCGCCACATTCGGAGCACCGCAAACAATCTGTAACGGTTCTTCCTGTCCCACATTAACCGTTGTGATATGAAGGTGATCTGAATTAGGATGATCTTCACAAGTTAGCACTTCACCTATTACTAATCCTTCAAGTCCTCCTTTAATAGTTTGTACCTCTTCTACCCCACCGGTTTCCAGACCAATAGATGTAAGAGCTGCAGACACTTCTTCCGGCTGTAAATCAAAATCAAGATAATTCTTTAGCCAATTGTAAGATATGTTCATCGTTTACTATATTTATTCGAATTTGTGATTTGACCGCCAAAGGTAAGAAGAATTCTTCAAACACGGGAAACAGATAAAGAGAAATACAAACTGAAGCATATACGAGTATATATATTTTTATTATTTTTTTATATTTGCAAATAATAAACTCTCTTAACAATAGACCGTATGACAGAAGAACAAAACAAACCGGAAGAAACAATTGATGAAAATACAGAGGAATTAACCGGATTTACTGTAAATGAAGAACAAATTGAGAATTTAAAACAACATCAAAATTTCAGCTTTGCACTTATCGGAGGATTACTTACGGCATTTCTTTGTGCGGTATTATGGGCTGTAATAACGGTAGCTACCAAATATCAAATTGGGTATATGGCAATTGCCGTTGGTTTATTAGTTGGTCTTTCTGTCCGTTACTTTGGATTAGGAATAGATCGTAAATTCGGGATATTAGGGGCTTGTCTGGCTTTTATTGGATGTATATTTGGCAACTTATTTTCGCAAGTAGGATTTATAGCAAACGAACATTCATATAGTTATGTAGAATTATTATCGATGCTTGATTTTGACCTATCGCTTGAGCTATTAAGTGATTCTTTCCATCCCATGGACATATTGTTTTACGGATTTGCTATTTACGAAGGGTATCGTTTTTCATTTAGAAGAATAACGCCCAAAATCCTTGCTAGCGGAGGTGGTGTGGAAAATCAGAAATTTAGAATTACATTAGTAATTGCAGCTATTATTGTCTTAACAGTTACTTTCGTAAAAATTAGACAGGGTTATTCTGGTGTAAAAACTTACACATATGAAACAGGAGAGAAAATGTCGGAAGGGGAAATAAAAAAAGGCAAATACCAGGGAGCATGGACCTTTTATCATAAAAATGGTAAATTACTCTCTAAAGGTAACTTCTATAATGACTTAAGGGATGGTGACTGGGAGTGGTATTCCGATGATGGACTCCTTGAACAAACAGGAAGCTATCTAAAAGGATCGGAACATGGCACCTGGAAATATTATCATAAAAACAATGCTGTTCTTGATTCTCTCGAATACGTATACGGGCGGGCAAACGGGAAATATATCGCTATGTTCGAAGATGGAAGTATCCAACAAACCGGCTTCTATAAAGATGGCCTGAAAGATGGTTTCTGGTTTACTTATTATGAAAACGGAGGAGTCTATTCGAGAGGAAGTTTCAAAAAAGGTAATATGTTTGATCGATGGATAACCTATCTGGATGATGGAACTCTTTTAGAAGAAGTAATGTATGATAGTGAGGGGAATGCAAAGTTCACAAATCTAAATACAAAAAATGGTGAATCCCTTATCAAAGACGGAAATGGTACCTATAAACTATTTTCCGAAGACAACAAGACATTACTCCTATCCGGTGAATACAAGAACGGCGAAAAGACTGGCGTTTGGAAAACCTATTATGCAAACGGAGATTTAAAAGAAGAAGGTAGTTACGAAAATAGCATATACAAAAGACATAATGCCTGGAACCTCAACGGCGAACAAACAATAAAAGAGGGTACAGGGAAATATATATCTTATTATGAAGATGGTGTTATTTATGAAACAGGCGAAGTTATAAATGGCTTTAATAGCGGTAAATTCACAAGTTTCTATCCCGATGGAACAACTGCAGTAGAAGTAAACTATACCAATGGTATTCTTAATGGAGAAACAAATAACTATCTCAAATCCGGTCATCTGTCTTTAACAGGAAAATACCTCAACAACAAGAAAGAGGGTGAATGGATATGGTATAACTCCAACGGAACAATTTCCTCTACTGCAACATTTAAAAACGATCTGAAAGATGGCATACAAATCATCAACGATGATAATGGTCTTTTCATAAGAAAAGAAACCTACAAAAACGGAGAAATAATAGATGTGGAACTTACGCAATAAATTTAGTTACTTTGTAGCCAATTTATAACCATGTTTATATAATGCGAATAGACATACTTACCGTACTTCCCGAAATGATCGAAGGGATGATTAATTGTTCTATTGTCAAACGGGCACAGGACAAAGGACTGGCAGAGATAAACCTTCATAATCTGCGCGATTATACAACTAATAAATGGCGCCGGGTAGATGATTATCCTTTCGGAGGTGAAGCCGGTATGGTGATGCAAATAGAACCTATTGACAAAGCCATTTCAATTCTTAAAGAAGAACGCCCATATGATGAAGTGATATATACCTCTCCTGATGGGGAAACCTTTAATCAACCCATGGCTAACAGGATGTCATTGTATAAAAACATTATCATTTTATGTGGCCACTATAAAGGAGTAGATTATCGAATACGAGAACATCTGATAACCAAAGAAATATCCATTGGTGATTATGTCCTCACAGGAGGAGAACTGGCAGCCGCAATTATTACGGATGCTGTTGTAAGACTACTTCCCGGAGCTATAGGCGACGAACAAAGCGCCCTCTCCGACTCTTTCCAGGATAACTTATTGGCATCTCCGGTTTATACCCGCCCGGCAGAATATAAAGGATGGAAAGTACCCGATATATTATTATCAGGTCACGAACAGAAAATAGCAGAATGGCGCCTGGAACAAGCTCAGGAACGTACTGCACGCTTGAGACCTGACTTATTGAGAACGAAGAATGAGGATTAAAATTTCACATCTATATTTTTGCCTTTCAGCATATAATACAAATTCTGAAAATGATGTACTGAGGTAATAGGAACACTAAGTTTATCCATCTTTTCTGTACTCAGGTAAAACTTGTCATCCGACAATAAAACTAATAAAGCAGGAATATCTTTATCTTCATCCTCAAAAATATACAGGTTTTCTCCCGACTTCTTTCCTCCACATTTTACAAGAATGGTTTCAGTTAAAGGAACAGGAGCTATATCGTGATACTTATATGCACCATGAGTTGACTGTACGTTACCACTTTCTATTTCCGTAATTTCAGTTATAGCCGGAATAGGATGATAATATCCTATCGGTAAATGTATGGTAAATGTGACTTTATTTCCAACTCTTAATTCCTTGGCTTCTATCATAGATCAAAAACGAATATTATAGATTTTATCATTATTCAACAAAAAAATAAGTTGATTTGTTTTGGTTGTTTTGCAAATCAGATCATTATATTTCTTATTTTTGTATTGAATGTTTTTTATTCACGACAATTGTCAAAAACATTTTTGATAATTATCATTAATATTCACGATAACCGTCAAAAGTATTCACGATAATTATCGTGAATAGAAAATATCAAAACGTTTAATCGAAAAGATGCAATGATTTTTTGAACAAATAGTACTCACTTTTTTAAACCTATCACTATGGAAGTAAAGTTTAAAGTTTACGAAACGCCCCAGCCAAAAGACCGTAAAGGGAAGCCTTTGTATCATGCCCGTTTAATGCCCAGAGGTAGTAAGAATATCTATGACATTTGTGAGTTTGTCAGCAACCTGTCGTCATTTAGTGCGGCAGATGTAAAAGGCATACTGGAGGCTCTTTTCAAATATATCACAATGGAAATGTGTGACGGATATAATGTGGAACTGGAAAATTTCGGACATTTTTCAATAGCACTAAAAAGCAAACAGATCATTAATGGAAAAGGACGGAAATTGATTAAAACAACCGTCGACGGTGTAAATTTCAGATGTTCTCCACGATTAAAAAAAGAGATAAAAAAGAGTCATCTTAAAAAGATGAAAAACAGGACTCTTCCGTTTCCTGATCAGCAAATCCGGAAAAAACGAATGATAGAATATCTGGAGACGAAGGGATCAATCAATTTGAGCAGATATAAGGAAATAAACGGATGCACGTATTATTGTGCACAAAAAGATATACAAACTTTCCTCAAAGAAGAGGCTATTCTTCCTTTGGGAGTAGGCACACATCGTGTATATCTCTTAGCAGAGGCATAATCCAGAATAAAACTAATGCAATAGATGGTAATTAATGAATTAATAAATATGCCCAATCAAGGAAATATTGATTGGGCATACATCGATTTTAGTGTGTAAGCACCTTCTAATTAAAGAAGTCTTTTAATTTACCTTCGTCAATCAATTTTATAATTAATTGGCCAAATAGGGTATTTACCCATGCAAACCAAGAACGAGTGAATTTCGTTGCATCATCCTTATGGAATGATTCGTGCATAAATCCGGTTCCGCCATCAGTATCACGAAGCATTTCCAGACAATAGCGAATTTCATTCTGATCTGTAGAAGTAGTAGCACGCATAATAATACTCATAGGCCATATAAAATCATATCCGATATGCGGACCACCAATACCTTCGCCTACTTTTCCTTTAAAGAAATATGGGTTAGATGGACTTAATACGAGTTTACGGGTATTTTGGTATACAGGATCGCTTATCTCTACTCCTCCAAGGAATGGTAAGGCCAGCAAACTCGGTACGTTAGCATCATCCATACATACATAGTTACCAAAACCGTCTACTTCAAATGCATAAACCTTACCAAAGTCCGGACGATCTACAATCGCATATTTCTTTATAGCAGCCTCTACTTCGTTTGCCAGTGCCTCACACTGCCCGGCCAGATTTGTATTATTCTTAACTTTACGAAGAATTTCAGCAAGCTGACGGAGTGATGTTACCGCAAAAATATTAGAAGGAATTAAGAAGCTGAACATCGTTGCATCATCCGACGGACGGAAAATAGAAACAATCAATCCAACAGGATTAACAGGGCTTCCCCAGCCATCATTTAAGACAGTATCTCCCTGGCGCTCAGTTACACGTTGGAAACTATAGGGACCTAATCCATCTTTACGTTGTTGTTCTTTGAATGTTTTCAGAATAGCTTCAACAGCCATCACCCAACGGTCATCAAAAACAGATGTATCTCCTGTTTCTTTCCAATAGTGATGTGCTAATCTAACAGGATAACAAAGAGAGTCAATTTCCCATTTACGTTCATGTAATTCGGGTTTCATCTCAGTTAAATCTTTCTCCCATTCACTTCCTGTAGGTCCATCATTGAAACCATTCGCGTATGGATCGATCAAGATACAATCAGTTTGTCTATTGATTACACCAGCCAACATTGTTTGCAAAGCTTTTTCTTTCTTTGCCAAAACAACATATGGATAAACTTGTGCTGAAGAATCACGTAACCACATAGCATGAATATCGCCTGTAAGTACAAAAGTGTCAGGACGACCGTTCTTTATAGAATGTTCACATGTTGTATCCAATGTATTTGGATAACAATTTTCAAACATCCATGCCAGTTTTGGATCTTTAATGCGTTTCTTGTAAGATGCAATTGTTTCTTCTACGATTTTAGATGTAAACTTGCGTTGTCCGGGAGCAGGACGTTTGCAAACATAATCACCAGCCGCAGCAGAAGACATTTGCGTTTGTACGTTTACTTTAGAGAATACGTTTTCTCCTGCCAATAAACCGGCAATAGAAAGTGTTCCCGTCTTTAAGAAATTTCGTCTAGTTGTCATGTAAAAATTGGATTTAAGTAATTCGGGAACAAACTTAGTCAAAATTACTTTAAAATAAAAAGGCTCCCAATCAATATGATAAGGAGCCCAGTTTATCTCAAAGTTTTTTTGAGATCAACCTAAATACGATTTGAGGAGCTTGCTACGTGTTCCTTGCCTTAATCTTCTAATTGCCTTTTCCTTGATCTGGCGGACGCGCTCTCTAGTGAGGCCAAATTTGTCGCCAATCTCTTCTAATGTCATTTCTTGACAGCCAATACCGAAAAACATTTTGATTATCTCACATTCTCTTTCGGTTAATGTAGCAAGTGCTCGATCAATTTCTTTTGCTAATGATTCGTTCATTAACGACCGGTCAGCGATAGGAGCATCATCGTTAATAAGCACATCTAAAAGGTTATTGTCTTCGCCTTCCACGAACGGAGCATCCACAGAGATATGTCTTCCCGATACTTTTAGTGTATCAGAAATCTTATCTACAGGGATATCCAGTTCTTCTGCTAATTCTTCAGGAGACGGTCTGCGTTCGTTTTCTTGTTCAAATTTCGAGAAGGCTTTGCTGATCTTATTCAGCGAACCTACCTGATTCAAAGGAAGACGTACGATCCTAGACTGTTCTGCCAAAGCTTGCAAAATAGACTGACGAATCCACCATACAGCATACGAAATAAACTTGAACCCTCTTGTTTCGTCAAATTTTTCAGCAGCTTTGATCAGTCCTAGGTTGCCTTCATTTATTAAGTCAGGCAAACTTAATCCTTGATTTTGGTACTGTTTTGCTACTGAAACAACGAAACGTAAATTAGCTCTTGTCAGTTTTTCTAATGCTTTACGGTCACCTCTTTTGATAGCCTGTGCCAATTCAACTTCCTCTTCAACTGTGATAAGATCTTCACGGCCTATTTCCTGAAGATATTTATCCAGCGAAGCACTTTCGCGATTGGTAATGGACTTTGTAATCTTTAATTGTCTCATCCGACGTTTTTAATTGAGAATACGGGGTGCAAAGATAATACTTTTTTTTATTACTAATGGCTGCGTGCACTCCACACGCAGCCAATTATAAACCTTTAACAATCTTCTATACCTAATAAGACTTTATAACTTATTCTGCTAAATCAATAGCATAATATCTTGTACGCCCATTCGGGGAAATACCTTTTATGAACAATACTCGTTCATCGCTACTTGATTTAGAGGCTCTTTCAACGATCTTTTCAAAATCTTCAACGGAAGATACACGTTGATCATTCACAATCATTATGATGTAACCTTTTTGTATACCAGCATCTCTAAATTTACCATTTGTAACACCAGAGACTTCGATACCGTAGCTTATACCAAGTTTTTGTTTTTGTTGTGAAGTAAGTTCTTTGAAGGCTGCGCCTAACAATTCGGCAGTATCACCCAATCCTTTAACTACTTCCGTATTTCCCTGCATGTTACGCAGTTCTACAGTAAATGTCTTAGTCGTACCATTACGATCAACAGTAACTTTAACTTTATCACCTGGACGGTGTCTGTTTACCTGTTCTTGTAAACTGTTTACCGATCTTACTCTAACGTCATTAATAGCTGTAATTACATCACCGGTTTCTATTCCGGCTTCTTTAGCTGAACTACGCATAGCAAAATCAGCAACATAAGCACCTTCTAAAACTTTTACTTTCTCTTTTTGCTCATCTGTTAAATTCTTAACATCGATGATAGAAACTCCTAATATAGCCCGTTGCACAGTGCCATACTGCTTTAAGTCACTAGCGACCTTACCTGCTATACTCATTGGTACAGCAAATGAATAACCGGCGAAGTTACCCGTTTCAGAATATATCAGGGTATTAATACCGATTAACTCACCTTTTGTATTAACTAATGCACCACCACTATTACCAGGGTTTACTGCTGCATCCGTTTGTATATATGATTCAATTTTGTTTCTATCACCTGATCCCATAAATACACCGCGTCCTGTAGCACTTACGATACCGGCTGTTACGGTAGATGTAAGATTAAATGGATTACCTACTGCCAATACCCATTCTCCAACTTTGATCTTATCTGAATCACCAAATGGGATTGTAGGAAAATCATTCCCTTCTATCTTTAATAAGGCGATATCGGTACTTGGATCAGAACCAACAAGTTTAGCCATAAATTTACGACTATCATTAAGCGTAACTTCTAACTCATCAGCACCATCAATAACATGATTATTGGTTATAACATAACCGTCCGTTGCAATAATAACTCCGGAACCAAAGCCAACCCTAGGTTGTGGTTGACGTTGACCTCTATTACCAAAACCAAAGAAATATTCAAACGGATCAATATATTGACGATTACCACCTTGTGATTGACTTGCTTTTGTCGTTGCCTTGATATGTACAACCGCATGTACAGCACTTTCAGCGGCGACAGTGAAATCTATATTTTCTGCAGCTACTGAATTATAATTTGTCATTCGAACCGGTTGTTTGAAACCATATTCAGGGTCAATGGTATAAGAAGATTCTACGTGATTCTTGTTCATTAAATATGTACTAGTTCCAATCGCAGCTCCTACACTAACAGCAACTACCAAAGCAACTCCAAGAACATTTTTCCACATTTTCTTCATAACTTCAATATTTTAATTAAACACTTAAATTTAACATTTTTCTTGTGACAAATTAAACTCAAAAACTGTACTATTATTCTCTTTCTATAGTATTTTTTATCACTTTTAACGACTACCATGTTTACTTAACGGTGATTAACAGTACCGTGCTATACAAAGTAATTATTTTAACATTTGAGTACCACCAGTAAGCTGACATTTGGTCACCCTCTTTATAATATAACAGTAAGAAAGTCAGAATTGTTATTATAAACTGACAGTTTTATGAATCATTTTGACAGTATTTTTTGTTTATTCTATATCTTTGCGCTGTTGCAGTCTGCCGGTCTGTCGCTCAAACCTTGTTTGGGAGGAAAGTCCGGGCAATATAGAGCACCATACTTCCTAACGGGAAGCAGTCTGTGAAGGTTGAGTAGCGTAACAGAAAATAACCGTTCTGCTTGCAGAATAAGGGTGAAAAGGTGAGGTAAGAGCTCACCGGATACTATAGTAATATAGTATGCCGTACGCCTTATGGTTTGTAAGGTCATGTATACCGGCGCATGTAGGATGGCTCGTCCGATGCCGGGGGGTAGACCGCTGGAACTTATTGGTGACAATAAGTCAAGATAAATGGCAGACACTTTTATTTCGGTAAAAGTACAGAACCCGGCTTATAGGTAGACTGCATTTTTAATAAAGACAAAATGAAAAAAGAAAATAAAAGGCCTCTTTCAGACCGTGTTAAATCTTTCATTGCTAAATTAATTCATTTCATAACATACGATATCTGGCGTATAACGGGGAATGAAATTAGCGGATTCAAGAAGATATATATTAACGCCATAAAAACGGTAGTTCTTGCTGTTCGTGGATTTAAAACGGAAAATCTTCAAACGAAAGCCTCTGCCCTAACCTATAGTTCACTACTTGCTATCGTACCTTTATTAGCTGTATTAGTTGGAGTTGCAAAAGGTTTCGGTTTTCAAAATATTGTGCATGATGTTTTGATAGATTATTTTCCAGGCCATGACCTTGAAATCAATAAAATACTAGAATTTGTTGAAAACTACCTTTCCCAAGCTCAAGGAGGCATATTTATTGGTGTTGGATTGGTCCTTTTATTTTATACTGTAATCAATTTGATATCTAATATTGAAGATACATTTAATGCTATTTGGCAAATACCCAAATCACGTCCTTGGAAACGGAAGATCGTTGACTATATGGCATTATTTCTTATACTTCCTATTCTAATGACAGCTTCAGGAGGTTTTTCTATCTTCATTTCTACTTTACAAAATTCAATATTAAGTGATTTCATATTTTTTACTCCCATTGTAGAAGTAATACTTGCGATTACACCCTTTATAATTGCCACAATAGCCTTTACAGCTATATATATATTGTTACCGAACACTAAAGTTCATTTTTTAAACGGACTTATTCCGGGGATAATAGGAGGTTTTGCTTTCCAGCTATTTCAGATGATTTATATCAGCGGGATGATATGGGTTAGTAAATATAATGCCATTTACGGAAGTTTTGCAGCTTTGCCTTTGTTGTTATTATGGTTACAATTATCATGGCTAATATGTTTGTTCGGAGCGGAATTATCATACGCTTCACAGAATGTCAAAAAATTTAGTTTTGAACGAGATAGCCGGAATATAAGTCGCAGATACAAAGATTTTCTTACCTTACTAATCGCATCATTAATTGTAAAACGTTTTGTAAAAGGTGAAAAGCCTTACAGTACAGACGAAATATCTGATTCTTACAAAATACCTCTCAGAATAACTTCTCAAATACTTCTTCTTTTGACAGAACTCAATATCATTATTGAGGTGAATTATGATGATAAAGAAGAATTCACTACTTTTTATCAACCTGCTATCGATATTAATCAGATAAGTGTTGGTTACCTTCTTACTAAAATGGATGAGTACGGTTCAGAAAACTTTAAGATCGACACAAAAGGCCTGTTTAATCATGAATGGGAGGCTATTTTGAAAACACGTCAGGATATGATTGTCTCCAATAACAAAATATTACTGAAAGACTTATAATGATCAATATTTATTATAACTGATTACTTTATCCGCCTTTTTTCGCTTCTTGGAACGGTCTTTTTGGCTGGAATAACCGATAATGATATCTAAAATGATTCTTTTATTTTCAGGGATATTAAGGAGCTGTCTTATTTTAGTTTCATCAAACCAACCTAACATGCAACTACCTAATCCTTCATCTTCTGCAGCTAAGCATATATGGGCTGCAGCAATACCAATATCGATTGGTGCAAAATTTTTATCTTTTATCCGTCCGCCAATACCCGATGTTAGGTTTACTTTCTCTTCAACAATTATAATATGTACTGGCGCTTGCTTGGTAAAATGGTTCAAACCCAATATCCTTGTAGAAGTTGCGTCCGCTACTTTATTCTTCAATTCAGGATCATCAACAACAATAAAATGCCAAGGTTGTGCATTACAAGCTGACGGAGACATCCTTCCAGCTTCAAGAATACGTTCTAATTTCTCCCGCTCAACCGGACGAGAAACATCAAACGCACGATCACTCTGCCGCTGACAAGCTAATGATAGGAAATTTTCCATAAATGAAAAATTGAATAACAGTAAGACTAAGTAACTCAATAACTGAATCACAGAATTATTCAGTTATTGAGTTATTCTATTACTCAGTCATTATTTAAATTGCATCATTTTGCTGATATACTTACCAACGATATCAAATTCCAGATTTACAATCGTACCTTTTTCAATCTGACCAAAATTAGTCATATCATGTGTAAAAGGTATTATTGCTACCTGAAAAATATTATTCTGTGAATTAACTACAGTAAGGCTTACGCCATTAACACATACAGAACCTTTTTCTACAGTTATGTATCCTTGTTTAGCCATATCCTTATTGAAGTCGTATTCAAATGTATAATACCAGCTCCCCTCAGCTTCTGTAACGTTGCTACAAACAGCAGTCTGATCAACATGGCCCTGAACAATATGTCCGTCCAAACGACCATTCATTATCATACTGCGCTCCAGGTTTACTTTATCTCCAATCTTTAGAAGGCCGAGATTCGATTTTTCCAATGTCTCTTTAATGGCAGTTACTGTATATGTATCATTATCAATACTCACAACAGTAAGACATACACCATTATGTGAAACACTCTGATCAATCTTTAATTCATGCACAAATGAACATTTCATTGTGATATGAATATTACCTTTATCTTGCTGTACGGCAACAACCTGAGCAGCTTCTTCAACAATTCCTGAAAACATAATTTTACTTCTTTCCTTGTTCCAGTTTCAATGTATATGTAGATTGGTCAGAAACAGACGACGGACCAAAATATTGGATTGGACCAGGGTATACATAATCGGTATTAATAGCCCATGATTCACGATTCTTTGCAAAATCTTTAAAAGGAGCACCGTTCAGTTTTACTAACGCTTTCTGGATTACAGGTTTCATATGACCATGACGTTTCTCCATATTCATCATCATGGTAATAGGGATACCTCCGGCAATCCATTTATCTGCTGGTGCAGTTGTATTACGAACAGAAGACATATAGCCGGTCTTACCTGCTGCGATCAGGCACGATGCGGTATAACCTAATGAATAACAGTAATCAGCATCATAATTTGACGGAGCAGCACAACGACCTTCATATCCGAAGAAATGAACCTGAGTTGAAAAAGGAGATTTCTTTTCAGAAGCAGCATATTTACCTTGCTCGTACCATTCACCTAAACGGGTAGCAACCATTTCTGCTAACAGTTTTTCAGTTTCAATTAAGGAAACCTGAACATTTCCGTGAGGATCACGATCCAGAGTAAGCTGACGTGCTACGCCTTCTGGTAAACTTGCATATAGATCCGAATTTTCTTTCGTAAGTTTACTGATAATATAATTCCGTTGTTCAGAACGTTTGATCAATTTGAATTCAGATTCACTCTTTGCAAGGAAATCATTCAATTCAGCTATCAAACGCTTCATAGCAGGAATGAACTCAACAAGCCCTTCCGGTATCAATACTGTTCCAAAATTATTACCTTCTTCATAACGTTTTGCCACAATCTCAGCAATGTAATTAACCACATCATCCAAGGTCATATTTTTTGCCTCAATTTCTTCTGAGATAAGACAAACATTCGGGTGTGTTTGTAGCGCACATTCTAAAGCGATATGAGAAGCAGAACGTCCCATTAGTTTGATGAAGTGCCAGTACTTACGTGCAGAATTACAGTCGCGTTGAATATTTCCAATTACTTCTGAATACACTTTACATGCTGTATCAAAACCAAATGATGTTTCTATTTGCTCATTCTTCAAGTCACCATCGATTGTCTTTGGACATCCGATCACCTGAACACCAGTTTTATTAGCTTTATAATATTCAGCTAATACACATGCATTTGTATTTGAATCGTCTCCTCCGATAATAACTAAAGCTTTAATATCTAATTTCTTTAAAATTTCAAGCCCTTTATCAAAGTCTTCCGTTTTCTCAAGCTTTGTACGGCCAGAACCGATAATATCAAATCCACCTGTATTACGATAATCATCTATAATTTCAGCTGTTAATTCCTTATAATTATGATTGATTAATCCGGCAGGGCCTAATTCAAAACCATATAATTTCGATCCTTTATCAATCGCTTTTATGCCATCAAAAAGACCTGCGATTACATTATGTCCACCAGGAGCCTGACCTCCTGAAAGAATTACTCCAACGTTAATGGCCGATATTTTTTGCTCTGTTTTACTTTTTTCAAAAGTTATAATTGGCATACCATAAGTGTTCGGGAACAATTTCTTTATTTCTTCCTGATCAGCTACCGATTGTGTATATTCACCATCTACGGCTTCTACCGCACTTTTTAATGCCGCGGGTACTTTGGGTTGGTACTTCGCTCTTTCAATTTGTAATGGACTTTTAGTCATTTTCTTTCAAATTTATATTAATGTAGATTTATTTATTTCTTCGAGTTCTAAAGGCGGTGCAAATATCGTACTTTTTATTCAAAAATAAAAGATAAAATATTTAAGAAATCACCTATCTCATTGATCTTTTACCCCAAATATTATGTTATAATTATTGAAATGTAATATCTTCGTATTTAGTATAACTAAACAAAATGAACAAATGAAAAAGATTTTTATTTTTGCTATATGTATTACACTGCTTACTGCATGTAGTAAAGGTTATGAGATTGCAGGAACTGTAGATAAAGCTGAATTAAACGGAAAGTATGTTTATCTGTATGAATATGGTCCAAGTATAGATACGCCAATTGATAGTGCTTTAGTTGAAAGTGGCACATTTAAAATGGTAGGGGCGGTTAACACACCCCAGCTTTTTGTCCTTGAGTTCAATCCGGAAGATGTTAATCCTCAAAGACCTTCCGCTGGACTTAACAATCCTTATACAGCAGTGTTTATCCTTGACAACGGAAAGCTTAAAGCCAATCTTACTCAAACACCAACTGTGACCGGAACTCCAGAAAATGATTCATGGACTGCTTTACAGAATGAAATTAAAGATATCAATAATAGCGATAGTGAAGAAGCATATAATAAACATGTCGAGTCTGTAAAAAAATATATTGCACAAAACCCTGATAAATTATCTTCAGCAAAGTTATTATACGACTTTCGTCATAGTCTTGATGAAGATTTCAGGCGTGAGGCGATCAGTAAGGGAGGTCAAACATTTCTTTCTGTTCCTAACATAGATAAAATGGTTGAACATCTGGCTATTCTTGAAAAAGTAGCTATTGGTAAAAAGTTTACAGACTTTGCAATGAACGATCCGGAGGGTAATCCTATCAAATTATCCGATTATGTAGGGAATGGTAAAGTTGTATTGATAGATTTCTGGGCTTCCTGGTGTCCTCCTTGCCGTGCAGATATGCCGCATTTGGTAGAAGTATATGCTCAAAATAAAAGCAAAGGTTTTGAAATTGTTGGAGTCTCATTAGACCGAAACAACGAAGATTGGGTAAAAGGTATCAAAGACCTGAATATAACCTGGCCACAGATGTCAGATCTTAAATACTGGCAAAGTAATGGTGCTACTCTTTATGGTGTTAATAGTATCCCACATACTGTACTTGTTGATAAAGACGGTACTATTATTGCTAAGAATCTTCGGGGAGAAGCTTTAGACAAAAAGCTTGCGGAAGTTTTGAACTAATAGTACGCTGTACGTGATAAAACGGTAGAAAAAAACATACAACATACCGCTTATCACGTACAGCAATTATCTTATTTACTTTTCCACACCAGACCATCCTGACGAATATGCCAAAGAGATCCTCCATCTTTCATCTGGTAAGTAATTTCATAAAAAGAAGGAGTTGTATAAACCGCTAAATTTGAGATATTCTTTTCTTCTGTAAGTTCTTCCGGTTTTAAATCAGATATATTAGAAGCATATGTTCCAAAAGTGTGAAGATATTCAGACTGTCTATAATAAAGCTCACGTAATAACCACTTAATATCTTCCTCCTTATTCCATACAAATTGAACATCATTCTTACCCGCTTGCTGATCTGTAAATTGAACAAATCCCCAATATTCTGGTTTATGAATGTTGATTACACCAGTAGGTGCCCATACCCAATTATGCTCACGAATCTTTTCTTCACCTGGCATTGGTATCTTTTTATACGTCCCGTCTGAGTAATCTGTATTCCATTGTACACGGGAAAAGTTTACTCTTATTTGCTCTCCGTCTGCCGGTCCATTATCTCTGCGTACTCCCTGATAGATATCCGACCAGGGGATAAATACTTCTATACTCCAGTACTCATCCGTATCATTAGGATTATTCAAAGATCCATGTACGTGAACTGCCGATTTCATACCCATAAACTCCCAGTTATTATGTACTATCGGGTTATCCCTGTAAGGTTTACTAAGGTACAAATCCCAAACAGTGCCTAAAGCATTTACTTCATACTCCATGTAATTATGGGTATTATTAGATGGATCAATAAAGATTTCGAAATCATTATCGTGATATATTACTGCATCATGTTCAGTAATCGTTGCCCACACATGAGGTTCTTCTAATAAAGCGCCAAAATAAATCCCTTTTTCATCGTGAGCCATTTTCACCCGTGTCTGATGATAGGGCTGGGGTTTTGAATTTCCTTCAATGTCTAAAAAATCAGTACTCCATGGAATAGCATCCCATTCTTCAGGTGAAAGTTTGCCATCTATAGTAATTGTTCCCGACGTTTTATAACAAACATATGTCGGCGGTGAGAACGCAAATTGTTCACTGTATTGAATATCTTTAGTTTTGTGTTCTCCACAAGAAATAAGAAACAGAGTAGTAAAAAAGACAAGTAAAAAGAGGAATGCCGGTTTATTCATGTCGTTTGTTTGTTAATTGTTTAGTTTTTCACAAAAGTAATGATTTAAGTATATATAGATCAATAGTTCAGTTTCTTTTTTATTACAACATAACGTATATTTTTTTACCTTTGGAAGTAAGACTTATAATCCTATATTAAAAATATGCAATTATGAATACTTTTTCAAAATCTCTCTTACTATTAATAATTGGTGTTTGTTTCCTTTCTTGTGGCACTGTCGTAGAAACAGTTCAGCCTCACAATAATAAAACTTATAGAGTAGATTATCTATTTGAACATGACGGCTGTAAAGTTTATCGTTTTCTTGATCATGGCAACTATGTCTATTTCACCAATTGTAATGGTGATGTGACATCCATAGAAAGCGACAGTACACGGACAGTCACAATAACCCGAAATATGGATTTGGAATAAAAACTGTTTTCCCATAAATCTTTTATTGTGGGGTAAATTTTATCTTCTATATTTGTTCGTCTATAATTCCAGATATAATTCAGAAGATCCGAGACATGAGTAAAAAGAAGAAAATAATAATGTTGATCCTAAGCTGTATAATGGTTTTAATTCTATTAGTTACTATTATAGGCTATTTTATGTATAAACCTGAAAAACCCTGGATGGCTTTCTATATTCTATGTGGAGGTGGAGTAATTCTCCTGAATTTCTGCATATCCATGTTCTTTATCCATAAGAATTTAAAATAAATAAATTTACAGACATAATAATATTAAAAAGAGAGTCATTCTCTCCCTATCATATTGTTTCTATTTTTTTACGTTTCACCTGTCACACACTTCCCTTTTTTCTCTCTTGTTTTGTTTTCATTTTAACTCTTTTTGTGTCAACCTATTTTAGGACAAGACAGATTAGATCGAAGGTGACAGGTGAAAGCATAAAAATATAATCTTATATGGCAGGTTATTTACAAATCAGAAAAAAGATAAATAACAGGGAGCTTAGTACAATTACAATTATATGTAATGGATACAGTACGACATATCCAATAAAAGAATGAATGTTGTATATACTGCTGAACAATGGATAGTTGGGAAATAGAAGTTTTAGGAAAGCTTTTATCCTTGATCTGTTTCTATCAATAAATAAAAATTCCCAATAAGCGGCTATGATGCGATCGGATAGTTTACGGGTATATATTGTATTCTTTTTCTTAAATAGCTGCCTGAATAAAAATGGAAACTTTGTTAAAGTTGCAGGAATTTTAATTTCATTATCGGTATAATTACTCTTTAAACGTACATATACAGCCATTACTATGCGTTGGAAATTAAATTTTGTCGCAACAGAAAGTAATTCTTCTATCTGACTTACTGAAAAGCCTGATTGTAACAAGTATAAGTCTTTTAACCATTTATCTTCTGAGAATAAATGAAAGCAATAGTGTTGAGCCAGATATAACCATTCGTCTATAGGTGATAAGAAAGAGATCGTTGCATTCTGATATTCTAACTTATGGACTCTTTTCAAGGCAAAGGAGGTAAAATCACCGGTCGTCATTCTAAAAAATTTCTTAGTAATTAGGGTTATATGAATATCAAGATCACAGAACCGGTTATCATTATGTGTCATATCGAATTTACCTTTCGATAATAAACGTATAGGTGTTGCTTTTTCATTTCGTAACTTATATCCTGCTTTTTGAAGTTCATCGATCAGAATGTCGATTGTATTTTCCGAAGTTAATAAATCAATATCGCCTACATTTCGGGAATAATCTTCTTCGTATATAGAAAATAATAAAGAAACTCCTTTCAAAGGAATAATATGCCCTACCCTATCGGATAATGCTATTATCTTAATAAACTGATTAATTATAATACTATTTCTTATAAAATCCAGTTCTGATCTGTTATTTTTTATAGAGATCTGCATTCAATCTTTTTTTCTTTTATCTCATATAACCGGCTAGAATTTTGAATAATCATTTCATCATGACTAACACACACAATTAATTTTTCTTTTGCAATTTCAAGTAGACATTCAATAATCTTTCCTGCATTATAATCATCCAAATTACTGGTTACTTCATCCAAGAATAGTACATCAACATTCCTTACCAAAGCTCGTATAAGCGAGATTCTTTGTTTTTCTCCTGTAGATAATTGGCGATTTCTTGGCCCGATAGATGTATTATAGAGCTCTATGTCGTTTGCAGCTATGTGAGAAAGCCCTAATTGCTCTATTAAATATAGGATGTGGGGTGCATCTGGTTGTTTATCAAAACAAATATTTTCAGCCAGAGTACCTTCAAAAATAAATGGTTCCTGCTCTACCAGCGCTATACGAGTAAGCAAACTATTCTCAGATAATGCATTAAGATCTTTCGAATTATAATAAATATTTCCACTTTGCGGACTACGTAAACGCATACATAAATTCATAAATGTAGTTTTTCCTGCGCCGCTGCGGCCTACTATAGTATTGATTTCTCCTCTTACTAACGTGATATTTGTCGATTCAAGGACATTATCTGTTGAGCCGTCATAGCTGAATGTCACATCGCTAAAGGTGATAGTTTCTATCCTTTCATTGAAAGTGTCTAATTCTTTTGTTGTAGTTAATGGATATTCAATGATATCAATGATACGTTTTGCAGCACTTTCAGTTCCGGCAAGTTGAATATACCCATATATAATATTTAATATCTCTCCTCTGATGAATAAAATAGCGGCTGGAAACAGTATTAATTCGCCGATATTGGATATATTATCTGATAGAACCTGCAGGGAAGCAATCCAAACAAATACAATTGTTACTATAATGGTTGTTGTTTCTATAATTATCCTTTGACAAGCTTTAATCTTCGCCAGTTTCTTATTTAGTCCTGCAACTTCAATAGAAACACTTGTGAGTTGTTTTTCCGCAAAGTGAGTGGCATTGGAGGTAAAGAACACTTTATATCCAGCCAACCATTCGGAAAAATATTGATGTAAATCCCCTATTCTATTATATGTTCTTTTATTCAATCGTTTTATTGCTTTCCGAAATAATATCATTCCTAAAATAATTATAGAAATCAGAACGAAACAGATCAATGTAAGCATTGGAGATACAAATAGTAATAATATAACGAATCCAATAATAGCTACCGGAGCCTGAATAAATGAACGGTATACCATTGGGATCAGACTGGATAGCATATCGGATTCTATACTAAGTGTCATGATGATTCGGTTATCCCAAAAGTCTGAAATATAAGAATAAGGAAGTCGAGAGAATTTACTAATACAACTTATTTCAATATTTCTCTTCACATTAGGTAAAGCATACCCCATGATTAGTTGTGATATCGTTTTAAGAAATATACCGCATACGATTAAAGAAAAGAAAAGGGTTAAATCGTTCTTGTTTAAGATATGAGAAAAATTTAATGCATTATGATCGATATAATTCTTTACAAAATAAGCAATACCTGCCGGTATCAATGCCGCCAATATACTGATCAATATGACAGACATTAGTTTACCATGTTCTCCTTTTGCCATCTTCCATACAAAACGAAGTACATTTATTTCACTTTTTATATCACTATATTTTTTCAAGCTTCAGTTGTTATTTTTGAATATTTTTACGATTAATAGACAGAAAACTACTTTTGTATCTTGGCAAAATACATTGTCTACAAAGTGGTAACTTTTTATACCTTCGCAAATAATAATTCGTACGTATCTTTCGTGCCTCAGAAGAATTGAACACATGGCTTAGTTTAGTTTCTATCAGGTTTCCAATCTGTAATTTCCCTGAATAATCATAGCTACATAAGGTAACATCTCCATTCCAGTAAACAGCAATCCCTTTTTCGATCTGATCGCACGATCTTCTTTTTTTTAATAAACGTTTATCTAATTCACCTGTATAGATATGATCCGGCCAGGGGAAAAGGCTTCCGAGAGTAATAGTTCGTAATCTATCGTAAGAAAAAAATATTTTTTCACACAAAGTATGATGTTCATCAATATCCTCATTTTCAATAGTCATTGATATTTCATACATCTTATTTCTTTTTCTGAATAAAGTATTAATCTTTTCTAAATGCTCTATCATTATTTCATATTGTGCTGGTCGGCGTAATTGCTCATAATATTCTTTCTTAAAAATATCTATAGAAAAACAAAAGCGAATCCATTTGTATTGAAGCAACTTATCTAACAAATCCAAATCAATCAAATAGCCATTGGAGTAAATAACCATTTTAATATTTTTACTAATAATACGCTCAATAAAATAATCCAGTTCTTTATGTAAAAAAGGTTCGCCATGCAAATAAAGGCACACCTCTTTGAGAGGAATATCTATGTTATCAATCAGACCATCAAATGTATCTTTTGTCATAAATCCCGCAGGTCGTTTCTTATCTACTTTATTACCATGTGGGCAACACGTACATTGCAGGTTACAAATATTGGTAGGTTCTATAATAAGGACTTTAGGAAAATTTTTCTGATACCCCCGTAAAAGTAATCCGTTTATAAAAATTTGTCGTAATATCCGGAAAAAAGAACGTATATGCGATACCCATACTTTCATAAACGGATTTTATGGAATTAACAACTTTTCTGAACTTTCTAATAATTGGGGGTCGAAATGTGCCTTATCAGCAAACAGTAATGTATAGGCTGGTAAAGTGGTAGCTTCAACACATATATTTACCCATTCTTCCGGATCATTTTGAATCCGGCTATTATTTCCGGCTTCCATCAACCACGAAAACACCTCAGAAGGATCAGCTGATAATAGTGTAGATTTCTTATTGTCCCATGTCCGCTGAAGCCTGATAATTGCGCCTATTCTACTTCGCAATGAAAAGGCAAACCCTTCCTGCTTAATTATATCAAAAGATTCTTTTTGCTTAATCTTTTCGTTATAAATCTTCACTTTACATAATAATGCATCTATCTGTAGTGTTCCCTGTTGATTTTTGGAAATAAAAACAAGATCATCGCCCATAAATTCATAACCTGCCTTTGACAACAAATAACTGATTGTGGACTTCCCTTCTCCTGATTTTCCCAGAAACAACCAGGAAAACTCACCTTTGGCTACACATGCAGCATGTAAACAATATTTCCCATGCACTGAAAGAATACTTTGCAGAAGGAAAAAGATATATGTCGATAATGCGGGTCGCTTAGTACGGCAAAATTTTCTTTTTTTTTCAAGCAGGTAACAGACTGTAAGTTTTCGCTCAGGGATATACTGTATCTGAATGTCATTATTGATACAGGCATATTTCTCTTTGCCGTCTTTGCTTTCATACCATCGAACAGGCATATCCGAATTAACTGTGCCCTCCCATCTAAATAAGGCATCAGGAGAAATACCCTGTGCATCTTTCGAGGAGTAAATTATTACATCATGAGAATCGGAAGCATACTCCCGACTCTCATGAATATGTGAGTATAAAAGATCCTTCAGACATACCATGTCTACTTGATAATCACTCCAGAAAGAAATATTAATACCCGTTATAACAATATTCAGGTTTAACATCTTTCCCACATATCAGTGCGCATAATAAAGTATTACCCTGTAAAGGCTGGTATATGAATAGGAATAGGAATAATATAAATTACTACCTTGTACCATGTTCATAGACTTGTGCTTCTTTGTTGCAGGCTTTTCGTACTTACGATTTACTTTTTTGTCTTCCATAACATTTAATTTAAAAAATTATTCATTCGAAATTAGTTTCTCTGATCGCCAATATTCTATTATCTTTTTTATATCTTGCTTTACCTCGGTTGTATCCATCTCAGGGAACTCACGATTCATGATCTGTCCAATTTCTTCGATGGATTTTTTTTCATCGACGTATTGCCATATCATACTTGCCGTTGAATTAAAAGTATAATAATTCCCGTCGTCGAGATTTACCGCCACTACAGCGTCTTTCAATAGTTTCCAACTTATATTGGAATTAATAGTATATACATCCTTACTCATAATTATACATTTTTTGCATTAAGTAACATCTTAGCCAGGCATCCACCATGACAGATATGGGGATCCATTAAATTACAGGTATGGCAATGCGCCGTATTTCCAAGCCTTCTATAAGGCTGCCATTTCTTTTCGAACCATTGTCTGGCATCTAAGTATGTATCAAACATGGAATAATGTGCTTTTGCTTTCGTTACCAACGGCAAACAATAAATACATTCTCCATCGGGAGTGATATCCAGCTTGGAATAACAGGAAGAACTGAATGTTGACCCGGTATCCCATAGTATACCTAACTGCTCATCAGTAAAGGTACATGTCGGCACTCCGCATTCATACATCATGGTGATATCCTCCTTCTCAGCTTCGATGGCTAACGTCACCACTTTATCTGCAACAATGGAATATTCTGTATCATCTAAAGAATAATTGGAACCTGTAACTGTCGGCAGTACGAATCCTACTTTTATCTGACGTCCCAGATTATAGGTTTTTATTAGTTCGATGGCCCAGAAACTATCACTATCATCAGGCATTATATTAAATGTAATAGACGATTTCTGTCCTAATACCTGTAACGCACTCAAAATCCGTTTACGCTGAGCATCACCCCAGGTATAAGGGGGATTGATATTTACTACCCACGATACAGGAAGATCCGCTAGTTTCTCTGCATATACTTCTGCATAAGGCGTTGCCAGATTGGAGAAAACAGTAATCGGATAGTCTTTCGCCAGAAGATATTCAACAAACCATTCAAAATCGGGATGCAAAGTTGGTTCACCTCCCATCAAATGGATAGTACGAACTTCAGGTGTTTTCCCCAACCAGTCAAACAGCCCACAGAATGTTTCCTTTGACATATTCTTTTTAGCCATCTTCGGAGCCATGAAATCTATTCCAAAACAATAGGAACATGAATAATTACACCAGTTTGTAAGCATTAAGTTAGGCATAGCTACATTGATTTAAAACTTTTACAACCACCTTCACAAACCTTTCGCTTGAAATATTTACATTCTTTGCACACGTCGAATATTCCAGTGGTTTGATCAAAATAATCCTCCATACGACTATTGAATTTATACATTAGTTTATGCATTGTTTCCGACTCCAAAACCTGTTCTTTATGTAACTGGAACAGAGGAAAGCAATTCCATGCTTCAAGCTTAGGCCCAATATCAATAGCAGACCCGCAGCAAAATGCGATACGAACGCCATGCCGCTGCAAAGAACCTATCTCTGTCGGGGTAAACATACATGCAACAAAACCACAATCCATACCCAAAACGACTTGACGCTCGTATGCTTGCTCAGCAAACCGGGTAAAGAATTGCCCCAATTCTTTATAGGACTCTTTCGGTATGTATTCATTGCCACCTTTATAGATAGGCAGTGCTACCCCTACACGTATCAAACGTGTCAAATGAAACTCGTCGATAACATCAAACAAGAAACCAGGGTCAGCATTCAAATCAAAAATGGTATAAGATAAAGACGATTGCGCATGAAACTTGGAGAAGAAATCAATAAGATTATTGTACTTCTGTGCGTTATATGAATCCCTTGTCCCGATATTTACAATAAACGAAAGCAGTTTATCATTGGTTATTTGCAATGTCTGCAGGCACTCCGGCAACGGATTAGTTGCACTTGTGAATATCTTAGGCATAATCCCTTCCTTCCATAGTAATTCCAATACAGAACCTAAATAAGGATACAGAAAAGGTTCACCCCCCAGCAATCCTAACTCTCTGAACTGTTTTGGAAACCGCTTAAGAAATTGTTCGATTTCCTCGATCGTCAGGATCTCGTGAATATCGCCTCCCCCATCGCTTAGTACCTTGCGTGCAAAGCAGAATGAGCAACCCCTGTTGCATTTATGCGTTAAGTATAAATTAGCCATATTTTTCTTTATATCTTATCCAATATTGATACAGGGAATTGTTCCCTATTTTTTCTAATTTCATAGGAATTAATTTCTCATTTGGAAAAGGCTTATTATTCCTTGTAAGCCAGGCATGTCCCCATTTACCATCTATTGTTTCAATTACAATATTGATTTTATAGTCTGCCGTGTTATCAAATGATTTAAAAAAATTATACAACGCCAAGGTTTTGTAATAGCAATAATTCTCACTATGGTTCTTTTTTTTTGTTAAAAAAAAGTGAATCAATCCGATAACAGAGTCTATCTTTTTCTTTATAGTAGCCATTACTTTCCCATAATTAGAAGCTACCCCAACCGGCACGATTACTACCCCAACCACTACTTACATTATATCCATTTGCATTTGCCCACCTTCTTCCCCCTTCTTCTAGTTTTCTGGAACCACTATTCAGATAATCTTCTGCCAGCTTCATTGTTCCATATTCCATAAGAAGACCATTTAATGAACCTTCTGTACCTCTAATACCCAGCTTTATACCTAATAAAAACAATTGGGTTTGTAAACGTTCTTGTGTAAGCATTTGCTGGCATAAAGAAACAACTATCGCTTTAGTATTAGAAGCTTTTATTTTATTGAAGAATTTACGTGCATTTTGATAGTTTTTCCATCTTCCATTTGTATCCAACAGATCGGCACAACTTACCAAATCTTTATCTAATCCAGTCAAAGCAGATATAGGAATATTTTTAAAAGCTTTCTCTGCTGCAACAATATCAGCCTCGGGAGCAAAAGTTCCATAAATACGTATTCTTTCTTCTTTCGATGCCTCCCAATTATTGTCACCTAAATATTTAAGCGCTTCTTTCCTTTTGGTAACACTTTCACTCTTATCACCGGCAATCTGGGCATAGTATCCGAATGTCAATACCTGTATTGTATCTTTTTCTTGATCTGTCCGCGCAACCTTAGCCAGATCTTTAAGTAATGATCCTCTCCGGCTGTATCCTTCTTTCTCATTTCCGGCAATAAATGTTAGGGTATTGAACAATTCAGCTTGTATCTTTCCGGATTCCTGATTATCAGAATAAATCTTTGAGAGTGTTTCTATTAATGTTCCTCGACGAATAGTTTTCTCGTCTGAATCAGAAGCAACCTGTGATATCTTTTGAAGAGACAGATTCCTGACTCTTTCATTTTCTTTCTTATTAATTGATATATCTGAAAATGGTTTAAGGGCTAATTCTCTCAGTCTTGCCTTAACTACCCTATCATCCACAACGGACGAAAGAATAATTAAGGTTTTCTCTCTTATTTTTTCTGATTCATCTATATTTACAGCCATTTTTGAAAGTGATAGGATGGAAATTTCTTTCATCTTTTCAGTTTCCTTTTCATTTGATATTATACTGGATAATGCCTTTACCGACAAATCCTTTATCTGATCAGGCTCTGTCCCAGTAAATGTTGCTTTGGTAATACCTTGAATAGCGCTTTCTCGTAATCTAATGTCTGCTTCCTTTTCATTATTCACAATAGATAAAAGTGTAGTAAAAGAGTGTTCTTTCAATCTTTCCGAATCCTTCTCATTAGCTACAATTTGAATAAATGGTTGAATAGCGGATTGTCTGAAAGTAGACGATTCTTTGGTATCATCAAAAACTTTCAAAAGGTTATTGAGAATAGATTCTCTGGTTATCTCATTAATTGTCGTATTAACTGCTAATGCAGAAAGAAAATTTATCGCACGACTCCGTGAATAACTTCTTTCCTGTTTATCCTCTGCAATCTGACACAGATAAAGAATTGCCGATTCTTTTTTTCGGTTACTTTCGTGATTACTACGAGCTACTTTTGCCAGATTAGATATAGCAACCTCCTGCATTTTAGCTGATTCTTTGGGATGAGTAGCTATCCGGTATAGCTTTTCGATCCGCCCATTATCCCCCCAGCGATCCAGCTTTGCTGATGTAGATTTACACCCAGCCAGAATAATCAATAATCCCATTAGGGTTAGTAGACTTACATAAATCGATTTCTTCATATCTCTAACTATTAGTTTGTGGTATTAATAGATAGAGACAAAAATATAAGTAAAAAGTATTAGATTATGTACACAAAAGTGTACTTTTTTCAGAACTTCTTTATAATAATAAACCCTAATGCTATTGCAATCCTAACAGTACCCGGAGCATTCTTGGCACCTAACTTTTCTTTTACTCTTTTACTCATTTTTTTTATGGCGTCAACGGTTAAATGTAACTTTTCAGCAGTTTTCTCAACAGTAAATCCTTCTGAAAGAAATACTAGAAATTTATGTTCTTCAACACTAAGTTTTATCTGCTTTTTCTTTTCTTCCATCAGTTTTTTGACTTCCTTGCAAAGAAATTGCTTTCCCTTTGCAATTGCTTTGATCCCCTCTATTAACTCTTCAGAAGCAACCGTTTTTAAAACATATCCTAAAGCGCCATTATGCAAAGCCCAACCGACAAATGAAGGTGCATAATGAGAAGTTAGCATCATTATTTTAATATCAGGATATTTCTTATGAACTTCCTCACAGAAATCTATTCCTGTAAAATTTGTATCCTCCCTCATTTCTATATCTAATAGCAAAACATCAGGATGTGACAATAGGTCTAGTTTTGTTCGACATTCTTCTATAGTTTCAGACTTTTCTATGACTACAATATCTTCTGAACGGCTTAGCATATCACTCAAACATTCCAACAATAAACTGTGATCATCCACAATATGTACTTTTATCTTCATAACTCCACTTTAAATTAACTTTTTCTGCTATTTCCTGAGTATTATATCCCTCTGCTAACAATTTTAATAACTCCTGTTCTATAGCAGACAACGATTTCTTATTCGTTTTCATCAATATAATTCAGAGATATAACACTTTCGCAAAATACATAAAAAAAATGAAATTTTTAATTATATTTAAACAAATACAAAATAAAAATCATTGTATTATTACACTTAAATAGTTAGAGAGTTATGATGAAAAATTTATTTGTATTTTTAGGAATATGTTTTGTATTTATTGCTTGCTCTGGAAATGGTTCTACAGAAAGAATAGTTATAGCTTCTGAACAAGCAGATTGTATTGGTGTCGGACCACAAAAGTGTTTTTTGATAAAATTCGAAGGAAGTAACGATTGGGAATTTCTATATAGCGGTATTAGTGGATTTAATTATGAACCTGGATACGAATATGTCATAGAAATAAAGAAAGAAAAGGTAGCAAATCCTGCTGCTGACCAATCTTCTATCAACTATATCTTTGTAAAAGAGATTTCTAAAAGCCGGAAGACATCTGAGGATTTGCCTAAAGCATCCTGATTCAAATCATTCTGTTTTCACTATATTTGCAGAGCAAACGTAAATAGCTGATACTATTTTACTAACTCTATATATATTGAAAACATTATGGCAAATATTAAGAACATTGAAGGATTAACCGTTGCTGACATTAACCGTGAGATAGAAAGAGGAGGGAAATTTGTTTATTACCAATACTGTTTCTCCGTTATACTTATGACTTTTCGTAGAAGTAGTGATATTCATTTTGTCCGTTCTTCCGAATCTTCAGTGGGAAAAGGGCTTTCGTATACTTTATTGACCCTTATCTTTGGCTGGTGGGGAATTCCGTGGGGACCTATTTACACCATTGGTTCCGTATTCTCCAATTTTCGTGGAGGTAAAGATGTTACAAATGAAATTATTAGTTATTTCAATGAACCGGCAGAAGAAGATGTTCAGGAAGTAGAAGAAGTCCAATAAAAATTTTTAAGACCTACTCCACAACAGAAATACTATCTGTCGGAGAAAGAGCTTCAAGAGCCGGTGAACGGTAATTGTATTTCATAAGGTTCAAGCTATCCACATATACTTTATGGTAATTGGTGTCAGTATTATCCATACGCAGATAACCATATACGCGACGAACTTGTTTCGTCGCAATACCTTTTACTATGGCCTGATGGTAGCCTTCTTCCGTTATTTTTTTATTGGTAATGATTGTTGTGTCTCCCTGATCGATAGCCAAATGTAATTCGGGAGTATATTTCATTTGATCTGTAATTCCCCATACTCGCATTCCCATAACGAAACCGCTTCCTGATGAATAATTACGGTCAGGATTTATATCGAAAACGACGCCATTGAACAATGCCTTTGGCTCCAGAATAAGATAATCTCTACGTGGCCAGATATTCACCGAATCCTGATTAGAAGTAGGAGAAGCACTCGCCTGTACATCTCCCAGAGCACGTACTCTTTCATTAATGTCGTTCAATGCAAGATCATATACCTGCATCAGGATATTCAGATTTTTACCATACCAGACTAATGAACTGTCGTAAACGGCTTGTGTGATTTTATGTTTGCGAAAGACAGATTGATAGAGGGCATCTTTATGAAGACTATCCGGATAACTTTTACCATCACCAGTAATCAATCCTTCAGCCAGATACATATCTATCATAACATCTTTCATTTTTCGTTCTGGTAAGATGCCATCAGGAACTTTACTACAAGCTACTATTCCAGCGATAGCCAATAAAGCGATACTGTATTTATACAGTTGTTTCCGCATCCTCTTTCTTTTTTTCTTTAGAAAGACTGTTAGATAATGTATGACGATAGAAAATAAACAGGATAAACACGCCTACACATATGGCGGAATCAGCGAGATTAAAGATAGGGCGGAAAAAGATAAACTCTTCACCTCCCCATATAGGAACCCAATCAGGTAATACTGTTTGGATGAGTGGAAAATAGAACATGTCTACTACTTTTCCATGAAGCCACGTTGAATATCCCCCACCCTCCGGCATAAAAGTTGCAACTTGCCCATAACTATGATCAAATATTACACCATAAAATATTGAATCTATAATATTACCGACAGCACCTGCAAAGATTAATGCTATACAAGCTATATAGCCAAATTTATAATTATCCTTAATTATTCTAAATAGATACCAGGCTATAAAGCCTACCGCTATTATGCGGAAAATCGATAAGAATAATTTACCAATCACCTCAATACCGAATGCCATCCCCGGATTTTCAGTGAAATAAATATAGAACCAGGAAGTTATCTCGTAACTCTCATGCAATTGCATATGGGTTTTAATCCATATTTTCAGTGCCTGGTCAAGAATAAGGAGCAGCATAATTATTAATACTGCTCCCCAGCCTTTGGATAATTTCATTTATTTAGCGCCTCCTTCTTTTGCTTCTATGCTCAATGTAGCATGAGGAACTGCACGCAGTCTTTCTTTTGGAATTAACTTGTCGGTTTCACGGCATATTCCGTATGTTTTATTTTCTATACGGATCAATGCAGCCTGTAAGTTCTGGATAAACTTCATTTGCCGTTGTGCTAAGCGCCCTGCTTCTTCCTTTGATAAAGTAGCAGCACCTTCCTCTAGCACCTTAAAAGTAGGAGATGTATCAGAGACATCGTTACCGTCAGAATTTGTAACACCAGCCCTCAAAGATTCATAATCTTTTTTTGCTTTCTCTAATTTTTCTAATATTATGGATCGAAACTCTTCCAGTTCAGCATCCGAGTATCTTGTTTTTTCTGCCATGATTCAAAAATATTAATTCTACAATTGTTATTACTTTAAGGTTCTTCTATTTATTATGATGTCAAATATACATAAATATTATTGATGTTAAAAGAAGAACGCTCATTTTTACTTGTCAGGCCTTATCTATTCGTAAAGACACATTAAAATCTTCAAAATCAAGTATGGTAGCATCACTAAGAATATCTACGATCTTCAATGAAGTTGCCAATACTTGTTTCATAATATAATCTTTATACTCATTTACAGCTTCATCCATCTCTTCTGACGAAAGAATATGTATCTTAATCTTATCTGTTATTTCGTAACCGTTACTTTTACGAAGATTCTGGATACGGTTTACCAATTCACGGGATAATCCTTCTTTGCGAAGTTCATCCGTAATAGTAATATCCAATGCTACCGTCAATTTGCCTTCATTAGCAACCAACCATCCAGGTATATCTTCAGAAAGGATTTCCACATCAGTCAGTTCTAACACAGCTTCCTGTCCATCAACTATGAAAGTAAATGAGCCGGCTGTTTCGAATATAGAAATATCCTCCTGATTCATATTTTGGATAGCAACAGCTAATTGTTTCATGATCTTACCATAACGCGGACCAAGCTTCTTGAAATCAGGTTTGATCTTTTTCACCAATATACCTGCTGAGTTGTCAACAAATTTCAATTCTTTCACGTTGACTTCGCTTAAGATCAAATTTTTTACCGCTTCTATATTTTCCTGTTGACGGGAATCAAGCACGGGTACCATAATTGTTTGTAATGGTTGGCGAACTTTAATATTTACTTTACGGCGAAGAGCAAGAATCATGGAAGATATATCCTGCGCAATTTTCATATGTTCTTCCAACGTTTTATCTATCAGCTTTTCATCAGAAACAGGGAAATCAGCTAAATGTACCGATTCTGCTTTATCACGACCAGTCACACTAATAAGATCACAATATAATTGGTCAGCATAGAAAGGAGAAATCGGAGCCATTAATTTAGCTACAGTTTCCAAACAGGTATAAAGGGTTTGATAAGCAGACAGCTTATCTGTTGTCATACCTCCACCCCAGAAACGACGACGATTTAAACGTACATACCAGTTGCTAAGATTGTCATTAACAAATTCAGAGATAGCACGTCCGGCACGCGTTGGTTCATAGTTTTCCAATTGAACATCTACCTCTTTTATCAAGGAATTAAGCAGAGAAAGTATCCAACGATCAATCTCAGGACGTTCAGCATGAGGGACTTCAGCCTCTGAATAATCAAATTCATCTACATTTGCATATAGTGAAAAGAACGAATAAGTATTATATAGAGTTCCAAAGAATTTACGACGTACTTCGTCTAACCCTTCAGGGTCAAACTTCAGATTATCCCAGGGAGAAGCATTCGTTATCATATACCAGCGTAATGGATCAGAACCATATTCTTCGATTGTTTCAAATGGATCTATACCATTTCCAAGACGTTTAGACATTTTGTTTCCATTCTTATCCAATACAAGTCCATTCGAAACTACAGTTTTGAATGAAATGGTATCAAACACCATCGTAGAAATAGCATGAAGCGTAAAGAACCATCCACGGGTCTGATCTACACCTTCAGCAATAAAGTCAGCAGGAAACACAATACCATTATCTAATAATTCTTTATTCTCAAACGGATAATGAATCTGCGCGTATGGCATAGCACCCGAATCAAACCAAACATCGATAAGGTCTGTTTCTCGTTTCATAGGTTTACCACTCGCTGATACCAGAATAATATCATCTACATAAGGACGATGCAGATCTATTTTATCATAATTTTCCTGTGTATAAACGCCTACCTGGAAGTCCGTGAATGGATTCTTTTCCATAATTCCGGCATTTACCGACTTTTCAATTTCAGTATAAAGTTCTTCTACTGAACCGATACATATCTCTTCTTCTCCATCTTCTGTGCGCCAGATTGGTAAGGGAGTTCCCCAGAAACGACTACGACTCAGGTTCCAGTCCTGAAGATTTTCAAGCCATTTACCAAAGCGCCCCGTTCCGGTACTCTGAGGTTTCCAGTTGATTGTATTGTTTAGTTCAATTAATCGATCACGATGTGCAGTAGTACGAATAAACCAGCTATCTAAAGGATAGTAAAGTACCGGTTTATCTGTTCTCCAGCAATGTGGGTAGTTATGTACCTGTTTTTCGATGCGGAATACACGGTTTTGTACTTTCAACATCATACAAATGGCAACATCTAATGTTTCATCGTCAGCAGATAAGTTCGGATCGTATTCATTCTTTACAAACCGTCCGGCAAACGGATCATAATCAGTTGCATTCATATTTTCCTGAACAAATTCAGGATCAAGATCTTCCAATAGATAATACTTACCGGTTTGATCCACCATCGGCCGTTTGTTTCCATCCTTATCAATCAACATTAAAGGAGGAATACCATTTATTTTTGCAACCTTATCATCATCTGCCCCAAATGTTGGTGCAGTATGAACAATTCCTGTTCCTTCCTCTGTAGTAACAAAATCACCACTGATTACACGGAAAGCACCTTCTCCCGGATTCACCCAGGGAATCAGTTGCTCATATTTCATTCCTACTAAATCAGCTCCCCGAAATTCTCCTGCAAGCTTAAAAGGGATCAATTTATCCCCTTGTTTGTAGTCGGTTAATGCAAGATCAGCAGCTTTCGGATTAAAATACGACGACATTAAATCTTTAGCTAAGACCACTGTGATAGGTATGCCTGTATACGGATTAAATGTCTGAACGGCCGCATATACGATATCAGCACCAATAGTTAGCGCTGTATTTGATGGTAAAGTCCATGGAGTAGTTGTCCAGGCAAGGAAAAAAGCATCTCCATGACCTGTCATTTCAGGTTTCGGATCTTTTATCAGAAATTGCGCAGTACAGGTAGTATCTTTTACATCACGATATGTTCCGGGTTGATTTAACTCATGAGAGCTTAATCCTGTTCCTGCTGCAGGAGAATAAGGCTGAATCGTATATCCTTTATATAATAAACCTTTCTTGTATAACTCTTTCAGGAGATACCAAACAGTTTCTATATAACGGCTATCATATGTGATATACGGGTGTTCCATATCTACCCAATACCCCATTTTATCCGTAAGTTCTTCCCATTCTTTGGTATATTTCATTACAGCTTTTCGACAAGCTGCATTATAATCAGCCACAGAAATCTTTTTGCCGATGTCTTCCTTAGTAATCCCTAGTTCTTTTTCAACACCAAGTTCAACAGGTAACCCGTGGGTATCCCAACCTGCCTTACGATTTACCAGAAAACCTTTCATGGTCTTGTAACGGCAGAAAATATCTTTAATCGAACGTGCAATCACATGGTGAATACCTGGCATACCATTAGCAGAAGGAGGCCCTTCGTAGAAAACGAAAGACGGAGCCCCCTTGCGGATTTCAAGACTTTTGTGAAAGAAATCACCGTCTTGCCACTTCTTCAACATCTCTTTGTTGGTGTCCGATAAATTCAACTTAGAATACTCAGCAAATCTCTTGTTCATAACTCTTATTTCTATGCTTCTAAAAAATTGCCACAAAGGTAACTCTTTTCTTTATTCTGTACAACTTTGGGAATTATGGAAAAAAGCATCTACATCATTAAAAGAGATGCAGATGCTTTAACAAGAGATATAGACAAATTTATTTTTTTTGTGTTTTAGAGTTTTTGACAACTCCCCCTTTTTACCATCTATTTTTTAAGTGCGATTAGCCAATCATATAATGTTTGCAGAACTCGCTAAAAAAACAAACAGTAATAATCCAATCATCAAACATGAATAAGCTGTCTGATTTCGAAGTTCTAAAATTGAGATTGTCATTCTAGTACCCAATTCTTTTCTCTACAAATCGACTCTATCCAAGTTTTGGCATTGGTAGCATCCTCAGATGTTGTACTTTGAATTGACAAAATTCCAGATGAAAGATTTTGTCTATCATTTAATGACATTGCCAATTCAGTCATTGCCGTTTGATTTAATAATATAGGAAGAATAGTGATGGATATGTGTTCTAATTCATTACTTACAGGAAGGGTTAAAGATGTTAATTCTGTACCCGAAATTTCTATCATTTTTAATTTTGAATTACTACCAAATACCAAAGAGGTTAATTCATGATCCGTTTCATAAAATCTAGATGTATCATTAAAACGAAGATATTCTAATTCAATATTTCTTGACAAATCCAAAGATTCAAGCCTATTTCCTTCAAGAAAAAGTGTTTTTAATGAGATACTATTCGAAACATCTAAAGATGTTAGCCAATTGTAATGAATATATAATTCTTCAATATTTCCTCTTTCTAAATATATTTTTAAAAAAAACTCTTCACTATTGACTTCAGGATATGAATGTAATATATACATATTTTGTTTACCCCGATAGTCATATGATTCAAAATCAGATATTGTTCCATCTCCAAAGTCGATTTTAATATTAAATTGATCATTTGAACATAATTGGAACGCAATTTCATAACCAATTTCGTCATTGGTTTCTTTTTTCATCGTTATTACTGGAATATCTTCTAAATTTTCTTTCGGATACAGTTGCGCAATAAATTGCTTATCCGTATCAGATAATTCATAGTTAAAATCACGGGGCGTATTACCTGCATAACGGCGGGTAAAAGGCCATATCATTATTGAATTCTCGTCATATTCTTCCGTCATAATAACACGATCAGAAAGTAAAGGATCAAAAACATATTCCTTTAAATCAGTCCAGGGAATATCCATTATTTCACCCTCCCAATATTCGGCTATTCGACTAGACCAAGCCGCATCAAAATTAAGATGACGATGTTCTAATTCCAATCCTAATACCTGACCGAATACCCGTAATACATCACCTTTTTTCTCGGCCTCGGTTGCTAAGATCCAGTCAGCAAAACTAATTGTTGCTTCAGCCTGATTAGCAACCAACTTACAATCTGTGCCGATGTAGGACCAGGTAATATAACGATCATCATTCCAGTCAAAACCAATACGCACATCTGCCCTGCCTTCTGTTATAAACTCAAAAGAGATTCCTGCATATTCTTCCCATTCGGAAGAATAATTTCTTACTTTTTCCTGAAATTCCGATGAACCATTCAGGAACTTAATTGTGATAACTGATCCAGGGTACCAAAGTTTATTTCTTTGGGCTATTCCTTTAGTAATAATATCCCCTTCCGGATACTTTACTCCATAAAAACGATTGGCCGATAATGAGGTCTATTTTACACCAGAAGTATTATCTAATTCTTCTTGTTGGCCACATGCTAATAATAGCAAAAATAAACTGATAAATGGAAAGATTAGTTTTTTCATGCGATTGTTAATTTATGATTAGTATTCTTTGGTAAAAAAGCAAATCTATTTTTTTATTTATAGCAAACAAAACTTTAATTCATAAAAAAATAAAATATAATACACATTTATTATTCCATATTTTGACACACTTTTCTTTTTTATATAAATTAGATAATTCACATGGCAATTAAATAAAAAAACCAAGTAAAGTTATATTTCTATTTTCCTGAAATCGACGGTTTTCAATCCCATTTGTTTGCATATATAAAAAGATTGGTCATTACAAAATGTAATGACCAATCTTTTAAAATTATATTAGAGAGGAGTAGTGTTTAATGCAATTAATAGGCTTCGTGTTTTATGAAAGTTCCATCTTCCAATTCATCGAAAGCATGTTGTAATTCTTCTTGAGTATTCATAACGATAGGGCCTCCCCATGCAACAGGTTCGCCTAATGGGCGTGCTGCGAATAATACAAATCGGATACCTTCTTCACCGGCCTTTACATAAAATTCTTCATCCATGCTGAATCGTACGGCTATTTTATTACCAATTATTCTTGCATCATCTGTTCCAAAATGGCCTGTTCCTTCTACTACATAAACAAATAAATTTGCCTTCTTATCTGTAACGAGTGTGAAACTTTCATTGGCATTCACAGTTACATCTAAGAGCGTCGCATCCACATACTTTCCTTTTGGCCCTTTATGATCCTTATATTCACCGGATATCACACGTATCTGTCCAAATGGTTCTTTTACTTCTTTGATCATATCGTTTGTAATATCGAAATAGCTGGGATGCGTCATTTTATCCTTTTGGGGTATATTAATCCACAATTGCAATCCAAGAAAATGATCAGAAGGTTTAGGCATTTCCTGATGAATGATACCACTTCCGGCTGTCATCCACTGGCTCTCACCATTATTGATTACTCCTTTGTTTCCTAAACTATCAGCATGTTCTACTTTCCCTTTTATCAGATAAGTAACTGTCTCAATACCCCGGTGAGGATGAAATGGAAAACCTTTTATATAATCTTGTGGGTTTTTAGAATCAAATGCATCAAGCATCAAAAAAGGATCAAAATCACGAATCGTTTGTGGTCCTAAAACTCTAACCAGATGGACACCTGCACCATCTATTGCCGGATTCCCTTTTACCGTTTCAACTATTTGTCGTCTCATAAGCTTTTATTATGTGTATATATAACAAGTTGTTAATCAATTTTGTTTTAAGTTACTGTTTTATACATATACACACAAATAGAATCCCTTATTCTTATTGAAATAAGGGATTCTATATGAGTTTTCTCACCTGAATTTAGTATGCTGAGATTTTATTCTCATTTTCAATTAAACCACGTCATGCTTCGTAACCTTCCATGGTCTTTCCTGCACCATAATAACCTGTAAATGCCGCAAGCGCAGCTCCTATCAGCATAGCAAAGAAAGCTATAAGCGCAGAACGTCCGGCAGCATTAGCTGCTTTATCTGCTTTTTCAAGTGCTTCTTGTTTCATTACCTGCAAATCTTGCTTTGCCTGATCTATTGATTCTCTGAGATTTTCTACCTGTTCTTTCCCCTGTTCTATTGTATTATTTATTAAAATAGAATACTCATCAACTGCTTTTTCTACTTCTGCTTGTGATAAATTTGAATTATTAGCAATCGCGCGGGTTAAGTCTTCACGATCGACATTCTTGAAAGCTTTGTCAGTTCTGGTTTGTAAACGATCCAGAAAAGAATTTATAATTTTATCAGCATCGTTAGGATGAGTTGCTAATTTCTTAGCTGACATCCTTAAATCTGATTTTACTCCTCTCAATTGTCTTTGTAAATATTCAGGTTGAAATTCTTTGACTCCACTCTTTCTTAATGCCTCACGAACATCTTTACGAACTTCTGTTCTATCCATATCATCGTTGAGATCAATATCTCCTAATACATTTTGAGCCTGATCGGCCATTGCTGATACACCACTTCCTACAGCAGAACCAACACCCGATACTACACTTCCGGCAGCAGAAGCTACCGAACCTAATGCATTAGCTGTCATTTTAACTGCTCCCATAGCCATCATTCCTACTAAAAATACAGTAACAATCATACTTGTTGCCCAAACGAGGAAACCATGAATAAATCCATCGGCACCGGCTAATTTACCAGCCACAAAACCGCCGGCAGCCATACTTAATATTAATGAAATGGCGGTCCATATTCCAAATGTTGTACCTATACCGGACGTAGGATCATTGGATGTAGGATCAAACTTAAACAATCCGATACTCGACGCCAAAATTGATAAAAGGATAGATATGGCCAATACCGTAACAACTCCTCCAAAAATACTTCCCCATGATACTCTACGTGTAATGTCTGTAAATCTAACTCTTTCCATACATTTCATTTTTAATTAATAATTACTTTTTTGTCGAGTGATAACATCCTTTTTACATAAAAAGTTCATATTTATAAGTAGATATTCCAAATCTGTTCACCTATAATAGCACATATTACGTCCTCCTATCTCCTCTCCCAGTTGAGTTTTGTTATATTGTCGTCACCTTTCACCAACCCATTCCAATCCTTTTCTGCAAGCGGATTTAAGAGTGAAAGCGACTGCTTTCATTTATTATGAATCTGCTTTCACCTGATTATTGTGTGGTTTTAGTAAAATAGGAATTTCGTAATAGTTGGGTTTTTACACATTATTACTAACGCGATTGGTCATTTTTTCCGGTTGTAATTACTACTTTGATCTAATGATTTTATTATTTTCCTCGTACTAGATTTATTCTTTTGTAGTTACAGATTGATCGGTTTACAACCGTGAACGATGCGGCTCACCCTTGTGAGCCTTAGAGATCACATAGGTGAGCCGGTCAGCTCACACCCGTGAGCCGACAAAAAGAATAAGATATCTGTTATAATTTATTATAAGCTAAACACTAAAAATATGAGATTAAAGTACTATTTGATTATAAAGAATTTAAAAAATGGCAGTGAAAGCAGATGGTGAAAGGTGAAAACAACGGCTTTCACCTCCAAATCCCCTTGCAGAAAAGGATTGAAAGTGGTTGGTGAAAGGTGACGACAATATAACAAAACTCAACAGGGAGAGGGGAATGATGTGAATTTTATTTTTAAGTAGTTATATTATCCTTATTTGAGGATTCATCTTTATATTCCGGGTCCTGTTGATCTGTTATATTTTTTTCCTTTTCAATATAAAGCGTCTGAGACGGAAATGCAAAACTAAGACCGGCTTGATTGAATGAGGTTAATATTTCCATGTTAACATTAGAAGTTGTTTTTCCTATATCACCTGCTTTTTCAATAAAATATATAAATGTTATGACTAATGCCGAGTCTGTAAAATCTGAAAAATTTGTCACAATACCATTTGAAGAAACATATTGTACTTTTGAAGGTATGTTATTTAATAATTTTATGGCTTGCGCCATTTTCTCCGGAGTTGTATTGTATGTTAATCCGATTTTCATTACTACACGACGCATAGGTTCAAGTGTTATATTTATAACCGAAGCATCCGCTACTTTATAATTAGGCATTGTAACGATTCTCTTATCATAATCTTGTATTTTCGTACTTCTAATACCTACGTCCATAATTGTACCCTCAAAATTGTCAATACGCACTGTATCACCAATACTAAAAGGTTTATCTGTCAAAATTGTAAATGCCCCAAATATATTTTTTACTGTATCTTGTGCAGCTAAGGCAAATGCAATACCACCGATCCCTAAAGTACCTAATAAAGCACTAATATTGACTCCCACATTGCTTAAGGCCATAACACCACCAATAATCCAGACAACTACCAACAATGTGCGTTTGACTACAGGCATCATTCTATGGCTTGATCCGCTTGTCCAATAATGTTCAAGAAGCCTGCTGGTTAGCCTTGCAAATAACCAGGTAATGTTTATTACAATTAATATTTTGTATGCACTGTCTACTGCTTTCACAAAACTGTCAGGATAGATTAAACGATGTATTGCCACCCAAAAACCTATAAGCATGATAGCAAATAAGATCGGAGATTCTATCGAATAATAGATAATATCATCTAATCCGTTTCGAGTCTTTCGGGTAAAAGGTTGTATAAATTTTTTGCTTAGATATGAAACAAGTTTCATAACGATATAAGCACCAATAATAATTAAGACAGAAATGCCCCAGTCTTGCAAGGTATTTCCCCAAAATTCTTTCTCTAGCATTATATATGATTTTTATTATTAAACGTATAAGTATATAACTATCAAAAATTATTTTTTGTTCATACGTAATGTTCAATACATAATAATAGATATTAATTACTTGTCATTCTTTTTATTATGCTATAGGCATTTATGATACCTAGTTCGCCGGCTTTACTTAAATCCGCTATTCCGCGGTTGGTATCACCTTGTGACAAACGAGCCAATCCACGATTAAAATAGGCTTCAGCAAAATCAGGATCACGGTTTATGGCTTCATTGTAATCTAGTATACCAGCTCTGAAATCACGTTGTGCACAACGAAGATTTCCTCTATTAAAATAGGCATATACAAAGTTAGGATTCAACTTAATTACCATATCATAATCACGAACGATTTGTTCATGTTCGTATGCCCTGCGGCTATCTTTGAGTTTAGCTGCTGTCGGATCATTTTGAGGAACTGGATTAACCTGTTTCCTACCGACCGTTAAATTCATACTCATTGCAGAAATATCAGCAGGTTCTGAGGATGAATGTGACATCGTATAGTCTAATTGCTTATAACGAACAACAGCCCTATTAAAATAGGCCAGCATAAAATTGGGATCTAACTCAATTACTTTTGTATAATCTTTAATAGCCTCTGCAAAATCCTGAACCAGCATAAAATCTATTGCTCTACCAAAATATGCATTCTTATCGTTAGGATTATTTTCTATACGTGAAGAAAAGTCGTCAATAGAAGCGAAGTGAGATGCTACCTGATCTTCTGTCAAAGCAGCTTCCTCGTTAGTTAATCGCAATTTTCGAGGTAATTGCATCAAACTATTAAAATCTTCTATTGACTTATCATAATAAATAATATTCTTTATAGGATCAGCCTTTTCATAATAAGTAAGAACAAATTGAGGTTCAAGATCGACGCGGACATTCCGATCCTGCACCCTACCCCGTACATCACTTTGATATTTACTCTTACGTTCTTCTTCTTTATCATAAACTACAAGACGGTTAAACTTATTAATATTAGTATCGGATTGTTCGCGAGTATTATCTGATTCATCGTCTTGTGTGGAAGTTGCGTCTGCAGTTGATGTACCCGAAGTAATTCCGGCCTGGCGTTCCCGCGTTAAACGTTCTTCTATTTCAAAAGCAGTCCAGTAATCACGGTCAGCTCCCACATTGTCGTTCATTTTTCGTTTTGCTTCTGAACGGGTATAATATCCAGGTATAAAGTTGGGATACTGATTCAATACAACATCAAAGTCATGGACAGATCCTTGATAATCTGCTATTTCATACTTCAACAACGCACGATTATAATAGGCCATATAATTATCAGGTTCTTCCTGAATTACGACATCGAAATCTTCTATTGCCCGGTTATTATCACCAACCTGGAAACGAAGTAATCCGCGATTGAAACGGGCAATAAGATTACGATTATCCCAGCTGATCACCTGATCATAATCATCCATTGCTCCGCGTAAATCGTTGAGTTGATAACGAACTAATCCACGATTAATATAATAACCGCTCTCACGTGTATTCAGCCGTATTGCTTCATTCAGATCTGCCAGGGCTTTTGTCATATCATTCAACTGATAATATACAATAGCACGATTCCCGTAAGCAGGTGCATAATACGGATCAATTTCTATGGACTGATCATAATCTTTAAGTGCTTGTATTGTATCACCTTTTTCAAGATACATAGCCCCACGAGTGAGGTAGTTCATGGAATATTTTGGATGAGCAGCCATTAACTCTTCAAAGACTTGTTCGGCCCCGTCATAATCTTTCGTTTGTATAAAGGCCACTGCCTTATTCACAAGCATTTGTCGATCTTCTGGTTTGAACTCTAATCCTTTATTATAATCTTCTATGGCCCCTTTAAAATTATCTTGGCTTTGCCTGGCAATCCCCCTTGCGAAATAAGCTTGCACAAAAAAAGGGTTATGCTGAAGACATAATGTACAATCCTCTTCGGCACCCTTATAATCGTCCAGGTTTATCTTAGCCACTGCCCTATAAAAATAGGGTTCTGCTAACCAAGGTTTAGCCCGTATTACCTGATTAAAATATTGGATAGATAAAACATAATCCTCAAAATACAAGGCATTACGTCCTATTAAAAGTACTCTATCCGTATTTATTTGCGCAAATATAGATAGAGTACAGAGTTGAAATATAATTAAGATTATTGCCCTTTTCATCCTTAATATAATGATTGAAGGGCAAAAATAAGGAAATAATCTTATTTTGGCTCTATTTTGATCATCAAATGATTCTTACCAATCTTATCTCCCTTATTAATGTAAATATCTTTGATTATGCCACTTACAGGTGCAATAACACGATTCTGCATCTTCATGGCTTCAAGAATCATAATCAATTCACCTTCTTTAACCCTTTGCCCTATTTCAACAGGTATCTCAAGAACAGTACCCGGCAAATTGGAAATAACTTCTCCCTGTTCATGCTTTTTCCAAACAGAACGATGAATGTATTTATTGGTTAGTAATGTTTTGTATTTACGGGCAGTAACTACAAAATCTACATATTCATTATCTTTCATATTTATAACTGAATTAATTGAATGACTGAATAATTGAATGACTGAATAACTGAATAATTCAGTTCATTCAGTCTACTGAGTTTATTCAGTTATTAAAACGGAGGAATACCGTGTTTCTTCTCTGGCCTGAATTCCTCTTTTAATTCCGATAATTTCAATGCATGAAGGAGTAAAGCACGAGTTTCTTTAGGTTCAATTACCGAATCAATAAAACCTTTAGATGCAGCCACATAAGGATTGGCAAACTTCTCGATATATTCTTTTACCTTTTCCTCACGCATGGCGTCCTGATCTTCCGCCTCCATTATTTCTTTACGGAAAATAATGTTAGCAGCACCTTCTGGTCCCATTACGGCAATCTCAGCACTTGGCCATGCAAATGTAAAGTCAGCACCTAAATGACGGGAGTTCATAGCAATATAACCTCCACCATAGGCTTTTCGTAAAATAACAGTGATTTTAGGTACTGTTGCCTCAGAATATGCATATAATACCTTTGCTCCATGACGAATTACACCCGCATGTTCCTGATCAACACCTGGTAAATAACCCGGCATATCTTCCAATGTGATAATCGGGATATTAAATGAATCACAGAAGCGAATAAAACGCGCTGCCTTATCTGAACTATCACAATCCAATACTCCAGCTAATACCATAGGTTGGTTAGCTACAAAACCAACGGTTTCACCGTCCATACGACCGAATCCTATAACGATATTCGCAGCCCATAATTCTTGTACTTCAAGAAAATCGGAATCATCAACGATGCATTTGATAACGTCACGTACATCATATGGCAATTTTGGATTTGAAGGAACAACTTCATCGATGTTAAGCTTAGATGATGGCATTTTGGGTTCCATTGCTTTGGCGCGTTTCATGTTATTCCAAGGTATGAAACTCACTAACCGCTTTACCTGCTCAAAACATTCTACCTCACTTATAGCATAGAAATGCGCATTCCCTGTTATTTCAGCATGAACACGAGCTCCACCTAAATCTTCCATAGAGATATCTTCACCTAAAACTGTTTTGATTACATTTGGTCCTGTAATAAACATCTTAGATATATTTTCTACTACAAAAACAAAGTCAGTCAAAGCCGGAGAATATACTGCTCCTCCTGCACAGGGTCCTAATATGAGAGAGATTTGGGGTATAACACCTGAAGCTATTGTATTTCTATAAAATATCTCTCCATAACCGGCTAACGCTTGAACTCCTTCCTGAATACGAGCACCACCCGAGTCGTTTATACCAATAATAAGACATTTCATTTTAAGAGCATGATCCATGATCTTGGTGATCTTGCGGGCATGTTGTAAACCTAATGATCCACCGGCAACAGTAAAATCTTGCGCATAAATACAAACCGGCGCTCCAAAGATAGTACCTGTACCTGTAACTACACCATCACCTGGAAAGTCTTTCTTATCCATTCCAAAGTCACGTCCGTCATGTTTCACAAACATGTCATACTCATGAAAAGAGTTAGGATCCAATAAGGAGAGAATGCGTTTCCGTGCAGTAAGCTTTCCCATAGCTTCCTGCTTTTCAATAGCAGCTTCGCCTCCTCCCTTTTCTACGACTGCTTTTTTCTCACGTAGAGCTTGGATGTTTTTGTTTAAATCTGTCATAGTGATTGATTTATAAAGTTATCATTTCCCTACAGCTTTTGTTCTGTAAGAGCAATTCGTTGTTCCTTTTATTATATTATTTAGTTTTCCTTTATTCAGTTGACGGCGTATGGCAGATACATTGTCTATAAATACATGTCCCTGCAGATGTTCATATTCATGTTGAGTTACACGAGCCGCAAATCCTTCGATTTTTTCTTCATGTTCTACCCAGTCGTCGTCAAAGTATTTAATACGGATTGTCGCTGCACGAGAAACTTTTTCATGAATACCCGGCAAACTCAGGCATCCTTCTTCCAAAGCTATTTCCTCTTCACTACTTTCCAGAATTTCAGGATTTATCATTACACGTTTAAATCCTTTACACTCAGGAAAATCATCTCCCATAACACTTGCATCGATTACTAACAAGCGAATAGACAATCCTACCTGAGGAGCAGCTAATCCAACTCCATCGGCATGATACATCGTCTCAAACATATTAGCTACCAGCTCTTTTATATTGGGATAATCATTTGGTACATCTTCGGCTTCTTTCCTTAATACCGGATGACCATATAAATATATTGGTAAAATCATTGTTTATGTTATTTTTGATTCATTCGTCTATTTTCCATATAGGATTGTAGGATAATAACAGCACTTACTTCATCAATTAAAGCTTTTTCCTTTCTTCTTTTCTTTTTTATACCTCCTTCAAGAATAGCTTTTTGTGCTAAAACTGAAGTGAAACGTTCATCATAATATTCTATCGGAATAACAGGTATTGCACGTTTAAGGTGTTTTGTAAATGCTTCTATATACTTCATGTTTTCCGATAATTCGTTGTTCAATTGCTTTGGCAGACCTACTACAAATAATTCAACCTCTTCATGTGAAGTATATTCCTGAAGATATTGCACCAATTCACCACTTGCCACAGTTGTTAGTCCATTTGCTATCAACTGTAAGGTATCCGTAACTGCCAGACCAGAACGTTTCCGACCATAATCTATAGCCATTATCCTTCCCATTGGATGCAAAGATAAATAAAAACAAGAGATAATTACACAAAAACAAGAAAAGTGTGCAAAGGTTTGAAATCAATAGGCATTTCTTTCGCCTTTAAACATATTAAAAATAGTAACTATAATGATCTTTAGATCTAAAAAAAAGGTCCAATTCTCAATATACCATACATCTCTTTTTACGCGGCCTTCCATCTGCTCCAATGTTTTGGTTTCACCTCTATAGCCAGTCACCTGAGCCCATCCCGTAACACCAGGCTTAACCAAATGACGAACCATGTATTTATCTATTAAAGCAGAGTATTGTTCTGTATGTTTAAGCATATGAGGTCGTGGTCCAACAACCGACATATCCCCAGTTAACACATTGACAAATTGAGGAAATTCATCTAAGTTTGTTTTCCGGAGAAAATTACCTAGTCGGGTTTTTCTAGGATCATCTTTAACAGCTTGAGTTATATCGGCTTCTTGATTCACTTTCATTGTTCGAAACTTATAACATTCAAATTCATGCCCATATAACCCGGTTCTTTTTTGTTTAAAAAGAATTGGTCCGGGAGAAGAAATTTTAATTAATGAACCTATGATAATATATAAAAGAGGATAAATGGTTATCAGTATCATAAAAGAAAAAATAACATCAAAAGTTCTCTTAATAGCCCTGTTATAGGCTGATTGAAGAGGTTCTCTTCTGATGGATAACAACGGAATGGATTCTATCATTTCCATTACCAGGCTCTTTTTTACATTCCTATAGAATTCAGGGACTATATAAAAACGAACCATATTCTTTTCTGCGAAATTCAGTAACTTCAGTATTTTTTCATCTTGAGTCCCAGGTAATGTACAATATATTTCGTCGATTTCATTGGCAAGTACATACGTCGTAACATCATCTATTTTTCCCAAATAATTAGGCAAAACATTTTGCAATGACATATTATCATCAAAAAATCCCATAACATGAAAACCATATCCCAGGTCATCTTTCATGACACGATATAATTCCATACCGTTTTTCCCTGCCCCAATAATAATAATTCGTTTAAAATTATAACCTTTCCGACGGTACATCTTTAAAATAATACGTACTATAGTACGCCATAAAGAAAATAGTATAACCAAAACGGCATAATAAATCAGAAGAAATGTTGCGAGCATGTCGCCCACATTCAGAAAGATCAAGCAAGTAGCGAAAAGTATAATAAAAAACGTAATTAAAAGTATTGCCCGCTGAACAATTTTATCGATGAAAACTACTGGAAAATGGAGTTGTATCGGAACAAAATAAAGGGCAAAAAAATAGCAGAAGTTCATTAATAATAAGATCTCCCGCAAATGTTGCGATATTGCAAGTGTATAGTAATTACTTAAACCATAATAGACAGCAAAGAACAAAAGATTTATAACAATTAAATCTCCTATACCAATTATCCATTGTATTAGATATCCGCGTTTTTTGCTAAATTCCATATGAGTTTTCTAAAAACCTCACAAAAGTAAATAATATTTTTGAGCAAAAAAAAGACTGCAATACAATTGCAGTCTTTTTTTAAATATCTATGTAGATTAATTATTACTTTTCAGCTTTCATAATTACTACACGGTTCCAGTTATTGATTTCATAAGGTTGTACATCAGAACCTTTCCACTCGATAGTAATCTGATTAGAATTGATTCCGTATTTTTCAATTAACTGTTTAGCAACCGCTCTTGCACGTCTTTCAGAAAGACCCATGTTGTAAGAAGAAGTACCTGTATTTTTATCTGCGTAACCAATAACCTTGATAGGCATATTAGTATCTTTTACAAACTCAGCAGTATTAAAGATATTAATTTCTTGATTCTTATCAATCTTAGCACTGTTCAAGCGGAAGTAAACTACATTTTCAGCATAATTGTTTACGATTTGAGTAGGAACTACATCCGGGCAATCAGGACAAGAAACCGGACGTTTGCTTAATTCGTCATTTTGAGCACGTAATGAGTTAATTTGACTATTAAGATCATTCAATAGAGCATAATCCATTGGTTCAACAACTTCGAAATCTGTTTTACCTAGTTTAAAGGTTAAACCTGCAGATAGTTGTACAATACCATCAGATAATTTACCACCGCTTTGACGGTTGAATTCTTCATTCAACAACATACCCTGAGCTTCAATATTCAAATCAACACGTTTTCCTAAACGGAAAGCTGTCAAAATACCAACGTTTAAAGTTGGAGATTCTGTTCTTGGAATGTCCACAGCATCATTTTCACTCCAACGTTGAGCATAACCTAAACCAAACCAAGGGATAAAACGGAATACTTTTTTCTCGTTGTAAGGAGCCCAATAATTACTTAAATCTAACATAAAGTCAACATGTCCTGCTGCATAATAGTTGTGTTGCAGCCACATTGAACTTCTGGAATTGTCATTAAATACATATCCATGTAATGCACCACCTGTACCTTGTACACGAACAGCAAAATAAGGTGAGAACCATTTACCAAATGCTATCTGAGGATTAACCGTAACACGATCCATGAAGTCCTGGTGTTTATTATCGTCACCATATAACATAGTACCGGCACCTGCAATAGAAATAAACCAGTTATCTCCAAATTTATTCTTTTTGAAGGTTGTTTTAGAGCCTCTTTCCGTACTGAAACCAACTTGTGGCTTATACTCCTGTGCTGAAGTAGAGATAACAAAGCATGATAACAAAGCAAAAATCAAAAATTTTGTTTTCATATTCATCAACGTTTTAATTATACAATCATTTTATAACTTAATCTTATTTTTAACGGTCAAATTCGGAACAAATTTAACCGTTTTTCCCATTATAACAAACGAAAACTTCAAAATGTTTACGTTATTCAAAATAATTCAAAATATTATATCCTCCACTTTTTATGTAAGATTCTTTTTTCATTACTTTTAAATCATTGTCGATCATATCTTCGATTAATGCCTCCAAAGTATACTCTGGCTCCCATTTTAAAAGGGTTCTTGCTTTAGTGGCATCACCTATTAATAAATCAACTTCTGTAGGTCGGAAATAATTCGAATCAACAGCTACAATCTTTTCACCGATTCTATTTTTAAATTTTTCTAAAAAATCTCCCCCTACTTTATTATTAAACACTTTTTCATCAATATAGTTTAAAATTCCGACTTCATTTATTCCTTTATCTTTAAATTCTATTTCAACTCCAATCTCTTTAAAAGACAGGCGGATCAAATCTCTGATTGATGTAGTAACCCCTGTAGCAATGACATAATCATCTGGTTCATCCCGCTGAAGGATAGCATACATGGCACGGATATAGTCTTTCGCATGCCCCCAATCTCGTTTTGCAGAAAGATTACCCATAAATAATTTATCCTGCATTCCCAAGGCTATACGAGAAACCGCACGTGTCACTTTACGTGTAACAAACGTTTCACCTCTAAGGGGTGATTCATGGTTAAAAAGAATTCCATTTGAAGCATGCATATTATATGCTTCTCTGTAATTAACCGTTATCCAGTAACCATACAACTTAGCAACAGCATAAGGACTTCTGGGATAAAACGGTGTTTTTTCTGTTTGGGGAACTTCTTGTACCAAACCATACAGTTCGGAAGTAGAGGCCTGATATATGCGTGTCTTCTTAACCAGGTTTAACAAACGAACTGCTTCTAATACTCTCAAAGTTCCTAATCCATCCGTATTGGCAGTGTATTCCGGCATATCAAAACTCACTTTCACATGACTCATAGCCGCCAAATTATATATCTCATCCGGCTGTATTTCACCGATAATACGAGTCAGATTAAGACTGTCTGTCAAATCTCCATAATGAAGTATCAGGTTTCGATCTTTTGCATGAGGGTCCTGATATAAATGATCGATACGTTCCGTATTAAACATTGAAGAACGACGTTTTATACCATGTACCGTATACCCCTTTTTGATTAAGAATTCTGCAAGATACGCTCCGTCCTGACCGGTAACTCCGGTTATTAAAGCAACTTTTCCCATTAAACTTTATATTATTTGATTAATATTACTTTTATACCAGTCATACAGACGGGTTATTCCTTCATTTATTTCAATAGTATGATACCATCCCAGCGAATGTAGTTTTGTTACATCCGTTAATTTACGAAATGTTCCGTCGGGCTTTGTGCTATCAAAGGTAAGCAAGCCGGTATATCCGATTTTATCTTTAATAAGTTGGGATATTTCTTTTATAGAAATTTCAATACCAGTTCCTATATTTATATGGGTATTACGAACTTCTCCTTTTTCAGGACGTAAATCTTCAAAGTCTATCTTTTCCATTATAAAGACAGATGCATCAGCCATATCTTCACTCCATAAGAACTCCCTGAGCGGTTTCCCAGTACCCCACAACCTTACTTCATCTTTATTGATACCATACTTCTCCAATACATCAAAGATCTCTTTTTCAGAAGAATTGCCTGTGACTCCCTCTATCGGGCGTGAATTCAAATCCTTCTTTAAAACATCCCATTTTTCTTCCTTTAAATATTTCCCTAAATGTATCTTACGAATCATAGCCGGAAGCACATGAGACGTTTCGAGGTTAAAATTATCATTTGGACCATATAAATTAGTAGGCATTATCGCTATAAAATTGGTTCCATATTGTAAATTATAACTTTCGCACGCTTTTATACCTGCTATTTTGGCTATGGCATAGGGTTCATTTGTATATTCTAATGGTGAAGTTAATAAACTATCTTCACGCATAGGTTGGGGTGCTTCACGCGGATAGATACATGTACTGCCAAGAAATAATAACTTCTTTACCTGATTTATATAACTAGCATGAATAACATTATTCTGTATCATCAGATTTTTATAAATAAAATCAGCCCTGTAGGTATTATTTGCCATAATCCCGCCCACATGAGCAGCAGCTAAAAATACAAATTCGGGTTGTTCTTTTTTAAAGAAATCATCTGTGGCTTTCTGATTAGTCAAATCTAAATCGTTAGAAGTACGAAGCACAAAATTAGAATATCCTTTCTCCTGTAAATTCCGCAAAATAGCAGAACCCACCAACCCCCGATGACCGGCGATATATATTTTTGAATCTTTATTCATCAATTATTTTTTTATTATTCAATAATTTGATCAAATATTGACCATATTGGTTCTTACTCATTGGAATGATTACTTCATTCATTTTTTCCTCATCAATCCATTTGTTATTATAAGCTATCTCTTCTAAGCAGGCAACTTTAAGTCCTTGCCGTTTTTCAATCACCTCGACAAAAGTAGAAGCTTCTGAAAGTGAATCATGAGTTCCCGTATCCAACCAGGCAAAACCACGTCCTAGCAATTGAACTTTTAGTTCATTGTCAGCAAGAAATCGTTGATTTACAGTTGTTATTTCCAATTCTCCTCTGGCTGAGGGTCTGATCTGCTTTGCCACATCAACCACTTTATTCGGATAGAAATAAAGACCAACAACAGCATAATTTGATTTAGGATTTAGAGGTTTCTCTTCAATACTCAATACATTTCCCTGTGAATCAAATTCAGCCACACCATATCGTTCCGGATCATTAACATAATAGCCAAATATTGTGGCTTTATTATTTTCTTCTGCATCATTGACTGCTTCTTTTAGCATCATCGTGAAACTCTGTCCATAGAATATATTATCACCTAAGACAAGGCATACTGAATCGTCACCGATAAAATCTGCTCCTATAATAAAGGCCTGTGCTAAACCATCTGGCGAAGGTTGCTCTGCAAATTCAAAAGTTACCCCTAAATCAGAGCCATCTCCTAATAGTCGTTTAAATCCAGGTAAATCCTGAGGAGTAGATATGATAAGGATCTCTTTGATACCAGCAAGCATTAATACGGATATTGGATAGTATACCATGGGTTTATCATAGACAGGTAATAATTGCTTGGAGACTCCTTTTGTTATGGGATATAAACGGGTACCCGAACCACCGGCTAATACGATTCCTTTCATATAAATACAATTTTAAGATGATCTATTCATCATCATTTATAATGACAGCAAAAGTAGTTAATTATTCAATTATAATCTCTTTTTAACAAAAATATCAAATTGTAAAAATTTACAATTTGATAATATAACTACTTCATAATTGCGCTATTTAAAGCTATATTAAGGGATGATGAAAAATATTCGATTCTAAGAGAGTTTAGGTTTTCCACTTTGCAAGCAATAGATAATTTAAAATAGAAAATTGAATATATTTTTGATATTATTCATTCTTTATTCTACCTTCTTTATCAAAAACATCATCTTTTATCATTTCAAATTGAATTGATTTTTTGATAATTTAGAGTATTATGCTGCCAATTTATCATTATTTTCTCTTCTTTTTTATCTTTTTCCAAATAGGTACGGTCGATTTCATAAAAAGATGCGGTCCATTTTGGAGTTTCATACGGTCGTTTTTCGTAAATTGTACGGTCATTTTCAATTAAAAACAGTTAAAAATATTCGAAACAAACCATTTTTTAAAGGCATTGATTCGAAAACAACCAATAATTTTATCAATTTTAGCGAATGTATGAGTTAGAAGAAATTTACATTTTCAATAAAAATGTCAGAAATTATCTCATAATAGTAGCAATTTGTTTCCATGTTTTTTCTCCATCGTTCGTCTGAGGCAAGCCTGGAGTACTACGTCCGTCCGCAATATATTTCTTCATTAAACCCATTAATTCGTCTACAATATCCGTATAAAGATCATATACATTTTCCATTTCTCCGGGATCCTGCTTCATATTGTATAATTGAATATTGGGCAAAGTAGCTATAACTTCATCATCTATACCGGGTCGAGGAAAACTCCATCCTCCTGAACTTGGAGAAATTAATAGTTTCCATTCTCCTTTGCGAATGGTAAAATCCCCGTCAATGGAGTGATGCACAGTAGCTTCTCTGATTATTTTTTCTTCATCCGTATTCAGTAGTAAAGGCAGGATATTGTAGCTGTCTTCCGCCTCATTATCTTTTACCTGGTAATCGCCTATAGCAGCTAATGTAGAGAAAAAATCTGTCAGACAAATAGTCTGTTCAACAGTATGCGGTTTTACCATTTCCGGCCATCGTAAGATACAGGGTATCCGGTGACCACCATCGAAAAGATCGGCTTTATGTCCACGATAAATATAACTGGGGTAATGACCTTTATTTTCCAGTTCTTCGAAATCTGCCATTGGACTACATCCATTATCTGTAGTAAAAATCAAGATCGTGTTATCACTAATACCTGCATCATCAAGTGCATCCATAATCTTTCCTACCATGGCATCTACCATTAGTACAAAATCTCCATAAGGATTTAATCCTGATTTTCCCTGGAACTCTTTAATCGGCAATATGGGAGTATGAGGAGCGGGAAGTGGCAAATATAAAAAGAATGGATCATCTTCTCTGGATTTATCATGAATATAAGTGACTGCCCTGTCGATAAAGTTAGGTAACGTTTGTTCATGATCGAAACCCGCGCCAGTCGGGCCTTTTCGCCAAAAACGCATCCCAGTGTCTTCTGTTTCTCTGTCTGGTAAAGATGTCGGCCTATCATTTTCAACATAAATATAAGGAGCCATATCAAGCGATCCCGATATTCCATAAAAATAATCAAATCCCCGTGTGGTTGGACCGTTTGTTATAGGTTTACTATAATCTATATTTTCATTACCTGCCTCGATATTATTCCATGTCCAGCCTAAATGCCACTTTCCAATACAAGCTGTATGATAGTTTTGTTCTTTAAGCGCTCCGGCTATCGTTTGCCGGTCAACAGGCAATAAAGCGTCACTATATCCACCTAACACTCCGGATTTCAGAGTAGAACGCCAATTATATCTGCCTGTCAGTATACCGTAACGTGTAGGTGTACTTACAGATGAACTCGAATGTGCATCTGTAAAAACTACTCCTTCCCTACCCAATCTGTCGATATTTACTGTATTGATTTTCGACTGTTCATTCAATAAAGACACATCCCCATAGCCCATATCATCGGCCAAAATGAATATGATATTAGGCTTTTTGGGGGATTCTTGCCGACAACTGCTTAATAAGATAAGACTTCCCCCTAATAAATAAACTAAATTCGTGTTTTTCATGTTTCAAAAGTAGCTATTTTTCAAAGAACTACTCAAATAAAACAAAAAATAGCATAAGTTTTTGGGACTTACGCTATCTTCTAAACTTCTACTTAACTATTGTTGAACCAATTAAATTTGCACCAAGGTTAGGATTCCAAATATCTTTATTTGCAAACTGTATACAGCGTTTATTAATGCTAAGTTCTTTCGGATCATTGATTTTTAGGTAAATATCATAATCACCCGGACTCACAGAACCAAATGTTTCCATAGGAATTGAAAAGCTCAAATTACGCCAAGCGGCAATATTGTCTGCCCTGTTGTTTAAATCAGGCCGCCAATCTCTTGCATCTATATTCGTAAGAACAATCTTAGAGTTAGAATTAGTTTTCGATTTCAGAATGACCCACACATTTTTTTTATTAACAACATTTCCAAAACCGACGTTTTGGATCTTTCCTTCAAACTGCAGCATACCATTCTGTTTTACCCACTTGCTTACTTTAGCTTCACGCAACACCAACCGATACCCCAATCGGTCACGCATAAATTCCATTCCGCTTCTGCCGTCATATAACGGGTCGAAAATTGCTGTTCGAGTCACTCCATCATGTGGAGGCGTAAACGGTGAGGTGACATTCGCTTCATTATAAACAAAATCTTCCCAAAGGCTGTATGTGTTTGAGCTATAACTTGTATTCAAATGAGTTGTTTGAGCATAAGCAGCTTCATAAGGAACATTCGGAAACCTGGGATATATATTATCAGGATCATTGTTGGCTCTAACCGTTTCACCACCATAGAAGTTGTTTTGATTTCTCATCCATGTTAAGGCTGCGTTACGGTCATAGTCTTCTCCAATTAACCCTGCCCCTTCGGAAAGTGAGCCACCATCAGTAATATCCCGTGAATAGCTATCATTGAACATGCCGAAGCGCTGTGCCGGTGTGTCGCGTTCCGGAGCAGGCATTAAATGGGTAAAGCTATATTTCGTATTATATTCAACGTTATACCAAGCCATAACTCCACCCGCATGTACCATAATAGAACGCGATTGGGGGACGTACTCCAGCAATGCTTTCAAAAGCCAGTGATAACCTTCCCTGGTATTGGCATATGATGACGAGTGCATTTCTCCCCATGGTCCAAAGAATCCTCCTTTAACAACCATTATAATGTCTTCAAATTCGCTAAAAACATTTCCAATCTGCCAAAGATGATATTGTACCCAGTTTTTATCTTCATGACCCGGTATGCCACACAAATCAGATTCTTCCTCAATTCCCTTTTCATACCACATCCTACCTTTGGGTGCCCCGGGTTCGCAATCATGAATGAATTGGTTATATCCTCCACGATTATTATATGTATAACCTCGTCCGTCATAATTAAATTTTACAATGGCAACGGCTTCGCTTTCTCTTATTTGTTGAAGTGCTGTTCTGATATAATCAAGCGCAGACTCTGTTAACGGTTGAGTTGTTCCATAATCCGGCTGATTATTCCCCCAAGGTCCTGGAGGTAGTCCATTGAGAGGAGCATTCGACGAAAAATTTTTCAGGTCAAATTCCATATAAACAATGCGAGAATCAACATGAACAGTTGTGCCTGCTATGGTAGCCGACAAATCAGGAATGCTTGGAGAAGATCCGATTTCGACAGGAATAACATATGATTGAGGCCTGTAAAACCCTCTGTCAGGATTCGGAATATCAACAGGATTTTCTGTATAGTCAAGCATCTGTAAGACAAGCGGGGAATGCTGACAACCCAACAAAAAGAAAATGCTTGCAACGATATATACTATTTTATTTTTCATGTGGTATTTACTTTATAATTAAACAAAGTATTGTGTTATTTAACTATTGTCCAACCAATTAAGTTTGCACCAAGGTTAGAATTCCAACTATTGTGATTCGCAAACTGTATACAACGCTTGTTAGTACTCTTTTCCTTAGGGTCGTTGATTTTCAAATAAATATCATACTCTCCAGTAGGCACATCACCAAATTCAAGCATATTTATTGAAAAGTTCAAATCACGCCATGCAGCAGTATTATCCGGCCTACCGTTGCCATTCCCGTCAGTCAGCCAATCTCTTGCATCAAGGTCTGTAAGTGCTATATAATGGTTTGAACCCGTTCGCGGCTTTAGAATAACCCATACATTTTTTTTGTTTACAACATTACCAAATCCGACATTCTGGATCTTTCCTTCGAATCTCAAACTTCCGGTCTGCTTTACCCATTCACTTACATTAGCTTCCCGTAGCACCAACCGGTAACCTAATCTGTCACGGAAATATTCCAGGCCTGTTCTGCCATCATATACAGGATCAAAAAATGCTGTTTTAGTTGGTCCGGTAAAATTATCTTGTTCATTATTATTACCCGGAAACGTAACCGGAGCAGTAACAGCCTCTTCAGTATAGATAAAACTATTCCATCGCTGATAATTACCATGCCTCATATTCAAAGCAGTTGTTCTAAATTCCCGGGCTTCTATAATAGCGCCAGGGAAGCTGCCAAAAGCATTATCGCCGATTCCTCCTTCGCCTTGAAAAATTGAGTTTTGTTTATTGATCCACCTAAGAACTTTGTAACGATCGAAACCGGCACCAATAAATGACGATCCTTCCGAAAGCGAACCATTATCTTCATAACTAGCTGCGTAACTATCATCGAACACACCAAAACGCGCCTCCGGTGAATCCTTTGGAGGAACAGGCATGTCGTGTATATCTGTAAAGCTATAAGAGGTTCCATGCGTAGCGTTGTACCAAGCCAGGAATCCGCCAGGATGTGTTAAAAGCATACGCGAAGCAGGAACAGCATCCAGATAGGCATCTAACAGTTTCTTATAAGCCACAGGTGATTGTGTAATAGGTGATGAATGCTGTTCGCCCCATGGGCCAAGCATACCTGTTTTAACACACATGATAACATCTTCGAATTCATGGAAAATAGGCTTAAGTTGCCAAATATGATACTGTATCCAGTCTTTATCTTCATGACCGGGAACATCACACATGTCAGTCGGATTATTAGGAGTTATAGCTGTTGGTTCAGGACCATAAATAAGTTGTTCCCGATAGCCTGTCCAATTTTCTAAATAATTGAAACCGTTTCCGTCATAAGAGAATTTCACAAAAGCAACACCATTTCCCTCTCTCACTTTTTGAAGCAGGTTTCTGATATAATTAAGTGCAAACTCCGTTAAAGGTTGAGTTTTCCCTGTTCTTCCTTCAAAATTTAGCACACCGGTAGTTTGTCTTTCATCAAAGAAATCATAACTAGCCTGCCTACTGAGAAATGCATTCGATGAAAAGTGAACTAAATCAAAACCCATAAAAGAAATGGAAGGAAAGGCAGAAACTCCCGTACCACCTACGTAAGGAGCCGGGCTTATGTTAACACCATTATAAAATGAAGTCTCTTCGATATCATCACCTTCCACAGGTGGCACCTGTCTTCCATGATACAGAACAGAATTCGCATCAACAGGAACCCTGTGATCTACTTCAGGAGTAACGCCAAAAGGTGTATCTCCACGTTGCCATCGGCCTCTAAATGGACCTCTATCGGGATTTGGAATATCGATCGGATTTTCCGTATAGTCAAGCGTCTGTAACACAAGCGGAGCCTGCTGGCAACTAAACAGAAAACAAGCGTTTACAACGATCAATAGTATTTTACTTTTCATCTGCATTTATTTTTATATTTAGAATCACTACCTTGTTTTTAATCACATAGCTTGTTACACGCACAAATACTAAATTATAAAAAAGCAAGGCAGTAGAATATCTGTCTTGCTTTTCTATATCTATCTATTACCTGAATTATCTTGGATTAGGTAATACTCCCGGATTGATAAGTGTTTCATCTCCGGAAATCTGATGAGGAATACGTAGGTCTGTCGGTTGAATAACCTCCCAGGGATGTGTACCGGCAAAACGACGGTCCATTGGTTTATTATTACGGAAAAGATCTTTCCAGCGGAAACCTTCATAGGCAAGTTCAAGACGACGTTCATCAAGAACTACGTCAAGTATGCTAGTATATCCGCGCGCACCCATATTACTAGTCGTCATCAACTGATCACCTGATAGACCTGCACGGCTACGGATAGCATTCACGTCAGCCAATGCAGAAGCAGAATTATCTAACTTAGCATAAGCCTCAGCACGATTCAGGATCACCTCACCCCAACGAATCAAAGGATAAGAACACAACATTGCATTACCATCCTGTCCGGAAAGTTTCTTGTTGAATATCTTTCTATAACTCATACGGTTATTGGTAGCCGGAGTAACTGTAACATCCACCTTGTTTCCATTATACATAAAGTAATATCTGGGATACGTATTCACTATTTCTTCCTGAATATATATCTTAGTACTTGTATTGGTGAAGTAATCATCATCAACCGGATTATTCATGCCAGGATTATTACTGAAGATGATATATTTGCCACCTGCGTCTTCTGCCAGGTAACGATACTGAAGCCCATAATACCAACTGGTAGGATTAGGAACCGGCCAGTTAGCCATCCACTGAACAGGCTCGCCATTGAATAAAACTCCCGGAGCAGGGATTGCCTGGTAAAGATGGAAATCCTTCCAGCGGATATCATCATCAGCATAGCGGGTAAACAGCTCATACATCGGATCGGATGGATAAATCTCACCCCATCCGGCACCGCTAACAGGATCATTTAGATACATAGAAGCAACGGCACTATTTCCAGGGCTTTCGTTTGGCAAATATCCGACACACCACAGCGTTTCATGTGAGGTCTGTGTGCGTGTGAAATAAGTAGCAAGATCTGGGTCAAGCACATCTGCCGGAGCTTTACCTTCAAGCATCTCGTTCACAATATTTACTACATCCTGATTTCTCTCCATATGAAGATACAACCTTGATAAAAGTCCTTGTGCAGAACCTTTCCAGGCATAGCTATTGTTGTCGGAACGACGGTTGTTACCCATTAATTGGATAGCTTTTTTAAGGTCTTTCTCTATTTGTTCGTAAACTTCACCAATGGTTGCTCTTGTAATATCACCGGTCAGAGGTTCCTCTGTGCGAAGTACGACAGCAAGATTGTTTGCTCCTTGGGAATAGGGACGTGCAAAGAGATCACAAAGATTCAGATACAACAAGGCACGCAAAAAATAATTTTCACCAAGAATATGATCACTTGTTTGCGACTTACCTTCGACTCCAATTCTAATATTTGTATTTAATATATTCAGCATAGAATAGGAAGAATACCATATGTAGCGACATGTAGCTTCTGTATCAGAATCCGTATATTCATACGATTTCATAAACGGGTCGGAAGTAACACCTGCAATGAAAACATTGTCGCCTCGGAATTCGTTCATTTGGTACCAGTTTCTTACATAAACATCTCTGCTTGAAGAACCACCGGCCATTCCTGTACGGTTTTGTCTGAACCACCGATAAGCACCTATTGTAGCATATTCTATACCTGACGGATCAGCTGCGAGTTGTTCTGAAGTCATCGTAGACTCAGGTACCAAATCCAGATCTACGCAGGATGACAATATTATGCCAAAAATCGCAGTTATTAGTATTAATGATTTATTTTTCATGATAGATGATCATTTTATGTTTATATTAAAATTTTACTTCGACACCAACAGAGAAAGTACGGTTGACAGGATATAACCAGTTAATAGACCCTGCAACGCTTGAAATACCACTTGCAGTGAGGCTGGTTTCAGGATCTGGTCCTGAGAACTTGCTGAATGTTAACAGATTGTCTCCCGATAAGAACACCCGAGCGTTTGTAATCCTCAGACTGCTTAACAGATCTTTTGGAAGATTATACCCTATATTGACGTTACGTACACGCAAATAACTTCCGTTCTCAAGAAAACGAGAAGAAGGACTGGTAGAATTTTTATTACCTCCGTAAACAGGCAACGGATGAGTAGCGATATCTCCCGGTTTTTCCCATCGACTCCATCCCAAACCGTTATCTAACGACATCTGATTGTATTGTGCCTGACGGCCATCATTATCCATAGAGCCACGTGCCCCATAATAGATCTTGTTACCATATACAAATACAAGATTAATACCCAGATTAAATCCTTTATAAGTCAGATTATTCAGAAGACCTCCTGAGAACTTAGGAGTAGGTGAAGATCCTAGCCAGTCTATTTTAGCTTTTGTGTAATCATTTGTTACGCCACCATCTTCTGCCGTCCAAAGAGGATCTCCATTGGCAGGATCAACTCCTCGCCATTCCGGCATATACCAACCATAAAGTTCATGGCCTTCCTCCAATCGTTGTCTTGCAGCATCCGCAGCCCCAACCATAATAGGCGTGCCCGGTCCGCCATCTTCACCACCAGGTAATTTCTCTACTTTGTTTTTGTTAAACCCAATATTAAATGAGGTTGTCCATTTCAGATCTTTTTTATTGATGTTTAAACTGGTCAGCTGAAGTTCAATACCTTTATTACTTATTTCTCCGATATTACGCGTGTAGCTATAGAATCCGGTACTAGGCGCTTCAGGAGCGCTAAAGAGAAGATCTGAATTATAGTTTCGATAAAGATCGACACTACCTTCAAGCCAATCAAAAAGCTGAAAATCTATACCTAATGAAGCCATTAAACTCTTCTCCCATCCGAGATCAGGATTTGCCAGACGTGAGGGTTGGGCTCCCGGTTCACCTAAATAAGTCACACCAGAGAATGTATAAGCATCCATATAGACGAAGTGGCCAATGTCGGCATTACCAGTCAAACCAAAGCTTCCACGCAATTTAAGGAAGGTTAAAACTTTGTTTCCCTTCAGAAAATTTTCGTTGGAAGCTAACCATCCAGCACTCATAGAAGGGAAATAACCTACACGATTATCAGGTGCAAAACGACTGCTTGCATCGGCACGGAACGAGGCTGTAGCTATATATCTGTCGGAATACGAATAATTTACTTGCGCAAAAGCAGACCAACCCGCACTAGGAGTAGCATATCCGTCTATAGCACGCATGGTTGTAGCAGCACCCGCAGATACCACTTCCAAACCTGTTGGCTGCTGCTCGGCCCGCGCGCCAAAACCATAATTTCCCTTAGATTTATTAAACTCATACCCTAATAATCCGCCCAAGTCATGCGATCCCTTACGATAAAAGGCTTTCAAAAGTGTGGTATTACTATAGCCTCCTAACGGATATGAGGAATAGTCATCTACACGGCTACCCTGCGTAATCCCATTCCAAGTTTGACTGGCGTCCCGTGAATCATAGAATAGCTTTTCCCATCTTTGTGATCTACCCAAACGTACTGTATTAGTAGCAGTCAGCCATGGAAGAATATTCCAATTGAGCACAAGGTCAAGATTCATACTTGTTCCGCCTTCTTTATCGTAATTATATTGATAGCCATGCCAGGGATTCTGACGGTTGGCATAAAACCATCTTTGATCGGCAGCCGGTGTACTAGCAATATCTACAGGTTTACCATTTTCATCAAACGGATTGTCCCAAGGTATTCCACGATAAGCCATTTCACTAAAAGTACTTGACCAAAGATTTTTTCTCTTATTCTCACGCATATTCATACGTACACCCAAATCAAGGGTGTTGGAGAGTTGCACATTGAAATTCGCACGTGCATTACTACGTCTGTAAGAAGTACCTGGCATGGTCCCTTCCTGATTATAGTGATTCAGGCTGACCATGTATGACGTATTTTTCGTTCCACCTGCAACAGAAGCATAATATTCCTGAGCATGACCTGTTTCGAATGTATTGTTAAGCCAATCATAATTCCGCTGTTTAAGTGTTTGCGGAAAATCTGATTCAAAGTTAGGTATTCCCCATGATGCCCATAAATCATAGAGTTCTTCTCCATTCATAGGACTAAACCGACCAAAAAGAGCTTCGGTAATAGCAGCATTGACTCTTATTGTTATCTGTGGAGCCTGATTCCGCTTTCCCTGCTTAGTGGTAACCACAATAACACCATTAGCCCCTTCTGCTCCATAAATAGCAGTAGAACCTACATCTTTCAGAACTGTTACGGTCTCTACATCATTGGGATCATAGGTGCCTCCAGGGATACCATCCACAACAAATAAAGGACTTTTCCCCGCAGTGATAGTTCCCACACCACGAATAAGTAAACTAGCTTCCGATCCTGGCGCTCCACTACTATTGGTAACCATCAATCCAGAAACCTTACCTTGAAGCATCGAACCAAAGTCGGAAGTCACATTATCGGTAATCGCTTCTCCTTGCAAGGTAGTCGCGGCACTTGTCATTACAGCTTTTCTTACGCTCGTATATCCAATAACGACTACTTCGTCCAGAACTTGATTAGATACCATAACAACATTGATATTAGTTCTATTTCCTACAACTTCTTCAACAGTAGTATATCCCACATAAGAGAATACTAATGTAGCTCCAGATGGAACATCACTAAGACTGTATTCTCCGTCAATATCTGTCACTGCTCCTAAAGAAGTTCCTTTAATCAAGACATTAACCCCAGGCAGAGTTTCATTCCCATCGGAAGAGGTGACCCTACCTGTTACTAAATTTTGGCTCTGTGCAATTCCAATTGCTAGGAAAAGAAATCCTATACAAATTAATTGCACTTTTCTAAACAGTTGTAGATTCATTGTATTAACATTTAGATTGTTTATAAAATATGAGTAAAAAATTCATTAATCAATTATCAATTAATACACTTCTATTAAATAATCCCTATTAAATGTCGGTTTTATCACAGGGTTTTCTCCGTCTATTTCATATGTTTTCTTATCATCAGAAGTATATTCACATACTGTGTATTTTCGTTTCTCCAATCCACGTAATTCTATTGGTTCTCCCTTCCATTCATCAGCGTAAAAAGCATAATACATTTTCCCATTTTTGTTGAGTACATGAGTTTCCGGCTTATCATAAGCTATATCATATAGATTAAGATAGGTTCCGGTAGAAATCATCTTGTCATTATAAATGTTTACCCATTTTTTGTAAAATTTCTCTTTTTCAGGTGTCAGAACATAACTTTTACTCACATTGGGATTATCTTTGGGATAAGTGAATTTTGAACCAATAACCCCTCCAATACCAATTTGAGTAGCAAAATCATTTCCATTATCACTCAATTCAACATGATCGGCATAATAAGCTAATTTATTTGTGATAGCTCTGTACGTTTTAGCCTTGTGTCGTATTTGCCAACTGGAAGTCGGGTCGGATGAAACAGCCTGATTCATAAATGGAATCATAAAATAGTTAATAGCACATCCGCATGGGCAAAACTGCACTACACCATAAGGTTTGTAATCCAACACTTTTTCGTAAATATTCCGGAAATAGGTAGGCATTAGTTCTACAGCTTGTTCGGGATACTCCAATCTGCTGGCGCGGTTATAATCAGGTAAACAACAATTCATATGTTGTCCATCGAGTTTAAGTCCGTCAAAATTCCATTTTACAATAAAACGTTCCAACAATTCATTGGTTAATTTTTCTGTTATAGGGTTAACGGGAGACATATAGTAGCTATCCCACCAGGTTATATACTCAGGAGATCCCCATTGTGTCCGAAGTCTTATTCCAGGATTTTCTCTCAACACATTAGAGCCCGGATCAGCAGCCAAAGGAGCCCACCAGAGTTTTGTTTTCATGCCGTGTGCATGAATCGCATCGGTCATTCTACGCATATCTTTATCCCCACCTGGGAAACGGGAATTTGTTTCCCAGTCACCTTCTGCGATCTGAAATCCATCATCAACATCAACCCATTTAAATCCAAGTTCTCTTACCTTTGGTAGTGTTCCTATAACTTCATCAATTGTAAATGTACGTTCGTACCCCCACGCACACCAGACGGCTTCATAAGCTTCAGGAGAGGATTCAGGAAATACCATACCTTTAGTTTCCATGTGACGAGATAAACGCTCCAACGGATCGTAAAAATCTCCGGTATGAACTCCTATAAAAGAGTCATATGTATGAAGGGTGTCACCGGATGCGAATTTTTTGCGCCCTCCCTTCATATCATAAGTTAAAGCAATAGAAGCATAATTTTCATGCGTGAGCCACTGAACAGGCATTGATACCATTTTTAGTGTATTTTCAATTAGCCCTGTTACAACACCTCCGTCACGACGCCACAGATTAACCATTGGTATTCCTCCTCCGTAATCTGAATCGTTCATACCCAGATAATTCTTTTTGTAATAGCCTGGTTTCACTTCAGAGAGCCAATCTGATCGACGACTTGTAGAAGTTGGCTGGAACGACCATATTGAAGTGTCAGATACATTTACATGTAATTCATTCATTTTCCACCCATTTATCACAATATCTTTATTACTCCGATTAATATAATATGTTTCAAGAAGAAGCATTCCTTCCAGATTTTCGGGTATCGTTATTTTCTGATGTTTTTCCACATGAAAACCATCTTTAATATAAGTTCCCATTAATGTATATCCGGAGACATTTCCTTCTTTAAATTCAGAAACATTTGTCAGTCTAAATTGCGAAGCTGTAAATTCTACAGCCATTAAAGCATCTGATTCTATAAAATCATCATGAAATGAAGAAGTCGAACTATTCAGAGAAACCAACTTTATTCTCATCAGGTTATCCACTTCCAGTTGTAGATCTCCGTTCTTTATTACCACACTCTTATTACAGCCTGTAATTAATACAGCCAACAACAATAGATATACAACATACCATCTTTCTTTCATACATTATTTTTTAAAAAGTTTATTTGCATTATCTCTGTATATTTTCTTAAGCAAATCATGGGAAGAAACAAACAACTCAACGCGGCCATTCGTTAATCGGTCTTGTACCCTAAATCAGCCATTCCTTTCGCCAAGCCCGGATAAAGTTTAAGTGCATTTTTGTAGTATATTTTCTCCAGTACATTTTTAGGCAAATTCAATCCTTTTGCCGGATTCATACCAAAGAATCCACCTTCAACCATTTCGTCGGTTTCCAGCATACGAAATGTACGTGTGTAACGATCTATATAGCTACCTATTTGTTCTTCCTTTCGGATGTTGCTAATGTCAGATCCATATAAGATGCGATCGGCATACTCAATCAGAAAGTCCCGCAAGTTGGCATGGTCTACTAAATGGTAATATTGAAAAGTAGCTGCCAGGTCAACATAAAAATTAGGATAAGTAGATAACATATATCTTAAATAATCGATTTGAGCATCCTGGCAGATCAGCCATGCACAATGAGCCGCAATAACGACCATATCAGGATGTCGATTCAGGACTCTTTCAAGTCCCATAATTTGACGCCAGAATTCTACAGGATCAGCTGCCCATTTTCCCCTGTTTCCGAAAGGGCCGTTCGGGTCTGCAATATGAATAGATGCACCGGGTAATCCGGCTTTTTCCATAGCAATCCAAATAGGTGCGTGTGCGGGATCGTCAATATATTTAATACCGTCTTCACCTTCTTCCAGCACTCTTCCATAAGGTCCATGCCAGATTTTATAACCGACGTATCCTCTTTTCAAGCTGGATGCAATATCGTCAGACGTATGCGTCAACCCCCTGTTGGGTTTGAAATCGTTAATACAAGTCATAATTCTGCCCTTGCTTACTTCTGAAATAGTATCAATAGATTGTTCATCGTTGAGGTTGATGAGCATTGCCAAATCGATTTTATTTTGTGACAACATAGCTTCACGTAAAGTAAGGTAATTACGTATACCCGGATAATAATTACCAGTATGTGCATGCACATCAATTCTCGGAATATCTGCATATTGGGAAACAAATTGAGAATAACCCGTAAACGGAATTATAATAAAACAAAGAAGTATTAGAATGTTTTTCATAATGGAATATTTTGAGGTTAATAATTTAAGAGTATTAATATTCATCAGTCAGACCAAAAATTGGTTTGTTTGTCATCCATTTTCCTGTTGTAAAATCAGGAAATTCAACTGGAGCAGATCCCAAAGCAATTGATTTTTCAGATAGTGGAGTTACACTGATCCAAGCAGCTGTATCGTACACATCAATAGGAGTAGAAATACCTCTTTTTATGCATTCTACGAAAGAGCGCAATTTAAGATAACCCGCTCCTCCGTGATCGCCTTTCACTCCATCGGATAGGAATTTTTTCCAAAGCGGATGTTCAAATTCCGGGATGTATTTTTCCCAAGTTTCCCATTTATGGTCAGGACTTCTGCCTTCGACATGCAAAGAATTACACAAAGCCCTATGATATAACCAAAGTCCCTTAGTACCTTGTACCATCATATTATTTGAATAAGGACGAGGAGAGTTTGTATCGTGAGTAATTGTAACAGTTTCTCCTTTTTGAGTCTTAATAACTGTTGTCACAATGTCACCAAGTGCCCAATCAACAGTTGTATTCGGATGATCTTTTCCACCTTTTTCAACCACATATTCGTGCAAACTTCTTGCTTTAGTTGCCGTTGAAATCAAAGATACCATTCTGTTTCCCCGGTTATCATTCATGCAATTTGCGATCGGACCGAGTCCATGAGTAGGATAAAGATCACCGTTCCTATATTGCGACTGGAATGTTCTCCAACGTGCTTCCCCTTCAGCACCAGAACCAAATTCAGCATTGGGACGAAATTTAACGTTCCGGAGATCATGACAGTAACCACATTCGTAATGTAGTATTTCTCCAAACAGACCCTTTCTTACCATATTCAAAACAGACATTTCAATACGATCATAACAGTGATTTTCCAACATCATACATTGCATTCCGGTTTCTTCGGCAGCTTTCACCAAATCCCAACATTCTTCAATGTTTGATGCCCCCCATACTTCTGCTGCTACATGCTTGCCCGCTTTCATGGCAGCTATAGACATTGGAGTATGCCATAACCATGGGGTCGCAATAACAACAGCATCCAAATCATCTCTTACAACTAAATTTAAATAGTCTCCTTCTCCCTTCGAATACTCTTGAGGGCGTTTACGTCCCGCTTTTTCAATCAGATCTATTGCTCTACTCATCGCTTTCGAGTCGATATCGCAGACAGCGGGGATCTCAACATCCTTCATGGATAAGCAGGAACGTAACAGGTTTGTACCCATACCTCCAACGCCAATAAATCCTAACCTTACTTTCCTGTCATCTTTACCTTGTAGAATAGTGGGTGCAGCAAAAGCATCCGTAATTGCACCGCTTCCGATAGCAACAACTCCGATGCTTCCAAACGTATGTTTAACAAAGTTTCTTCTATTTAATTTCATGGTATTTGTATTTTCAAAAATTATTAATTACTTTATATTTATCAACAAGAAGGTTTTCCATTGATTCACGCGCTATCGGGAATACCTTTCGAAGATCAATTTCATCAGTGTTTTTGAGTACCTTTTTTAGTGATTGCATAAATGCATTTTTTATCTCAGTCGCTAAGTTTATTTTTGTAATTCCGTTGTTAATCGCATCTTTGAGTTGTCCATCGGGAATGCCAGAACTTCCATGTAAGACAAGAATCGCATCGGTAGCAGCATGGATTTGCCGTAGTCGTTCGATATTCAATTGTGGTGTTGATTTATAAAATCCATGTGCCGATCCAATGGCAATGGCTAATGCATTGATACCTGTCTGTTCAACAAATGCCTTTGCTTCATCAGCTGTTGTGTATTCATTGCCTTGTTGCTGTCCTAGCTTGGCAATATATCCTAATTCGGCCTCAACATTAGCCTGGTATGGTGCTGCCCGTTTGACTACTTCAGAAGTAATACGAATATTCTCATCAAAACTTTTCTCACTAGCATCAATCATCACAGAATCGAAACCCACATCTAAACATCTTTGAACCAGATCGATAGAATCTCCATGATCCAGATGGAGCCAACCCTCGAGTTGATAATCAGCCAAAGCCTGACGCCCCATCACCACTGCTTCTTTTAATCCGATATAGTCAATCGAACTCTTTGTCAATTGCAAAATTACAGGGACTTGGACTTTCGACGCTGATTTAACTATCGCTTGTAACGTTTCGAGATTGTAGAAGTTTGTCGCAAGAATAGCTCTTTTATTGTGTTGGTATTGCTTGAGTTTTTCATGGATGGTCATAACGTAATCTCTTGGTTAAAAATTTCTTTTGCAGTTTTTATTATATCTACCTTTGAGGTAAAAGCACCAGTGCCTCCTGCTGCGGTAGTGTTTATTGCTCCCGTTAGATTTCCTAAATGTTGGCACTCATACGGTGTCTTTTCTTGAACGAAATAATTTATAAAACCGGCATTAAAACTGTCTCCGGCACCAATCGCATCTACTACTTCTTCATTTAAGAATGCATTAAGATTACATGTCGATCCGTCACTAAACATCATCAGTGAACCTTTATTTCCGCGCTTAACAACACATATATGAATATAAGGACGAATCTTTTCTAAAGCTTCTTCAAGAGTTGAAGAACCTGTTAGAAATTGTACTTCTTTTTCATTGGGCATAAAAACAGAAACCAATGGCAAAAGAGTCTTATAATCAAAATCCCATTTTTCTAACGGATCCCATTGGGGATCAAGAGAGGTTGTTACTCCTTTTTTATGCGCATAACTCAATATTTCTGCTAGATCCTTTTTTATACCCGATTGAAGAAAAATAGATGAGAGATGTATATGTTTTGTGGTTTCAAATACGGATTTATCAATATCCTTAAAGCTCATCAAATCCATACTTCCCTGATATGTCACCATCGCACGATCTTCATTGTTGTTTAATATGATTGTAGCTCCTGTAGCACTCCGTTCTGTTTCAATCAACAATGAGGAATCAACGCCCCTTGCCTCTAAACTGCTTTTTACAAACTCTCCGAAGTTATCTTTTCCTATCATACCCACGACCCCACCCTGCAACCCAAAGAGGATACATTTGCTGAAAAAATAGCTGTTGAACTACCTAACGTTAGAACCATATCTTGTGCAAATTTTTCTTTACCTATTTCAGGTTCACCATCTATATTATTCAATATCAGGTCGACATTTAATTCACCAATAGCTATTACATCGTATGTTTTCATGTGATAAGATCATTTAAGTTTATAAGATTAAAAGCATAAAAGTATTTATCCATATCATGTTCTATTCGTCCCAGAACTACTTCTTCTCCGTTTATCCCGGATATATTGAGGTTTTCATATAATCTATAACGCGCAACCAACGCTTGTGGATGTTGCCAGATATAGCGACAACCTGTTTGAACTAACCATTCTTGTCTATCCTCTGTTAATTCTGTAAACGATTTGCCCTCTTCATCTCTTTGCAACCATTTCTGCCAACGATTAGAATCCAATACTAGTTGCCATAATACATTCTTTATATTTGACATTACCGCAACCTTATCTTCTCGTTCCAATTTCTTCTCAACTTCTTCTAACTCAATAAGTGAATTATACTCACTTATTGTGAATTCAGGTCCCACATTGGCAGCTCCCATACCTGTAAGAGGGTAATCCTGGGGATTAGACACTCCATCCGTATAGTGTCCTTTTATATAGCTGCCTAATTTCTTTACTTTGTCTGTAAGCTTTTTTGCAACTTCAACATCAAAAAGAGTGGTATGCAGGTCAGTACCTACTTTTCCAACTATAAAACATGGCCATACATCACTCAGCCCCTCTTTTGTCAGTCCTTCTTTTAACAAATATATGAATGTATCGAAAGTACTGTCATCAGCTAGTCCTCCATGAACCTCTTCTGTTCCTACTTCATAAGATATTGGAGCTAAGTCATTATTTCTTCTGAATTCTTCCACATGCTTTATGAGTGCTATCGTTCTTTCTGCTACAACTCTTATGTCTATAATGCTACCGTCTTTAGGAATCGAAATGTCTACAGTTGGATCTATATGTAAAAGATCATAACCTGCAAGTAAAGAATCCACCAATGATTTTTTCACTCCCTCCATAGCCCTTTTGGTATCCCATTTTTCAATAGATTGTATATCTTTTAACCATGGACCACCATGATCGACAGCGACAATATAAGGACCAGTATAATTTACAGAAGCGGCTTCTATCGCTAACATTTTTGTAAATTCACGTTGAGTAAGCCCTGTATATCCACCATCACCATCAACTTGATTTAAAGTGGCAGCAAATTTGATTGGAGCATTATTTCGTTTAGCTGCCCTAAAGGCTGCTTTAATGACGGAAAAAGAATTCGGGCACACAGCCAATAAGGTTCTTTTGACTCCTGTCTTTTCTTCCTCATTTTTTATTACGCTTAATATTCGTTCAGTTTTTGCTTCTGTTACCATTTTTACTATTTTTAATTCATTTCTAAATATTTATAGTATAGATCTAATATGGATAGACTACAACACCTTCCACTATCCGGGAAATATTTCCAGAAACAGAAGGTGAATCAGGATTGAAGTTCAAGTCGAGTGATTTGTAATAGGCTAATAGTTGACCAATTATTACTTGTACAATAAAATTATAGCTGTTTCGTTTTTGGGGATTTATGGTTGTATTGATAATAAGATCCAAATTGCTCTCCGAAATATCACGTAGTTTACCTGTAATTGCTATTTGCCCAATGACAGCATTATTGGTATTTATTTGCTTAACCAGATCTTTTTCATAACTAAATACGTAATCATTATCTGAAAAGAAATAGACTAATAATGTTTCTCCGTTTATCGCGGCTTTAGGTCCATGTCTAAACCCTACAAATGAATCAAATTTGCATATAATTTCACCATCTGTCATTTCCTGCAGTTTAAGATGACATTCTTCTGCAATCCCTTTTAGTTCACCAGATCCTAAAAATATAGCCCGTGAAAAAGAACGTTTACTTAGTTCATTGATTTGTGGCATATAAGAATCTAATACCATCTGTGCATCATCACATAATTCTTTTATTTCAGATTCCTTCTTTTCCAAATTCTTAATATCTGTCAGAAGTAAGCCGGTTAGTAGCATGGTAGAAAAACTGCTTGTCATGGCAAGACTCTGATCATTAGTTTCAGGTGGAAGTAGTATTAACAAATCATCCTCAGAAACACTCTTGGCTAATATACCTTCACTGTTACATGTAATTACCACATGCACAATTTCTTTACATAACTTATTGGCCAATTCCACTGTTGCGATACTTTCAGGACTATTTCCTGAACGGGCAAACGAAACTAATACGACCTTTTTATCTATAGGAAGATACTCTTCCGGATGGGTTATAATATCTGTTGTTGATACAGATCTAGAATTTCTATATCCTTTTTCCGTATATAGAATCGAGAGAATATCCCCTATAAATGCAGAGGTTCCGGCTCCAGAAAAAACAATTTCACTATCCAAAGTTTCGAAATGCTTCGAAACAAAATCATTTATCTCTTCCTGTTTTTTAAGTAATGCCTCAAATTCTTTTTTCCAAACTCTAGGTTGTTGAAGAATTTCATTGTAAGTATGAGTGCTCATGTTTTACTAGTTGTTTATTAATATATTATATACTTTCTAAATTTACTAAACCAATACTTTATTATGCGATATTGCAAAACTATGAAACCTAAATAGTATTTTGAAAATGTTTTCTATTACATTTTTAAATCAAAAAAAATGAAATATTTTATATAATTGATATATTGAAAATTAAACCAAATAATCATCATTAACGAAACATTTCGAAACGTTTCAAAATATTTAATATATATTTGTATTTATTGAATTAATAACTATATTTGCAGATATAAAAAGATAACAACAAATCATAAAGACAATGAAACAAACTGCAAATGAGAGGCGTGCACAAATATTACGCAAACTGGATGAAATGCCCAATATATCAGTGATCCAACTAAGTGATGAGTTCAAAGTTTCGGAAGTAACTATTCGAAAGGATCTCAATACATTAAAAAAACGTAATCTTCTTACCAGGGTACGAGGAGGAGCTATAAAACATCCTGACATAGAGCAGCTTCATGATGTAGGAGTAGACCGAAAAAGTCTATTCCATTATAAAGAAAAAAAATCTATCGGTCGTATGGCAGCTTCATTAATCAATGAAAACGAAACGATCCTTATCGATTCAGGGAGTACCACACTGGAAATTGCAAAAAACCTGGATAATTTCCAGAGCCTGACAATTATTACAAATGCCTTGAATATAGCAATTGAACTATCTAAATACAAAAGGTTTAATGTAATCATGCTAGGAGGCTTCTTACGAGAATCCACTTTATCCACCCTGGGATCAATAGCAGAATCTATACTGGAAAAATTCTACTGTGACAAATTGTTTCTCGGAGTGGACAGCATAAGTATTGACAAAGGCTTATCCACCACCAATATTGAAGAAGCAAACATCAATCAGACAATGATGTCCATTTCGAAACAAACAATAGCAGTATTCGATTCATCTAAATTTAACAAGAGAAATTTTGCATTTATTGCCCCAGTTGAAGAAATCGATACAATAGTTACTGATGAAAATATTTCCAAGGAACAAAAAAAGCAAATCAAAGCGATGAATATACAGTTGCATATGGCGCCCGTTTACGGAAAGTAATTTGTGGATAATGTCAGACAGAAAATTGCGAATTATTCAACACAAAGACTGAGGTTTATTCCTTACTCTTCTCTGCTCTCTCTATACCCCGTTTGATTCGATCCCATTGATCCATTTCTATAACCTGTTTGATATCGAAAACGACCAGACCTTCTGTCTCTATTAATGATTCATATACCGCCTCTTCTATTATATCGTCGGCCAATGCATAGATTGAGCCAAGCATCTTTGTTTTTCCACCTAGAATTCTGCTTCCTCTTTAATAAGCATACTCCATCGATTCGTTATCATCTAAACCATATACTCTCTCAAGTTCTTTTCTTCGCCTCATCTATAAAAAATTGAAGATAATCCCAATCACGTTCCACCACAAAACCTCTTAGTTCAGTAAGTGGAGTCATAAAATCACTTTTATATAATACATCTCCCTTATTTGGACGAACATCCACAACTATACGATTAAAACCTGTTTCTTTTACCTTGTCCAAATAATAAAGAATTGAGTCTTTATGAGCAAAACGCTCAAAATTGCCACTTGCATCCAGCCAAATGTACTTGGGTTTACTTTCATCCTTGTGTGTACTATTAGTATTTTGCGACTGCACGCAAGAAATTAAAACATTTACAAATAATAGATGGATCAGAATTTTTGTATACATCGTTTTTATTTTTAAGTAAACAAATATATATCATTTCATCAATAGCTAATCTATAAATAATAAATATATTTAATAACATTGGATATATTTTTAATTATATTAGGATAAAGCATGATTTTATTAAAGAAAGCAACCTAAAATCATTTAACAACCAAAAGAACACTTTATCAAAAATAGAGAACTTTCATTAACATTATTATCAAATAAAAAAGCATTTTAATGATAAAATGTTACCTTTGCAGCCAATTTAGGGATATAGTCACACTTAAAGATAATTTTATGGCAAAGTCAATACGAGAGGAGGCTCTTAGGTATCATGCCGAAGGAAAGGCTGGAAAGATTGAAGTAGTTCCAACAAAACCATATAGTACACAAGCGGATCTATCACTGGCATATTCGCCGGGGGTAGCTGAACCTTGCCTGGAAATTGAAAAGAATCCGCTGGATGCATATAAATATACAGCAAAAGGTAATCTGGTAGCTGTTATTTCCAATGGTACAGCTGTACTTGGACTTGGCGATATAGGGGCTGTAGCAGGTAAACCGGTAATGGAAGGAAAAGGTTTATTATTTAAAATGTAATCTATTGGATGTAACCTTTTGAATAAAAGGCTAAAAGCTGGATTTTTCAGCGTGTGAGGTAACGATTTGGCAACCGTGCCTATTTCTGCGTTTTGCGCTGCATTTCCTCAAATAACTCTCTGCAAATCTACGATTTATTTCTCACAAACCAACATATATTTTTTTTCTTTTTTTATTTGATATACCTTTCTTTCATTCAGGGGGCAGATAAGGCAACACTTTTACAGGAAATACTACCCGAAGCGTAGCGCAGTGAACTGCACCCAAAAAGTTGGACGGTTAATATTAAGTTGTAGAAGAGTAATG
>DAMBSC010000023.1:0-78311 GCA_032054765.1 Tannerellaceae bacterium
TTTCTTTACTAATAAACTAAACGAGTCGATTCATATAGAAGCGACTCGTTTTTTTGTTAGATATTATTACCTTTGCTCGACTAGATAATAATACAAATAATTATGGAAAACATCTTAAAGCTGGGGTTAGCCCTCACTCCTACTCTATTATTTGCAGCTTGTAATACCGGCCAAAAAGAGGTAAGTCAAAAACCTCTGAATATTATTCATATTATGACGGATGATCATTCCTATCAGACAATCAGTGCGTATGGTCATCCTATTTCCCAATTAGCACCAACACCTAATTTGGATCGATTAGCAGCAGAAGGTATGCTGTTCCGTAAAGCCTTTGTCGAGAATTCTCTTTCTACACCAAGCCGGGCCTGTTTAATGACAGGATTATACAGCCACCAGAACGGACAACGTCAATTAGGAAAAGGTATAGACTCAAGCAAAGTTTTCTTCTCTGAAATATTGCAGAAACACGGCTATCAGACGGGAGTAGTCGGGAAATGGCATATGCAATGCGAACCAAAAGGTTTTGATTATTACAAGATATTATGGGATCAGGGAAATTACTATAATCCCGATTTTAAAAGTAAAAATAGTAACGGAGAATATATTAGAGAAGAAGGTTATGCGACAACGCTTATCACAGATCATGCTATAACTTTCCTGGAAGAAAGAGATCATAACAAGCCTTTCTGTCTTTTAGTTCATCATAAAGCCCCACATCGTAATTGGAAATCAGATTTAAAGTATCTGGATCTTTACGAAGATATAGACTTTCCTTTACCGGAGACATTTTATGACGATTATAAGACACGGTGTGATGCTGCCAGAACACAAGAAATGCGTATTGACGATGACATGACTTTGGTCTATGACCTTAAAGTCGACGAACTAAAAACGATAGAACCTTATAAGAATGAACCCAATCTGAAAAGTTGGGAAAATCTGATGGAACGTATGACTCCTGAACAATACGAAGCCTGGTATAACGCTTATCATCCCAAAAACCAGAAATTCATTGATGAAAAACTAACAGGTGATGATCTATTAAGATGGAAATTCCAACGTTATATTAAAGATTACCTCCGTTGTATTAAATCTATCGACGACGAAGTAGGACGCTTAATCGCTTATTTAGAAAAAGAAGGCCTGATGGATAATACGATTATTGTATATACTTCCGATCAGGGTTTCTATATGGGTGAGCATGGCTGGTTCGATAAACGCTTTATGTATGAAGAATCGTTCCGCACGCCATTAATCATTCGTTATCCTGAGAAAATCAAAGCAGGTTCTGTCTGTGATGCATTAGTACAGAACCTGGATTATGCACCGACCTATCTGGCTCTGGCCGGTATCGATAAACCTGAATTTATGGAAGGTACTTCATTAACGCCTCTCTTCAGTGGTGAAACTCCTGCCAATTGGCGCGAATATCTTTACTATCATTATTACGATTATCCGGCAGTACACCAGGTAAGAAGACATGATGGCGTAAGAGATAACCGATATAAACTGATCCATTTCTATGGAGAACCTAATAAAAAAGATAAACCAATCAATTGTAATGAACTATACGACTTGCAGAATGATCCCAATGAATTAAATAATTTGTTTGGTAATCCTGATTATTCGGAAATAACAGATCGTTTACAGAAAAGACTGGATAAATTTCGCACTGATCTAAAAATAGATGAATTTTAATTAGCTCTAAGCATATGAATAAAGAATTAGATATGAATGCCAACCCATTGGTTGCCTATTTTCAAAAACCATCTTCCGAATTTACTAAAACTGATATTATCTCCTTTATCAGGGCAAATAATATCCAAATGATTAATTTTATGTATCCTGCTGGGGATGGTAGATTAAAAACGCTCAATTTTGCCATTACGAACTTTGCTTATTTGGATACTATTCTAACTTGCGGAGAACGGGTAGATGGCTCAAGCCTGTTTCCGTTCATTGAAGCGGACAGTAGTGATTTATATGTTATTCCACGTTTTCGAACTGCATTCCTTGATCCATTCGCCGAAATTCCTACATTATCCATGTTATGCTCTTATTTTAATAAAGACGGAGAACCATTGGAAAGTTCGCCTGAGTATACATTACAAAAGGCAAATGAAGCTTTTACCGCAGTAACAGGAATGGTATTTGAAGCAATGGGTGAACTGGAATATTACGTAATAGATAAAGAAATAGATCTTTTCCCCGCTACTGACCAACGTGGTTATCATGAGTCAGGCCCATTTACCAAATACAATCAGTTTCGTACAAAATGTATTCAATATATAGCTCAGGCTGGAGGATTAATCAAATATGCTCACTCAGAGGTCGGTAATTTCACGTTAAATGGGATGAACTATGAGCAGAACGAAATAGAATTTCTACCCACAAGAGTTGAAGATGCTGCAGATCAACTTATGATAGCTAAATGGATCATTCGTAACCTGGCCTATCAACAGGGATTAAATATTACGTTTGCTCCAAAGATTACAACAGGTAAAGCAGGCTCAGGCTTACACGTCCATATGCGTATCATGAAAGACGGGAAAAACCAGATGTTGGATAATGGAATACTTTCAGAAACTTCCAGGAAAGCAATAGCAGGAATGATGGAACTGGCACCTTCTATAACAGCATTTGGAAACACCAATCCTACCTGTTATTTCCGTCTGGTTCCTCACCAGGAAGCTCCTACAAATATTTGTTGGGGCGATCGAAATCGTTCTGTGTTGGTACGTGTACCACTGGGTTGGACGTCTCACAAAGATATGAGTGTTATCGCTAACCCTCTTGAGAAATCAACAGACTTTGATACATCCCAAAAACAAACTGTAGAAATGCGTTCACCGGATGGTTCTGCCGATATCTATCAATTACTAGCAGGATTAGCAGTCGCCTGTCGGCATGGTTTTGAAATGGAGAATGCCCTGGCTGTTGCCGACCAAACGTATGTGAATGTAAACATCCATAAAGAAGAAAACCAAAGTCGCTTAGAAACACTTAAGCAATTACCAGACAGTTGTGCAGCATCAGCTATTTGCTTAAAGAAACAAAGAGCAATCTTTGAAAAATACAATGTTTTCAGTGAGCAAATGATCAATGGAATTATTAAAAAGTTGGAAACATACAATGATGCTACATTAAGAAAAGAGTTAAATAATCAACCAGAAAGACTCCAGCAACTTGTAAATCATTTTTTTCATTGCGGTTAATATAACTTTTTCCTGTTTTTTATTGTTATTTTGTCAATATATCTTACATTTGTGGTATGTTAAGGATAGTTTCACACCTTGAATGCCTATTAATGGTACATGATTGCGTGATTGTACCACGCTTAGGAGGCTTTGTTTCACATATGGTGCCTGCATCGTATAGGGCAAGTGAACATATCTTTTATCCTATGCATAAAGAAATCGTTTTCAATACGACTTTAAGACATAATGACGGTTTGCTTTCGGAATCCTACATGAAAATCTACAATGTGGATTATCATAAAGCTTACCGCATGGTTGAAGACGATGCAGACGAAATCAGAGAACAGCTTTACAAAGACAAAGAAGTTTCATTAGGAACCATTGGAGCTTTCCGTTTAGGAAATGAAGGACAAGTGGTCTTTCGTCCTTTGAATGAAGGTTTCCAAAGCATGGACTCGTATGGTCTTCCTTCCTTCCGTTTAAAAACCGTTCAGGCATTACAACGCGAATTAGCCGTAGTAGAAGCCGAACAGAAAAAAGCGGAAAGCGATCATGTCTTATATATTCCTATTAAACGGAAATGGCTGCAAAGTATAGCCGGTGTCGCAGCTGCTATCACGATGTTTCTCGTTATTTCTACGCCGGTTAAGCAAATCGACACGGAAACCTATACAGCTAACTTTATTCCTACAGAAGTTGTAGCAACCAGTACTGTCGTTACTCCTCAACCAACCAGAACTACGGCAGCTTCAGTAGCACCTGTGCAAACCAGGGTTCAACAACCGCAAAGTACTGATATTTATTATGTGATCGTAAGCAGTGTTAATTCTGTAAAGCAAGCCGATCAGTTTATTGCCGGTATGGATCGTTCTGCCTTTAAACGGGTAGACAAACTGGTTGAAAGCAAGAAGGTACGTGTATACGTAGAAAAATTCAACGACCGCGATAAAGCAGACGCATATATGGCTAAGTTGCGTAAAAATCCTAAATACAAAGATGCCTGGGTATATATCCCGTAATCTTCACCTCATTGGAATTTCAACTCGATACGAATAACAAAGAGTTTCAGGATGCCCTGGAACTAATTACTCATACCCGCCAGTCTGTTTTTCTTACAGGGAAAGCCGGTACGGGAAAGTCTACTTTCCTAAAGTATATCTGCAAACATACTAAAAAGAAACATGTCGTATTAGCTCCCACAGGGATTGCCGCTATTAATGCGCAAGGCTCTACATTGCATTCATTCTTTAAATTACCTTTCCGACCAATGCTTCCCGATGATCCCGATTTAAGTACAAAGGGAGGAAGGATTTATGATTTCTTTAAATATAAGAAATCTCACAGAAAGCTAATAGCGGAAGTAGAACTTATCATCATTGACGAGATATCCATGGTACGGGCTGATACGATTGATTGTATTGATCGTATCCTACGTGTATATTCCGATAATAGTCGGTTACCTTTCGGAGGTAAACAGCTATTATTTGTCGGAGATGTATATCAGCTTGAACCGGTTGTACCTTCCGATCAGAAAGAAATACTAAGTCTGTTCTATTCCAGTCCGTTTTTCTTTTCAGCTAAGGTTTTCAAAGATATCAACCTCGTACCTATTGAACTGCAAAAGGCCTACCGTCAGACTGATCCTGTATTTATCAATATTCTTGACCGAATACGTAATAATGCCACTCGTTCGCAGGAATTAGATGTTCTTAATGCACGTTATTTTCCCTCTTTCACTCCTAAGAATGAGGATATGTATATTACGCTGGCTACCAGAAGGGATCAGGTGGATCATATCAATGAAAAGCGTTTAGAAGAACTTCCCGGTGAAGAATTTATTTCCGATGGTTTTATCGATGGTGATTTTCCGGAGTCCTCCCTCCCAACCCAGCTTCATCTTTCAATTAAAGAACAAGCACAGGTTATTTTTATAGATAATGATCCTGACCGGCGATGGGTAAACGGGACGATAGGAATGATATCTGGGATAGACGAAGACGGGAATGTATACGTTATACTTGAAAACGGGAAAGAATATCTCGTAGAACGTACCTCATGGAGAAACTACCGTTACAAATACAACGAAAAGGAAAAAAGGATTGAAGAAGAAATAGTAGGCACTTTCGAACAATTACCTATCCGTCTCGCCTGGGCTATTACCGTACATAAAAGCCAGGGATTAACCTTTAGCCGTGTCGTTGTAGACCTTACAGGAGGTGTATTTGCAGGTGGACAAACCTATGTCGCATTAAGCCGCTGTACCAGTCTGGAAGGATTAGTATTAAAAAGTAAAATCACTCCGCGAGAAATATTTGTACGAAAGGAGATTATTGCATTCAGCCAGCAATTCAACGACCGTAAACTCATTGAAACAGTATTACGTGAAAGCGAAGCCGAACTCCTATATGCACAAGCCCTGCAACAATTTGATAAAGGAAATATCAAGGAAGCCGTCGAAGCATTCTCTGCCGCCGTCGGTAAAAGAAATGAACTTTCCAATCCGCTATATCAGCGTTTATTCAGAAAAAAGCTCCAGTATATCAATTCTTTAAAAGAAGAAATCAAACAACTAAGAGAGAAATCATTCAAACAACAGGAAATTAACAGGGAATTGCACAGGAATATTACCTGATGGGAAATGAATGTATCACTAAAGCTAAAGATCATAAAGCCGCTATCCGCAACTTTGATAAAGCGCTCAAGCTTGACCCGAAGTTTGTTGACGCGTGGGTAAGAAAGGGAATAACTCTGCTCGATCTACGTGAAGATCATGCCGCGCAGGCTTGCCTTAATGAAGCGATCCGTTTAAGTCCCAATTCTTTCAAAGCCCGCTACAACCGAGGAAAATGCCATCTTTCATTAAGGAATTACGACGAAGCTGCCAATGATCTTGGAAAGGCAATCGACATAAAACCTCAACATGCCGCCGCACACGATTACTTATCCGAAGCATACCGCCATCTTGGTGAAGAAGATTTAGCTCAACGCCATCAGGATATTGCTGAAGAAATCAGAAATAAGAATCAAACGAATAAAAATATTTAAACCATTGGTTTACTGGTAATATCATTATGATTTCTTGTTTACCTAACTACCTTTTAGTGGTTTGGTAATTACCGATTATTCTTTTGACCTATGTGAAATTTATTTTTGACGTTGGTCAAAAGTTCATTTGACAAGGGTCAAAAGTAAGTTTGACAGTTGTCAAATGAATAAGAAGTAACTACCAAAGCAATAAAGCCTAACGTATAAAACAATAAATCATAGGGTTAATAACAAGAATAGTATAAAGTTTTTACTAAAAAAACAGGATAGAATACTTGTGAATTAAAGTAATAAACTGTAATTTTGCGCTCTGAATCTTTAAGGGTAAAAAAGTGATGAAGCATAAAAACAGCATCCACCCCCGGAAATAACCTGTTAAATGAATAAACAGATGTACGTAATTGTAGAGATCAACGGACAGCAATTCAAAGCTGAACAAGGCAAGAAGTTATTCGTTCACCATATTAAAGACATTGAAGGTGGTGCCACTGTTGAATTTGATAAAGTATTATTAGTTGACAATGAAGGAACTGTAACTGTAGGAGCTCCTACTGTTGAAGGCGCAAAGGTTGTATGCGAAGTACTATCTCCGCTTGTGAAAGGTGATAAAGTATTAGTTTTTCACAAAAAGAGAAGAAAAGGGTATCGTAAATTAAACGGCCACCGCCAACAGTTTACAGAATTGAATATTAAAGAAGTTATTGCTTAACGTTTAAAAGAATAAGAAAATGGCACATAAAAAAGGTGTAGGTAGTTCTAAGAACGGTCGTGAATCGGAAAGTAAACGATTAGGAGTTAAGCTTTTTGGTGGTGAAACTGCTAAAGCAGGTAATATTATTGTTCGCCAAAGAGGCACAACTCATCACCCGGGTGAAAATGTTGGTATAGGTAGAGATCACACATTATACGCTTTAATAGATGGTATAGTAACTTTCCGTAAAGGAAAAGAAAACAGATCATACGTATCAGTAAAAGAAATACAAGCTGAAGCTTAAATTTCTAAAAAGATAAAAGTGAAAGGGTTGTCTATCGGATAACCCTTTTTTATTTGTTTATAAATAGACGAAACCCACAAATACCACTCCCACCAGAGTCATTGCTGAAAAGAAATTAAAAAGTGCCTGGGTTAGATTGACTGAACCACTTTCATTCGTGGTTGATAAAGAGTCCAAAGTTACTTTCTGACCTATAAACCGTAAGAAGCCATACCGGGTAAACCGCCCGATCACATCGCAGAATACCATAATAAAAAGAATATCGAATATTAATTCTACGATAAATAGAAGAATTACTTTTACTATTTCTCCAATAAGATCAGACATAATTCTTATTTTAGCACAAATAATTTATTTATTACAAATATAGCATTTTGTTGAATATATTTAAACATTTGATATGAGTGAAGTTATACTTGAAACAAAGATAAACGTATTGAAAAAGGAGGAATTACCATCCGAGTTTAAATCATTATTATATGCAGCTATTACTGCCGCAGACAAGGCTTACGCACCATATTCCAATTTTCGGGTGGGAGCTGCTGTTTTGTTATCAGATGGGAAAATAGTTACGGGAAGTAATCAGGAAAATGCTGCTTATCCTTCAGGATTGTGTGCAGAACGGGTAGCGTTATTCAATGCAGGCTCGCAATATCCCGAATTATCTGTGGTTGCGATGGCTGTCACCGCATACTCAAATAACAAACAAGTTGAAATGGTATCTCCATGCGGTGCATGCAGACAAGTAATGCTTGAAGTTGAAAACCGTTATAAATATCCTTTTAAAGTATTACTATGCGGTTCGGAGAAGGTATATCAGTTAGATAATGCCTCTTCTTTGTTACCCATATCTTTTGACGGAAGCGATTTACCTAAAAAATAAATGGCGGATTAAAAACCCGCCATTATCGTTATTTAATTAGTTATCCAACGTACATATGCAAAGTCCATTCGGTGAGGAAGCTCCTTATTGAATGGATATACTCTGAATCCTATTTTATGTATTCCTGCTTCCGGAGCAGCGGCTTTCAACTCAAAATAGAGCTTACTTCCCTCCTCCTTCTTTAAAATAAATGGGTATACATCAAATAGTTCCAGACTGTTAGTATCCGGATTATCTTTTGTTACTACCATATCTACTCCCAGCATTCCTTTCAATTCTTTCCGGTCGATAACCAAACTTGCGGTATATTCCTTTCCGACAAGAGGTATATTTACTGCAAAGTCCTGATCCACAGTAAATGACTCTACCTGGAAACTATTCCAATGCTCGGCTACTTCCTGTTTCCATGCAGCAATCTCTTTTGCTTTGGCAAAACTGTTTTCTTTGAGATGGACTGAACGGGTAGCAAGTTTATTATAGAAACGATCAATATAATCATCTAGCATTCGCTTCATTGTATAATCCGGAGCAATTTCCGACATCGAGTTCTTGATGTACTGAATCCATTCCGGTGAAAAGCCTTTACTGTTCTTAGCATAGTAAAGCGGAATAATCTCATCTTCAAAAATATGGTAAATGGTTGCCGCATCCAACTGATCCTGATACTGCTGGTTTTCGTATGTTCTCTTATCAGTCAGTGCCCAACCGGCGCCTTCTTTGTAACCTTCGTACCACCAACCGTCTAATACAGAAAAATTCAATACGCCGTTCATTTCAGCTTTCTCTCCGGATGTACCCGAAGCTTCCAACGGACGAGTCGGTGTATTTAACCAAACGTCAACACCGGATATTAAACGACGCGCCAGGCGCATATCATAGTTTTCCAAAAAGATTATCTTTCCTAAGAATTCGGGACGACGGGAGATTTCAATAATATGCTTAATAAGCCCTTGTCCTCCTCCATCGGCGGGGTGTGCTTTTCCTGTAAAAATAAACTGAATAGGATATTTCTCGTTATTAACAATCTTAGCTAAACGTTCCAGATCTGTAAATAACAAATGCGCACGTTTATAAGTAGCAAAACGGCGTCCGAAACCAATAAGCAAAGCATTAGGATTTATTTTGTCGATTATAGAAACTACCTGCGACGGATCTCCCTGGTTCTTCAACCAGCTATCTCTAAATCGAACTTTAATATATTCAACCAGTTTATTTTTTAATTGCTTACGGATATCCCAGATCTCTTCATCCGGAACCTGTTGTATTGCTCTCCAGATCTCTTTATTTGATTGATCATTAACAAAATTCTTATCGAAATGGCTAACAAAAAACTTCTTCCATTCCGTAGCTGCCCATGTAGGCATATGAACGCCATTGGTTACCCAGCTAACATGTAATTCATCAGGGAAATATCCTTTCCAAACCGGAGCAAACATCTTCTGTGATACTTTACCATGCAACCAACTTACACCATTTGCCTCCTGACATGTGTTCAAAGCAAAAACACTCATAGAGAACTTTTCATCTGAACCCGGGTTCTCACGCCCCATATCGATAAAGTCCTGCCAGCTGATACCCAATTTTGAAGGAAATTCACCCATATAACGACCAAATAATCCTTCTTCAAAATAATCGTGTCCAGCCGGAACAGGTGTATGAACAGTATATAAAGCCGAAGCACGTACTACTTCAAGAGCTTCATTGAACGTCAAGTGATCTTCTTGTATATAGTCGACCAAACGTTGAGCATTAATTAACGCCGCATGACCTTCATTACAATGATATATCTGTTTCTTAATTCCCAGTTTCTTTAATAATAAGATACCTCCTATTCCCAGCAGATATTCTTGTTTCATACGGTTTTCCCAGTCACCACCGTATAGCTGGTGTGTAATGGAACGATCCCATTCACTATTCTCAGGTATATCTGTATCCATGAGATATAAAGGTATACGCCCAACATCTACCCGCCAGATATGAGCATAGACAGTTCTTCCAGGATAAGGAACTTCAAGAAGCATAGCCTGTCCTGCAGAATCAAAAACCTGGCTCAAAGGTAATGTACTAAAGTTCTGGGCTTCGTAATTGGCAATTTGTTGCCCGTCCATCGACAAGCTTTGGGTAAAGTATCCATAACGATACAAGAAACCAACAGCATTCAGATCAATATTACTATCACTTGCTTCTTTCAGGTAGTCACCAGCTAAAACACCTAATCCTCCTGAATATATCTTCAGGATATTAGTAAGCCCATACTCCATACTGAAATAAGCAACGGATGGTTTTGATTTATCCGGTTTTGTATTTATATATTCTTTAAACTGAGTATAAACACTCTTAATCTCAGCCATTAATTCTTTATCGGCAAGGATTTCGTCCATCCTTTTCACAGATAAACTCTGTAGCATAAGGACAGGGTTACCTTCTGTAGATTTCCAAAGATTTTTATCTAATTTTCCAAATAGTTTCGCACCTTCATGATTCCATACCCACCAAAGATTGGTTGCTATTTCTTCCAATGGCATTAATTCTTTAGGAAGTGAAGAGTGAGTATAAACTTCTCTCCAAATAGGTTCATTCGCACTATTAGCTTTGATTTTCATTCTTATGAAATTTAAATTGTTTAAATCTGGTTTAGTTATTTACTTGCTGTCTTGAGAATTATTGCAAAGATAGGATTATCCTTGGCAATCGTCTAACTATTTAACACTTTCTTTGTTTCATTTTGCGTAAGGCAATAGTAAAAGCGGATTGATAATAAGTAATAAATCTACTCCATTGCGCGTCGTATGCAAGTGCATAACATTTATCTCTGATAGCCTTCAAGCCTGCTTTCTTTTCCTTAGATAAATATAAAATAGATTTCATTATCTCGGTAGACACATCAAAGTAGTTGTAATCCGTACGATTTATTACTCGTACTCCTTGATCAATATGATCCCCTACCCCATCTTTACGGGCCCAGAGTCCGAATCCAGCCAGATCAGTTGTAATAGTCGGTATTCCAAAAGCTATACTCTCCAACGGAGTATACCCCCACGGTTCATAATAAGAGGGAAATACCGTAGCATCCATCCCTATCAATAGATCATAATACGCTTTATTAAATATACCATCTTCGCCATCTAAATAGCAAGGTACAAATACTATCTTAACTTTCTCCGTAGCTTCATTCGTAAAACCTTTCTGTTTTATAAAGGTCAGAACTTGATCCTGTTCCATTAAATTTAGCCAATGAGTTGTAAAAGGTGCCTGCAAAGGAGCTTTTGTATCTACATTGTATTGTAATGCTACCTGCAAGTCTGCCCGGGCTCCCCGTATCCATGCCGGAACCATAACAAATGCAATAACATTTCGCTCTAATTCATTTGAATGACGAAGTATATCCATCGCTTCAATAAATACATCTATTCCTTTATTGCGATATTCGTATCTTCCACTTGTAGCGACCAGCAATGTATTGGGATGTAACTTACAACCTATCAATTTTTCAGTAACATTGATTAACGTAGCACGTGCTTCTTCTCTTTTTTTATCATATAGTTTACCTTCAGGCACGAAGTCACGCTCAAAACCGTTGGGGGTAACTATATCCGGAGTCTTATCTAATAACTGCGTACATTCAATCGCAGTAATATCACTAACGGTTGTGAAACAATCGACACGCTGAGCAGTTTGCTTCTCCAATGAATGCTTAGCTTCCATATTAAGCTCACGCGCCATAACATCGCCGTTATAATTGTCGAGTTGCGAATACAAGGGTTTATTGTTTCCGGCTATTGAACGCCCTATTGAAGTGGCGTGTGTGGTAAAGAGGGTTGCAATTGCAGGAAGGTGCTTTTTTACATACAATGCACCCATCCCCAGCATCCATTCATTAAATAATGCAACAACTTTATTCTTTTGGAGTTTGTAGAAATTATAAAAACTCTCTATAACTCTTCCTACAGCATAAGCAAAGATACACGATTCATCATAATCGCCATAAGCAGCCATGGAGTCGACTTTAAAGTCTTCCCACATATAATAATAAAGCTCATTTCTTTGGTCCAAATAGGGTTTGAAGTCTACCAATACGACTGGTGGTTTACCCGGTATATCCCAGCGTCCCACTTTTAGTTTGAGATCTTCGTTTTTTTTGACATACTTTTGCCAATCCCCAAACAGATCTTTATCTTCAATAAAACCCGGTGTTTTTATGTCACGCCAAGTATCCGGTCCAATGAAGATTATTTTATCCGGATATATTTCCTGTAAAGTTCTTGCTTTTGTTGATAAAACAGTATAGATGCCGCCTATCTTATTACACACTTCCCAACTACTTTCAAAGATATACTCAGGCGTCTCGTCATTCTTTTTCATACACAATTAATTCAAATTTTGTCAGTTTGAACCGTCAAAGATAAACATCTAACCTCACATATCCATTATATGAAAATATAAATAAATAAAATTCAACATCCTCATTAATAAAACAAAAAAGATTCACAGATGTTTTTAAGAGATTATTATTGAGAACACTTTATTGAGTAATATATATAATGTATTAGTTTTGAACATCCGGCTTTAATAGGTACTTTGGGAATGCTCCCCGATGATGAAGTAGATAAAGAAACTTTTATAAATACGCTTAATAAGGTTGTTTCCACATGGGATTTTGATAAAACCTGGGGATGGGATTTTCCAATGATGGCTATGGCTGCAGCCCGTTCAGGTAATGCGGTTGGACGGTTCTACCGGTGAAAATCCCGGATTTCCTAAAGATGGTAACTGGACGGTTAAAGCTGAAGGATTTATACCAATGCAATAATAAAAATATTCACCAAACAATATCAAAAAACATGTTACACAGCACAAATTCGTTAAATATGATTAAAGAAAAGCATTTTTATGCTCAATAATTATGTTGCATAACATAAAACCTATATATTTGCACTGTGTTTTTCATGGTATTAGATTTAAGGTTAGCAATGAAGATTGGTTGTCGGGATGACAACCTTTTCTTTTTTATAACGATTCTATAAATATCTTTCTACTTCAACCTTTCCCCATACTAATCAAAGTATTCTCGCTTGTCTTATAATAAATGAACCCATCCAAGCGTTCTATCAGTACCTTCAGCCGTAGTATTATAATTTGTATTGTTGACTAAAAATAGTAAGAATGAAGTTTAGCTGTTATGTATGCCTTTTCTCTCTTTTATCTTTATTTTCCTGTGACCTATTTGACTATCATTTATTAGATGGTAAAGTTGATAACAAGCCATTTTGTCCAAATGATTATAATTGGAGCAAAATTCAGAACTTATTTGAACTGAAAGATTCTGTAACGTTTGCTTTTATTGGAGATACGCATCGGGATGATAGCAAAACGAAAGATTTTGTCCAACATATTAATAGCCGGAAAGATATTGATTTTATAATCCATGCTGGAGATATAACAGATTTTGGCACAAAGGATGAATATGAATGGACCCGAGGAATATTGTCGAAATTAGATCATCCCTATGTAGTCCTCCTGGGTAATCATGATATCAGAGGACGGGGTGATGAAGTTTACAGGCAGATGTATCGTGAAGAGAATTTTTCTTTTGTGGTTCAAAAGACCAAGTTCCTATGTTTAAATACGAATATGCTCGAATACAAAAATCCGGTAAATATTCCTGATTTTGATTATATAGAGCATGAACTACATAAAGTGCTGACATTTGATCCTGATCTTCCCAATAATACTGAAGTAAAGAGTACGGTAGTGGTTATGCATTCTCCTCCCGAAGGCGAGCAGTTTTATGATGAAGAAAAGATTGAAAGATTCCATAAGACGATAAAAAAGTTTCCCAATTTAAGGTTCTGTTTACACGGACATACACATAAGTATGATGAAAGTATTCATGATGGTATAACCTACTACGGATGTGATAATATTGCTAAGAGAACTTATTTGCGTTTTACATTAACAAAAGAAAGTCACACCTATGAGTTGGTTAAGTTTTAAGTTTTTAATTATTTTCTTATTTATTTTATCTTCCTTCGTGAAAGCCCAAAAGGATTTTGACACAACTCTCTTTACCTCTAAAAAACCGGCCTTAAAAGATGCTCTTATTCCAAAGTATACAAAAATACAGTATGCAGGTTTAATGGGCATGTTTTCATTTGGTGGAGGATGGCTATATGGTAAGAATCGTTGGGAGACAGATTTATTAGTAGGCTTTGCTCCTACATTGGAGGATAGGCCCACCCTATTCACTATAACTTTAAAGCAAAACTATACACCATGGAAAATTAAGCTCAACAATCAAATCATTTTTGAGCCGTTAAGTACCGGATGTTATCTGAATGTTTTATTAAACGATAAAGAAATCTTTGCCCGCAATCCAAGTAGATTCCCTGATGGTTATTATTGGCATTCGGAGAAATATAGATTTAATGCCTTTGTAGGAGAACGCCTCATGCTTAAATTAAAAAAGAAGAATTCTTTTATTAAATCAATAATTGCTTTTTATGAGTTCAGCGTTTGCGATTTATATGTAATAAATACATTTAAAAATAATTACATAAAGCCCAAAGATTATATAAGTCTTTCAATAGGAATAGGCTTTCAATTTATTTAAATTCCCTGATAAATTGAGAACAAAAAAAACCGGGAATAATTCCCGGTTTACAAATCATCAATCAAACATATGTCGAAACTTACTGAATATCTTTTCCTTTACTGATTTCTTAGGTTGGAAATTTGGAGAGTTCTCTAATCCGTTAAGCGTATCTTTTTCTGAATCGGACAACGATTCAGGTATATATACGCTTACATTAACCAACAAATCCCCTGTACCGTATCCATTAATGGAAGGCAATCCTTTATTACGTAATCGTAACACTTTTCCGGGTTGAGTACCCGGTTCTATTTTCACTTTCGCTTTACCGTCAATAGTAGGTACTTCTATACTACCTCCCAAAGCGGCTTGTGGGAAACTTAATAAAAGATTGTATAAGATATCGTTTTCATCACGGATCAATTCAGGATGCTGTTCTTCTTCAATCAAGATAAGCAGATCACCATTTACACCACCGTGACGGGCGGCATTCCCTTTTCCACTCATGGAAAGTTGCATACCTTCACCTACTCCGGCAGGAATATTGATATTGATTACTTCGTCATCTTTAACAATGCCTTCACCGGAACATGTATGACATTTCTTCGTAATGGTCTTACCCTCGCCATTACAGGTAGGGCAAGTAGATTGCGTTTGCATCTGTCCAAGGAAAGTGTTAGTTACTCTCGTAACAACACCACTACCATGACAAGTATCGCATGTTTTTACATCGTTTGGGTTTTCCGCTCCTGTTCCATTACAGGTTTTACAGGGTATAAATTTCTTTACCTTGATCTTTTTCTCAACACCTTTAGCTATTTCACTAAGGTTTAGTTTTACTTTGACGCGAAGATCCGAACCCCTATTCACACGACGTCCACCACGCGAACCGCCAAAACCACCAAAACCGCCAAAGCCAAAGTGTCCGCCGAAGATATCACCAAATTGAGAGAATATATCTTCCATAGACATACCTCCACCAAAACCTCCACCACCGGAAGCTCCGCCCACACCGGCATGGCCGAATTGATCATATCGCTGGCGCTTCTGAGCGTCACTTAAAACATCATATGCTTCCGCAGCTTCTTTAAACTTTTCTTCTGCAGCAGCATCTCCCGGATTTTTATCAGGATGATATTCAATTGCTTTCTTTCTGTAGGCCTTCTTTATTTCTTCTACTGAAGCGGTTCTTTCAACGCTCAGTATTTCATAGTAGTCTCTTTTAGCCATTTTAAGTATTTGTTTATTCTGTATTTAGACTATTCCCCAACTACCACTTTGGCATGACGAATAACTTTATCATATAATGTATAGCCGGTTTGCACACTTTCGAGCACTTTACCTTTCATTTCAGTTTCCGGTGCAGGAATAATAGCTACAGCTTCATACATTTCCGTATCAAAAGGTTTACCAATTGCCTCAATAGGCTTTACACCCTGTTGAGTAAGGTACGTCATGAATTTGTTATAAATCAACTCTACTCCTTTTTCAACTGCATCTATATTATCAGCCGTTCTTATATTTTGTAGAGCCCGTTCAAAATCATCAATGATGGGAAGCAAATTTGTAAGAGCTGTTTCACCGCCACTTTTAATAAGATCAGCCTTTTCACGCAAGGTGCGTTTCCTGTAATTATCAAATTCCGCCATCAAACGCAGATGCGAATCATTCAATTCATCATATTTCTTCTTTAACGATTCACAATCGTCAGCCACATTGTCAGCCACATCAGATTGCTCTGACGCATTTTCCATTTCATTCTGCAAATTTGTCGCATCTTCATTCGAAAGGAAATCATTCAGTTCATTTAAATCCATTTCCTCAGGATGATCTTTTTTATCCATAATATATCTTTTTATTTTTGTTACTTCTTGTCAATAAGGCAAATACAGCAATAAGATACTTTTCAAATAGTTAATCTTTTATTCATGATAAACCTCCTTATATAACACATTCTTATCAAATATGTTGCCAAGTATTCACACTGTAGTAAAAAGGTTCATTTACTATTCCACAAGAAAGACTAACCACATCACGCTAAAATAGATAATTCCCGTCAAATCAATGAGTTTTTTATATTCACCTTCAGGTTTCAGCCGACCGTAACAGCTTGATTAATAAAACAAAAGACTGAAGGCAAATTCCTTCAGGTTTACCTTCAGTCTTGCTTTCTTATTTTTTGCTTTTTTAATATAATTAATGGATAGAGACTATTCTTTTAATCAACTCATAATTAGCCACTAATGCTTCACATTCTAAGTTCTTTAAACTTCACAGCTGTGAGAAATATTTTTCACACCTGTGAAAATTAAATTTCACAGCTGTGAAGATTAATTCTCACACGTGTGAAGCTTAAAGAATGTAAGTACCTTTCTATTAATTGGTAAGGACTTATAGATAAAAATCACTAATGCTTTTCAGTAGTTTTATCTAATTTCTGAATTTTTCATAAGTAAGAATAAAGAGTAATTCTCCCTCTTGATAGGGAACAAAAGTATCATGAATATATTATTGATTTTGTATTATCCTGAAAGGAGCCCTGAAGGATTTTCCCTTCAGCGTTTCACACTGTATGATAGAGAGTTATACTAAACTGAAGGCTGAAGTTTGAAAACATAAAAAACAAGGAGAAGAAGTAATATATCCCTTTTAAAATTCAGGTTTGATGTGATTGTCTTAATTTTAATGCCATTGCTTTATTTTCAGATATATCGAAGTTGTTATTGCCAAAATATCTTTACCTTTGTATGTTAAGAACTAACAATAAACAATAATTACTCGAACGATTTATAATTATGATAAAGCAATTTTTACTGTCAATCCTTTTACTATTCTTCTTTCTTACAGGAAATATACAGGCACAAAATCCTACGGTTTGTCGCACAGGCTTTGCTTATGAGATAAGTAATTTTCCTAATTGGGGTAAAGGGAAACCTGTAATAACAGAAGTTTTCCCTTATTCTTCTGCTGAACAAATGGGATTGAAAGTGAATGACATTATCGAATCGATTGATGGAGTATCGGTAACTGCTATAAACGTAGCCGATATACCCGGTCTTTTAAATCCGTCGGGTAAAAATGAAATAACGCTTACAGTTACAAATCTTGAATCAAACTCCAAGCCGGTCTCTATACGTAAAGAGTGTAAACGTAGAGACGCTATCACTGAAGATCAATTAGCGTCTGCTTTCGGTATGTACAGTCTGGAAACAACAAGTGAACGTACATTTACTTGTCCTTTCAGAACAACTGTAACTACCGATACCGTAAATTTTGCTCTATTTAATACGTTTGCCTTTGGTGAAATAGAAGAAAGCAACCGCAGATTGGAAGAAATAATAAACGGAGCAATTCAAAAAGTATTGGAGCAAAAGGGTCTTACGTATAAAACTGAGGAACCTGATATGATCATTCAAACATTTTATTTCTTCAATAAAAACCCTAATTATTTGGGGAAAAATATGGTGATGGTAGATAGAGAACCTACCTACAGATATAATTTCACAACTTCCCAGATGGAGAAATTCCCTTTTCTTAATTATGCAGCGGCAGAGGCGGAAGCTGAGTATTTATTGCAATTCGGTTTTCGTTTTATTGACCAACGGTATAACAAAGGACGGGTAATATGGGAATGTGAAGCCAATGAGATGCTGGAATCTGCTTATCGGTTGGAAAACTATGCCGTACTACATATTCCTTTAATGTGTGTGCAATTCCCTTATGTGAAATATAATAGAAACGTTCAGTTTAATGTTTCGAAAAAGACATACAATTATACTGGAATAAGCTATGATATTAACCGGATGGAATTAGTATCGGATGTAGATCGTAATTCCGTAGCATTTGCCGCAGGTATACGTCCTCGCGATGTTATTGAAAAGATAGATGAACATTCCATGAATTATTCTGTTGATGAATTAACAGCCTCATATAAACAGTTTATCACCAAGACTATGAAATATCGTGACATGTCAACTGTTTTTACGGATGCTAATGGTTTTAAACAATGTATGTATTGGGATAAAGACAAATATTTAATGGTAGCAAGTGTTCTTCAGAATCCTAAAAGCAAATCCGTATTCTCGTATCTATATAAATTCGCCCCTTATGTTGATCCTTCGGCAACGAATGCTTGTACGTTCTATATTAAAAGGGGAAATAATAAAATGGAAATGAATATCAGACCTACCGTCCGAACGGAAACTACGGTCGTAATTAAATAAAGCACAGAAATACACGTGATATATCCGCAAAACTTTGAACAAAAGACGGGCTTTGATAAAGTTCGTCAACTTATTAATGAAAAATGCCTAAGTCCGTTAGGTGAAGAACGGGTTGCCGAAATGCAATTCTCTTCCGATTATTCAGTGGTAACCGAACGGCTTGACCAGACAAACGAATTTGTCCGTATCTTGCATGGGGAGGATGAATTCCCCGCTTCCTTTTTCTTTGATGTACGCTATTCGTTAAAGAGAATACGTCCGGAAGGTACTTTTCTGGATGAAAAAGAATTATTTGATTTGAAGCGTTCGCTTCAGACCATTCATGATATCGTCCGGTTTTTCCGTGTACCCGATGGAGAAGAAGTGAGTTATCCTGCATTGACAACTTTAGCAGGTGACATTTTAGTATTCCCTCAACTTATAGGGAAAATTGATAGTATACTGGATAAATTCGGTAGGGTAAAAGATAATGCTTCACCTGCTTTGTCTCAGATACGGAAAGAGATTGCGACTGTAACCAATAGTATTTCACGTAGCCTGCAATCCATTCTTCGGGCTGCACAGGCTGAAGGTGTAGTAGATAAAGACGTTGCTCCCACTATGCGTGACGGGCGTTTGATGATCCCGGTAGCTCCGGCTTACAAACGAAAAATAAAAGGGATCGTTCATGATGAATCGGCAACCGGAAAAACAGTTTTTATAGAACCTGAAATAGTAGTTGAAGCCAATAACCGCATTCGGGAACTGGAAGGAGATGAGCGCCGCGAGATCATCAAGATACTGGCAGCATTTACCGATCATGTCAGACCAATCGTTCCTGATATTCTGCAATCGTATGAATTTCTCGCAGAGATTGATTTCATCAGAGCGAAAGCGCTGTTTGCAGAACAGATACAAGCCATCCGGCCGGAGATGGAAAACAAACAGCAAATCGACTGGATACGGGCTATTCATCCTTTATTATATCTTTCGCATCAAAAGCAAAATAAAGAAGTAGTTCCTTTGGATATACTACTGACAGAGGAAAATCGTCTGCTCCTTATATCGGGACCTAATGCCGGAGGTAAATCCGTTTGTCTGAAAACGGTAGGGTTATTACAGTATATGTTGCAGTGCGGATTATTAATTCCTGTATACGAGCGGTCACGTACAGGTATTTTCTCCGGTATATTTATAGATATTGGTGATGAACAAAGCATTGAGAACGACTTAAGTACTTATAGTTCACATCTCGTAAATATGAAGTTTTTCGTAAAGAACTGTAATGACAAAACGATCATTCTGATTGATGAATTTGGCAGTGGTACAGAACCGCAGATCGGAGGAGCGATAGCTGAGGCTTTATTGGATCGCTTCAACCGGAATAAAAGCTTCGGGGTAATCACTACCCACTATCAGAATCTGAAACACTTTGCGGAAGATACACCCGGTATAATCAATGGTGCTATGTTGTACGATCGCCACCTGATGCAACCTTTATTTAAGCTTTCGATAGGAAATCCGGGTAGTTCTTTTGCTGTGGAAATCGCGCGAAAGATCGGATTGCCGGAAGATGTAATTACTGATGCTTCTCAAATTGTAGGTTCCGACTATATCAATATGGATAAATATTTGCAGGATATAGTTCGTGACAAACGTTATTGGGAAACCAAGCGTCAGAATATTCGCCAGCAGGAAAAGAAACTGGAAGATATAACATCCCGTTATGAGCAAGATCTGGAAACAGTAGATAAACAACGCAAAGAAATTATCCGTCAGGCAAAAGCAGAGGCACAACATATTATTTCGGAAGCGAATGCAAAGATTGAAAATACGATCCGCGAGATAAAAGAATCACAGGCTGAAAAAGAACAAACCCGCCTAGCACGTAAAGCACTGGATGAGTTTAAGGCCTCAGTTGAGGCAGCCGAAGAATCGGATGATAAGATTGCACGCCAGATGGCTAAACTGAAAGAACGTCAGGAGCGAAAGAAAGTTAAAAAGAAAACAACCCAGTCACCTGTTTTTGATAAAGACACCATACAGGTTGGAGATAATGTTCGCCTGAAAGGGCAAACTTCTGCCGGAACAGTCCTTGAGGTAGATAAGAAACAAGCATTAGTAGCGTTCGGTATGATAAAAAGTACTGTAAAACTGGATAAACTTGAAAAAGTTAGCAAAGGTCAGCTTAAAAAAGAAATTCAGAAAAGTACTTTCGTAAGTAGTCAGACTACCGATGATATGCGTGAAAGGAATCTAAACTTCAAGCGCGAGTTAGATGTAAGAGGCATGAGAGGAGACGAAGCCCTACAGGCCGTTACCTATTTTGTAGATGACGCTATTCTGGTAGGCGTTTCACCTGTACGTATCCTACATGGTACCGGAACCGGCGCCCTGCGACAAATAATAAGGGAATATCTGCATTCCGTTCCGGGTATCCGCAAGTATCATGACGAACATGTACAGTTTGGTGGTGCAGGTATAACGGTTGTTGAGTTGGATTAATCATTCCTTTGATTATCTTTGTTGTGTGACATATATAAAGTTTATAACCGATTTTAAATAACAAATAACAAACTAATTATTATGAAACGGGTTTTTGTATTTCAGGATTTTAAATCGCAGAAGTTTTGGAGTATTGATATTGAAGGGAACAGCTTCACAGTAAACTATGGTAAATTAGGGACAGAAGGGCAAAGTCAGGTAAAGACTTTTTCCTCTCCAGAAGAAACCGAAAAGCAGGCTAATAAACTAATAGCTGAGAAAACAAAGAAAGGCTATGTTGAAACCCTGGAGGAAGCCGCCAAAGAAATGAAAGTAGAAGCTAAGAAATACAAACTTTCTTATGATGAATATGATGAAGGAAAATCGCAGAAAGATTTATTGAACAAAATAATCAGTGATAAACGATTGCCGGATATTAAGCAAATGACAATCGGTTGCTGGGATTATGAATCGGGTGATTGCCAGGAATTGGTAGACGGTATGATAGCAAACAAAGAAAAATTCACTCATATCGAAGGGCTGTTCTGGGGAGATATAGACCAGGAAGAATCAGAAGTATCATGGATTGAACAAACGGACTTGTCACCTCTATTGGATATCATGCCTAAACTAACAGAACTGAAAATAAAAGGAACAAATGCTCTGAGTATCGGCCAGAAGCCACGTCCGGAATGGAAATCTCTTGAAATTATAAGTGGAGGGCTTCCTTCTTCTGTTGTTGAAGACATTGTAAAATCAGATATGCCTAATCTGGAGAAACTAATACTTTATGTAGGGGTAGACGATTACGGATATGATGGTACGATTGAACAGTTTAAGCCTCTACTCTCAAAAACAAAATTTCCTTATTTAAAATATCTTGGAATCGTAAATGCGGTAGAAGAAGATAAAGTTGTGGAGCTGTTCCTTGAGTCGGATATATTGCCTCAATTGGAAACAATGGATATTTCAGCAGGCGTATTGACTGACAAAGGCGGGCAACTATTGCTGGATAATGTCGATAAAATCAAACATCTTTCATTTATCAATATGGAATATAATTATCTGACTGATGAGATGCGAAAGAAATTATTAAAACTACCAATGAAAGTAGATGTTTCGGATGAACAGGAAATGGATGAAGACTTTGATGAATGGGGCGGTTATCCGTTGATTACAGAATAAATGCGGGCTTTGGTTGTCAGTAACAAGGAGTCCTTGCGAACAACTTATTTTATTAAAGCGGGTGAATGCACAGGTATAAATACCCGCTTTATTACATATGAAGAACTGGTAAGACATTTACCGGAGTACGATAGAGCTTTGATAAAACTTGAACCTCCTGTTTATAATAAATGCAGTTTTGTAGCTTATCATCAATTATGCCGAGAGTATATCAGCTTACTGACATATATTGACCGGCTAGAAAAAAGCGGAAAGGTAGATTTTCTGAACAATCCGCAGGCTATTATAAATACGCTGGATAAGGTAAAGAATAAGAAACTGTTAACTGGTTTGCGCACAACGCCAATTCTGTCATCCACTGTTGATAGTTTTGAAATCCTGATGGATTTTCTTTCTACTGAAAACCATTCAAAAGTATTTCTTAAGCCCCGTTTCGGTTCCGGAGCAGGTGGCATTATGGCATTGCGATATAATAGGAAGAAAGGTGAATTAGTTGCTTATACTACACTTGCGGGAAATGCTTCGAATATTTATAATACTAAACGAATTAACAGGCTGACTAAACCTGTAGAGATCGCTCCATTGGCTAATGCGGTTTTTCAAGCCGACGCTTTAATTGAAGAATGGCTATTGAAAGATAGTTTAGACAATGAGAATTATGACTTGCGGATAGTCTGTCAGTTCGGAAAAGTGGAGCATATTGTGGTACGGTGTAGTAAGGGGGCTATTACAAATTTGCATCTGAATAATAAAGCCCGTTTATACAATGACCTTGATCTTCCCCATTCCATAAAAGAGGAAATTGTATCTCAGAGTATGCTGGCTACAGAATTGTCAGGTTTACAATATGCCGGAATAGATGTGTTGATAGAGAGAGATACGCGTAAACCTTATATCATTGAGGTAAACGGTCAAGGAGACCATATTTACCAGAATATATACAATGGAAACAACATATATAAAAAGCAATTACTACAAAATGTTATTCCTGATTCATTATGAATGATATAAATATGTGTGATGTAATTGGGAAAAAGGATATCCTGATGCTTTGTCTGGATACGCTTCGTTATGATATTGCAGTACAGGAAGAGGCTTCCGGCGGTACTCCAACATTGAACCTTTACGGAGGAAAATGGGAAAAGAGACATGCGCCGGGTAATTTTACCTATCCGTCGCATGTTGCTCTGTTTGCAGGCTTTTTCCCTTCTCCGGCGGATGCTCATGCTTTCAAAGAGCGGCAATGGCTTTTCTATCCAAAACGGATAGGAACAAACCGGATAGCTCCTGAAGGTAGCTATGAATTTACCAAAGCGACATTTGTAGAAAGTTTATATGAGGAAGGATATGAAACCATCTGTATAGGAGGTGTGCGTTTTTTTAGTAAACAAAATGATCTTGGAAAAGTACTGCCCGGTTATTTTAACAAGAGTTATTGGAAGCCTGTATTCGGTTGTACGGAAAGGCAAAGCGCAGAACATCAGATTGATTTCGCCATAGAGAAATTAGATGCATATCCAACAGACAAACATCTGTTTATGTATATCAACTTTTCGGCAATTCATTATCCGAATAATTATTACATGGAAGGAAAAAAGGAAGACGATGTCGATACACATGCTGCGGCTTTGCGTTATATAGATAGTCAACTGCCCCGGTTATTCAATTCGTTTCGTACACGCAACGATACCTTAGTAATTGTTTTCTCCGATCATGGGACATGCTATGGTGAAGATGGTTTTGTGAATCATTGTGTTTCACACGAAGTAGTCTATACTGTTCCTTATAAGCATTTTATATTAAAGAAATGAACAACCGCTCGCCTGAATATATACATTATATGTATAGCTATCCGCATAAAACTGCTTATCGTCCTTTTGATACAACGATAGATCTGGCTTCTTATATTAAAAAAGTAGAAGGAAGAAAGGCGAGTCTCTATTTCCATATTCCTTTTTGCCGGTATAAGTGTGGGTTCTGTAATTTGTTTTCGCAACAAGGTTGTGACGAATTAAAGATTACGGCCTATATTGATGCATTATACAAACAAGCCCGACAACTTTCCCCACTAACAAACAACCTTACATTTGATTCCTTTGCCATCGGTGGAGGTACTCCCTTAGTCTTGACAACCGATCAGTTGGAAAAGGTGTTTGAAATAGCCGTTTTGTTTGATGTTTATCCGGAAAAGGTGTTCACATCTGTTGAAACCTCACCCGATTATACGGATTTAGAAACTTTGCAACTAATAAAGGATAAAGGAACAAAACGCTTAAGTATAGGCGTACAAAGTTTCTACCCCGAAGAGCTGCAGTATATCAAAAGAAACACATCTTTCCTTACTATTGAAACAGCGTTAGAAACAATAAAACAGATAGGTTTTCCTCAGTTTAATATTGATTTGATATATGGTATTGAAGGACAGACCGTAGAATCATTTCTTTTTTCCATAGGCAAGGCTTTACAATATAACCCAACTGAATTATTTTTATATCCGCTCTATGTTCGAAACGGTGTTCGGATATCAGCTAAAGCAAGGAATGAACAACTTTATGCTATGTATAATGCCGGACGGGCTAAACTTTTAAGTCAGGGTTTTAAGCAAACTTCGATGCGCCGTTTTGTAAAGAATGATATGGCAGACCTTGAATATTCCTGTGGAGATGAGGTGATGATATCTTGTGGATGCGGAGGACGCAGTTATATAGGCAATCTTCATTATGCAACTCCTTATGCTGTGAGCCAACCCAATATACAATCAATTATTGACACGTATATTAGTACTACTGACTTCAAAACTGTAACAAATGGATATATTTTATCTGTAGATGAAGAAGAACGGCGATACATCATCAAAAATCTGATGCATTATCGTGGGATTAACAAATCCGATTTTGAACAGCGTTTCGGAAAAACTATTCCTTTTTCCGATTTCGACAGATTGATAAATGACGGATTTGTTGAAAACAAAGGGGATTTTATTCGGCTGACGACGAAAGGTATGGGGTATTCCGATGATATCGGACAATTGTTTATCTCTCCGGAAGTAAGGAAGTTAATGAAAGAGTATTCTTTGGAATGAATCAAATTCGTCATATTTATTTCAGGGGCAGTTTGCGTTCATGTAATTATTCATGTTCATATTGTTCTTTCGGGAAGAAAACAGATAAAACCGATAAAGAAAATGAACAACAGGTCCTGTATCGTTTTAATGAAGTAATATCCCATTGGGAGAATCCTTTAAAAATTATGTTGATTCCTTATGGAGAGGGATTGATTCATGATTACTACAGGGAATCCATGATCCGTTTATCTTTGTTGCCCCAGGTAGAGGGAATTTCATGTCAGACGAATTTATCTTTTAATCCCCGTTTATTTATTGAACAGATTGGGCAGTTACAGGCGAATGTGAAAAGGATAAAACTATGGGCAAGTTTTCATCCTGAAATGGTAGATATCGAATCATTTGTTGATAAGGTTCATTTTTTATTTCATTCGGGAATAGATATATGTGTTGGAATTGTAGGGAACAAGAAATATAAAGAAATCATATTAGTGCTAAGAGAGAAAATTGATAAACGGATTTATTTGTTTATTAATGCTCTACAAGGGAAAGCTGAGTCGCTTGATAAGGATGAAATTGCATTTTTTACTTCCATAGATCCCTTATTCCCGTTTGATTATAAAAATGCAAAAGCTGAAATAACACGTTGCCGAGGACGACATAATACGGTTTTCATAGATACTTCCGGAAAGATTTATCCCTGTCCTCGTAATCCTGTAATGATAGGTAACATACTAGATGGAAAACCCTTTAATGTTCCTGTTTGCCATAAAAAAAGATGTGATTGTTATATTGCTTATAGTAATCTGGAAGATACTTTCATCACCCGAATGATGGGTGAAGGAGCTTTCTGGCGAATTCCGGAAAGGCGGAAAGTAGAGGCCATATTCTTTGATATCGATGGAACATTGACCGATTCCACCGGCCGTGTTCCGGAGAAATACAAGGATGCGTTTAAATTATTATCAGCTTTAGTTCCTCTTTATCTGTCAACTTCCTTACCTCTTTTATCTGCAAAACGGCGATTGGGTAATTTGTTTAATTTATTTTCCGGAGGTGTTTTTGCTGATGGCGGGCATATACGCAACGGGCAAAATGATCAATATATCTTCATGACTCCTATACCGGATATAGAAGAAAAGGGATGTAAAGTAAAGAAGTATGCCGACAGTGAACAAGTATATAAATATGTTTTAAAAGGACCTTCCGCTGATCATATAGTCACTTTAAAGGAAGAATTCGGAAGAAAATATAACCTATACCATAAAGATACTTTCCTTTCCATTGTGGATAGTAGCGCAGGAAAGAAAAACGGATTGGAATATATCTGCCGGAAAGAACAGATCAATCTTGATAATGTGGTTGCAATTGGGAATACTTTACATGATTCCTCAATGTTATCATGTGTAGGTTACCCTTGTGCTGTTACAGATGCAGAAGATGGATTAAAAGAAATGGCCGGGTATATACTGAATCCCGACCATTTACCTGCTTTCTTTATTAAAATTTAATTTTATCGGGATGCAGACCTGAACCTCCAATATAAGGCATAGCATTAATTGTTTGCATATCCGCTTCACTTATATTGAAGTCAAAAACTTTAGAATTCTCAATAATACGTTCCGGTGTTACTGACTTAGGAAGAGGCAATGTTTCGTTTTGCAAACACCATCTGATACACAATTGAGCAACAGATTTACCATATTTCCCGGCTATCTCTTTTAACTTTGGATCATTCAGCATTTTACCGGTGCCCAAAGGACTCCATGCTTCAACAAGTATATTGTTTGATTTACAGAACTCAAACGTTTCGTTTTGCATATATCCCGGATGGAATTCTATCTGGTTTACCATGGGAGCTACTTCAGCAGTTTCCAATAGCTTTTGTAAATGATGAACAAGGAAATTACTAACTCCGATGGCTTTAATTCTTCCATCTTTATAAAGTTTTTCAAAAGCCTTCCAGGTATCGGCATTCTTCTCTGCTCCATCTGACTTAGTGGCCGGCCAGTGGATCAGGTACAGATCCAGATAGTCTAATCCTAACAGTGCCATACTTTTATCAAAAGCTTTTAAAGTGGTATCATATCCGCGTTCTGAATTCCATAGTTTAGTGGTAATAAACAGTTCTTTCCTGTTTACACCCGATTCAGCAATACCTTTACCTACACTTTCTTCGTTTCCATAAACAGCCGCCGTATCAATATGGCGATATCCATCCTTGATGGCATGTTTAACGGAATCTATTGCTACTTGTCCATCCGGTGTCTGCCATGTTCCAAACCCTACACAAGGAATACCAATTCCGTTACTTAATTTAAATACATCAGTTATTGATTTCATAATTATTTCATTTTTTACAAAGTAAATAAAAATGGTGAACAATCTCACTTCCCTATTGTTTTCTTTTAAACGATAAAAATAAAAAATCAATGGAAGTATTATATACAACAATCGCCTCATTTAGCGGAGGAGGTATAGGGCTTGCAAAAACAGAAGACGGAGTACTTACTCTGGAAATAAGAGCGCCCAAAGAGATGGGTGGACCGGGTGGAGAATATACAAACCCTGAACAATTATTTGCAATTGGTTATGCCTCTTGCTTTGGAAGCGCTTTGAATTACGTAGCCATGACGAAAAGAAAGAATACAGAATCTATGGTTACAGCCACAGTACATACCGGTAAAAGGAAAGAAGGAGGCTTTCAGTTTGCCGTAGATCTCGATGTTAGAATATCCGGTTTGACACAGGAAGAAGCAGACAATTTAGTAGAAGAAGCTAAACATGTCTGTCCATATTCGAATGCTACACGAGGAAATATCGATGTATCTGTCAAAGTAATAATTTGCTAATGAGATTTATTAATTAATTGATTGTTGTATTATAAAAAGAAATTTATTTTTGCATAAACATTTTAACGTTAGTAGAACATGAAGAAATTAGTTGGTTTATTATTCGCCACCCTTTTATTTTTAAGCAGTTGCGGAAGCGTACCCTTAACAGGAAGAAAACAAATGTTATTAGTAGGAGACCAGGAAGTACTATCTGCGAGTCTCACGCAATACAATGATTTTATGAAAGAATCAAAGCTATCTACCGATAAAGAAGGTACTGCAAAAGTCGTACGTGTAGGTAAAAAGATTGCAGCTGCTACTGAGGCTTATTTAAAAGCCAATGGTATGGAATCTGAAATAAAGAACTTTTCCTGGGAATTTCATTTAGTACAAAGTAGCGATGTAAACGCTTTTTGTATGCCGGGAGGAAAAATTGTCGTATATGATGGTATAATGCCATATGCATCTACCGATGCAGAATTAGCAGCAGTACTAGGGCACGAAGTAGCACATGCTGTTGCTAAGCATTCCAATGAACGTATGAGTCAACAATTAGTAGCAAACTATGGAGGAGCTATTTTAGGGCAGGCTATTAGTGGACAGTCAGCAGCTGTACAATCCATAGCTAGTACTGTTTACGGATTAGGTGCCCAATATGGAATTATGCTACCTTATTCCCGTAAACATGAACTGGAGGCAGACCATATGGGGTTAATCTTTATGGCAATGGCCGGATACAATCCGGAAGCAGCAATTACATTCTGGACAAAAATGTCACAAGGAAAAGGAGGAAGTGTTCCTGAAATAATGAGCACCCACCCAAGCGATTCACACCGTATAGCTGAATTGCAGAAATATATGTCGGATGCGATGAAGTACTACAAAAAATAGCGATTAACGATTAACGATTAGTGATTAACATCAGAAGATAGTATTAATTGTTAATCACTAATCGTTAATCATTAATCATTATAAAGTGATTCCCATTTTTTTCATAAGGAAGCTGGCGTTCATGTTTTGTGCAACGCCTTCTCTTATTTTATAGGTAAAGGTAAGTTCATCATTTGTGATATCAGCTTCGAAACGGAAGTTTTTTACCTGCTCAGGGAATTCTTCTTCTAGAGTTCCTAGAGCAAGATCATGGGTAGCAATAATACCACAGGTTTTATAATTAATCAATTGCTTCAATAGAGCAAACGAACCTTTTTGTTTATCTATTGAGTTTGTGCCTTTCAATATCTCATCCAGGATAATGAATAATTCTTCTCCCTCTTTCAATCGATCGATGATCATTTTCAGTCTCTTTAGTTCTGCAAAAAAGTAAGATTCATTACTTACTAACGAATCGGAGGTTCGAAGGCTTGTAACCATCTGCGCAGGATAAACTTTTAATTCGTCCGCACAAACCGGAGCGCCGATACAAGATAAAAGAAAATTGATTCCTATCGTTCTCAGGTAAGTACTTTTACCGGCCATATTGGCACCGGTCACTATCAAAAACCAAGGACTTTTCTCTATAGAAATATCATTTTTAACACATACGGTTCTATCAATCAATGGATGACCCAATGCTTTCCCTTCCATCTGAAAATAAGAATCAGCTATAGCCGGATAGACATATTCAGGATGATTGAATGCGAAGCCGGCCAGTGAACTTAAAGCATCAAAACACGCAAGCTCGGTAAACCAGCCGTAAGCTTCTTTTCCATATAATAAATTCCATTTTTCAAGAGAAATACAGGCTCGTATATCACGATAGGTAAAAATATTCAATATTACAGCCGTAAATGTACCCCGTTGGTCTAATACACCAATATGTGAAGATAACTTCTTAATGGCATTGGAAGCTGTCACTTTATCACAGACTAACCGGCTACTGATCTCTGTAAGAATTTCAGATTTATAGGTATCTCCTTCAATACTTTTCATCAAACGAGCATAGGTAGTAAATATTTTTTCCATTTTATTTACCGTTTCATGTAACTTACCTATTTGCTTAATCTTACTGTATGCACCGAGGAAGCTAACTACAAATAAAGCTCCAAACACTTGCGGACTTACAAAGCCTAATCCAAGTCCAATAAATAGGAAAATCCAGACAATAGGTACAACCCAAACAGCTAACTTCCAGAAGATACTATTAGCAAAATAGACCGGACTTTCAGTCAACTTAGTTAATAGATCAACATCATTTTTCTTACCGGGCCGCAATATTCCTGTTACGTAGAAATGTTGTCTTAGTTGAGACAATGCCGAAAGTTCTTGGATTGCCTCCTGTCGTTTTAATATTTCGTTTTTATTTGTAAGAGGTTTTATAAACCAATTGATCAACAATTCTCTGCCGACAGAAGTTACTGTCCGGTTTATGGATTGAAAGAAAGAACGTTCACCAAAGAGATCAAGATCAAGACTATAAGAATGTTCACTATTAATCTTATCAGAAGCACCATCAAAAGCACTGAAGTTATAGTTTAGCCCATTTATTTCATTTTCGCATAATTTGATTAATGCTTCAGCATAAGTCTTCCTATTTGAAAGAAAAGAATGATAGACCATCAGGGCGGCAAAAGGAAGAAGATAGAGAAGAGAAACTCCGACAAGAATCCGCCAATCCTGAGCACGTAAAAACCAAATAGTCACTAACATGGCTACAATAAGAGCGAGTCTGATTGTACCATATAAATGAATTTTCTTTCTCAGGTTATTTTCTCTACGGGTATAGGCTGCGATATTATTTTCGTAATAACTAAATACATTTTTCATGGGAGCAAAGGTAAAAATTAATCTATATTTGCAGTCTATTGATATAAAAGATATTCGTTTTATGAAATTCCTGCTCGTTAGTATACTTATATGTTTTATTTGCTCGACCGTTTCTTCCCAGATAATTGATAACTATTTAATTGAATATAATGCTGACAGTGTACGGGCTGAATTAGAAAATGCTCCTTATTTCACACTGTTTAGAGACAACTATCTTATTGGTGGCACTACAATCGGAGATAAACCTACTTCCACTAACTCCGATGTTAAATTTCAGTTAAGTGTCCAACAACGTATTACAAAAAGTAAACTTCCCTTTGATACTTATCTTTTTCTTCAATACACACAAAAAGCCTTTTGGAATGTTTTTGAAAATTCACTTCCTATACGAGATTTGAATTTTAATCCGGGTTTAGGAATAGGGCATCTTATTATTTATAAAAATAGATATATTGGTAAAGCTTATTTAATGGCTGAACACGAATCAAATGGTAAAGATAGTATAGACTCACGAAGTTGGAATAAAATATCGTTAGGAGCTGCCATTCTCTTGAATAAGAATTTTGAAGTACAAGCTAAAGTATGGTATCCGATTATAGATGGAAGGCATAGTAAGGATATTCTGGAATATAATGGCATATTTCAACTGGGAGGTAATTTCCGTAACAATAATGAAAAGTTCCAGGTGGGATTATTATTTTCTAAAAGGAAAACATGGCATTTCAATTTCAACGTTCAAGTAGATATAAGTTATAAATTAACTAAGAATGGCAATCAATCCCTTTTTCTTCAATATTATAATGGCTATGGGGAGGGATTATTGGATTACAAGGTACATCAAAGTAAAATCCGTTTAGGGTTTGTTATTAAACCAAGAAATGATTTTAGCATATACTAATTTATTTTCCAATAATCTTACTTCCCTTTTGCTATTCAATCTATAACGCTTTTCTCTTCTAAGTGAGAATTTATACCCATGACTTGAGAATAAATTCCCTTTCTTATGTATATATTATATTTTGAGATCAATCACCCAGTTTCTTTGTTTCAACTAACTTGCCGTTGTCGTATATCTCTTCTTTATAAGGGCCTGATTCATAACTATAGACCCATTTACCATGCTTTTTATCGTTAGCATATTGGCCTTTGGTTTTGGTTTTCTTGGATTTGACATATATTTCGGAGAACTCTCCGTGTTTCTTCCCTGTTTCATTATAAACGGAATATTCGTAAAAGTTGCCTTGATTACTGCTGATCAAACGCATTTGCTTTCCAACTTGTTTCCCATTTACAAAATTCTTTTCACTTTTAAGTTCTCCTCCATCAAATTCATACTTCTTTTCAAGTCCGTGTTGTTTTCCCTGTTCATTAAAGTTACGTTCCATTTCCACACTTCCATCAGTGTAATAAGTTATCCGCTTAATTACGACTCCGTTTTTAAAAGTTTCCGTATTTCCTTTACGTGAACCATCAGGCTTATAGACTTCCCAAAGTCCGTCTTTTTTACCATCAATATATTTACCTTTGGTTCTTACGGTTCCATCACCGTATACTTCTTTGTATTCACCTTCAAGTTTACCATTTTTATAATATTCTGTAGTAGTATAGGTTTCTGAGTTGCCCATGAATGTTGTTCTAAAGGATTTTCCTTCTTGTTTACCATTTTTAAAATTTGCTTCATAGGTAAGTTTACCATCTTTATCATATCTACGCTCCGGTCCATCTTCTACACCGTCTTTCATTCCTTTTTCATTGGTCAGTTTACCATCCTCAGAATAGGAAGTGGCAATACCGTTTACCTTACCATTTTTCATGGTTGCTTTTTCTCTAACGGTTTTCCCGTCATTGTAATATCTTATTAATTCACCATTTTGAAGGCCATCCGTATAATGCATCACTTCGGAAAGTTTATTATCCTTATAATATTCCCATTTTCCTTCGGCAATACCTTTAGAAAATTGAGCGTCTATATACTCCGTGGTATATCCGGTAATTATACGGATTTTCCCTTCGACAGGCTTCTCTTTCTCATCATCTTTGTCTTTATATTCTGCATATAATCGGCCATCACCAAGATTAGTCATTTTTAAATCACTTATTTTTACTTGCCCCTGAGTGATAAAAGTGGAGATGAATACTCCTAAGATAAATAATACTTTTTTCATCTGATTAAATGTTAGTTTGTTTGTAACGGTAACTTTTGTTATTTGATTATTAATTTTTTTTGGATACAAACATACGAAAAAATCTAACTTACCTTTAAGATTTATTAAGATAAAAGCTTTAAATTAATAACCAGCATCAGGTTAAAGCTTTCTATTTATAATCTGGTCAAACGAATGAGGGTAATCGGAATTAAATAAAGTCTTGTATTCTTTAACGAAAGCGGTATAGGCCTTTTGCGCTAATCCGTATTTTCCCATCAGGACCAGATTATAACATTTTATGCTTAAAGCGTCTTCATTCAGGGAATCATGTATACATATTGCATCTGCCAAAATGATACAAGTTTGAGGTGACTTATGGATATCCGATTGGATGTATAATTCCAGTAACAGGTCGGTCAGATAATTTGAAAAGTCTGATTTAAAAGAGTCAATCCATTCCGTTTGTATGTTAGGAAGAAGCTCTCCTTTAGACACAATAGTTAACAGGTCCTTTATATCTTCGTTTGTGGATAGCTTTATATCAGCAGAAACCTTATTCATTAACGACAAAGCTTTTGTATAGTCGCAGTAAATATCATTCCCTAATTCAATGTTCCAGTAAATATCCTGATTCTTTATTTGCAGCAGGCCGATATGTTCAAACAGTTGTCTTAGTTTATTCATGAATACTCCCCGGTTGTTCTTTGCGCTTTCTTCGCTTTTATCGTACCATAACAAATCTTTCAGTTTAACGGAAGAGATACCTTTTCCATTCTTTACCGTATATAATAAGAGTAAAATGAAAAGCTGGCGAAGCATAGGCGTAAAATCCTTTGTGATGTCTTCTCCGCTCTTACTAAGTATCTGAAAACCGCCAAACAGGAAAATGGCCTGCTTCCGGGGATGTTCATAAGGTGTGTTTTGTTCTCTTTTCTCCGGTATTGCTGCGATTTCTTTTTTAACGTTACTCCGTTCGGCTTTCTTTTTTCTTAAGAAGAGATAGAGGGCAAAAAGCAGAAGTATAATGCCAATACTTACCGCGATTCCTATTCCCAGGGCAGAGAATGAGCGTTTTTTGCTATCCTGATATAAGTCCGATGGAGTCAGGGGAGGCATTGAAAGGGTATAAATCGACAATTCACAGAAGTCATCGCGTTCGGCGCTTGCAACAACAGCGATGAGCTGTCCGGAGGTTTTGTCCAGATATAAATCGGCATTCGATTTTACATCTTCAAAATTAAAGGGAATGCTATCAGCTACAATCTTGTATTCCGGTCTTTCCATCGAGAATTCTAACAGAGATAATTTGGTATAGAATTGTTGTGAATGGAAGGCAAGAGCATAAAATGACTTACCGGTTTCATCAGGTATTAATGTTCCGGCAACGGCGAAATCTTTTGCAGGATTCTCCAGTTCCCATATCTTTCTTGATTCTAATGTCCTCAGATTAATCCGGAACAGGTTATAATAGCTTTGCGGAGAAATGTTCTGGTTCCCCGTTTCACTTCCATAGCCTCCGAAAACAATAGCCTGTTGATCATCCAATATGCCTAATCCTCCCAGGTAACGGGGCTGGATGCGGTCTCCTTTAAAAGACAGCTTTTCCCAGGATTTTGTCTGATAGTTATATCGGTTAATCTCATTTTTATACCGGTGATGTCCGTAGCCAAAGAACATATACAAACAGTTATCTATAGGGGAAATGATTCGGTTATGATGCCAGTAATCCGGAGGAATATTGGTAACATAACTTTCATTCCAGTCATTCTTATGGAGATCATATTCGAGAACTTCTTTCCCTTCGTCCAATTCCAGTTGATAGGAGTTATAAGTTTGGGTTACGGGATTATAAATAAGATTGTTTGAACATGTTTGTCCAAAGGTAAGTTTATTGTTAGTCGTGTGTTGTTGCAGTGTATTGGTTCTGATGCTGTATTGATAAAAGATATCCTGATCCATTACAGCTATTTCATTTTTATCCGGATTATAGCAGAATTGTGGATTAATTTTCGTTTGGAAAGCAATTCTTTTTTGCCAGATGGCATGACGATCCAGTATCCATTCTGCATTTTCAGATAAGGCGAATTGTCCTTTAACTTCGTCGTAAACACCCTGATCTTTATGCTTTGTCAGCGGCCATGAATATATATTTTCTCCTTTATGGTTGCTTATCGTTAGATTCTTCAAAGTAAAAGCCGGCACATCAGTGGTTTGGAAACGGGGGTAATTGCTTTTACCGAAGACAATGCTTACTTCTTTGAAATCTTTTAAACGTGAGCTTTGTTTTGAGAAGGTATGGTTACCTACTGATGCTTCTATTTTATTGTTTTTTGTATCAATCGATATATCGAAGTGGATAAATTTGCCGTAATCTATTTTACTGCTATCGAAAGGCTGGCTGAAAAGGATGTCGTGTGAGGAGGATATGAATGAGACCATTGTTTGCCCTGTATTGTCGATTTCGCTTAGGATAAGGTCGATATGGTTTCTTTCCGGTGTTATTATGCGGAAAACGGAACCGAATGGATGCAACCAGTCTGTATCAAATTTCGCGTCGAACGACATACGGAAACCGTTGGGGAAAGAGAATGGTTTGTCCGGGGTAAGGTTCAGGCTTGTCCGTTTCTCTTTTTCAACTTCATAGGATCTGAATTTCAGGCCATACTGAACCTCCTGTCCGTATAATACAGCCAGCGAATAGATACACAATATAAGGGTTAATAATACTTTATTCATAATAGCGATACACGACAATATGAAAACAAGTAAATCTTCTTTTCTCCTGGTTATAAATATCTGAAAACGAATATAAATGAACAAACATATATTCAACTTTACCAAATATCCGTTTTACTTGTCCAAATATATCATATTTCCAGTGAAAGATAAGCATTTTCCTTTTAAAAACAATTGACCCGTGACTACCACTCAACGGGATGTTTAAGCTAAGAAGCCGGATAAGAGAGTTTAACGTGAATGATCCCTGAGGTTCGTTTTTATATACGGTCGTATTTTTCATATAATAAAACTAACCGGCCAATGCTATGCATTCCACATTCGTATTCGCCAATTAGTTTTTCAAATTGTTTTTTTTGTTATTGGGCTATCGTCGCGGCATTTCGAATGTCAGGGGTTTTTCTCTTTTGAGTATTTTAGAGGCTTCGCCGGTCAGGAACAGATAATGGTCGGTGGGTTCGCCGTCGAGACCAAGGAATTTGGCATGTTCGCTTACCGGGGGATTATCGGATACTTTGAAGATGGCTGTGCCTTCGTTTACTTCGTCGAACATGGCTACATAGAGCATTTCGGCTCCGGCATTGATTGCTGTTGAGATCTGGTTCCAGTAGAAACGGCCTCCTTGTCTTGGAATGGAGCCTAACGGCATGGCTTCTTCAAAGCCGGGGCCTTTGCTGAGGTTGTACCAACTGAAACCGGGGGTCACGCAGGGTACATAGTTTATTCCGTTGTTTTTGCACCATTTGATGTCCTCGAGTATTACATCGCGATAACGATTCATATCGTAATGAATAAGTGGAGTGAAGCGTTGTACCATCCAGGGTAGTACGATATCCGCTTTGCGAATGATCTCATGCAGGTATGGATCGGGCAGGCAATCGGCATTGAGGTCGCGCCAGAATGTAGGGACGCCTACCATTACGCTGCAACCTCCGTAAACCGGATCGTTCTGAAGGAAATCGATAAAGCGCTCAATTCCGATATTACGTATGTTGTAAGGTCGGTCGGGGAAGCCGATACCCCAGATGGCTACCAAAGGCTTGCCGTTGTGGAATAGGTATGTTTGCGCGCCTTTCTGGTTGGTTACTTTTACGGAGTCTACGAGGTATTTCCAGTCTTCAATCAGGAGTGAGCAGTCTTCTTTTTCGGCTTTTAATCCGGACAGGTCATACATTATTGCAATCGCTCTGTCATATTTTGAGGCGGCTTCGAATGCATTGGGTATAACGGTGTTGCGCCAGCGTCCTTCCGGTCTTGCGGCATTGAAGAACCGTTGCATAAATACGCCGTCCACGCCGTATTCTTTCATCCATTTGAAGTGAAGGTCGATAGTGCTTTTATCCGAAGAGCTGAAGAACCTTGCGGTTGATCCGTCGGCATGTTTTAATCCGGTCGGATATGTTTTCTCGTACTCGCTGACATCGGGCCACATATCGATCCTGACTTTTGTGGCGTCGGGGTACATTATTCCGTTTTCGGGTGTACGGAACCAACCCTGGTATCCGGCCATTGCCAATCCTTTGTATGACGGATACTTTGTTGTTTTGGAGTGTTTTGTCTGTGCATTTCCCGTAACCAGGATCAGGCACATCATACTGAGTAGTAAGCTGATTTTTTTCATTTGACTTATAATTTAAAATTGACAATACATATATTTTCCGGTGACGATCTCTCCTTTTTCGGGAAAGTAAGTTTTGTAAAATCTGTTTGACGTACCTCTAATTTAATTTTGACCTACCTCTAAATAAAGTTAGACGTACCTCTAAATTCATTTTGAGGTACCTCAAACGAAAAATAGATGTAGATATACCTTAAATAAGGATGTATTCTTGTTTGTTTTTGTCTGCATATTTTCCGTAGAATATTCATATACAATCTGCTATGGGATAGCGACTCTCAGAATTCCTTCTAATCGTATATCGTCTGAGGCGCTTCCGATCATAATTGTGAAATCGCCGGCTTCTACTTCGCGTTCCATGTTGCGGTTCCAAAGGTGCAAGGCTTCAAAACCTATATCGAAGATTACATTTTTGCTTTCTCCGGGTGCAAGGTTTACACGTTCAAAACCTTTTAATGCTTTAACAGGTGTTGTAACCGTACCTATTTCATCGCGTATATAGAGTTGAACGATTTCTGTCCCTTCCCGTTTCCCTGTATTTTTTACGGTGACACTAACGGTGGTATTACCGGAAGGGTTTATCGGATTGGGGGATATCTGTAATCCTGAATATTCAAAGGTGGTATAGCTCAGGCCATGACCAAAGGCATATAGCGGGGTGTCTTCGATATCGACATAGATATGTTTTGAGGATGGTTTGTGATAATAATAGTAGGGTACCTGTCCGATGGAACGGGGGAAGGTGACGGATAGTTTACCTGATGGGTTTACTTTTCCTAATAATATATCGGCTATGGCGATACCTCCTTTTTCGCCGGAGAACCAAGTTTCCACTATTGCCGGAATGTTTTCGTCCAGCCAGTTGATTGTTAACGGGCGTCCGTTGAAGAGGACGGCTACGACGGGTGTGCCGGTTGCATGAATGGCTTTTAACAGGTCGATCTGGTTGTTATCGAGGTCGATGTCGGAACGGTCTTTCCCTTCTCCTACTTTTTGTATGTTTTCGCCTACAACGACAATGGCTATGTCTGAACGGCGCGCCAGATCGGTTGCTTTTTGTAGTAAACCTGTTTCATTACCTTCGAATGTATATCCTTTTTGGTATTGGATAGACTGTCCTTCTGCGGCTTGCGTTTTGAGCCCGTCCAGTATGGAGATTCCTTCTTTGTCGGGGTTGGCATAACCACCGGGATAGGTGCTTTCCGCAAGTTCACCGATCAGGGCGATGCGTGTGTTTGCTTTTAGGGGCAGGGTATTGCCTTCATTTTTCAGTAGGATTATGCTTTTATGGGCGGCTTCGAGTGCCAAAGCCTGGCTTTCTTCGGTGTGGAATACTTGTGACGGTAATATCGGGTCGATGTAAGGGTTATCGAACAGGCCGAGCATGAACTTCACGCGCAGGATATCACGTACGGCATTGTTTAACTCTTTTTCCGTTAGTTGGCCGGAGGTTAATGCTTCGTTTACGGCATCGTAGAAGCTATTATGATCGAAATCGTAGAACTGCATGTTCATTCCGGCTTTTAATGTTTTGGCCATTGCTTCGGTGGTGTCGCGGGCTACTTTGTGAACGTTGATGGCCATGCGTATGGCTCCCAGGTCGGAGAGTACAAAGCCTTCGAATTGCCATTCTTTACGTAGTATGTCGGTGAGTAACCATTCGTTGAAAACGCATGGGATGCCGTCGAGTTCGTGGTAGGCAGCCATAATGCCTTTTGCCTTACCTTCGCGCACGGCTTTTTCGAACGGGTACAGGAATGTGCTTCGTGCTTCTCGTTCACCGATGAATACCGGCGCTGTGTTGCTTCCGGCTTCGGGCAGGCTATGTACGCCGAAGTGTTTGGGTTCGGCTATAACGGTATGGTGTTCGGATAGGTCGTTTCCCTGCATTCCTTTTACAATTGCTATTCCGTTTGCCGCAACGAGCCAGGGGTCTTCTCCGTAGGTTTCTTCCACACGTCCCCAGCGGGCGTCTCTTGCCAGGTCGAGAACGGGTGCGAGGATCATATGTACTCCGTGCGAACGGCTTTCTTTTCCGATTACTTCTCCTACTTTACGGACGAGGGTTGTATCCCAGGCGCAGGCTAATTGCAGCGGAATGGGAAAGGTAGTACTTTCTTTTCCTACATATCCGTGCAGTCCTTCTTCTATAAAGAGGACGGGGATTCCGAGTCGTGTACGTTCTACGGCATGGCGTTGTATCTGATTGGCAATTTCTACTTTCAGGGGATAGAGATCGTGAACTGAGCCTATACTTGTGCTTCCCAATACGGCGTTTGTCTTTTCTTCTGAAAAAGATGAAGCGTCGTGTCCGTCCATATTGGCGACTTCTCTTCCCCAATACATATCTGACTGTTTTATTTTTTCTTCGGTTGTCATTCTGCTGATCAGGTCTTCCACGCGTTTGTCTACGGGCGCATCGGCATCCTGGTAAAGATATTGCTTCCCGTTCTTGTTTTCTGTGCAGGATAGAAGCATTACAAGCAGAATAAGGATGTATAAACCTTTCGTTTTCATGATCTGTAAGGAATTTTAATTATCTATATTATTCTCTGTTGTTTGCATAACGGGCGGTGGCCGGATCGCTGAATATGGCTTTGCTGAAATCGCCGAAATTAAGTTCTACCTTTTCTTTGAGCAGCTCCGGTCGTGAAAAGTTCCGACGGTCGGTGTGGTAGTAATCCGGGTCTTTCTGAGGAATGATAAAGGGTTTCGATATCGTTCCGTTTTCATCTATGTGGCAGATAAACGGTTTGCTTGCCATACCGTCGAGCCGCCGGCTGCTGAATACAAACCAGCGGCTGTTGGCCGACCAGCTGATATAGCTTTCGCTTTCGTTGCTGTTTATATCGGGTTTGTAATATTCTTTTGTTTGAAGGTCGAATAGATAGATGTCTGCTGACTTGTTGTTTACCGGAAAGTAACCAAAGTCGGCTACGCAGAAAAGCATATATTTCCCGTCGGGAGAGGCAGTAGGGAAAGAGATGCTGCCGTTGATCTCTGCGGAAGATATTAATGTTTCGGGTTCGCCTATCTGATGGGTATTGGTATCGTATGTGGCCTGCATGAGGCTATATTGGATCTCTTCGTTGGGTTGGTTGACCACATACGGCGGGGCTGTCACAAAGTAAAGGTGTTTTCCGTCTGCCGACCATGCGGGAAGGTTTTCTCTCATACCGGAGGATATCTTTGGATTTGTGAAGATCTGATTTGCTTCAATATCGTAGAATACGATGTCGGATTCGTTGTCGTATACTTCCTTCATCTTGTCGCTGTAGCCTGAGAGGTAGTAATTTTGTTTGATCTTATTCATGGCAAATGCGATCACTTTTCCGTCGGGATGCCAGTTGCAATAGGCTCCGGTCGAGGCGGCCTGTAGGGATGGGAAGCTTATTTTTTTCAATTCTCCGTCTTTGTATATTACCGTGCCGCCGTTGTTTCCGCGTACGTGGAAGAGCATTTCCCGGGGGTTATTGCGGTTGAATGTGTGGCAGTTCATACAGTTATGGTCGATGCGGTGGTTGTCAAACAGTTTGTATTCGCTGAAACTTTCGAGGTCGCGCTGGTGCATTGCCATCTTATTCCACAGGCTGTTTGTCGGGATTATATCGCGGTAGTATAGATAGGGGTCTATGTCTTCTGCGGCTATCCGGTTGGTTATCGTGGGATAGGTGTACCAGGTGTTGTCTTTGCGTGTTTTTATTTGTATGGAAAGCGCTTGGTTTTTGTTGGCATGGAGTAATGCTTTCCACTTTTTTTCATTGATCCGGATGTCGGGTGACGACTGGTAAATGGTTATCGGCTTTCCTTCTTTTGCCATGATATGCACAAGGTATTTTTCGGCTTTTTCCATAATGCTGAAATTGAGGGGTGCCAGATTGGGGGGAATGATAATATCCGTATAGTCGGGAAACAGGCGGGGTGTTTCTTCTTTTGCTACGGCATTTCGGGTATCGGGTATTCCGCATCCTGCCAACAGGGCGAATAATAAACCGTATATGTATATCTTCTTTATCATAATTGTTGTTTATGTGGTCATACGGTTCAGTATGTTTATTTTCTCTTCGTTGGGTAGCGAGCTTCGGAAAAGCAGGTAATACCAGTATGTGTCTTTGTATTTGTCTTCCAGTACGACTGATGCGCTTTCGGGATCTCTCAGCGCGGCTCGCAGGTCTTTACGGAAGGTATCGAAACGATGGATTATATCGGGATTGAAAGTGTATTCGCGTATATTGACCGGACTTTGTGGTGAATAGAGGCTGTTGTATACTAATCCTTCGAAATAGAGTTTGGGGATGGTTGTATGTCCGTATTCTTTTAATCCGGTGAGGTAGGATGCGAAATAATCTATCTTATGGTCGAGTAAGGAAGCAACTAACAGGTAATCGTATGCCATTCTGTTTTGTTTGGAGTCTTTCATTAACAGGTAGAGGTTCATCAGTGTGTTCTGTGTGGAAACTACTGCCAGGGGCGCTTGTGATTGCCTGTAGGTGTTCAGTTCCTTATTGCGGTTGATGAGTGTCGTATCGTTTATATATTGTTTGTATTCTTCCGCCCATTTTTTCTGGAACGGGGTTTGGTTGAGTTGATTTAGTATCTTTTTTGCTTCTATAATATATCCTCCGGCCAGATAGGCTTTCACGAGGTTTTTCAAGACGTATGGATTGGCTCCGTATACATTGGTTGCTTCGGTTCCCCAGATGATGGAAAGGGAAATGGCTCCAAGGTGCAGCAATACGTCCTGATTGGGTACGATTCCCGAATAGTTTTTAATCTCGGTACTGAGTAATCCTTCGGAGCCGAGGCTTTGATTATAACGGAACAGGTCGTCGTATATCCTGCCGGTGTGGTATAATGCCTGATTGGTATAGATTACAATGTCTTTATCCGGATATTCGCATCCGGCGGCGTATGTGAGTGCCTTTTCCCAGTTCCCGTTTAATGCGTGGTACTGAACGTATAAACCTGTTTTCTCTTCTCTGCCGGATGTCAGGAAAAGAATACTGAAAACAAGTGCAAAGGCGACAGGGATCATGTATGTCGGTTTGATCTTTTTTCCGGTCTTTTCGTTAACGGATTGGGTTAGATGGATCAGGATGGGTGTCAGTAATACTGAAAGATAGAGTATAAACGGGTAGTAAGGGAATGTATATATACGGCTTATATCTGTATACTCCTGATAGAAATCATGGATAGAGAGATGGAAAAGGTAATGAAAAAGAAGATATATGATGGGCGTCCAAAGGAGATATCCTGCGAAATGTGTCTTATCTTCTTTCCTGAGCAGACTGATGATACATGCCAAACAGACGAAGGTAAGGGATGCAAATATCCCATTAAGGTAAAGCAGCAGCGCCAACAGAAAAGGAAATGATATGTAGGAAAAACGGCTGCGATACCTGTATGTGGATATTTGCAAATTTAAAACTAAACACACCGTTAAGATATCCAGATCGAAACGTATCGTATGCCTGTAGTCGTTATGCATAAGCATAAGTACGAACACAGGGATAAAAGCGATCCAACAGCTGTTTTTTTCGCTTTTGAATATATTTAATAAGGAACTGTATATGGAATATAAAATAGCGGCTATCAACACGGAAGCCGGAAGCGGATAATTGTAGAGTTGGGTGATGAAACGGCTGACGTATTCTGCCGGATTGCCCGGAAAAGTGAGAAAATCCTGTAAGAAATATGTACCGGTGAAGAACTCACGATATCCTCTGATAAGGTACAAAATGGGATTTATCCATAACCATAGATAGAGGGTATAGAGGATAAAAAGGGTGATAATCCCTATTGTATTCTTATGTCGGGTGGTGAACTGCATTATTTATTCCATAATTTTTTGATTGTTTCTTCCTGTGAGTATCCGACGGGGCATGCGTCACTTTTCGTGTTTGCATGATAATATCCGTTTGTTTCGTTCGGACAGGTGATCATCCGGTTGCCGGGCATTTGCAGGTGTCCGTCGGGATCGTTTTGTTTGATCCAGTCGAAGGCGTAGGTGAGCCATTGGTTCCGGTACGTTTCTTTCTGAAGTGAAAACCAGGATATTTCATCCCACCCCCAGATAAAATGCGAATTTAATGTTGCTTCGCCTGGTGTCCGGCTACGTCCAAAATTGTCGAACTCCACGAGGTAAGGGAGATGTTCGCAACTCCATCCGGTTGGGGTGATACATCCTTTGCTTTTCTTGTAAATGCCGTCGGAGTAATTTACTTCGAGGATTCCTTCGGAGGGTTCTTCGGGTACTTCTTTTACGCGAAGGGGGAATGAGTTGAAGTCGATAAGGCTTTTGCCGTCTTTCAGCATTCCTCCTGTGGGAACGTGCGCATCTATGATTACCCACTTCCTGCGGGCGTGTTTACCGGCGTATTCTCTTATTTTGGCAAGTATCGATTGCCAGTGGCTTTTGTCGGGGTCGTTCATACCGATGAGTTCTACCTGTCCGATATGGAAGGCTTCGCATCCTACATTTATGTATGAGCCGGCCAGGAAGTAAAACCACAATTGTGTTTCTGTTTTGCTTATATCGGGCACGCTGCTTCTTCCCCAATGGTTGACCATGATTCCATTGGCGTTCAGCATGGCATCGTAGGAGAAATTGCGGTTTTCTACCGGCAGGTTGAAATCTTTGAATACCCATTCGGGGATGGGTACGTTGTTTACATCTGTGGTGATCACTTCAAAGAGGCAAGCCTGGAATACTATATCGGGATCGAAGGCGTGCATTTCGTCGACTATGTTTCTTGCCTTATTCCAGAATTCGGCTGAATTCAGCAGGCTTTCTCCTCCCCAGCGGTAAATGGCACGTCCGATAAATTTGGCTCCTGTTTCTTTTATCATCCTGATATCGTCGCGGTAATAGGGATAGTTTCCATTTCGTTCTATATAATCGGGCATCAGGAAATAGACCATGGTTATGGATCGTTCGAGGTAGTTTTCCAAAACTTCTTTTGATATTCCTTTTTCGTCGAAGTCATAGGTTTTCCCTTTCTCCGCCGCATGGCTGGAAAGGATTGAAAGGAAGATGAAGATTAATAGGTTTTTATTCATCGCGGGGTGTTATTTCTGTTATCGACCATTGTGAACCTCTTTCGAAACCGACGGGTCCACTTTCGCTACGCATCAATCCGTTGAGACGGAAGTAGTTTTCAAAATGTTTGTTCATGATCTGTTCTCCGGAACCGACTTCAATCAGGGTAGGACCGTCCTGATCGGCGCCGAAACCGCCTCTTGCGGCTGATTGTATATCGGGGATATAATTGGGCCATGTGCCTTTATACCAGGTATAGCCGAATAGGAACGGGATACCGTCGGCTTCTCTTATTTTTTGTTTCCAGTCTAATTGCAGGCGAATCATGGGTTCGCCGGGGCAGGTGGATACGACGATATTGTCGTTTATTAATATGGTGGAGAGATAAACGTTAAACGGCATATCTTTTTTGAACCTGCCGACGAATTGTAATGAATCGGTTTTGATTTTGATTCCGGTCTGTTGCTTGTCTGAAGCCTTTAAGGATTTGGTTAGTTTCACTGCTTCATAGGCTAATAATTCGCCTACCCGTTCTATGGTACGGTAGTCTGTCTTAAAGGGATCGTTCGGACCGGTACGCCTGGAACTGATAATCAGTGATTCGATATCGCCTCCGGCTCCCTGTGTAAAGAGGCAGATTACATTGTCGAAGGCTTCTTCTACTTTCCGGCAGGCTACGCCAGGGTAATCTGCTGATATTTCATAGTTCTGGCAGACAATATCGGAGTGGCAGGCGTAATTCATAATGATGCCTCGCGGCTGTCCGTTGACGTCTTCTATCTTAATTATGCCTACTTCCGGATCAACAGGGCCGAAGGGTATGCGCTCGGGATTCTCAGATGTGTAATGTTCGTCGGAGAACCACGACTCACGGGCATGACCGTCTTCCCGAATGATCAGCCGGTTAAAACCAAGTTGCGGAAAGCTTTTGTGTCCGGCTGTTACTCTGGCCTGAAACATATTGCTTGTTGCCTGGCTGAGCGCTTTTGTGAGTTGATCCACAACATAAGCTTCATCTCTTTTACCGGAGGAATGGGTGTGCGAAGAAGAGAGAAGTACCTGATCGAGACCGAACTTCTCTTTTCCGATTTGTATGATTTGTTCGTTTGCGTAAATTCCCTGGTCAACGGCTATAAAGGCGATACGTTTTTGTGCGCCTTCCAATACCAATACCCTGGCATATAACGAATCATGGATGGCTTCCTTCTGAGGGGATGTTATATTTATTTTTGCCAGTCCGGCACGGAATCCGGCGGCATTAGCTAAGCTTATGCTTATTGTTAGTAATATACTTAGAATGATTCTTGTTGTCCTGCTTGATGTATTCATAAAACGTGATTTAAGTTATACTAATCGGAAAGAACATTTTCTCTCTTTTCTTTTACTGAGGTTTGCTGTTTATCGCGACACAGAAGGAAGTTTCCTATGACAAGATAATCCATCTGTGAGTACATAAAATCTTTGTATGCATCTTCTGGTGTGCAGACTATCGGTTCTCCTCTTACATTAAAAGAGGTATTTACCAGCATTCCGATACCTGTCAGTTCTTTAAAGGCCGAAAGCAATTGCCAGAACCGGGGGTTGGCTTCTTTACCGACTGTTTGAACGCGTGCGGAATAATCTATATGGGTAATGGCCGGAACGATGGACCGTTGGTGGTAAAGCCGCCGGTACAGGTTGCCGTCGGTACTGTTGTCTTCGGGAAGTCTCCACCTGTCTTTTACCTGTGCAACTAACAACATATAGGGTGATGTTTCTTTTAATGAGAAATAATGTGCCGCATCTTCTTCTAAAACAGCGGGTGCAAAGGGGCGGAATCCTTCACGGAATTTGGTTTTCAGATTGAGTGTCCGCTGTATTTCGGGATTTCTCGGATCGGCTAATATGCTACGGTTTCCTAATGCCCGTGGTCCGAATTCCATCCGTTCCTGGAACCATCCGGTAATCTTTCCACCGGCCAGTTGTTTGCTTACTTCCTGCACTAAATCGTTGAAATTATCGTAATACGTATAGGTTGCTCTAAAACGCTTGAATACTTTTTCGATCTCTTTTGCTGAAAAACATGGCCCCAGGTAAGCTCCTTTCATTTGATCTTTACAGGGGACTACTGTTCTTTCCTTTTGTGAATAGATATGGTAACCTGCCAATGCCGCGCCGAGGGCTCCTCCTGCGTCGCCTGCTGCGGGTTGTATCCAGATGTCCTTAAATATTCCGGCATTGCTTATTTTGCTGTTGGCTACGCAATTTAATGCCACTCCTCCTGCCATGACGAGGTTATTGCATCCGGTCAGTTGTTTTGCTGTACGTGCCAGACGGGTTACAATATCTTCTGTCACCTGCTGGATTGCCAATGCCAGGTTCATGTGTTCCTGCCGTATTTCCGATTCTTCTTTCCGGCGGGGGAATGCGAAGAGTCGTTCCCAACGTTTATCGTCGATCATTTTTAGTTTTGTGGCGAACCCGAAGTATTTCATGTTCAATAAAATGGAACCATCTTCGCGTATATCAACTATTTCACGGGTGATTTGCTCTTTAAAACGGTGTGTTTGTGGCGAATCGGGATCGCCATAAGGGGCCAGTCCCATTAATTTGTATTCCCCACTGTTTACTTTAAAGCCTAAAAAATAGGTAAAGGCGGAATAGAGTAGACCTACGGAATGGGGGAAATGCATTTCTTTAAGAATGCGTATTTTTTCTTTATTGCCTATTCCTATTGTGGCTGTTGCCCATTCTCCTACTCCATCTATCGTAAGGATTACCGCTTCATCGAAAGGGGACGGATAGTAAGCGCTTGCGGCATGTGATAAATGATGTTCGGAGAAAAGCAGGGGAGCTTTTATTTTTCCAAAGACCTGTAACTGCTTGCGAAGTAGTCTTCGCATGAATAATTTTTCTTTCAACCATACTGGCATAGATGTAATAAAACTCAATATGCCGGATGGAGCGAATGCATGATAGGTTTCCAGTAATCGTTCGAATTTCAGGAATGGTTTGTCATAAAATACGATTGCTGTCAGTTCTTCAAAAGGAACGCCTGATTCGTCTAATACATAGTTGATCGCATGGACGGGAAATTTGCTGTCATGCTTTTTTCGTGTGAATCGCTCTTCCTGGGCAGCGGCTATAATCTCTCCATCTACTACCATAGCAGCGGCGCTGTCATGATAATATGCTGATATACCCAATATTGCGATCCTGTCTATCATTAAAAAATAGTATAGATAAATGGTGCAAGCGCTGAACCGCTTGCAAACACAATGATGAATGATATGATGAGGAGAATTATAATAAGCGGGATTAACCAGTATTTCTTACGGGTCTTCAGAAAGCTGAATAGTTCTTTTATAAATTCCATATCAGATATTCTTTAAGTGTTTTTAAAATGTATGGATTAAATCATCTTTTGCATATGTATGATCCCTGTCGTGTAGTACAGACTTGTTGCTTTTCCCGAATTGTAATAGCGACAGGCTGTCTTTTCTGATAATATGCCTGAAATATCCCATAGGTGTGACAATGAGAATGAATATCAATCCCAGTAGAATAGAGGTTACGACTATCCCTAATACATGGGAAAGTTTATACCAAAAAATTGTAAATGGAGTAAAAATTACCGGAAAAAGTATGGTTATCAGGCTTAATATGATAACTGCTGATACTAATCCCTTATGCTCCAGCCAGTATGCCAGTACGCCTGTGACCAGGATAGCGACTAATCCGAATTCGATATTTTGTTGTTTACTCATTGTATGCTGTTTCTTAGGGTTAATGCTTTTTTATTTGTAGGATCGGCTTGTAGTATCTTATCCAGATAGATGAGCGCTCCTTTGTTATTTTCCATTTTGAGATACAGGGTTGCTATATCGTTCAGTAACGTTTCGTTCTTTGGTTCTTTTGAGAGTTGTTGTTTCTTTGTTATTACCTCTTCTACAAGTGGCTTTAATCCACTGAGGTTTAATTTGCCGCTATTGTTGTTGATGGCGTAATTGAGAAAGGGTAATGATGCTTCCGGATGGTCGGCCATCAGGTTGAAGACCGTCAGATAATGTGCTTTTTCAAAGGAAGGAGCTAATCCGAATGACTTTGTCAGGTAGAAAGCTGCTGTTTCAGTATTCCCTGATTCGCCGTTAATCATGGCTGCACTTTCGTAGAATACGGGGTCTTCGGCATATTCCAGAACTGTTCCTTCTGCTACTTTTGCTGCTTTGAGCGGCTGGTTTAGTTTCATGTAAGCCGTATAGAGCGTATTATGAACCGTCAACCAGTCTTCTTCTTTTCGGAAAAAGCGGGCGGCCAGTTTCTCTTCGATGGTATTTTCCTGTAAGGAAATGTCTGTATATCTGCTATCGAAGAACGGCCAATGTCCTTTAAGTTTCATTATTCTAAACTCGCCCGCAATGGAATCTATGGGCGAAACGGGCATCTCCTGCCACAGTTGTTCTTCTGACATTTCTGTTTTACCCGGCGGCAGTAACGGACTTTGTTTTAATTGGCTATAGAAAGCGTTTGCCATTATGTAATAGCCTTTCAGGTTGGGGTGTACATGATCGGTAAATAATTCGTCGCCCGGTAGCTGATGGGGCGCTTCGGCTTCCAACCGTTTTTTTGTATCTACAAAGTAAGTGTTTGTATATTGATTGCATAACTCTTCAATGATGGTATTCAGTTCTTCCGGCGCACGGAAACGCAATAAGTCGTTTTCTTTTGCCTTGATAAAAAACTCTTTTGCTTTCCGGTATTCGCCTTGTTCGTAGTATGTTTGGGCTGTGTGGAAGTAATACTGAGCGTTTTCCGTCTTTTTTTCGTCGCTTATAAAGGGGGGCAGGTCTTTCAGATTGCTTACCAGGTTACTAAAGAATACAGGTATATCGGCTTCATGTAATATACTGAGGGTCGCGTTCATATTGTATCTGAACTGATTGACTCCTTTCTTAAATAATTTGGAGTCGTAAGCAATATGTTGTTCTCCTACCATAAATTCCATACGGGTCTTTTCGCTTTCCGGTTGTTTTTGTATGGAACGGCTAAAGTTTCCGTAGCCATCCATCAATAACTGGATTATTCGGAAATCACGTAGTTGAAGGATCATGTTAACGATGGCCGGACTTCCTGCTATTGTTTGTGCAGAGCCTGCTCCCAGCCCTCCGTAATATTCGTTCTGGCCGGTGTAAATCAGTACGCCGTCAGGCTCATAGTTTTTCAGTTCTTCGGCAAATCCTTTTACTGTATAGGAATTAACTGCTGTAAGGGAGAGATTGATGATTTCAAAATTCTTTTCGGGGTATGTATGCATCAGGCGATACAACAACCAGCGATGGAATGATCCGTTATGGAAATAGGGATATCCGATGGTAGTGGATTCTCCCAATACAAATAAACGAATGGTATGTGCGTCCTTTTTCTTTTTGAATAACTCACGGTTCCCTGACGGGGCAAACCGTGTGTCTGTAAAATATCTTTTTGAGGCGTTTGGGTTAAACATCAGGTATTCTTTGTTAGCCTGATATTCTATAAATAAATCGTAGTTTTGGCCATAACCGCATACGCGAAGTGCTAATTCCAGCGATAGAATAAGAATGAAAGGCAGTAAAACTGCAATTACCTTAAACAAGGTTTGCTTTTTGTTGTTTGTATGTTTTTCAGGCTTTTTCAATGTGTGAATAGTAATGCTATAAAGGTATTATATTTATAAGAATTATGTTTGATCAGCATTTGAAAGATATGAAAAGATATTCTAAGCATATAGAGCTTAGAATATCTTTTTCATTTGGATTAATATCCCGGATTTTGCGTCCAGTTAGGATTGCGCTCCATTTCATCATATGGTATTGGAGCGAGGTATCTGGTTTGTAGTGCTTCTCCTGATGTATAGGTTGAATTTAGTTCATTCTCCCAATACTGGTTCTTCTGCCATGTACCTACTTGTCTGGCTGCGATCACCTGTGGTAATAACTGTAAACGAACAATATCAAACCAACGTACACCAAACTCTCCTGCACATTCGTATGCCCGCTCGAATACGACCGAATCACGGAAAGCAATCTGTGAAAGCCCCGGGGTAAGATCGGGCAGGCCGGCACGTCTTCTTACAATATTAATCGCATCATAACCGGCTGCTGTCGGTGCGCCTCCTGCCATGGCTGATGCTTCGGCGTAATTAAGAAGTACCATCGGATAGCGGATCAGATCCAACGTTTTATCCGTACTCGGGCTCATTTTTATAATTTCCGTTTCTGTTTCTTGCAGGCCATCACCCATTGTTGTACCTGGTGCTGCTACTCCGTAGCGGAATTTCTTATAATAAGGATGTTGTAATAAGGTATTAGGATCATCCCATGCAAGAATAGTGAAGGTGTCTCCATCTTTCTTCTTTATTACGCTCAGGAAAGTCTCATCGGTACGTTCGCATTTGGGAGCGTTTCTGAAGAAATTAACTTCTGCACAGTAGTCACACCATCCGGCTTCCCCATTTAAGGATACTTCTTCCTCCGGAACGCAGAATTGTCCTGTACTTCTTCTGGGCAGTCCTCCTGCAGTATTATACTGTAAAGAGAATACCGACTCGGAATTATTATTGGTTTTGAATACATCTCCATATTTAGGGACTAATGAATATTTACCGGATTGTATAACTTCATTTGCTTTTTCGGCTGCAAGGGAATAACCGCTCTCATCCTTAAGCGGCCATCCTGCCATATTCAGGTAGACATCTGCCAATAATGATTTTGCTGCATACCGGGTCGCTTTGCCGGGTTGTCCGCTCCATGATTCGGGAAGATAGCTTTCTGCTTTCTTTAAATCCTCAATAACCAATGCGTATACATCTTTTATAGGTTGTCTGTCGGGGCGATCATCCACATCAATACCTTCTGTTAGGATCGGCAGATCTCCAAATGTCCTTGTGAGATAGTAATAGGATATTGCTCTCATAAAGTAAGCTTGTCCGGCTGCCGCATTTTTATCTGTTTCTGAAGAAAAACTAACACCATCTATTGCCGTGAGTATAGCATTTGCCTGATAGATACTTTTCCAGGGGCCTTGCCACTGGTTTTTCATACTTGTATTTCCGGAGTTACCCTGTAAACGGTCGAAGTCGCGGAAATCTGCTTTATTGGAAGCCGGATGGGTAGTCATATCATCCGATCCGAAGTAAGAAGTCCATCCGCTGGTGAATCCCCAGGCATCGTCCGGAGCTAAAGCACGGTACATGGCTGCTATTACGCCTTCCAGTTCTTCCGGTGTTTTAAAATAGGTTCCCGGCGTTAGTTTTGATTTCGGGTTTTCATCCAGATCCTGACAACCTGAAAATAATGCCGTAGACATCAAAGCCGCTAATAATAAATATTTTATGTTCATAATAATTCTCATTTATAATTGATAATAGATTATAGATTAGAAACCAATTCTTAGTCCCATAGTATATGATCTGGGGTTAGGAATAACTCCCATCTCTATACCTTGTGTTCTGGCATCTCTCGCACTGGTGATTTCAGGGTCATAACCCGGGAAGCTGGTTATCGTGAATAGGTTTTGTCCACTTACATATACTTCCAGATTATCAATGTACAATTTACTCAGGAGTCTTCGTGGAATATTGTAACCGATAGAAAGGTTTTTCAGCTTAACAAAGCTTCCGTTATAGACAAACCTGCTACTGTTATGATAATTTGCCGAAGTACCACCCAGTACCGGAATATCGGTTTCATTTTCCGGTGTCCATACATTTAAAGCATCTTTTATTGTTGCATTTCTTGCCATACCATGTCCACCCCACATTGTTCCCAACGTTTGAGAGAAAATGTCGTTTCCAGCCATTCCCTGGAACATGAAGCTCAATGTGAAATCTTTATATTTGAAATCATTTATAAATCCGTATGTAACGTCGGGAGTACCATTGCCGATAACCACCCTGTCTTCAGGTGTATAAGCATTGTCACCATTCTTATCTAAGTATTTTGCATCACCCGGCTTCATACCATATTTAGCAGCTTCTGCAGCTTCGTTGGATTTCCATGTACCGAGGAATTCATACCCGTAGAAATTACCTAAGGCTTTACCTACAATAAGACGGCTGACTTCTGCACCAAAGCCTCCGATTCCACTGACCGGAAGATCGTCTTCCCCCATCAGGTCTTTTACCTTATTACGATTGAAAGAAACTGTCAGGAATGTATTCCAGGAAAAATCTTTTGTTGAAACCGGAACGCCTCCAAAGGATAACTCAAGCCCCCTGTTGTTCAATTTTCCCATATTCCTTTTATACTCGCCACCTCCCATATAGAATGGTGCGGCATAGTTATACAATAGGTCGTCGATGTTCTTATTGTAGAAGTCTGCAGTGAAGGTGAATTTCCCATTCCATAATACAAGGTCTAAACCTACATCTACCTGCTTGGAGTGTTCCCATACCAACTTTTTAGAAACAGCTGTTCCCAAACCTGTGGTGGTTGTGGACGCTACACCATCAAAGAAATAGGCGCTTCCGGTAGCAATCTGAGCGATTGTTGAGTAGGCGTCTACTGCCTGATTTCCTGTTTCACCATAACTGGCACGAAGTTTAAGTCCTGAGATAACAGGATGATCTTCTAAGAAACTTTCCCGTGCTATATTCCAGGCTACTGCTGCAGATGGAAAATTATCGTATTTCTCTGTTAACTTGGAAGAACCGTCGCGTCTGAAACTTAATGTTAACAAATAACGATCTTTATACCCGTAGTTTATTCTGGCCATGTATGATTGCATTGCATCTGAAGAATAATCGGAATACGTTTCCTGATTTCCTCCTAATCGTAAGTTCCAATATTCCAATGCTGTAGTCGACAGGTTTTTAGATAATCCTCTGTGGGATTTGTTTTCATATCTACTTTGCTCATATAATAATGTAGCAGTTAAATGATGATCGCCGAATATTTTATCATACGTAAGGAAGTTACTGTTTTGGAAGGAATACCAGCTATCGGAATTGATTTCAGCCCGGGTAACACCACCTAATGCTTCACTACTGTTAGGACCTCTGTAGGACTGGTCGAATTTAGAACCGGTAGCATAGGTGTTATTAGAAGTAAAGGTAAGACCGTCAATGATTTTGAAAACCAAAACTCCTGTACCTACTGTTCTTTTACTGCTCGTATCATCTTTCCTATTCTCCAGTTCTGCAACAGGGTTATAACCGTTTGAACCCCATTGGGAAGTCAGGTTATAATTTCCTTCCGCATTATAAACCGGCATAGTCGGGTCGAATATATTTCCGGATGAGAACGGATCGTAGATATCACCTTCAAAGTTATTATTCCGGCTTTTAGGCTGGTGGTATGCCAAATTGAATTTAAGATCCAGACGGCTGCTTGCTTTAATATCCAGATTAGCTCTTACATTCGTATTTGTATACCATTGATTCATTAGTAAACCTTGTTGATTCAGGCGATTGAATGAAATTCTGTAGCGAACAGCTTCTGTTCCTCCCGAAAGACTCAAATCATAATTTTGTGTCCAGGGGCTACGTCCTACCTCATCATGCCAGTCAGTTCCGCCGGTTCTTCTTAATTCATCGATCTGTGCGTCGCTAAAAGCTCCTGCCTGATAATATTTGTTTATACTTTGTGCAAACTCAGCAGCAGACATTTGGTCTATCTTTTTAGGTAACTCCGATTTGCTGAACCAGGTATTGAAATTGATTTTCATTTTACCTGTTTCACCTGATTTGGTAGTTATCAATACAACTCCGTTTGTCGCTCTTGAACCGTAAATTGCCGTTGCCGAAGCGTCTTTCAATATTTCTACAGAAGCAATATCATTGGGGTTCAATGTTGCTATTTCACCACCGATATGACCGTCAATTACATATAAAGGATTGTTCCCTCCGGTAATAGAGTTAGCCCCCCTTATCTTAACTTCCATTCCTTTTCCCGGCTGACCACTGCTACTTACAACCTGCACACCAGGAGTTGTACCCTGCAAAGCCTGCTCGAAACGGGTAATAGGCCTTTTTGTTAATTCATCGGCTTTTACCGTGCTTACCGCGCCGGTTACATCCGATTTCCTTTGCACACCATACCCGATAGCCACAATTTCATCCAATCCTATGGCATCTTCTTCCATAGTGACGTTGACCACTTGTTTCCCGGCTACGGATATTTCCTGAGTTTTCATTCCTATAAAAGAGAAAACCAATGTCCCATTATTGGGAACATTACTTAATGTGTAGTTTCCATCAAAGTCAGTTGTTGTACCGGTGGTTGTTCCTTTTACAACGATGCTAACGCCGGGTAGACCCTCTCCAAATTTATCGGTTACTACACCGTTAATTATTCGATCCTGTGTGACTTCATTTGGGTTAGGTAAGTCTGAAACAGGAGGTGCAGCTGAAACTTGCATTGCAAATGTGGCAAAAAGCATAATAGCTAAAATACAAGTTTTTTGAAAAAAATGTTTTTCTTTTGCTAACAGATTCTTTTTCATGTTTTTCAAATTGATTTTAATAAGATTATATCCAAAAGTTGATTTTATGCGTTTATACATAATTTTAGAGTTGATAGGTGATTAACTATTGCATAGGCATACTATTTAAAATTGTTTGTAATTGTTAGCAAATTAAAAAAGAAGTAATTAACAGATAGGTTAATTTTATACAACAAAGCACATAATATATGATTAATTTTGTATTAATATCGCAACTAATTAAGTTTTACTATTAGTAAATACCTATTAACTACCGGATCAATTTTGATACTGGAATAAGTGCGTAAACATTGGCGTAATCAGACAAACTTATTGAATGAATGGGGATAAGGACTCCCCATCAGTTTTTCATAATCCTTTGCAAAGAGGTCGAAAGATTGCTTTGCTATACTTTTTTTCCCGGTTAAGCTTAGTATCGAACATTTGACAATCATTGCTTCTTCATTCAAAGGATCAATGCTGAGGAGTAGTTCCGCAATATGATAGCGGATGTTAATATTAGTTTGGCTTTCGGAAGTATTTAACAATGAACTAAATATATCTATAATATCTTTTGAAAAATTAGATTTATAAAAGGTAAGCCAGTTTGAATGTGTGTTAGGCAAGAGTTCTCCCCTATTAATTAATCCTAAAAGCCTGAAGATTTCATCTGCGGAAAGAATATTTGATCTGGATTTAGCTATTAATTCCAGTATTTCCAAATAATCGCAATATATGCTCTCTCCAAATGATATATTCCATAAAGAATTTTTGTTTGTAACTTCGAGACCATTACCGATTTCTTCCAGGATCGACCTTAATTTACTTATATTTACATTTCTGTTATTACGCGCACTGTCGCCTGTTTTATCGTACCATAAAACTTCGTCCAATTTTGCGGATGTAACCCCTTTTCTCTCTTTTACCGAATTAAATAATAAGAATAGGAAAAGTTGTTTTAAAGTAGGAGAAAAAGAAGAAGTTATATTCTCTCCATTTTTATTAAAGACCTGAAAACCTCCTAATAAATAAATAGCTGAAATCTGGCTTTGGTCTATAACAGGTAAAGGCTCTATATTCACCTTTTTGGGGGTTGCAGGAGAAATGGCAAGAATGGTTTTCTTTTTCTTTATAAACAGGGTAATAAGTACTACTAATAGGACAAGAAAAATTATTCCAATAATGAGAATAAAAGATATATTACCGCCTGTCGGCATATCCTGTAAAATATCAGTTGTCATTAGAGGAGGATAAGCAATCGCATATAAAGCAATATTGTTATTATGTGCTATTACAGCTATCAAATCAGATTTTTCTTCATTCAGGTATAGGTAAGACCATGTTTCGGAATCACGGAATTTAAAAGGGATACTGTCGCCAACAATAGCCATTTGTGGTTCAGAAATAGCAAACCGCCCTAATTGCAGATATGAATCGTAGTAACCATTATTGAATAGTAGTGTATAAAAATTATCATTAAAAGGATCAACTACCAATGTTTCGGACGGAACGAAAGGTGATTTTGGAGAGGGAAGTGTCCATAGAGGAGTAAAGGAATGGTTGGTTAAGTCAAATTCATATAAATCATAATAGGAACGGGGGGATAACTCCTGCCTGCCGGATTTGCTGCCATATCCTCCAAAGACCAGGGCTTTTTTGTCATTTATATATCCTGCACTACTAAGATACCGGGGTGTTATCTGATCACTTCGGTCTATCTGTTTCCATTTGTTTTCCGATTTATCATAGATATTGACTATACCTTTATATCTATAGTGTCCATAACCTAATATAGTTATAAGAGAGCTATCGATTGGAGAGATAAACTTATTATGATGTCCATAATCAGACAGGTTCATTTCCGATTGATTGTTAGACCACTCTCCTGTTTGGAGATTAAAACGACTGATCTTGGGATTTGTAAAATCGTATGACCATATTTCGTCAGTGTATTTGTTATAAATAATATCATGTCTGATTTCATTCCGGTAAGGAGTACCTTCAGTGTATGGTATTGTATCAATTTTCAATGATCGGTAAGTAAGATGATAAACGGCTTTGTCATCAATAAAGAAAATACCTTTGTTATTATTGGGAGTAATTCCGTTTAGATTATCAACTTTTATTTCTGTCAGCTTTCTCCAATTTATGTATTTATCGATTAACCAGTTGGGGTTTTCAACGGTTGCCTGGGCATTTTCTACGTTATCAAATACTTTATTATTAAGATGTTTACCCAACTCCCATTGCCGGAATAATTTATTCTCCTGTTTATAAATGGATATATTTTTTATACTCATTGGGCAGACATCCGTACTATAGAAGCTGGGAGCTTTACAGGCCCCAAAATGCATCTGGAAATTTTTTAAACGAGTTATATCTGGAGATTGGATTTCCTGTTTTCTTTCATTAAAAGAAGTTGTGATCCTGGAATTCTTCAGATCAAAATCAATCCTGACTTTCACCCATTGGTCAAAATCGATAGAAGGCAGGTCATACCACCGGTAACTTAAAAGTATTTCATCTTTATATACTAACCATAAATTGGAATCATCAGAGGCTAAGTTACAGACCAGGTCAATATTTGTGTCATTGTTTCCTATAATACGAAAGATATACCCGTAGTAGCCGTCATCTTTCCTGAAATTAACATCAAATTCAAGGGAAAAACTATTTGAAAAACGAAATTGCTTGTCAGGAGTCAGGTTAAGTGAAGTCCTTTTATCTTGTATAACTTCGTGGGAATGAAAAAACAATCCTGATAATTCTGTCTGGCTAATAAGAGGCAACTGGCATAAAAAAAGTAAGATTATCCCTATCACAAATGATCGTGTCACACGTATTAAGTTTATTTCAACATCAGTTTCCAAAAATAGACATTATTGTTGAATTTAGACTAAAAGAATAGTATTAATCGTATTTTAATAAGATATTAATTGTATTGTTAGTAATCTGTTAATAGACCGCGGTTACTTTTGAGTAATTAAAAAACCTATCATATAATACACTGAAATACATAAAAAAATAACATTATGAGATCATTGAAAAAAGTAATCATTCTCTTTTCTTTTGCCCTGTGTGTTTGCTTTCTGAATATACAGGCACAGGAAAAACAACCGGTGGATTATGTAAATCCATATATGGGTAATATCAGTCACTTATTAGTACCGACGTATCCAACGATTCATTTGCCGAACAGTATGTTGCGGGTATATCCGGAGCGTGCTGATTTTACAGGAGATGTATTAAACGGATTACCATTGATCGTAACCAGCCACCGGGGAAGTTCGGCCTTTAATCTGAGCCCTTATCAGGGAGAAGAAATAGGAATTAAACCGGTTATACCATTCAGTTATGATCAGGAAAAGCTCAAGCCGTACTATTATGAAGTATTTTTAGATGATCAACTCACTCATGTAAAATATGCACCTTCCTATCAGTCTGCCATATATCAAATCGAATTTACGCAGAAAGATAAGCCGGTTTACCTGATACTGAATTCAAAAAATGGACAGATGAAGGTGAGTGGCAATACCGCTACCGGATATCAACAATTAGAAAATAACACACGGGTATATCTTTATCTTGAAAGCGAAGCGATCCCTCAGCAAACAGGTGTATGGAAGGAACAAACATTCCATAAAAATGAGTCGGAAACGCAGGGGAATAATGCCTGTATTGCAATGTATTACGGAAATCAACCACAGACATTGAAAGTACGTTACGGTATCTCTTTTATTAGTGAAGAACAGGCAAAAAATAACCTGAAACGTGAAGTGAATAATTATGATGTTCAATACCTTGCCAATAAAGCCCGTAATGTATGGAATGAAGCATTAGGTAAGATTGAAGTGAAAGGCAATTGCGATACTGATAAAACAGTATTCTATACATCGTTCTATCGTTGCTACGAACGTCCGGTTTGTATCAGTGAAGATGGCCGTTATTTCAGCGCTTTTGACGGAAAAGTACATGAAGATAAGGGAACTCCTTTTTATACGGATGACTGGATATGGGATACCTACCGGGCAACTCACCCATTACGTGTATTAATAGATGCCAAAGTTGAAGAAGATGTTATCAATTCGTTTTTATTAATGGCAGAGCAGATGGGTAAATACTGGATGCCTACCTTCCCTGAAATCACAGGGGATTCACGCCGGATGAATTCAAACCATGCTGTCGCTACAGTGGCTGATGCTTATGTAAAAGGGCTACGCGGTTTTGATCTGGAGAAAGCCTATATGAGCTGTAAAAAAGGAATTGAAGAAAAAACTTTAATACCCTGGTCGGGAGCGCCTGCCGGGTGGTTAGACGATTTTTACAAAAAGAACGGATATATACCGGCACTGGCTCCAGGTGAAAAAGAAACTGTACCCAATGTTAATACTTATGAAAAAAGGCAACCCATAGCGGTAACATTAGGAACAGCCTACGACCAGTGGTGTTTGAGCCGTATTGCCGGTTTCTTAAATAAGAAAGAAGAAGAAAAGTATTATATGAAATGTGCATTAAATTATAAGAATGTATATAATGCGGAAACAGCTTTCTTCCACCCGAAAGATAAAGACGGGAAGTTTATCGAACCATTAGATTACAGTTTTGACGGAGGCATGGGGGCACGTGAATATTATGGTGAAAACAATGGTTGGATTTATCGCTGGGATGTACCTCATAACGTAGCCGACCTGATTAGTATGATGGGCGGACGTGAAAAATTTATTGAAAATCTCGATGCTATGTTTGTAGAACCGTTAGGAAGAAGTAAATTCGAATTTTATGCCATGATTCCCGACCATACCGGAAATGTCGGCCAGTTCTCAATGGCTAACGAGCCCTGCCTGCATATTCCTTATTTATACAACTATGCCGGACAACCCTGGAAAACACAGAAACGTATCCATACATTGATCAACCAATGGTTTCGTAATGACTTGATGGGACTTCCCGGTGATGAAGATGGTGGCGGAACATCCGCATTTGTGGTATTCTCACAATTAGGATTTTATCCAGTGACTCCAGGTTTTGCAGCCTATAATATAGGAAGCCCTTTCTTCGAGTATGCAAAAGTTAAGTTAAGCAATGGAAAAGTATTTGAAATCGAAGCACAAAACTATTCCGCAGAAAACAAATACATCCAGTCTGCCACGTTGAACGGAATGGCCTGGAATAAACCCTGGTTTGAACATTCGGAGATAGCAAACGGAGGTAAGCTGGTGTTGGTTATGGGCGACAAAGCTAATAAGTCATGGGGTGCCGGTGTCAACGATGTGCCTCCTTCAGCTAATATAAACAAATAAAAGCAAAACATTAAACCATGAAGAAAGAAACCAACCGGACCAGGAGAGATATAGTTGCATACCTTCTCATGTCGTTTATTGTACTTGGTTGCTACGCACAATCAGCAACCGATCCATCATTCGATATTTTTGCGAAACTGACAATAGCGGGAATAACCTATACGGTAGACGATTTTGCCGGTTATCCCTGTGCAGGCTTTACTATGGACGGACGGGAATGTAAAGTGGTTAAACCTAAGATTGCACGCAATGATTATCCCTGGATATGGCGTGCCCGTTTTTGGGGACATGAGCCGCAAACAGATATCGCTTTGCTGGAACGGGGTTACCACTTAGTATATTACGACCAAAGTGGTCTGGTGGGTAATGCCGAATGTGTGGCAAACTGGGATAAGTTCTATGCATTATTACATAATAGTGGGTTAGCACATAAGGTAGTACTCGAAGGTATGAGCCGTGGTGCGATGTATGCGCTTAACTGGGCTGCTTCCAATCCGGAAAAAGTGGCCGCAGTTTATATTGATAATCCTTTGCTGGATTGCAGGTACTTTGCTGAACAGGAAGAAGGAGAGATGACGCGCGACCTGATAAAAGCGTACAATCTCACAGATATCAAGGCTATTGCCGATTTTAAAGGAAGCCCTACCGACAAAGTGAAAGAAATTGCCGCAGGCAGATATCCCATTCTTATTCTTTGTGCCGACGAGGACGAAGCAGTTCCATTTGAAACTATACAGGAATTCGCAAAGAAGATGGAAAATGAAAATGGAAAACTAACGATAATGGTAAAGAAAGGGTTTAAACACCATCCGCATAGTTTTCCCAATCCTACTCCCATTGTTGATTTTATAGAGAATGCAGTCCGCTTCTTCAATCGTGACAGTGATTATTTCTTCTCTATTGATTCCTTCAACGAAAACGGTATGTCTGGCGAAAAATAACCATTGGTTTTGTTGGCCGACAGTTGTCAGCCAATTAACCGACAGTTGTCAGCCAATTGTCCGACGGCTATCAGCCAACTGTCCGATAACTGTCAGCTAACAAAAAAACCAAATAGATAAAGCTGAATTACCACAATAAAATAGAAACGATATGGATTTGAACAGAAAAATTATGAAGAGATTTTTAATATGTTTGTTACTCATCATTCCTTTGATGGTTACTGCCCAGAAGAAAGAACTCTATCTCGATGAGAAAGCTCCGATTCACGACCGTATTACGGATTTACTGTCTAAATTAACGGTTGAAGAAAAAATAAGTTTATTGACAGCTACTTCACCGGGTATTTCACGCCTGGGTATTCCTCATTATTATCATGGGAACGAAGCTTTGCATGGTGTGGTACGACCGGGGCGGTTCACCGTTTTTCCACAGGCAATAGGGATGGCCAGTATGTGGAATCCGGAACTTCATTATAAAATTGCCACAGCTATTTCAGATGAAGCGCGCGCCCGTTGGAATGAACTGGACGGAGGTAAACTACAAAATATGCAGTTCAGCGACCTACTTACTTTCTGGTCGCCGACTGTTAATATGGCTCGCGACCCTCGTTGGGGACGTACTCCGGAAACGTACGGGGAAGACCCTTATCTTTCGGGTGTATTGGGAGCGGAGTTTGTAAAAGGTTTGCAAGGAAATGATCCCCGTTATCTGAAAGTGGTATCTACTCCCAAGCATTTTGCGGCCAATAATGAAGAACATAACCGTTTTGTATGTAATCCGCAGATATCCGAAAAACAATTGCGCGAATACTATTTTCCTTCTTTCGAAATGACTGTAAAAGAGGGAAAAGCCGCTTCTTTTATGTCGGCATATAACGCAATAAACGATGTACCCTGTACCGCTAACCCCTGGTTACTGAACAAAGTGCTCAGGGAAGACTGGGGATTCGACGGATATGTTGTTTCCGATTGCGGAGGACCCAGCCTGTTAGTATCGGCCCATAAGTATGTAAAGACGAAAGAAGCAGCCGCTACCCTGTCTATCAAAGCAGGACTCGATTTGGAGTGTGGCGACGATGTGTATCGCCAGCCTCTTGTAAATGCTTACTATCAGCATATGGTTTCGGACGAGGATATCGACCGTGCCGCTTACCGGGTATTGAATGCCCGTATACGATTGGGATTGTTTGACGACCCTTCATTAAATCCATATACAAAGCTGTCTCCATCTATTGTAGGCTCCCAAGCACATAAAGAACTGGCATTGGAATCGGCTCGTCAGAGCATCGTTTTATTGAAAAACAAAAATAACACATTACCTATTAATATCCAGAAAGTAAAATCAATAGCCGTTGTGGGTATCAATGCAGGAAGCAGTGAATTCGGCGATTACAGCGGAGCTCCTGTAAACGAACCGGTTTCCATACTGGAAGGTATCCGCCGCCGTGCCGGTAATGATGTTAAAGTAGTATATGCACCCTGGAAGTCTGCCAAAGATGGAATGGAACTTATCCAGGGAGATAATTTCCCCGAAGGATTACAAGTAGAATATTTCGATAATATGGAACTGAAAGGCACACCGGTGGTAAGGAAAGAAGAATGGATAAACTTCGAACCTGCCAATCAGGCACCCGACCCTTTCCTGCCTAAATCTCCCCTTTCTATTCGCTGGAGTGGGAAATTACGCCCGACTGTATCCGGACGTTATGTGTTCAGCCTGATGTCTGACGAAGGTGTTCGTATGAGTCTGGATGGAAAGATGCTTATTGATAGCTGGGGCGGACATGCTGTTCAGACAGATACCGCAGTGGTTGATTTGGTAGCCGGTCAGACATATGACCTGCGTACGGAATATTGGGACAACAGAGATTATGCCGTTTGCCGTCTGCAATGGCGCGTACCCGAAGTAGCCAAAAAAGCAAGGATAGATATGTACGGCGAAGCAGGTAATGCGGCCCGTACAAGCGATATGGTGATTGCCGTAATGGGTATTAACAAATCTATCGAACGTGAAGGACAAGACCGGTATGATATACATTTACCGGCAGACCAACAGGAGTTTATTGAAGAAATATACAAGGTCAATCCGAATACCGTAGTGGTATTAGTAGCCGGTAGTTCACTGGCAGTCAACTGGATGGATGAACATCTTCCGGCTATTGTAAATGCCTGGTATCCGGGTGAACAGGGAGGTACAGCCGTTGCCGAAGTCTTGTTCGGCGACTATAATCCAGGCGGACGTCTGCCGTTGACGTATTACAACAGCCTGGACGAACTACCTCCTTTTGACGATTACGATATTGCAAAAGGCAGGACATATCAGTATTTCAAGGGAAAACCATTATATCCTTTCGGATATGGTCTGAGTTATACTACATTTAAATATAGCAACCTGCAGATAGAAGATAAAGGAGAGACCGTAACGGTAAGTTTCCAGGTAAAGAATACAGGAAAACAAGATGGAGATGAAGTTTCTCAATTATATGTTAAACTACCGCTTGAAAATGGACCCATGAAAGAGTTGAAAGGTTTCCAACGGACACATATCCGCAAAGGCGAAAGCGTTAATATCAAGATAGACGTGAAAAAAGAAAACCTGCGTTACTGGGATGAGCAGAAAGAACATTTCATCGTCCCGGCCGGTACATATCAAATTATGGTCGGTTCTTCTTCAGCAGATATTCAACTGACAAAAGATACGTGGCTGGCTCCTGTTGCGCAACCCATGCAAACCGGAAAAGCGGAATGGGTTAGTTCTTCTGCCGATATGGCCTGGCAACTTGAGGATACAAAAGGAATAACCTGGGGAAAAGGGGAAGCTTCAACTGTAATTGACCTGAAAAATACATTGCAGACCATTGAAGGTTTCGGAACCTGTTTTAATGAACTGGGCTGGACTTCACTGAGTGTGTTGTCCGAATACGACAGATTTACTATTATGAGGGAGTTATTCGCGCCGGGTTACGGTGCAAACTTTACCATCTGCCGGATGCCTGTTGGTGCAAACGATTTCTCTCGCAACTGGTATTCGTATAATGAAACGGATGGTGATTTTGAAATGAAGAATTTCTCTATAGCAAACGACTATGAGACACTTATACCATTTATCAAAGAGGCTCAGAAATATAATCCCAATATAAAGGTATGGGCTTCGCCATGGTCTCCTCCTTCCTGGATGAAATACAATAAACATTATGCCTGCGCCGTGCCTGACGATAACCTGGCGGAGAAATACCGCAACGGTCTGACTGTCGACCAACAGGGAGCCGAAGGTTCCAATATGTTTATACAGGAGGATAAATATTTTAAAGCATATGCTTTGTATTTCTCCAAATTCATAGAAGCATACCGTAAAGAAGGTATAGACATCTTTATGGTAATGCCGCAGAATGAGTTTAACTCCTACCAGATATTCCCCAGTTGTACATGGACTGCCAAAGGTATTAACCGCTTTGTTGGCGAGTACCTCGGCCCTCAAATGAAGAATAGCGGTGTAGACCTGATGTTCGGAACCATGGAAAGAGCTAATACTTTGCTGGTGGATACTTTATTAAAAGACAAACTTAGTAAGCGTTACATTCAGGGAGTTGGTTTCCAATGGGCAGGAAAAGGAGCAGTAAGAAAAATACATACCGATTACCCGTCGCTGAAAATCTACCAGACCGAACAGGAATGTGGGAACGGCAAGAATGATTGGGAATACTGTTGTTATGCCTGGGATTTAATGAAGCATTATCTTTCAAACGGGACGAATGTTTATACTTATTGGAACACTTCCCTTGAAGAAGGAGGAGTAAGCCGTTGGGGATGGAGTCAGAATTCATTGGTTACGGTTAACCCCGCCAACCGGACATACAAATACAACTACGAGTATTACCTGATGAAACATTTCAGTCACTATGTACGTCCCGGGGCAAAGCGCGTAAATGGATCCGGAGAGTATACGAATATGCTCGCATTTAAAAATACGGATGGCAGTATCGTTCTGGTCATGCAGAATAAAGAAGATAAAATACAGTCTCCACGGATAAAAGTAGGGGAAGACGTTATCTCCGTAAATCTGAAACCACAGTCGTTTCATACCATTATTATCAATGATTAATTATCTCTATTAAATATTTTACCATATGAAAAATGTAATATTCTCAATGTTAGCTATCTTATTAGCTTTGACCGGATGTAAAAGTACGACCAAGCAGGAGGAAGTAGTCCTTGCAGAAAATCCGTTTATTCGTCATATGTATACCGCTGACCCTTCGGCCCATGTCTGGGATGACGGACGGTTATATGTATATGCTTCGCACGACATTGACCCTCCGCGCGGATGTGATTTAATGGATAGGTACCATGTATTTTCAACTGATGATATGCTCAACTGGACAGACCATGGCGAAATATTGAATTCAAGCCAGGTTCCCTGGGGACGTCCCGAAGGCGGTTTTATGTGGGCGCCTGATTGTGCCTATAAAAACGGTACTTATTATTATTACTTCCCTCATCCCAGCGGCACAGACTGGAATAATACCTGGAAAGTCGGAGTAGCTACCAGTAAAAAGCCGGCCGGTGATTTTGTCGTTCAAGGATACGTAGAAGGCTTAGGCGATGATACCTTTGCCATGATTGATCCTTGTGTATTCACGGATGATGACGGACAAGTCTATTTCTATTACGGTGGCGGCGGAAGATGTGCCGGTGCCCGCTTAAAAGATAATATGATGGAACTGGCAGAGCCATTAAAATTCATGGAAGGCCTGCAAGATTTCCACGAAGCCACCTGGGTACATAAAAAAGATGGCGTTTATTACCTTTCCTATTCCGATAACCATCCGGGCGAAGGAAACCGTATGAACTACGCGACAAGCAATAATCCGTTAGGCCCCTGGAAGTATCAGGGTATCTATATGGACCCCACAGGTTGTGATACCAATCATGGTTCAATTGTAGAATATAATGGGCAATGGTATGCTTTTTACCACAACAAAGTATTGTCCGGGCAGGGAAATTTAAGGTCTATTTGTGTTGATAAGTTGTATTATAATTCCGATGGCACAATACAGAAAGTAGTGCAGACGGGTAGAAAATAATAGAATAGAAATAGGTTTTATCAAATTTCAAATTAAGATAAAAAGGATGCACACTTTCTATAGTGAATGCATCCTTTTCATAAAAACTTATATTTCAGAAAACAGCTTATTCAACGTGTCATAAAACGGAATTTATAATCTTTGAATGACCAAACTTTCTTGCCATCAGGGATTTTTACTTCTCCTTCTTTTTCTCCATTATCTTTTACATTCACCGTCAAAAGAATACGAGTGTAATCGCCCTTTTCATAATTAAATGTTTCTCCGTCATCATCATATAAATCATATGTAGAAGCTTTATTGCCATAATGACGTATTTCCAAAGGTAATTTCTCATCCGTAATTTTTGTAATAGGTGGCCATAAAGGTATAATTCCACCGTCTTTTACATACACAGGAATTTTCTCTAAACCCGGACGAACAGTTATTATCTCTTCTTCGCCTACGAATTCTCCGGTATAAAAATCAAACCATTTCCCTTGAGGAAGTATCACCTGACGTTCTGTTTCTCCTGCAAATAATGGAGCAATCAATAAATTGTTACCAACCATAAACTGATCTTTTCTTTCTTGCTTTACTGCCATCAGATAGGGATTATCTGTTCCATCGAATTTGCTGTGAGCCATACTCTCTTTTGACTGATATCCTTCTTCCAGGTTCATGGCACGCATTGGAGGTGTTCCTTCAAAAGTATAATCGGCAAATGCTGTATATAAATAAGGTATTAACTGCATTCTGAGCTTTGATATTTCATTCACTTCCTTATTTACGTCGGGGAAAGACCAGGGTTTTGTACCATCCGCCCATGCATTTAGCATAGCCAAAGGAGAGAAACAAACGGTTTGCATTCTTCTGAGCCATTCTTCTGATGTTTTGGAAGCTCTTACTTCGGGTGTCCAGAGTACTCCGATGAAAGAACTATTGATCAATGCCGTAATAAAATCACGATGATTATAGTAATCATTATAAAGTACGTACGGGAAAGAAGAGGTTCCTGCATTTGCGGCACGCACTAATCCGTAAGTACGCTTATTTTCTTTCCGATACATTTGAGTTGTAACATCCTGCATAATAGATCCGTAAACCTGACGTATCTGCTCTGCCGCATGTCCGGAAGGGAAGGTTGCTACATCCGGCCATAACCAGGAGTCATACCCGTCATTCTCATCCATCTTATACCCGCTTACACCTTTATCCAACTGATGTCTCTTAAAATGATCAATCATGATTTTCTTTGTTTCAGGCATAGTATAATCCGGAACAATACCACACCATACGGTATGAGACCCTGTGTAAGGTTCAATCTTATTATATAATTCACCATCCGGTGAAACATACGGATTGATCCATACATTTGTTTTGATATTTCTATCGTCAAGTTCTTTAACAAATGTATCAGGATTAGGGAAACGTGTTTTGTCCCATTCATAAGTACAAGGATATGAACGACTCATCCAACCGGGTTCGAGTCCGATAACCGTCAGCGGGAAGCCTCTTTTCTCAAATTCAGAGACCTCGTTCTTTACATCCTGATCAGAAAAGAGTGTTGGAACTCTGTGCCAAAATCCTAATCCCCAACGGGGAGGAAGTACTCCTCCCCCATTGTATAGATTATAACGACGAACGGCTTCCAACATACTTGGACCGGCAAAAAGGATTATTTCAACTCCTTCAGCGGGAACAAGAAATTCAAGATTATCGGAATAGGGTTGCGCAGCCCAATCCTTATCAGTATTTCTATCACGTGTAACAGGTGGATTCTTGCTGTCTTTGCGCACACTTGTTCCTACCCAGGTATCGATATACCGCGCGGAATTGATCAAAGCACCATATCCTCTTGATGAAACAAAGAATGGGACGGGTGTATGTGTACGTCCGTCATCTCTGCCTCCGTAATGATCCATATGCAGACGCATGATACGGCCTCTTTGTTCGACTGTTTTGAAATTGAGTCCTAAACCAAATATCTTTTCGTCTTTCTCTAACGGAAAACGAATATAGGTTTTTCCATCAATCAATTCGTAACTGATGTCTTCTTGTGAGATGGGCAGATCAGCTTTTCCAATCTCCCGTATAGCATCCAGCTTAGGTGTGATATCCAACTCACTTAATAAATTAAACTTTTCGGGATTACCGATCGAAACTTCCCATACCCCAGATGTTACCTCATTCCAGGTTGAAATCTTTTTTTCACTTACTTTATTTTGCTGATTACATCCAATAAAGACGGCAAGATAACTTAGTAGAATTAATTGTAATTTCATATAAATAATAGTTTTAGATTTATAACGCATCTTTATTCTAACAAATAAAAAGTTCCCATGATCCGTCCTTGAGTTTGTTTCAGACTTGAATTTATTCACCTGTGTTTACTAGGGAGCTGTAAAAATAGTAATTATTTCTGAAACGTTGTTTGTTTCTAATTAATGCTCTAATAGTTTTCTATATCTTACTAAAGCCTCTATATAATAATAATCAGCATATGTCAAAGGTACATCTACTTCGGAGTTATGTGCTAGCGAACCAACACTATGCATTAAAATAAAATCGCCATTTTCTCCTAATTGAGCAGTGTATTTTGGAGAAGCAAGAGTACGTATTTGTATTTCTGCTATTTTTAGATATTTTTTTGAAAGTTCATTATTCACATAATGGCTTAATTCGATTAGCGCAGAAGCCACTACTGCACCCGCTGAGGCATCTCGTGGTTCGTTGGGAATTTCAGGAGCATCAAAATCCCAGTAGGGAATATAATCTTCAGGCATATTGGGATGACTTAAGATAAAATGGGCTATACGATTCGCATGATCAAGGTAACGTTTTTCTTTTGTCTCTCGATACATCACTGTATAGCCATAAAGTCCCCATGCCTGACCACGAGACCAGGCAGAGTCATCTGATAACCCTTGATGATTTTGCTGAAATTCTACATTCCTTGCTATAGTATCATATGACACTATATGATAACAACTATAGTCAGGACGATAATGGTTTTTCATTGTTTTATCAGCATGACTGATACTTATATCTTTGTAGTAATTGTTTCTTGATTCTTTAGAGGCCCATAATAGAAATTCCAGATTCATCATGTTATCTATAATAACAGGGTATTGCCATTTTCCAAAATCCCATGATCGTATAAGACCTATCTGGGAATTAAATCTACTTGACAGGGATTCTGCTCCCGTCATCAGAATGTTTTTATAGGATATATCACCTGTAAGCCTATATCCATTACCAAAGCTACAGTATAACATAAATCCAAGATCATGAGTTCCTCTGTTGTTCTTTTCTTTTTCTATTCGAGAAGTATATTCTTGTGCATAAGTTAATAACTCAGGATTTTTATTATTTTCATATAAATACCAAAGTACACCCGGAAAAAACCCACTACACCACCAGTCAACTCCTGAAGTTATCATTTCGCCATTCATGTATGAACGTGGAAAGATATCATTGAAATCGGCATATTTCTTTGCCATTAATAGAGATTGTCTTTCTGAAAAAGCAAGTGCTTCATCAATTACTTCCCTGAGTGGTTTTTCATTGGTAACTTTACATGAGGATACTACAGCACCTGCTAATAAAACTATTATTAGTATGTATTTCATAAAAAAGGGATTATATATTTATATCATTTTATACAATATGGCTCAGTAAATTCTACTTTAGTATTATCAGGTGTTACCAAATTTAATAACCAGCGTTTGGTTCTGCCGATTGAAGGTCTTCCTATTTTTTGATTACCACTTCGCTCCTTTAATGTATAAATTGTTTCCTGCATATCTTCAACCAGTAAACAGGGATGACTGAAATGGATATCGCTTGGAAAATAATGTTCAATGTTCTCTGTGCAATCAACTAAATCAAGGTACTGAATAACACCGGGTTCGCTTTTATCCAATGGATAACGAACGATTTCACGACATTTAATAATACCAACCCAGAAGGGATCTTTTTCATCTATCTTTCCTGCATATAAACCTACATGATGAATACGTTTAGATATCCTGTTCTCTGATAAGAATTTTCCTTTCGACTGGCGATGAAGCCCATTTGCTTTAAGATCTATAAATTCAATATTATTGCCCCATGCATCTTGTACTATAAATACATCATTCCCTGCTCCATCAATAAATGATTGATCCGGTTTTAATCCCTGAGATTGCAGATATCTTTGCATATCAGCTGTTGATTCTGTTTCAAGAGAAACAGATACCAAACGGTTCTTTTCTTTTGCTTGTTTATCTACTATAAATTCCAGAAACTGACGGTCATTTACCTTAAAAGATACTACTGTCCCCAGAGAAGACGGATATGAGAAAGCTTCGTCAAATCCCAGAAACCTTCCATAATATTCACGCGCCATATCCATGTCGCTGACGAGAAATGTCATCTTTGCAATTCCCCACATAGCGGGACGTTTTGCCTCTTGTGCAATAAGAGATAAATTGATTGACAGGAAAATGGCTCCTATTAATATTTTTGTATGCATAGCTGGTTTAATTTATAGTTTTAATCTGATATTGCTTTCCCTCAAAAGTAATAATTAATCCTCCCGGCATCTCTTCAACTTTAACATCTGTTTTGGTAAGAGAGCGATTCTTTGATCCGTTTACATAAACTATAACAGGTATATGAGGCTGTACTCCTTCTGAACTCTGCCAGGAACAGAAAGCACCTAATCCACCAAAGAGATGTGTATGTTCCCATCCTTTACGGGGCTTTAATAAAGTTGATGTTATGTTACCCTGAGGAGTTTTAATCGTTTGAAGTGCGGAGTAGTATTCACCTCCCTGAATCAATAACCTTTCATTGGACTTATCCTCTTTAAGCGTACTGTTTTGAGGAATGCTGATTCCATAACCTCCTATAGATAGATATAAGGGATCAGGATAATTGTGCCAAAACACATGAACTTCCCCATCATTACCTATTAAAGTATGGGTAATTAACTCATCTTTCTGAAATTCCGGTGTACGGTCATCTTTATTTGTAGAACGTAGATGATATATGCTAGCTATATGGTCAGGTTTAATAAATAATGTGCGGGAGCGGTGCCTGTAAAGCCATTCTTTCCCATCGTAGGAATATCCGGTCCGGCCTGCACCTATATCTTCAGCACCCTCTCCGGTTAAACAAAAGCCGAGGGTTGAGGAATAGGCATGTTGATTATATTTAATAGGACTTTGCCACATTGTTCTGTCGAATGGTTGGCCAGCCGGATATAAACGAGCGTCTCCATCTACCGGGCTTACATTAAGTGAGAATTGTGCACCGTTAACAGCTATTTTTCCACCTGCAGCATCTGCCGGCATGGGCTCTTCTTTAACTGTCCAGAACGGATCATCAGCCGGTAATAACAAACAAGCCAGACCATGCATAGCGAAATAAGGATCACCGGGAACAATATAGTTTTCTGCTAAACTTTGATTCTTACCCCAATAACCAATATTGAGCAGACCATTATCTCCTAAACAACCGTTATCCCAAAAGTATTTTAAACTACCCGACAGAATGCGCCTAGCCATGCCGGGAGACATAGAACTGTTCTTATTAACTATGGCCCATCCTATAGCAGCGTTACTCGCAAAACGGTAAGTAAGAGAACGCCCCCAGGGTATTTGTCCGCCACTGCGAGCAAACTGATAAGGGATTACTTCCAGAAAATGAGAGGTTGTTTCCTGAATCCTATCTCCGAATTGTTCTTTCCATATAGGATCGTATTTATAGATCATCTGATTAAACAACTGAAATCCCCATAAATTGTAATAATCAAATCCACGGTTATTACCATCAATAAACCAACCATCTCCCCGGTACCAGCCTAACAACCTGTTCATCATTTGTGTATGATGTTTCCTGTTTGAATCTATTCCTGCTCCATATTTTTCAATTAATGAAGTTGAGAAAAGATGGAAAAAATAATGATTATTATGATATGTCTGGTTAAATGATTGTTTTTGGAAAAAATTGATCAAATTCTTCTTTTGTTCATCTGTTAATGGATCCCAGAATCGTTCAGGACAGGCATGTATACCTAATGCAAAAGAAACTCCTATCTGATCATTTGGGTCAGGATCTCCCCAGTAACCGGCATTTTTAGGATCTATTCCTCTGGTTATTGCATTCACGAAAGGTTTGGTTATTGAACCCTTATATCCGGGTATTTCGTCTTTACCTGTAGCAGCAGTATAAATAATTACGCCTACCATAATACGTTCCATAATCCTGGCCTGGTTCTCATTACGGAAATCTTCCAGTTCCAAATAAGCGCCTGTAGATTTAGGGAGATCAAATATGCCTGTATTAGGGTTAGCATAGGAGAGTGCCCCAGCAATTAATTGTTCCGATATTTCCAACCAATGATCCCTTGTATATCCTGTATAGGGACTTGTTTGGAGATTTTCTTTTGTTTTTAGTTTTGCAGCTGATAAAAGCACAGTTGGTGATAGAAAGAGTACTATTATCAGTATATAAGTAGGTAATTTTTTCATATAAAAAATAATTTTAAATTAGACAGACATTGTTTCCCACATACCATCCAGGTAATTATCCTGCATCCAGGGAAGATTTTCATGACGGTAGAAAGGTTCTAATTGAATAGCTAGTTCTTTCATTCGCTCAGGAGATAATTTTTTGAAGTTCCGAAGTATATCCAGATTTGATTTGACTACCTCTTTACTATCCATACCTATTACAACGGCATCAGGTCCTTTAAGTGACATAGCATAGCTTACCAGGTCAGAAACATGTAAATTAGGTATAGTTTCTTTAGGGCGGACGGCTTTCATTAATAAGATACCCATCTTATTTTTCTTTCCGGCAGGGATAGCAATCTCTTCGCGTTGTGCTTGTAGTTTGGGATTCCAGTGATTCATTGCCACCAACATACTATCGAAGTTAGCCCTGTTAGCCATCTCTTTTAATGCTTGTGCATCACCATGTCCCGAGAAACCGATATAACGTGTAACACCTTCTTCTTTTAGTTTATGCAGTATATCAATCAAATGTCCTTTTTTACTCATTTGATCAACATCTTCAATAGACTGAACATCATGTACTTTAAGCATATCCAGCTTATCAGTATTCAAACGTTTCAGACTTAATTCTATTTCTTTCATAGATTCGGCTGGCTCTCGTGCAGTTACTTTGGTTGAAAGGAAGATTTCTTTGCGTCTGTATTTCACAACTTCACCAACACGGACTTCGCTGATAATATGTCGGGGAGATTTCTTTTTTCCCGGTGGAACTGCAATAGTATTATCATAGGCATGTGCAGTGTCCCAATAATACAGACCATTATCCAATGCATAATTAAGCATTTCATAGGCATCTTCATCATCATCAATATGGCAGAAACGGCTTCCGAGTCCTAAGACTAATTTAGGGATCTGTACGCCTGTATTACCAAACTTAACCGTTGGCAATCCTTTGGCATTATAAGGATCCTTTATTTTCGCCATATCAACAGAGATTGAACCTATACTATCTGCTGTAACCAGCGAAAAACCAGCGCCAACTACGCCCTTAATAAAATCTCTTCTGGTGAAATCCTCTATCTTCATTTTTATACAAAATTATTTTATTATTCTTCATGTAATAGATTCGCTTAACAGTTGAATACAAGAGGTAACAACTTATCATTTTCATTATTTACTCTGCGTCCATTTTGACCGTCCTCCTGTTTCTACCAGAAATCGCATTGATTCCTGATGACAGATGAGTTGTGCGTCAAGTAGCATCTCCGGAGTATGTAACGCCAGTGTTCCATCGGTAGTTTTTCCATCGAATGTGTGACTGGGTGATTCCACCACAACACTTAGTGCTCCGCAGTGTAGGTTGAGTGCTGTATCAAAATTATACCCCCCTTGTTCTGCCCTTTGTGGATTTATATCTTTTATATTTTTCTTGCCTTGAAGATTTTCTATCGTCAATCTATTATGAACATACTTATATAATGAGTCAAAAATATCAGATAAGACAGGTTCACAGAAAGATCTGTGCATGTTCATATATACAGCACCTGTATGCATATTGATAATCAAGTCAGGGCGTTCACGTGTGGCAAGATCAAACAAAGCTTGAGTTTCCGGCTGTATTTTTCCAAAAAAATCATCATGTTGGATATTAACGCCTGCATCGTTCGGATAGCCTCCCGGGAAAATAGGTTTGCCAAAATCGAGAGGAATAAATTCTTTTATTTGAGGCCACCCGATTTTTGTTCCATCAGGATTTCCTCCAGTATTGAGGTATTCATGTATTGTATCATCTCCTCCATAGTACCTGCCCATATGCAAAGGAAGTCGTGTTCTTCCATCCGGATTGACTATAGGAATTAATACCAGTCTGTCTAATTTAGCAACCAGTTCTGTAATCTCAGGCCATGCCTTACCTCGTAAATCTTTGCCTGTTTCAATTACTGAAATAAGATTTACCATCCCAACGATACCTTCCAGTTCAAAACCGTGAACACCAGCCATACCCCAATATACTTTCATATCATGATCTCGTCCGCGATACGCTTTTACATTGCGAAATCCTAGTGATCCGGAAAAGGTAGAAGTTCCTTTACCTTGCCGTGCATTACCATAAACAACAGTACGAATAGGCCTGCCACCTGCCGAAGTGCCAATTATTTCAATCTGTCCTTTTTTAACTTGTTGATAGAGATATTCTGCAACATCCTCAACAGTACTTATCCAAAAAGAAGGTATATTTTCTCTTTCCTGAAGATACGCTTCGGGAACTTTAAAAATGAAATTTCCTGATTGATATGTTCTTGTCTGAGCATTCAGATATAAACACCCAGAAATCAAAATAAAAAGAACTGTTTGAATTCTCCATTTCAAAAAATAGCTAATGATTGTAAACATACTTATTAATTTAATTGATAAATATTAACTTCGGGCTTTGATTTGCGCATATTCAGAATCATTCATTAATTGTTCGTAGGTTCTGAAATTAAATTCCGTTAGAATATCTTTTACATATACTTCTGGCGAGAGGCTTTCTATTATAGACCATTCCTCTTCGTGAAGAGTATGAAACCTGACTTTTCGACCGTATTTTGCTCTGACTTCGTCAAATTGCAGAGTATAGGGCCATGAGTGAAGAAAAACCTTTTCAAGATTTATAGGAGCACATATCAAATTCCTGTCCCAAATGCCTGTTTGTGCAATCACTTCGCCTGTAATATCGCATATTTTAGTTGTATTTTTCCAGGTACTCGAAACTACGGCATATTTGTTTTGCCAGGCTTTTGCATTAACAGCCTGACCTCCGGCAAAAGCAGAAGGCCAGAAAACCAGTTCGGCTCCCTGCTGCCGCAATGCTTTCCATCCATGGTCCCATTCAATGTCAAAACAAATTTGTATACCAATAATACCAAAATCGGTTTTAAATACGGGTGGTTGTAATGGGCCGGGCGTTACTCCATTTGCTACTTCTTCTTCTGTAATATATATTTTACGATATTCACCAACACGCTTACCCTGTCGGTCGATTACAACAGCTGAATTGTATATTTTGCCATTTTCACATATGTAGATAGGGCAAATCACATAACAGCGATTCGTTTGGGCAAAAACCATAAATTCTTTCAATAATTTATCTGATATGGCCACCTTTTCCTGTAAATTAATCTTTACTCTGACATTGACGGTCATAAAAACTTCAGGAAGACAAACCACATCAGGACGGTATGGCAAACTTTTTTTTAGAATACTAAGTATTAACTGTACCATATCTTCCGGAGTTTCTGCACTCAACTGATCTTGCGACACCGTTGCGATCCATACTTCGCGTGGTAATCTATCCTGCGACCAATTAAATTCATTTGGTTGTCCAAATACGTGTTTTGATCCCATACTGGTAAGTCCCGCTGTAATTAACGATCGTTCTAAAAAAATACGACGTGAAACTGGTCTCATATTTATTTGTTTAAAATTTCAGTAAATATTAAAATAATCCGATGTCGACCATTATAATTTGAACAGACGACATCGGATAAAAGTCATCTCAAATCAAGATATATCTCACTCCCAACCCGGATTTTGTACCAGATTCGGATTCATTAAAATTTGAGCTTCTGGTATAGGATCTAAATAATCACGATTAGGGTCGAACTGCCATCCGTTAGGATATTGATTCATAAACGGATCCAGATATCCTTCTGAATTATATTCTTGCGTTGTAGAACCAATAAATTGAGCATTTTTAGCACCTATTGGTCGTTTACCTATAATCAGTTCATCAGCTGCTGCCCACCTTAAAATGTCAACTGCACGAAAACCTTCGTATGCAAGCTCGATTCTTCTTTCGCGACGAATTTCGTTGATGATCGGTGAAAGCGTTGGGAAATCCCAGTTGGGATCAGTAGTGATACTTCCTAAAATAAGATGTGGCATACCTACTCTGTCTCTGAGTTTGTTAATGGAAATGTCGAGATCCTCTTGGATAAGTGTTCCCAATTCTGCCAATGCTTCTGCATAATTGAGTAATACTTCAGCGTAACGGTACGTAATTTGAGGATTTTCCTCATAATTCTGACTGTGGTATTGCGTCAACGGATTATACCATTTACGATTCTGATAACCTAGGGGACTTCTGGTTTGATTGTTTCCATTATTGATCAACACATACATTTCCGAATAATACTTCGTGTTTCCAACTTCGTCAATTTCCCATGGGGCATCTGGTGTAAATATTTGTTGTTTAAATCTTGGATCGCGATTTGTGGCTTCATCAGCGATCGTATTGTCTCCTTGATAAAGCGGACTTACACTGATAGGAAGGCCATCTTTACATAAATATGCATCAGCCAATTGTTTTGTAATCGACCGGTCTCCAGGTTGTCGCAGATCATAATTTTTTGTATTGGTAAAATTCAAATCAATGCTAAACTGTGTCCAGAATAGTACTTCGGGGTTACCATTATAAGTACGAAGTTTTGAATGCAAAGCATAGTAATCGTCATCAGGGTTTCCAGTAGAATAAATATCATACAATCCCGAATCCATTATTTCCTTCGCTGCTTCAGCCGCTTTAGTAAGATATTTTTGAGGAGCGGAAACTTCTGCTGCAAAAACAGTACCGGCATGATATTTCTGCCAGGTGCCCTCAAAAAGAGCTACTCGAGACTGTAATTGAAGAGCTAGCCACTTATTCAGCCGCCCAGCTCCTGTCCCTTTCTTATCATCTAAAAGATTAGCTGCCTTTTCAAGATCAGCTATGATACTGTCAGCTACAATGTGTCGCGGCGTCCGTGCATCATAAAGTCCTTCGGAATTTGTTTGCAATGTATTTGAATACCAGGGTACAGCTCCATGCGATTTTAATAACCGAAAATAAAACAATGCCCTGAAAAAATGCGCTTCGCCTACATACTGCTGATAAGTAGAAAAATTGCCTTCACATTTTTCGTAATGGTCGAAAAAGAAATTGATGTCCCTGATTCGCCCCCAATCCCAATGACCATCATTGACGGTTCTGTTTCCCAACAAACGTTTACTAAGACCCGATCTGTGAATTGCATTGTCACTGTAAAAATCATCGGCTTCTTCCTGGACATATTTTATCTGAGCATCGTTATATCCCAAACTACCTACAAGGATAGGTCTATAATATACAGGGAAACTATTTAGGCAATAAAATTGATTCATGTAAGTTGCAAGATCATTCGGTGTTTTAAAATAATCTTCAGTAGAAACTTGTGAACTGCACCCAAAAAGTTGGACGGTTAATATTAAGTTGTAGAAGAGTAATGA
>DAMBSC010000024.1:0-68853 GCA_032054765.1 Tannerellaceae bacterium
TTGTCTTGTTTTCATTTTAACTCTTTTTGTGTCAACCTATTTTAGGACAAGACACGTGAAAATCTGCGAAATCCGTGTATTGGCTAGGCCGATCTTCAATTCTGTGCACAGTAATTGGTAAAAAGATAACATAATTTTAAGATGTTAGTCCATTATATTTACCAGTAAAATTGCGTTAAATTGATCGGCTCACATGGGTGAGGCGATCGTTTCACCTATGTGAGGCGACCGGATCACAATTGTGAGTCGATCGTTCCACCCTTGTGAGCCGATTATTTTTTCATGAACAAACGCTTAAAACAACAGTATTTTATTAATAATCAAACAAATAAAATCGAATACTTTTTGTTGTAAATTGCTGAATGGCTTGTAACAAGCTTCGTTCATTTTTCATTTGAGTAAGACACATCGTCGTTTCACCCTTCCCTTCACCACAGGTGCTTTATATACAATGCATTAACCTGCAGTGACAGGTGAAACCAAAAAATATCTATTTATATATGAGGGATTGTTATGAGAGATTTTGAGAGGTATCTTCTACAACTTAATATCTTTGCCGATTGTTATTTTATAAAAAATCAAACGTTATGAGCTTTAATATACCGGAAACAAATAAAAAACGGGTTGTTATTGTAGGGGGAGGATTTGGTGGATTGATGTTAGCCAACAAACTTAAGAAAAGTGGCTATCAAGTGGTATTGATAGACAAAAATAATTATCATCAGTTTCCACCTTTACTTTATCAGGTAGCTACTGCAGGGCTTGAAGCTGAATCTATTTCTTTTCCTTATCGAAAGTTATTTCAGAAACAAAAAAATCTTTATTTCAGATTTGCTGAGGTAAAAACGGTTTTGGCGGAGAGAAATACAATTGACACGTCGATAGGTGAACTATCGTATGACTACCTTGTAATCGCAACCGGTACTACAACTAATTTCTTTGGTAATGAAAATCTTATCAACAATGCATTACCAATGAAAACAATAGAAGAAGGACTTGTATTGAAAAATAGATTACTCAATAATCTTGAAAAAGCGATTACTTGTTCTGATCCTCAGGAGAAACAAGCTTATTTAAATATTGTTGTGGTCGGAGGGGGAGCCACAGGAGTTGAAGTTTCTGGTGCGCTTTCTGAAATGAAACGTTTTGTTTTACCTAAGGATTATCCGGATCTTAAAGCTGAAAGTATGAACATATATTTGCTTGAGGGTTCTCCTAAAATTCTTGGAGTAATGTCCCCTGAAGCTTCTAAAAATGCAGAGAAAACTTTAATAAATATGGGAGTAAATGTTCAGTTGGACAAATTAGTTGTTGATTACAAAGATGATATCGTCCGACTGAAAACAGGTGAAAGTATTCCAAGCAAAACCCTTATCTGGGTAAGTGGTGTGATAGCTAATCCACTCAACAATATTAAGAAAGATTCGATCGGACACGCAGGACGTTTACTTGTAAATGAATACAACCAGGTAAATGGTTATAGTAATATTTTTGCAATTGGTGATACATGCCTGATGATTGAGGATAAATATCCTAAAGGACATCCTCAGGTTGCACAGGTTGCTATACAACAAGGCCAATTATTGGCAAAAAATTTAAAAAGATTATTACAAAACAAACCATTAGAAGCCTTTCATTATAAGAATCTTGGCACATTAGCTACTATTGGACGAAATAAGGCTGTAGCCGATTTAGGTAAACTTAAATTTCATGGCTTTTCAGCGTGGATAGTCTGGCTAGTGGTACATCTTCGGTCTATTCTTGGAGTAAAAAACAAAATATTTGTCCTTATAAACTGGATATGGAACTACATTACATACGATCAGTCTATGCGATTTATCTTATATATACCTAAAGAAAAAAGAGTAAAACAGCAATAAAGTTAAACTATTAATAATTACTATACAGATAGCGCTTTATACTTTTCTTAGGTGTTTTTTCAAATTCTGTTGGATATAGTTGCAACTGTGTTACACTTTCGTAAGGGGCTAATAGTTTATTGAGTTCCTTACGATTTTGCTCCATCACAGCAGACAAGTCTTCATGAGAAAGTCCTGTTCCGTCAATAGAATCGTAATCAGGATAAACTAAGCCTACCAGTTTCCCATTCTTTTCGACTACAACACTTTCCATAATAAAAGGAAGGTTATTTAGTTTTGATTCGATTTCTTCAGGGTAGATATTCTGTCCACTTGAACCTAATATCATGGTTTTACTTCTTCCACGAATAAAAATACGATTGTTTTCATCAATAGTTCCAAGATCGCCGGTTCGTAGCCAATTGTCATCAGTAAAGGCGCTTGTTGTTGCTTCATCATTCTTATAATAGCCTTTCATTACATTTTCGCCTCTTACTTGTATCTCACCAACAGAGTTATATGGATCATCAGAATCGATACGCACTTCCATAATCCCTTTTAAAATTTGTCCACATGAACCAGGAATAAACTCACGATTACTATCGTAACTGACAAGTGGAGCACATTCGGTCATACCATATCCGATAGTGAATGGAAATTTAATTTTAAATAAGAAGTCTGTTACTTCCTGATTCATAGCAGCACCTCCCACAATTACTTCGCGAAAGTTACCGCCCATCGCATCTATTAGTTTTTTACGTATCTGTGTATAGATACGCGTATCCAATAATGGTATGTTTAATGCAAGTTTGAGAGAACGTTTGTTTAATTGCGGTAAGATCATTTTCTTATAAATCTTCTCTAAAATAAGAGGAACTGTAATGATCAAATGTGGTTTTATCTCTTCAAATGCTTTCAAGAGAATCTTCGGTGATGGTGTTTTTCCGAGAAAATAAACATGTGAACCGAAAGCCATCGGGACAAGAAAATTGAATGCACAACTGTATGCATGAGCCAGAGGAAGAAAACAAAGCATTCGTTCCTCTCTAAATATAACATCTAATGTACGGGCATAGGTAACATTTCCTGCCAGATTATTTCCCGTAAGCATTACTCCTTTACTAAATCCTGTAGTACCTGAGGTATAATTAATCAGTACAACTTCACTGTTATCTATATCAGCATATTTAATATTTTCTTTCTTGAAGCCTTCAGGATATCTCCCAGCCATTTTTAGGTCTAGTTCCTTCATGAGCTTTTGAATATTTTCCCCATCCCTCTGATATACACAGCGAAAATCAGATAAAGAAAATACTCCACGAATATTATCTATTTTCTCTTCTTCCAATGTATCCCATATTTTATCACTAACAAATAGGAAAGTAGAATCAGAGTGATTAATTATATGATGAATATCATTAGGATTAAAATCCTGTAAGATGGGAACTATTACTGCTCCATATGTAACAACTGCCATATAGGCCATACACCAGCGAGCGCTATCTTTTCCAACAAGCGCTATTTTATCTCCTTTATGTACTTGGCATTCATCAAAAACAACATGAATACGTGCTATGGTCTTTGCCACATCTTCAAATGTATAAGTAATTCCTTTACTGTAATCAGTAAGGGCAGACAGGTTCCAGTTATCATGGAAGCTTTCTTCATAAAGCTTTATAAAATTCTCTTTAATCATAGCACACTTTAGTGAGTTTTGTGCAAAATTAAGGACAAAATAGAACATATCCAACTAAAAAGGTACTGAACTTACTCTGTTTTATATAACTTTGTACTTTCTAAGAGAAACTAATAAATGATTGATAATTCCGTTTTTGAGAATAAAACAGCAGCATATTTTACTCTGGGATGTAAACTAAACTTCGCCGAAACTTCAACAATTGGTAAAGCTTTAGCAGAACAAGGTATTCGCAAAGTAAGGAATGGGGAAAAAGCAGATATTTGTGTAATAAACACCTGTTCAGTAACTGAATTAGCAGATAAGAAGTGCCGGCAGGCTATTCGTAGAATCAGTAAGCAACATCCAGATGCATTTATTGTCGTAACAGGTTGTTATGCTCAATTAAAACCTGATGAAGTAGCTTCTATCGAAGGTGTAGACCTAATCCTTGGTGCAGAACAAAAGCTTAATATTCTTCAATACCTCAACGACCTTGATAAGAAAGATGGAAAAGGTACCATAGTTTCCTCCACCACAAAAGATATACAAACATTTGCGCCTTCCTGTTCATCCGATGACCGGACAAGGCATTTTTTAAAGGTGCAGGATGGATGTGACTATTTCTGTACATATTGTACCATTCCTTTTGCCAGAGGGAAAAGTCGTAATGCAACTATTAAAAGTCTTGTTGAACAGGCAGAAAGTGTAGCCAAGAATGGAGGCAGGGAGATAGTACTCACAGGAGTAAATATTGGCGATTTTGGAAAAAGTACTAACGAAACTTTTCTCGGGCTTATACGAGCACTTGATGAAGTTGACGGTATAGTTCGTTATCGAATTTCTTCCATTGAGCCCAACCTTATAACGGATGAAGTCATTGATTTCGTCGCTAAAAGTCAGCGTTTTGCTCCACATTTTCATATCCCATTACAAAGTGGTAGTGATACTGTTCTGAAACTAATGAAACGAAAATATGACACTGCGTTATTTCGTCATAAAATAGAAAAAATCAAAAACATTATGCCACATGCATTTATAGGTGTTGATGTAATTGTTGGTACAAGGGGTGAAACTGATGAACTATTTGAAGAGGCTCGTTTATTTATCGATAATTTAGATATATCACAGCTCCATGTGTTCAGTTATTCAGAGCGTCCTGGAACGCAAGCTCTGAAGATTATTCATTCCGTTGATCCCAAAACAAAACATCTACGGAGCCAGCAACTTCTTGATATGTCTGATAAGAAACTACACACATTCTATACTAAACATATAAATCAAAAGGCAGAAGTGCTTTTTGAGCACTCCCGTAAAGGAAATATGATGTACGGCTTTACAGAAAATTATATTAAAGTTGAGACTGAATACGATGTATCTTTAATAAATTCACCCAGGAAAATAATTCTTGCCGGATGGAATAGTGATGAAACAGCATTAATATGTAAAACATAATAGATGAAAAACACAATACAATATGGATTGCTTTATGCATGGGTAAAACTACATGCATTACTTCCCCTTCGTATCCTATATATCTTATCGGATATCTTATACTTTCTGATTTACAAAATTATCGGCTACCGTCTGAAAGTTGTTAGAAGAAATATGAAAGCTTCTTTTCCGGAGAAGACTGAAGCGGAACTCCGTAAACTGGAACGTAAATTTTATCATCATTTCTCAGATTATATTGTTGAAACGATTAAACTTGCTCATATTTCGCCAAAAGAAATACGAAGCAGAGCATATATTACTAATCCGGAAGTAATAGATCAAATAATGGCACAAGGACATCCCTGCATAATCCTCCTTATGGTTCATTATGGAAACTGGGAATGGTTCTCTGCTTCTACTCCTTTTTTCGAGGATTCGCGTATATATCAGATATACCGTCCGCTAAAGAATAAAGCATTTGACGATCTGTTTATTAATCTTCGTACACACTTCGGCTCTTTCATGATCAAGAAGAAAGATACCATACGAGATATAATCAAATTAAATCAGGATAAGACTCGCTCTGTTGTGATCTTTCTAGCTGATCAAACACCGAGTAAAGCTAATCTGCACTATTGGACTAACTTCCTCAATCAGGATAGCGCCATCTTTACCGGCGCAGAAAGGATAGCAAGAAAATTAGATTTACCGGTGGTGTTTCTTGACACAAAGAAAGTAAAAAGAGGATATTATACCGTTGATATGAACCTTATTACTATACAACCTAAAGAAACACCCGAATTCTGGATAACGGAACAATATGCAAGGATGGCAGAACGTTGTATATTACGCGATCCAGCTTACTGGCTATGGACTCACAAACGCTGGAAGTATAAACATGATGACCAATGAAAAAAGTTGCTATTGTTATCCTAAATTGGAATGGAAGTGAACTATTAAAAAAGTTTCTTCCTTCTGTAATCCAACATTCATCAACCGAATGGGCGGAAGTAATTGTTGCAGACAATGGTTCTACCGATGACTCACTAGTGGTTATTGAACAACAATTCCCCTCAGTCAGCATTATTCGATTGGATAAAAATCACGGCTTTGCAGAAGGCTACAACCTGGCTATTGAACAAGTTGATGCTGAATATACCGTATTACTCAATAGTGATGTGGAAGTTACAACCGGATGGCTCGATCCGATAATATCTGTTCTGGATTCCGATCCGACTATTGCTGCAGCACAACCCAAAATATTAGCCCAACGTAAAAAAGAATATTTCGAATATGCAGGCGCTGCTGGCGGTTTTATGGATATTTATGGATATCCATTTTGTAGGGGTCGTGTATTACATATTATAGAGAAAGACAATGGACAATACGATACAATGATAGATATTCTTTGGGCAACGGGAGCTTGTTTGTTCATCCGGACTTCTGTCTATAAATCCGAAGGAGGGCTTGATGCAAATTTCTTTGCCCATCAAGAAGAAATAGACTTATGTTGGCGTTTACGTAGTCGGGGGCATAGATTGGTATGTATCCCTCAATCCGTTGTTTACCATGTAGGAGCAGCCACCTTACAAGTCGAAAGTCCAAGAAAAACCTTCTTGAATTTCCGCAACAATCTTCTTATGCTCTACAAGAACCTATCGGAAAAAGAACTGAAACATGTTATGCGGGCACGCTTCTGGTTAGATTATCTTGCCGCAACAAAATTCCTGTTAACCGGACATCCCAAGAATGCAATGGTTGTATATAAAGCAAGAAAAGAATTTTACAATCTTCGACGTTCTTACCTTCCAATTCGTGAAGAATATATGAAAAAAGCAACGGTACAGGTTATTCCAGAGTTAATGCGTAAAAGTCTTATTGTCTCATTTTATTTAAAAGGGGAAAAAAGGTATACGGATTTTTAAGTTATCGTTTTATTTTCTTAGGATTTTTATTAATATAATCTTTCCAACCCGTATATTTCTTTTCTGAAACAGGATTATTGGTCTGAAAATAATGACATACTGCTGCTGCTAATCCGTCAGTTGCATCCATTTGTGGAAGCATTAAGTCATCTGCAATGTGCAAAAAACGCTGAAGCATACCCGCTACCTGTTCTTTTGATGCTCTTCCATTGCCTGTTATCGACATTTTAATTTTCAAAGGAGCATATTCAAATATAGGGATATCCCTATTTAAAGCAGCAGAAATAGCTACCCCCTGTGCACGTCCCAGTTTCAGCATGCTTTGTACATTCTTACCGAAAAAAGGAGCTTCTATTGCAAGCTCGTCAGGATGATATTCATCGATAAGTCCAGTAACCCGTTCAAATATTTTACGTAGTCTTAAATAGTGGTCTTCATATTTGTCCAGTTGTAAAATACCCAAAGATTCAACAGTAGGTTTATTACCAAAGATTCTTAAAACTCCATACCCCATAACAATTGTTCCGGGATCAATGCCTAATATAACACGATCTTTTATCATTCTTCCCAGTCTATCTCTTCAAGTAAAGTAGTAAACCCTGTTACCTTATCACCGAAACGTTGTGTTAAAGATGCATGAATTTCCAATCCTTCGTTTTTCATCCAGTAATTCAGTGTATCTACGTTCTTTACATGAAATTGCACAGCATAGCTATGGCCTTCTCCCTCAATCGTATGCATAACTTTACGTAAACATGGTCTTTGTAAAAAACCACTACTCATTGAATCTGGTATATACGTTTTCTTCAAATAAATAAGTGTTTTATCCAACACTTCCTTATCAATATGGAATGTAATATTATAGATGATCATCAACTGAAATTTCTTATACAAAGATAACGTATATTTAAGGGAAACCACTATATTTGCACACGAAAAAAGACCGGGGCATTAGCTCATCTGGCTAGAGCGTTAGAATGGCATTCTAAAGGTGATCGGTTCGAGTCCGATATGCTCCACAAGTAAATATCCCTGCTCTTTATAATGCAAAAAATAATATCTTACCCTCTTTCTATCATTTATTATATACTATTCGGTACTACTCTGGTAGTCTTTCACATTATCCAATGGTTATGTTTTAATTTGTTTGGTTATGAAGCTCATAAGAAAAGTGTAGATATCCTGAGTTTCTTTTTGGTAGCTAATACATATGTGTTAGGAACCCGATATGAAATTAAGGGTATGGACCGACTTCCTAAAGATATACCCTTAATTATTGCGGCAAATCATCAAAGTTTATATGATATTACTACTATATCCTGGTTTATGAGAAAAACTCATCCCAAGTTTATAAGTAAAATAGAATTAGGTAAAGGGATACCAAGTATATCCTATAATTTAAATCATGGAGGATCGGTGCTTATTGACAGAAAAGATCCCAAACAATCTTTATCGGCTATTAAGAATATAGCGCAGTATATTGAAACAAATAAACGTACGGTTGTAATATTTCCAGAAGGGACAAGGAGCAAAACAGGCAAACCACGGAAATTTGCTGAAAACGGATTGAAAATTTTGTGTAAATATGCTCCTTCTGCCTATGTAGCTCCTGTTACAATTAATAACTCATGGAAAATGACCCGTTGGGGCTCCTTTCCCCTAGGGTTAGGTAATAAAATTATAGTTACAATTCATGATCCTCTTTCAGTAATGGATATACCTTTTCCTGAAATTTTCAAAAAAACGGAACAAGCCGTAATTCAGAGTATTCATTAACTTTTGAGAAGTAATTCATTTAATAATTTATGCACGTCCTTTAAGCATTCCATAAAAATAAAGAGATTTCAGCATATATACCTTAACCATCCATGCAAGACGAGATTCCTGCGACATATCCATCAGACTGAAAGGGAAAGAGCTGGCGCGTTTTTTCTCATAATTAAACTCACACATCAAAACATGTCCGTAGTCCGTTACAATTGGACAAGCTGCGTAACCATCATATAATTCACGAGGTAATTTATCCTCCATAATTGAAATCAAATTCTTTGCTGCAATAGGCACTTGCATACGGATAGCAGCGGAGGTCTTGCTGGTTGGCATATCAGCAGCATCTCCCAGAGAAACTATATTGCTAAACTTTTTATGAATAAGGGTTTCACGATTGATCATGATCCAGTTTTGATCTGCAAATCTACCTTCTGTCCACCCAAGTCCTGATTCACGAACAAATGTAGGAGCAGACATGGGAGGAGTGAAGTGCATAAATTCATAATCCTCTGTAAAAGGAGTTACCGTTTTTACACCATCAATGGTTTCAATACGCTCGAAATAAGCACGTTTTGAAAGCGTATCGATTCCTTTCAATCGAGTATGGATATGAATAGGAATATTGCGCTGTTCATAAATCTCCAGTAAGCGAGGTGTAAAATATGGCACATCATATAATTCGCCAGAAGCGGTGTAGAACTGAAACTCCAGCTTATCACGCGTCATTTGTTTACGGCTATAATGTTCGGTAAGCATACATATCTTTTTGGGTGCTCCCCCACATTTATGTTTGGTATATGTATCCGTGTAAAGTCCTTTACCTCCAGTTTTAGCAAATTCCTGAATGGCCTGCCATGTTTTCTGTGCTCCATTGAAATCATAAATACTATGGGCATTACCTTGGCCAAGCGTCTCTTGTGTTATTCCTTCTACTTTCTCCCAATTACACTGTATTCCGGGTGTGAGAACCAGAAAGTCATAATCAATGTGTGTACCTTGGCTTGTGGTTACCCTGTTTCCAATTGGATCGACAGCTACTACTGAATCTTTAATCCACTTTACTCCTTTTGGAATACATTTATCTTGTTTTTTCCATACTTCATCAGGAGTATACACTCCCGAAGCAATTAGGGTAAAACCAGGTTGATAGTATTGTCGTTCGCTTGGATCTATCAGCGTTATATCGGGGTTCTTAAGCCATCCTTGAAGGCGGGCAGCCATACTAATTCCTGCGGCACCTCCGCCAATGATAACAATACGTCCTTTTGCATTGCTTGAAAAAGCCTTTGCATCTTGTGTTCCTATAACAGAAAGCAGTCCGGTAGCAGCAGCAAGTTTTAAAAAGTCTCTTCTATTAAAGTTTCTTTGGTTAGTCTTTGAAACTAAATCGACGTTATCTAAACACATCCTTAAATCTTATTTATTTTGCCTTATCAGGATGCAAAAGAAATATATATAATGGACATCTGAAAATAATTCTGTCTTTTTTATTCTATGTTGTACTTAGTTTAAATTAATTCACTCTTCAGCGACATAAATCGTGGCATCTGTGGCTTTTCCGAGAATATAGGAAGCAGGAGTAGGAGATTCTACTCTATCACCTGCTTTTAGATTTTCTATAACAGATTGTTTATTTTTTCCTAGAATAGGGATAAGAAGGGGCGTATTGTTAAGGATAAAGGGACCAGTCATAGTAACACGGTGTTGCCCAGTTTGCGGGTGACGGGAGGTGGCATATGGATGTTCATCAGTGAGGAGCTCCATACAATCAGGAAAGATTGATGCAGTATGCATATCACTGCCAACTCCCAGTATAATACAATCAAAACGTGGAAGCTTATTATATTTAGGAAGTTTTTCTTCTACCAGTTTTGAATATTGTTCGGCTTCTGCAGGAGGATAATTTTCACCCTTGATGCAATGATAATGTTCTTTGGAAATATTCAACGGATAGAAAAATAACCGGTTAGCATTCCCGAAATTACTTTCTTCATCATATTTGGGAACACAACGTTCGTCAACCCAATAAAACCGTACGTTATTCCAGTCTATAATTTCTTTATACTCACCTGTCCAGAGTGCGAACATCTTTTTTGCAGTTTCACCACCTGAAAGAGCGAGATTGAATACTCCTTCTTTTTTTTTATTGATCAATCCCACTAAGTGGTTGGTCAATGCTTTGAGAGCTTCATCAGATGTGTTGTATTGTTCAAATTTCATTGCTGTTTATTTTAAAAAGTATTTTCAGTCACAGGGTACATTTATAATCTTTATCATATGCTTTTCCGGCGGTCCGTTATATCCTGCAGGATAAGTATAAAGGTTTTTATCTCCAATCATTTTCCAATGATTTAAGATAGGGTCGATAAACTTCCAGCTAGCTTCGAGGGCATCACTTCGGGTGTATAGCATCGAATCGCCAAGCATAGCATCAAGTAACAGCCGTTCATAGGCATCAGGAAGTTTTACATCAGACAAAGAACTATAGTTGAAATCCATACTGGTTTGTCTTACCTGAAAGCCTGCTCCGGGAACTTTCAATCCAAAACGTAAAGAGATCCCTTCATTAGGCTGAATACGTATGGTAAGACGATTACACGACGTTCCGGAGCATTGCCCCACGAACAGTTGATGAGGCGTCGATTTGAAGTTAATTGTAATTTCAGAGACTTTTTCAGCCTGTTTTTTTCCGGTAAAAAAATAAAAGGGGACTCCACTCCAGCGCCAGTTATCTATGAAGAATCGCATCCCAACCCATGTTTCAGTAGTTGAATCAGGGTCTACAGAGTTCTCCTCTTTGTAGCCTTCGTATTGTGCGCGAATAACATTGTCATCAATACATTCCTGCTCAATCGTACGAATAGCACGAAACACCTTAACTATCTCATCACGTATGGGTTCGGGTTCGAATACAGAAGGAGATTCCATAGCAACAAATGACATAAGTTGCATCAGGTGATTTTGTATCATATCACGCATAGCGCCCGCCCCATCATAATATTTCCCACGATTCTCAATACCAAGTGTCTCTGATGCCGTGATCTCAATTGAATCGATATAATTACGATTCCATAGGGGCTCAAAGATCCCATTTGAGAAGCGTAGCACAAGGATATTTTGCACTGTCTCTTTACCCAAATAATGATCAATACGATATACCTCTTTTTCATCGAATATCTTTTTGAGATGTTCACTTAATTTCTGAGCTGACTTCAGACTGGTACCAAACGGCTTTTCTACAATTAACCGATGCCATCCTCCTTTTTCTACCGACTTGTTCAGCTTGTTTTCTTTCAGAAATGCCGGTATCTTTTCGTACATAACCGGCGGAGTAGCAAGATAAAATATTATCTTATCCGGCAGGCTTGCCTTCTTTCGTATTTCGTCAATTCTATCTTTGAGTTTATTGTATTCTTCAGATTTTGTTGAATCAAAACTGAGATAATATAAGCGATTTAGAAAGACCTGAAGCTGTTCTTCTGTTGGATTGTTATCTAATTCATCTACTAAATGTTGGCGGCTTATATCACGGTATTCTTGTTCAGAGTGAACGGTTCGTGCAGCTCCCAATATTGCGAATTTGTCGGGTAGCATGTTACGAAGTTGCAACTCAAAAAGAGCAGGAAGGAGTTTTCTTGATGTTAAATCGCCGGAAGCTCCAAATATGATGAGTAATTGATCTTCTGGTTTCATTTGCTATATGTTGTTGAAGTTGCCTGACTATCAGAGCCAGTCCAGTTAGTATGGAAAAAGATCCCACGATCACGGTCTGTCCGTTCATAGGTATGAGCTCCAAAATAATCACGTTGTGCCTGAATGAGATTAGCATTAGAGCGAAGTGTTCGTAAACCATCGAAATAGCTCAGAGCAGAACTCATTGCCGGAATAGGGATAGCTGTTGTCGCTGCTTCGGAGACAACTTTTCTCCATGATTCTTCGGCATCCTTTATTCTTTTTCCAAAAAAATCATCGAATAAAAGATTCTCCAACACTGGATTTGCTTCATAAGCCTCTGTTATCTTTTGTAAGAAAACGGAACGGATAATACATCCTTTACGCCAGATCTTGGCTATCGTTCCGAGATCAAGATTCCATTCATATCGGATTGAAGCTTTATGCAATAATGAAAATCCCTGAACATAAGAAATCAGCTTGGAAGCATATAACGATTGCTCGATGTCCTGAGTATCCAATAAAGTGACCAGACTAGCTGTTGGAGGAAAGATAGCTGCAGCTTTTGTACGCTCTTCAATCATGGCGGAAAGTAGTCTCGCATAGACAGCCTCGGTAATTAATGTCAATGGATCATTTTCGTCCATAGCAGCAACAGATGCCCATTTTCCGGTACCTTTTTGTCCGGCAACATCGAGAATCCTGTCAAGCATTTCATGCCCATCATCATCTTTAAATTTAAGTATTTCAGCAGTAATGTCAATAAGGTAGCTATCAAGTTCTCCTTCTCCCCATTTGGCAAATACATGCGACATTTCTTTATAAGTAAGTAATTTTCTGTCTTTTAGCAAAGAATAAGCTTCAGCGATTAATTGCATATCGCCATATTCAATTCCGTTGTGAACGGTTTTTACAAAATGACCAGCGCCTCCCTTTCCTATCCATTGACAACAAGGTGTCCCGTCATCGAGTTTCGCTGCTATCGATTGTAGTATTGGTCTGACCAATGGCCATGCTTCGGGAGATCCTCCCGGCATAATCGAAGGGCCATTTAACGCTCCCGTCTCACCTCCAGAAATACCGGTACCTATAAAATAAATTCCTTTACTTTCAAGTTCTTTTACACGTCTTGCTGTATCAAGGAAGTTAGAATTTCCTCCATCGATGATTACATCTCCTTCGTTTAATAAAGGAGTTAATTGGTCGATCATCTCGTCAACAGGTGCTCCGGCACGAATCATCATCATGATTTTACGTGGTCGTTCAAGCGATTCTACCAGTTCTTCAAGAGAATGGGTCCCAATAAAATTTCTGTCTTTTCCTCTCCCCTTGATGAAACGGTCTACAACTCCTTCTTCTCCCGGGAAATTACGATTAAATATAGAAACAGTATATCCTTTACTTTCCATGTTCAACGATAAGTTCTCGCCCATAACAGCAAGTCCGATTAGTCCTATGTTCGATGTTTTCATAATTATTATTCTACTATATTACTATTATAATGAACAGTTAATTACTACAAAATGTTTGTAAATATACTCATGGTTTATTTACTAAAGAAAAGAATGCTGATCGATTAAATCAATGAATGATAAACGGAAGGATAAGAGAAAAAGGCAGGAAATCTTTTAATTCGTTTTTCAGGATATCAACAGCTCTATTTCGGTATCGTTCAACAGTTCTTACAGAGACTTGTAATGCTTCTGCTATTTCGACAGTACTTTTATCTTCAAACCGGCTCATCGTAAAAGCAATTGCATATTCTTCCGGTATTCTTTTCAAAATGTTATGAAGAAGTTCTTCCAGTTCATATAAATTGTATAATTCATCTATATTCTCTGAATATACGGGTGGATTTTCTGCTATTTTATCCTGATAATCGTGAAAATTATTTAGTTTTCGCAAATAATTAAGACTCGTATGTTTTACGCTGGTAATCAAATAGTTTTTTGCCGAAGTATTTACTTCTATTTGGTTCCTTTTTTCCCATATGGTGAAGAATACATCTTGTACGATGTCTTCACGGGTTGATCTATCATCAATATACCTCTTGGCATATAGGCATAAAGAAGCATAATAATGATCAAATAATGATCGAAATGCCTGTTGGTCATTATGTGTAGAAATACACCATAATAGATAGTCAGTGTCAGGTATAGTGCTTAAGTTATTCTTCACATAAATTAATTAAAAAGATAAACTTTATATGCAAATATACTAAATGCGAATGTTAAAATGATATTTTCCGAAAAAAAAGTAAAAAAATGTTGTCGTATTTTTTTCACTAGTGTGTCTTATATATAGAGTAACTATTAAAATGGATTTTAAATTGGATAAAATAAAGGATTATTTGCAAATAGCCAAGGCTATTAGTGATGATATGGCTGAATACCAATCATTCGATGCAGATAAAGCTTTTTATAAAACCAAAAAAAGAATAACTAAATCAAGAAGGCAGCAACTTTTTATGAAAAGCTTTTCACGTATTGCTGTAATCTTAGTACTCCCCTTACTTTCTTCAACCATTATTCTTTCATATCTATTTATCAATAAAAATGAAGTAGATAAAGAAATAACCTATCATACTGTGACTTCTGCGCCAGGACTTATTACCCGACTAGAATTACCGGATAAATCCAGAGTATGGCTGAATGCGGAGAGTTCATTACGATACCCGTCTCATTTTTCAGAAAAAGAAAGAACGGTATATTTAAGTGGTGAAGGCTATTTTGATATTGAATCAGACAAGGCAAGTCCGTTTTTTGTGACAATTGACAATCAAATAAAAGTAAAAGCTTACGGAACGAAATTCAATGTAAATGCTTATCGCGATGATTTGGTGATGGAAACTGTCCTGGAAGACGGGAATGTAGACCTTATTATAAACAATCAATCTGCACAATTAACACCTGGTGAACTTGCAACTTTCGATAAAGTAAACAACAAGATATCTGTACTAAAGATAAACACTGATGAAAAAACATCTTGGAAAGATGGTGTTCTGATTTTCAGAAATGCGACGCTAGAAGAAGTACTCAAAGTTCTTTCACGACGCTACAGTGTTGATATTAAGCTACATAAAAAAAGTTCTGAAACATACCGATTTAGAGCTAAATTTACGAATGAAACGATCACTCAGATACTCAGTTATCTCAAGCTGGCAGCACCAATAGAGTGGTCTTTTACAGATATTGAACAAAATGACGATTCGTCTTATACAAGGCAAAAGATTGATTTGTGGTTAAAAGAGAAATGATTTTTAATTTGTAAAGAAAGGAGGTAAATCAAAAAACTAATCTATCTAATATCCAAATTAAGGCAAGGATAAGCGCCAACTCACCCTTGCCCCGAGAAAATAAACTTCAGTTCACCTTTCACTTGAACTGAAATTATAAACGAAAATTCAATTGCAAAGTTATGAAAATTCTAGAACTAACCGATGGGCGGATACCCCATTATTTACTTAAATCTATTCATATAATGAGAATAAGTATATTTTTGTTATTTGCACTAATTTTTCAACTTCATGCCGAAAATTCATATTCACAGGAAGCATCTATCAACTTGTCTATGAGAAATGCTACCGTAGAACAGGTTCTTGATAAAATTGAATATGATACTGACTACAAATTTTTATTTACAGATAAGAGTGTAAATGTAAAAAGACGTGTAAATGTAGACATGAATACAAACGACATTGCTGAAATCCTGAAAACGATTTTCAAAGGAACGGATGTACAATACAGCATTGTTGACCGACAGGTTATTTTAGCCAGCCCTAAAAAAGGGTCTGTAACAACTATTACCCAATCGAAAAGAATTACCGGAACAATTACTGACGAAAGAGGTGAACCTATAATTGGGGCAAACGTTGTAGAAAAAGGTACCACTAATGGTATAATTACTGATTTAGATGGTAATTATACATTAAATGTGACTAATGATGCCATTTTAATAATCAGTTATATTGGATATGTTTCACAAGAAGTTCGGGTTGGAGGACAAACAGTCCTCAATGTTACCTTAAGAGAAGATACTCAGGCATTGGACGAAGTTGTAGTAACTGCTTTAGGTATTAAACGTCAAGCAAGATCAATTGGTTACTCAACAGCCCAAGTGGGAGGTGATCAATTCAGTGAATCCCGTGATATAAACTTAGGGAATGCTCTGACTGGTAAAGTTGCAGGAGTAAGTGTTACAGGGAATACTACAGGTTTAGGAGGTAGTAGCCGTGTTGTTATTCGTGGTAACGCTTCTTTAACAGGAAATAACCAACCTCTATATGTAATTGATGGTGTGCCTTTCGACAACACCAATCGTGGAAAAGCAGAAAAATGGGGTGGTATGGATATGGGTGATGGTCTTTCTGCTATCAATCCGGATGATATCGCAGACATTCAGGTATTGAAAGGTGCGGCAGCTTCAGCTTTATACGGATATCGCGGAGGTAATGGTGCTATCCTTATTACGACTAAATCCGGTCAGTCTTCTGACGGTATTGGCATTGAAGTAAACAATAACCTTACTTTTAATAAAATCTACGATTATCGTGATTTTCAAGAAGTTTATGGCCAAGGAACACAAGGAGTTAAGCCTACTACTTTGGAAAGTGCCCTCCAGACTTATTCTTCCAGCTGGGGTAGTAAAATGGATGGAAGTGATGCGGTTAATTTCCTCGGCAATAACTACAAATACTCAATGAAAGATAACTGGAAAGAATTTTATCAGACAGGTATCAGTGAACAGGCATCAGTTGCTGTTAGCGGAAAAAGCGATAAAATAGCTTATCGTGTAGGTATCTCTAATGTATATGATCGCTCTATTCTTCCGAATGCAAGTATGAATCAGCAAGGTATTAACTTAAACACCACCTATGATATAACATCCAAACTACATTTTACACTAAATGCCAACTATGTTTTTGATAAAGTAAAGAACAGAGCCAACCTTTCTGATGGAAATGGTAACGTAAATGCCACTTTACTTTACCTGGCTAATTCATTTGACATAAATTGGTTAAAACCCGAAGTAAACGAACTAGGCGCGGAATTAATACCAGGTAATAGTGTTTATTTTAATAACCCTTATTTCCTGCAATATAGAAAGTCAAACGAAACGAGCAGAAATCGTATGACAGGAGCCATGACATTGCGTTATGATATCTTTGACTGGTTATATGCTCAGGGACAGGTAACACGTGACGGATATACAATGGAGTTCCGCCAGGTACAACCTATGGGTGCTGCAGCAGATCCCGGAGGTTACCTGAATGAATATGAAAGAAGTTATTCAGAAATGAACCTTAATTACTTAATCGGACTTAACAAGAAATTTGGTGATTTTTCTGTAAATGCAACTATTGGAGGTAACAGACAAAGAAATATTACCAAACGATTCGGTACGGATGATAACATTAAATCATTCCTTGTTCCTGATTTTCATTCAGCAAGTAATATCAGTAACCGATTATATAAGAAGGAATATCAAGAGTATCAGGTAAATTCTGTTTACGGGACAGCCGATTTCGGATTTAAAGACTTCTTATTTCTGAATTTCACAGGCCGTAACGACTGGTTCTCTACATTAGCACCGGAAAGCAATAGCTATTTCTATCCTTCTGTAAGCGCGAGCTTTATGTTTAGTGAGGCTTTTGAACTACCTGAATGGGTTTATTCAGGAAAACTTCGTGCATCGTATGCTTCTGCATCAAACGGAACAGATCCTTATCAAAATGCATTAACTTATGAATTGCTTAATTACAAAGTGCAAGGTCAATCAGTTGCAAATATCTATGGTTCTAATGTACCTAATGCCAATCTTAAACCGGTTCGTATCACAGAATGGGAAGCAGGATTGAACGTACAATTCCTGAATAACAGATTAGGTTTCGACTTTGCTGTCTACCAGAAAAAGACTACTGACGATATTGTAAAAGTGTCGACCAGCAATGCTTCCGGCTATGAATCCATGATCCTTAATATCGGTGAAATACGTAATAGAGGACTTGAATTATTACTTTATGGTGTACCCGTTAAAACTAATAACTTTATGTGGAATACATCTTTCAATATTGGTTATAACAATAGTGAAGTTCTTTATTTAGGTGAAGAAATTGACCGACTCCAAATAGAAGGTGCTGAAGCACGTAATGGAAATGCATATATCTATAATTTTGTTGGTCAACCTTATGGGCAGATCTACGGGTATAAATATAAGCGAAGTAAAGTTAGTGGAGAGATTTGTTATGATAAAGATGGATTACCTCTTCGTTCTGATGAACAATATAGTTTGGGCAGTGGCGTATATAAAGTAACAGGAGGTTTCCGTAATGAATTTATATACAAAAACTTCACTCTTTCTTTCTTATTAGATTATAAGTTTGGAGCTAAACTATTTTCCGGAACCAATTATAGTCTATACGGAAATGGATTGCATAAAGAGACATTGAGAGGCCGTGATGAAGGGTTCATTACTGGTAAAGGGGTGCATATTGTAGAAGAAAACGGAGAGGAGATCAGTAGCACACCAAATGTAGCTAAAGCTGATGCTCAAAAATATCATCAGTCATTAATTGATCGCACCATCACAGAAGAGTTCGTGTACAATGCAAGTTTCATTAAATTACGTGAACTTTCAGTTGGTTATACTTTCCCACGCAGTATTTTAGGTAATACATTTATTAAAAGCCTGAGTGTATCTTTGGTTGGTCGTAACCTTTGGACAATCATGAAACATACGCCGAATATTGATCCGGAATCTGCTTATAATAATGCTAATGGTCAAGGGCTAGAACTAAATGGTTATCCCGTTACAAGAAATATTGGTTTCAATCTGAATGTGAAATTCTAATAAATGTTGATAGAAATGAAAAAAGCAATTATATATATAGCTACCGCTTTATGTTTAATGACCGGTATAGCGGGATGTAGCGATTTTGGGGATACTAATATTGACCCTGAACGCCTGACAGGAGATAAACTGGACTACAAACTAATGTTTACCAATGTGCAAACATATGTATATGGAACCGACTGGGAAGTCTGGCGTAACAGCATGATTTATATCAGTACCATGTTACAGCATACGGCTTCTACTGAAAGTTATTGGAATGGAGATAAATACACCTATAATATGGGATATAACGCAGCTTATTGGGACCGGATTTTCCCTAATGGTATCCGTAATGCTATAGATGTTATCAATCACTGGAAAGATGATGATGCATATAAAGCCGAAGTTCAGATGATGCGTATTATGAAAGTTATTTTATTCCATCGAATGACTGATCAATACGGAGATATTCCTTATTCGGAAGCCGGCTTAGGATTTATTGAGGGTATTGGTTATCCAAAATATGATGATCAGCAATCTATCTATATGGATATGTTGAAAGAGCTAAAAGAAGCTGCAGAAACATTATCTACATTATCAGGCAGCCAGATTGCTACTGCTGACTTAATGTATGGTGGAGATATAGCTAAATGGAGAAAATTCGCTTATTCGTTAATGCTTCGTTTAGGCATGCGCTTAAGTAAAGTAGATCCCTCTACTGCGCAGACCTGGGTAAATACAGCAATCACAGGTGGCTTGTTTGAGAGTAACAGTGATAACGGTATCATTGAACACCCTGATGGAGAAGAGACAAATGGATCTATCGATGGATTTGCCAAAATTATTGTTCATGAAGACCCTAGCGCTTACCGCTTGAGTGAATCCTTCATTAATTTGCTGAAAAATTCAAATGACCCGCGTTTACCTTTAATTGCTACAGTTTGCGAAGAGCCTTCTCATAAAATAGGTAGTGGAAGATGGCAGCTTGGCGATACAACTTTCTCAAAACAATTAGGTATGCCCAACGGATATGATACTAACAATGAAGATACTGATATTTCTAAAGCTCCAAACTGGACAGGTAACAAGAACGATTATTCTGTAATTTGCCGTTATACCTTCTCAAAGCGGGATGCACCTACATTTGTTCTTACGTATGCAGAAAATCAATTATTACTGGCAGAAGCGGCACATCGCGGATGGATTAGCGGAAGTGCTAAAGAATACTATGACAGAGGTGTGAAAGCAGCTATGCAACAATTCAGCCAATTTGGTATTACCGGTATTCCTGACAGCCGTATTGATCAATATTTAACAGAAAATGCATTTGATGCAACAAAGGCATTAGAGCAAATCAATACTCAGTATTACATAGTTACGTTTAGCGATGAGTATGAAACTTTTGCAAACTGGAGAAGATCAGGATATCCTGTTCTTAAAACTGTTAATTATTATAATAATGTAACAAACGGAACAATTCCCCGTCGCTTTACTTATCCGAATAATGAATCTGCAAGAAATGAAACGAACTATAACACAGCAGTTGCCAAACTAAAAAATGGAGATGCTATGACATCCAGAGTCTGGTGGGACGCTGAATAATATTTTTATTTCATATTGAGGTGTTTCGGAGAATTTCTCCGAAACACCTTTTTCTTCTTAAACACAGATAAAAATAACATGAAAACACATTTCCTGCCATTAGTAATAAGTATATCTCTCTTATTCATTTCATTTAAAACTTATTCATCGGAAAAGATATCTATTATCCCTCACCCTGTAAAAATGGAATTAAACAATGACGGAATTTTCCATTTATCTTCCAAAACTCAATTAATATTGAACGAAGCAGACTTTACACAAGAAATATTTTATCTGCAAAAACTTATTAAATCTGTAACCGGCAACTACTTATCTACATCAGAAGGCGATAATAGAATCATTATCAATGTATGTACGGATTGTGAGAATCCCGATAGCTACAAGATAAAAGTTTCGGATAAGGAAATTGTGATATCTGCAGCAAACTCAACTGGATTATTTTATGCTATACAAACGCTGAAGCAACTGATATTAGTTAATACAGACAGTAAAAAAATTACAATACCTTCTCTTTCTATATATGATTATCCTGCTTATCCATGGCGGGGCATGATGCTTGATGTATCGCGGCATTTCTTTTCGCTTGAATATCTGAAAAAACATATTGATCAACTAGCTCTTTATAAATTCAATAAATTTCATTTGCATTTGACAGACGATCAGGGATGGCGCCTCGAAATCAAACAGTACCCTGAATTAACCCAGCAAAGCGCTTACCGTACATTTAATAGGCAAGATTCATCTTTAATACGAAGATCTGAGGAAAATCCTGATATGGCACTTGATCCACGTTTTATTATTAACCAGGATAATAATACATTGTATGGTGGATATTATACACAAGAAGAAATAAAGGATCTGATTAGTTATGCTTCTGAAAGGCATATTGAAATAGTACCGGAAATAGATATGCCGGGACACATGCTGGCGGCTGTCAGTGCTTACCCTGAATTATCCTGCACGGGTAAAGCTTCTTGGGGAGATCTTTTCTCGGTACCACTATGTCCTTGTAATGAAGCAGTCTTTAGATTCTTGGAGAATATACTAGACGAAGTTGTAGGACTTTTCCCCTCCAAATATATTCATATCGGAGCCGACGAAGTGGAAAAAAACACCTGGTCAGAATCTGCTGCATGTAAAGACTTGATGAATCGTGAAGGATTTTCTTCCCTTGATGAACTGCAAAGTTATTTTGTAGAAAGAATACAAACATATCTTACCTCGAAAGGGCGTGAAGTAATAGGTTGGGATGAGGCTCTGGAAGGAGGTATAAACCCCAACCTGAATATTATGTTCTGGCGTGACTGGATAGGTGGAATTCCTGAAAAGATAACGGAGAATGGTAATAAAATAATCTTTACGCCAGGCTATCCGTTATACATATCCCGCGCTGATAGTTCAATTTATAATATATACAATATGAAGCGTTTCACGGAAGGTATTCCTGAAAATAAACGACCACTTATATTGGGCGCTCAGGCCAATATGTGGACAGAAGGAATAGCCTCTGAAAACAGGGTAAATTCTTTAATTTATCCCCGTTTAATTGCCCTATCGGAAATTGTCTGGACTCCGGATAATAAACAAGATTGGACTTCTTTCAAGAAACGATTAGACAGCCATTTGAAATATCTGGATAAGATACAGGTAAAACATACCTTGCCTTCTTATAGCCTTATCCCGGAAATGAAAGTCGATACTCAAAAGAAAGTCATAGAATTTGATTTTGAAAGTGAAAAGATTGAACCCGAAATATATTATACATTGGACGGTAGCCAACCGACCCCTAAATCAAAAAAGTATACCGGTACTATATCTATATCACGAAATGCGAATATTACAGCAGGGATATATGCTGAAGGGAAAATGCAGGAACCATTTTTCTACAGATCGGCCGATTACCATAAAGCTATTGGTAAACCGGTAGAATATATAAATACATGGAATAAGTCATATCCTGCAGCCGATCTCAAAACGCTGACCGACGGATACCGTGGGGGTGAGCGCTATAATGATGGTTACTGGCAGGGATTTACTACTGACATGAAGATTATCATTGATATGGAGGTAGTAACTACTTTAAACAGCTTTTCAGCAACCTTTATGCAAATAACGGGTCCTGGTGTGTATATGCCGGAATATGTAGAAGTAAGTTTATCCGATAATGGAAAAGACTTCCTATCTGTATTAAAAATAACGAACGATATCAGTGAGGAAGAAAAACAACTAACCTTCAAAGCTTTTAAAGGTAACCTGAAAAAGCAGAAAGCGAGATATATAAAAGTCTTTGCAAAAAATAAAGCACCCGATAGGTTTCTATTTACAGATGAAATAGTAATTTATTAGTTACAAACAGTTTTCGGTTAATACCTGTCACCTGTCACCAACTTCATTGAAACCTTCTCTAAATACAGGAGTTATGAGTGACAGGTATTTACTTAAAACCGCCTGAAAAGTAAAAATCAGCTAATTTCTTAACTTAAACGCCACCATGTTGATGTTTATGCTCATGTTGTGGTTTTGGTCTCTCTTCATACCATTCTATCAATTTCCCATCGAGAAGATGAATCATATAATCATAGTCGATACTTGATTCATACCGGAGTATTTCCAAGGTACCTTCTGGGGTTTTAGCTGCAGAAACGACCCTATACCCTTTCCCCAAAATATTAATTACTTCTTTCTTATCCATTCCTATTTCCAGCTTTTTTACTCTGCCAGATGTATTAAGTGTCCCACAGGCCGGAAGAATAAATGCTAATAGTAATACAACAAGTATCTTTTTCATTTCTTTTTCTTTTGAGGGTAAAGGTACAATTTTATATAATAAATACCGATTATCTTAGAATAACCAATCTGGATTAAATAAAAACCTCATTAAATACCATTAAACAAAACGAAGACCCCCTGGCGTTGCATTCAGGGGGCCTTCAGAATAGTGTATTCGTGTGAGTATTGAATTAATTGCATGGCGAAAGTATACTTTCACATAATATAAAAAAAATAACAGGGGAAAATTGGAAACTAATACATCTGTTTTGCAAATTATAATATGACCATAAAAATCTTGTACCCTACTTTTCTCCCTGACAGAACATCCAATTTTATTCTTTTTGTTGATAACTTAACTATGTTTTCAATTATGTAATTCCTGTAAATTTACTTTCTTTGTAGTAGATGAACGAGCAGGTACATGAAAAGTTGAAAGTGCTGGCTGAATCAGCTAAGTACGATGTTTCATGCGCTTCGAGCGGTACGACCCGGAAAAGTAAACCGGGGATGATCGGCAGTGCGCATGGTTGGGGAATTTGTCATAGTTTTACAGAGGACGGACGATGTGTTTCTCTTCTTAAAATTATGCTTTCAAATTTCTGTATTTATGATTGTGCCTACTGTATCAATCGTCGCAGTAATGATATTAAACGTGCTACCCTTTCCGTAAATGAGTTGGTCGATCTTACGATAGAGTTTTACAGGCGCAATTATATTGAAGGCCTCTTTCTGAGCTCGGGCATAATTAATAATCCGGACTATACTATGGAACGTATGGTACGTGTGGTTAAAGAATTACGCACCGTGCATCGATATAACGGTTATATCCATATGAAAAGTATTCCGGGAGCCAGTCAGGAACTGGTGCGTGAAGCCGGATTATATGCCGACCGTCTGAGTGTAAACGTTGAAATCCCTAAAGAACATAACCTCAAAATGCTTGCTCCTGAAAAGGATCATCAGAGCGTGTATAAACCGATGTTTTACATTGGTCAGGGAGTATTGGAAAATACTGAAGATAGAAAACGCTTCCGCCATGTGCCGAAGTTTGCTCCAGCCGGCCAAAGTACACAGATGATTGTGGGAGCTACGGATGAAACCGACAGGGATATTCTGTCTCTTTCCAGTGTCTTGTATCAGCGTCCCAGTATGAAGCGGGTATATTATTCAGGGTTTATTCCTGTAAATGCATATGACTCCCGTTTACCTGCGCTTAAGCAGGCGCCGCTTGTAAGGGAAAACCGTCTTTATCAGGCTGACTGGCTGATGAGGTTTTACGAATTTAAGGCCAATGAGATCGTTGATGATGCTTATCCGAACCTCGACCTTGAGATTGACCCTAAGCTCGCATGGGCTTTGCGCCATCCAGAGGCTTTTCCTGTCGATCTTAATAAAGCAGATTATGCCATGATTCTTCGTGTACCGGGAATTGGGGTGAAATCCGCTAAAATAATCCTGGCGACTCGCCGTCACGGAAGGATAACTTCGACGACATTGAAAAAGATCGGTGTTGTTATGAAGAAGGCGCAGTATTTTATTACTTGCCATGAATTATCGACCTTTACTGTGCACGAAGCGCATCCGGAATATATCCGTAAAGTATTAACTACTAAAAAGCCTTCAAAAAAGGGATCGGATGACCGACAATTATCCATTCTCTTTCCTGAGTGATTTTCATGATTGTTTTCCGCTATGATAAGACGTTTGAAGGGCTGTTGACATCTGTTTTTGATGCCTATAGCCGCAAATCATTTCCCGATCGTTTGTTAGCCGAAGGCGAGCCTCCTCCCCTCTTCGTTGATGAAGAATATACGGTTGTTACAGCTACCGACAAGTCTACACGCGTTTGGACGGCACTTAGCAAAAAGCTGTCTAAAGATGTTTGTGGTATGTTGATGCATGTCTGGCTATCAGAACTTGAAGGGAGTGATGAACTATTATTCCGTTTTATGCGCAAAGGAATTGATTCTCCCCGTAATATAGCTACTAACTATGCCGACGATGACGTAAATGAAGTGCATAAGATCGCTAAGAAAGTAAGTCGTGAACGTCACCATTTGATGCAGTTTGTTCGTTTTCAAAAGGCAGACGACGATCTGTATTTTGCTCCTGTCTCTCCTATTTATAATGCGCTGCCTCTCACCATGAACTACTTTACGGATCGTTTTGCCGATCAAAAATGGTTGATATACGATGTGAAGCGCCGGTATGGTTTTTATTATGATCTAAAAAAGGCTCAGGAAGTTACGTTGGATGATGATGAGCATCTTTTGTCAGGCAAATTAGATGAGGAGCTCCTTGCTCAGGATGAAAAGTTGTTCCAGCAAATGTGGAAAAGCTACTTTCAGTCGATTACTATTCGTGAGCGTCTTAATCCGAAACTTCACCGTCAGCATATGCCTCGTCGCTTCTGGAAATTCATGCCGGAAAAAAATTAACGGATGCCATGTTATCCATATAGCTTAACTTTATGTAATTACCTAACTGCAGGTCTAATCTCTTGCAGTTAGGTATTTACACAAAAATATGGTTTATAATATTAATTCTAACGTATAGGGAGTTTTACTTTTACGAATTTATTTTCCCATGCTTTTATAGCTATCTGACTCCCTGTTGGTTGCTCTTCACCCAATGGGTTAGCTTCTTTTACCTGAATATTTTGATATATCGAAGAAATATCAAGAACGCTGTCTTTTCCTCCGATTTCACGTAGTTGTAACAATAAAGCATTCTCACCTTCTACCGGAACCATATTGACCAATAACACATTGGATGGGTTCAGTGAAAGTATGGAGCCCTTCAAGGGTTCTTTATTGTTTGAAACTCCCGCCGGAATAACTCTGTTAAGCAAAGGTATACGATTTCCCCATGCAAACCGGGTAGCATATTCTATAGACGGATTATTGGAAGAAGTAAGATAGTAGGTCCATTCAAATTCTCCGTGTTGATCCGCGTTGAAATTGGTTACCCAATAGTTATTCATTGGCCAGGTAAATATATGATTACTTTCAGGAGTAGCATCTGCTTGGAAACGTCCTAAGTTTATATTACCGAATTGCATCAATGGAATTTCTTTACTTCCTAATACGATTTGTTCTTTTTCATTTCGCACAGACGCAAAATTCTGGACAGTATTCCAATCGGTTGTTGATCCCGGTATCTGTTCTACACCTGCTTCAATAGTTCCTCCCGGAACATCGAAGAAGATTTTACCTTGATTCAATTCAAAAGGGAAAGCTACATATAGAGCTTCCGGCTCTGTTTCCTGCTTTTTCTTCAAACGATAAGTAAAGTCTACCTGCTTGCTGGTCTTATAAAGTTTAATCTCAAAAGTGAAATTATCTTCATCCATACCCGCGGGAGATGTTCCTTTAAACTTGTATGTATCCCGGATATCACCTTGCTGATAACCTTCATAAGTTACCTTAGTCGGAGAAAAACGCTTAAAATTGCCCGGTTTAAATTGATCTAAGGCTCCGCGCTTATCATCCCGTTCGTAAATCAACTCACCCATTTGCCATTTAGTATCCGACGATATTAAATTCTTATTCAATTCTTTATCGAACCATTCGGTTACCACACCTTTAGTTACATCTAACTGAATGCGATACCATTCATTTTCAATTGTTGTAACCTCTTTTTTATCATTCGCATAGTTTGTGACAGCTTCATCTTTTATCTCTATCGTATAATATTTTGATCCGAGAGCCGGAATATTTTCTACCCATAAATCCCAATAGCTGGCATCAGCATAAGACCGGATAATTTGTTTTTTTATCTCCTTACCATTTTCATCTCTGATAATGGTTTTCTTTCCAATAGGTAATACCTCATGGTCTGCATAAATTGTCGTGTGCCCTGTATGTGACCAGTTCAACGGATTGAAAACAATAATCCCTGCTTTATCTTTATTGCGGGGTACATATGTTTGTAACAATCCCAACGCAGTTTCCCCTATCGGGCGCGAACGGCGATAAGCCTCCCAGGCATAAGCTCCTTTATGCGAACGTTGCTCCATGGTTTCTTTCCCAAACGGATCCCAGATACTTCCATGAAATCCAAAAGTATGTTCTCCGTAAAACAAGAGAGCTTTGTTTGCTTCATCAATTTCCCTGTTTACAGTAGGAGAAATACTTGCGCCTAATACTTTCGCCAATGATAAAGATATCTGATTCGATATAATATCAGCTTGAGCATAGCGGGCAATTGCTGCTTCACGTGCAGCAGAGCCAAACCCATCTGTCCACCAGTCAGGCCATGCCGCGCGATAGGTATTTAACTCTTTGCCATATTTTTCTTCTACCATTTGCATAAACTCCGAAGCGACAGCCATACGTAATTGAGGGTATTCATATTTTTCATTCCATTTAACGTATCATATCTGATCCAGCCGTGGAAGGGGGTGAATTATCTGTAAAGTAACCGGAATACTGCACGGATACTATATCATGCGGATAGTTTTTACTTTCAAGTTCATTCAAATAGGTAAGTGTACGTTTTTCAAACTCTTCAAAGTCACCTTTTTCTACCTGCAGGAAGTTTCCGTGATTGTAGTGCTCTGCCCGATAGGTTAATGTCTTTTTTCCTGAAGGAGATTCCCACCAGAAAACGGTTGGTTTATCGAATGAAATAAGCGCTTTGTGTCCATGAGTTCCCATAATAACATATTTGACTCCTAAATCGGGAAAGAATTCGGAAAAACTCCAGGCGATTCCATTCACATCATTTTGCATGGCTGCGCGAACAGGTATTCCTTCCTGTTTAATTTGTTTTAGCGGATACAGTGAATAAGCCAGTTCTTGCTCACCGGGTAATTCATCATAATTAAAGTACATCGCTGTGACTTCAATACGTCCCTCTTTTACACGCTTTTTCAAACGTTCAACCTGTTCTTTAGGGCGTGTACGAATATACTCGCTTACGGACCATGCGGTTTCGCATGTCCAACGGAATTTAGCATCCTCAGGATAATCGTCAGTAAGATCGCAGTAATCTAATGCATAGTCAATGAAACGAATATGTTCTGAAAGGATCTCATGCTGCGGACGAGTATAACCTATATCCGTATGCGTATGTTGAACAAAGTTTACCTGCCACTCCCGGGTTGGAAACAATTCAACATTTTTACTGATCACCTCACCTTTAATGAACACTTTTAGCTCTTCGACGGTTTTGTTTTTGATCGGATCAATAGCAAGCTCAAGATTATTGATTCCGAAGCGAAGATTGACGGTTTTCTTTGTTCGCCCTAATTCCAGGCGCGCCTGCGTAGGGGCACCATAATGAGAATAAGTAACCTTGATTACCTGCTTTTTTGAGTCTTTCAACAATGTATTTGTACAGGATGCCAAAACCTCATCCTTCACTTTCGACTTAAAAATCATAACCCAGTTATTTACATTCTCCGGTGTACCTTCTATACGAAAAATTACATTTTTATCTTTGGGAAGATATTTAGAGGGAATACTTAAGAAAAAATACCCAAACCGTTCATTCCGTGGAGTTTTATAATATTGTTCGAATGTTAACTCACTTTGCTTTTCGCCCTTAAATGTCCACTTTTCACCGCTCTTCACATTGAATTCCAACAGCTTTTCATTATTCATATACAATGTGAACGTGGGGGACATATTACCCGGCAACATACTTGATACACCGGAAATAAAAACAAAATTAACCTTTCCCGTCTGTTTCTGGGAAATGGACTCACTTTCCCATTCTATTACCTGAGGACCCTGTGTTGTTCGTACAACCAAAGCTTCTCTGACTCCGGGAATATGCGACTCATAATTGATATCATTTCCGGAAATCTTTTTCTCAAATCCCTGGATTAAAAACCCATCCTTTATAGGGCTTGCATAAGAATGTACAACATTCATATACATAAACATCAAAATAATACTGATTAACCGATTTGTCTTCATGGTTTGATTTAATTTATTGATATATGCTTACTTGTCAAATGGCTGTATGATAAATAAGAAATCGTTTATTTGTTTTTATGGATTATATCATTTGATCATTATTTTTTATTCGGCTCTTTTCCCATTTCAATCACCAAATGTCCACCTTGTAATACTTCCTTTTGAGGTATTAAAAAGCCATTTATGGGTTTGCCGTTTAGTTCAACACGTTGGATATATTTGTTTTCGACTGACGCATTCTTGGCTTCTATTGTGAATATTTGTCCCCGTCCGTATTTTCCGTCGAATCGCAGTGTTGCTTTTGGGTAACGAGGGGAAGCCAACTCATACATGGGTTCCTGTGCACATCCTCCGTCCAATTGAAAGAATCCCAAAGCACTCATGATAAACCAACTGCTCATCTGTCCCAGATCTTCATCACCGGGATAAGCATCGTAAGGAGTTGTTCCATAATATTGCTCCTGGATAGCCCTTGACCATTTCTGTGTCAGCCAGGGAGTACCGGCCCAATTGAAAAGATAAGCTACTTGCATGGAAGTCTGGTTTCCGTGATTAACAGGAAATGCACTGAAATTATCGCCGGCTGCATTGAAATTAGCTCCGGATGATTTTTCCATTGCCTCGTTCAGGCGTGAAACAAACCGTTCCTGTCCGATTGCTTCAACCAAGCCTTTCGGATTATGGGGCACAAACCAGGAATAGTTAAAAGAGTTCCCCTCCACAAATCCCGGTGTCCGGTAAGGATCGAAAGGCTCTATCCATTCGTTTTTATCATTTTTAGGACGCATAAAACCGGTTACAGGATCAAATATATTCCGCCAGTTTTCTGATCTCTTCAAAAAGTGTTCATAATCGGAAGTTTTATTCAACATCTTAGCCATTTGCGCCAGACACCAGTCATCATAAGCATACTCCAATGTATTGGAGACGTATCCTTTTCCGACCGGAATATACCCGTATTCCATATAAGGTACTAAATGTTCTACTCCGACAGTTCCTCCTCCCTGATATTTCTGCGGAGGAGTTGTCTGCATTTTCTTAAGGCCCTCGTAAGCAGTTTCAAGATCAAAATCCCGAATTCCACTTTGCCAGGCTCCCTGAATTTGGGAGATCATATGCATGGCTACCATTACTCCGGTATGTTCTATTCCTGCCGGGTCGGTATTGAACCATCCGGTATTTTTATACAACTCGATGGCCGAACGAGCCCAGGTCGAAGATATCTCCGGCGCAATCAGGTTGAATAACTGTTGATTATCCCAAAATGTATTCCAATATTCCCCGGCAACGATAGCGTCTCTTTCTTCCGGTAATCGACGAATGATCTCATCTTCATCCCGGTAACGTCCGTCGTAATCGCTCCAGATGGCTTTAGCCGCCAAAGCCCTGTAGAAGTTTGTATAGAACTTTTTCTTTTGGAGATAATCAGTCGTCTCTATATCGATACGTCCCAGATATTCATCCCATACGGAACGTGCATTTTCTACAATCCTGGCAAAGTCCCAGCCGAAAGGTTGCGTAAGTTCTTTTTTCAGATTGTTCCGGGCACCATCCATATCTACAAGGGATACACCGGAACGAACCAATATTTCTTCTCCCTCCCGGGTTTTATAGTTCACAAATATACCGACATCTCCTTTTCCTTGAATTTCCTCAATGTTGAAGCGTATATCATAAGGCGTTTCAAACTCATGGTTACGGTTCCAGCCACCAATATAACCTGTAACCGGTTCAACACCGTTATTGATCCAGCCTCCCACTGAGTCGAATGGTTTACTAAACTGAAGAACAAAATAAACTGTATATTCCTGCTGTAAGGTATACCCTGTGAAAGCATTATAATAAGAGGCATATCCCTCGATCTCGGTATCACTTACTTTTGTAATTTTCGCATCCGTCAAATTATGAGGATATTCACCAGGTGTGAACATATCAATAAGGATACGGGCATCATCACGTTTGGGAAAAGTATATCGTTGGAGAGCTGCTCTTCGTGTAGCAGTCAATTCAGCTTTAATATCCGTATCCGTCATATAAACCGAATAATGGCCCACTTTTGCTTTTTCAGATGACTTGTCTATCCGTGACCGGTATCCCTCATCGGGATACATTTCTCTTCCGGGATTTACTTTTAGTTCGCCAGAGGTAGGTTGCATCAACAAACCTATCATTGTCCAATCGCAGAAGTGACTAAATCCCATTATGTTTTCAATAGTATATTCGTAACCGGCTTTCCATATTTCATCCTGGTTATCCGGAGCAATCTGTACCATACTTAACGGTAGGCAGGGAGATGGCTTGAACATCCAACGGGAGTTTCCGGTTCCCATTAATAAATCAACAAAATCAGAATAAGTGTGTAATGCCTCCGGAGAACGTTCGATGGTTCCTTTGTATACTATATCACTTCCTTCTTTAATTGTAAATCCTGTTTTAATCTCTTTTGCGCCTTTACTTAAAGCAGGCATATCTATTTCCTGTATACTTTCTCCCTTTTCAATCAGCCGGGTAACGGCGGGAAGGCCATCCACCTGGAATGTTAGTTTGCGGGAGGAATCAAACTGGGTCATATCTACCAGAACGGGCTGGATTCTTTTCCCATCTTCTCTCTGATATTCAAAAGGAGCTGCTTCGGCTGAACGGATGAGGGAAGAAGATGCTTTTTCAAGTTTAACATCCGAAGAGGTTTCCAGACGGATACAATCAAAAACAGCCCAAGTTCCGGCAATTGTCCCCATTTGTATTTTGTTCATGCCTTTCTTCAGCCGGGATACAGGAAAGTCAATCTTTATTTCTTTAGGTTTTCCGGTAGTGTTCTTACCATCCAATAAGTCTTTATTGTCTTCGCCATTTATTTCTTCTTCGAAACGATAACCATTTATTTCAACACGTATCTTTGTTTGTTTCGCGTCATTCGCCCCCACAAAACATAGGGACAAAACACATGTTCCGTTCTGTGTAAATTCATCAATCGAAAAATACAAAGATGGGAAATGCCGTGGATGGAACCCTGCCCAATAACCACCGCCCGCCCAGGAGTCCAAAGGTCCGGGTAAAACATAAGGCCAATGCTTTTCAGGGGTAGAATAGCCTACATAATAACTTTTTTCTCCTGAAAAGTTAGTGAGAAAGCTCTCATATTGGTCAGGAAATAAAGCAAATTCAGAAGCTTTCCCGTCTTTTGTCCCTATCTCAAATAATATTTTGTCTTTTGAAGTCATCTCACTTTCGGAAGCCCATTCACCCTGTCCGGAAATACGGATAACTTGATCCGTTACTTTATCGGTGCCGGACATTTGATTCACTTGTGAAGAGGCTCGCACCTCAGCCTGCGGAGCTATACTGTGTGAGATAGCAATCACTTCTATGGAAATGATTGTAATTAAAATAGTTATAAACAATCTTCTTCTCATCTTATAAACAAATTTCTTCTGCCAAAGGTATGTACTTACAGATTTGTTTATAAGTATTTATCTTCCGATTGGTTTATACTATCTTCTGATCGATGTTCTGTAAATGCGTTTTAAGTGTTATTCTTCACGTTTAATTTTTGTATCCCACCCGTAATCAATGTATTCCCAGGTAAAACTGTCATCATTAGCAACATGTACCAATAAGTAGCCCTCTTCCGTTTCGAGTAACGGGCCTCCCCACCAGGAAGCCGAAACAGCTCCACCTGTGACAAACCAGCGGTTACGTTCCTTTATTTCTTCATGAATGTGCTGATGGCCTTGTAGTACAAGTTTCAAGTTATAGCCGTTCAACAAATCGACAACCTGCTTGGTGTTAGCAATCATATCATATGCTTTGAGCGTCCCTTCTACCACAGGGTAATAAAGCGATAACATCGGGACATGAAGCGATACGACAACAGGAGTTTCTTTTCCTATCGTTTCCAGATCTTTGCGCAGCCATTCCAACTGTTCCGAACCAATGGAATATTGTCCGTTCTGATCAGGGTTCAGGCTGTTTAATGTTATGAAGTGTACACCTTTATGGTTGAAAGAGTTGTGGCTGGGTCCGAAGTGTTTCTCAAACAATTTATAGCCGGTTTTATCCTCCTCGCCATCTGTGTAGTAAAAACGGTCGTGGTTTCCAATCGTAAAATAGGCGGGAAGAGGAAATTCAGCTACAATACTTTTGAAACGGGCATGCATTGCGTCTGCTGTCTGTTCATCTTTTTTTAGGTGGTCAGTATCCACATTGTCACCACCGAACAGGAAGAAATCGACTTTACGTTTGCTCGCATCGGCAAGAGCTTGTCTAAGACCGTTGTCCCCGTCACCATGGTTATCCCTGTTAAGATGAACATCGGTAAAGAATGCGAAAGAGAATTTGTCTGTAGGTTGGGAATCATTGGTGACTACTCTCTTTTCAGCTTTCGGAACACAACCTAAAAATGGAATAGGCAATAACAAACCTGATAATTGTAGGAATTTTTTTCTGTTCATTTTCATAATTCTATGAGATTTAATCTAATTGATAATAGGCTAAAAGACAGCCATAATTTGGTTATTCCCAACCGGGCAGCATCAACAGGCTTAGTCTTTAACAAAGTAAAATATTGTTTGTCTACTTTGAATGACAAATATACTCCATATTCCGTTTCTTTCGGCTTCAACTCCGGATTATAATTATCCGCAACCAGACCTTCTTCTTTTTTTCATCATGCCTTTTGCTCTGTATCTGCCAATTATTTCGGGATAGCTGTCACCTATCACCCGTGAGGGTAATTCATTGCCTGTAAACATCTAACGGGGTGACAGGAAGGCAAATCAACTATCACTTATCCTAACACCCGCTTGATTGAAATGGTGACAAATTTTATTGATTATCAGGGGATGATTTGACAATTTATTCCAGATACTTTATGGCTTTATCCCTTATCTATTATTATTTTGGTAGTGTAACATTATTAATTCCACCTTGGTGGGATTAATTTTCCACCCGGGTGAAAAGATGATTCCACCAAGGTGGAAAATAAATTTCACCCGGGTGAAATTCTTAATTAATAAGGAACAAAGTCTTAACTGCTGACAAACAAAATAGTAGATCTATCACGCAATGTTACTACTTTCATTAGAATCTTCCTTTTTAATTACAATCCGTCAATTTAACTGAGGGTGATAGGAAAGTGCTGAGGGTGACAGGAGTATTCCTTTTGTATTAATTTGTATTTCAAAAGGTTATGCCCTCCGGTGACAGGTGATAGGTAAAACAATAAAGTAACTATAGAAGAACCTGTCAGATCTGATCCTATATTCTTTTAGGATATATAGATTACTTAACCGGGACAAACTGATAAGTCTGACCGGCTTCTGTTTTCATTGTGATATACCTGCCCTCTATTATTTTTTTGTTAGTTGTACCATCTTTAATTTCTAATTTTTTTTCTCCCCACGGATTCAGCAAAGTCAGATCACGTCCTTTTTCACTAAAGATCGTTAGAAAGTTTATTTCTCCTTTTTTTAATTCACTTGAAACCAGGAACGCCCCTTCTACCCTGATCTGATGAAATGAGGCATCTTTATCACGAGGCCAGACAGGAAAAACACGAACCATATTCTGATGTCCCATACAAAGCATTTCATTTACTGTGTTGGGAACAGTACTCAGATTTTCAATACCATGCGGATTATTATATTGGAATCCATTAGGATAGGTATGAAGAGAATAGGTATTCAAATGCATTAATATACTATCAGGGTTATATCCTACCCGCACTGCTGCCGGAAAAAAACTATTGGTACCATTATTATCAGACCAACGTCGCATTTCATCAATAGTGTTATGTGCGATCTTTAATAACGCGGGATCACTACTTAACCCGATTTGTCCGGCCGAATAAATGTGCTGAATACCCAATGTATTATCATTCCACCAGTCAGTTCCTTTTTCCGTATAACGAAATATCGTTTTTCCGTTTCGTTCCTGTAACGGATAGTTGGAGAGATGGTCATGAATAAATGTCCATTGTTCCCTTTTATTTTCATCCACGTCTAAAAACATACTCATATCCGAAACGGTCTGCATCACCATTCGTACCTGTCCTAATGAAAGGATTGGATTCATCGTGCCTACCGTTCCCTCATGGATTGCATCGTTATATATAACATACCGATCGCCTTCCCATGTCAAATAATTTTCCCAGAAAGTAGCCACTCCCTTCACAAAAGGATAAACTTTCTGTGTATACGCTCTATCCCAAGTGCAATAAAACTGCATAGACATATTCACGACAGCATAAGCTGAATTACTTTTTTGTCCCCAGAACATTCCTTCGTCTTCAATATTTCCACTTGTAATCCAACCTTTGAAATAGGTATCCATAAAAGGAGTACGCCTGGTTGTTTCAATCCCCATAGGCCCTGCTCCTACCGGCAACAGGATGCCTCCCTGTATGGCAGTAACCTTTTCCGAATAATAATTTCCCCGTGGGATAGATGCCAACAAAGGCATATAATACGGATCGGCCTGCTCGATGCGGTTAGCAGAATAAAGCGCATAATACGGAGCCATGTGATTGTAATTCAAATGATAATCGCCATTCCAGAAAGGACGTTCTTTAGTGACCCAGGTACCAAAAATAGATGGTGGAAAATGGAGATCACGGCTACAGATCCCCATACCATAAAGTGAAAGATAGTATTGCTTTTCAATTATACTGTCGGGTATACTGACATATGATTTTTCCCAATAATTTCTCCACCATTCTTTATGATTTTGCTCGATTTTAACCAATTGTTCAGATGTACAGTCTGTGACCTTTTGTATGACTGTCGCAGTACAATCGTCACTTTTGAAATTGCTTGAAAAAGCACAGACCAAACGTACGGGGTTTTCCGGTGTCAATATGAATCTACCATCCCGTAAGCCTTCTACATGTAATGCCATCGCGGCTTTGGAGGGTATATCAACCGAATCTTCAAAGGCACGGGAAAGATAATGGATTCCTCCGGTCGTTACTTCATTTTCAGTTATATCCGGAAAGACACGTTCAAGCGGTGGTTCATTGAGAATTTCGTTCTCGCCGGGAAGAGAGAGCGAGACGGTGCCCTCAAGGGATTTATTACCTTTCGTTCCTATCTCTACCACCAGCATATCTTCCGTTGCCGCCACATAAGCTTTATAATAAACCGAAAAATCATCTTTTGCGAAAGATGCTGTTGATACTGCACCATACAACTGTTGTTCTATCAAATAAGAAGCATTTTCTAACTGCGGAATAGATATTTCTATTTTACCAAGAACAGTCGGATAAGACTCATCCAGAGCTGACTTCAAACGCCAAAAATCATTTCGGGCCACATAAAACACCTGGGCTTCCGGTGTTCCCGATAGAGCCACTCCTGTTGTTCCATTTCCAAGTAACGGAGCATCAACTGCGTATTGGGCGGGAATACGTTCAGGAGGAGTTGTAAACCGAATTGTATGTTTACTAATTATTGTCTCTGCAGGATATGTCTGATAAAAAGCCTGATCGTTGCAAGCTGATGATAATAGTATGCCCAAAAGCATAAAAATAACACTTAGGTTTTTCATGATCTTCTCTACTCCATTTTTGTGATCAAATATAAAATCAGCCACTTTCATTAAAAATAGCAAATAACTGCTTTTTAGTTGGATTATTGTTGTTGTTTTTATCATTTTTCCTGTTTTAGATGTATTTTTGTAGCAAGATTTAATATGATTGCTACAGATAATATGGGTCTTGTACTGGAAGGTGGAGCTATGCGGGGAGTATTTACTGCAGGTGTACTCGATTATTTTATGGATCAGGGTATTCGCTTTCCTTATACGATCGGGGTGTCGGCCGGTGCCAGTAATGGCTTATCCTATGGTTCTCGTCAGCGTGGACGCTCACGATACAGTAACATAGATCTGTTTAAAGAATATAATTATATTGGCCTGCGGCACTTTCTGAGGGGAAAGGGTATTATCAATCTTGATTTTCTTTTCAATATTTTTCCTGATAAGTACTATCCGTTTGATTATGATGCCTTCTTTTCGTCAAAAGACCGTTTTGTTGTGGTTGCAAGCAACTGCCTGACCGGTAAAGCAGAGTATTTCGAGGAAAAAAATGATCCCGACAGACTATTGGCTATCGCACGTGCCTCATGTTCTATGCCGGTTCTTTGTCCGATAACGTATGTAGACGGTATTCCAATGGTGGATGGGGGCGTATGCGACAGCATCCCGATACAACATGCTATACTTAGCGGATATAAAAAAAATGTTGTGGTGCTTACCCGTAATAAAGGATATCGTAAGAAGGAAAAGGATTTCAGGCTTCCCGGTTTTATCCTTAAACAATACCCTGCTATTCGGGAACAACTTCGGCTGCGTTATAGAAAATATAATGAAGTTATGGATTATATCGATCGCCTGGAACAGAAAGGCGACGTTGTGGCGATTCGTCCGCAAAAGCCACTTAAAATAGGCCGTATGGAGAATAATCCACGAAAACTTTCTGCTTTATATGATGAAGGATATGATTGTGCCCGGCAAATCTTCGGGGGCTGATTCTTATCGTTTTTTTACTCCTGTATGCTTTTCCAGAATTATTGTGGGATGATACGATAGCTTTGCTTTTCTCAGGCCTTCTATTCCGAGGTCTTCTTCTCTGTTTACATAGGTATACTGCTCCGGTATATGAGCCGCAAATTCGCGGTTGATCAAACTATATGCACCTTCATAGTTGATGTCTGCCTTTTCTACGTGAACGGCAAATGTATCCTGATTGATCGGCGCTCCGAACGAAAAGGCAATGATCTGATGGTCGACGCAGATTGAACCTCCGATAAGTCCTAATTCCGCAGCATGTTCAAGGGCAAACGTCATGGAGCGTCGTTCATAACTTAGCTCTTCGGCATCATCTTCAGTCCGGTTGGCTTTATACCATTTCTTTTCAAGCGCCAGACATTCCGGCACAAGTTCCGGTGTGATGGGCATATACTCGTAACGGTATAGTTTCGTAAATTTATTAATGTGATTCCGCTTGGCCTGATATTTTTTACCTATCAGATTCACGAGATCATCCCGTAGGTAAATATAATCGAAAAAATTCCGGTCAGGCATAAAACGAAAGCCATCGGGGAAAGCTTCTTCAAGCTGTTCTTTACCTGTCGGTGTGACGCCTAATATCCATAACGGGTGTCCGAAGTCTAAAGAATCCTCCTCCAATAAATTGATAGGTCGGGTAAGATCGCCATTTCCCACAGGGCACATATATACAGGGCGATCGTTATCCTCCAGCCAAAAGCGGATCAATAGAAAGCCGTCGACTACTGCAAATTCACTATTATAGAGAAATCGCCAACTGCACATATTCGCAAATGAAAAATCGCAGTTCATGTATGAACTTTTAAGCGTAAAGGAGGTGATGGTTTCACGATCGTCTACGGTAATTGGTCTGAATGAAATAATGTTATTTATCGACATAATAAAACAGTTGCTAATATATTAAAACGGAAATAATAAAGGTAAAACAAACACCATGACAATACCCATAATGATCTGCAAAGGCAGCCCGACTTTTACATAATCCATAAAAGTGTATTTACCCGCCGACATCACTAACGCATTAGGAGGCGTTGAGAAAGGTGAAGCAAAACACATACTGGCGGCTACTGAGACAGCAAAAAGGAATGGATAAGGACTTACCTTAATAGCCAAAGCAGCCTGTAAAGCAATAGGTGCAACCAACACAGCTGTCGCGGTGTTACTTATAAACATAGTTAATAAAGAGGTGGTAAAGTAGATACCAGCCATTAGAACGAGCGGTCCCATACTGCCTAAATTTGTAACCAGCGCATCCGATATCAATGCGGATGTCCCTGTTTTCTCTAATGCCATCGACATAGGCATCATGGCTGCAATCAAGACGATGCTTTCCCAGTTGATTGTTTTGTAAGCATCCTCCACACTTCGGAAACATCCTGTTAATACCATTAGAATGGCAGCAATTAGAACAGCCGTAACCGGAGCTATGGGTATAAAGTCGAAAACCATGCAAGCGATCATCAGTATCATGATCCCCGCGGCAATAGGTGCTTTATAATCGAGGGTAACTTTAGATGCTTCCTCAATAGGTTGTCCCAGAACAACCCAATGATCTTGCTTCTTGCTTAACTTTGTGATATCATCCCAGTTTCCTTGTATTAATAACAGATCTCCGGAATGTAGTTTTATATCCTTGATATCGGAAAGGATGTATTCACTATTACGTTCTACAGCGAGTATATTCACACCGTATTTGTCACGGAATCCTGAATCTTTTACGGCGCGGTTGATTAGTTTTGAATCGGGCAGTACCAATAGCTCTGCAATCCCAATCTCCCGCACACTCAATTTCTCATTAGAGGACTCTCCGGCAAACTCGGTGGTAGTTGCTTCTGATAAGGTTAGTCGATTCTCTTGTGCAAAACGTTCTACATTCTCAAATTCTCCGAAAACATACAGGGTGTCGTTTACCAGAATCTCTGTTTCCGGACCGGCCAGCTTCTGATCTACTGTTTTGAGAAAACGCCCCTGGTTGGGAGATTTCCTACGGATTTCCAGAATCGAAACATTATAGTTCTGCGTAATATTCAGTTCGTTCAATTTACGGTGTCGCACCAATGAGTTTTCGTCTACCTGAAGACGGAATAAATTATCTGAAAGCTGGTATTTTTTAGCAAGTTCTTTTGGTGAACGCCCTATAGCTGCTGTATCTTTCTTTTCTCCTTTTTTTGTTAGAAACTTTTTACTAAGCGGTATGAGAACAATTAGCCCTACAATAATAGAAACAATTCCAATAGGTGTAAATGTGAAGAAAGAAATATCATTGTAGCCGGCTGTTGCCAGAGTTTCTTGTATAATAAGGTTAGGAGGTGTACCGATCAGCGTCATCATGCCTCCCATACTACTTGCAAAAGCCAATGGCATCAGGAATCGACTTGGACTTATATCTGCGCTGGCAGCCATACTTACAACAATAGGCAGCATCAATGCAACCGTTCCTGTATTACTAACAAAAGCGCCGATAAAGGCAGTAACCAACACGATCAATACAAAAAGTTTAAGTTCGCTTTGTCCTGCCATTCGAATTATGCTACTTCCTATCATTTTAGCCAATCCTGTCTTGAAAATAGCGCCTCCAACAACAAACAATCCCACCATCATTATCACTACAGAATTTGAGAATCCTGATAATGCCTCAGCAGGAGACAGTATATCAAATACCAACAATAAAACAAGTGCACAAAGCGCTACAATGTCAGAACGAATTTTACCACTTACAAAAAAAACAAGGGATAAACCTAGAATAACGAGGGTTGTAATCATAGGAATTATATAATAATGATAAATTAATCGCTGCCTTAAAAACCAATTTAAGCTATTAAATGTTTACTATGTGATGTACCATCGATGAAAAATGAAAATGCAAATGTAAATAAAAAAAGAATGAAGTTCGTTTACGAAAAACAAAAATTAAAAAGCAAGTTCATCTTGTGTGATACTCTGCATATGGAACCTGATTTGTTAAAAGAAAAAAATCTTTACAAATTCATCTGGATTCTATCGGGCAAAGTTGAATTGATAATAAATCATCAGATGCATGTTTTTAATGCAGGAGAAATGATTACGTTATCCTATCTGCATACCTTGGATTTAGGAGAAATAGCTGGTACATATCAATCTTTGCTATTCAATGATAACTTCTACAATATTTCAGATAATGATCATGAAGTAATGTGTAATGGTATATTGTTCAACGGCTCATCAAATGTCATCAATTTTGTTATTCCAGCTGAAGACAGGAATAATCTTGACATGATAGTACAAATGATGAAAGATGAGTTTTCAATTGAAGATGATCTACAGGGAGAAATGTTACGCATTTTGCTAAAACGTCAAATTATTCTTTGCTGTCGTTTAGCTCGTAATAAACATGGTGAGATAGCCCATCATAATAGTCGGTTCGAGACAATGCGCAAATTCTACATCCTCGTAGATGAGCATTTTCGTGATAAAAAACAAGTACAAGAATATGCAACATTACTTCACAAATCACCTAAAACAATTACTAATATTCTTTCTACGTTTCACCAACCTTCTGCAATAAAAATTATTCATAACAGGATAATTACAGAAGCAAAAAGGTTACTCCATTATACGTCTAAATCATCAAAAGAAATAGCTCATATTCTTGGTTTTGAGAATCAAGCTACGTTTAGTCGATTTTTTAAAAATTTCACAGGACACAGTCCAACAGAGTTTCGAAGAAATATTCATTAATCATTTCATTCTCATTTAAATAATCTATGTAAAGATAAATATCTTTTATGTATTAAAAAATGAAGAATTCGTGTTGTTATCTTTATATTTGTTCAGTAAACTAATAAAAGGAAAATATCATGAAATTAACGAAAAAATTATCCGACGCTTTCAATGAACAAATAAAAGCTGAAATGTGGTCGTCAAACCTTTATCTGCAAATGGCTGTCTATTTTAAAGACGTTGGATTGAATGGATGTGCTACATGGATGATGAAACAAACGCAAGAAGAGTTAGAGCATGCTCACAAACTGATAGATTACTCTATTATGCGTGGAGGAAAAGTTACTATTCAGCAAATTAATATTGTTCCAAATGAATGGGAAAATCCACAAGCTATATTCGAACAGGTGTATAAACATGAGTGTCATGTGTCGGAATTGATTGATAAACTTATGGATTTAGCGATTGAGGAGAACGATAAAGCTACACAAGACTTTCTTTGGTGGTTTGTTCGTGAACAGGTAGAAGAGGAAGATTCTGCAAAAAACATTCTCGATAAGTTTAATATTTATGGGGTACATGGATTATTTTGCATTGATAAAGAATTAAGTAAACGAGAATAAATCAATAATATATGAATAATTTAAAAAAAATAATTGAAAAAAGGAGATCTTATTATGCCATAGATAATAAGAGCACTATCTCCGATGAAAAGATTAAAGAAATAGTTGATTATGCTGTTCAACATGTACCATCAGCTTTTAATTCGCAATCTACTAGAACAATACTCTTGCTCCACGAACAACATAAAAAATTATGGGATATTGTGGAACAGGTTCTCGCAGATATAGTTCCGGAAGAAGCCTTCAAATCAACTCAGGCAAAGATTAAGAATAGTTTTGCAGCAGCATATGGGACAATTCTTTTTTTTGAGGATCAATCGGTTATACGTTCGTTACAAGACATGTTTCCATCCTATAGCGATAATTTTCCAGTTTGGTCTGATCAAACATCAGCTATGCATCAATATGCTATTTGGCTATTGCTAACAGAGGAAGGATTGGGAGCCTCTTTACAGCATTATAATCCGATTATCGATCAAAAAGTAACCGAAGAATGGGATATCGATCCGAACTGGAAGCTAATTGCTCAAATGCCATTCGGTACTCCTATTCAGCAACCCGGAGAAAAAGAATTTAAGCCCATTCAAGCAAGAAGCCTTATATATAAATGATATTCTCAATAAATATAAATTAAAAAAGTAATAAAATGAAAAAGTACATTTGCACAGTTTGTGAATATATTTATGATCCGGCGGAAGGTGATCCGGATAGCGGTATTGAACCAGGAACAGCATTTGAAGACATTCCTGATGATTGGGTATGCCCTCTTTGCGGAGTAACTAAAAGCGATTTCGAACCGGTAGAAGAGTAAAATTTTTCACATATCCTTTTAAAGAAGTCGGAACGGCTTGATAAACAGGAGAAGAGAATGTAAGATTTCTCTTCTCTTTTTTTGTTTTTGACAAACTTTATCGGTTTATTTTCTGTTAATTACTTGTTTAGGTTAATTTAAAATTTAATGAAAAGTATCAAACCAATAACTATGATATTCATATGTATGTTTGTAGCCAAAACAATAGTAGCAGAAGATAGTATTCCATCTTATATACTTCACATTCCGGATACAATATCATATAAGGAGAATATCAATAACCCTAAAAATAAATTATATAAAAGGCCTATATTTATTAGTGCAAATTATGTAGGTGGTACAGTGCTAAAGAGTTCGGAATCGCTTAAAGAAAATACAACGAATGTCTTTCCCTATGCACAATATACCAACTTTAAATTCGGTTTCTCTTCACAAAAGAAAAACTGGAAAGATGCAGCTTATGGTATGCCTTACTATGGTCTTGGCATAGGATTTTATAACTTCCAATATAAAAACCTGGGAAATCCTATATCTGTTTATTTATTACAAGGAGCTACTATCAAATCATTTTCCCCTACTTTCCGTTTAAAATATGAATGGAATTTCGGAACATCCTTCAATTGGAAAGTATATGACCCACTTACTAATCCCGATAATAAGAATGTGGGAGCAAAAGTAAACATCTATTTTGCAGCCAATATATTTATGCTTAAAGAGATCTCTAAACATTTTGATCTAGAACTCGGGGTGGTTTATAATCATAACTCCAATGGGTCAACAAAAGTTCCAAATTCAGGTATTAATACAGTAGGAGGATTTGTTGGATTGAAATATCATTTTAATCGTGATCATATTCTGAACTATAATGATCCGGATTTGCTCCCTCCTGTATATGAAAACAGCCGCTTAATATCTGATATTGCTATTCATCCTTCCTGGCGGCAAAGACAGAAACCTATTACAAAAACAGGTTTGTCAACGGAATATATCAATCATAATTTCTTTGTGCTTAATGCCAGTTATGCTTTATTATATATGCCTAATTACAGATACAGATATGGATTAGGGGTTGATATTTTCTATGATGAAAGTTCAGATTTTACGGCCAAAAAGATCGGTCAGAAAGCTGATGGTCTTGATATAGCATATATATCATATGGTAAGGTTAAAGACCGCTTTGCTGTCGGGCTTTCTGCACGCGGAGATATTGTGATGCCCATATATACCGTATTCTTCCAGTTAGGTTACAATATTATTCATGGTAATAATGATGATTCAAGGTTTTATCAGGCATTTGGGGTAAAAGTTCCTTTCTGGAAGAATCTCTATGGGTCTTTTTCAATTCGTGCGAGAAAGTTCAGCAAATCAGAGTATTTCCTATTAGGACTTGGATATACTTTTGACCACCGCCCTTTTCTCAGCAAAAAGAAATAAATATATACCAAATCATAAGCTAGCATTTTATTCTTTCGTCCTACTTTTCTATTTATTTAATCTATTCTCTTTGATAGTAAGCTGTTATTTTTGCTGAGAAAGATCAGTGGAAGGAGATAAATCTGAAGCATAAGTATATGAGCGAAAAAAAAATGTTTGTTTTATTATCCATTTTATTACTAAATTCGATAATAGTTAACGGGCAGGAAGTAGAGAGCAAAAAATACTTGTCAGAAAAAGATTCCGCATCATTGGATATTAATATCAACCTACCTAAAAGCTCTCTTTTCAAAAGACCTGTATTTATTAGTACTAGTTATATAGGAGGTAGTGTGCTGAAAAGCAGCGAATCGTTAAGAAATAATACGAATTGCGCCTTACCGTATGCACAATATGCTAATATTAAACTAGGTTTTTCATCAGAAGGAAATCGCTGGAAAGATATTCTTTATGGAATGCCTTATTATGGAGTAGGAATGGGGGTTTATGATTTTAGTTATAACAACTTAGGAAATCCGATTTCAGTTTACTTGGTACAAGGTGCTACGTTGAAAACATTCACCTCTAATTTGAGATTGAAATATGAATGGAACTTTGGATGTTCGTTTAACTGGAAAATATATGATCCCATTACTAATCCGACAAATGAAAATATTGGAGCCAAGGCCAATATTTACTTTGCGGCGAATGTCTTCTTTACATATCCGTTTTCGAAATATATAGATGTGGAAGTCGGAGCTGTTTATAATCATGTATCAAACGGAGCTACTAAAATGCCTAATTCCGGAATAAACACTATAGGTGGCATGGTAGGGTTTAAATATCATTTTAATCCTGAACGCATTATGAATGAATGGAACCCGGATGTGCGTGCTCCTGAATATGAAAATAGTAGACTGCTCTCAGATATTTCAATTCACCCAACGCGTCGTCAGAGGAAACTAAAAACTGAAAAAACGGGTCTCTCTACAGAATATATTGATCACGATTTTTTTGTATTCAACGCAAGTTATGCGTTACTTCATATGCCTACTTATAAGCATAGGTATGGGGTAGGCCTTGATTTTACTTATGATGAAAGTTCTCGTTTATCTGCTCAAAAAATAGGAGAAGAACCTAATGGACGGGAGATCGCTAAAATCACTTATGGTAATGTAAAAAACCGTTTTTCTGTTGGCATTTGTTTACGGGGAGATATTGTTATGCCGAAATATACAGTATTTGGAAAAGTAGGTTACAATGTATTACATGGCGATGATAATGATCCACGCTTTTATCAAGCTTTCGGAGTAAAAGCACCTATCTGGAATAACATGTACGGATCATTTGCCATACAGGCAAAGCATTTTAGTAAAGCTGAATATTTCTTTTTGGGGATAGGATGCTATATAGACCATAGTAAATTTTCCTATCGGAAAAAGTCCTGAATAAAGGCTCATGCTAATGAAGCAGTTTTTTCATGCGGTTGAGACTTTTATTCCATGCAGGTGAAACTATTGTTTCATGCCAACAGAACTTTTGTTTCACCTGCATGAAACTTCTAGTTACCCACAAACGGAACTAACTTAGCTGTAAGATCCGGCATTGGCATATCTCTATCCAATGGAAACATAGGGCGATTGATACGTTTATAAGGGAGATTAGGTAAGTCCTGATTGACGCCTCCAAGGGTAAGAGCCATCATCCAGTCAGCCTGTATATCAAACAATTCAGGTACAAGATAACCAAGCTTCACCACCACAATATCAGCCTGAGTGGGGTCGAGATTGTGTTTGGTAAATTCTTTTACATAGTGGAAGCCTTTACGCTTTTCAGTAACTATTACATAGATACTTCCAACTTTAATTACAACCTCTTTATTCTCGGGATTATCAAGATATACAGAAGTTACTGTTCCTGACAATTTTACAGGAGGAGCATACCTATTATCGATAGCAGCCCCGGCAGTTCCTTCCACTTTATTACCTACACCAGCATTTATTGCTTTTGCCACAAATTCAGGGCCCGGGATGGATGCATATATAAGTGACTTACCTTCATCACCCTTAAATTCAGGACGTTTTAATAGTTCTGTGATTGTCCAGGTAACGTCACCGGCACCTCCCGCAGTTGGGTTATCTCCCATATCACTGATAAAGAATGGCTTCTTGGTACTGGCTATCGCTTTTGCCAGGCATTCATCCAATGTTGCCGTAGGAGCAACAAAATCAAATAAATGACGAACACTCCAGAAGTGATGAGCCAGATACTCCGCCGTACGCACCACGATATCTTTATCATCTCCATATGCCATAACAACAGCATGATTACGAGGCTCATCAGCCCAGGCATAACCTATCCAGATAGCTGCATCCGTTACACCCACCTGTTTTGTAGCAGGATCAACTGAACCGTATAGTGACTTACCAGGTTCCACTCGTGTACTGGTTTGTTCGCCAGGTAATAAGATGGGAACAGGGACCCAGGCCTTATATTTAGGACGTCCTTTACCTGATTCCAACCTGTCTACCAGATTTACAACAGCTCTTTCTTTCGACTCCATAGAATCTTCATGAGGAGCCAGACGATAACAGGTTATCAGGTCGGTATTCTCAGCCAATCGTAAGGTAACATTTCCATGCAAATCCATACAGGTAGAGATAAGACAATCATTACCCACCACCTCGCGTACTTTGAGAATAAAATCACCTTCCGGATCATCCATCCCAATTACACTCATAGCACCGTGGATATCAAAAAATAGAGCATCATAAGGTCTGTTGGCTTTCAATAAATCCAGAATTTGATTAGTAAGTGATTCATACGTTTCGAGAGTTAATGCACCACCAGGAGTCGCACTGGCAATCATAGCCGGAAACCAATCAGCTTTCTCACGCATAGGAGCACCTTCCCGTAGGAAAGGATAAGAATTCAAAAGTATATCACCCGACCTTTTACGAAAGGCATCTTCTGCAGTCCGTGCCGGAGAAAATGTACTACATTCAATAGCAATCCCCGCAATACCGATACGGGGCTTTTTCTGTGAAAAAGAAAGAGATACTGATCCCAGGACAAATGCCAGAATCAAAAGAGATAATCGTGTCTTCATGTGTTATTTGTTTAATGATTATTACAAAGATATTATTTTTTGAGAGAAAAATATTATTTTTGGGCCAGTTACCAAAGATCACCCTGTGATGGGCATTATAAATTACAAATTCAAAATTTCATGAAAAAATTATTTCTTATTGTTACCTTTATTTCTTTTAATCTCTCTCTTTTTGCTACAGTATGGATAAACGAATTTATGCAGAGTAATATTGATTTGGTGAGAGATGATCTTAATGATTTTCCTGACAGTTGGGTCGAACTATATAATGATTCTGATCAACCAGTAAACATCAACAGATGGTATCTTTCAATAAAAGATAAATACTCGAAAGGTTGGAAATTTAATGTTGATACGGTCATTCCTGCCAAAGGGTATCTTCTGATTTATTGTGATAAGGCTGAAGTTGGGCTTCATACTTCTTTTCGTTTAGAAAGCGGAAAAGGATGCGATATCTATCTTTTTGATTCGGGTGGTAAATTACTTGATAAAGTAGTGGGTATGCCTAAACAACCGGCTCCTAATGTGGCTTGTGGAAGGATTGAAGATGGAAATGAAGAATGGGTCTATTTTGTGAAAGCAACTCCCGGAGAAGCCAATACAGGTGATACCGCAACGGAACTCCTCCCGTCTCCATTATTCAGCATAAAGGGGGGGATTTTTAAATCAGAAGTAAAAGTCAGTTTATCACTACCTGCAGAAGTTTCTGAAGATATTCGTGTTGAGGATATTTACTTCACTACTGACGGTTCGGAACCTACGGAAGAGTCAGATAGATATTCAACTGAATTAACTTTTACTGAATCCACACCTTTACGCGCAAAAGTTATTAAAGAGGGTTATCTGATTAATAGGTCAGTAACGCAATCTTATATTATTACCGATCGTGACTTAACACTACCTATTGTATCTATAAACCTTGATCCGGAATACTTATGGAATGGCAAATTTGGAATTTATGTAAAAGGAGATACTACATTTGAAAATCCCAATTATACATATAACTGGCGACGTCCTATGAATCTTGAATTTTTTCCGTCAGAAAAAGATAATAGCGTATTAAATCAAGAGGAAGAATTAAGAATATCCGGAAATGTGACCAGAGTTTTCCCGCAAAAAAGCCTTATTTTATACGCAAACAAACGTTTTGGAGAAAAAAGATATAATTACCAGTTATTCCCGCACAAAAAAGATCAGGAAATAAAATCCTTTATGATACGTAGCTCGGGGAATGATTTCGGGAATACAAGTTTCAGGGACGCGGCCATACAGCTTTTCATGGGAGGAAAAGTAAACCTGGATTATCAGGATTATCAACCTGTTATCCTTTTTATGAACGGGGAATATTTTGGAATCCAGAACCTTCGTGAACGTTCGGATGAAGATTTCATATTAGCGAATTATGATGGACTGGAAGACATTGACATGATAGAATGGTGGGGCGAGGTAAAAGCCGGAGATAATGTGGCATATAACCTGCTGAAAGAAAAAATAGATTTACCTGCTGATAAAATTAAATATGAAGAAATTGCAAGTATGGTAGATATTGATGAATATATTAATTATATGATTCTTGAAATATTCGTTGCAAATACGGATTTCCCTCATAATAACGTTATTCTCTGGCGTGCTAAGGACGAAGGAAAGTGGCGGTTTATCGCTAAAGACCTTGATCATGGTTTAGGATTATATACCATTAATAAAAATCCTGATTTTAATGCGATGGAGCACAATACTACACCTGATGACAGGAATAGAAGACTCTTTAATGTATTATTATCGCAAGATTCTTTCAAAAAAGATTTTTATAACAGATTTGCCATCTACCTGGGAGATATTCTCAGTACAAAGGCGACAGTGCATATTGTTGACAGCCTTAAAAACCTTGTAGAAGAAGAGATGCCATATCACATAGATCGTTGGTTAAAAAACTGGAGCTCAAATTCATCCGTAAGCGATATGGATGGGTGGTACAACGAAGTGGGAAGAATGACTGATTGGCTTACATTGCGTCCCGCTTATATGTATGAACACTTGAATTCCCATTTTAACCTGAAAGGCCTTGTCCCTATGAAAGTTATTACTCCGGATGAACTGCAAGAATCTTTACATCTGGAAATCAATGGGATAAAATTGAATAAGCCCTCTTTTGATGGAAATTATTTTTTAGGAGAAAAAGTAAGTGTAAAATGGCTGAATGACATTTCGGGAATTCAAGGATGGTGCATAGAAAGCATTGTGGATGAAGAGGTCATTACGACAGATGTCTTCGAAAACGAAGTAGAATATGTAATACCAGCAAATTGCCGTGAATTAAAATTTTCTCTTCTTACAAACCGGTCATCTAATGAAGAATTAGATTCTGATAATATAAAAATCTCCGTAATAAGTAATCACATAACTCTATCCGGCTTACGTGATAAATCAGACATTATGGTTTACGATATGAGTGGACGTAAAGTAATAGAGAAAAACACGATTCAACCTACTTTTACTTTCCCAATTAATCAGAATGGAACTTATATTGTACGGATTAATAATACTTTCCAGAATGTAAGTAAAAAAATAATAGTTTATTAAAAATGATTGAAATCCTTTCTTCCTGATTGAAACTCTTTAATCAGGAAGAAGGGATTTTTATCTTAAGCGTTAAAGTAACTCCTCTCTTTAATTGAAATATGGATTCAAATCTATATTCATTACATCCAATACAATTGGTGGATTTAGTGTTATGGGTGCCTCATCGCCAATTCTTAATTGCTCTATTGTACGCCCTGCAGGCCGAATAGTAGATTCCCCCCACCTGTTAAAATAAATAGTTTGTTCGAGACCATTCCGGTAAATAAGCGTAACACTTCCTCCTACCGGACCGCTAAAGGTTGGATTGCTTGCAATAGTAGTATATTGGCCGGCAAGTGCCTGTCCATATACCCAGTCTGTAACAGTAACACTTGACAACAGAAGTTCTATTCCTATCAAATTGGCATAATAACACGTATTTCTATGTGTGCCGTCTGTATGTACTTTATCAATCAAAATTTCTTCTTCATAACGAATTCCTCCAATTGTTGTAAGTGTCACCTTCGGATTGTTTGTTCCAACCGGAAGTATAACAAGATATTCCATCTTTCCGGGTATCTGATAAGGAATATAGGTATCTGCCCCCACTAACACCTTCACACTACCTGGCTGTATATCAACTTCTTCCACATATTGCAACACAAAATCAAGCATAGAATACATGTGTTCCATTGGTATAGTTGGTATATGTGCAGGGAAAACAATATGTCTGTTGTTTGAAGCTCCTGCGGAAGGTTGCTGAATAAGGATATCCTGTTGAATCAAAGTTGTACTTTCACTCTGATCCAATGTTATAGGAATAGACGCATTCCATATTGTCGGATAAAGTTGTGCTTCTACTTCCTGACGTAAGTAGTTTGGAAAATATATGTCATTTTGAGGAATCCATTTACCATCTGTACTTGTAAAGGCCGTTTCTCCATACAAAGTGTTACCGGCCTGACTGTCGTATAGTTTCACATACAGCTCCCATCCGGTTGCTCTGCCCGATGTGGTGGGATCTGCACTTGTATTGACCGAAAAGCCAGCAACTGCACGTGTCTGAATTTCTTCACCAATAACTCTATCTCCGATCTCGAGTTTTAATTCTGATATTTGGGTTTTAGCCATCGTTCCTTCTCCTTCATCCTCATTGGAACATCCGTTCCAAACAAATACAGAAGCGAGGAAAGTAAATAAATATATATATCGTTTCATATCATTAATCATTATGGGTTAGAAAATAATTCCAATGTTTGTTCACCCGTTTCATCCATATAGGTGATAGAGGTAATCGTTTCACCATTTTGCGTAATAGATCCGGAAAACATACCTGTCGGAACAGGAATATACTGAGCTGCATAATCAGCAGTCATTTGAAATGTTGACGAAATATTGTAAGTATTAGAAATCCAATTAAATGATGCCGGGTTATTATAATGCCGGATAAGGTAGGACATTGTAATCAACTGTACCGGATTTTCAATTGTAAATGTTCCGTCCGGGTTTGGAACAGGTTGCTGGAAAGGAATACCTAAACCTTCATCCTGTCCTTCATTCCATCCACCGATAACTACATATGCACTCATGTAGTATCCCTGAGGAGTCAGTGTTACCAAATAACGTTTTCCTGATTCAAAAGCTAAATCGGTTTGAGGAAATATAATTGTATAATTATCATTATTACTTACTGTAATACGCCCGATCAGATAATTTTCAGGAGCAAAGATAGAGGTCCCATTTGGTAATATCAACTCAGCATGTCCGTTGGGATTTTCACAATATGCCCAATAAGCCTTTGAATTATCCTCATTATGGAGTTCTATTAACAAAGACTGAATATCAAGTCCCTTAGTGTTCTGTCCAACCAATTCAAAATCAAGCATAATATTCTCTCTGATAAATGTCAATGGTACCGGAGCTGATGTAGGCATGATGCCCCCCAAGTCAACTGAATGGGTAGCCGTCATCCAGTCTGCCAATTTATAATGAACCAATTCTCGCTGGTCGGTTACAAACGTATCAGGACGGTTAGCTGCCGCAGGCCATGATGCTTTAAGCTCAGTTATATAACTATCATTTAAGGGGAAGTGAAACCCAGGATTACCTCTGAATATCCGGTCTGCCCCATATATATAATGATATGGGTTAGTCGGAGTAACATCTGCGTCAGACGAAGTAATAGTCACATCTATTTCTCCTCCCTGAGTGAAAAAATCATCTCCCAAAGCACGGGTTTGCGTTGAACCCTCTCCTTGTATCTCAGCAGAAAAAGTGAGCTCTGCTTTATTCGATTTATTATCAGCAACCTCTTCTTCCTGACAACCAGTAAGGAAGGTGGTACAAGAGAGAAGTATAACAGATAATATATAGTTGTTTTTTTTCATTATTGTATTCATTTACTATTATTTTCTATCCCATTGAAATGTTGGGTAAGTATCAGGTGAAGTCCCGTTATTATACCAGAATGTATTGTTCGGATTTCCCATCCAGCCTGTAATTTTCACCGGCCACTTATCTGTATAAGTTCCCCATGATGGCCAACCATCCGAAAATTGTTGTACACCAACATTACTATCCGGCAATTCAGAAAAACTATTATTGATTGTACCACCTTCAGCCGGCGTAAAATCTGTACCCATAATTGTAAACCCAACTCCGTTAGCACTCAGATTGGCTGTAGTTGTATAACTTCGAAGGATAGTTCCCTGGTTCAACCCACAAAATCCTCCTACATTTGTAGCATTATCAGCCGTAATACTTCCATCGGTCACATAACTATCCCAAATGCGCGATAAAAATGTACCACCTGCAGTTTTTGACCCGGCTTCACCACATAAAGAGCCAACACTTCCGCCCGTTCCGGTAACTGTAATTATAGGATTTACAACTTTACATGCCACAACATTCGTTACTGTATTTCGCAAGCCTGCCGTTAGTTCATCAATAAGTGCCTGTTTTACTGTAGGCGAGAGACCCGGAGGTAAATTACCGATCAATTCCTGAACTTCTTCGTCTGTAATCGGATTCCCTATCGAACCGGCCAGCGCACCAACGGACGCATTATCGGCAGTAACTGTTATAACAGGATTCTCCAGAATGACATTTGCGACTGTTGTATTTCCACGTATTTGAGAGAATAAGCCCACCTGCGATTGAGATGTATTTATATTCATATTGAGGATTTTATGACCTCCGCCATCATAACGGCCATTATAAAGTGGTATAGGTGTCCAGTTTCCTACCTCAATATCACAAGCCTGATAAGAAGAACCACCACTAACAGCTTGTAGAGTAGGTATATCATGTATAATACTTGAAGAGGTTGGAATAAATATCTCGCCGGTTGTCATATTATAACCATACCGATAGACATATTGCTCATCTACCGTTAGGTCTTGCGAGGCAATGAGAGTCAAATCATCACTTTCCAGCAGTATATCTCCTTTCTTTATATCATTTTTATTTTCATCGGTAGTCCAGAGGTATGTTACGAACTGCCAGACATTTGATCCGCCTCCACCATCAGGCATTATATTTACCTGATCATACCAGTCTTCGCGAGCGCCATCAGTCGTTGTATTCGGATTACCTATCGGATCATTTGCCGGTAATATTTTTACTGATGTTGGATTAGATATTGCACCCGCATCATCCGACACGACTACAATCTCCACTTTATACGTATGTTTAGGATAAAATGTAAGCACTGTGTAATAGGCAACAGTCGGGTCCGTATTGGTTTGTGCCCGGTAAGGAATATAGTATTGTTGCGAATAATCATTCTTAGTAATAACATATTTTTCCTCGTCTGCCCGGGTGGTAAAATTAACTGCATCCGGATTGTACGGATAAAATGCCACAACAGTCATTTCATTATAAATAAATATCTGTGCATCCTTTGGCTGTTGTCCCGGAAGTAAAACAGCTCTTAATTCGCCGTCAACCACTTCACATTCGACATTACGCATATAGGGTTTCGTAAGATCATTAGCGTCATAATCTTCCTTGTAATACACATACAGACCCACATTTTTAAGCCCTAAATGATCAACAGACATTTCAACAGTATTAGGCAATTCTGCCAATTTAGTCATGGGTCCAAAAGATGCTGAAAGTCTTAATAGGCCCGCTTCACCCGTTTTCATATTAACCGGCGTATCATCCGAACAGGAAAAAAATACGGCGGTGATGATAAAAACCAATAAAAAGGTGAATATTTTATTTTTATTTCTCATTGTAGTGTGATTTATTTGTGTTTCACTTATTGCTTTACCGGTACCGGCCAGGTATTACCTGTGGCTACACGGTCTATAATATATTTATAAATACCATTCCAGGGTGTTGTTGCAATTTCAGCATTCAGACGGTTCACAATGCGTCTCTCCTCACTTTCACCAGGGAGAAGTCCGTTTCGTAAAATCTCAGGATATAACACAGAAGTATCATAATAATCCATGTTTTCTGAACCATTGGGTAGTTCATCTCCCCCCAAAACCCGCTGCACACTTCCTACTAATGCAAAACTAACCCGTATTACATTGTTAGGAGAAGCAGAACTTGTTCCGGTGATAAAACCGAGATATGTAGCTGTTGGATTAAGCATCCCGGTATTTATACAGGCTGAAATAGCCCCTTCCGAAGTATTCCGGTTTTCTCCTGCAATACCTCCTACAATATTTCCTTGTAGGATAGTCCCCGTATTAAGACAAGCTATTATCTGGCCATTTGTATCATTTAATCCGCATATTCCACCAATAGTTCCGGTTCCGTCTGCCAATCTTGCTTCATTGAAACAGGCAACGATTGTTCCCCTGTTTGTTCCGCACAAGCTACCGGCATATTGCTCACCGCCGGCATCCATAGTGCCGGAATAGATACGGATATTTTTCAAAGTTCCTGAATTACTTTTAAAAAGACCGGGACCTTCAATATCTAATCCATCGATACGATTTCCATAGCCATCATACGAACCTGAAAAATCTCCGAAACCATTAAATATACGTTCAGCTCCAATCAGATTCAATGTATTTAAGTCAACCGTTTCCACCTGACGATAATGAGCACCTGGTTCTTTATCCACATTCATAAATTGAACAGGAGTCGTTATCAGATAAGGATTACTTTCACTATTAGGAGAACCACTGGAAGCCAAAAGCATTCCACCTGCTGAAATTGTCATTCTCAATGCATTACCGGAGTAATCCCCTGTGTTTATTGGGGTAGATAACAACAAACCCTTGGCTGTAAATAATTCCACTTGTCTTACACTTCCATTACCAGGTAAAACTGCAAAATCAAAATTACCTCTTGTCGCAGGATCAGCGCTGCCCACATACATTTTGTCTGTAGTATGAAGTACTACTTTAGTGATCGTATCACTATTATCATTAATATACCCACCTTCTAAGGATAATTGCAAAGTGTATGGCTCATACGATACTTCCGATTCTACGGGTTGCGTTTGCCATTCTACACGAGTAATTCGTATACTGTCCACTTTTAGACGATTAAGCACGAATGTCATATTATATGCATATCCCGGTAACAGTTTTGTACTTCCATTCGAATTCTCGGCATGAATGATAAAATTATCACGATCCGCAGGTGTTGCTGTATAATCATCAATTATTAATTCTGTTAATTTTAGATTATCCAAACTCAATCCGGTTGGCACCAAATAATTTGTTCCTAAACGGATTTCATAAGAACCTGTACCTCGAACTGCAACCGCAGCATTCCCTTCATCTAAGGGATCTGGTTCTGCAGCACGTATCCCATAATAGCCCTGCGAAACCACTCCGGGTATCTTGAATTTAACTTGTCTGGGTTGCGCGTCAACATGGGGCACTTCTGTGCTGTCAATCTTTACTTTCACATTTAATTGAGTCATTACATGGCGAAAGTTTAATAGTATTGCGGGATTAGAAGAACTACCTTGTGTTCCATCAGTGGTCTCATCATCTCCAGGTTGAGGTGTTTGGCGTACACCATTATTACTCAAAACAGCATCAAACTGGTCTCCTAATCCGGCTTTAAGTACCATTTCAGATCCATCATAAAGTTTTCCGGTAAACCCGAAAATAGATATTTGCTCCTCTCCTAATGGATAATAAGGTGTACCTCCTGGAAATAAAACACTTTTTTCTTCATTTTCTTCTAAACCATCAGCAACTGTAATCAGCGTTTCATCGAAATATACATTCGGTGGACCTGGTAGAAAAGCTTTTAAATAAAGCCGTGTTTTATTAATAGTCCCGCTTCGGAGGGTAGCCGAAAGCGATATCCGGTCATTTTCAATTCTTAATTCTCCTTCATCACTGTCAGTACTACAGCTACTCAGAAAAAAGACTGAGCCAATTAATAAACATATAAGATATCTATAGGTGTTCATTGTTTTTCCATTCATTTAATATTTACAACAAAATCTCCTTTTTGATTCCATTCGGAAAGAGTAGCTTTCAAATCCAGTTGCAAACTGTTTTGAACAGGTATTCCGGCTATCTCAATTTTAAGTGTTGTTTTCTTAGCTCTTTCTAGAGCAACATCCGGATTATCAGGATCTACATTTATAAAAGATGAAACAGGGAAAGAACGTGTTACCCAAGAGCCACCTTTACCTACTTCTATGGAAACCCATACATCATCTTGGGTTCCGGGAAATAACAGGGCTGTATATCCTCCTGAAGCCACATTTGTTAAAAGTATTGGGTCGCTTATATATTTATATGATACCTCATTGTCCGGTGTAACTTCCAGGTTTGCGCTGTCTAATGTAAGAGAAGCAATAGAGGATTCTGTTGAAACTGTAAGATTATTTACTAATAATTCAGCATCTACATTATTGTCTTTCCTTACTACCTGGACTGTTAACTGACTCAATACATGCCTGAACTCACCCAGATTCACCATACCATCTATTGCCAGTTTATTAAGAGGCCTGTCTATTGCATCCATATTTCCCGATGCAACCATCACATCAGGCATCGCATCCGGTTCAGATGATGGTAATGTTAATGCTAAATTATTCCTATCTGTACTTAAATTTACATGTCCACCTGCATTGTCCGTATGAGGGTAGTAGGCTTTGAACAAAAGTTGAGTACTGTCAAACGGCCAGTATTTCTGTGTTTCCCACTTAAAGCTATATACCCCATCTCCATCTCTAGAAACAGCACCTGCTTTTACATTATCCAGATCTGGATAAGAAGTCCAATCGACTGGTGCATTTTCTGCTGGATATAATGCCCCTATAACTCCAATATCACCAGCCCCAATCAAATTCGTAACTGCCGCTTTGGTGTATAAAGAAGAAAGTTTAGTTTCAGAGATCAATTGAATCTTTCCGGAGTTATCATCAATTTGTCGCGTCGGTTCTGCCATATCATCGCTCGCGCAACTCCATAACAGAGCCGACAAGACAAGCCATATAATATATATATTTCTTTTATTATTCATAATACGCTTACTATTTACTGTATAACAACCTGGCCTGTATCTCCGTCTGTCCACGGTTCAAGGGTGGCAGATATATTGATCCGTGTTTTTTCCAGGGTAAGTATAATCTTAGTAATCTTCCCTGCTTCAAAGCGTAACTGGCTCTGGATAGAACCATTAAATGTTGAAGCCGGATAACCAGTCAGTTGAACACTGATCACAGATGTACCCGCCGATATAGTTTGCGGTATAACTAAGCCGGAATATATAGGACTTGGATAGTCAGGATCACTTGAATCCGGAGCGTTTAGCATAGGGGTCAATGATGTCTTTGCTCCGGTTGGAACTACGTCTGCATTAAGAAGTGAGGCATTTCCGCTCAATATAAAATTATTTAATGTAATCGTTGCCCCTTGTAATTCCTGATCTGTAAATTCAGGATCATTATTATTTACTGCACTTTTTAATACCACCTTTACTCTGCTCAACACATGTTTAAAATTAAAATTAACCATTTGAGGAGAAGAAAAGGTTTCACTGTCCATTAACAAGTCATATTGATTATAACCTGCACTCTGATTTTGTGGAAGGCTCCAGGGAAATGTTGTGTTTGTATTGGAAATTCCAGATGGAACCAACGCAGCGTCACCATAATAAGCGCCGGCCAGTGTAATCGGCAGACTGGCTAAATTATCATCCCAATAAATGACAGGACCATTCCATACCTTCTGACCGCTACTAAGTGAACAATCATATTGTGCTGTTTCATAGTTATCGCCAAACTTATAAACCTGTATGGATTTGCCTACAAAAAAATCATCCGTATCTTCCAGAGTACCCGTTACCTGAATCGGATCAACAGTCAGATCAACCTGCCCACCGGCTACCCAAGGAATTACCCGTACGCCAAGAGTCACTTGTGTCTTATTCAGCGTGACATCCAACAGATAAGATTTGCCTTTTTCAAAAACATAGGCTGTATTACGTGTAGCCGTGTATGTTTCTCCATTGATGATTATCTTGACCATATCTTCATTTGCATCAATAGTTTGAGGCTGAACAATCGCGAATTTATCTTCCGGGTTATCCTTATTTACCTCTACATCACCACGCGTTGCCCCAGGAATAAATTCGCCGTTTAGCTCACTGGCGCCAATCATATATTGTGGTAAAACAATATCGGCGCTTGTTAGTTCCGCATCTGTAAACGTGGTGGATTGCAACCTGACTACTATTCGCGAGCCGGCATGCATAAACGTAAGGCCTACTCCATGATACCTGTCAACAGTAACCTCATCCGAAACAAGAATATCCGGCATCTGGTTGGTGCCTTTTGCATCGGCATATTTCATTGATGCTCTGAAAGTTGAAGATGTTTCAAATGGTACAGCATCTTCCCAGGTCAAGTTAGGACTGTTTGTAAGCGAGTACCAACTATCATCACTCAATTGATACCTCAAACTATCAAGGTAATTAAATGTACCTTCCGTTCCTTTTAAATACACAGCCATCTTATCACCATCATTCACATTTTCGTTTGCAAAGGGATAGGTTGCATTTATTATTTCAAAATAGGAAGGATCGGTATCAATCCAGTCTTTTATATCCACCCAGAGACTTACACTTGTCTTTTCCAGGGTAATATAGAATGTATATTTATATCCTGGCTTTAAATTGAGCGTATCACTCATTGCTGCCTTAAAGTTACTCCCGTCAGTGAAATTGAAATCAAAAGTAACACCTTGTCCGGCAGGCCTTGGCATAATGATACCTGTACGTTCGGTCTCCACACCTCTATCAGGTAAAAGTATGTCGTTTATATTATCATCTACGATTACCGTATTCTTTAAAATATCACACGTACCGGTGGTATTCATTCCATGAATAGTTACAGTAGAATTAAATAACGGAAGTTCTTCCAACCCTTCTCCCCTAATAAATTTGAATGTAACTTTGGAAAGGAGATGGTGCATACGTAAATGTACATTCGGATCGGATTTTGAAAAGCCACTCAAATGTTCACTTGTCATTACATCAATTGCCGGTAAAACAGACTGATCTGTTACATTTACCGGAAAAGTCATATTCATAGGAAGATCCGGGCGATAAGGATAATAACCTTTGAAATAAACCGAACTTCCGTCTTGAGGGAAATAAAGAGTCTGATCTGCAGATGCAGGCATAAAATTCTCTGTTCCCGTTGGAGTATAATATCTGTTGTTAAAATTATTATTAATAAAAGATGTCTGCCTACTGTCCATCATTGCAATACCGATCGCATCATTTGTTTCCCAGCTCGCGTCATAGGCTTTTGTTGGAATACCCATACCAGCCTGGAAATTAGCCTTTACATTTCCTTTGTCTGGATTATCTGAATCATTTTCACTACATGAAAGAAACAACGCAGGGAGTATTATCCCTAAAAAGATTGTTGTATATATAAATCTCATCATATTTTTTGGTTTTTATTTTATTATTGTGCTACTAACCATGAGTCCGGACCTGCTATCCAATCCGCAATATCCACCTTGAAAATAGTGGCAACCGGACCGGGAGGTATGTCTTTCCCCTCTAACCGTATATAAAACATATATTTATGACCGCTTAACAACTGAAGAGTATCACTCATCGCTGCTGTAAATCCTCTTCCGTTAGCAAAATCAAAATCAAAATCAACTCCTCTACCGGCAGGACGCGGCATTACAATACCGGTTGTCTGGGCTTCCAATCCACGATCAGGAATACGTATGTTTCGTATAACGTTATCTACATATACTGTATCGTTCAGGATATCGCATGTACCAGATACTTTCATCCCTTTTACTATCACATCATAATCTAAAGATGAAAGCTCTTCTAAACCTTCTTCGTAAAAGAACCTGAATATCAATTTTGATAATCGGTGATACATCCTCAGATCAGCGTTCGGATCAGTTTTTGAGAATCCTGACAGGTGTTTGCCGGTCATAATATCTATTGCCTGTAAATTAGTCTGATTTTCTACATTCACGTTAAATCTCATCTCCGGTGAAAGATCTTCCAGGTAGGGGTAATAGGCTTTAAAGTAAACCTGACTGCCATCCCAGGGATAATAAAGAACTTGTTCTTCGGATGCAGGAATAAAACTCTCTGATCCGGAAGGTGTGTAATAACGGTAATTGTAAATGTTATCTATCATGTGTATCCGTTCGTAATCCATCATAGCAATACCAATTGCGTCATTAGCCGACCATTCCGAATCATAGGCAGTCGACTGCAAATCAATACCCGCCCGAATATTAACCTTTACCAACTCTTCCTGTGAAATATCTTTTTCATTATTATTATTACATGAAAAAAATAATACCGGAATAAGTATTCCTACTAAAACCTTTATCTGTTTAAATTCCATAATTTACTTATTTTCAAATACAAATCACTTATTTTTCATGGCCAATAAGCCATGAATCAGGTCCCGCAATCCAGTCCTCAATAGACACGCTCAACGAAGAATCCAAATTCAATATAACAACGATATACCAGGGTTTATGTATTTCTTCCGAGTGGAAGCCGATCAATTCGTCCGTTACATCAAAAGCAAAATCTTCTGAATTACCATTTTCAAACTCTACATGAAGATCCAATGTATGTTTTTGCCCATCAAGTCCCAGTAAGTTATGAGAGGCTTCAAACCAAATATTACCTTCTCTTGGTTCTTCCGCCTGTGTCAGGTTATATCCAATGTCACCTTTACGGATAGCAGGTGAAATATCCCGGCTTTCAGTTGAGAAGAAGCCGTCATTGATATTCCGTTCAAGTGTTATACCCGAAAGCGTAGCTGATAAAGTTTTAATTGGGGGGAATTCATTAATAATAGGACTTCTTTTATCTATAAACTCCACCTCTACGATAAGCGGACGTGTTTGCTGATACATCGGCAAAGGGATTACCAGGGTATCGAGCAAGTAAACGATATCAGCCGTTGTACTACCTGCACTGAAAGGCTCAGGATCAGTAAAAGAGGCATTCGCATAGGTCGTACCGGTAGCAGCCAGTGTCCTTTTCACAAAATCAAAATCTATATTATGTACTGATTCCCAACCAGTGATCGAATAATCTCCGTCAGCCAACTCGGCTTCCCTTCCATAAATATTTGAAGTAAGATCAAGTTCTTCACCATTCTGGTTCATTATTGTGATATTAACCCGTTCAGTGTTAACCAGCGGATCAGTGTCAATCCATTCAAGTTTAATCCAAATCCCTCTGAAACAATTTTCCAGATCTACTCCGTCACGTATGCACGCAGTAAAAAAGAGAGCACAAAGAGCTAATATTCCGGTTTGATAAAATCTTTTTGTATGCATAAGATTAGAAATCTTTTTTTAATATCCTTATCTGATTATATAAATGAACGAAAGCGTAGCCCTGGTTACTCCGAAATAGTTGTAATGGTCTGATTTTAGTTTAGGACCACAATCACCACATGCATATTTATCGTATTCAATACGAGCATAGCCCGCACCGATAGATGCTTCCAGGTTCCAGTGTTTGCCTAAGATCCATTGATGGCCTATACTAATACCACCTCCATAGAAATAACCTTCGTACCGGTTATCCCTCAATTGTTTCATCAAATCAAATGGAAGTTTTAGATTGGCAACACTAAATTCACCTCCATGTGCATGGATGCCCCAGAAAGTTCCGCTGAATTTTTCACAAAACCAAAAACGTAGTTCGGGTTGTGCCAGCCAATGCTTGAACCGTTTATGGTCACTGAATGTAAACGGATTATAACCACCGCCAATCTCTAAAGTTACTTTTTTACCCAATGCAATCTCCATCGCCATATTAGGAGTAAGTGTTGCATCATATATCAGGTTATTCTTTAATGCGAAGTGTTGTGATATTGCCGGCAACGACAGTAAGGTAATCATAATTAAAAGTGTAAACTTTCTCTTCATATTTTCTTTTTTTGAAAAACAAACTCTGTACGGCTTAGAAAACATTAATTATAAATAAAAAGTTTATTTTTCCCGTTTATTTTTTATTTTTGCCTTAAACCTTTAAATTTATTCATATGAAAAATCTATTGTTTCTCTCCCTATTTGTCCTGACTTTACTAACAAGCTGTGGTGGAGTTTCGGGACCAAAATATTCGGTTATAACAGGTAGTGTTGATTATTCACAATATACAAAAAGCGGCTTTTTCATAACCGAAGCCAATTCCGTCAGTTTTTCATATAATCCTATTGGCAGTGTAACAGCTGTGGTGACGAGTGGTAATGATGGTGGAAAATTTGTTGAAGCAAACTACGAAGATGCTTTATATTATCTACATAGTAAAGCAAAAGAGATAGGAGGAAATGGTATTATCAATCTTAAATTTGAATTTATTCCCTCCAGAAACCTACAATATGGCGTTGTTACCATGTCACAAGTAGTCGCGACTGGGATGGCTATAAGAAGAAAGGCCAATAAATAATAGAAAATATATTAGAAGCCATTGTTATTGTATTTAATTGTATTTAATTGTATTTATAAACCTTTAATTGTCATCTTATGAAAACAAAGTATTTATTATTGTTCTTTTCAATCTCTTTACTTTTTTCTTGTAATGAAGATATTACATTAGTAGGAAATGGTAATAAAGAGGATATTGAAAATAGTTATGAATTATCACCAGAAGAAGCAAAAGAAATCTTATTAAGTTTTATAGGTGATGAAATTAAAACAAAGAGTAATGGAGATATTATACTCTCTGTAAAGAAAAAGCATGATTATGCAGTTAAAACTGTTTCGACAAAATCCGGAGGAACAATAAATGAAAATATTCCTGTTTATGAATTTGAAGTATCGGATAATGAAAACAATGGATTTGCTCTTGTTGTAGGAGACAGACGTATTAATACAGTTCTAGCATATGTGCCTTATGGTAACTTGGCCGATACTGTACATTTTAAGCCATTATCTATGTTTGTAGAAGATATTCCTAATTATATAAAAGCAGGAATTGAAGCTGTTAATTCAGATGCATTATCAACCCGTTCAATTGGACCTCCAACAAATAATCCATATGACCCAAATGACTCTGGGAATAAAGACACTTTACAGGCATTTGTTAATGGTTTTAATGAATATTATTATTGTTATTTACCAACTCGATGGGATCAGGACTATCCTTACAATGGGCATATTCCTTTTTTCTGTCCATATGATATTGAATATTATAATGGGCGGGCACCTGTAGGTTGTACAACGACAGCTGCAACACAGATTATGGCATATCATAGAAAACCAAATACATACGATTGGGATTTACTTCTTAGCACTCCCAGAATTTTTCCCGAAGATTCAGAAGAAAGAAAAAATGAAATCGCAAGATTAATGGCACGTTTCGCAGAAGGTATTGAGACAACTTATGGCTGTCCATACAATGATGAAGGTTCTGGTGGGAGTATTCAAAATGCAAGGCTTTTTTTAATTGATAGCTTGGGATATCAGTGTGAATATTTAGATAATGCTTCACCTAATTATAAAGAAAGAATAAAAGAATCCTTGAAAAATAACATGCCTTGTCTGGCTTCATCAAGAACTCATGCATACGTATACGATGGCTATGGAAGCAAAAATTATAATATAAATATTAATATTAAATTACTTGATGGTTCTTATTTAGAAAACATAAATATGCTAACCTCATATTATTATCATCTAAATATGGGCTGGAGTGGATTAAACAATGGATGGTACCTGGTATATAGTAACATATTGTGTGAAAAAAGCAAATATAATAATATTCAATTCACTGTAAAATCTGAGGCAAGTTCAACTAGATATATTGTAGATATCCAATAACTCTGATATGTAAAGTAGTCTCGCCGGGAATCGAACCCGGATCTATGGTTTAGGAAACCACTATTCTATCCATTGAACTACAAGACCGTTTTCAGTTGGTTGCAAAAGTATAATGTTTTTGTTTAATTGGCAAGTTATATAGTATATCATTAATAAAAGAAAGTTTGTTCGTTTCACCTGTCACCCGATGCTAAGAGTTTATTTGCCAGTAACATCGGGTGACAGGAGAGGTGAACCCTAAGTCATTCTTTTCCGTAAAATCCTTTCACCGGTTCGTAAACAGGGAAGCGGTATAATCCTGCTTTTCGTAATTTACCTTCTAATAACAATTGTTTTAAACGACGGTTAGCGGTGGCTTTTGTATATCCGCATAGCCGTTGAAAATCTTCACGGGAAAGAGTTTGATGTTGAGAGAAATAATGTGTCAGTCTCTTTTCTATTATTTCTTCCGGATGGTTTTTTGAGTGTCTTTTCTCGGCTATCCGCTCAAAGGGCATAGTCTTTAATCGCTTGAGTAATTTGCTTTCCGGACGAAATGTCACTGATTTAAAATGAATTGATTCCGCACGAATCTCGTTGGGAGTCCTGACTGCCGGACAAGATAAGGTGATCTGAAAAAATCCTAATCCTTCGATATGTACACGGTCGCCGTCTCTGAAATGTTGGATCACCACTTCTGTCAGGGAAGTTAATACTCCTTTTACATCGCCTGTCGATAACGTAGACCGGCTTTGAATTTCTTTAGCTAAATATTCAGTATCTACGGTTCCTGAAGTTATTACCCGTGCGTGTAAACGTTGTTTCCTTTTCGCGGAAGGAGGGTTCTGGTAAAAATCGTAACGTGCTGCCATTGTTTTAATGTTTTGATTATAAATAATTAATAGTTTGGTCATATCCTTTTAATCGGCTCACAATTGTGAGGCGATTGAATCACCCTTGTGAGTCGGTCGCCTCACCTCTGTGAGCCGATCGTTTCACCTTTGTGAGCTAATTGCTTCAGCCATGTGAGACGATAAATCTTTCACTTACAAATATACAAAATATAACGTATAAATTGATAAAATCCTTAGAAGAAATTAATAGATGATTTTTCGAATATAAAATTTGCAATTTATTATATACCAGATATATATTTGCGTATAATCTAAATGTCAAACGATATGAGAACAAACTTTTTATCTATGAAGAATTTGTATGTTTTTTTACTTTCCTTATTTGGAAAAAACAAGGAAAAAGAGAGAATGAGTATGGTAGAGTCTACAGACTATACCATAACCAAATCATCCGTCAGGGAATCTGAGCTTATGTATGAGGTAGAAGATTTTCTGGCAAGTCGTTATACTTTCCGTTATAACGAGATGACTGAACAAACCGAGTATAAATGGAAGAAAGACGTGAACGGAAAGTATCAACTGATCACCCAGCGGGATCTTAATACGTTCTGTATGGAAGCACGTAAAGAAGGTATTAACTGTTGGGACAGGGATATTTCGAGGTATGTACATTCGCGAAGTATTGTCTCCTATAATCCTTTTACCAGTTATATGGATAATTTACCGGTATGGGATAAAACGGACAGGGTTACCCATCTTGCAAAAAGAGTATCCCACGATTCGGTCTGGATTGAAGGATTTCATAAATGGATGCTGGGAATGGCTTCACAATGGATGAGATTTACTTCTAAACACGCCAATAGCGTAGCGCCGGTTTTAGTAAGCAGCAGGCAAGGAAGAAATAAATCCACTTTTTGCCGTATGTTGATGCCCGATATTTTACAAGCCTACTATACAGACAGTTTTGAATTAACCAGTACAAGCGGAGCAGAACAGAAACTAAGTACTTTCGGACTGATCAACCTGGATGAACTGGATAAATATTCTGAACGCAAAATGGCTTCTTTGAAGAATCTGATGCAGATGGCTGGCGTTTCTATCCGGAAGGCACATAAAACATGCTATAGCACATTACCCCGGATTGCATCTTTTATCGGGACATCAAATAGAAAAGACTTGCTGACCGACCCGACTGGTAGTCGTCGTTTCTTATGTGTGGATGTAGAAAATAAAATTGATTGCTCTTCTATCGATCATGCACAAGTATATGCTCAGCTAAAAGAAGAATTACTGACAGGAAAACGTTCCTGGTTCAATCAGGATGAAGAAACAACCCTGATGGAACATAATGAACCCTTTCAGAAACGGAGTCTGGCTGAAGACCTTTTCTACTCCTGTTACCGTCTACCTGAAAATGAAGAAAAAGGTCAATTTCTATCTGCTATTCAAATATACAACGAGCTTAAGAAACAAAGCCCCTCCTCTACCCGCCTACTTTCACAAGCTGCCTTCGGTAAAACATTGGTAGCACTAGGGGTGGAAAGAAAGCATACCAAATATGGCAATCTATATCATGTAATTTCAAGTATCGCATAATTCAACGGTGAAGGCAAAAATTTGCTTTGCCTTCACCGTTCCCTTCACTCTTACAGTCTAATTATTAGAAAGATAAAGGCCGGTGACAGGTGAAACGAAAAATTTATACTTATTCAAAGAGTGTTTGTAAAACAGCAATAGATTTGATTTCAGGAATTTCAGGTAGATGAAGGCGATAATAGGAAAGGATTCGATTTAATATATTTACTCGTTCCTGGCGGGAAAAAGTGTAAATGGACATATTTTCATAGCTGATTTTAAATAAACGCGAAAATATCTTACTTTCCTCCCTGTTCAGATAATGGCGATGCATAGGCGGTCGATCAACAAATATCCCATTTTGCATATCGAAATAATAGCCATTAATATAAGATTCGAGATTGGGGAAGATACCTAGATAATTTAAAAGATGCAACAGAAATACTAAATGATAGTTGGCAATGCCTTTTTCGCTGACTTCAAGGAGATGGATTGAACGGTATAAATAATCAAAAAGACGTGCATCGGGCTCTGTTTCCTTTACTACACGGAAAAGAATTTCTGCCAAAAATAGCGCCATTACGTTTTTTACAGGATCACAGAACAATTCCATCAGAGGAAAGCATAATCTGGTTTCGCGTATACGATGTAAGTCACGTTTGTTTTGGTGTTCAACTTCCATATCGAGAACAGACAATGGCATAAACAGCGATTTTGAGACTTTACTTTTCTTTCCCCTGTTACGTGCAACGAGATAGGAGGCTCGCCCAAAAGCCTCTGTATACATATGTATAATAGAATACGTATCGTTGTAAGGAATGCTATGAAGTACAATCCCACGTGTTTTACTCAACATTATTTTATACCTTTGTTCCAACAAAAGTAGGTATTTTATGCTAGAACTAACAACCCCCTCATTATTGTTTTCGGCCATATCATTGATATTGCTGGCGTATACAAACCGATTCTTATCTTATGCGGCGGTCATTCGTGCATTGAAAGACAAACATGAACAGACACGTAATCCTAAAGATGCCGCACAAATTGCAAATCTGAGGAGAAGGCTTTTTCTGATTCGCTCCATGCAAATCCTCGGTGTACTTAGCTTGCTGTTTTGTGTTGTATCCATGTTTTTCTTCTATGTCTCCATCATAGAAGTGGCAGTCTGGATATTTGGTATAGGATTACTTCTGTTGGCAGCATCACTGTGTTTATGTATTTGGGAAATAAATATTTCTGTAAAGGCATTGGATATTCACCTGGATGATATTGGCTCTAAATAGATGTTAAAACAAAAACATGTTTTAAATTTTCTATTGAAATGTTTTGGTATTTTATTCAGATAATCTATCTTTGCACTCGCGTTTGAGAAAAAGCCTCTCATAACGTTAAAAGTGAGAACTTTGACATGTTGGCCCATTCGTCTATCGGTTAGGACGCAAGATTTTCATTCTTGAAAGAGGGGTTCGACTCCCCTATGGGCTACTTTTCAATGGAAAACTGAATTAAAAATCGCCTTTGGGCAAAGTTGAAAATTTAAGAATTAAATATATATAGCTAAAAAATGGCAAATCACAAATCAGCACTTAAAAGAATCAGACAAACGAACGCAAGACGTTTGCATAACAGATACTATGCAAAAACTGCAAGAAACGCAGTTAGAAAATTGCGCGCTACTGAGGAAAAGAATGAAGCTCAGGCTTTATATCCGAAAGTGTGTTCTATGTTAGACAAGCTGGCTAAAAAGAATATTATTCATAAGAATAAAGCTGCCAACTTAAAGTCTAAGCTTGCGAAGCATGTGAATGCTCTTGCATAAACAGAGAAGGTAAACTTTCAATATAGTAAGCCGGTTTATCCGGCTTTTTTTGGGTTTTGACGGCCCATTCGTCTATCGGTTAGGACGCAAGATTTTCATTCTTGAAAGAGGGGTT
>DAMBSC010000025.1:0-54167 GCA_032054765.1 Tannerellaceae bacterium
CAAAGAACTCAGTTTATTTGATTTCTAATTAAAAATTTAACGCATCAGTACTAATGCCTAATAATCAATAAATCTTCTATTCGGCAGCAAAAATAGATGTACGATGTTTCGTTCGGATGTAGAAACTATTACGATACTTGTAATATCCGTTACATTATGGTTAACTCTCCTGCATAAGCATAGAACACCTCCTATATAATGTATTTCACAAAACATCTGTCACCTGTCACCATTCGATTTAATAAACTGATAATAAACATTTAAAGCGTGACAGATTAAATAAATAATCTGTCACACCATCTGTCACAAAAAAAATTACGACATTTACACACAACATTTAACTCTACTAAAATAAAAAGCTATGTTTGGAGTAAGGCATATTAAGTTCGATGCAATGACGTATGTATTTCATTTCAAAAATGGAAATATAAAGAGAGAAGGAAGAGGACTTGCCTTTTATTATTTCTCACCAAATAGTTCTATCGTTGCCATACCAATGGGAAGTAATGATCTCCCTTTTATCTTTCAGGAAACGACAAACGATTATCAAACAGTCACTATACAGGGACAGATAAGTTACAAGATTGCTGAGCCGAAAGTATTGGCAGAAGTCTTAGATTTTACGGTTAATCATAAAGGGGTATATAAAAAGAATGATCTGGAGAAGTTAAACCAACGTATTATCAATGAAGCGCAAACAGCAACTTCTTCATTCATACACAACATCAAACTGAAAAATGCGATCCGTTCAGCAAAAGAAATAGAAGAACGCATTTTGGAGGGTTTAAAATCTTCCGGAGCTATTAAAATGCTTGGAATTGAAATCTTAGGAGCAAACGTATTGGCAGTACAGGCTACTCCTGAGATGGCCAAAGCTCTCGAAACGGAAACACGAGAGTTACTCCAGCAAGAAGCCGACCGTGCTATTTATGAAAGACGCAACTTTGCCGTGGAACAAGAAAGGAAGATCAAAGAGTCTGAATTGAATACAGAAATCGCTGTTGAAGAAAAACAAAAGCAGATAGATCTAAAGAAAATGGAATCGGAAGTCCAGCGGATGGAAAATAACCGCCGACTCAGAGAGATGGGACTGGAAACCGATATTGCAGTAGAAGAACAACGAAAAATACTTATCGAACAGAAAACAACTAACGATAAAAAAGAAGCCGATGCAAAAGGCTATCAAATAGAAGCGACTTTAAAACCTTATAAAGATGTCGATTGGAAGATACTCAGTTCACTATTTGGTAATGAAGACGCAAGAAATAACATAGCGCTTGCTTTCCGGCAATTGGCCGAAAATGCCGATAAAATAGGAACATTAAATATAAGCCCCGAGTTGTTGGAGACTTTGCTTAACACAAACAAAGGCAATGAAGACAATAGAGTACGCGATAATCGTAAAAAATAAAACCCGACTGGAAGCATTAACAGCAAGGTTCAATACAAAGTCGCAGTCGAAGTTTTACATTGAAAAGCAGGGAGGAGTATTTGAAGATTATGAGCGGGAAGATGAAACATTTCGCCAATCGCTTCATTCACTGCAAACACAACTTACCAAAGTAATAAAGCATAAGATTGTTGAACGTTCTTTCCTTCCATCTTATTTGTTTTCAGATAAGAATTTGATTATTGTGATCGGGCAGGATGGGCTGGTAGCTAATACGGCTAAGTATTCTCATGGAGTACCGATCATTGCTGTAAACCCTGATCCGGAACGGTACGACGGAGTACTCCTACCTTTTAAAACATCCAATTTTGTACATGGAGTAGAAGAAGTAATTCGTAACCAATATAAATCGAAAACGGTCAACTTTGCCGAAGCACGATTGAATGACGGTCAACGGTTACTTGCTTTTAATGATCTGTTTGTCGGTGCGTCATCTCATATATCTGCCCGATACAGAGTTACGTTTAATGGACAGACAGAAGAACAATCTTCCAGCGGAATAATAGTCTCTACAAAAGCCGGTTCCACCGGATGGTTAAGTTCCATCTTTAATATGGCTTATGGAGTAACCGGTTTATTTGAAAAAGACCTCCGGTTAAAACATCCCCGCCTGAATGACGACCAATTATTGTTTGCCGTTCGCGAACCATTCAAAAGCTTACGAACTCAAACAGATTTGTCCGTTGGAGTAGTTAACAACCAATACCCACTTAAGATAGAATCATTAATGCCCACCGCAGGCTTAATCTTCAGCGACGGAGTAGAGTCAGACTTCCTCCGTTTCAACAGCGGAACAATAGCAACCATAGGTATAGCCGATGAAGTAGCCAATTTAGTACAACCTTGAAGAAGTTTACTCTTTCATATTTTTCTTCTTTTGGTTGATTACGGCACGCATGATGAATTCGGAAGAAGTATTTGCGGATTGCACTTCGCCATAGTTTACCTTTTCGGCTTTATCCATCATTTCTTTATCATTCGAAAAAGATGAGCTTTTCTTATTCACATACTCGGCAGCGGCGGCAGTTTGTTTTATATCCTTTGTCTCGGTTCGTTGCAGATAGAAATGGGAGATCATATGATATACAATACCATTACCATATTTAAAACTTATCAATACAGGATCTTCACCATATTTATCTTTTAGTTCTTTAGAACGTATCAATACATTTACATTTTCTTTATCAAGTATTTTGATAGGATATGATGAACCTTCCAACCACCATACCGGAGCTGTCTCTTCATCAAGAAACCCTTTTATAACCGGATCTTCTTTATCCATTACTTCCACACGTACCACTTCGTCGCCTGTCGATTTGTTATTGTAAGAAACATAATCGGGGAAAGCTACTTCAAGAACAAACTTCAACGCCCAATCCGTTGTGATAAGTTGTCCGCCTTTAGCGACAAAAGCAGCCAGTCGTCGTGCCTGATCCGGCGGAAAAGAAGACGCACAGTTCACAAATACTGTTTGATGAGGTTCGAAAGTAATGTCTTTTAATTGATTGTGATACACACTTACATAAGGTAATTCCAGATGATTTAACACCAAATGAATATGATCATACGTCCCGTTAATGACAACCAGGTCACTGACGGATATATCTTCAATAACCTTTACATTGGTAGTATCTTCGTGGATAATCCTGTCATTGACAATCTTTCCTGATAATTCATAAGCAGTCTGCATAGACTTACTTCCGGCCTGATTCTGTTGGTTTATTGTCTTACTTTGACTGATGTTCTGCGCATTCATATAACTGACTGAGCTAAATAGAAAAATGACGATTGTTAAACTATATGCTTTCATAACGGTAAATTTAATTTACCTCAAAAGTAAATCATCAGAATTTTACAAACCGACAAGAATGGGTGAACCGACAGTTCCGGTTGGTAAAACGGAGAAAAGACTTGTTAACTGCATACCACTTTAAGAATAATCCTGTACCTTTGCGGGCAAAATAAAAAATAAAAATAAACCGAATACAGATATGATCATCGAGCAGCAGATTACTCATGCCATCATTACCGGCTTACAATCTTTGTATGGAGTAGAAGTTCCGGCAAATCAGGTTCAATTACAGAAAACAAAGAAGGAGTTTAAAGGTCATCTAACATTGGTAGTTTTCCCGTTTCTCCGTATGTCGAAGAAAGGACCGGAACAAACCGCTCAGGATATCGGCGATTATCTGCAGGCGAATGAACCGGCAATCGTTGAATTCAATGTAATCAAAGGTTTCCTCAACCTTACCATTGCATCGGGCTGTTGGATTGATCTGCTCAACCAAATAAACGGAAAGCCTGATTATGGAATAGTGCCGGTTACAGAGCAATCGCCGCTTGTTATGATTGAGTATTCTTCGCCTAACACCAATAAACCACTTCATTTAGGTCATGTTCGTAACAATCTGTTAGGATATAGTCTGGCGGAAGTAATGAAAGCCAATGGTAACAAAGTGGTTAAGACCAATATTGTAAACGATCGGGGTATCCATATCTGTAAATCCATGTTGGCCTGGGAAAAGTGGGGAAACGGAGAAACTCCCGAGTCTTCCGGTAAGAAAGGTGATCATTTGATTGGCGATTATTATGTATTGTTCGATAAACATTATAAAGAAGAATTAAAAACGCTTCAGGAAAAAGGCTTGACCAAAGAAGAAGCAGAAGCCCAATCTACATTGATGGCCGAAGCACGTGAAATGCTCCGTAAATGGGAAGCCGGCGATGAAGCGGTAGTCTCTCTTTGGAAAACAATGAACAGCTGGGTGTATGCCGGATTTGATGAAACCTATAAAACGATGGGAGTCGATTTCGATAAGATCTATTATGAATCTGAAACCTATCTGGAAGGTAAAGAAGAAGTCCTGCGTGGAGTAAAAGAAGGGATCTTTTACCAACGGGAAGACGGTTCTGTATGGGCAGACCTGACCAAAGACGGATTGGACGAAAAGCTGCTGCTCCGCGCCGACGGCACATCCGTGTATATGACGCAAGATATCGGTACAGCCAAATTGCGCTTCGACGATTATCCGATCGACAAGATGATCTATGTCGTGGGAAATGAGCAGAATTATCATTTCCAGGTATTATCCATTCTATTGGATAAATTAGGCTTTGCCTTTGGAAAGGGACTGGTTCATTTCTCCTATGGTATGGTGGAACTACCGGAAGGTAAGATGAAAAGTCGTGAAGGCACAGTAGTTGACGCCGATGAGCTTATGGAAGAAATGATAACCACTGCAAGGGAGATTTCGCAGGAATTAGGAAAGCTGGATGAAATGTCGCCGGAGGAAATTGAAAACCTTCCACGCATCGTTGGGTTAGGCTCCTTAAAATATTTCATATTGAAGGTAGATCCACGCAAAAATATGACTTTTAATCCTAAAGAATCTATTGATTTCAACGGGAATACAGGATCGTTTATTCAATATACCTACGCGCGTATCCGTTCCATTCTGCGCAAGGCAGCCGAACAAGGCATAGAGGTGCCTGCAGAATTACCTACCGATATTTCGATTTCTGAAAAAGAAGAAAATATCGTTCAACTGGTAGCCGACTACGCGCAAACAGTAAAAGAAGCGGGAACAGAATACAGTCCGGCATTGATAGCCAATTACATCTATGAACTGGTTAAGGAATACAATCAATTCTATAACACACATTCTATTTTGCGTGAAGAAAACGCGGATGTGAAAAAGTTCCGTTTGATGCTTTCCGCCAATGTAGCTAAAATAGTTAAATCCGGTATGTCGCTACTTGGAATAGAAGTACCGGAACGAATGTAACCGAAACACACATGGACGAGAAGCAATTAAGGAAAGATCTTATACGGTTTCAGCGGAATGAAATAACAGAAAGCATTGTCTACACAAAGCTTGCCAAAATAGAAAAAAACCCTGAAAACAAAGAGGTATTACTTCGCATTGCTGCCGATGAAAAGAGACACTTCGAAATACTTCGAAAACATACCTGCCAGACCATACGTCCTAACCATTGGCGCATATTCAAGTACTATTGGATAGCCCGTCTGTTCGGACTTACCTTTGCCATCAAGTTAATGGAGAAGGGAGAGGCCGATGCGAAATACAATTACACCGCTTACGAAGGCTATCCGGACATACAAGAACTTTCCATCGAAGAAGAGCAACATGAATATTTCCTTATAGGCCTCATTAACGAAGAGCGCCTCAATTATATGGGTTCTGTCGTATTGGGTCTGAACGATGCTTTAGTAGAGTTCACCGGAGCATTAGCAGGCTTCACACTGGCGCTCAACGACTCTAAGCTAATTGCACTTACCGGAACGATCACAGGTATAGCGGCAGCTCTGTCAATGGCTTCATCCGAATATCTTTCCAACAAATCAGAAGGGAAGGAAGTAAAGCACGCGTTAAAAGCCAGTTCGTATACAGGGATCGCTTATATCTTTACCGTTATAGCATTAGTACTTCCGTTTATCTTATTTAGTAATGTCTTCATTGCGCTGGGAATAATGCTGGCATTCGCATTTCTCATTATCGCATTATTCAATTACTATTATTCGATAGCAAGAGGAGAAAGCTTCAAAAAACGTTTTTCAGAGATGGCTATTCTGAGTTTCAGTGTAGCTGCGATCAGTTTTCTGATAGGCTTCTTACTGAAAAAGCTAACGGGTATTGAGGCTTAATTACAGCCTTTTCAAAAAACATCCTAATAAATTATCACTTTCATCGTTGATTATTAATGGTTTGGTAAGCAGTTTTTAATACAAACATCGCAACAAATTCATCGGCTCACAGGGGTGAGGCGATCGTTTCACCCAGGTGAGGCGAGTGGCTCACAATTGTGAGGCGATCGAATCACCCCTGTGAGCCGATGAAAGGATAACGACCAAAATAGGAATATATCCCATCGAAACTGATAAATCAATAGGTACAAAAGAACAAAAGATCAAGGACTAACTGGAACGTTTCGACATCTTTTCTTTTACAAGGCTAACACCTTCCGTAGCAACTGACATTATCTCTTTGCGGGCATACTTTCGGGCTTCTTTTCGAACAATACTTCGTTTGAAATTTTGGCTTCCCACACGAATGTATTCTCTTGCTGCGTAACCGATACGAAGGGTAAGATAAGCGTTGACAGCGCCACTGATCAATGACTTGGAGAATATACTCAAAACACTGCCGCTTAAATTGGCTATTCCCATATCGAGGTCGAGTTCGTCTACAATATCGTCTACCTGCGAGATAATTAATGCCGACGAAATGGAAGCTACATAGAGTTTTATCAGTTGGGAATAGCTTGGCTTGAAGCCGGATTTCTTTACCACCGCGTAAATCATACGGAAGTTGATCATCAGATTGGCAAGGAAATCAAACGTTCCGTTCTGCGATAATCCGGTGATAACAAATACGGTTACCGCACTTTCACGTACGGTCTTATTAATATCCGACAGCTTTACTTCTATAACCTCTGATATGGTTGAGATAAGGCGGTCACGTTCAGCGGAGTTATTTTGCATTTCCCTGAGGATAGCGTATTTCTCTTCTTCCGGGATGGTTTGGCTGCTTTTTACGATCCGGGTACCAAAGTCGAGCAATTCCTTATTATTCTTATCCGAATTATTCTCTACATCCAAGGGAGGAATAGCAGGCATTTGCAGTACTCGTATCACCGGTATAAGGATAAAACAAGCAAAGACAAGAACAACAAACGCGTAGAACGCATAAGGCAGGGAAGGATGAACCGGTGCAAGCTGATTACCAATGGTGATAACATTACCAATCAGCATTAAAATTATAATAACGACTATACCGGTCAGGATTATGTATAAATTACGTTTCATACGCTTTATTCGAATGTAGTATTTATCTCTTTAATATGGTTGGCTAATCTGTCCGTGAACTCATCTGCGTGCCTTAATCTGTTAAGGCGTTGCTCTATTTCCTTTTCGTAATCATGAGCGATCTGTTCCAACTTATTCATGTAATTATGTTTTCTAAAAGCCATCGCCAGGGCATAATACAGAATGATTTCACGGGAGTAAAACTCAGGGATTTTAGTCTCTGTCTCATTCATAAAGTCGGTAAAACGGGTATTAAGGATTCCCCTTATTTCTTCCGCTGAATATTTCTTCGGAAGCAATATCATATTCCTTGTTTTTATGCTGTCTGTCCGCATGAAAAACGTATAATTTCCAATGGGGATCGTCTTATCTTTTACCTGTTCTACAGGTTCCATCTGCATCTTTGCCAATGAATTGTTGATGTATCCTTCTACTTCATCGGTATATTTGAGGTCTTTTACGAAACGTTTTACCTGTTCTACGAATGTCTCTGTCAAGATTTCATCGCTTTCTTTTTCAAGAACGGGTAATCCCATCGCTGATAACTTATCATTAATCTCCCTGATTGGTGCAGACTCGCAGGAGTCGACGATATTCTTTATATACTGATTTATCCGTTGAAGCGGATCACTTAAGTAATTCAGTTGGGTATCTACCGCCTTTGAACAGTCCTCGCGCATACGTTCGAGTTTGTTTATGACCTCTGAACCTCTGGCGCTTCCTAAATCTCTTTTGTAGTCGTTGTAAACAACGTTCATCCGTTCGATAAGCTTCTCTTTCTCTTCTTTGATAATGCCTTTTATGGTAGTCACTAACTGACTGAGTGTTTTATCCCTGTCGTCATACGCAATTATATCAACAGAAGATGATACCCCTTTCAAACTTTCGCGTGTAAAGTTGATTCGCTTTATCTCAGTGGCTATACCGGTTTGAATATGATTAACTGAGGATAAGCTGTTGGTCAGGGTAACATGTGTCTTTGCCAGACAGTTGTCTATATGGATCTGTTCCCTTTTCTTCAATAAATAATGATAGAGTTGTTCTTCCATCTCTTCAAACCGTCCTTTTTCCTGTTGAAGTTTCTCCGCGTTTCCTTCGGTTACTTTACGTTCGAAGATCGCATCCTCTACCTTTCCAAGGTTAATACTGGTCAGAAGAATATCCTTAAAGCCCAGCTTTTCCAACTCATGGCGGGCAAAGGTTTCCTGTTTCTTTATTTTACCTGTCCTTTCTTCTTCCAAACGCCAGTTGTCGGACTCATGAATATTATGTATCAACCATATCGGGACATTCTTATTCTCCTTGAGCAACATCTCTATAAATTCATTGGAAACATTCGAGATTGCCGACGTCGTACTTTGCACAAAGATGACAAAATCGGCACGCTTGGCTATTACATTATATATAGGATTTTCCAGATGTGCGTATTTACCGTCGAGGCCGGGCATATCAATGATTACCGTTTCTCCGTTCTGCAATTTCCCTCCTTTGGTAGATACTAAGGTGATAAGCGTATCATCATCTTCGATGGCTTTCTTATCCAGAGGCAGACGAAGGTATTTATCTATGTTTTCTTCAACCAGGGGATATTCCCGCCAGGAAACATCTTCACTTATATTTTCCAAAGTATCTATCTCACGAACATAATCCAGTATCCGTTCAAAGGCGTCTATTGTGTGCTGTTTATTAAGAAGGTCGCGGTTCTTTTCCTTAAACTGAATGATAGAAGTAGGCTCTCCTTCTTTATGTTTGGCTACGATAGACGGCCGAATCGTAGACTCCAAAAAGTCAACAGGACTCACCCTTTCCCGTGCAAAGAGATTAACCAATGTGGATTTTCCCGACTTCACCGGCCCAACTATCAACACAAAGAATTGCTTGGCATCAAACTCACCAAGCGCTCTTTTCAGCTTCTTACTCATTTCACGTAAAGCCGGCTGATACTCATCAATAACAGTTACGGCATTAATCTCACGAATTAATTCCGCCAACTCCGCCTTCACCGGTTCAGGATTATGTGTCATTGTTAGTAGACAATTAATAAATTCAATCTCAAAAGTATAAAATATATTCTATATCTTTACCTCACTTATTCTATACTATTAAAAACAATATCTCATGAAAAGGTTGTTGACTTTATTCTTTTTATCCTTTATTTCTTTGATTATTAACGGACAAAATGTTTCTTCTGATCCTGTTCTTTGGTATGAGCAGCCGGCGAAAGACTGGCATGAGGCATTACCGATTGGCAATGGAAGACTGGGAGCTATGGTTTTTGGTGGTTACCATAGGGAAACCATCCAGCTTAATGAAGAAAGTTTGTGGGGAGGCTGTCCTGAGGAAGCCGACGCCAATGCCGCCGAACATTTACCGGTTATTCAACAACATCTGATAAACGGGGAAATAGCGAAAGCCGTTGAACTGTCGGAAAAGTACATGAAAAGTGATCCGCTTAGAATCCGTTCTTATCAGACTTTTGGAGAGATATTGATCGACTTCTATGGAGAGAAACGTTCTGTTCCTGAAGTAAAAAACTACAGAAGAGAACTAAATTTATCGACAGGTATTGCTTCTGTTTCTTATCAGATTGAGAATACCGGATATACTCGTGAAGTCTTTTCATCCGCACCCGACAATATAATTGTATTACGTATGAAAGCTAATGGGCCTGACAAGCTTACTTTCCGACTCTTTTATACACGGGAACAGGATGCTATCGCTCTTCCTCTTTCTCCGAAAGAATTAGGTATTCAGGGACAAATCATTGATTTACCTGATCCTACAGCCGGAAGAAGTGGGGCGCATATGAAGTTTGCCGGACATATTCGGGCGGTACATTCCGGAGGTTCACTTACTACTATCAATAATTCTTTTTATGTGGAAAACGCTGATGAAGTTACCTTCTATATAACTGCTGCTACTGATTACAATTTTGAGAAACTAAACTTTGACAGAAGTATTGATCCGGCATCTGTCTGCCGGCAAATACTTGATAAAGCAGCCGGCAATACCTATTTCAATTTAAAAGAGAGACATGTTGCCGACCATCGCTCCCTCTTCGACAGAGTTTCTTTTGTAATGGGAGCACCGGAGATGGAAAACCTTCCAACAGATAAACGTTTAAACCGGGTAAAAGAAGGAGGCATTGATTTGGGATTGATCACACTTTATTTCCAATACGGGAGGTATATGTTAATGGGTTCATCACGTTCGCCGGGCATTCTACCGGCTAATCTGCAAGGTATATGGAACAAAGACATATTTGCCGCCTGGTCTTCCGATTTTCATACGAATATTAATATCCAGATGAATTACTGGCCGGCAGAAGTTTGTAACCTCTCTGAAACATTACTTCCTTTTTCAAATCTGATTAATGCTTTACGAAAACCGGGACGGGTTACGGCAAGTAAGACATACAACAGCAAAGGCTGGACAATGAACCACCTGACTGACCCGTTTGGGCGTACATCCATTTGTGACGGTGTGGGATGGGGTACGTTTCCGATTGCTGCTTCATGGTTAGTTTTGCACCAATGGGAACATTACCTTTTCACCAAAGATGAGGCATATCTCAATAAAGAAGCTTATCCTTCTATGAAGGAAGCTGCGGAGTTTATACTCAGCTACCTAATCCCTGATAAAAATGGTTATCTGGTAACTGCTCCTTCTAATTCACCGGAGAATATATATAAATTACCTACCGGTGGAGAGTATATGCTAACTTATGGGGTAACAATGGATATACAAATAATCACTGAACTATTCAATGCTTGTATAAAAGCTTCGGAAATCCTTAAAACGGATGCTTCGTTTCGTAAAGAATTAACTCAAACATTGAAGAAGCTGCCGCCTATACGAATCGGTAAACGTTACAATACTATTCAGGAATGGATTGAAGATTACGAAGAAGTGGAACCGGGACATCGTCATATGTCTCATATGTTCGGCCTTCATCCGGGAACAACTATTACACCGGATAAACCTGAATTATTCGCCGCAGCTAAGCGAACCATTGAGCGTCGCCGCAAATTTAACGAAGGAGAAGTAAAACAAGGATCTTATACCGGATGGAGTCGGGCATGGTTGATTAATTTTTATGCCCGCTTATTTGATGGCGAAGAGGCAGGAGAAAATGTTCAACAATTATTGGCCAAGTCAACTTTAATTAACCTGTTTGATACGCATCCGCCCTTCCAGATCGATGGGAATTTTGGTGGTACAGCCGGTATTGCCGAGATGCTTCTTCAAACACAAAATGGAGAAATTCATCTTCTCCCTGCATTACCTTCAACATGGAAAGACGGCGAAATAAAAGGGCTACGTGGAAGAGGCGGCTATACAGTGGATATTAAATGGGAAAATAATCAGTTGGTATATGCCAATATACATTCCGATTTCGGAGGTAAATGTACAATTCGCACAAAAGATAAATTAAAGAAAGTAACTATTTCAAAAGGGGATACCTACAACTTCCGTTAAGCAAGGAAAAAGGCGGCTCGTTCAAAGACAGAGTTCTGCTTCCCAAGGAGTACAGTTCATATGGAAAGCGATTGGGATAAGTATAAATACTTATCCCAAGTTCGCTCATTTAATCCATGCAACAGGATTATAGCGTTATCACAACGGTTCTTGTTTTGAGGTTGAAACACGATGTAGGTAAATGACTTGTTTTCATTAATACAGTCATCTGTTTGCGGACAAAAAGCAGTGGTAGCCAGTTCGCGTTGAAACCGAACAATCTCATCTTCCCCTTCTCTCTGAATAAAACGACAAGGGATAATCTCTAACCGACTATCCGTTATTGCTACCTTTCTTTCGTAAGAGAAAAGCTGATTTAATTGTTTTGTACGCATTACTAAGTCCATCTTCATCTTATTTCAATGCAAAAGAAGTATAGATAAAACAGATGAACAAATCAAAGGTTCATTGACACAACCAAAGGGATAAAAAGCAAAATAACGGGGCGAAACATGAATATATGGGGTGAAATTACCCAAGCAGTACGGATTATTTATTTACATTTGTAAGGATTTTAAACACCCTGAATGGACTTTTTAAACCAGAAGTTACCAGCTTATATGTATGAAAAAGGCAATATCACCCGTTTGATATTGTTGACAGCTCTCTTTGCTCTTGTATTTATTAATATCTATAAGCCATTCAGTTCATCGCATTGGTATCCGGTTTCCGAATTTAAATTCTTTGTTTTTTCAAGTCTGATCATACTTACCGGTGTACTTGTGGTTGTAATAAGTCGTATTATAATGTATTATAATGGGAAGAAACATTATATAACATTGGGGCAATATGCCTTGTGGATACTCGCTGAAATATTCTTTATGTCGCTCTTTTATACAATATACACTGTGTCTGTAAATCCTGAACGGGAATATCTGGATGCGTTCAAGGAATCATCAATTAACACAGCATTGGTATTATTGTTACCGTACGCCATTCTGCATTTTTATTTTTCTTACCAGGATAAAGAACGTCAATTACGATTATTGGAGGAAGGCCAGGCAGAAGCTTTACCTAAGCAAAGCATCTATAACTTTCACGATGAGAAAGGGGAGCTACGGTTATCCGTTAAAAAAGATAATCTTCTTTACGTAGAATCAGCCGATAATTATGTAAATATATGGTATATGAATAAAGATCATCTGACGAAATTCATGCTACGTAATTCACTTCGTACTATCGAAGAAAACTTTGCTGAAACAGCAGTCCGTCGATGTCATCGTTCATATATTGTTAACTTTGAACAAGTAAGGGTAATACGTCGTCAGAAAGAAGGACTCTTTATGGAGTTCGGTTTGGCGGGTGTACCGGATATCCCCATCTCCAGAACCTATAGTGAAAAAGTAACCCATTGGTTTATGATATACTCAGCATAACTTCATGTTTTTTAAATAATTTCAGGAAATTATAACTTTTATTTGTAGCTTTGCGGCACACAAACTATACTTATAAATATTTAATTCTACAAAAATGAAAAAGTTATTTTTATCACTGGTATGCATGACCGTTTTGTTTGCCTCCTGCGGTGGCGATAACGCCGTAAAATTCAACGATACTATTATTGAAGGTGTAGATGGAGCAGTAGAAAAAATGGAAAAAGTGGAAGACCTAATCTACAATGACGAGTACGACGACGCCTTAGTGTATGTAGATACCTTACAAAAGCATGTTTCCGACTATCATGCTAAGATAACAGCTATGAGCAATAAGTCAGGAGAAGAGTTCAAAGCCAGATCATTAGAAATGCTAGATATGATCAACAACGAATTTATTCCTGCTTATAAAAATTCCATTTCAGAATACCGTAAGGCCGACGAGTTGGAAGATGAAAGCGAAATGGAAGCAAAATATGATGCTATATACAATGGTATGACTGCCCTATATGAGAAAATAGAAGTTATTGAAAAAGATATACAAGAAATACAAAAAGTTTTCGCTAAAAAGAATAATATGACACTATATTAATCACGGAAACATAAAAATATTTTAACAAAAGCTGCTTTCAATATATGAATGCAGCTTTTGTTTTCTGAAATGAATGGTTTACCTTTGTGACTCATTAAAACACTAAAAAGACACTATCAATGGGAGGCTTTTTCGGCACTATTTCCAAATCGGCATGTGCTACCGATCTTTTCTATGGCACAGATTACAATTCACATTTAGGTACCCGAAGAGGGGGGATGGCAACACTTAACAAAGGCGTTTTTAATCGTTCAATTCATAATCTGGAAAATTCTTATTTTCGCACGCGTTTCGAAAAGGAACTCGATAAGTTTCAAGGAAATTCAGGTATAGGTATTATTAGCGATACTGACCCGCAACCTATCTTTATTAATTCTCATTTAGGCAAATATGCTATCGTAACAGTAGCGAAGATCAATAATCTTGATGAGTTAGAGAAAGAAATGTTAGAGAAAGGTGTGCATTTTACTGAACTGAGTTCAGGTGAAACGAATCAAACCGAACTTATAGCGCTATTAATTTCACAGGGAAAAACATTTGTTGAAGGTATTGATATAGTACATAACAAGATTAAAGGTTCCTGTTCCATGCTGATATTAACAGAGGATGGAATTATAGCAGCCCGTGATAAGTTAGGACGTACACCCGTTTTGATCGGTAAAAAAGATGGTGCTTATGCCGCTTCAAGTGAACCTTGTAGTTTCCCTAATCTGAATTATGAATTATCGTATGATGTTGGTCCCGGGGAAATTGTTCTACTGACTGCCGATAAGATGACCCAGCTTCGTAAACCAAACAAAGAAATGCAGGTTTGTTCATTTCTCTGGGTATACTATGGTTATCCTGTTTCAGATTATGAAGGGGTAAATGTTGATTCTGTAAGATATGCCAGCGGTATGTCTATGGCTAAGCGAGATCATGTGGAAGCTGATTTTGTTGCAGCCATTCCTGATTCCGGCATTGGCATGGCATTAGGTTATGCGGAAGGAAAAGGTATTCCTTACAGAAGAGCCATTATTAAATATACTCCTACATGGCCTCGCAGCTTCACACCGGCCAATCAGTCCGTAAGAAATCTGGTTGCTAAAATGAAGTTGATCCCTAATCGGCACCTTCTGAAAGACAAAAAGGTGATCTTTTGTGATGATTCCATTGTCCGTGGAACACAACTCCATGATAATATGGAAATACTATATGGTTACGGAGCGAAAGAAGTACATATGAGATTGGGGTGTCCTCCCCTACTCCATTCATGCCCATTTATCGGCTTCTCCGCATCTAAATCAGCATTGGAACTCATCGCCCGCCGTACTATAAAAGAGTTAGAAGGTGATGATGCTAAAGATTTAGATAAATACGCAACAACAGATTCGGAACAATATAATAAAATGATTGATTGTATACGTAGGAAATTAAATATTACTACCTTGCGGTTCAATACCGTAGAAGATTTAATTGCTGCTATCGGATTACCCAAACAATGTGTTTGTACGCATTGTTATGATGGATCAAGTCATTTTTAATATTTAATGAATATGAACCTTGTAGATAGATTTCTTAAATATGTTTCTTTTGAGACTCAATCAAGTGAAACATCAGGTACAACGCCCAGTACACCCGGACAACGGGTCTTAGCTGAAGAGATTGTAAAAGATTTGAAGGAAATTGGCCTTGAAGATATAACATTGGATGATAAATGTTATCTTATGGCTACACTTCCGGCAAATACATCCAAGAATGTACCGGTCATCGGTTTTGTTGCTCATCTGGATACAAGCCCTGACATGTCAGGTAAGAACGTAAATCCTCGTATCCTTACATATACCGGTGGTGATATTGTTTTGTCAAAAGAAAATAATATCGTATTGTCTCCTAAGATGTTTCCTGAATTGAATGATTATATCCATCAGGAAATAATTGTGACAGATGGCAATACATTATTGGGAGCAGACGATAAAGCAGGTGTTGCAGGAATAATATCCGCTATGCAATACCTGAAAGAACATCCGGAAATAGAACATGGGAAAATACGTATCGCTTTCACTCCTGATGAGGAGATAGGACAAGGTGCTGATCATTTCGACGTAAAGAAATTCGGATGCGAATGGGCATATACCATGGACGGCGGACAGGTTGGAGAATTGGAATACGAAAACTTCAATGCAGCCGCTGCAAAAGTTAGTTTCAAAGGACTGAATGTCCATCCGGGAACGGCTAAAGACAAAATGGTTAATGCTTCTCTACTCGCTTTAGAATTCGCATCCTGGTTACCGGCGAATCAACGCCCTGAAACGACAGAAGGGTATGAAGGATTTTATCATCTTACTAATATGTCGGGAACTGTAGAAGAAGCCTCGCTTTCTTATATCGTCCGTGATCACGATCGTAAGTTATTTGAAGAGAAAAAGAAGCATCTTGAAACGTTAGTCACCCGCATGAATGAAAAGCATGCTGGTAGCACAAATATAGAATTGAAGGATCAGTATTATAATATGAAAGAAATCGTTGAACCAAAGAAACATATTATAGATCTGGCATTTGAAGCGATGAAAGCTGTGGGTGTAAATCCAATCGTTAAACCGATCCGTGGTGGGACCGATGGCGCAAGACTTTCTTTTATGGGATTACCATGTCCGAATATATTTGCAGGAGGACATAACTTCCACGGACGATATGAATATCTTCCCGTTAATTCGCTGAAGAAAAGCATGGAAACAATTATAAAAATCACTGAATTACTTACTAAACAATCATAAACAAACTAGTATGAAGAAGACGCCATTTACTGATGTGCATATCGCATTAGGTGCAAAGATGCACGAATTTGCCGGTTATAATATGCCGATCGAATATACAGGTATCATAGACGAACATCTGACTGTTTGCAATAGTGTTGGTGTATTTGATGTATCTCATATGGGTGAATTCTGGGTGAAAGGTCCGAAAGCCCTTGAGTTTATACAAAGTATAACCACAAATGATGCGTCTGTCCTGACAATTGGAAAAGCTCAATATACTTGTTTTCCTAATGATAAAGGAGGTATAGTAGACGATTTACTCGTTTACTATTACGAAAATGAAAAATACCTGTTAGTAGTTAATGCCGGTAATATTCAGAAAGACTGGGATTGGTGCGTAAACCACAACACAATGGGTGCTGAACTGGAAAATGCTTCCGATAATATGGCTCAGTTAGCTGTTCAAGGACCAAAAGCAACTGAAGTGTTACAACGTCTTACACCGGTTGACCTTTCTTCAATTCCATATTATTCATTTGTAACGGGTGAGTTTGCAGGATGTAAAAATGTTATTATTTCCAATACAGGCTATACCGGTGCCGGAGGTTTCGAATTATATTTCTATCCAAGTGACGCCATGACAATATGGAATGCTATTTTCGAAGCAGGAAAACCGGAAGGTATTAAACCTATAGGTTTGGGTGCGCGCGACACGTTACGTCTGGAAAAATGTTTTTGTCTGTATGGTAACGATCTTGATGATACAACTTCTCCCATTGAAGCCGGACTGGGATGGATTACTAAATTCCCGGAAGGAAAGAATTTTGTGAACCGTGCCGAGCTTGAACGCCAAAAGAAAGAAGGAGTAACTAGAAAACTGGCTTCATTCGAAATGATCGACAAAGGAATACCCCGTCATGGTTACGAAATAGTAGATAAAGATGGAGCTATTATCGGAGCTGTAACATCCGGTACTATGTCACCGGTTCTTAAGAAAGGCATCGGTATGGGATATGTAAAACCTGAGTATGCAAAACCCGGTACCGAACTATATATTAAAGTCCGTAACAGAGACCTGAAAGCCGAAGTTGTCAAAGGTCCTTTCAGGAAATAAGATATTTTAGAAATATAATTAAAAGAAAAAGGGAGCAGATATATTTGCTCCCTTCTTCTTTAATTATAAGTTGTATGTCTTTTTATTTATACAAAGGTCCGAAGTTTTGACAAGCCCTGTAATCAGAACCTTCAATATCTGATCCGAATGCATTCCATGCAGATGGACGGAAGATCTGGTCTTCTTCAACATTATGCATACATACAGGGATAGACAACATCGAAGCCAATGATATCAGGTCTGCACCGATATGACCATAGCTGATCGCACCGTGATTTGCTCCCCAATAGTTCATCACTGAATATACATCTTTGAAATGACCCTTTCCCGTAACCCTTGGCACGAAGAATGTGGATGGCCAGGTTTTGTCTGTACGTTTGTTTATAATATCAAAAACATGATCAGGAAAAGTGGCTGTCCAACCTTCAGCAATTTGAAGAACAGGCCCTAGACCTTTTGTAAGATTCAACCTGCACATCGTAATAGGCATTCCTGCTTTTGTAAGGAAATGAGACGAGTAGCCTCCCCCACGGAAATACTCAAGTGAAGCAGGATACCAGGTAGTTGCTTTCAACATCTTATCTACCTCTGCATCTTCAACATCCCAGAATGGTTTAATTATCGGATTTCCTTTTGCATCCGATTGTTGACCGGTTCCATCCAGACAGGTAGCTCCTGAGTTTATCAGGTGAATAGCTCCTCCTGACAACATACCATCAGGTTTCCAACCCGATACACGCTCAATAGCATCTGCACTCCAATACGTCCTAACATCTGAGAATATCTGCGCTCTGTTTGTCAACAGGTAACCAAACAACATGGAGATACCATTCAGGTGATCATCCTCAGTAGCAAATGGAATTGGAGCACGTTTACCGTTCCAGTCAAAAGAAGAATTTATGATCGTTTCGGAGAAATCGCCATTAGGGAGGAAATCAGTCCATTGGCGTTGTCCCTGGAAACCTCCAACAATAGCATTATGTCCCATTGCTTCTTCTTTGAAATCCATATCCCACAGTTTAGGATTACCGATCATCAGGTCACGCATAATCAATGTCATCTTAACCACAAATTCCCAATCCGCATCTTTCTCTTCACGGGATTTCTTCAAATGAGACGGGTTAAAATCTTCACCCTCATTAGGCATACAGTTCTTCTTTGTCCATGCAAGCGCTTTTTCATATTCATCTTTATCATATATTTCCAATTGAATACGTCTGAGCAATTCGGTACAATCAACAAACTCCGCACGCATACCTAAGTATTCCTGCAGGAATTCCGGATTTACGATAGAGCCAGCAATACCCATAGATACCGAGCCTATTGCCAGATATGATTTACCACGCATGATAGCAACAGCAAGTCCTGCTTTAGCAAAACGGAGTAGTTTCTCTTTTACATCTTCGGGAATTACGGGGTCGTTCAGGTCTTGAACCTCCCTACCATAAATACCAAAGGCTGGTAAACCTTTCTGGTTATGAGCAGCTAATGCCGCAGCAAGATAAACGGCTCCCGGACGTTCTGTACCATTAAATCCCCAAATAGCTTTAGGAATTAAAGGATTCATGTCGATAGTTTCCGAGCCATAGCACCAGCACGGAGTTACAGAGAGCGATACACCAACACCTGCTCTTTCAAATTTTTCCGCACAATTAGCAGCTTCTTTCACTCCTCCGATACAAGTGTCCGCAATAACACATTCTACAGGAGATCCGTCAGGATAACGTAACGTTTCGCTGTAAAGCTTAGCAACTCTCTGTGCTAATCCCATTGTCATTTCTTCCAAAGATTCCCGGATACCGCGACGTCTGCCATCTATAACAGGCCGGATCCCAATTTTAGGATACACATTTTCCATGATTTCTTTTCTTTTTATGAATTTAGTATAGATCTATGTAATTATTATTTCGAGCAAAAGTAATTTAACACGTATACAAATGTACTTAGTTAAACGATTAATCAATGGCAAAATTATGTGTTATAAAACATGGAAAAGGAATTATAGTGTAATTCATTATAATACTATATCTTTGCATAGAAGGTCAAAGTATTGCATCTAATAGAAATAATCTCACATATAATCTTAAAAGATAGCTAAATATGAAAAAGTTCCATTTATCTACATTACTATTATTATCATTGTTATTTATTCAATGTTCTGCTCCGGGTACAAAGGTTAATGAAGTCGCAGAAACTCCTACTCAAGTTAAAAATGTCATTATTATGATTGGAGACGGAATGGGGGCCTCGCAGGTTTTTGCAGGTCTAACTGCGAATAAAGGGAGCCTCAATGTAGAGCGTTGTCAATTTGTTGGTTTTTCAAAAACCTATTCTGCTTCTGATTATGTAACCGACTCTGCAGCCGGTGGAACTGCTATAGCCTGCGGAACAAAAACTAAAAATGGAGCAATCGGTGTTGATGAAGCGGGAAATCCGGTAAAATCAATGCTTGAATATGCTGCTGAGAACGGTTTAGCAACAGGTGTTGTAGTAAGTTGTGATGTTACACATGCTACTCCAGCCTCCTTCGTTGCTCATCAATTAAAGCGTAGTATGGCAGAAGAAATTGCTGAAGATTTTTCTAACAGTGATTTAAGTGTCTTTATCGGTGGTGGAAAAAAGAACTTTGAAGCTCGTTCAGACAATCAAAATTTGACTGAGAAACTAAAAGAAAAGGGGTTTACAATCGCCTATACATTAGATGAAGCAAAACAAATTACCTCCGGTAAGCTTGCAGCCTTAGTTGCCGACGAACATCCTGCGGCATATCCTGAAAGAGGGGAATTACTACCCGAAGGTGTTCAAACAGCTATCAACATTCTGAAGAATAATGAAAAAGGGTTCTGCCTAATGGTGGAAGGCTCACAGATTGATTGGGCCTGTCATGCAAACAAAACAGAAGAAGCAATTCAGGAAGTACTAGACTTCGATCGTACCATAAAAGTAGCTTTCGATTATGCTGACCAGGATCCAAATACACTGGTTATTATCACTGCTGACCATGAAACCGGAGGAATGTCTCTGGTAGACGGTGATTTATCTTCCGGAGAAGTTAAAGCCGAATGGGGCACAAAAGGACATTCATCAGTAATGGTTCCCGTTTTTGCTTATGGAGCCGGAGCAAAAGAATTCGCCGGTATTTATCAAAATTCAGATATACTATTTAAAGTTCTTAATCTATATGGATTTAAAAAATAGAAGAAACACTATACTTATCACAATTTTATTGGGGATAGGATCAACTTTTATTTCTGCCAATAACTACAATCTTGAAAACGTTTCTGCAAAATTATTGGAAAATGAACTGATATATAAAGAAGCCCCTTTTCCCTCTTGTCATGCTTCTACTGTACTTGAAACTTCCGACGGAATTCTGGCGGCATGGTTTGGAGGAACTCATGAAAATAACCCCGATGTATGTATTTACGCATCCAAAAAGAAAAAAGGACAAGATTGGAATAATCCTATTCTAATTGCTGACGGTATATATGGTTCCAACTCACGATATGCATGTTGGAACCCTGTATTATTTAAGCGCGATAACGGAGATGTTGTCCTATATTATAAGGTAGGACCTTCCCCTAGTACCTGGTGGGGAGAATATAAGATATCTACAGACGAAGGAGTTACCTGGTCTGATAAAAAAGAGATACCGCGTGCTTGTTTGGGACCGATCAAAAACAAGCCATTTAGGCTTTCGACAGGAGAAATACTTTACCCAACCAGTATGGAGATGGTCGGCAAATGGGCAGTTTACCTTGAGAGATCGACACAAGATCTTTCCAATTGGGAGAAAATTGAAATACAAAACAATGGATTTGACGCTATACAACCCTCCATTCTAACGTATGGAGACGGATCACTACAAATGCTATGCAGAAGCAATAATAAAGTAATCGTCGAATCGTGGTCCAAAGATAATGGCAAAACATGGTCGAAATTAGAAGTAACATCATTACCTAATAACAACTCAGGTACAGATGCCGTTACATTATCAAACGGATTACAATTACTTATTTATAACCCCATAACAGAAGGTCGCAATCAGCTCGCTATTGCTGTTTCCAAAGATGGCAAGACATGGAGAAAGATATTGGATCTGGAAAAGCAACCAACCGGAGAATTCAGTTACCCCGCAATTATTGAAGATAGAAGCGGTATAATACATGCCACCTACACATACAACAGAGAGAGGATTAAGTATGTAAAACTAAAAATAGAAGTAGATTAAAAGTTGATGTGTGATATATGAAGATTGATGTTTGTTTTTCTCCGGCCTTGTATCCGGTTTATCATAACCCTGAAAATATAGTTGTAGTAGTAGATGTGTTCAGAGCGACAACTACAATTGCTGCAGCCTTTCAAAATGGAGCACATAGTATTCGTCCGGTCGCAACAATAGAAGAAGGAATAGCATATAAACAACAGGGATGGCTCGTTGGTGCGGAACGAAACGTTAAGCGTTGTGATTTCGCTGATTTTGGTAATTCACCCTTTGAATACACACCCAATAAGGTAAAAGGAAAGGACATTGCTTTTACAACGACAAACGGAACAAAATCCATAACGATAGCAAAAGAAGCGTTTCGTGTTGTGACCGGTGCATTTATTAACCTGCAGGCAGTTGCTGATTATTGCATAAAACATGGACGGGATATAGTCGTTCTTGCTTCCGGTTGGGAAGATAAAGTAAATATTGAAGATACACTATTCGGAGGAGCTTTGGCCAAACTATTAATAGAAAGCGGATCTTATCAATCAGGAGGCGATGCTACTATTATTGCACTAGATATGTGGAAAAACAATTACGACAATCTATTGCCTTACATTGAGCAGACAGAACATTTCGCACGTTTGAAAGCACACAACTTACAAGACTCCGTACCTTACTGTCTTACATTAGATACTGCGTCAGTAGTACCGCAATTAAAAATAAAAGATAATATTTTAATATTGGAACCATAAAGAGAGATGGAGAAAAAAGAGAATAAAGTCCGTTTCGGCATAGTAGGTACAAACTTTATCACCGATTGGGTAATCAATGGAGCAAAACAGGATGAACGATTTGAATTGACAGCAATATATTCGCGTACACAAGAAACGGCTGATGCTTTTGCCGCCAAACATCAAATACCTCACACCTTTACTTCTTTGGAAGAGATGGCCAAAAGTCCGCTGATAGACGCGGTGTATATTGCCTCACCCAATTTCCTCCATGCCTCGCAGAGTATCCTGTGTATGGAAAATGGGAAACATGTACTTTGCGAAAAACCATTCGCTTCTAATGCACGAGAAGTAAAAGAGATGATCGCTGCTTCTCAGAGACATAACGTCACACTGATGGAAGCGATGAAACCGACGTTGACACCTAACTTCATTTCCGTAAGGGAAAACTTACATCGTATCGGAACTATAAGACGTTATTTCTCATGTTACTGCCAATATTCATCTCGCTATGATAAATTTAAAGAGGGCATCATATTGAATGCATTCAACCCTCAGTATGCCAATGGTGCCATGATGGATATAGGTATATACACCATTTACCCGATGGTCGTTTTATTTGGTCGCCCCAAAGCAATTGATGCCTCAGGAGTTGTTCTCTCATCCGGTGTAGATGGACAAGGAGCTGTTAATTTCACATATGACGGAATGAACGCGACAGTACTCTATTCCAAAATAGCAGACTCAACCCTAGCTACAGAAATACAAGGCGAAGAAGGCAATATAACACTGGACAGAATAAATATAATAAGTAATGTATCATACACTCCCCGCCTTGCTTCCGAAGTGGGCAAAGGATCTAAAGCCACACCGGAAAACATCAATGCCCAAACAGATAAGAATGAATATTATTACGAAATAGCAGAATTTATCAATCTCATTCTTGACGGCAAAAAAGAATCTGACATCAACTCCCACGAAAACTCCCTAATAACTTTAGAAATAATAGACGAAGTTCGCCGACAATTAGGCATTGTTTATCCGGCAGATGCAATCCTTTAATTAGAAGTATCTATACTTATTATTTGTTTGAGGTACCTCAAAATCAATTTTAAGGTACGTGTAAATGAATTTAGAGGTACGTCAAAATCAATTTTGACGTACCTCTAACCAAAAAGAGCATTCATATTATCTATTTTCTCCTAGCTTATATTGCAGAATAAGCATACATATTATTTACTGTAAATTAGAAAATTATAATATATCTTATAATATAGCATGGTATCTGAGAAACGGTTATTTCTCTTTTTCTGTTGAAATATATTTGCATTTTCAGGAAATATATCTACTTTTGCACCCGGGTAAGTCCTATACGGCATGCTCCCTCGAAATCCCCCAGGGCCTGACCGCAGCAAGGGTACGCAGGTCGTAGCGGCGCGATGTAGTAAGCTTACCCACTTGCCTCTTTAGCTCAGTTGGCCAGAGCACGTGATTTGTAATCTCGGGGTCGTTGGTTCGAATCCGACAAGAGGCTCAAAAAGAATTGAAAATGGAAAATTGAAAGTTGAAAATGAATTCATCTCTATAACTTTCAATTTTCCATTTTCAATTTTCAATTAAATATACTTCATGACTGAAAATAAAAGTATATTATTAAAAAGTACCACATTCTATGGCCTGTTACTCGGTATATTCTGGGCAATAAAATATGTTTTCTTCATATTAGGGAGCTGGTATTCGGGTATTGGCATTATCTATTCGGTATTAGCACCCCTCACTATTGTGTTTGCTTACTATATGACCAAATCGTATAAAATGGTTATAGGTGGTAAAATCAGTTTCTTCCATGCCTGGCAGTTTGGGGTACTGCTTTATTTCTTTGCAGCTTTGATTGTTTCATTAGAACATTATGCTTTTTATCAATACCTGGCTCCTCCGGGTTTTATCGATACATCCATGGATCAGGCAATGGACATTATAAAAAGCATGAATCTTACCGATCAGATGAAACAAATGGTTGAGAAAATGACAACACCTTCCTCTATTCAAATGACCATTCAGGGGATTTTCAATAATGTTTTCTATGGTGTTATACTATCAATACCCGTTGCTGCGTTATTATGTAGGAACAATATATCAGGAACCATTTATCAAAACAATCAAGAAAAGGACAATCTATAATGGATATTTCAGTAGTTATACCTTTATACAACGAAGCAGAATCGTTACCGGAGTTGGAAGCCTGGATAGATAAGGTTATGAAAGAAAACAACTTCACCTATGAGATTATATTCGTTAACGACGGCAGTACAGATAATTCGTGGGAGATCATTGAAGATCTTCATAAGAAGTCACCCGACACGGTAAAGGGACTAAAGTTTCGTCGTAATTACGGTAAGTCACCGGCTTTGCAATGCGGATTTCAAAAAGCACAAGGAGATGTGGTCATCACTATGGATGCAGATTTACAGGATAGTCCGGACGAGATACCCGAATTATATCGAATGATAAAAGAAGACGGATATGATATGGTCTCAGGATGGAAGAAAAAACGCTATGATCCGATTACCAAAACGATCCCTACTAAGTTATTCAATGCTACAGCGCGCATGTTCTCCGGTGTAAAACTTCATGATTTCAACTGCGGTCTTAAGTCCTACAAGAACATAGTAGTCAAGAATATTGAAGTATATAATGATATGCACCGTCATATTCCCTATATGGCTAAAATTGCCGGCTTCAATAAAATAGGTGAAAAAGTTGTGCAGCACCAGGCACGTAAATACGGAAGTACAAAATTTGGGCTTAGCCGTTTTGTTAATGGATATTTAGATCTGTTGACGCTTTGGTTTACGGCTAAATTTGGAAAGAAACCGATGCATTTCTTCGGACTTTGGGGAAGCTTTATGTTCTTTATCGGATTTATTGCTTTGGTATATGTATTGGTTATGAAATTAATTTCTATTCAGGCCGGCGATTTACGCCCGTTAGTTACTACATCTCCATTCTTCTACATCGCACTAGCTGCCATGATCATGGGAACACAAATGTTTCTTTCAGGCTTTCTTGGCGAACTGATATCAAGAGACTCTCCTAAGCGTAACCGATATAATATAGATAAAGAATTATGAAAGCACTCGATCTTATCCGTAAACGTTGTTCCATCCGTCAATATGCTTCTACTCCTATTGAGGAAGAAAAAGTCAATTATATTCTGGAAGCAGCGCAACTGGCTCCTTCAGCCGCTAACATTCAACCCTGGTATTTCTTGTTAATTACAGAGAAAGAAGGCAGAGATAAGCTTGTAGAATGCTATCCACGGGAATGGATGAAAGCTGCCCCTCTTTATATTGTTGTATGTGGTGATCATAATCAGTCATGGAAACGTCCGGCAGACAAGAAAGATCATCTAGACATTGATGCCGGTATTGTGACGGAACATATTTGTCTGGCAGCAACAGAACTCGAATTGGGAAGTTGCATTGTCTGTCATTTCGATGTACGATTGCTCAGTAAACATTTTAATTTACCTGAACATATCGAGCCGATTACTATCATTCCAATCGCTTATCCGGCCGATCCTGATTTATTTGCAAAAACACCCAAGAAACGTAAACCATTAGAAGAGACAGTTAAACGGGAAAGTTTTTAAATGTATGAAGAGCCAAGAATTACGAACGTTAGCCCCTGAACTGGACTCCCTTCGCTTAGGCAGCGGATGGAGTATGGAAGACCTCAGTAAACCTCAGATCATAGTAGAAAGCAGTTATGGACATAGTCATCCGGGAAGTGCTCACCTGAATAAACTGGTTGATGAGGCAGACAAAGGTGTGAACGACGGAGGTGGAAAAGCAGCAAATTATTATGTAACCGATATTTGCGACGGTGAAGCTCAAGGACATGACGGGATGAATTATTCCCTTGTATCCCGTGAGATTATGGTAGCAATGATAGAAATACACGTTAAGGCAACGCCTTTCGACGCAGGCATCTTCATTGCCAGTTGCGACAAATCCGTTCCAGCTCATTTAATGGCAATTGCCCGTCTGAATATGCCTGCGATCTTTATACCGGGAGGGATTATGAAAGCAGGACCTGATTTACTCACGCTTGAACAGATCGGTAAATACAATGCACAATTCGCGCGTAAGGAGATAACAGAAGAACAGTTTATGACCTATAAACGTGATGCTTGTCCGGATTGTGGCGCTTGCTCGTTTATGGGAACAGCTTCTACCATGCAAGTAATGGCGGAAGCATTAGGTATCGCAATGCCCGGTTCAGCTTTAATACCAACCAATGTTCACTACCTGAAAGATCTTACACGGCGCGCGGGCGAACGAGCTATCAATCTGGCGAAAGAAGACCTGCTTCCTTCCGAGATAATGACTATGGAAGCTTTTGAAAATGCCATTATGGTACATGCTGCTATTGCAGGATCAAGCAATAGTTTACTTCATTTACCGGCAATCGCCCATGAATTAGGACTTGAACTTCCGGCTGAACTATTCGATGAAATACATAAGAAAATACCTTTTATACTTAATATACGTCCAAGCGGATACTGGCCGGGTGAGTATTTCTGGTATGCCGGAGGTGTACCGGCCATTATGGAAGAGATAAAAGAATTTCTTCATTTGAATGTACGTACTGTAACCGGTAAAACATTAGGTGAAAACTTAGATATCATACGCCAAACCGGCTTCTACGAAGGATGTAATAAATATCTTCCGACATTAGGAGTAAAAGCATCCGACATTATCAAACCTATAACCGATCCTATTCGTCCTCAGGGAGCTATCGCCATATTAAAAGGTAATCTCGCACCTGAAGGCGCAGTAGTTAAACATGCGGCAGTGTCTCCAAAACTAATGCAGGTAACACTTAATGCAAGGGTTTATGATAGTGAAGAGGAAGCTATGAAAGCCGTTCTTAATAAAAACATCAAACCCGGCGATGCGGTATTCATCCGCTACGAAGGACCTAAAGGAAGTGGAATGCCGGAAATGTTCTATACAACTGAAGCTATCGCTTCAGATCCCGAACTAATAGAAACTGTCGCTTTAATTACCGACGGTCGCTTCTCCGGAGCTACCAGAGGCCCGGCAATCGGGCATGTATCGCCGGAAGCGTCGGAAGGCGGTCCCATTGCGTTAGTTGAAGAAGGCGATTTAATTCATATCGATATCCCTGCCCGCACGTTAGAGATATCCGGTATTGCCGGTAAAGAGAAAAGTAAAAGTGAAATCGAAACTATTCTACAAGAACGCAAAAAGAATTGGGTTAAACCGGTTTCCCGATACAATACTGGTATATTAAGTATTTATACTAAAAATTGTGTTTCTCCTATGAAAGGCGGATATATGTCAGCTTCAGCTGACATATAAAAATTTAAAATTGAAAGTTGAAAATGAGAGTTCTTTATCTTTTATTTATAAGTTTTACATTGTTAGTTGGTTGTACTACTAAAATGGATTATTACGAAGAAAGTGGTTCTGTATTTCATACGCTTTACCAAATAAAGTATCAATCACCCAAACTACTTACAGATAAGATTGATAAAGAATTACAAGACTTTAATCTTTCTCTGAACCCTTTTAACCCGAATTCCATAATTGCTAAAGTCAATAACAATGAACCCGTAGAAGTAGACGAATGGTTTACAGAAGTATTCAATAAAGCTCAGCAGATATCCAGAAATTCCAATGGAGCTTTTGATGCTACCGCTGCCCCATTATTTAATTTATGGGGATTTGGATTCAGTAAAATGGATAGTATAACTCCAGGAATGGTTGACAGCATAAAAAACTTTGTGGGATATGAAAAGATACGATTGGAAGGCAAAACAATAGTAAAAGAGGATCCTCGTGTTATGCTTAGTTTCTCTGCCATTGCCAAAGGATATGCATGTGATGTAATTGCCCGTTTACTCGAACGCGAAGGGGTAAAGAATTATATGGTTGACATTGGTGGTGAAATCGCGATGAGCGGTGTAAATCAAAATGGTGTTTGCTGGCGTATCGGTATCAATACACCCGAAGAAGACATACCGGGAATTAACAAAAAGATAGAAGATGTGGTACAACCCTGTAAGAAATGCGGAGTGGCAACATCAGGCGATTACCGAAACTATTACATCAAAGACGGTGTAAGATATGCCCATACCATCAACCCCGCAACAGGATACCCTGCCGGTCAGAATATTTTAAGTGCAACTATCGTTGCGGAAAATTGCATCACTGCTGATGGATATGCTACAGCTTTCATGACTATGGGAGCACAAAAAGCAATAGAAATGGCAAAGAATATCCCCGAAATCGAATACTACCTCATCTATTCTGGTAAAGACGGAGAAAACAAAATAGTATATTCAAACGGCATTTTACCTTATTTGCCAAACAGGAATAAACTTACCACTTTTGAGGAATATTAAAATTCTATTCCAAGCTTTAAACTAAATGCACTAAGGCTTATATCATCATCATAATACCCTGAATAATAATCGTAATCGTATACATCTACACTCTGATATGTATATCCTGCAGTTATATTTATAGCAAATGAATATCCAGTCTTAAACTTTACACCCAGAGCAGGAGCAAAGTATGCCCCTCCACTACTAACAAAATCAGAAGAAAGACCTATTGAATAACCCACTTTTAAACCGAAAAAAGGTACAGCAGGTGTATTTGTGAAATTAGCCCTAAAGTCTACAAACAAAGGCATTAAAAAGCCTTCACTTTCATGATAGTAATGTTCAGCCAAACCTCCACCAAGAAAAAGATAAGGATTAAATTGATAGCCATGAGAAGTTGATAATTCAATCCGATCCACTTTATAATCCCCAAACCCAACAGAATATCCCAATTCTACAAATCCACGATAACCTCTCGTTTTATATTGAGGTTCCGGTTCCCTAGAAGTTTCATATCTATTGAAGGTTGACCCACCTCTTATGGGTTCTTCATATCTCCTACTTCTATTATTTGCGGATATTGATTGTATTTCATCTCTTTCAATATCCGTTATGGACTTCTGAGTAAAATAAATTATACTTCCATTAGGAGTTTCTAACTTTAGTTTATCATTTTCCAATTCTGTTAAACGACCTATTAATAAACTACCATTTCTAAGGGAAACAGTTGAAACTCTTCGAAAAGAACGATTAATTGGAATATTGTCATCATCATAAACAATCTCATCTACAGCCTTTTCAGTGAAACAAACAGTAGTGCCGTTAGGAGTTTCTACTGTCATTCTTCCACTTTTATCCATTTCAAATAATTCACCAATTATTTTACTACCGTTACGAAGATAAACCGTAACATCATCTGTATGTTGGCCAAAAAGTAGTGGAGGAGCGGCTATTATAAATAATGCCACAGTAAATAATGATTTCTTCATATAAGTTAATGACTATAACGTTCTAAAATTTATTATTTTTCATTAGATTGGGTTAATAAAATCAATCAATTGGAAGCAAAAATAATAAAAAACAGAATAAAAATATCAAAAAATATGATATTTATTATTCATAATCATTATTATCATACGGTTCTTCGAAATTGTTTAAGTCGAATGATTTATCTACTAATTCTTGTTCTAAAGCTTCTCTGATTTCTTTTGGGGTATCAGCTGGAAGATTGTTTATTTTTTCTTGCAATTCATCTATTTCTGTCTCTAAACGGGCACGTGTACTCATAATGGTTAAATTAAAACTTTGACAACTCTTGATAAACTCGTTGGATCGGGAGGCCCATAACATTATAAAAAGATCCATTGATTTCTTCTACTGCTACATAGCCTATCCATTCCTGTACACCGTATGCACCTGCTTTATCATAAGGTTGATAAGTATCTATATAGTAGATGATATCTTCCTCTTTGATTGGGGCAAAACGGACTGTAGATACAACAGAAAAAGAAGTTGATTTGTTTTGAGTTGTCAGACATACGCCTGTTATTACTTTATGAGTATTTCCTGATAAAGTTTTAAGCATCCGGATAGCGTCTTCACGGTCCTTTGGTTTTTCTAATACTTGATTATTTATCCAAACAATCGTATCGGCGGTTATAAGTAATTTATTGTCTTTTAAAGTCGGACGGTATGCCTCCGTTTTCTTATTGGCTATATAAATCGGGATATCTTCCGGTTGTAATGTGTCAGGATAAGATTCGTCAATATCAACCATCGGTTTTACTTCGAAGTTGATATCTAACCCTGTAAGTAATTCTTTTCTTCGAGGAGAATTAGATCCTAATATAATCTTGTATTTGTTCAGATTTGTCAGCATTACCAACCAAATGCTACATCACACATCCACAATCCCTGCGCTCTCATGGTTTGCTCGATAACGTCACGGGCAACTCCTTCTCCACCCTTTCTTAGAGAAATGTATTTGGCAATTTCCTTTATTTCAGGAACAGCATCGTTGGGAGCAACAGGTAAACCTACGCGAGACATAATATCATAATCCGGTATATCATCGCCGGCATACAATATTTCATCATCTTTCAGACCTGTTTTCTCAATAAAGTCATTAAAGTCTTTCATTTTGATTGAGCTTTTCATATAAATGTGTTGAACACCCAATCGGGAGAAACGTATCTTTACCGCTTCAGTATAACCACCCGTTATAATACCAATCTGAAAACCTTTTTTTACAGCCAACTGGATAGCATATCCATCCTTTGTACTAACCGTACGCATAGGATCACCATTCGGATGTAATGGAATTACTTCATTTGACAATACTCCGTCTACATCAAAAACGAAGGCTTTGATCTTTGTCAGATCATAGTTAATACTGCTCATGTTGTAAAGTTTCTTTATATATATTCTGGCTGATTAGTCTATATATTGTTTGCATACTCGGATCGGTAAGCATTGCCAGTTGTTTGTCCATAATTTCTTTATCAAAACGTGTAGCCGGTCCTGTTTGTGCTGCTATTGGAGGTAATTCATTTATCTTTTCTGCTGTTTCCGTTATCAACGGTATCAAGACATTATAGTCTATCTCCTGTTCTTCAAGAATCTTATTTGCCAATACATACATATGGTTCGTAAAATTACAGGCGAATACTGCTGCCAGATGAAGACTTTTACGTTTTTCAGAATCCATCTCTTTTGCATTTCCCGATAAAGCAATAGCTACTTTCCGTAACATCTTCATGTCGTCAGGATCATTTACTTCAAGGAAGATAGGGGTACCATCAAGTTTCACTCTCCTTTTTTTACTAAATGTTTGTAAAGGATAGAAAACGCCATACCGTCTGACATGACCTTCAAAGATATTCATAGGCACACTTCCTGCTGTATGCACCCAAAGTGCGTCATTAGGTGTAATCTGTGAAATAACCTCCTGCAGTACAGAATCCTTCAAAGAAAAGACATACAAATCAGCATCCGGTATGATTTCGCCGGTATTAGTAGTCCATCCGCAATTTAGTTTTTTGGCTAATGTTTCGGCACTATCACGGGTTTGGCTATATATCTGACCAATGGTCATCCCCGCTCGTTGCATTTCCAACGATACGCAGGTAGCTAAATTCCCTGCACCGATAAAAACGATCTTCATGTTAATGGATTTTTATTATCATCAGGCATTTGATACGACTCAATATGTACCTTTTCCCACTTTAAACGGGATTCATCAAAAGGTTTGTTTTCCTGTGCTTTATAACCAATACCTATAATCGAAAGGACTTCCAACTGATAAGGAATATTCAATTGGTTACGTACGTATTGGGCTGACTCCGTATCGTCTTCGGTCTGACGTCCGCGAATCTGGCACCAGCAACTACCTAATCCAAGATCTTCCGCCTGCAGTTGCATCATTATTGATGCAATAGATGCATCCTCAATCCAGGCTTCGCTCTCCATAACATTAGCCAGTACTACAATGGCTATAGCACAATCTTCCAGAAATTTAGCTGATCCGGGCTTGCAGGCAGCCAGCTTCTTCAGCATCTCCTTATCTTCAACCACAACGAACTGCCAGGGAGTACTCCGCTTTGACGACGGTGACATAAGTCCGGCCTTTAGTACAGCCTCCACTTGTTCAGGTGAAAGTAATTGATCCGTAAACTTTCTCGTACTCCTTCTTGCCTTAATCAAATCTGAAAAACTATTCATCTTATATTCTTTTTAAACAACTTTCAATTTTTTCATATATGCAAAGATAACGACTGTTCAGCAAAAATTCGTATACTTACTTAGAATAATTATGAGTTTGAAAGCGAATGATTCTCAGTTTTGATACAATATTTTGATCGCCTCACCATTGTGGAACGATCGCCTCACAAGGGTGAGCCAATTGACTCACAAAGGTGATCCGATCGCCTCACAGGGGTGAGGCGATTAAATGCTCAAATGCAAAATACTAAAGTACCTGCACCAAAAGAGTAAAACATCCACATTTTTTATCTAAATTATATACGCTTCTTTCTTTTTTTACGTTTATAAGCTTGTAACGTAATAAGTAAGTATGAAAATTCGTGCGATAGCTGCACTGCTGGTATATATATTTTGTTCTGTTAATAGTTATGCACAAAACCGCATCAAGGTAAGCGGCAACGTGCGGGATGCTGATGGTAATCCTATCGAACTTGTTGCTGTTCAGGTGAAAAACACACTGATAGGCACGATAACCAATGATAAAGGATTTTACTCCCTTTCCGTAGCTCCCTCTGATTCATTGACACTTGTTTTCTATTGTCTGGGATATAATAAAGCAGAACGTATTATTCCAAAAGCCGAACAGGATATGAGGCTCAACGTACAGTTGAGCTTTAAATCTATGACGTTAGGTGATATTACCGTAACTGCTTCCCGCAGGCAGATAAATACGATGGAAACTATCGATACAGACAAGATAAAACTTATTCCTGATCCTACGGGAGGTAGCATTGAAAGTTTAGTTGTTACTTATGCGGGGGTGAGTACCAGTAACGAACTTAGTTCACAATATTCTGTACGTGGCGGTAGTTATGATGAAAATATTGTGTATGTAAACGGTCTGGAAGTTTTTCGTCCTTTGTTGATCCGCTCCGGTCAGCAGGAAGGACTTAGCTTTGTGAATCCGGAACTTACCGAATCTGTTAATTTCTCTGCCGGAGGCTTTGAGGCAAAATACGGAGATAAGATGAGCTCTGTATTAGATGTTAAATATAAAAAGCCTGAAAAGTTTGAAGGATCGGCTTCTGCTAGTCTTCTTGGTGCAAATGCCTATATCGGGAGTTCAACAGGTAAATTTACTCAGGTAACAGGTTTCCGTTATAAAACCGGTCGTTCATTGCTAAAAACAATGGATACAGATGCGGAATATAATCCTAATTTTATTGACCTGCAAACGTATATGACGTATCAGGTTGCTCCGAAATGGGAAATAAACTTCCTGGGTAACCTAGCTACAAACAACTTTAAGTTTACACCCTACAGCAGGGAAACATCTTTCGGAACCACAGAAAACGTATCCAATTTCAATGTATATTTTACAGGTAAAGAACGGGATAAATTCCAGACATTATTCGGAGCTTTAACATTAAAGAACAATCCCAATGAGAATACAGAATTAGGTCTTCAGGCCTCAGCTTTTAACAGCAGAGAAGAAGAGAGCTATGATATTTCGGGAAAATATATGTTGACTCAAAGCGGGGATGATACCTCGGGAGGTGGAGATGATGATATTCTCCCCATATCTGAAGGAAGTTATCATGAACATGCCCGTAACAAACTGCATTCTACAGTGATGAATGTGGGACATTACGGATCAGTTCGTCTGAAAGCGAATACTATACAATGGGGAGCCACTGTGCAGTTGGAGAATATCAAAGACCGTATCAGTGAATGGGAAAAGCGGGATTCTGCCGGTTATACTTTACCACATACAGGTGAAGGTGTACATGTTATTTCTAACCTTTATTCTGACGAAAGTCTTGAGTCTACAAGGGTTTCAGGATATATTCAGGATGTTCTCAAGTTTCGTACCCGTCAGGGCTTATTTACGCTGACAGGTGGTATTCGGGGAAGCTACTGGAGTTATAATAAAGAGTTTATTTTCAGTCCACGCGCGTCGTTAGGATTTATACCAACTTTCAATCAGGATTTTACTTTCCGCTTTGCGACAGGTATCTATTACCAACCTCCCTTTTATAAAGAATTACGTGTTATCACTGAAGATGAAGCAGGAAATGGTATCGTTCAGCTGAATAAAGACCTCAAATCGCAACGATCTATTCATTTTATTCTTGGGGGCGACTATGCTTTTAAGGCAATCGATCGTAATTTTAAACTTACAACGGAAATATATTACAAGAAGCTCGATGATCTGAATCCTTATACCGTAGATAATGTAAAGATCCGCTACTATGGAGAGAATATAGCGAAAGGCTATGCGATGGGTATCGACTTTAAGTTCTTTGGAGAATTTGTTCCGGGAACAGATTCATGGATAAGTTTTTCACTGATGAAAGCAAAGCAAAAAATCGGAGATAAAGATAATCTACCATTACCTAATAGTCCGGGCTATAACTTATCGTTGTTCTTCCAAGATTATTTCCCGGGATATGAAAGGATCAAATTAAATCTTCGAGGTGTATTGTCAGGTGGTTTGCCGGTTACTCCTCCCCGTACGGGATATGAAGAGTCTTATCGTAAAACTACTGCTTACCGACGGGTGGATTTAGGAATGTCGTATCAGTTGGCCGGTGGAACAGATGCAATAATGGATAGAGGATTCTTCCGTTATCTCAAAAACATTTGGATTGGAGTTGATGTATTCAACCTTTTCGATATAAAGAACGTAAATTCATACTACTGGATTACCCGAGTGGACAACAGGCAGTTTGCCGTTCCTAATTATCTTACCGGTCGTCAGTTGAACTTCCGATTGATCGTTGATTTCTAATCACGACGTATAAGTGTAGCAGGGAACTTACTGCTCTGGGCAACGGGTTCTTCTCCCCTCATCTGTCCAAGCAAAAGATCAGCAGCCTTACGCCCCATTAATTCTATAGGTTGCTGAATATAGGGAATGGGATGTTGCATAAATTCAAACGCATCGCTTTTATCAAAACTTACGAACCGTATCTGCTCAGGGATTTGGATATTACGTCTTATCAGTTCCTTTATCGCTAATATGGCTATACTATTAGTTGCTATGAACATTCCATCTACCTTTTTATCAAGCAAGCGAACCATTTCTCTGATTACGTCTTTTTCCAAATTGTTGAATTTTACGTAGCCGGTTAATTCATGATCATACATCCCCGCTTTTTGCAAGGCATCTATATAGCCATATTTACGTTCAGTCATATGAGAATGAAAACTTTCATAGGTAAGCAGGCCGATACGTTTACATCCTTTCTCCATTAAAAGGCTTGTCGCTTCAAAGGAAGCCTGATAACCATCTACCATCACACTGTATGTTTTCAGATTAGGATATGAACGATCTAATAAGACAAACGGGATCTTTGCTTCCTGCAATTTCTGAATAGATTTATCCCCATGCTCGGTAGGTACTATTATATAACCGTCAACCTGATGGTTTTTTAAAACATTGATCGTTCTTTCGAGATGTTGGTCATCTTCATTGGTATTCATAATCATTACTGAATATCCCTCTCTTTCAATTTGATCCTGAATATAATAAACCAGGTTACTAAAGAAAGGATTAGAGATATCAGCCACAATCACTCCGATGATAAATGTACGGCCACTCTGAAGGCTTCTGGCTAAAGAGTTCGGTTGGTAATTAAGTTCTTTAGCAACTTCCCTCACTCTATCAGCCACTTCTTTACTTACACGCCCTTCTTTTTCTTTGCCATTCAAAACCAATGAGACAGTAGCATTAGATACCCCTGCCGTTTTCGCCACATCTTTTATGGAAACCTTCTTCATACAACTAATTTATTCTTATCAAGGTGTAAAAGTACGAATTAATAGAACACAACATATATTAGCTATATCATTTTCAAAAAGGATGCACTCTCTTTACAAAAAGAGTCATCCTTTTTTTGGAAAGAACGCATCCTTTTTGAAAAGAGTGTGCGCCCATTTTTTAGCTTTTATTTAAATATACCTTCACCCCAACGATCGAGGATACGATTATATGCTTCAGACGCTGCACCGTTACCCCAATCAAAGATTGTGAATTCACCCATTCCTTCACCTTCCGGTGAAGTACGGCCGCCATGTCCGTAGTTCTCCATCATAAAACCATAATCTTTTTCAGAGAAGAATGTCCAGGCTTTCTCCCATTGTTCTTTACTTTTAGGGTTTTCAGGACAATACATCATGGAGAAAGACGTCTTTAGAGCCATAAGGCCTCTTTGGGTATATTCTTTATTATTTAAGACTTTACCATAATCCATCAGCATTTCCGCGAACAGACTTCCCCGAGAATCATTCCATTCACCGTCACCATTCATAACACCGAAGCCCCCTACAGCATCCACATATATATAAGGGGGCTGCCATGAAGCTTGCGTCATTAATAATTCGTCCAGTACGCGTACACCTGTAGACAGATATTCTTTATTACCGGTTATTTTATAAGCCTCCAATAATGCCGATGCTGTCCAGTACATAGAGAAGTTACATTGCTTATACATATCATTACGTGCAATCTTTTTACCTACCAGATCTTTTCTCCCATATGAACTACAAGACCAATAGGTTTCAAAATCTTCCCAACGCCCGGTAGGTATAATTTCTTTTTCTATTACTTTCAGACTAGCCAAGGCCGCTTCCTTATATTTCTCGTCTTTTGTCAATTCATATAGTTTCAGAAGGAATAAGACCGACATCGAACTTTCAGGAGATTCCATCAGTTCAGGAAGTATCTCTTTTGTTTTTGTATCAATCCAGGCCGGGAAATATCCTTTAGCATCCTGTAATTGAAGTAATTTATCGGCATATTTGACTGAATAGTCCAATAACCGTTTGTCTTTTTCCAATTCATCGTACCATTGCAACATAACATAAGCTGTCCAACTCATATCAAGTATATGGTAAGGGGATTCCCATACGCCCCAGGAGACAGGATTCCTGTTTGAATTTCCCCAACGAGCTGTTTTCCAACCTTTGGAACGATTGTATTTTTCTCCTTTTATTTCAACCTGTTCCATATCTGTAGCTATAACTCCGTAAAAAAGACCATCTTCCTGTGGCGCGGCTAATGCAAGTTCTTTTGACAATAAAGCCTTTTGCATCAAATCATTATTCTGAGTTCTACGGGCATACCGGTATAAACCACTTGCTGAACGAAGGGAACTAAACCATGCCTGGTTCCAAACCGCACGTGTCTCCCGTTCGTTTATCTCTCCCTGATATCCCGGGCTTTGAGTTACGTTTACTATGAAGACAGGTGCGCCTACGTTCTTACCATTCCATTCAAATTCTTGCCAAACAGCATCTTTCCATAAATTAAAAGCCCAGTTATAAGAATAAGAACAATATTTCTCAAACAAGCTTTTTGATAAATCCGTCTTTTTAAAGACAGCCTCTCCTTTTTCTTTCCATAAAGAATTCAGAACGTAGCGGAAAGGATTTGCCTGAACAGATGCATCGCCTGTTGAAGAATAAATGTAAAAATTCAATGTTACATCGCCCTTTGAAAAGGTTGCTCCTTTATCTTTCTGAAACAAAACATGTTCTTTTACCTTTGTTTTGCTCATTCCTAATGATAACTGATTAGCCGGAACATTCATATCCATATAAATATGATATCCGGGATCCATATATGGGTTTTCGGTATCCGGCATAACGATAAGCGTATTCTTAATATCCTGTACAATTAATGCAGGATTCCTGAACACATGCCTGTCTATTACATAATCATCAGTAGGCGTCAGATGTGGTGCCCAATAGAAAGAAGGAGTAAAAGACGGGGTAATCTTTATCGCACAATCATCCTGCTGCGTATCTTCAGTCAGTGTATAGGTTACTGTTACTTTTTTTAGATTTTGATTGATCGTATTGACTTTTATATCAGCCGTCGCATCTCCTAAACGGTCTGCTTTTATCTGTCCTACTAAATTAATCTTATCTGCCGACTCAGCGAATTGTAGTATAAAAAAACTGATTAGTACTAAATATATTGAACGTCTCATCTTATATTAATTCTTTTTCTGTGAATTTGCCTAATCTATTATACTTATCATATAAAACGGAATAGGTATTATGTTTCTCCATATCGGGTTGGTATTCTTTACTAAATCCTTTACCCATTACTTTCTGCGCATCTTCAACTTTAGGATAAATACCTGCTACAACAGAAGCAAACATCGCGGCACCCATAGCGCAAGCCTGTTCTACCTTTGCTATCTTAATCGGCATACCTAATACATCGGCAAGGGTTTGCATGACAAAAGAAGACTTTTGAGATATACCACCAATGGCTATCACCGAATCAATGCCTACGCCTTGTTCCAGAAAACTATCTACAATAGCTTTAGAACCAAATGCAGTAGCTTCTACCAACGCTCGGTAAATCATAGGAGCTGTTGTACCTAATGTAAGTCCATATACAGATCCTTTTGCAAGAGGATTAGCAATAGGTGTCCGACGTCCGTTTAACCAGTCTACTGCTATAAGACCGCTTTCGTTAATATCAATATTTTCTGCTTCAGAAGAAAGTTCATTTAATATTGAATCTGCTAATTCCTCATATAGTTTATCTTTCGTTTGCTCGTCTATCAGTGTTGTTTTAGAAAGATATTGCTTTGCCGGCCATAAAAGGAGTTGTTTATACCAGGCATATACATCACCGAAAGCAGATTGCCCTGCTTCTAAGCCAATTAGGCCGGGAACAACTGAACCGTCGACCTGACCACATATACCGTCGATCAACTTATCGTCCATTTCATTATATGGAGAAACCATAACATCACAAGTAGATGTTCCCATAACACGTACAAAGGTTCGGGGAGAGATCTCTGCTCCTACGGCACCAAAATGACAATCTATTGCCCCAACCGCTACAGCGACCCGGGTACTTAGACCAAGTCGACCGGCCCACTCTTCGGTTAAATATCCGACACACGTATCACTTGTATAAGTATCTGTAAAAAGATGTCCTTTGAAAATATCATATAACGGGTCTAATGTTGAAAGGAATTTTGACGAAGGAAGACCTCCCCATTTCTCATTCCACATAGCTTTATGTCCCGCGGCGCATCGACTTCTCAACATTTTCTCAGGAGCTGTATTTCCTGTCAATAAAGCGGGCATCCAATCACAATGTTCAGCCCAGCTATAAGCAGCTGCATGCAATAACTTATCTTCCCGAAGGACATGGAGCATTTTAGACCATGCCCATTCGGAAGAATACACTCCTCCGGAATAAGAAGTATAATCAATGTCCCATCCTCTTGCCAAACTATTGATCTCTTCTGCTTCCCGGATTGCCGTATGGTCTTTCCATAATACAAACATCGCATTGGGGTTCTCCTTATATTCGGATAATAAGGCCAACGGTATTCCTTCCTGATTTAATAGTACCGGCGTAGAGCCTGTAGTATCAATTGCTATTCCTATTATCCTTTCAGGCACATCCGAATCACATTTTGAAAGTGCGGCTTTGATGGCTGCTTCCATACTTTCAATATAGTCCAACGGATGCTGACGGTATTGATTAAGTTGAGGATTGCAATAAAGACCTTTTTTCCAACGCGGATACCAAGATATCTCCGACGCTAATTCTTCACCGGTTTGGGTATCTACGATAAGGGCACGGCAAGAATCCGTACCATAATCCAAACCTATAACTAACTTTGATTTTCCCATTTTCTCAATAAATATTCTCTGTAGTGTTTTTTCAAATTGCCTTTTTACAAATATACTAATAAAACGTTTAACAAAACAAAAACGGGATGAATAAAATTACATCCATCCCGTTCAACCATACATATCAAATAAACACCACTTTCAGTTCATCATTCTTTTTTAGTTCCACTTTATCAAAATAAACCTCTATTTGGTTTTTGTTTTCAAATGAAGAAGGCAGCTCTTTCCCATTATAATAGACTTTTACCTCCTTCAATTTCATTTGTGCAGGAACCGATAACTTCAATTGCTGAAGTGCTAATCTTCCATATTTAACTTCAACTGTATTTTGTTGTCCGTTGTTATTTCTACTTTGTGTAATATTTCCCCATCCTTCAGCAGAGGAAAAGAATCCTTTAAAGTTATTTGACATCAACTTAGGTGAGAAACCCATAATACCTTTCGGGCCATCATAGTAATAATCCTGTATGGCTGTCAATACACCATATGACGCCATAGCCCGCGCATAATGGTCACCGCATTCTATTTCATTCCAGGGATTATGTTTTTTACCATCATAACGTGAATGGACAGCTTTCATAATTGCAAGACCTTCATCCACCATTCCTCTGAATATCATGTTCGTTGCTACCTGATACTCTATACCTGTCCATACTTCATCACGATACCTTACCCCTGCTTCTCCCGGGTGTTTGCTGTACGGCCATGTACAGATAAGTAATCCCGGTTCTCCGGAATGGGCATAGTATCTTTCAGGCAAATGCAATTCTGTTTGAGGGCCAACGTCATTTGTCCAGTTATATTTCCATACGGATTGTAAGGTCTTATTAATCGTAAATTCAGGATATATATTACCAAGCCTTAGTAAATCGGACCAACTTTGTCCAAATAACTGATCACTCAGACATCCTTTTCCATATTGATATAATGGATATTCTTTCTCATCCACATCCTGAATAAAATAACCATATTGTTCGTTCCATAAACGATCCATTGTGTTTTCCGAACCGGCTTCATAAATCTTTTTATATCTGTTTGCAGCTATCGTATCTTTCATAAGATATGCCATCTGTTCACAAGCTCTCAGAGCTGCCAGATATAAACCGCCGACGTATGTATTTGCTCCATGGAAAGCAATATCATATGTGTTGGGTTGAGTTTTCACAATCAATCCATCCGGATTATGCGGATCGTCTTCACTTATAATATATTCAATGGATTTTTTAATTTTATCCCAGTTTCTTGATAAGAAATAGTTATTCTTTGACATTAAGTGTTCACGATACATTCGGAGTATTACGCTGGCATGGCCGTCAATTAATACACCATGTTCTCCATTCCTTGAAAGAATCGCCCCATCTTCACGAAGGGAAACACTATAATCGGTTTTTTCCCGAAGATTTCTTTCTAATTCGGGGAATAAGGCAGCCATCGCCTGAGCATATCCCCAAACATGGGTACATGTTCCTTCACAAGAGCCTACACCTTCCCATGCCCAGAATTTATCGGTTGCCCACCATTGACAAGTTTCAGAAGCCAGTATGGATATCGGCATCATAATCCGGTGAGTTAGCCAGTAAGGCAATGTACTTTGATTGTAATATGTATCATGAAAAGCAAAAGTTTCTTCTTCCAGTCTATCATATTTATTATGTAGTTGTTCAACTACATCCAAGGATGAATTATACCAATTGGAATACATATTTCCAATTGGAGGTGAATTAGGAGGTAATGGTTTATTCCAACTGGAGCCTTTATAACTCAAAGGTCTGTTAGGGAAGTACCAGGAAAGAACAAATACCACTTCTTTTGACTCACCTTTTTTAAGTGTCATACTGGACGTTACTCCTCCGTTTAATTTTTCTCCTAACGTACTTTCAGCATATGCCTCGATACCTTTAGATAGATCAGCAGTAGCAACTGCTTTCGGATCTAGAACAGTTAAAGCCAGATTGCCAAAATACGCATGTGATTCGTCTATCTTGTAACGAGGTAATTCTGCAGGAGCATCGGCAAACTGGATATTATCCACGCTTACATGTCCCCAACCACCGGTTTCACTATCAACTATTTCCAGATAGGCTTTTTTACCTTTCCATTTGGAAACATCCCAATTCTTCGGCAGGAAGTCTTCGCTATCACTACCTGTAGCGCTTAATACAACTTGTCCGTCAACTACCAGATTCATACATGTTTTACCTTGATGTGAACCACCGGCAATATTAAAGGTGATATACTTATCTGTAATTGTGAATGTTTTAGAAGTTAGTTTACCAGTAGCATTATCCATAAATAAATAGGAATTTGCCAGGTAACTGCCATAATCACTTCCAAATTTATTCTGGTTGTTTACTTCTCCGGTAGCAGGCTTTTCTCCAAAAGCAGTACCTTCTACCGTCCAATTCTTATAATTGCCTGATTCAAAATCTTCAAATACTTTGAATTTCCTTTTATTAGGTTTTTCTATAAGGTCTACATTTACATTCAAATCCATATAAACAGACTGCATATCACCATTCGAAACAGTTTTGTTACGTAATATTCCACTCGTTCTGTCTTTAAGATCAATGCATACCAGGTTTTGCATCCATCCAGTAAGCTCAACATTTACCTCTGCGTCAGACGTATTGGTTATCTTATATTTCATGATTGTTGCAGGTGTAGCAGATTCTTTCGCATTCAAAGGAATAAAGGGGGAATATACGGTAGAATTTACTTTCACCGGAAGAGCATTATCTTTAGATCCGTAATCAATAAAAGCTATCGGATATTCTCCGATAAAGCTAATATCATTAAAATCTTTCTTACTCAACTCCTTTGTCATCTTTTTTTGGCCGTCATCCACTGTTATTTTAAAGCCTTGATCTATATAACTCATAGGTTCAAAGGTTTGGTAACATACTTTCCAGGGACCTAACGGTGTATCAAAGTTTAATAGCCAATCTATTCCGTATCCGGTATTATATGCATTATTAGCAATCCACCAATTGGCTAATGTCCCATCTCCCCTTACATACAATTGGCCGGCCATTATACCTCCGCAGGGCATACCTATCGTTGTCAGTTCGTCTCCTTTATATACTTTTCGTTCACCCTTTGTATTTACATCACCGATAAGCGCTTTTATATTGCCCTTATCTAATGATACTTTGTGATCCGGCGAAAATTGTGCAACAGCGAATAGTGGTATGCACACACTAATAATGAAAACTTTAAACCGTAATTTCATGATATTATAATTTTTGTTTAGTTACTCTCCTTTTATTCAATTAATTCCAGATAAATTCTTTCTAATTCTAACTCGTCTCCTTCTCCGTTCTTTTTAATATGAAAAGATAAAGAGTTTGTTTGATGAGTTAATTCGATATTTCCAATATATTGTTTTTCCTTTAGTTCTTCTTTTGAGGCTTTGGATTCTTTCCAGTCTGTTAACTGTTTCTGTCGTTGCCATACACAAAAGTCAGCTCCATTTTCTTTTTCAAAATAAGAGATATACACATTGTATCTCCCTTCCGGTACATCATTCAGCATAACACGAACCATACCGTCGGGCGAAGCCGTCATTCGTATTCCTCTTTGATGAATAGCCTTTACTCCTCCGCCTAATGTCAGATCCATTAATTGAGGATAATATTCATGTTTTTGGGGGATAAAGACTGTTCGCAATTCTTCATTCATTTTCATTAGTTCAGTGAGAGGGGTGTTGCTGTAATAGTAAGCAACAGAAGTATAGTCCACCGGATACATATTACCTTCCGGCCCGTGTTCTATACCTATATAGAGTTCTTTTTCATAGGATAATTTATCGGTCAGGTAAAAACGATACCCTCCGGTTCTTGCCATAGGCAAAGAGTAATCCAGAGAGCCATGAATGGGAAGACTGATTCCTCTATCCCATCTATCAACTAAAGCATACCAACCTCCGTTATAATAATCTTCCGACCCGGTACCATGTATACGCATTTTTCCATCTACATAGGTTGAATCATCTCCTTCAAAAAAGGCAGTCATTCCCGGTTGTAGCCCCTGCGCTAAATGAACAGTTCCAACGTAATGTCCCTTTCCTTTCAAATCGGCAAACGTATAATATTTACCTTCAGGCGGATTTATCTCCCTTCTCCATACAGAGTAAAATTTTCTTTCCGTCTGACTATTTCGTGGAACATCATTATAATAGACTTTGGTATGAACCTGTACAGGGTTTTGTTTACCGGAATTTCTTTTCTCATATATCAAAGTTAATTCCGCTTTCCGGTCGAATGGAAAAGGGATAAAACAATAATTTCTATCCTGATTTTTCCCTATAATCATACTTCTCATAGCGCCTTTACCAAAGGCATATCCAAAGAAATCAGCTACAGGAGCCTGAATAGCAGGCAGGGTTTCATTATCCCATTTCCCTTGTAAAAGTATATCTTTATGAAGACCTTCAAAAGAATCTCCGCCGTCTATCTCTAAACCGACAATACGTCCTCCTTCTGTCTTTTCAAAGAACGGAATACGATCCCCAGGTAATAAGGTAAAACTCTTTTCTTCAACCTTATATTCCGTAGAGTGACCTTCCTCATAATTTGACATTTCAGGAGATATATCTTCCCATATGGAACATACTTCCTTTAAAAGCTTTTCTTGTGTTTTGTATAGATCAGTTGTATATGACTCTACCTTATATCCTGCTAAATTCCTGTATTGTATTTGATAGAACATAATCTTCTCTCCCTCAAAAACAATCTTACATGACTTGTTATAAGGAATGGGGATATAACAATAAAAACCTCCGACTTCGTTCCCGCAAACAGGTTTTACGAAAGGGTAAACATTTCCTGAAAACAAATCATTAAAACATATCCTTAGACGAGGTATCTTTTCTCCATCAAAATAGAAGGCAAGTGTATCATTTGATGGAGTTGGAGTCCAGATACGGTTAATCACACCGGGACCTTTAAGGTCTGCAATTACTAAATGTCCATTCTCTTTCCTTATAAAAGAATATTTGCCGGAAAAACCATCATCATTCCCACCAGTAGTATCATAACTTGAAACTTGCTCTACTATGCAATCAGTTCTATATTGAGGTAACAAATCAACTCTCTTCAACAGAGCTATTTCTTCCCTTAGCAAAAATGACTTTATCTTATTATTTTGAGCATTAACATCAATAGTAAAAGTAAAACTTGTTAATAAAATAAATACTAGCAACAAATAATTATCTAATTTCTTATGCATATTCCAACGTTCTTAAACAGTATATCCTGATTTCTTCAATAGTTCCGTAGTCCTCTCTATGGAGTAGCCTCTATTATTTTCAGTCTCACTTTTTGTATCTCTTGGATTAGCTCCTATTTCTGCATATAATTGGTTAATCCCCGCCAAAAGAGACATCTCTGACACCTCATGCACATTCATAGAACGAGAGGGTTTTACTACCAGATTCGTTACTGCAGCAATTTTACAGAGTTCAAGTGTAGATATTTCTCCTAAATCGGATAATGATGATCCATTTACTGCCGTACGTCTCATAACTGCCATAGCGGCAACTTTGTATTCTTTTGCCCTCATTATTTCTTTTAATATCTCTTCATAAGTATGCTCTGGCCCAATCGGCTCAATGCAATAATAAAGTTCCAATCCGGTTGATACAGCAGCTTCCAATGTTTTAATCCTTATTTCTGGTTGTACAGCAGTATCGATACCTTCTTTTAAACGAACAATATGATATACTCCTGTAAACCCACTTTCTTTTAATTTGCCAGCTATACTAACATCAAAATCGCCAATATTTGCCACCAGACGCATTCCTTCTTTCAAAAGGGGTTTTACAATTTTACCTATTTGCAGAAACTTTATCTGAGGATAGTCAGCGGTTGTCATAAGAAAAAGATCACTCACTTGTTCCTGTGTTATAGTTTTCACAATGTTCTCTACATATTCTTCTGACCTTCTCCACCTTTCGGGTAGTAAGTAATTATTACCCGCCATAGAACAAAACCTACAATTTACTGAACAAGGTTCCGCATTTATACCAACCTGAGCAAAAATATACCCTTTGTTTCCAAATGTATTTTTACTATGTAATAACGAATAATAAAGAAGTTTGTAATAATCCATCGAACTTGTTTTAATATTCAGCATGGACAATACATCATCATTCTGCAATTCTATTTTATTTTCAATTTTACTCCACAATCGTTCCATAATAATAATTTATATCCGACACCATTTTTTATCAATTCACTTACTTTCTCTAGTGTTATTACGACTTCTTTATCATCTTTTATCTGAAATATTTTGTTGGCTGACATCTATCAGTCAATTAGTTGATATATATCAGCCACCAAAATAGATAAAAGAAATGATGCTTTATATAGCATATTCCTTGCCTGAAATCATATACTTTTTCACATCTATTGTACCAGATACAACAGACAACTCTGGTTTACCGTTTTTCAGGCTAATTGTACCGAATCCAGTTTCCGTACTCAAGAAACTTGTAAAATCTCCAACTCTGGAATCAATGTATAATACTTTATCTACGGCATCGTATCTTACTCCAGTTAACCCCTGAAGCATAGCGTAACTGGACATGGCACGTGCATACCAATGCCCACATTCATATTCATTATAAGGATTGCGTATGCGTCCGTCATATCTATCACGACATGCCCGTACAATATCCAAACCTTTATCAACTTCTCCCAATAACATCAAATGCGCAGCAACCTGATATTCTATACCAGTCCAAACCTCATCGCTATATACAAAAGGAAGAGACAGCTTTCCACCTTTAGGCCAGCTGCATAATAAAAGTCCACCATCATTTCCAAAGGCAAAGGCGGGACGTTGCGGATTGTCATGTTTGGATAGATCCTTTATTAAATTATATTTGTGTACAGACACTAAATGGCTTCTCGTTTTTGCTTCATCTAATGGTTCATCAAGTCCACTAACACGTGCCATTAACGATCCGAAAACACCATCAGATAAACAACCTGTACCATATTGATACTTCGGTCCTTCCTTTTCCAGTATTTTCTTTGCTTCATCCGAATAATTAACACTCCATGAAACCATCTTTGTCGGATCGGGTGCTTTTAAACCAGTCCATTGGATCTTTTGAATATAATACTCACCATTATATAGTTCTGAATCTGAATAAGCTTTACCTTTTGCTGATAATTCTTTGTAAAGAGAAGCATCTTCTCCTAAATAATCACATATAGCTATAAAAGCATTCAAAGCTCCTACATAAAAACTATTATGCATTCCGTTAGGCCCCCAGAATTCAATATCATATGTGTTATGATGGGGCTCTTCTATTAATCCTACACGACGTGGATCCCAAGTTTCAATACAATAATCAAGACTTGCTTTTACTTTCGGATACATGTCTTTAATAAATAAATCATCTCCTGAGATGCGCCAGTCGCGATAAACTTTCATAATACCACCCATTTGTCCATCAGCAGCTGAATAGAAATCATGAACAAGGGGACGGATCGGCAAGTTTGCACGGAATGCTTGATGCCCAACTTTATTCTGATCCTCTTCAAATTCCGTATGACGCAAAGTTCTTTCTAAAGAAGGAAAAAGATGAGGTATTGCCTGGGCATAATTCCATACATGTGTACATGAGCCATGACAGCAACCACTATTATCGCCACAACCTTCCCAATTCCATAATCTCCCGTCATGTTGCCTAAGAACAGTTGGAGATTTCAGAATACTTAAATTAGCAGCTATTGCTTCCACTACTTCAGCAGGTAAAGTGGTATTATAAAAAGTTTTTGTAAACAATTCACTTTTATGAAGAAGATCTGCATAATTACTTTGCAAATACTTGACTACCTCATTTACATTGGTAAATTTAGAACTATACCAAGGCTTATATGTTTGTACTTCGTCGGTTGTACAACAGCCAGATGCCGGATCACATTGAGGAACATTATTATCTTTTGGATCTTTTGGGTCTCCTCCTATCTTCATACTTGTACCGGGTACATACCACGCTGTAAAGACTTTTATGGTTTTCTTTTCACCAGCTTTCAGATCTATTGGAACATATAAAGACGCCCCTGGAGCATCTCTTTCAACTGGTTTTTCAGATAATATTTCATGATTTTTGACAGCATTCCATGTCATCGTAAGACCATCAAACCAACCTCCTCTAAACCAGCAATGGTTTACAACAGTATTTGGCTGATCCGTATATATTGCAAATTCTCCCTGTAAAAACGGTTCCTCTTTTGTTCCCGTTTGTGACAAAATAAAACCATTATTCATGGGCTTAACACTATTTTCTCCTTTATCATGAATTCTCATAAAGTTTCGTGTATTAAAAGAGAAAATAGTTTCCATAGGCTTTCCAGATTTATTTTCAAAAGTATATTCTAAAATACCTATAGGTAAACTTGAATTATCCGCATCTCCCGGAATAAATGGACTCCATGCATTAATAGAAACATTTAAAGGAATATCATCATCGTGAAGATTAATTTCTGCAAATGGAAAACGAGATTTGAATTCTGCACTTTGGAAACGAGGCAAGCCATAATTAGCTCCAGAAGCTCCATTACCACTTCCCGGATCCCCAAATTTACGCCATTCAGGAACTGGACCTTCCAATATCTTTGCTCCATTCTCTACGCCTTTTACTGATATAGCAGCAAAAGCACCTGGTTCGTGAAACACTTCAGGACGGTTACGAACAGACATATGCGAAATATATCCGGTCCCTTCCACACAATACATACCCGCACCTATCCCACCAATAGGGAAAGCGATGCGTTCAAGATTTTCACCAGTATACACATCGTTGTATTTGTGACCCTCTTTAACAGAACTTTTGCTTTGAAGAGGTGTCTCCCCACACCCTGTCAAATACATCACTAGACAAAAGATTAATACGACTTTTAAATATGTCTTCATATATAGATTTGTTATATATCCCGATTTTACAACCGGGATATGTGGTTAATTATAAATCATTTACAAGTATCCTGCATTTTGCTTTAAGATTCCTTGTGATCTGTCAATTTGTAATTGTGGAATAGGGAATATTTCATCTTTTCCATCCTGATATTTAAAATAACCCGGGGTTTCCTCATTCTGCCATCTTTTTGAATCTGTTAGGTAGTCTTTTGTAATTCCCCATCTTCTTAAATCCCATCCAAATTTACCTTCCATGCCGAACTCAACACGACGTTCATGAACAATTGCCCAAAACATTTCCTCATAATTTAAGGAAATAGAAATTGGAGGTACTTCTTTAATCTCATTCTTATTTACGGTATTTGGGTCCGTTGTGGTTGCCGTACGAGCCCTTACAATATTCACATATTTTGCTGCATTGGCCTGATCTCCTAATTCATTTAACACTTCAGCATACCAAAGTAATATTTCTGCGTATCTTATCAAAGTATAATTGCAGGAATTATACCAGCTTGTTTCATCCACGCTAACGCCATTGTTATTCGGAGGATTTCCAACACACCATTTACGAGTACCTAAACCTGTTCCATTCACCTTATCGACAAATATCTGACCATAGAAATCATCTATATCCTTACGGAACATTGTTGCTATTAACCTAGGATCTCCTTCTTCATATTCTCTTTCCAGATCAGGTGTCGGACGAGTCCATCCCCAGCCTCCTCCAGCAACAAAGCCATCACCATTCGGAGCATTCAATACAGTGCCAAAACTATCTGTTCCTTTTTTATTCAATGCTGCATACTGTATTTCAAAGACTGCTTCAATATTGTTATCACTTGACCCATTAAAAAGATCATTGTAATCCGGTAACAATTGATATCCATAAGACATAACATCTTCCAAATGTATTTTAGCCTCATCCCATCGATGTTCATATAAGTATATCTGACTTAAATATGCTTTTACAGCCCCTTTATCTGCACGGCCCAATAAATCGCCGGCATTTCTGTTAGTTATTTCATGTTCTAACGCCATTTTAAAGTCTGCTTCGGCCTGATCAAATAAGTCGCTTTTTGTTATTTTGTACCGATTTACATTTTTTCCTGCAACTACACTGGCCTCTCTAACTGAATTTGGAACATCCAGTTCCGAAATATCCAAGGGTTTAGTGACTACAGGAGCTGTACCAAAGAATTGCCCCAAACGAAACATCCAAAAACCACGTATGAAATATAATTCACCCATAAAACGTGATTTAAGTTTTTCATCCATTTCAATATCAGGAATTTTTTCTAAAGCGACATTCACCAATAAAAGAGCTTTATAACATCTTTCATATAGCATAGCCATCTGATCTGAACTGGCGAGTATAACTGATTGTTGTATCTGATAAAAAACAACTAAATCAGGATGAGCTTGTGCATCAGGGGCTGTAATATCACCCATAGGAGTATATCCTGCTTGGGTATTCCAGGTGCCTTGCCCATCCAATAATTGAAATGATTTATAAGCAGCTGTAAGCGCTTTCTCTGCATCTTCAGCAGTTCTATAGAAGTTTTCTGTAGAAACTACGCCATAAGGCATTTTATCCAATCGGTCATCACACGCTATAAAGATCAATAGGAATGATAATAGGAATATTATTTTTTTCATGAGATTATGATTTAAAGTATTATTTAAAATCCAACATTTACACCAGCATAGAAAGATCTCGGGATAGGAAATCCTCCATTAATATTTTGTTCTGGATCCCATCCAGGGTAAGAATTTATACAAAATAAATTTTGTGCCGCTACATAAAAACGAAGTTTTTTAATTACATTGGCAGATTGGCCTTTCAACAGATTTTGAAAATTATAACCAATCTGTAAATTTTGTAATCTAAAGAAGTCTGAAGAACGAAGCCAGAAGTCGGAACGACGATAATTATCATTCGGATCTCCCGCGACTACACGCGGAACATAATTACTTGTACCTTCTCCTGTCCATCGTTGTCTGTACATCCAGGCCGAGGTTTGTTCCCCTCCACGGGTAATGGCAAAACCAACCTGATCAATACTTCGATATGCTCCTAATTGACCATAAAAACTCGCAACTAAATCAAAACTCTTATACGCTAAAGAAATATTCCCGCCAAAATTATGAGGAGGCGTTGAATGACCTAGAAATTGTCTGTCATTTGAATCTATCACACCATTATTATCCAAATCTTTAAATTTAATATCTCCAGGAGCAGCATTCGGCTGTGTTGGGGAATTATCAATTTCTTCTTGCGTCTGGAAGATACCTTCTTGTACATAACCATACCATTCATTAATTGAATGTCCCACTTCCGTGCGATCGAACCCTCCTACAATAGGAGCCGGTATTTTCGTTACTTTATTTTTATTATATGTCCAGTTCACCGTTACATCATATGTGAAGGGCATATTATCTTTGGCATTTGAATAACCCAATGAGAATTCAATACCCGTATTGGTAACTTCTCCTGCATTTTGGTAGGGATAACGATCTGTATTAACACCGGCTGTAGCTAAGAGAGGAACACGAACCAAGATATCGGATGTTTTTCTTTTATAAAAATCCGTTGTAAATGTCAGTCGATCATCCAGGAAATAGGCCTCTAATCCGACTCCATATGTTGATGTTTTCTCCCATAACAGATTTGAATTTCCTAATGATGTAGGTCCAACACCTGTATATGTTGTACCATTTGTTCCTTGTCCAAAAACATAATTTAAATCGGTAGAATTCAAAGAGGTTTGATAAGGATAGACTCCAATGTCCTGATTTCCCAGTACACCCCAACTTCCACGAAGTTTTAAATAACTAAGAAAAGATATATCTTTCATAAAATCTTCTTCAGAAATAACCCATCCAGCTGAAGCTCCCGGAAAAACGCCTCTTCGGTTTGATTTTGCTATTCTGGATGTTTTGTCGACACGTAAACTTGCACTAAGTAGATATTTACTTTGATAGTCATAATTTACACGCCCCAGATAAGATAAAATTGCCCATGATTCCTTAGTTCCTCCATTTCCAATGTTACCCTCTCCGGCATTTATAACCTGCATTGTTTTATCATTATTCAAAAAGCCTGTTCTGGATGCACTTAAAACTTTGTAATTGAACTCCTGAAAAGTATATCCGGCCATAGCTGTCAGATTATGATCTGTATTAATTCTTCTCGTAAAGGTTAATATGTTATCCCATTCATAATTCATATGATTTTTATTTTCAACATATAATTCAGCTACAGGATGGTCACTAATTAAGCCCGAAGGTCCGTAACTGTAAGATGGAACAAAATGATCCTGATCCCACATAAAGTTTTCTGCATTAAATGAAGTCTTCAGAGTGAGCCCTTTTATTATTTCCCACTCGGCATATGCAATTCCTATAAACTTTTTCCATGTTTGATCATATGTACGAAGATCAACAGCGATCAAGGGTTGTAACATAGTAATAGGCTCCCCATGATGGGATGAAATACCATAATCTCCGTTTTCATCATAAGCAGGTACAGTTGGAGGATAAATCAAAGCTCTATCGATAGCTTGTCCCCAGTCGGTATTATTGGATACACCGTAATTAGCACTCATATTAATTCCTACTTTCAAATTAGACAATATCTTCATATCATTACTAAGCTTGACATTCCCTCTTTTAAAAGTTGTATTTTTTATAATTCCTTCGCCAGTGTAAAAATTAGCCGTAGCTGCATAAGCATTTTTAGTGGTTCCTCCGGTTATATTAATAGAGTAATTCTGTTTATAACCTGTTTGAGTAATTTCATCCACCCAATTTGTACCCTTTCCATAGGAAGAGACTTCCTGCTCCGAAAAAGGAATAGGTAAATTAGCTGCATTATAATAATCATTTACTAATACCGCATATTCTTTAGCTGTCAAAGTAGGTATTTTAAACCTCAGATTATCAACTGAAGCATAAGCTGAAACATCCACACGCATAGGAGCTTCAAAGCTGCCTTTTTTAGTAGTAACAATTACAACCCCATTGGCACCACGCGAACCATAAATTGCTGCCGAAGCGGCATCTTTAAGTATAGTAATATTCTCAACATCATTAGGATTAAGATTATTTAAACCATCACTGGTAATCATACCATCCACAACTATCAGAGGATTACTGTTTGCTCCAAAAGAGCCATTCCCTCTGATCAGGATTGTTGTTCCGCCATAAGGTGTACCGTCATTCTGAATGATCTGCACACCGGCTAACTTACCCTGAAGATTATTACCAATACCTACATTCGCCTGATTTTCCATTTTAGTCTGTGATACCACACCGACAGATCCTGTCAGATCTTTCTTAGCCTGTGTACCATATCCAATAACCACGACTTCGTCCAATCTTTGTGTATCATCTTTTAATTTAACATTCATTGTTGTATTATTCCCCACAGTTACCTCATAAGTGAGATAACCGATATAAGAGAATGCTAATACTGAATTTCTACTCATTACTGATAAGGAAAATTTACCATCTACATCTGTAATGGTACCATTTGTAGTTCCTTTTTCTGTAACATTTACCCCGATAAGAGCCTCCCCTGAAAAATCGGAGACAATCCCATTTATCGTCAAAGAATTTTGTGCTGCTACTTCAATAAAAAACGAAGTGCAAAAACAAATAGTAAAAAAGAATATCGCTCTTTGCGATCTACAGAAATGTTTTTTCATAACTTAATTTTTAATAGAAATAATTATTACTTACCTCTCAATCTATTTTCTGCAACTAACTACATGTTATTAAATTTTCCACCACACCGATTTAATCGTTTAATAATAACCAATTAGTCTTGTTAAACTCTGCTTGTAGAGATTTATCCATTAGTTAATTAGTTAATTACTTAAGTTCTAATTGGACTA
>DAMBSC010000026.1:0-54001 GCA_032054765.1 Tannerellaceae bacterium
AACTAATTACAGGATTATAGTCTAAAATCTGTCAACCGGTTTCAGGACGAGGCAACGAAAAGTAGCTTTCATCGTCGTTTCACCTCTTCCTTCACCACAGGTGCTTTATATACAATGCATTAGCCTACGGTGACAGGTGAAACCAAAAAATTAAATTAATATAGTGTAGTAAGTCTATGTTTCATATTCTTATAAATTTTTGATGTAACTGACTTAGTCTATATTAAAATGATTTGAAAAAGATTTTAGCATACAAAAAAATACTTTACCTTTAGGCGTTTTTTAGGGAATGCTATTCTATTATGATTAAGAGTTGTGTCGTAACTTATAATCTAATTCATTTATAACTAATATATAGTATCATGACAAACAGAAAGCTAAGAATGGGAATGGTTGGTGGTGGAAGTGACGCTTTTATTGGCGCTATCCATCGTTGTGCTGCCTTTATGGATAATCAGATCGAATTAGTTTGCGGTTGTTTTAGTGTGAATCCTGAGATTTCGCTAAGTTCAGGGCGTTCATATTTTTTGCCCGAAGACCGTATTTACAAGACATATCAAGAAATGTTCGAACATGAAATGACGCTTCCTGAAGGAGAAAGAATGGATTTTGTAACTATAGTAACTCCCAATAAATGGCATTTTGAACCGGCCATGATGGCTTTGGAAAGAGGTTTTCATGTTGTGGTAGACAAACCAATGACCTTTTCTTTGGAAGAAGCAAAAGAACTACAAAAGAAAGTAGAAGAAACAGGGTTGATCCTTGCTTTAACTCATGTATATTCTGGTTATCCTGCAGTAAAAGAAGCGCGTGACAGAGTTGCAAAAGGAGAATTTGGTAAACTGCGTCGTTTGTATGTTGAATATACACAAGGCTGGCTATCAGAACGAATCGAACTGCAAGGTGGAAATAACGCAGGTTGGAGAACGGATCCTAAACGTTCTGGAAAAGCTGGTTCAGTAGGGGATATCGGTACGCATGCCTGGCATTTAAGTGAGTATATAACAGGGCTTAAAGTAACAGAACTTTGTGCAGACCTGAAAGCTTTTGCTCCCGGACGTCCGATAGATGATGACGGTGCGGCATTTCTTAAATATGAAAAGGGTGTAACCGGTGTATTGACCTGTACACAGATTGCCGCCGGTGAAGAAAATAACCTTCGGATCCGTATATATGGCGAAAAAGGAGGATTGGAATGGCATCAGGAAGAACCAAATAGCTTATATCTAAAATGGATTGATAGACCAAAAGAAATTATTCGTATGGGTAATAATGGATATATAGGCGATATGGGTAAATATAATGTACGTACACCCGGAGGACATCCTGAAGGATTTATTGAAGCTTTTGCTAATATATACAGAAATTTTGCTTCTACGCTACGTGCAGTAAAAAACGGCGTAAAACCATCTGCTAAAATGCTCGATTTCCCGACGGTATATGACGGTGTAAGAGGAATGCAGTTTATTGAAACCATGGTGGAAGCCGGTTACAATGATAAGCAAAAGTGGCAAAAATGGATGGATTAACATTAAAAAGTAATAAAAAAAGTATAATGAAGTAACATAATTCGTTAAATAGAGTCATTTAGCTTTCATTATATATAAGTTAATGTTAATTTTATTGCCGATTTTTTGAATCATAAATTGATCTTACAAATATAGTTGACCATAAATACAAATGAGCAGAAATTCGAACCCCTATTCGGGGCAAAGGACTAAGAAGAAGAATTTTTTTAAGAGAAAATCTTTTTATCTATTATTAGGTTTAGTTTTAGGTGCAGGGTGTATAATAGGCCTTTACCTTACTTCAGTTTATTTTTCTACTGATGAATCGTGTATGATTTGTCATGTTCATCCACATGCAGAAGAAAGCTGGAAATTATCCAAACATATGAACAACGGAAGTGGAACAAGGACACATTGTGTTGCTTGTCATTTACCACCGCAAACGAATACATGGGATCATTATACAGCAAAAGCAAAACTCGGGATAAGAGATGTTTGGGGGTACTTAACAAAAGACAGTGCTGATTTTGATTGGGACAGAATGTCTGAATTGGAATATGCAGTGACTTATATTCCAAATGAATCATGTAAAGAATGTCATCATAATTTGTTTCCTGAAGGAATAACTCCTGATGGTATTACGGCCCATTTATATTATGATGAAAATGAAAAGAAACTCGATTTACAATGTATCAGTTGTCATCTGGATGCAGGACACTATAATCCCAATTATAGTCATGGTCAGATGACCGGTATTCCGGGGCAATCCTCCGGTGCTGCAGTAGTAGACACAAGTTTATTCTTCAAAACAGCTGCTACTGTAACTTCATTCAGCGATTATGAAGAGCAGATACCCGGAACGGCTGTAAGCTTTAAGATGGTTGCCATTCCAGGTGGTACATACCAGATGGGTAGTACATCTAAAGAGCCATTCCATAAGCCTGATGAGGCTCCGGTTAGGAATGTAACTGTTAGTCCGTTCTTTATGGCAGAGGTTGAATGTACGTGGGATCAATATTGGGCTTTCTATGCTAATACAATGAGTGAAGGACGTACACCTCCCGAGGCCGTATATGCTAACAATAGTAATCCTAATGTAGACGCAATCTCCGGTCCTACGCCTCCATTTGGTTTCCCGGATCAGGGATGGGGTTCAGGAGATCGTCCTGCAATTACTATGACGCATTATGCAGCAGAAACATTCTGCCAGTGGTTGTCTAAAAAGACAGGAAAGAAGTATCGTTTACCAACAGAAGCAGAATGGGAATATGCTGCTCGTGGTGGAACTGAAACTCCTTATTTCTTTACAGGTGATCCGAAAAAATTCTCTAATCAAGGTTTTTGGAGAAAGTTCTTCGATGCTGATTTAGACAGTATCAGCTCATATGTGATATATGATAACAATAGTAAGAACAGAACACAGGAACCATCAGCAGTTAAACCTAATCAGTATGGTTTAAAGAATATGCTGGGTAACGTTATGGAATATTGTGCTGACAAATATGATCCGGAAGCATACAGTAAGGGAGGAGAAAGTGTGATTGATCCATTGGTTACTGAAGGAACGGAATGGGTGGTACGTGGAGGAAATTACACCTCTGATGCGGCAGATGTCAGAGCTGCAGCGCGTGACCATAGTAAACATGATGATTGGCTAAGGACTGACCCACAACAACCCAAAAGTATTTGGTGGTATTCAGATATCCGTGGCATCGGCTTCCGTGTGGTTTGTGAACCGGATGAGACAATCAATGTAAAATAAAAACACATACATATTAAATAACAATATCATGAAGAAAGAGAACAGTATTAGTAGAAGATCATTTTTAAAGAGTTCAGCTATGGCTGGTGCCATAGGTGCAATGGGTACAGGTAGCGCAGCCTTATTATCATCATGCGGTGGTGGTAGCGGCTCAACAGAAACGGCCGGTGCAGCTAAACCACTTAAAGAAGCAGGCTCATATTATGTTCCTAATCTGGTAGATTTTGCTAACGACGGCCAGGAGTTAAAAGCCGGTATTATCGGTTGTGGCGGACGTGGTTCCGGTGCAGCAATCAATTGGTTAAATGCAGGAAATGGTGTTACTGTTACAGCATTAGCCGATACATTTAAAGAAAGAGTTGACAATTTAGCTAATCAGCTAAAGACAGAAAAAAATATAGACATTCCTGAAAATATGCGTTTTGTAGGTTTGGATGCTTACAAACAGGTTATAGACAGTGGTGTGGATGTAGTAATTGTTGCTACTCCTCCTAATTTCCGTCCTATTCATTTTCAATACGCTACTGAAAAAGGAAAACATTCTTTCCTTGAAAAACCGATTTGTGTAGACCCCGTTGGTTATCGCACTATCGTGGCAACTGCAAAACAGGCTCAGGCTAAGAATTTATGTGTAATTACAGGTACACAACGTCATCACCAACGTAGCTATGTCGAATCCTATAAACAAATAATGAATGGCGCTATTGGTGAAATTACCGGTGGTGTTGTTTATTGGAATCAGAGTATGCTTTGGTCAAATAGCCGCAAACCAGGTTGGACCGACTGCGAATGGATGATTAAAGACTGGGTGAACTGGAAATGGTTATCAGGAGATCATATTGTAGAACAACACGTACATAATATAGATGTATTTACATGGTTTACCGGTTTAAGACCGGTTAAAGCAGTTGGTTTTGGTTCCCGTCAACGTCGTTTGACAGGTGATCAATACGATAATTTCAGTGTTGATTTCACTATGGAAAATGGTATTCATATGCACAGTATGTGTCGTCAGATTGACGGAACTGCAACAAATGTTAGTGAATTTATTCAAGGCACAAAAGGTTCATGGGATAGCAGCACTATGGAAATTAAAGATCTTTCAGGAAAAGTGATCTGGAAATATGATCATGACGCTGAAAAGAATGGCTTTAAACAAACAGACCCCTATACGCTGGAACATGTGAACTGGATCAACCATATTCGTAGTAAAACACCGATTGATCAGGCTTCGGAAACAGCTGTTGCTAATATGGCTGCTATCATGGGACGTGAATCAGCTTATACCGGTGGTGAATCTACTTGGGAGGCAATGACTACTTCTTCATTAGATTATATGCCGAAAGACATTGATCTGGTTAAGAAAATGGATATGAGTGGTTTTATCGTTCCTATACCAGGTAAGCCACAAGGTAACCAAACACGTTAATAAGATGACACTTAATAGAAGAAACTTTTTAAAAACGACTTTATCAGGAGCTGCTGTTGCTACTGTAGGTGGTGGCTTGGCTGCCTGTTCCGGTGGGCAGACAGCTTCTACTGAAAAAGAAAAATCAACATGTTGTACGAATAGTAAAGCAGTGTTGAAGTTATCTTTTCAGGAAGGTACTGCGCCTGGTGAAACGTTGAATGAAAAGTTTGATTATTTTGAAAAGCTGGGTATTGTTGGCTTTGAGCCAGGTGGTAGAGGACTTCTAGCCCGTGTACCTGAGATTAAGGAAGCACTTAAAGGTAGAAATATTAAAGTAAGCGCTATTTGTGCAGGCTTTGAAGGTTTTATACTTTCTACTGATCCTGCGATTCGTCAGTTGTGTATGGACACAATGAAGGAGATTATTACAGCGGCAGGCGAACTGGAGTCAACCGGTGTGATTATTGTACCAGCTTTCAATGGACAGGTACCGGCAATGCCTCATACACAGGAAACACGTGACTTCTTATGTGAGCAATTCGGTATAATGGGAACATTTGCTCATGAGCGTGGAACAACCATTATTATGGAGCCTTTAAACAGAGGAGAAGCGTTCTATCTCCGTCAGGTGGCTGATGCCGCTTCGATTTGTCGTGATATAAATAATCCTGGAGTTACCTGTTTAGGAGACTTCTGGCACATGACATTTGAAGAAACCTGCGATATGGCGGCTTTCCTTTCAGCTGGAAAATATCTTCAACATGTACATATGGCCAGCCGTAAGCGTCGCAGTATGCCTGGTGAAGATGGAGACGCTGATAACTATATCAGTGGTTTCAAAGGCCTCAAGATGTTGGGATACGATAAATATGTAAGTTTTGAATGTGGTTGTCAGGGCGATCGTAATGTTGTGTTGCCGGCTGCAGTAGAACTTTTACGTAAACAATGGGAAGAAGCATAAAAAAATGCCTTTAGTATATCTTACTATGCAAATGAGTGAGGTGGTGGAAGAACATCCCTCACTCATTCCTGTTATAAACAGATTCGGGATTCGTCTGGGATTAGGAGACAAGTCTGTTAAGGAAATATGTGAGGATTATCAATTAGACACTGATTTCCTTTTAACCGTCGTAAATACATTCCTGAATGAGGAATACTTTCCTGAAAAGAAGCTGCAGAGTTTTCATACTTCGCAGATTATAGATTACCTGACTAAAACTAATCAATATTATCAGCGATACCAGTTACCTAATATAGAACGCCATCTTTCTACGTTTATATCGATGGGAACAGCAGGTAATCAAACCTTATCATTAATCGGCCGTTTTTTCTTTTCCTTTAAAGAAGAGCTTATAGCACGTATAAAAAATGATGAGGAAAATTGGTTCCCATATTGTTTAGGATTGAGTGAAAAAGTTAATGACGGTAGTCAATCAATTGATGAAAAAAACAGTTCACTTTTTACCTTTCAACCGGAAAGACAAACGGAAGATACCTTAGAGGAATTACTTGCAGACCTGAAAAGAATTATGGTGAAGCATTTATCTGGCGAATATGATGATAATCTTTGTTACGCTGTTATTTTTGGAATTAATAGTCTGCAGAAGGATATTAAGCAACACAACCGGATCCGATACAGGATACTGGAGCCAATGGTTGCCCTAATGGAAAAACTCAATAAATAAGAAGCTCTTTTGATGCAGAGAGTTAAACAAATAGCCATAATACTTCCTGATACTCTTCAGAGTACAGGTTTACATGCACTGCTGACAGATTATTTTCCTCCTGTTGAGATTTCATATTTTCCTACTTTTGAAAGCTTCTCTGCTGTACAGGATATTTTTGATTACTATTTCACACAGGCAGACATCTTTATCTTGAATGCTGATTTTTTCCTTCCACGCCGTGCTAAGGTTGTTATTAACATATGTAATGGCATTCCAGCAAATATATCCGGATACAATAACCTGAATGTATGCGCTCCACAGGAAATTATTATAGAGCAATTGCAACAGCTTTTTGCTGCGGAAAACGCTACTAATACGAGTGGTATCGAAAAGAACAAAGAACTTTCTTCCCGTGAAATAGATGTCCTTCAACTTATAGTTAAGGGTATTACTAATCGTGAAATAGCAGATAAGCTAAACATAAGCCTTAACACTGTTCTGACTCATAGAAAAAATATTACTGCCAAATTAGGTATAAAAACAGTATCTGGTCTGACCTTTTATGCAATTATGAACGGATTGGTATCTTCTGACTTTATTAGCTGAATTACTTGTAAATTCCGTCCAACAACTTTCAAATTCTGACACAACATCATCCTATTACTTGTAGAACATGATCAAAATGGTATAACTTTAGGGAAAAATCTTAAAGATCGTATTTTCGCACATAACGTTTTTTAAAGGATTATTAAGATTCAAAGTCTTACTTTATCTTTGTTATGTCTTCAAAAGGGAAGACAATTAGCAAAAAGAAAAGAATAAACCTATAAATAACAATTAGAATTATGAATGCGTTGCAGTTTCAAAACAAATTAATGAGTATCCAGGACAATATGATGAATTTTGCGTTAATGTTAACAGCAAACCGTGAAGATGCTCAGGACCTTCTTCAGGACACTACCCTGAAAGTGTTAGACAATCAAGACAAGTTCGTTGATAATGTGAATTTTAAAGGTTGGGTACTGACCGTTATGCGCAACATTTTCATCAACAACTATCATAAAGTAGTTCGTGCGCAGGGGGTTATCGATCAGGGGGCAGATTTGTATAATGTAGACACGATCTATGATTCTGGTTTCGAATCTCCTACAGGTTCATATGAAATACAGGAGATAACATTGGCAATAAATAATCTAAGTGATGAACTGAAGGTTCCGTTCTCCATGCACCTGAGTGGATATAAGTACAATGAAATTGCGGACAAATTAAGTGTTCCTCTGGGTACAGTTAAGAGTCGTATTTTCTTTGCTCGTCAGGAACTACAGAAAGAATTAAAAGACTTCTATCAGGATTGATAAATCATATATAATAAATCAGAAAGGCTGCCAACAAGGCAGCCTTTGCTTTTTCCATTATTCTTAAAAAATTATAATTAGAAGGCAACTGATATATCAGCACCTATCTGGAAAGGTTTTCCCTTTTGAATAAAAGGTTGCTTAAAAGACTCAAAGTAGAATGCCGCATATTGTGTATCTGTAATATTCCGGCTCCATACATCCAGCTTTACTATACCTTTACGAACACCTACTTTTGCATTAAGCAAACCATAGAAATTCTGGCTGATATCATTTAATTCTGTCCAGTAAATCTCGCCGGCTCCGCTGAATTGTGCTGATGCTGTAATCTGATCCAACCATGAATTACGTAAAAGTTTGTTGTATTGTAATCCTATATTTAATGTATGGCGAGGGGTGTAAGGTATATAATTCCCGTCACAATCTGTTTCAATTATTTTACCATTACTTTGTGTTTCATGGATATAATCTCTGAATGTAGCCTTTGTGAATCCATAATTCAAATCGGCAGAAAGTTCATTTGTGATAAGAGCGCGCATTGAGGCCTCCACTCCTAAACTTCTGGCTTTTCCTGCATTCGAAAGATATCGTCCGTTACCACTATCCACGAATTTGGTAATTTGCATGTCTTTTACGTCCATATAAAATAAAGTCAACTCACTAAAAAGCTTTCCTTTTACTAACTCACTCCGTATTCCTAATTCATAATTCCAGCTTTTTTCAGGGTCGTATGCTGCAACGTCCTCTATTGGTTTAGGTTTTGTGGCTCCGGAAGGCATAAATTTATTCATCATATCGTATTGCATTTGAGCCTGCATAAGATCTGCTGACATTTGAACATTATATCCTCCAGTTTTATAGCCTTTGGCTATTGAGAGATATGTAAAGGTATAAGGTGTACATTCATACTTCAAAGAAACTTTAGGTAATACTTCCCAGAAATCCTGCGATGTATGTTCATCCATAATTGTAGGCTCAATTCCCGGCAATTCAGTAATATGCTGCCCCAAACTGTCAGCACTAACTCCCATTCTCATCTTAGCAGTTGAGGTATAGTCCATTTCTTGTTTCTCATAATCCAATCTTATGCCCGCAGTAAGAGATAGTCCCTTGGTAAACAGATTGTTATAAGTTGATTGATGGAATAATGCAATTCCATATGAAGGAGTGTCAAAAGAACCGGGTATATATAATTGATTATCCATAATCCACAAATAGAAAGGCATATTCGGATTATTCTTTTTGATATTAGTAAAGATTGGTTGAAGTATATCTTTAATACCATCTTCTTTAAATGTAACAGGGCCATCAGTATGCAGATCATTATAAAAACCATATAAGCCGAACGACCACTGATAATTAGTACTTGTAAGACTTCTAATCGCTAATTCTTCACTGAATGCGTGTTGCTTTTGTAATTGGTTGATAGTAAATATATCTTTAGGAGAGAAATCCTGATCCATTATCATATCATCTTTGAAGTACTGATAACCTGTTGTACTACTAACAACAAACTTATCCGTTCTGTATTCTAAAAGCAGATTATTGGTTAAGACATTCCGGTTGTAGTTGGAAGAATCGCCAATATTGACCGGAGCGATAGAGCGGGTTTCTTTATTATAAAGCCCATACGGAAACGCTCCCTGGTCAACATAATCATAAGATAACGTATAACCAACGGTAAATTTGGGTGTTGCATGCCAGTCAAATTTAAAACGTCCTCCTGCCGACTCCAGATGATCGGCTTTCTTTCCGGTATGTATATTAGTAAAATACCCGTTATTCCTGTCGTAGTATCCGCTAAGCGAAAGCCCTATCTTATCACCGGCTTTCATGTAATGAGAAGCTTTAGCCTTAAATTGTCCGTAATTTCCACCGGAAACAGCCAGTTTAGTTCCTTGATATTCAAAAGGAGATAAAGTGTATATATTTACAATACCACCCATAGCGTTACGTCCATATAGTGTTCCTTGTGGACCGCGGAGTACTTCAATACGTTGTATATCCGTTAATTCGAAATCAAAAGTGCTTTTGTCAAGGTAAGGTACATTATCTACATATAGTCCGATAGATTGTCCGCTACTGCGCGCTCCGATGCCACGGATATAAATAGCCGAAGTCAGTTTCGCACCATAATCGGGTATATACAAATTCGGGACGAAAGAACTTAAATCCTTCAAAGCATCAATCTGACGTCCATTAATTGCTTGTGGAGAAATAATAGACACAGATCCCGGCAAAGTACGAAGTGTGTTTGTCTCTTTTGTTGATGACGTAATAATAACCTCATCTAAATTATACGTTTTAATTGTATCCTGAGGATTATTCTCAGCTAATAAATGTTGAAAGCTAAATAGAATAGTAAGAGTTGTTACCAGAACTTTATATATGTTCATTTTTTGGAATTAGATGATTTATGTATGCAAAGAAAAAAGAAAGTTCTTGGTTGGTCAATCACTACATGTAGTGATTTTTTTGAATCATCCAAGAGTGTAGCTATTTTAAAAAAGATGCTATTTTGTGATAAAATATATTTTAAAATGTAACAATAGTTTAACAGACAATATCTATCTTTGTCGGGTATGTAAAAAACCTTTAACAGTCAATGCATTATTACAGTATACCATAAATTAAATTGCGTTATTTATTAAGACTAAACAATCATGAGGAAAAAGTTACTTTTTTTGGCTTTCGCCCTTTTATCAACGATCTCTTTTGTGAATGCACAGGTTACGACTGCAAGTATGAGCGGCAAAGTATCTGACAATTCAATTTATGCTATGATAGGCGTAAATATTAAGGCAACTCATACTCCAACAGGAACCGTGTATTATACGATAACCCATGAAGATGGAGGATATCAATTCAATAATCTTCGTATCGGTGGTCCTTATGTGGTTGAATATACGTATATAGGCTATCATCCGGAAGTACGAACCGGCATTATCCTGGCATTAGGCGAAGAATTGAAATTGAATGTAACCATGCGAGAAGATTCACAGGCACTGGATGAGATAGTTGTGGTTGCAGACCGGAATCCGGTTATATCAAGAAATCGGACGGGAGCACAAGAAATAATTACGCGCGATAAGATGGATAAACTTCCTACCTTAAACCGCTCATTAAATGATTTTACCAAACTTACTCCAATGAGTAGTGGAAATAACTTTGGAGGAGTTTCTTATCGTTTTAATAATGTAACTGTAGACGGAGCTTCGTTTAATAACTCATTTGGTCTAAGTTCTTCATTGGGAGCTTCAGGAACAGAACCCATCTCATTAGAGGCTTTAGAACAAGTCCAGGTAATGATTGCTCCCTATGATGTCCGTAATGGAGGTTTTACCGGAGCGGGAATAAACTCGGTAACAAAATCCGGATCTAATGAATATCATGCATCTGCTTATATGTATACGAAAAGTCCATCCATGAGAGGATATCGTGTGAAAGACGAAATATTGGGGGTTAAAGAATTTTCCAATCATCAATATGGGCTCAGCCTATCTGGACCGATTATTAAAAATAAATTATTTTATTTTATTAATGCAGAGATGGATCGTATTGAGGAACCTGTGACTTACACAACCGAAAATTCTATTCCCGATGCTACTGTTTTAGATGATCTGTCTTTGTTTCTTTCCAAAGAATTAGGATATAACCCTGGTAAATTTGATGTTACTAAAACTGAAACCCGTGCTGATCGTATAACAGCAAGGATTGACTGGAATATTAATACCAAAAATGCATTAAGCGTAAAGTATTATTATCTTAAATCCTATAATACTTCGACACCATCTACTTCAGGCACCCCCCTAAATGGACGTGGACCTAATGAATATGCTATTCCATTCTCTTCAAGTTTCTATCGCAGCAATAATAATTTTAATATCTGGATGGCTGACTTGAATACAATCATTAATGATAAGATGACCAATTATCTGAAAGTAGGTTATTCAAGATTACGTGATTTTCGGGATATGGATGGCGGTTTCTTTCCCCAGGTAGATATTTTGGATGGAAACGGACAGGCATATACAACATTCGGTACGGAAGCAAATTCATATAATAATCTGGTACATACCGATATCTGGCAAATCCAGGATAACTTTGTGATGAATTTTGGTAAGCATCAGGTAACTGTTGGTACACAAAGTGATTACAGACAATTTAAAAATGGATTTGCTCAGAACTATACAGGTTCCTGGTTATTTCCTTCCATAGATGATTTTAAATTTAATGTATTGGCCACTAAAGATTATTTAGCAAAGAATGGAAGTATGAACGGTTTTGATATTCGTCAATATAATCCATCACAATTCCCCGGTTATAATCTTAATCCTATACAAGGTGGAATTACTCATTCGGTAACATCAGGTTCAGCTAATAAAACTTATATCCAAAAATACGCTATTGGCGACTCATTCCCGTATTCTGAAATAAATGTATTCCAGCTTGGGTTTTATGCACAGGATAAATGGACGGTAAGCGATAAGTTAAACCTAACATTAGGTTTACGTATTGACATTCCAATCTTTACCACCGATTTGCCTACAAATGATAAAGTCGCTGCAGAAACATATCGTGACGGTATAAAAATTGATGTATCCAAATACCCGAATGCAAAACCTTTATTTTCTCCCCGTTTAGGTTTTAATTATAGTCCCTTGGAAGATGATGCTTTACAAATTCGCGGTGGTACCGGATTGTTTTCAGGAACTCCTCCGTATGTTTGGATAAGCAATCAGGCTGGTAATAACGGAGTCTTGTTTGGTGATTTAAATAAAGGAGGAGAAGAATTGCCGGGTCTTGGTTTTACAGGAAATATAGATACATACAAACCTACTGATGGAACAGCTCCGCAGGCAGATATTTCAATAACCGATCCCGATTTCAAATATCCAAATTTATGGAAAAGTAATCTGGCCGCCGATTATAAATTCTTAGACGGTTGGGTAGCCACAGTTGAACTACTCTATTCAAAAGATTTAAATGCAATTTATCATGATAATATAGGTCTGACTACTACAGATAAGTTTGTTAATGATGGTGGACAGGGGAATATGCGCCCGGTGTATGCAGGAACATTTTATAGCAATGAACCAGGTAATCAGAAAGCCGCAAACAATGTAGTCATGTTGCGCAATACTAGTAAGGGATATTCTTTCTATACTACTTTCCAATTACAAAAAACATTCAATAGTGGTATAATGAAGGGCTTCTATTTTAACGGTTCTTATTCATTCGGTAGAGCGAAAAGCGTAACAGACGGAACATCTTCAGTTGCTTTATCTGCCTGGAGATATCGTCCGGCATTGAATCCGAATGCAGAAGAACTTAGTTATAGTGCAGCCTCATTTAATGGCAGACTTTTATTGTCAGCATCCTATACGGCAGATTGGTGTAAAACAATGTCTACTAATATTGGTCTGATTTATCAACGTTACCGTCCTTTCCGCTATTCATATACATATAGCGGGGATGCCAATGGTGATAGAACTTCTGGAAATGACTTGATTTATATCCCCAGGAATTTTGATGAAGCAAAAGACCATTTAGTAGCCGATGGCTTTGAAACACAGGAAGAGGCATGGAATGCAATGAATTCATTTATAGAGCAAGACCCATACCTGAAGAAACATAGAGGTGAATATGCGGAACGTAACGGTGGAGTAACTCCTTTTGCAAATCAACTGGACTTGAGTCTTTATCATGATATTAAAGTTTTCCAGAAAAACGGACGTATGCATACCCTACGTTTTAGTTTCGATATTGCTAATTTCCTGAATCTTTTGAATAAAGATTGGGGCGTACATCAAACAACGATGTTGGGAAGTTCCAGAAGCCCTCAATATCAATTCCTCACGGTAACAGATGGCCCAAAGGAAGAGAATAATTATACATTGAAATACAAAATGAATAATAGTAATAAAGAAACATTCAGGGATAATATAGATGATATCTCTTGTTGGCAGATGCAGTTTGGTATTAAATATATATTCTGATAATAATAAAGGAAGGGTTTCACCGGCTTGAAGCTCTTCCTTCTATATGATACGTTTTTAATTAAAAAGTAAATGATTATGCAGAATATATTATTGCTATTTCTCGTAAATGCCATTTTTATATTAAATCTATCCTTCACTTCATGCTCATCAAAAAAGCAAATAGGCGAATACGTTGTTGTTCTATCCCTTGACGGATTCAGGTCTGATTATAGAGAGAAAGCTCATATTCCAACCTTAGATTCAATAAGTAGAGTAGGGGTGAAATCTACCTTCCGTCCTTGTTTTCCTAGTGTGACGTTTTCTAATCATTATTCTATGGCTACAGGTTTGCATCCTGATCATCACGGATTAGTGAATAACTTCTTTTATGCTCCCGATCTGGATAAGATCTATCGTTTGGGAGACAACAATGCTGTTACCAATCCTGATTTTTATGGAGGTGAACCAATATGGAATACCGCAGAAAAGCAAGGAGTACGTTCCGCCTCTTTCTTCTGGGTAGGAAGCGAGGCGCCTGTACAAGGAATGCAGCCTTCTATCTGTAAAACATATGATAAGTCAGTCCCTTATAAGAATCGTGCCGATTCAGTAATCGCCTGGTTACAGTTACCTGAAAAGATCCGTCCGCGATTGATCATGTGGTATATAGAAGAACCGGATGGTATTGGCCATCGGGCAACGCCTGATTCATCAGCTACGTATGCTATGGTGGAACATCTGGACAGTGTGGTGAATTATTTCTTTACCAATGCTCGTAAACTTAAAGATTTTAAAAAAATTGATTTTATTATTCTTTCCGATCACGGAATGGCAACTTATTATCCTGAAAACTATGTAAACCTCAATGATTATCTGCCACGTGATAGTTTTGATTATGTATTTGATGGTGTGCCTACTTTATTATATACTAAACCATCCTATGTAAATACTGCCATGGAAATTCTGCAGAAAGTTCCACATATAAAAGCTTATAAGAAAGCAGATGTTCCTGAAAAGTTCGTTTACGGTAAAAATGAAAGGGTAGGAGATATCGTAGTAATCCCCGACATTGGGACTTATCTTCATTTTCGCCCGGAGTCCCGTCTTTTCAAAGGCGCTACACATGGATATGATAACTTTACACCCGAAATGGAAGCGATCTTTTATGCCACTGGTCCTTCATTTCAAAAAAATGTAGAACTGCCTACAATGGCAAATGTAAACCTTTATCTTATTATTTCAGAATTACTAAAACTACAACCCGCTCCTAATGACGGAGAAATAGAGATAGTAAGGAAATTATTTAAATAATATAAGTTAGAATCTAGGAGGAGGTCCACCAGGTCCTCTTCCTCCCGGCCCCGGTCTACGACCGCCCATCGCATCTGCAGCAGTTGCTCCGCCTTTAAATATACTGAAGCGATAAACGAAATGTACCATAAAGTAACTGCTCAACGTATTATAGTTCGAATAAGAGATCGCTTCAGGATTAATCTGCTGTGAAATACCGCTACGTTCTTTAAGAATGTCATATATTTTGAAGCGTAAGGTTGCCTGATTTCCTTTTAGGAAAGATTTTGAAGCTGCGGCATTCCAGATTATCTCATCCTGTTCATATCCTGCTTGAAATCCAGAGTTTGTAGACCAATTGATATCACTTTCAATCTTAAATTCGTAAGGAAGATAAATTACGGTTGTACCGCCAACACCATAATTATAAGTTTTAGTATTGTCATCCGGCTGAAGTGAATAATCTGCATTAGTATAACGAATATTCCCATTTACTCCCAAATCAATAATATTTGAACGGAAATCAATACCGGCACGTTCCATTAATACCAATGTTTTATTCGTATTTTTTTCACTATTCCTAAAAGAATTACTACTGGTATATCGCGCCATCGACATAGAGTTTATAGTAAACTTTTTATTTTTCAAAGGAGTGTTGAACATAACACGAACATTTCCGTTATAATTTCCGCTTGCATTCCGATAGGTAGTACTTCTTCTACCGCCTTCCAGTTCAGTGATGTCCTGAACAATAGCATTTACCGTATAGCTTCCGTCTGCCATAACCATTAAAGCGGTTTGTTTCTCGGATATGAACTTTTGGAAACGTATAAAGAAATTATTGGTGTAATAGGGTTTAAGTTCCGGATTACCTATAATCGTATTGTTAGGATTGGATACATTGGCGAGTGGTTGCAGTTGAGTCATACTGGGCTGACTGGTTCGTCCGTTATAGTTGATCCTTAAATTGGTTTGCTTATTATATATATAATTAAACTGAGCCATCGGTGAAACATTGACAACACTACGTGATAAGGAAGATAGAATAGTATCTCCAATAAACGTTTCACTCTTATTATAAGAAGGGTCCAGATTCAGACCGATAGTATAATTGAACTTTTCCCGTTGCGATTTAAAACTCAGACTGGCCCGTTGGCTCACAAAGTTATTTCGATAGCTTTGACTGTATGCAGTATCCAGTTCGGTATACTGTCCATTTTCATCTTTAGCATATGTATATTTTAGGGATTCTTGTTTTCTTTGGCTAATGCTATAAGTTGCTTGTAAGAAGTTATTACGTCCGAGAGGTTCCACATAAGATATATATGCCCGATAATTAAAACCTTTATTATCATATTGATATTGTTGATCAATCAATTTGTCACGAAGCGTATTCTCATCTCCAAAATAATAAGTGTTGGAATAATCAATACCATCTTCATCTGAGTTGCTATAACCACCGGAAATTGAACCGCTTATAACACGACCGCTACTGTTTAGCTTACGGCTTACTTCGAGGCGGGCATCCAGGTTAATGCCGTTACCGTCGCTTTCATTGTGAGAATCACCCATGTTAAGGGAATCCATTTGTTCGGTTGACATTCCTTTTATACCCTGAAGCGTCGTATAGCTTTCTATGGATAAGCTCTTGCTTTTACTATAACTGAAATTGGGAGTGAATATGACGTTGGTCATGGTATCCGGTTTCCATTCCAGGCGGAGATTAGCGCCAAAATTATCAGATTTACGGTTTCTAGATTCTTCACTCTCCTGATATTGTATACTATCGTTCTTTTGTATCTTTTCTTCTGTACTATTTCCGTAAATATCATTGTCTGAATGGTTATACCGGATGTTTCCGTTTAAGGTAAGTTTTTTATTAAATTCTTTGCTGAAGTTCATTCCGAGATTGCCTGATTTGGTGATACCGCTACCTGCTCCACCTCCTCTAAAGCCTCGACCGCCACCACCTCCTCCCTGAAACATGGTTGATGCTAGATCGGTGAATCCCATGTTATTGGTATTATTGATGCCTCCCATAAGAGTAAACTGGTCATTGTTCATAAAGCGGTTTACCATGAAATTTCCTTCATAACGGTCTTCACTTCCATATCCCGCAAAAGCATTACCAAACCAACCTTGCTTCATTCCGGGTTTGACAGTAAGGTTTATAACAGTTTCTTCTTCTCCATCGTCAAAACCTGTCATCATTGTCATATCACTTTTTTTATCAAGTACCTGGAGTTTATCAATCATTTTAGCCGGTAAGTTCTTTGAGGCTACCTTGGGATCATCTGAAAAGAACTCTTTCCCATCTACCATCACTTTTTTGACTTCTTTACCATTTACCGTGATTTTTCCCTCACTATCGATTTCCACACCTGGCATTTTCTTTAATAGATCCTCCAATACGGAGCCTTCCGTCACTTTATATGAGTCGGCATTGTATTCAATTGTATCGTTGCGGACAACAATCTCAGCCGCTTTTCCAACGACAACGGCTTCTCCAAGCAAGATAGAACCATCACTCATTTCCAGTTTGCCAACATTTACTGGATTTGTTTTACCAGTTATTTCCAAGGGTTGGTATATAGGCTCGAAGCCTATAAATGAGATATGCAACAAATAATGTCCAGGTTTGATGTTTTTTATTGAGAAACTTCCATTTTTAAGACTGGCTACACCATTGATCAGTGTACTATCTTTTACATTCAATAGACGTACTGTCGCTTGTTCAATCGGTATAGTCGTTCCTTCTTCTACAATCATACCTTTTACTTCAACATTAGCTCTCTGCGCAAGTGCAGGAAAAGAAATCATTATGACAATCAACACCAAAAAGGTCTTTCCGTATTTCATACGAATAAAAATTTAAAATGTAGTATAGATATGGAACTCCGCAGTTAATTTTGTGAGGTAAGACCGATTTCTTCCATGCTTCGTTTCACAACAAAAAACACCAGTTCTCAATTTATGTTCGAAAAGATAGACAAATGAAACACAAATTAGTTTAATAACACTTTATATGATTTGCGTTTATTAACAAATAAATGATATACATAGTAGAAAGTTTTTGAAAGTCTAAAGAAATAGTATATTTGCACTTCGAATAACCTAATAATAATGTAAATGAAAAACCAGAAATCCGGCATTATTCGCCTGGGTATCATGATGTTCATGCAGTATTTTCTATTGGCTGTATGGTGGGTACCGATGGCTACGTATTTAGCACACACATTAGAATTGGAAGTTTATCAGGTCTCGCTGATATTAAGTGGAATGGCTATAGGTTCTATGGCGTCACCATTTGTCGGAGTTATCGCCGACCGATATGTCTCAAGTGAGAAAGTACTGGCTGTCTTGAATTTCCTGACGGCTGTTTTTCTTTTATTGGCAACTATGCAGACCGGTTTTATCGGACTAATGGTTACTATAATGTTAGCGATGTTGTGTTACATGCCTACGTGGAGCCTTACAAGTGCTATTGCTATGCATCACGCTCCTGCAAGTCTATTTCCACGTATAAGAATGTTAGGTTCCATTGGTTGGGTTGCTTCGGGAGTATTTAGCTTGGTTGCTGTCCATTTCTTTCATGTTGAGGTATTTGATGGAACCGTATTACCCCTTTATTGTGGTGCAGCGGTTAGTGTAATTGCGGCAGGATTAAATTTCTTATTACCACCTACGCCTCCTTCTGCTGATAGAACACAAAAACTTTCAGTGAAAGATATATTAGGATTGGATGTGGTATCCATGTTAAAAGAAAGAAACTTCTTAGTTTTTCTATTAATCTCCTTTTTAGCTATCATCCCATTTAATTTGTATCATCTGTACGGTTCCATGTTTTTAGCAGATATGGATGTAAAACATATAACTGTAACAATGAATTGGGGGCAGTTTGCCGAAATGTTCTTTTTAGTTATCACTACGACCATTCTGGTAAAGTGTGGTATAAAGAAGACTTTGATTTTCGGTCTTTCAGCTATGCTTCTGCGTTATGTTATGTTCTTTTTTGGTGTGGAGTTTGATTCGCAGTTTTCCTATATGATTGGTATTCTAATTCATGGCCTTATCTTTGGATTATTCTTCGTAGGTGGACAAGTATATACTGAAAATGCGGCTCCCGAAGGCATGAAAGCGCAAGCCCAAGGATTCCTTTCGTTTGTAGTTTGGGGAGTGGGTTATTTATTAGGCACCTTTTTTAACGGATATCTGATTAATACATTCCGTTTAGCTGATAAATGTGATTGGGCTACACTATTTATCATATCATCTATCTGTTCATTCACTCTGTTATTAGCATTAGCTTTCTTTTTCAAAGAAAAAAAGCAAGTGCAATAAGAGGATGAAAGGATATAAGTATCCCAGGACTTTTGTTCCGGAATTTTACTTTCTTGATGTAAGTTATGCGCTTGATCCAACGTTTCATTATGCCCATTAGAAATATTTTAAGGAAGGGTTTTTACACAAAAAATTATTTTTTTAATATCACTATTATCACTTTTGGGGTATGTTTTTGATTATTAAATTATTAAAGGTGATATTTCCATATGATTTTAATATCACTTTGTCATTTGCTAATATCACTAAAAATCTATCTACATCTTTTTGCAAAACCATTTAGATGCTTCTTTCAAACCATTTAGATACTTTTAGAAAACCATCTAAATGGTTTGAAAGAAGCATCTAAATGGTTTTTTGAATGGTCAACTTCTTTTTTTCAACTATTGCATTAGATTTTGCACGTTCCCGAATGTAAATCAGGACGGGAGCAAAAAATAATTGGACAGGACCTATATTTATTTGCACGCTTCCGAATTCAGATCACTGCTGTGATATTAAAAAAACGAGGTGATATCACCTTTGATTTATTGATATACAGGTAGATATATTAATAGTGATATTAGTGATATTGAAAAATAAAACTTATGGAAAAGAATAGTCCTTTTCGTCGATCTTCCTACCTAACATCTGTAATAGTAAATGAATCAGATATAACTTTATTGAATAGAATGTCTATTGTTTATTGTATTGATTTTGCTTTTCAAATTCTTTTGGTGTCATGCCGAATTGTTTCAAAAATAATTTACTGAAATAGGAGGGAGAATTAATACCTACCTGATAACAGATTTCTCCAATACGATACTTACCTTCCAAAATTAGTTCTGCGGCCTTTTTCAAACGTATCAACCGGATAAAATCAACGGGAGATAGATTCGTTAATACTTTTATTTTGCGTAATAAACCCGACCGGCTCATAGCCAGAATTTCAGCAAGACGTTCTACATTAAAGTTGTAGTCGGTAATATTTTCTACTATGACACTAATAATTCTATCCATGAATTCTTCATCCGCTTTATTCATTTTCATATTATGGACGGGGAAGAATGGACGTTTGGCAAAAGCCTCTCTTTCTTTTTCTCGGTTATTTAATAAAGTCATGATCTGGCTTTGAAGATAACCGAAAGAAAAAGGCTTTTCAACATATGCTTCTGCACCTATTTTCAACCCATTTATTTTACTATCCAAATCATTTTTTGCTGTAAGGAAAACAAATGGAATATGACTCAATTCCATGTCTGATTTCATAGTCTGACATAACTCAAAACCTCCCATTTGTGGCATCATTACATCGCTTATTACAATATCAATATGTTTTTTCTTTAATATTTCGAGAGCCTCTATACCATTTGTGGCTGTTTCTACAACAAATGAACTCATAAGTTTCTCTCCCATAAAAGAACGCATGGAATCATTATCTTCAACTAAAAGAATAATATTTCTTTCCGTATTTTGGGGTAATGACAACTCTTCTTCCGGTTTCACATATTCATCATGTTTAGAATAATCTTCCAGATGTATCACTTTCTCCTGATGTAAAGGTAAAGTCAAAACAAAAGAATTCATGGAAGATCCGGTATCCAGATAGAGCTTCCCATTATGAAGTTCAGCGAGCGAACGGGCCAAAGGCAAACCTATGCCTGCTCCCAACGATGCCTGCTCTGTCTTATCTATTTGGAAGAAAGGCTCAAAAATTCGTGTACTAAGTTCTTCAGGGATACGCATACCATCATTTGATACGCAAATGGTAAACGTTGTACTATCTTTTATTAACTCAATTAATATTGAATGGGCTGAATATTTTCGTGCATTATTAAGTAAATTACTTAATATCTTAGTAAGTGCTTCTTTATCTACTGCCGCATTGATAGTTTCATCGGGAATATTTACTTTAAGTTCTTTGTTTTGTTGTATAATGGTTGGTTCAAATCTTTCTATGGTTTCTTTAAGTAACCTATTTAAGTCAACGACAATAAAATCAAGAAGAAACTTGCTCTCTCCTACTTTTCTAAAATCAAGTAATTGCTTGGTTAACTCGAGCAATCGTTTTGTGTTTTGAGCAATAACATGCAAATTCTTTTTAATCTTATTGTTTTGAATATCCATCTCCATTATGGATTCCAATGGTCCGTTTATAAGAGTAAGCGGAGTACGTACCTCATGTGCTATCTGGGTGAAAAAATCTATTTTAGAGCTGTATAATTCTTTTTCTTTTTCAATTTCAAATAGACGGCGACTCTCTGCTACACGCCGTCTTTGACGATTTTCATACCAGAAAAACAAAAGCGCTATAACGCCAATAATTAATATGGCATATATGAGATAAGCAGGTTTAGACAACCACCAGGGGGGAAGGATAGTAATACTGAGAATCCGTTCGGAATGAATGGAAGACCCCCCTTTATTAGCCGCTCTTACCATAAATTTATAATCACCAGGCGCCAGACCCGAATAAGTTATATTACGGTTTGTATTTGTAGTAATCCAATTCTTGTCTATTCCCTCCATTTTATAAAGATATTCCGTGGCTGTAGGAGAGGTATAATTTAAAGCCACAAAATCAAGACTTACATTTGATTGATTATAAGGTAGTGTAATATTTTCGGTATGAATTATACTTTTTTCCAATGGTGAGTTTTCTGAATTTACAGTTATTTCCTGATTATAAACACTTAGTTTTGTAAAATATAAGGGTAGTTTAGAATCGTCGATGATTTCTGTCTCAGGATCAAAAGCAATTAAACCATCAATCCCTCCGAAATAGAATTTACTATTATTATCTATTATTGCTGATTTATAATTAAATTGATTACCGAGCAGTCCATCTCCTTTTTTATAAACTCTTACATCACCCGACTCCGGATTAAATTTGACTAGTCCCCGGTTTGTACCAAACCACAAATTTCCTTGTTTGTCTTCCAATATTCGGTAAACTACGTCATCCGGTAAACCCTGAGCAATGGAATATGTTGTAAAATTATCCTCTTCTTTATTGTACAGACAAAGGCCTCCTCTATCTGTTGAAAACCAGATACGTCCTTTACTATCTTGCATGATATCACTGACCGAATTCGAACTTAAACTGTTAGAGTCTCCCGGAAAGTTTATATAACGTTTATATATATCTTTCATAGGATCATATTTATAGATACCATTTCCCATAGAAGCTATCCAAAGAATTCCGTCTTTATCTTCCATAATATGGAAGATCCATACATTCTTTACTTCTTTAACTTCCTTAAAATCAAATTTACCTGGAGATGAAACGTACAACCCCCATGCATTGCCAAGCCAAGTGCGTCCCGCACGATCTTTACACAATGCATATATACTTCCTTCATTCAAGTTCAAATCCCCTGAAGTATATAGGGTTGTTTTTTTAGATGGAAGTTGTATAACGTTTATTCCTTTTTTAAATAACCCGCACCAGATCTCATTCTCAAAATTTGTAACAGCTAATGTTTTTAAAGAATTATTCTTTTTATTGGTCTCATATTCAAAAGGTTCTATAATTCCTGTTTTTGTATTTAAGATATTTAAACCCTCATCATCTGTTCCAACCCAGACATTCCCATCAGAGTCTTTAGCTAATTCCCTAACCCGTTTACTGCTTAGAGACTTATCTACTGCTAAAGGAATGTATTTATCAAATACAATGCGTCGAGCCGGAAGATAATTTATTCCACCAAAAAGAGTCCCTAACCAAATTCCATCCTCTCTATCTTTGTAAATAGCATAAATTACCTTATCTGATAAACTATACGGATGAACTAAATCTTCATTGAAATGAGTGATCTTATTTTCTTCTTCATTTACAATAAACAATCCGGCGTGTGTTCCTACCAATAAATCACGTCCGTTAAAACATTCAATATCTCTTAATACTGTAAAATGAACTGAAGGAGCTGCTATATTGGTAAGTGTATTTGTTAATGGATTATATTTTTTTAGTTCTTCTTCATGAATAGCGACAGCAATATTATCTCCGTATTGACATATTGAAAAGATATATTTATTCTTTAAAGTATTACCATTTATATCTGTAATATATTGTTTAAAGGAATCTTTCTGCGAATCATATAGAAATAATCCGGCTCCATTAGTTCCTATCCAAACATCTCCTGATTTTGTAATACATATACACTCAGGAGATTCAATAGATGATTGCTCTTTCTTTATAAGATCATAATGATGTAATTTCCTGTTTTTATATCGGAAAACCCCTTCATTTGGTATGATAATCCAGATGTTCCCTGACATGTCAGATTGAATAGCCGAAACCCAGTTTGTCATTTGCATACCATCATCTGTAAGGATATTCAGGTAATGAAATGATTCTGTTATTGGGTCATATAAATAAACTCCTTTATCGGTACCTACCCATAATGTTTTATCGGAGTCCTCAAATAAAGCAGAGACATTATTGTTTCCTTTTCCCGCGACTTTATCTTCACAATTAAATATTTTAACAGAAGTTCCGTCATATCTATTCAATCCATTCTTGGTTCCAAACCACATAAAGCCATAACTATCCTGAACTATAGCCTTAACATTACTCTGCGAAAGACCTTCATCGCCTGTAATATGAGAAAAATGATAATTAAGAGGATTTATCTCAGCGGCATTCAAAAGCAGAGTCTGGGAAGCTATAAGAATTACAATAAGAAAGCTTTTCATGTTTAGAGCGTTAATTACAGGTTGATACAAAGATAACTTTTTCAATTATATCATTACCTTATCCTATTTATAAAAAAGAAGATATTTGTGTTTCCAGAGAACCTTTTCTACCTTTAATATTTATATTTGCAAAGAAATGTTAGCTGCTATAACTTTTAGTACAGTAATAGGTACAATAATTTTTATTCTTTATTGTATTACTATTTTGGGGCTGGTATTAGTTATCATTACGGAGAATAGAAATCCGCTTAAAACTATCCCTTGGGTTGTTGTATTAATACTTTTGCCGGGTCTAGGACTTGTTTTCTATTTCTTTTTCGGACAAGATAACAGGAAACAACGGATCATTTCTCACCGAACATATAAACGAATCATGAAACGCCCACAAACGGGTAAACTTCCACATGATTCATATCCTGTGCCGATACAATATCAACCGTTGGTAACTTTATTAGGACATAGTAATCAATGCTCCCTGTTATATGGTAGTAATATCGACATCTATACTAATGGAATTGATAAATTTAATGCCCTTATTGAAGAATTGGAAAAAGCAATTCATCATATCCATCTTCAATATTATATATTCTTGAATGACGAGATCGGAAATAAGGTCAAGAATGTCTTGATTGAAAAAGCCAGAGCGGGAGTTGAAGTACGTGTTATGTATGATGATGTGGGTAGCTGGAATGTTAAAGAACAATTCTTTAAAGAAATGCGAGATGTAGGTGTTGAAATATATGCTTTCCTTAAAGTGGCATTCCCGATCTTTACCAGCAAAGTCAATTATAGAAACCATCGTAAAATAGTAGTAATAGATGGAAAAGTAGGCTTTATGGGAGGTATGAATATTGCCGACAGATATACAAAAGGTACCTCATGGGGTACATGGCGTGATACTCATTTTAAATTTGAAGGTAAAGGAGTTTATGGATTACAATCTGCTTTTCTCATAGATTGGTATGTCGTAAGTAAAAAGCTTATAAACAGTAAAATCTATTATCCGCCTGTACCTAATTATAGTGATAATATTATGCAGGTCTTAACTAGCGGACCTACCGGTCCATGGCGGACATTATTGCAGGCAGTCATCTTTATGATAGCCAATGCTAAAAAATACCTCTACATACAAACTCCTTATTTTTTACCTACCGAAGGATTAAATCAAGCCTTACAAACAGCAGCTTTAGGAGGTGTAGATGTAAAACTTATGTTACCCAAAAAATCGGATACCCAAACAGCTAATATGGCATCTCATTCTTTTATTGATGATATGGTAAAAGTTGGTGCAAAAGTCTATTTTTATGAGCCGGGATTTTTACATTCTAAACTGGTCGTATCTGATGATGAGTTGACCTGTATTGGTTCAGCCAACATGGATTTTCGTAGTTTTGAGCATAATTTTGAGATCAATGCTTTTGTATATCAAAAAGAATTTGCCTTGCGCATGAAAAAAATATTTCAACACGATATGCATAGTTGTGAGAAACTGGTTCCTTCCCGCTGGCTAAAACGACCGATCAAACAACGCATGGCTGAATCGTTTATGCGTCTTTTCTCTCCTCTTCTTTAATAAAAAGGCTAAAATTAACTGAACCGTAAGTTCTCTTTTGAGAATAATAGGGTAGATCTGAAAAATCGTATTCACGAGGATGTTCCATAATGAAAATACCTCCTTCACATAAAAGATCATATTTTAGGATTAAAGAAGGTATTTCTCGTAACTCTTTCAATGCATACGGAGGATCAGCAAAAATTAAGTCAAAGCTTCGTTTAGGTGCAGAATATATATATCGGAATACATCTCCTTTAATAAGATGTAAATCGTTTGCTCCTAACTCTTTTGCTACTTTTGAAATAAAAGCGGCATGAGAACTATTCTTCTCTACAGTCGTAACTTTACGACATCCACGGGATAATAATTCAAATGAAATACTCCCTGTTCCGGCAAATAAATCCAAGGCGTTCAAATCTTCAAAATCAATTAAATTATTGATTACATTGAAAATATTTTCCTTAGCAAAATCGGTAGTCGGACGAGCTGAGAAATTGGAAGGGACTACAAAACGACGTCGCCCATATTTACCACCTATTATTCGCATACGGCTTGTAATACTAAGTCCATTGGGGCATGTAATATTTCACCACCCAGTAAATATGCTTCTGATGGAACTTCTATTTGTCCTATATGCTGGATATAAGTGTTCAAAGACTGCGTTATTTTTTTACACAAAGCCGCATCTCCTGCCAAAGAGAGTCTATCTTTTAATTGATCCATTTCCATTTGACGCCACACATACAAGATATAATATATTATATCATCAAACTGATTATAAGCAAATGAATTCACAAAACGAAGTGTACTTCCATTAAAGCAAATAATATCTATCATTTGAGGATGTAATAATACAGATAGATGATTCCGCTTTTCTGAATGGTTTTGCTTTTTTTGCATTATAATTTGTGGCGTAATATGATGAACAAAAGTCGGATTTGTTAATGAACGAGAACAGAATTCGTATACTTCTTCATTTATACCGAATATGACCTTGGCCTTTTCCTCTTTTAAGAAATTATCCCGTATCTTTTTTTCCGGTAATGAAAAATTTAATCTTATTAATTCCATCTTTTTTTTATCGTTTATCCACTCTTCAGGTACAAGTGTATATTGTGGAGAAACTACCATCACATACACTTTTCTATAGGTCCGGATAAAAAAATCATTTTCGAAAAAGGTTTCTTTCAATGAGGTTATATAAGGGATGTTTCTATCGAATTCTGTTTCACGAAAGAAAAAACTCTGTCCTTTCTCCGGATTGTATGCAGAAAAAGAAAGTCCACCCGACCAAAGCCGGATGGACATTATATACTTTCCAGAAGATTCGATAGTAAACGTATCAGGAATACTGATAGTCATAAATCACAATTTATAGATTCTCCCAGTTACCTGCATTATTGTTGATTTCAGTCAATGAGCCTACACGTAAACCGGGGAATTTATCTTGTTTTTCTGCTTTATCGTTCAAATTAATCAGCAATTGTTTATCCAGATCACCTAAATAATCATTGTATTTAACACTTGCTTCGAAAACTTTGATTGTATATCCGGAAGCTGACTCCAAAGTTGCAGTATCCATAAAGAATTGCACTTGAGTTCCGGGAACATTTCTCAAATCATTAACATTATAGTTTGGACCTAACAAGGTGTCTTTTGCGATAACCCATGAAGTATCACGTCTAATAATACCTTTCTTTACAGCTTCTTGTTCAGTCATTCCTGATTCCAATTGCTCATCAGTCAAAACACCTTCTTTTACAACAAAAGGTATTTTACCTTCATTCAAAAACTTAATTAAATCATCAAATGATCCGGCATGTTCTTTATTTATGTTTTTATACTCTATCTGCGCTTTTCTAATATCCATTAAACGTGCTATAATTGCATCTTCTCGTACTTTCTTCTCCTTATCGAATTCAATAGGAGTCATGATACTTCTATAGCACATGTAAACCAACAGTAAAACTGCAGCAATAAGTAAAACTTTTAAAATAACTTTCATGGTGTGTATGTGTTTTAAATTTATTTCGTTCGGCAAATTTAAAAAAGAATCTTTAATACACTACCTTTATCGCAAAAATTATTGCATTCAAAATGATAAATAGTTATTTAAGAAAGCAAATTAATGATAATTTCCCCTATACCCCGACAGAAGACCAGGTTGAAGCGCTGAATGTTCTCTCCGATTTTATCCTGTCACGAGACACGGAATCTTTATTACTAATAAAAGGATATGCCGGAACCGGAAAGACGTCATTAGTAGGTACATTGGTAAAAACATTATCCGAACTGAAACAAAAAACCGTATTACTTGCCCCTACCGGTCGGGCAGCTAAAGTATTTTCAGGATATGCTGATCATAAGGCATTTACTATTCATAAAAAAATATATCGTCAGAAAGCTTTTTCTAATGAGCCAACCGGTTTCCTTCCTACCGAAAATTTACATAAAGATACTTTGTTTATTGTCGACGAAGCATCTATGATTGCTAATCAAAGTTCGGATATAAATGTTTTCGGAACCGGACGGTTACTTGACGATCTGATACAATATGTCTATTCAGGAGAAAATTGCCGATTAATACTTATGGGAGATGAAGCACAGCTTCCCCCGGTAATGTTAGAAGAAAGTCCGGCTTTAAATCCTGAGATTCTCAAAGGATATAATTTAAATGTAGAACAAATAACATTAACTCATGTAGTAAGACAAAGTGATGATTCGGGAATACTATTTAATGCCACGGCATTACGTGAATCGCTTCGAACACAAAAGGTCGATGTCTTTCCCCAGCTTCACTTTACTGGGTTTAGCGATTTTCAAAAAATAACCGGAGATCAATTGATCGAGGAAATATCTTCCGCTTACAGCAGGGATGGAATTGAAGATACAATCGTTATCGTAAGATCTAACAAACGAGCAAATATATACAATAATGGAATCCGTAACCGTATCTTATATAGGGAAGAAGAATTATCGAACGGAGATCGATTGATGGTGGCAAAGAATAATTATTATTGGACTGCTAATAATAAAGAAATGGAATTCATAGCGAATGGCGAAATGATACAAATACTACGTGTCCAAAAGACAACTGAAATATATGGATTTCGCTTTGCCGACGTAACTGTACGATTCCAGGATTATGACTTGGAGATAGATATTAAAATATTACTTGATACGCTGCAAACAGACGCCCCGGGCTTACCTAAAGAAAAAAACGATCTGTTATTCTACTCTATTCTTGAGGATTATTCGGATATTCCGACAAAAGCCGAAAAGATGAAAAAGATGAAAGTCGACCCTTTTTATAATGTTGTGCAGGTAAAATACGCCTATGCTATTACTTGCCATAAGGCACAAGGCGGGCAATGGAAGAATGTCTTTATCGATATTGGTTATGTTTCTGATGAAATGTTGGGAGAAGATTTCTATCGCTGGTTGTATACAGCTATCACTCGTGCAACAGGACATGTATGGTTTATTAATCTGCCGGATAACGTATATTAATACTACACCTATCCATATTATCAGGAATTTTATGTAGGTTTGCAGCATTATTTTTAGGGATATATTATGGCAAATAAAGAGAAGGTTGATTATTTACTTTTAGACATCAGGGAGCTTGAAAAGCTGGTAGCAGGTATACGTGATGCAGAGATTTATCCAGTTTCATTCTTTAGTCAAACGTTCGATCTGACACATAAAATACTGAAAGATCTGCATCTATTGGAAAGCGACCAAATTGAGACACTAAAAAAGCAAATGGAAGAACATTTGCGATTAATTGAGTCTATTCCGGCATCTAAAGCGTCTCCTCTTCCTGAACCAATTGCCGAAGAACTTGTTGAGGAGCAAGTGGTTAAAGATGAGATAGTGACTGTAGAGCCACTTCCTGTCGATAAACCCATTGAAAAACTGGTAGATGCGCCCATTGAGAAAATTTCTGTACCCAGAATAGACAAACAGCCTGTATACTTGAATGAATTGTTAGAGAGAAAGAATCTTTCAGACTTCCGTAAAGCATTAAGCCTAAATGACCGATTCTATTTTCGCAGGGAACTGTTTGCCGGCGACGAAGCAAAAATGAATAAAGTAATAACAGACCTCAATGATATTCATTCCTACGAAGAATCAATAGCTTATCTGAATGAGAAATTGAATTGGAACATTGAAGATGAAACAGTAAATAGTTTTATCAAACTTTTGGAGAAGCGTTTTTTGTAGAATAATCATTATAAAATATGGCTAAGCTTATCATTATTCCTACACCTATAGGAAACCTGGAAGATATAACATTCCGGGCTATTCGTATATTGAAAGAAGCTGATCTGATCTTAGCCGAAGATACCCGTACTACAGGATTCTTATTGAAGCATTATGATATACAGAACAAAATGTTATCTCACCATAAGTTCAATGAACATAAAACGGTCGAACAGATTGCCTCTCGCATACTTGCGGGTGAGAATATAGCTTTAGTTTCTGATGCGGGTACTCCGTCTATCTCAGACCCTGGATTTATGCTGGTACGCGAGTGTATACGACAAGATGTTGAGGTAGAATGCTTACCAGGAGCTACGGCTTTTGTCCCGGCTCTGGTAGTTTCCGGCTTGCCCAATGATAAATTTTGTTTTGAAGGATTTCTTCCACAAAAAAAGGGTAGGCAAACCCGTTTAAAAGAATTATCTGCCGAGTCACGTACAATTATTTTTTATGAATCACCGTTTAGATTATTGAAGACACTTTCTCAGTTGGCAGAGTATTTTGGAACCGACCGCTTAGTCTCCGTGTCACGAGAGATCTCAAAAATGTTTGAAGAAACCATACGGGGCTCAGTTGAAGAGGTGATAAATCATTTTCAATTGAACGAACCTAAAGGAGAAATTGTTATAATAGTTGAAGGCTTAAAAGAAAGCAAAGAAAAAGGAAAAAATAAAAATTTAAATTAAAACAAACAGAACATGAAAAAGGTATTATTTGTTTGTATAAGCGCTATAGTGCTGACATCTTGTGGACAAAACTCCAAAGAAACCCAACGCTTACAGGCAGAAAATGATTCTCTTAAAATAGAGAGTGCAAAAAACAATTCAGAAATGAATGAAATGCTATCACTATTAAATGATATTGAGGCAGATTTCCAATCGATCCGTGACGCCGAAAACTACGTGACTATCCAGCAGCATGCTGAATTAACACCCTCTACACGTGAACAGATCAGACAAAACATGCAATTGATCAATGAAACTTTGAAAAGGAATAAAGATCAGATCAGTCAACTGGAAGACAAACTGAATAAAAGCAATATCCAGTCAAGTGCATTGAGAAAAACAATTGATAGACTGACTGCTGAAATAAACCAGAAAGCTACTACCATTATGGCTTTACAAGAAGAACTGGCTCAAAAGAATGTACGTATTCAGGAACTAGACGCGATGGTTTCATCTCTCAATGAAGATGTTGAGGATCTTGCATCAACTGCTGCAGCACAAGCTGAATTAATGAAAGAAAAAGATAAAACGCTTAATACGGCTTACTATTGTTTTGGAACAGCTAAAGAACTTAAAGATCAGAAAATACTTTCCGGAGGAGGATTATTCTCAAAATCCAAAGTACTTCAGAGTGGTTTCAATAAAGATTATTTCCAGACTATAGACACGAGAGAAGTAACTTCTATACCATTATATTCAGGAAAAGCAAAACTGAAATCCAATCATCCGGAAGGCTCTTACGAATTTTCAAAAGGACAAGACGGAAATATAACATTTAAAATAACAGATATTAAATCATTTTGGAGTTTAGGCAAATACCTGGTGATTGAAGTAGGATAATGAGATACAAAAACCTATTTATTGATTTAGACGACACCCTTTGGGATACCTATCATAATAATAAAGAATGCCTTAAGGAAATATATACAGATTATCATTTTGATCGGCAATATTCAACCTTTGAGGCATTCTATGATTATTATATGCCTAATAACCTCCGTCTATGGGAACAATACAGAAACCATGAAATAGACAGACATACCTTAATAGTCGGACGTTTCTTATATGTACTTAAGCCCATGGGTATAGAAGATGTAGAATCTGTACTCAATTTAAACAACGACTTTCTACAACGTACCACAACCAAAACAAAATTAATCCCCGGAGCAATAGAACTTCTCGAATACCTTCGTCCTTCATATAAAATGTACATATTGTCTAATGGATTCCGGGAGGTTCAATTCAAGAAACTTTCCAATTCAGGATTGGCTCCCTATTTTGACCGGATGATCTTATCCGAAGATGCCAATATCCAAAAACCACATAAAGAGATATTCGACTTCGCACTGAAAAACACCAACTCCCGGCGTAATGAAACATTAATGATAGGCGACAGTTGGGATGCCGATATTGTAGGTGCCTATAATTCTAAAATAGACCAACTCTGGTTGAACCCTGAAAATCTCCCTTCTGAAGGTTTCACTCCGACATATATTGTTAGCTCCCTCAGTGAAATAAAGAATATTCTATAAATTCTTTTTTTCTAATTTTTAAACCATTCCGCATAATGGGGGGATTGCTCAAAAATACCTCCGTTTTGCTTATAATAATCTTCATTCAACAGATAAACACCTTTCTTCACTTTTGCCCAGGAACAATCAGAAGTTGGATTGTAGGTTAACATCTTGTCCCATTGTTTATAATTCTGATGTCCGTTACTTTCAACTAAACCTAAACTTCCTTTTATTCCAGGAAAGGCACCAAGACGTGCTGCTATAGCTTTATTCCATTCTATTAATATGGGATTAACAGTCAAATCTGCACAAAAACAAGGAATCTCGTGTTTATATGCCAATTGTGCCACTTTCATTGACATACTCATTGTTTTAGCTATAGGTTTTAACGCGATGGATGTATATCCCATCTGAATTCTCTCCAACGCATGTTTATCTGTATGAGCTGTTTCGTCTGAAACAATCCTTACTCCCAGATCACTAACATCCCATTTCTTTTCTTCAGCAAAAGGTTCTTCTATGATAGCGATTTGGTCGAAAGCTCCAATCTTATGCGCATGATCCAAAAAGCGTAACATGGTCTCTTTTTCTTCATACCTGCCGTTTGCATCGAAATAATAAGGGAGCTTACCAGATTCGGTATAGGTAGTTGTTGCATTTCCGATAGTTCTGTGTATTTCTGTCAAACGTGCTATATCTTTTTGAAGCATTTCTTCTTGTGTACCTGCTTGTCCTATTTTAATTTTCATAAAGAAAAAGCCTTCTTCAACAGCTTCTTTTATTTCTTGGACTGGAATATTATATGCCATTAAAGGAATACTGGCGACTTTTTCATGATGATTACTTAAAGCTGGGCGATAACTCATCGGAATCATATCATCGAAATTTGTTATTCCGTTCTCGACGCAATAGAGTAACCACAAGGCATTATCAACACCAACAAGAGCATTTAATATAAAGGTTTCCTTTAAATTCGGGTTTCCTGTAACTTTCTTTCCATACCCCCACAACTCATCGAGTATATCCTCCTGTATTTGAACAGGATTAGTGTAAGTTTCGCCTTGTAGCATTTGTAAGGCACGGTCGGTTATGTTATACATTAGTGAATTTCCTGCACTCTCAGAATGTGCTTCAAAAACAACAGGATCACTCCATAATACATTTTGCGTACAAATACCAAACTTACGATTACCTGTATCGCTTCCTATTAGTGCAGCGGTTTGCCATATTTCACGCATTGCTCCTCCTTTAAAGCCAAAGGGCCTGATTAAATCTTCCCTTTCAAAGTTTGTATCTGTTTCAATAATTTTTATCTTTTTTTCTTTAGGTAAACCTCTAAATGTTGATTTAGGATGATTTGCCAAGTTTTCTTTTGCCTCTGAGTTTTCCTGAGCAGAACGTAATGTACAGCTATTTCCTGCACCAAGCATAAGCCCACTACCAGCAGTTAATAAACTGCCGTTCTTTATAAAATCTCTTCTATTCATGATTTATTAATCTATGTTATATTCTATAAGTTTTTTTCTTAGCCAATCAAGATCCTGCTTGAGATATTTGAATATTTCGTTTCTATTCATTTTAGGTTGTTTGTTCCCGTTTTCTGCTCCTCCCAGTTCATATTCCAGATGAATACTGAATGGTCCGGAAAGATTCAGTTCTTTGTATTTAGTAAAGAAAGCATCAAAATCCACCATTCCTTCTCCTAACGGAACATTATAAGGTATCCATCTTTTTAATCTCCTTTGCCAGACGAAATCTTTCAGTGGAAACGTTTTTATCCACGGAGCTACCAGTTCCAACCCCAATGGCCATGATTCGCCACCTTCACATACAGCATGGCGTATATCATACTGCACTCCTATATAACGGGGATCTAAATCTTTCAGTAAGAGATATAAGTCCCACACAGGTCCTCCTACCCGTATACCGGAATGATTCTGATATTCACCGTGAATGTTATATTTCTCGTTTATTTTTGCCAATTGCTCAAATACTTTTTTAAGAGTATCAATATTCTGAGGCAAAGATTTCTTTTTATCATATTCCATATATCCCATCCGGTAATGCTTAATACCATATTCCGCAGCTGTTGCGATCACTTCCTCTGTATACTTGTCGTTAGGATCAGTAATAGCAGTAACCATCATAGGTGCTTTTTATCCCTGTCTTTTGGAGTATTTTCACTAATCGAGGTAAATCTGTTTTTACTCTTTCCGGAATGACATGCCCCTCGGGTCTGACCGATAAATCGGCACCATCATAACCTGCTTTGGAAAGAGTCTCAGCCAGCTCTTTATATTCAAGATATTGCAGACTTTTAGTGAAAACACAGATAGGGCGATTTACTGATTGAATAGATGGAATTCGTTTGCTTATCAATCTATCTGAAGCATTGGGAGCAATAATAGCTCCCGTTGCAAGTGCAATACTATTCTTCATGAAATCTCTACGTGAATTCATAAATTAACTATTATAATGTCCAAGGTTTACGGTATTCGTAATTCAGTAAAGCATTCGCTTTTTCTGAATTTACAAATCGTTCATTTACAGCATCCCATTTTAAGTATTCTTTAGTGGCTAAAGCAATATTCGCCAAATGAGCAAAGCTGGTGGATCGATGGCCCTCCTCTAAAGTACATAATGGCTCTTTACGGGATTTGACACAATCCAGAAAGTCCCGGATTAATCCGGTAGTACTGTCTGCACTGCTTGCATCAGCTAACAGTTTCATTTCGTTTTTAAAAGCTTCTTCTTCAAAAGGTTTTTTCCAATTTTGAAATTGGCCTGGGCTGGCAGGATGAATCTGATATCCCCCTTCATTTGCATATGCAATACCTTTTGTTCCTCTGATCTCCAATTCTCCGTATGGGAACATTGAATTTCCGGCTGCTCCTTCAATGATACTGTAAGATAAAATCTTTCCGGAAGCAAATTCGAACGTTACAAAATCCGTATCATTAATAGTTGCATCATGATCCAGAGCGAATTTTCCACCATGAGCAGAGATATATAAAGGAGCTGTTTCTCCCATCAACCATCGCAAGGCATCCATATGATGCACTCCCCAATTGCCTAGTTGAGAAGAATAATCATTCCACCAACGAAACATGTATGGTGCAATATTGTATTGATACGGACGATAAGCACGTGGACCTAACCACATATCCCAGTCAAAATCTTTAGGAGGTTGTTCGGGTTTTAATTTCCCAATTCCATTAGGGAATAAATTACTACTATGAGCTGATCGACCAACTGTTATCTGGCCTAACTTTCCTCCATGAATAATTTTAACCAGTTTTTGATAAGCAATATTCCCCCGACGGTTTATTCCGACAGCTACAACCTGTTTACTTCTGGCTTGTACTTCCACCATTTTACGCCCCTCTATCAGAGTGTTTGTCAATGGTTTTTCGCAATAAACATCTTTTCCAGCCCTAATAGCTTCTATGGTTTGTACGGCATGCCAGTGGTCAGGAGTCGCAATGCAGACAGCATCGACATCCTTGTCTTCAAGAAGCTTACGAAAGTCTTTATATAATTTAGGTTTCTTCTGGAATTGCTCGTTCATTTTTGGTATTTTACTTCCATATATTTCCAGCCATCTTTGATTTACATTGCTTCTATCTCTTTGCATATAAGGTTCATATACATCGCAAAGGGCTACAACTTCACAATCGGGCTGTTGCATAAATAAACCTAATAATTCGCTCCCTCTGTTTCCAACTCCAATAAATCCCATTCTGATTTTGTCATTTGCTCCGACTGCTTTTTGCAGGACGGAAGTACTCAGAGCTGGTGAAACGATCATTCCGGCAGTTGCTATACCGGCAGTTGACAAAAATTGTCTTCGTGTTGTCTTTGTCATAATTTATTCTTTAAAATAGTGATAAAAAACATCCAGCATTTGCTCCCCATATAATTGCCAGTCTTTTCCAAAAGGAGCTTTATTCAAACTTCTGATCCAGGATTGGTGTAACTCCAGAATCGCAGCAATGTTCACATCATATCTTTTTGCATGTATATTCCCTGGATTCGATTTATCTTTCAGTATTCCGTTTTCCATCCAGGTATGCATAGTATATTTATACATCAATGCCTCAAATCGTTCAATATTCGATTTGAAATGATTTATGTCCGCATTTTTATCAACTAAAAGATAGCTTTCAGCAAACATACTATTTACCTGATTAGTGGAATATTCTTTTTTAAGAGCATTTTTTGGGTTGCCAAAATTCAAATGTCCGCTTCTGTCATTATGAAGGTCCATGGCTATGTGTGGTCTCATTCCACGATTTTCCATTTTTTTAAGCCATGTTTCCATCGCATAGTTTTCAGGAACTAATTGAGGGTCTGCTGGCAGGTTCATTCCACGATTAAGGTCTATTCCGTTACTGTTAAAACGACTTCCTCCTCTTGCTACACCATCTTTATTGGCCATTCCTAACAGATAAACACAGAACAGATCCAGATATTTTTCATTATTGACATTCCTATTAAGCAGTTTGTTTATCATACCTTGCAGAAGCCAGTTTCCCCCTGCTTCCCATGGATGTGCGCGTGCCCTGATAAAAACTTTGAAAGGAGCTGTATTTTTACCAATTTGGATTATCTCCAAATCTCTTCCTTCAACCGTTTTACCGATATATTCAATGTTTACTAATGGGTGGTTTTTGATTTGTCCCAATAATCTGTTATAATCATCCAGGCTATAAGGTTCCATAGTTCCTACAAACATTTGGGATGATTTCATCTTAAATTTTATATGATGACCTTTCTCATATTTTTCAGCAGTTGTAATATCCCAGTTCACACCATCCCCGGAGAGATAATAATTATCCACAAGGCTATGAGAGGTAACTGTGCGTGTGTTCCATATCTCGTCAAAATACTCTATAGTCAACTTTACTTCTGAGTCTTTCTTTGCTTGTACCTGAAAAAGAACATGGTTGGAAGCCCTGTTAGGAGAATTCCTTTCACGATCGGTCGACATAAGAACTAATACGGAACCGTCCGGTTGATATTTCCAATTAAGAGGGGTTGCGTTATCAAATTTTGCACTGATAAATTCCACCGGCGATGGAATTGAATCAGTTGTTATACTATTATTGCCAGCTAATACATAGGTATTAAGTAATAACATTAACAAAAGAACTCCACAAAATTTTCGAATAACATTTGGAATTAAGTGATTAATAATATTCATAATGTGATATTTGTTTTATAAATATATCCTTAACGATCAGGGAATAGTTTCCAATGGAGGAACGTTTAATCCATCACCATCATATCCCACATTCTGATTGATCCTCCCTAATGTGTTTGCAGTAATAACATTTTGCGGTATAGGCCATAATATATGATGGGGAAGTAATTTAGCTACGTTACCAAAGTAAGAGAAGAGTGGAGGCGTGTAAAAATGATTTACACGCATGGTTCTGTCGTGATACCAGTTTTTGTTTGTGATAGTTGACAGGCTATAACCATCTTTGTTTAATTTTCCAAAGATGAAAGATACTCTGACCATTTCAGAATGCCGTGGTTCTTCCATATACAACTCACGAGCCCGTTCATCAAATATATAGTCAATAGTAACATCTGCAGCTGTGATAGGTTTTGCCAGAGCACGTTCCCTTATCTTATTGATGTCATTGCAGCTAAAGCAGGTTGACCTGTCCAGAAGTAGGCTTCAGCCCTCAAAAGATATGTTTCGGCCAAACGGAATATATACCAGTCCCCCTGTCCTCCGTGCGGTTGTTGCCAATAAGGTGTTTTCGGAGTAGGAGCGTATGTTTTGTAATAAGGCCAGCTAAACCAAACCTCCATCGTATCTGCTAAATTGGCTATGTGCTTCTTCTTCAATGGTTCACCGAAATTAGGAGAATCTTCTCGTACAGTAATTATTTCAGCAATAGAATCTCCCATTTCAATCCAATTACAGTCTGCTCTTCTCATATCGGGAGTTGTGTTCCACTGATAGTGACCATCTTCCCATAAGGAATAAATAAAATAACGACTCAAGCGTACTGCAGCATCTCCTGAGCCTAATGTATCACCCGAGGCTGTGTTCCAGTTTGTAGCTCTGACTCCTTCGGAATCAGGTACTCTCCAATAGGAAGGTCCAAAGTGTCTCATAGAATAAAGTCCCCTTAAATCCCACCACGTCTCCGGTGCCTGATCTGAGCGGTCTATTGTAGCATAAATGGTTTCCGTATTTTCCTGTAAATTTTTGTTTTCTATCCGATGCAAATCCCACATCAAGTTATAATATGACCTTTCTTTATCTACACCGAAGCGTTGAGTCATTAATTCGTAAGGTCCGTTGATAACAGCAGTTGCTGCTTGTATGGCCTTGTCAAATTCGCAAGTAGCCAGATATATTTTAGCCAATAAGTGATTGACAGCCCCTTTCGTTACATTCCCTAGTTTAGCAGGTTTGTCCGGAAGCCATTGAACGGCAAATTCCAGATCTTTTTTCAGTTGTTCCAGAATAGCCCATCTGGAAGTAGAATAGTAATCAACTTTGGCCTCTTTTAATTCTTCTCCTACCCAGGGGATATCTCCATATGAATGTATCAGTCTGTAATACCAATAGGCACGGAACCAATAGGCTTCTGATAAAATCCTGTTCCTGATTTTTTCATCATCCCAGGTAATATCATCAATTCTGGAAATAACTGTATTGGCATTCTTAATATAGACGTATGAATTTAAAAAAAGTTTTTGAAGGGCGGAACGATTACCTACCAGACTAGGTGTGTTTTTTGTGAAGTCGCATTGTTCAATGGAACAAGCAAGATCAGAGTACATATAATCCAAGGCTATAAAATGTAGGTCCCTTTCTCCGTGATTATCGGCATTCATCTCTTTTCTACATCTGACAAGAGCCGATTCAAAACCCGCTTCATCTATGAATACATTTTCCGGTGCGTAAAATGCCAGAGGATCAGGTTCTAACCAATCCGAACAAGCATTGAATGTAACCAGAAAGATGGTGACTAATAATATGTTATTTATTGATTTCATGATATATATATTTAAATTATCAGTAAATGATTATAAAGAAAATCGCACTCCAAACGTATATGTCCTTGGCATAGGATTCATGAGCGATTCCGGATCCCATCCCGGCCATTTGGTAAAAGTTACCAGATTACGGATAGAACAGAACAGCTCCAGATTGTTCAAATGGATTTTGCTGATGCTATTTAAGGGGATAGTATATGCCAGAGAAACGTCTTGCACTCTCAAAAATGATCTTGATTTGTAAACTTTAAGACCACCTCCAAAAGCAGCAGTATATGTATCAATTCTGGGATATTCATTGTTTGGCTTATCAGCCGTCCAGTAAGGTACGGGGCCTACGTATCTGTTAAACCGGTCACTTTGATCATAACCTCCGTTTAAAGCAGGACTATAAAGTCCAATATGTCCTAAATCAGCACGTAAGAAAACTGATGCAGTAAAGTTCTTCAAAAAACTGAAATCATTTCTTAACCCTAACCGAAAACGCGGCTCTTTATGACCAATAAATTTTTTGTCTTGCAAATCAATATATTTCCCATCACCATCAACATCTACTGCTTTATAATCACCCGGTCTTAGATTATATTTGACAGCTTCTTCAGCTTCATCTGTTTGCCAAATTCCTGTTAAGTCATAATCCCATACAGCATTAATAGATTTCCCAGGAAACCAATTATTATCAAAATCAGGTACTTCTCCGGTAATCTCTTTGCCTTCCAGAGTATATGTACCATAATCACCAAACAGCTTCTTTATTTTGTTTCTGTTTAGAGAAAAAACAAAGCTGGAATTCCATGAAAAGTTGGGTTGATTCATATTAACAGTATTCAGTGTCATTTCAAATCCACGGTTCTGTAGTTCTCCTAGGTTAGCCATAATACTCTCAAATCCGGTTACTTTGGGCAATGTACGTTTCATTAAAAGATCTGTAGTTGTCATATCATATAAATCAACTGATAGGTCTATCCGGTTTTTAAGTATAGCGATATCCAAACCAATGTTAAATGATGTAGTTCGTTCCCATTTTAACTTATCATTGGCTAATGTAGAAGTATATACTCCTACACGTGTATTAGAACCATCATACCACATATCAGAACTTAACTGGGCAAGTGCAGAATACATTCCTATATTCCTGTTTCCATTCGCTCCCCACGATAATCTCAATTTTAATTTATTAATGAATTCAGATTTAAAGAAATTTTCCTCTGAGATGATCCAGGCCAATGCTACGGCTGGGAAAATCGCATGTGGATTCTGGGTTCCGAAAGCAGAAAATCCATCTCTCCTTACAGAAGCAGTCAATAAATATTTTTCCATAAGTATGTAGTTCAAACGCGCCATTAAAGCATCTCCTGTATTTCTGGTATCATATTTATTTTCGCCATTCGTAATACTCGGATTGTCTCCAAAGTGTAATCCATGATATCCCAAAAACTGGTTAGGCAGGAAGTTCTGATTACTCTGTGTAGATTGCCAAAATTTATTTTCTTCTATACTGGCAAGCAAGGTCACGTCGAAATTATGCATACCAAACTCCTTTTTCCATGATAATAGATTATCCAATATATAACCGAATGACGAAGAGTCTTCCCTGCTGCCATGAGGAATTTCATTCGATAAACCGCCAAGTTTTTCACTGATAGTAACAAACTTATAGTTCTTTCTTCCCATCAGATTAGGCTGATATGAAATTTTATATTTGATATCAAACGGGAGTTTAACTTCTGCATACAGATTATTTATTAAGCGATTGGTTCTATCCAGCAAGTCAGTTCGATAATAGTCTAATAAGGGATTGTCAGAATGTCCATGTGGTAGTCTTTTCAAATTACCTTTCTCATCAAACATATCTCCAAAAGGACTATTCACATAGAAATACATACTTGCAGGAACCGCTCCCTCATCACGAGTAGAAAACTGTGTATTCAACCCAATATTTAACCAATTAGTTACTTTAAAATCCAAATTTAATCGTGAACGGATACTTGAATATTCGTCTCCTGTTATAATACCGTTATAATCGTTATAACCTAATGACCAATAATATGTGAGATTATCAGTTCCACCTGAGATGCTGATGTCATAATCCTGTCTTAAACCTTTTTGGAATACTTCATCATACATATCCATAGTTTTACCTGCCAGATAGTTTGCTTGTTCTTCCGGAAAAAAACGTAACCTAGCCAGCCATTCGTTTGTATTATCTGGAAGGGGTGAAGCACTCAGATTACGCCATTCCTCTATGCTCATACCGGTAGGCAGATTATTGGGATTTGTGAAATAATCGAAGTTCAGATTGGGTGAAATTAACCGTAAATAATCCTTTCTGAATTCTATATACTCTTCGGGGCCAAGTCCTCTTCGTTTTTTATAATCTTCAGCCATACCGACTTTTCCCGAAAAGCTAATTGTTGGTTTTCCAAGAGTCCCTTTTTTGGTTGTTATAAGGATAACTCCGGATGCTGCACTCGATCCGTATACAGCCGCCGAACTGGCATCTTTTAAAATATCTATCGATTGTATATCATTCGTATTGATATCTTTGATACTTCCTCCAAATATGGCACCATCAACTACAATCAGCGGAGCAGATTGAGCCGAGATCGATTTAGGTCCCCTAAGTTCCAGACTTCCTCCTCCTTGTGCGGATGTCGACTGGATCATATTAATGCCGGCAACAGTTCCTGCAAGCATCTCAGATAATTGTGACATAGATTGAGAAGTAAAACTGTCTCCTTTTATCCGTACTACTGATCCTGTCAGGTCACTTTTGCGTACTGTACCATATCCGATAGCTACTACTTCCTGTAAGCCTATAGCTGTTTCCGCCAATGTAACATTAATAGATGTTCTATTACCAACTGGAATTTCTTGTGTTTTCATTCCTAAATAGGAAAATACGAGCGTACTGTTATTGGGTATATCAGATAGTGTGTAAATACCATCCATATCTGTTATAGTACCAACAGTAGTTCCTTTTACGGATACATTAGCTCCTATTACCGGTTCCCCGTTCGAGTCAGTTACCTTTCCCGAAATTTCTCTGACTTGTTGATTTACAGATGCTGATTTCTTCTTTGTAAGAATAATGTGTTTATCAATAATCTTATAGCTTAAATTCCGTTGTTTTAGTATTTCATTTAGGATATCAGCAACAAGTTTATTTTCAGCCTTTAAAGTAATACGTTGGTTATTGTCTATTTCCTCACTTTTATAGAAAAACATAAAGTCTGATTGCTTCTCTATCTGAGCTACAACATCATAAAAAGTACCATCTTCAATGAGAACAGATATGCGTTGGTTCTGTGCATAAGTTATTGCAGATATGTGGATAACACCAATGAGGATCAGGGTGGCTGTGATTTTCATAATGCGCCTTATTTTCAGACACAGTCTTTTACTGTTATCTAGATTTTTTTTCATACATTTGACTGTTTTTATGATTAAAATGTCTCTTTCGTCTTGTTGTCCAGACGCACGAAAGAGCGGTTAACTAAAAATGTTTATGAATCGGGGAATGATCTTGTCATTTTCCGATTCGTTTTTTCTGTAGTTCTAATTCATAGGCTATTTATTTTTATTTGACAAACGAATATGGATAATATTATCTTTATCAGGCTGACTAAAAACAAACTGTTTCTCATGATTAATTATCTTTAGTACTTCCTGGATATTTTGATCAAGCGAAAACGTACCGGTATATTTTATGTTTTTAAGACTGTCGTCTTCTAATAGAATGGTTACTCCATAATAGTTTTCCAGTCGTTTTATTATTAAAAAAAATGGTTCATCTTTAAATTTGTATTCTCCCTTTGTCCATACATCAACAAGGGAAGCATCCACATTTTCTATCGATATAATCTCAGTTTGTCTATCATAATAAGCTTTTTGATCGGGTTTCATTTGTACATTACTGATAGACTCGCCTTTTTCATTAAATGTTTCCAGCGTTACACTGCCTTCTACTAAAGTTACGATATTATAGGTGTCATCCGTATATCCCTCAACATTGAAACTTGTTCCTAAAACAGTAATATATTGATTTTTTATTTTTACTACAAAAGGGTTGAGGCTGTCTTTCTTTATTTCAAAGAAAGCTTCTCCATTCAAATAAACTTCCCTTCTACCTTTAGAAAAACTGGTGGGATATTTAAATGTTGTTGCAGCATTTAAAAAGACTTTGCTTCCATCGGATAAAGAGAGGATATTAGGTTTTCCTCCTTTTGGAATATGTATTTCATTAAATGTAATTGGAACATCTAAGGATGAATGTTTATCACGCATTTTATCAAACCCTCTTCCAATAATAATGGCGATAATTATTATAGCAACATACTTTAAAGAATGAACCAAAATTGCTTTCCTCTTCGGCTTATTTGGTGGTGATTTAACAGATTTACAGGTTAGTTTTGTATACATTTGTTGCCAGCTTTTTTCCAATTCTTCATCGGTGACATATTTATTATTACGCATTAAATCGTATATGTCTTTCAACTGAAAAAAAAACGACATATTATCACTAGATTCTCCAAGCCATGCATCCAGTTCTTGTACATCTTCTTCCGAAATATCTTGTTGAAGATAACGAATAATCAATCCTTCGATATGATTGTTTTCCGACATTTCTATATTGTTTTACTATATATACGATTGATAAGAAAAATATACTTACAGATAAGATGTTTTTTAAAGAAGTGATATAAAAAGAAACAATAAAGCATCCCTAATGATTTTCAATGCTTTATAAAGCTGAGCTTCTACAGTACGTTTAGAAATATTAAGTAGTGTAGCAATTTCGGATGTTTTTCTTTCTTCCAGATAAGCCATAGAGAATATCTCCCGACATTTAGTCGGTAATTTATTAATTTCTTTATGAATGGAATTTAGACGTTCATCATCCCCAAACAGATATTGGGGATCGTCATTATAGTATAGTTCTTCTATTTTTAGCTTATTTGTTATTGAACTAACATAGTTTGTTTTTACATCCTGGTGTTTCAAATGATCCAAACAGGCATGTCTAACAGAATTATATAAATAGGTGTTAATCCCTTCTTTAGAAAAAATGAAAGTTTTCTTATACCAAATTTTTAGAAAGATATCCTGTACAAGATCCTCTGCCGTTTTTTGATCTACAAATTTACAAGCATAATAAATTAGTAAAGGAGCATTTTTCTTGTATAAAGTCCTAAACTGATCAAACATCAGATCTTCATTTTGTGGTTTATCCATGTCTTGTATTAACACTGATAAAGATAAAATATGATTTTATATTATATACGATTTCTTTTTAATATTTACTTACGCAAACAAAAAACGGTTGCCTCAATCTGAGACAACCGTTTTCTATTTTTTAGAAGGTCTGATTACATCATACCACCCATGCCGCCACCCATACCACCTGGGTTCATTGGCATAGCCGGAGATTCTTCTTTCTTCTCTGCGATTACACATTCTGTTGTAAGGAACATGCCTGCAATAGATGCTGCATTTTCCAAGGCAACACGAGTTACTTTAGCTGGGTCAATAACACCTGTTTTACATAAGTTTTCATAAACGTCTGTACGAGCGTTGTAACCATAATCGCCTTTGCCTTCTTTTACTTTCTGAACAACTACAGCTCCTTCTTTACCAGCATTTGCTACAATCTGACGAAGAGGCTCTTCAATCGCACGTTTAACGATTTCGATACCGGTTGTTTCGTCTTCATTTTCACCCTTAAGCCCTTCAAGAACTGCGATTGCGCGGATATAAGCAACACCACCACCAGGAACTGTTCCTTCTTCGATAGCTGCGCGTGTTGCATTCAAAGCATCATCCACACGGTCTTTCTTTTCTTTCATTTCAACTTCAGAAGGAGCACCTACATAAAGAACAGCTACACCACCAGCCATCTTAGCTAAACGTTCCTGCAGTTTTTCTTTATCATAATCAGATGTAGTAGTTTCGATCTGCGATTTCAACTGACCGATGCGAGCCTGGATAGCAGCTTTATCACCTGCGCCATTAACGATTGTTGTATTGTCTTTGTTAACAACTACTTTTTCTGCAGTTCCTAACATATCCATAGTAGCACCTTCCAGTTTCATACCAGTTTCTTCAGAGATCACTGTACCACCAGTCAGGATAGCAATGTCTTCCAGCATAGCTTTACGACGATCACCAAATCCAGGAGCTTTTACTGCACATATCTTCAATGAACCACGCAGACGGTTTACAACCAGAGTTGCTAAAGCTTCGCTGTCAATATCTTCAGCAATGATCAACATCGGACGGCCTGTCTGTACTGTTTGTTCAAGAATAGGAAGAAGTTCTTTCAATACAGAGATCTTTTTGTCATAGATCAGGATATATGGATTCTCCATCTGAGCTTCCATCTTTTCTGTATCAGTTACGAAATATGGAGAAATGTAACCTCTGTCGAACTGCATACCTTCTACTACTTCTACTGTAGTTTCAGTTCCTTTAGCTTCTTCAACAGTGATAACACCTTCTGTTTTTACTTTTTGCATAGCTTCTGCGATCAACTTACCGATGCTCTCGTCACCGTTAGCAGAAACTTTAGCGATATTTTCAATCTTTTCAAGATTGTCACCTACTTCTTCTGCTTGTTCAGCAAGGTTTTCAACAACTTTAGCTACTGCTTTATCAATACCACGTTTCAAATCCATTGGATTTGCTCCTGCTGTAACATTCTTTAAACCAACGCCAATTATTGATTGAGCTAATACAGTTGCAGTTGTAGTACCGTCACCGGCATTATCATTAGTTTTAGAAGCAACTTCTTTTACTAATTGAGCACCCATATTCTCGAATGGACAAGTAACTTCAACTTCTTTTGCGACTGTTACACCGTCTTTTGTAATCTGAGGTGCTCCAAACTTCTTTTCAATAATTACGTTACGACCTTTTGGACCAAGGGTTATTTTAACTGCATTTGCTAATTCGTCCACACCTTTTTTCAATAGATCGCGGGCTTCAATATTGAATTTGATTTCTTTTGCCATGATATACTAATTTTATTTCGTTATAACAATTAATTAAATAATAGCCAAAATATCAGACTGACGCATTATCAAATATTGTTCGCCATCCAATTCGATTTCTGTACCGGCATATTTGCCATATAAAACAATATCTTTTGGTTTTACAACCATTTCTTCGTCTTTCGTTCCGTTACCTACGGCAACAACTTCGCCTTTCAATGGTTTTTCTTTAGCTGAATCAGGAATAATGATTCCACCAACCGTTTTTTCTTCTGCTGCAGCGGGCTTAACCAGCACTCTGTCTGCTAATGGCTTAATGTTCATCTTTCTTGTTATTTTTAATTCGTTAATAATATATTAATAATTTCAATTTTGACTAATATCTTGCGAAATCCGTGCCAATCGAACAAAAACTGACAGGATGTCGTTTTGTCTGTCATTGGAAATATAATTTTGTCATATTAAAAGAACTGTATCAATTCATCAAGTGTCACTAATGACTGCTCACCGGTAAGCATATTCTTTAGATTGATCTTACCATCTTTCATTTCATTCTCGCCAACTAAAGCCACAAATGGAATTTTCTTTGTATCCGCATAACTCATCTGTTTCTTCATTTTGGCAGACTCAGGATATAGTTCTGTGCGAATACCGGCAGCTCTTGTTTTTGCTATTATTGGAAGGAGATATTCTTCTTCTTTTGATCCAAAGTTTACAAACATTAATTGTGTAGTCATTAAAGAATCTGCCGGATAAAGTTCTAACTGGTTTAATACATCGAAGATGCGATCAGCGCCAAAAGAGATACCCACACCAGAAACACCTTCCATACCGAATACACCGGTCAGATTATCGTATCGTCCACCACCTGTAATGCTACCTATTTGTACATCCAATGCCTTTACCTCAAAAATGGCTCCTGTATAATAATTTAATCCTCTTGCTAAAGTAAGGTCGAGTTCAAGAGGAGTTTGTAAATTTACAGATTCAATACGATCTAAGATATAATCCATTTCAGTTACACCCTTCAATCCTATTTCAGAAGTAGCCAATACTTCTTTTATCTTTACCACCTTCTCCTTATTTGTTCCGGTAAGGCTAATAATAGGCTGCAATGTTTTTATCGCTTCTTCTGTTAAGCCTTTCGATCTGAGTTCTTCATTAACCTTTTCCAGCCCTATCTTATCCAACTTATCTATAGCAACAGTTATATCGACAATTTTTTCTGCTTCACCTATAATCTCAGCAATACCGGAAAGAATTTTCCTATTGTTCATTTTAATCGATACACGAATACCAAACCGACGAAAGACTTCATCCATAATAAGAATTAATTCTAACTCGTTCATTAATGAATCAGACCCTATGACATCTACATCACATTGATAAAATTCACGATAACGTCCTTTTTGAGGTCTGTCTGCACGCCAAACCGGCTGGATCTGATACCGTTTAAATGGAAAATTGATTTCATTACGATGCTGAACAACAAAACGAGCAAAGGGTACAGTCAAATCATAACGCAAACCTTTCTCGCATATCTTAGTTGCTAACTTAGCCGGATTATTTTCTTTTATTTCATCATCAGAAACACCTGCAAGGAAGTCTCCTGAATTTAGGATTTTAAAAAGCAGTTTATCGCCCTCATCACCATATTTCCCCATAAGAGTAGAAAGGTTTTCCATAGCCGGGGTTTCTATCTGCTGATATCCATAGAGATTAAATACTTCACGGATGGTATTAAAAATATAATTACGCTTCGCCATTTCTTCAGGCGAGAAATCCCTTGTTCCCTTTGGTATTGAAGGCTTTTGCATTTCTAGAAGTTTTTTTATTTAGCCCACAAAGGTATAAATAAAATCACCTGCAACAAATAGAATATTTATTGCAGGTGAAAAGCATTTTTGTTACTTTAAAAGCAACAATTATTTATTTCTTTTTTCCTCAATTCTATGCTTTGCTTCCTGATATTTTTCTTTTACAGTATTGGAAGCTTCAGTAGCTTTTTCCTTAACTACATTTGCAGCATGTTGAGTTCCTTCTTTTACTTTATCACCGAAATCAGCAGCTTCAGCTTTAGCTTTATGACCGGCTAACTTAGCTTTACCTTCTGCAATCTGAGCACGATCTTCCCATTGCTCTTTGGTTTCATTCATTTTTCTTTCTGCTTTATTATCCATAACTTTAATATTTAAAAATTAAACATGGATTAAATACAATAAATGAATGTAAAAAGTTTTCGGTTTTAAGGAAGTTTGGTCTTTAATTAAGATATATTACATTAATTACGACGACCTCCTAAAAAGATCATTACATAATACAATAAAGTAGCCAGTGATCCGAGGGCAGCAACTACATAGGTATAAGCTGCAGATTTCAATGCGTCAACAGCCATAGGATATGTATTGACATTTGTAATACCCGCATTGCTTAACCATGCAACGGCTCTTTTACTTGCATTTATCTCTACCGGAAGGGTAATGAAACTAAATAAAGTAGTTGTCGCAAACAGAATGATTCCGAAAAGTAATAATTGAGGGAACACGTTCAATAAAAGCATTCCACCCAGTAAGATCCATGTCATAATGTTAGAAGAGAAACTAACAATAGGCACAAGAGCAGAACGCATTTTTAATGGAGCATATGCTTTGGCATGTTGAACCGCGTGTCCGCATTCGTGAGCAGCAACGGCAGCAGCAGCCACACTGTAGCTACTATATACAGGCTCACTTAAGTTTACGGTTTTATTTGCAGGGTTATAATGGTCGGTCAACTGACCCGCCGTTGAAACTACCTTTACATCATAAATACCATTATCATGCAACATCTTTTCGGCTACATCTTTTCCGGTCATTCCACTTGGAAGATGAATTTCTGAATACTTCTTAAACTTTCTTTGAAGGTTAGACTGAACCAACCAACTTATTACTGCAATCCCAATAAATATGACCCAGTAAAGTGTATAACTACTAACAACCATAATTTCTTCTTTTTAAATATATAACAAAAAACATCCAATCTGGTTCTATAAACTAAACTATCAAAAAGTCTGCCAAAAGCAAAAATGGCAGAAGACATCTAAATTAAATGTGGTCTTCTGCCATTTTGTTATTGATTACTGTGCTCTGCTATTAGTCTTCCTCATAACGAATGATTGTCTGTTCACGGTCCGGACCTACAGAAACAATCTTGATAGGAACTCCTAATTCTTCTTCAAGGAAAGAAAGGTAAGCATTAAATTCTTCAGGGAATTCATCCTCACTTTGCATCTTTGTCATATCGGTCTTCCAACCGGGAAGTTCAACAAAAACCGGTTCCAGATTATCATCCACTTCAAATGGGAATTCGGTTATTTCCTTCCCATCAATAGAATATGCCACGCAAGCTTTGATTGTATCGAATCCATCCAACACATCACTTTTCATCATGATAAGTTTTGTTGCACCGTTGATCATAATTGAATATTTAAGTGCGACTAAGTCTATCCAGCCACAACGACGTTTACGGCCGGTAACTGAACCAAACTCTTTACCCACCTGACAAATCGTCTCGCCCGTTTCATCAAACAATTCGGTAGGGAATGGTCCGCTACCAACACGAGTACAATAGGCTTTAAATATACCATATACTTCGCCAACCTTACTCGGAGCAATACCTAAACCGGTACAACAACCGGCGCATACCGTATTGGAAGAAGTAACAAAAGGATAAGAACCAAAATCAATATCCAGCATGGTTCCCTGTGCGCCTTCTGCAAGAACCGATTTCTCCTCTTTTAAAAATGTATTTATTACGTGTTCACTATCGATGAGATTGAATTTCTTCAGATATTCTAATGCTTCCAGCCATTCAGCTTCCAATTCCTTTATATCATAAGTATAATTCAATGATTTCAGGATCGCTTCATGTCGTGCTTTTGCCGCCGCATATTTCTTCTCAAAGTTATGAAGTATATCTCCTACACGCAGACCGTTTCGGCTGACTTTATCTGTATAAGCCGGTCCGATACCTTTGCCTGTTGTTCCTATTTTTCCTTCTCCTTTTGCAGCTTCATATGCTGCATCGAGTACTCTGTGAGTAGGAAGAATAAGGTGAGCTTTTTTAGAAATGGATAACTGCTTGGTAAGATCATGTCCGCCAGCAGCTAAAGCTTCAGCCTCCTGTTTGAACAAAAGAGGGTCTAACACTACACCATTCCCGATTATATTCATTTTGCCACCCTGGAAAATACCGGATGGAATGGAACGTAGTATATATTTTTGTCCGTTAAACTCTAATGTATGTCCTGCGTTGGGCCCACCCTGGAAACGGGCGATCACATCATATTTAGGAGTGAGCACGTCTACAATTTTACCTTTACCTTCATCGCCCCACTGTAATCCTAATAATACGTCTACTTTCATTTTGTTAATTATATACTTTATTTCTTTTGTTTTGATCCTTTTCTTTTGCAGATGCTACATACACCATACATATAGAGCAAAAAGAATTCAGGTGTAAACCGGGAAGTCTTCAATCCTGCCGTTGTATTCCTGAATTGGTTATTCTTTATCTCACGTAAAGCTCCGCATTTCATACAGATCAGATGCAAATGCGTTTCTGCAAGTATGCGTAACTCGTATTGCACCGGGTTACTATTCATTTGATGTCGAATAACAAGCCCTGCTTCTATAAATACTTCCAATGTATTATATAGTGTAGCAGTACTCACATGGAATCTGGTTTCGGATAATTTTTCATGAAGCGTACCTATATCGAAATACCCGGGAAAAGAACAAATCTTTTCTAGAATTGTGATTCTTTCCTCCGTCTTTCGTAGTTTCTTCTCTTTTAGATAATTGGTGAAACTCTTTAGTACTTCGTTATATGTTTTTTCGTCCATGGCTTATAGATTACCCGCCAACAGACAAAGGTAATTTATTTCTTGCAAACTCAAAAGTTAATGATAGTAATCAAATTCAAATTTTAAATCATTAAAGAATTCCTGTTTGTCCGGCAATGCCGATGAAGAATAATCGGCTATGGACTGCAGCACTTTTGCTGCTTGTTCAGGACGTTGACGTCCATATCGTTTCAGAGCCAGAACAGCCGCCCGTTGACAACGGGATAAACCTTTATCCATCTCCTTTTTAGCTTGATTGATTAAAGTGTCGGCTTGCCCGTCTCCCAATGCCAGACCATTTGTCAATAAACGGGCATACAGTAGAAAACCTATTACCGACTCATATTCCTTATCTTCACTAAAAATCAAACTTAAAGCCAGTTCATCAGCATAAGGTAGATGCTGCAACAAGTTATGGCAATATTGTTCTGCGATTTCCTGATGCTGTACCTCTTTTATCCACTTTTCAGCTGTTTCCTGAGTAAAGCTTTCAATAGGATATAATAAAGTTGCTAAAATCTTCAACTCTCGAACATCCTCTGCCCAAAGAATCTCCGCCAGTATAACATCTTTTTTGTATTGATTAGCAATCTCTTTTATTTTCGGTAGAGATACGCCGAAATTCAGTTTATAATCTATCCCTTTCTGCCGCATACTAGTGGAAACCACACCATTCATAGCCAGACGAAGTCGGGAACGAATATCTTTTATAACATCAGTCATTATAGGTGGGTAAAAACGAGTAGTCCCGACTATATCGCTGCATCTGTTCTGCGTAACCTTCTGTATAATCCAAAACAATATCAATTATCTCTCCCTGATCATTCTTAACTTCTTTCATTACCGGATTTACAAATCCTTTGTAAGGAGATAAGTTCAATTTAGCATACCGCTCAAGTATCTCTTTGTGTAAGACAGGGTCTACCTTTACCGCATAATCTTCAACCAATTTCCGGCCCGCTTCATAATCGCCTTCACTTTTGATTCGTTGAACTTCCGCTAATAATTCACCAAACAGCTTACGTAGTTTAGTATAATCGTTGATTACCACATAAGTTTTATTATCTTTCTTCTTTAATTCTATTACCTGATCAGCTTTTCCTTTTTCATATACCCATTTTGCAATTAGCTGACGGTTACGCATGTGTGCTTCTTCAACATCTTTACCTAATTCTATCCGTACTAATTGAGTCATCAATCCATTCATCATGAATTTATAATACTCTGCTTTATATGCTTCGGGGTCAGGAACCAATCCTAATTCAACTAATTTGCTGTCAGCAATATAATAAAGGCCAAACAAGTCGGCACGAGTTTCTTCAAGGGTTGAAGAATGTGATTTCAGTGCATCAGCCGGTACGCCGGAAAGAGTTATACCTGAACCGTGCCCCAAACATTCATGTAGATCGGTGTGAAGGTTATCAGTTACAAATCCATATTTTTTAATCATTTCACGCTCTGTATCACTCCATACGAATTCTTCGTTAAAGCCACTTCCCTGAGAAGCTTTATCGTAAGCTTCCGTAATATTTTCAATTGTAACAGATTTTGAACCATGGTCACGCCGGATCCAATCCGCATTTGGCAGATTAATACCTATAGGAGTGGCCGGATAACAATCTCCTCCTATACTTGCTACTGTAATTACCTTAGCAGAAACACCCTTCACTTCTTTCTTTTTAAAGCGATCAGATACAGGGGAATGATTTTCAAACCATTGCGCATTATCACTTATTACTTTGGTACGTTTAGTGGCTTCTTTATTAATGAAGTTGACGGTTGATTCCCAACTGGCTTTCATACCAAGCGGATCGCCATACGTTTCTGTAAAACCATTTACAAAATCAACTTCAGAAGCGGTATCGTCTACCCATAAAACAGCATACTCGTCAAATGTCTTTAGATTTCCTGTTTGATAATATTCTATTAACTTCTGTATGGTTGCTTTCTGCACATCATTATCTGCAAAAGGAATGGCCTTTTCTAATTCTTTAACGATCTTCTCAATAGCTTGTGTATAGAGTCCTCCGACTTTCCAGACTTTTTCAACGATTGTACCGTTTTTCTCTTTTACGAGACGGCTATTTAATCCATATGAAATGGGAGTGTGATCGTTTGGATCTTTCATTTTATCATAAAAATCTTCCACTTCTTTCTGGGTAATATCGCCTGCGTAGTAATTGTTGGCAGAAGCTTGAATTAAATCTACCTTATCGCTCTGCACTACTTTCTTCGACATTACATTCGGATCAAATATGACCGGAAAAATCTCGGTAACAAACGGATCTATTTTTTCACCCGGACGTAAAGGTAATTTGGATGTATCAACCTGGCGCATACATTCCCTTAAATATTCAGGAGTGAAACCAGGCAGGAATTTCTCTTCCCCATAATGATGATGAATTCCGTTTGAAAACCAAATCCTTTTCAGATAAGTTTCCAATGCTTTGAATTGCTCATCATTTCGGTCACCTTTATAATCGGTATAGATAACCTCAAGTAATCGTCGTATAGCAAGATTGTACCGGTTATTCTGATCGAACAAAATATCGCGCCCCATTAATCCCGCCTCCGACAAATGATACAATAATTGTTTTTGTCGTAAGGGGAGAGACTCAAATCCCGGAACCTGATAACGAAGTATTTGAAGATCGGCAAACGACTCGACTTCGTAATTAAATGAATCTCCCTTTGTTTGCGCCTGTTCCGGTTTCTGTCCGGTACAGGCAACCATCATATTTATAATCATAAATAATATAATTACTTTTTTCATATAATTGTTTATTTCATAAATGACTCACAAAAGTAACCATTTTGCTCCCGTTGACAAATGCATTTCCGATTTTTAAATAATATCATTATACTGATATAAATAATACAATCTCTACAACGTGTTTACTTATTTTTTTGGTTTCACCTGTCACTCGAAAGTTAACGCATTGTCTACAAGTTAGATATGGTGAAAGCAAAGGGTGAAAGGATGGTGAAAGCAAATTTAGACTGCCTCGTCCTGAAACCGGTTGACAGATTTTAGACTATAATCCTGTAATTAGTT
>DAMBSC010000027.1:0-52566 GCA_032054765.1 Tannerellaceae bacterium
ATAGTTTTAAATTTAACACTAGGCGTCTTTTATTGTAACTTAGTTCTGGTAGGACTATGTTATTGTTCTATTACTACCAGTACAATTTTTTATTTTTCTGAATTTTTCAACTCTCCTTTCATGATTTAAGATGTTAGATCTTATTGTACGAATAATGTGTTTTAATTTAGAAATTTTGACAAACCTATTAAAAGAAATGTAATTGCTTGTATAATCAAGTATAAATTCATATTATTGTATCGTTTAGTGTACGATTTTACTATGTTAATGTACGATTTTACCATATTTTAAGCTTTAAAATATCTGTAACTATCTAAATAAATGGAAACGAAAAGATATTTTTTGTTATTATTCTTAAACATTCTTTTTATTCCGGGAGGGTTTGGACAAGATGTTTTTTATCAAACTGTGGGAAGCAAACAAGGGCTTTCTCAATCTTCTGCTATTTCCATCTGGCAGGATAAAATCGGTAAAATATGGATAGGAAATGATGCTTTAAATAGTTTTGATGGGGAAGTTGTAAAGGTATTTAGATTATCTGAGTATTTGGATGGAGTAGAAGATTCCTATATCCATGCATTATGTGGAAATGATTCTATCCTATTTTTTTTAGCGGAAAGTCAATTGGTTTGTTTTGACCTGAGAATGGAAACATTCACTTTACCCGGAATTCGAACACAATCTATTTGGCATTCAAATGGTTTTTTATATTATGTATCTGAAGGAATGTTTTATAAATATGACTGGAAAACCAATTCTTCAACAGAGATTATCCATCTTCCTTCGAATATCCAATCGTCTCAATCCATCATAGAAAAAGAAGAAGACCTTTTCTGGCTAGGAACGCCGGGGGGGATACTGGAAGTTAATATAAAGGAAAAAGCCATCAAAAATCGTTTTCTGAATGAAGAGTCAATACTTTATCTTTACAAAGATTCAAAGGATTATATATGGGTTGCTTCACAATTGGGACAAATATATATTCATGCTCCTAATGGACAATTGAAACCGTTACCAATAAAAAATAAGCAACCTCAAAATCTCTTTAACAATCAGATATATTGCATTCAAGAGGATGTAAAAGGAGCAATATGGATTGGAACTATAACTGGTGTTTACCAGTTAACCAGAGACGAATCTGAAGAGGAATTCCTTTTCCAGAACCATATGCTTGAAGAGTCTACTATATATGCTCTTTTCTCAGATAGACAAGGAACACTTTGGATCGGTTCTTATTATGGTGATGTAAGGTATTTCAATCCGGAGAATGATAATTATCTCTACTATGGTACTGACGATAATGTCCCTTCGCAGCTACATGGGGCTATTATAGGGAGGATAACAGAAGATAAAAATGAAAACCTTTACCTTGCGACGGAGGGAAGTGGAATAAATATAAAGAAAAGAGGAAATGATTCTTTCGAGCATCTTACAACTCAAAACGGATTATCACAAAATAAAATAAGAGATCTTTGGTATGACGAAGAGAATGATCGTTTATTTATTAGTCTTTATATGGAAGGTGTTGGATATCTGGATTTAAAAACAAATCGTATTCATCTTTTAAATAATGATCCTCTGTCTACTGTTAACCAAAAGATTGTAGAAAGCTTTCTCCCCTATAAGAATGACCTTTTGCTTCGAACACAGGATGGGATATTTAAGTTAGACAGAAATACTTTACAAATTTCTCGCTTTTTAAAAGAAGAAACTTTGCATGAACTTTGCTCCGGTATTATTCGAAGCATATATATTGATGACCGGGAAATATTATGGGTCTCTTCTTTTCAGCGGGGACTTTTTACCATTGATTTGAAAAATAACACTCTTCTCACAAATTATGGCGATGGAGTCACAGAAAGGAGTATCATCCCGAGTGCTATAATAAGTATTATAGGAGATACAAAAAGAGGGCTCTACTTTGTTACCCTAAAGTCCGGAATACTTCGATATGATCATACTCAGGATACGTTTTACAATTTCAACGAAAGTAATCGACAATTAGTAAGTGATATATGCTACAATATCGCATTCTCTCCTTTTGGAAACCTGATTGTTACTTCCAACAAAGGTGTAAGCTTATTACAAATTGGTTTTGATAATTCCACCAAGATACTTTACCATATTGGCATTAATCCTTCTTCTCCTTTAATTTCTTTAATCGGGGATTGTGGATTGTATGTACCCGAAAATAAAGACATGATATACGTAGGAGGTTTATATGGTCTACTCTGCTTTTCTGAGAAAGACTTACCACGTGAACAAAATCAATATGGATTATATTTCACTTCACTGCAAATAAATAACCAACCCATACTACCAACTTCACCTATACTCGGTAAGAACCTTTACGAAGTGGATAAACTGACTTTATCTTCCAAACAGAATACACTAAGTTTGAATTTTGCATCATCTAATTACCTATCTTCCCGAACTACCGGATATGAATATAAACTAGAAGGATTGGATGAATATTGGACAGAAACTTATCACAATACGATCATATACAATTCCTTGCGTCCGGGTAATTATAAGTTGATCGTTCGTGAGTTGGCTAACACTTCGAAAACAACAGAACTTGTCATTATAGTCAAACCTCCCATTTGGACGACAATTCCTGCTATTCTGTTATACATATTTCTTGTTGCATTTGCCCTTTGGTGGATTATTCGTTTTAATAAGAGTAAAAGTATGCTTCAGGCTTCGCTTGAACTGGAGAGAAGGGAGATGGCGCGTATTGAAGAGACTAACCGAAATAAGATGGATTTCTTTGTCAATATATCCAACGAATTTCGAAATCCATTAACTCTGATCACCACACAACTTGACCGGCTTCCTCAGGATATCCCTTTAACATTAAAAAACAAATTAGAAAAAGTCAGGCAACAGACCTCACGAATGCAGGATCTGATTACGGAAATGCTTGATTTCAGGAAAATTGAGCAGAATAAGTTCAAACTAAAGATTGGGAACCATGATATTGTAACTATCCTTCTAAAGATATACGATACCTTCTCCGACTTTGCCCGGGAAAAACAATTGACATTCAGATTTAATCCACCCAATGAAGCTATTCCTCTCTGGTATGATCAGCGTCAGATGCAAAAGGTTTTCTACAATTTACTGACATTCCTTTTTAAGATTTCTTCTCCTAAAGATACGGTTACTGTATCAATACTTACAGGAACGGGCTATACAAAGATTCAGATAACTCATCGTGGAACACTCTTGGATGAAGACGATGCTAAACTACTTCTTGACAGCCTTGAAGCCACTTCGACAATCCCTGACTTATCTGCTCTGCCTGATGGGGCGATCGGTCTTGCTTTTAGTAAAAGTGTTATATTATTACACAAGGGTTCTCTTTCTGTTAGACGGGAGAATGACCGGACAATCCTGACTATTGCTCTGCCATCAGGGACATCCCATATTGACATGACAGATATATCTAAAGAAGGGGAAGAACTCATAACCTCGTCTCCCGAGCCTATAAGCATAAGTGAGGTTGTTGGGGATGATCCCTTCTGGAAAGATGAGATAGAGAATTCACAGAGTAAAAACTATCACATGGTGATCGTCGAGGAGGATTATGAAATGTGTGTCCTCTTGCAGGAGACCTTCTCATTACTTTATGAGGTAAAGGTATTTGAAGATGCAGAATCAGCATTTGAATATACCATTGAGAATAAGCCTGATATTATTCTCAGTGAAATAAATCTTCCCGGTATATCGGGAACGGAGATGTGTTCGATGCTCAAGTCCAATTTCCATACCTACCACATTCCTGTAATCCTCTTGTCTTCGCAACCTTCGGAACTACAAAACGTCGAAAGTATTCGAAGTGGTGCAGATTATTATTTTGTGAAACCTTTTAATATCCGCATTCTCTTCCTTCGCTGTAATTACCTGGTTAAAAGCAGACAATGGCTTACACATACAGATAAGAAAGATAACCCGGCTGACATGCTCGAAATGGCTACAAACGAGAAAGAACAGGAATTCCTCCGGACAGCCAATCAGGTTGTAGAAAAGAACTGGCATGATCATTCATTCGACACAACGATATGGTATGAAAAGCTCGGTATCGGACGTACCCGGTTCTTTAACCAGATAAAAGAGATTACCGGTATGACCCCGAATGATTATCTACTCTATCTTAAAATGAATAAAGGCAGGCAATTACTCAATGAGAATCGTGACTTAACCATCGCCGAAGTAGCCTATCAGCTTGGTTTCTCCAGTCCAGCTTATTTCAGTAAATGTTTCAAAAAGCAGTTTGGTATAACTCCACAGGAATACAAACGAAACAACTAATTCCCCTGTTTTTTTGTTATTGTATAAGATAGGATATGCTTTTAATGAAATAAATGGCTCAAAAGAAGAAGAAAAGAATACGGGGTATCCTTATTATCCTTGTCTCACTTGCAGTTGTAGTCTCCTTTCTCAATTTTTTCCTGGCTAATAGGCTTGAAAGATATTTAAAGAAAGAATTGATTCAACGTACATCGGAGGCAACGGATGGTTTCTATCTACTTTCGTATGATGATCTTTCCATAAATATGTTAAGTGGAGAGTTAAAGATCGAAGGGATCAAGTTTACTCCTGACAGTTCGGTCTTTAATCAATGGGAAGCCATCGATAGCCTTCCTCAAACATACGTACGAGCTGAAGTTGAAGTGATCGACTTCAAGGGAATTAATCTAATCTGGCGATGGAATTATCGTCAACTTCACTTCAATACTTTTGAAATTCAAAAACCACAAATAGAAGTATTTGATGCTTATTATTCTGACCGTTTCAAGCAAAAACCTAAGAATACATCAAGCAAAACACTCCATGAATTGATCGAGCCATACATTGATGTTCTCACAGTAAAAACCCTCAATCTTGAAAATGCTAGTGTAGATTATACGGTAGAAAATCCTATTACACCAATCATCTATAGTATGCATGACGCAAGCTTCCATGCATATGGTTTTAATCTCGATTCCCTCTCCTCAAAAAGTGGGAAATTGCTTTACTCTGAGAATTTTGATTTTGCAATTAATCAACCACAAGTATTGATTGCAAATAACGATTTCTCTCTTTTCACCGATAGTATAAGACTTAGCACAAAAGACTCGCTAATATATATCGGAAATATACAACTAAAACCCCAGGAGGATCTCTGGATCAAAACCAGCCGGAAACCGACCAATTATATCGATGGGAGGATTAGTAAAGTAGAGGTAAGTGGTATCGCCTTCCATCGGGAAAACTCACTCAATTATCTTACAGCACATTCTTTTGATATTGTATCGTCGGATATCAATATGTATAATCTTAAAAAGAATGATCCGGTAGATAAAACGATAAAAAAAGATAACAGTACCATCGATGTTGATTCACTTGTAAATTCACTCTCTCTATATGAACTCATTTCGCCAGTACTGCGAACTGTAACCATCGATTCCATCAATCTAAAAAAAACCAAATTTAGTTATCAACTAGCTTACAAAGACTCGATAGAATCGTATCATATGCATAATTTCGAATTTCATGCATATGATTTCAAAGTAGATTCCCTGCATGAAGCTGATAGCGGGTTCTGGTACTCACGCAATCTAGCTTTTGAGGCTACCGATATGGAGGCTTTCCTTACTGCCCGAAATCATAATCTAAATGTCGGAAGGATAGCCCTGGATACACGAGAAGGACGTTTTTGTATTGAGAATATTTATTTAAAGCCTATCTCTACAAAGACAAGAAGAGATTATATGTTCGGTAAAATAGATTCATTGATTATTGATGGTATTCAATATAATAATGGACTTATCGCAACTCTTTTTAAAATTGATGCTCCTGATATTCGTTACGTAAGCACTCCTTATGATGATCCTAAAACCGCCCCAATTAATAAACAGGCTAATCAACGTGTCGATGTGGATGCCTTATTGGGCTCCTTCCTACCTTATGTTGCCATTAATGATATAAGAATTAACAGAGGGAGATTCACTTATACTGATGAAGACTTCACCGATAACATTGTATATCGCCTGGAGCATTTTAATTTCTTTGCAACTGATTTCAGGGTAGAAAGCAGAACCAAGATCCCAGAAAACGATAAGAATGAACTATCTTCTTTACCTTTTAACTCTTTAGCTTTGCCTTTCACATGCGAAAGTTTTGGTTTTCATTTCTCCGATTTTGACAATTATCTGCAAGATAAAAATTATCGTCTCTCGATAAAAGATGCTGCATTTTCAACTGATGACGGGAAACTACGATTCGAAGACGTTCGACTTATTCCTCAGACGGATACCTGGGAAAAAGCGCCAGAAACTTATTTCCAGTTTGTCTCACCGTTAATAATAGCAGAAGGGATAAAGAATCCTTTAAGCGAATTTCGGAAAAATATAACTATTGAAAGCTTTATAATGCAATCTCCTGACTTGGAAATGGTAAAACCATATCAGGGAAAGACACTTAAGGGAAGTCTAAATGATCTCATTCTAACAGATATTTTCTGGGGTGGTCAGGATAGCAAACGATTTAAAATAGCAGAAATCGGAATAATTTCACCTCAGTTCTATAGTACGGATGAAATGCTTTCTACAATTATTGCTCCGACAAAACAACAGTCGTTAGTTGAGGAGGTGAGTTCTTTAGTGGAGTTTTTTGAAATAGGAAAAATATATATAGATGACCTGTCGTTTCATACATCAAAAGCCGACTCTTCCATGATGGATATAGCTTTCAAGTGTTTTGAACTGAGAGGAGCCGCGTGGAATCTGAAGAAAGATAATACCGCAATTCATCTCAATGCTGTGGAGTTAATCGACCCTTGTTTTGATATTATTCCGCCAAATGTAAAAGAAAGAAGAACGACTTCAATGACATCAGCTAATGAACAAAGGGATATATATGATACCTTTGAAGATTTCGCATCGAAAGTTACTCTCGATACATTCCAAATAACGAATGCCTCCATAAAACCAGAACTTATTAATAAAGCAATTAAGACTTCATCTTTAGCATTCGGTGCATTGGATTTGACAGCTGGAGGAATTATGATGGATAGTAGAAACCGGAAATATGAAATAGAAGACATCCGACTCAAAACAAGTAATATCAGCCTGCCTGTCGATAATGGATTTTTTACTTTAACAGCAGATAGCTTTGAAATTTCGAAAACTGATCTTATGTTGAAAAATACCTATCTGAAAGCTGCTTATCCAATGCTTGAATTTGCTATTCAACATCCTAAAAATGCTGACTGGTTCGACGTTAGTACAGGGAAAGTAACTGTTTCAGGAATAGATCTTCCTTACTTTTTTTCAAATCATACATTAAAAGCAAAGAAGGCAACCATAGATAATCTAAATCTGGAAAATTACAGGAATCAGCAACTTTATCTTCCACACCGTATTGTCCCTTTTATGTATGAAGGAATTCAAAAGGCACCGTTGAAAATGAATATAGATGAAGTAGAGGTCAACAATATGTATGTTGCCTATTATGAATTAGCCAAGAAAGGCAAAGTGCCGGGTAAGATTTTCTTTACTGAAATGAACGGAACTTTCTACGGATTTACCAATGTCGCCACAAAACCGGATCAGTTTATTCGTCTCGAAGCCAATGCCCGCCTGATGGGCAACGGATACTTCGATGCCACATGGCTGCTTCCTGTCGATACACTTTATGATCGCTTTGTAATCAATGCTCATCTTCCGGCATACGACCTTACCACTCTTAATCATCTTATTACTCCATTAGCTAATGCCAGTATTAGAAATGGCACGGTAAATGATTTGAAATTTACTTTTGATGCCAATACTAAAGGTGCACATATCGATATGCTTTTTCTTTATAACGATCTGAAAGTAGATATCCTGAAAGAAAAAGACGGCGAGCTTATTCCCAACAAGTTTGTTAGCCGGTTAATAGATTTAATAGTACGCGACAATAATCCCAGAAGTAAATACGGTAATCCACGACATGTTGACATAGAAATCGTACGTGACCCTTATCATTCTATTTTTAACTATATATGGCAAATGCTTCGTCCATCTTTAGCAGAGTCAGCCGGTATTCCCAAGAAAAACCAGGATTTCTTTGCAGGTGTAGCGCATTTCTTTATCAAAGTCAAAAATTTCTTTGCTCCGGGTAAGAAACGTGCAGCCGAAGAAAAACGAGAAGAAGAGCGTTTACAGTATGAACAACAAATCATGGACTATTATGGTCCTGAAGAGTTGCAAAAAATGAAATAAGGATTTCTCTTTTCCACTCTCCTCAACCTTTCCGGAGAAATATATTATCTTTGTCCATTATGAAGAATTCCGGTTTATATGAAATCGGCGAATACTGCCGTGAAGAAGGAGGAACCTTTGTTTGTGAAGTGAAAATCAATTCCGGACATGAAATATTCAAAGGACATTTTCCTGAGGCTCCTGTATTGCCGGGCGTCTGTATGCTTGAGATTATAAAGGAATGCCTTTTAAAGACTATCGGTAAACCATTGAAATATGATTTTATAAAGAGTTGCAAGTTTGTATCGGTGATTGATCCCCGATTACATCAATCTTTACAGGTACATTTTACTTTGACGAATTTATATAATCTTCAGGCGATGCTTCTTGCCGGTGAACATACGGCACTTAAATTAAAAGCAATTCTATCTGAAGCATGACCGATGTGGCAGAACATACGGTTGTCATTATTCCTACTTATAATAATGCGGATACATTAGCAGGAGTCCTGACCGATGTAATTGCGCAATCATTGCCGGTTATTGTGATTAACGATGGTTCTACAGACGATACAGCAGATATTTTACTTCAGTTTCCGGCTATACGAATCATTACACATGCAAAAAACAGAGGTAAAGGGATAGCACTTCGTACAGGATTACGGGAAGCTGCTGCCGCCGGATACCAGTATGCCATCACCCTGGATTCAGATGGTCAACACTATGCAGATGATATTCCTCTTTTTCTTGAAAAAATAATACACCAACCGGATAGCCTTTTGATTGGCGCACGCAACTTAACGTCGGAAAATATGCCCGGCAAGAATACATTTGCCAATCGCTTCTCGAATTTTTGGTTCCGTCTTGAAACAGGTATTAAGTTGGAAGACACCCAGTCGGGCTATCGTCTTTATCCTTTATATATAATCAGGAATATGAAATTTTTTACTTCAAAATATGAATTCGAACTTGAAGTAATTGTTCGCACGGCATGGAAAGGAACACCGGTTATTAATATTCCTGTAAAAGTATATTATCCGCCGCAAGAAGAGAGAGTAAGCCATTTCCATCCGTTACGGGATTTTACCCGAATCAGTTTGCTAAATACTGTTCTAGTTATCATTGCCTTCCTATGGTACTGGCCTTGGAAGTTTATAAGAGCATTAACGAAGGAAAACATTCGACGATTTATTGCAGAGAACATAACTCGCTCCGGCGAATCGAATCTAAAGATTGCATTGGCGGTAGGCTTTGGAGTTTTTATGGGTATCTTTCCTGTGTGGGGATATCAGATGATTCTGGCGACACTGATCGCACATTTCCTGGGTTTAAATAAAGTCATTACGCTGGTGGCATCCAATATCAGTATACCGCCTATGATTCCCTTTATCCTTTTCGGAAGCTACGCGACGGGAGCCCTGGTTATGGGAAAACGGTTTTCACTATCACTGCACGATGTTACCTTTGATACTATAAAAGACTCACTCATTCAATACCTTTTAGGTAGTGTCGTATTTGCGCTGGTATGTGGTTTGTCTGCAGGGTTGGTTTGCCTTTTGTTGCTTTCCTTTTTTCGTAAACCGGTAATTCACACCTGATGATAAGGATACTCCTTTATATCTATGAATATCTCCGGCGTCATAAAACCTTACGATGGCTTTTGATGATAGGTTCTTTTCTGGTGATGCTTTTCTTTACTTTGCAGGTACGGTTCGAAGAAGATATTACCCATTTCTTTCCTGATACGGAAGAAGCAAGAAATACAGAAATTGTATTTGGTAATCTTCGTGTAAAAGACAAGATTATCCTTATGCTATCTTCAAAAGAAACAGACAGTGAGGGGGTCTCTCCTAAAGAACTTATTCATGTCGGAGATGAGCTTAAGGACGCATTAATGGAAGATATGAATAATCAGTATTTTAAGAATATCTTGTCAAAGATTGATGCAGCTAAAATGGAAGAGGTTTCGGGATTCATTTATGCTAATCTACCTATATTCCTTTCTGATGAGGCTTTCGCCCGACTCGATTCGTTAACTACCCCTGAAGCTATCGATAGTCGGATGCGAAATAATATGCGCTATATGTTGCTTCCGATGAGTGGCGGACTAAAGCAATTTATACCTAACGATCCGTTGGGTATCGGTGTCGGTTCTCTTGAGATGCTTCGCGATTTTCAACTTACGGATAATTATACGATATATAACGATCATATCTTTTCGAAGGATACGAGTACACTTTTAATTTTTGTAACTCCGGTCTATGGTATGGGAGCTACCGGAAAGAATGAACACCTGATAGATGCGCTTGAAGATTGCCTCACCTCATTTCAATCAGCATATCCGTCGATACATATGGAGTACTTCGGAGGACCTTCAGTGAGTGTATATAATGCCCGTCAGATTAAGCGGGATACTACGATTACCCTTGGTATAGCTTTATTAATTATAATTGTTTTTATCACATTAGTGTTCCGAAGCCGGTCGGCGGTATTGCTAATTATTTTACCGGTGATCTACGGTGTAGTATTCTCTCTAGCCCTTATTTGCATTCTAAAAGGTTCTGTATCGGCAATAGCCATAGGTGCCGGAGCAGCTATCTTTGGAGTGGCGTTAAGTTACTCCATTCATATCTTGTCGCATTTCAACCATGTGACATCCATAAGGCAATTAATAGAAGAGTTGGCTTATCCAATGACTATCGGGAGCTTTACGACTGTAGGGGCTTTCTTTGGTTTACTATTCACAAGCTCTGCTCTATTACGCGATTTCGGTCTGTTTTCTGCACTATCACTAATAGGAACAACCTTTTTCTGCCTCGTCTTTCTTCCACACCTATTGCATGTGAAACGAACAAAGGAATCCGGCCGTGTTTTACGCTTCATTGAGAAGATTAACAGTTATGCATACGATCGGAATAAACCGCTGGTAATAGGAATAGTGATTGTCTTTATTATTTGTCTTTTCCTGGTGCCAAAGGTAAAGTTCGATAGTAATATGATGAACCTCGGTTATGAACCGAAACATATAAAAGCCGCCGAAAAACATCTTACAGACTTATTTGATAAGGATAATCGAACCACACTGTTTGTTTCCGTCGGACGAACTACAGATGAGGGACTGCAAACCTATGCCAATACAAACAAGGAATTAATTAAGCTAAAAGAGGAAGGATTGATCAGTGAGTATGCATCCGCGGAACGGATTATAATACCTTTCAGTGAACAGGAAAGGAGAATCAACAGATGGAATGACTTTTGGGCATCGGATCGGCGGAAAGAAGTAACCGACGCAATTAACGCTTCGGCCGTTGCCTATGGTTTTCGTGATGGTGCGTTCGATCCGTTTTTTCAGCTTATTGATAAATCCTATCAACCTGTAAGTTTCCCTACACCCGAATCGATGAGTTTATTTGAAGACTGGACAGCCACGGCAGACTCACTTTCCATGTATATTACACAAGTGCGATTAAAAGAAGAGAATAAACAGGAAGTCTATAATCGTTTTATGGATAATAAGAACATGGTGATCTTTGATCGCGGATACTTTGCCAATCGATGGGTTTCGGCAATTAATGACGATTTCGACCTGGTGCTTTACATTTGTTCTTTCCTTGTCTTTTTTGCCCTCCTAATTTCCTACGGACGTATTGAACTAACTTTGATGACATTCGCACCGATGGCTATAAGCTGGGTAATTATCCTGGGGATTATGGTAATAGGTGGGATACAGTTCAACATTGTCAATATTATACTGGCAACCTTTATCTTTGGTCTGGGAGATGACTTTGCGATCTTTATCATGGATGGACTGCAACAGAAATACCGAACAGGGAAACAATTACTAACCTCGCATAAGACGGCGATCTTCTTCTCGTCATTTACGTCGGTTGTAGGATTGGGTGTATTGATCTTTGCGAAACATCCTGCCCTTCAATCGATTTCGCTTATATCACTATTGGGGATGGTATCGGTGGTATTGGTATCCTATACCATCCTGCCTTTGCTCTTCCGTATTTTTATATCTGATCCTGCTAAAAAAGGTAACTATCCGCATACCGCAATGGGGTTGTTTACCTCTTTCTGGTTCTATAATGCATTTATAGTAGGTTGTTCATTAGTGATTGGTGTCGCCTCATTACTGATCCCGCTTCCAATGAAACGTGAGCGCAAGAAGCAACTGATCAGTAAAAGCATGATGTATATGCTGCGGGGTTTCCTGAAATGCGCTTGGCTTGTCCGCCAACGTTTGGATAACCCGTCGAATGAAGACTTTAGCAAACCTGCTGTTGTAGTGGCAAACCATCAGTCCTTTATTGATATTCTGATACTGTTGTCATTATCACCAAAGTTTGTTATGGTGACAGCTAATTGGGTATGGACCTCACCTCTTATCGGGCGTATAGCCAGGACAGCAGACTTTATCAATGTTCGCGACGGCTATGAAACAGCGATAGAACATCTGCGACGTAAAGTTGCCCTTGGTTATTCAGTGGTAGTCTTTCCCGAAGGAACCCGTTCTGCCGATTTGACTGTTCATCGTTTCCATAAAGGTGCTTTTTATATGGCAGAGCAACTCGGACTCGATATCGTTCCTATCGTTCTGTATGGAACAGGTATGGTACTTCCCAAGAAAGAACCTTCCCGTATCAAGAAAGGTGTGATGATCACTCATATCCTTCCCCGTATTTCTCTAAGCGAGACTACGATGGGCGATACTTATCAAGTGCGTACTAAAACTATCGGTGCTTTGGTGAGGAATACCTATAACAAAATCAGAGAAACTGAAAACAATCCTGATAATCCTTATTTCTATCAGAAACTGATAACTAACTATATTTATAAAGGTCCTATTGAAGAGTGGTATCTGCGTGTAAAGGTAAGAATGGAAGATAACTATCGCTTTTTTCATGAAAGAATCTCACCTAACGCCCGTATTACAGATATCGGTTGCGGATATGGAGCACTTGCGTATATGCTTAATATGTATGCCGGTGAACGAAAGATATTAGGAATTGACTATGACGCCGACAAAATTGCTGTAGCAAATCATAATTTCTCCAGGAATGATAATGTTAGCTTTACCAGTGGGAATGCCCTCGAAGTAGAACTCCCTGAAAGTGATGTTTTTATTTTGAATGATATCCTGCACTATATGGATTATACTTCACAAGAAAAATTGATTACCCGTTGTAAAGGAAAACTTACTGATGATGGCTGTATCATCATCCGTGACAGCAATACTTCCGATGTAAAGCATCATATTCTTACCCGTTTCACCGAGTTATTATCTACACGTCTGACAGGTTTCAATAAGACCGCGGGCAATCTTTATTTCCCCTCAACCGAGCAATTCCACTCTATTGCTAAAAAGAATAGAATGCTATTGGAAGAATGTCCTAATGATAAGTATACTTCCAATACGATTTATATATTAAAATTCACTTAAACTCCTTAGAACAACATCACCAACGATATCTTAAATATCAATAGTAGTTCCTTTGCCTGATAGCACGCTTTCGAACAGTCTATTTTTATTGGGGTACTATGTTTTTATTAACTGACATCTATCATCCAGTTGTCCGACAGTCGTCGGTTAACTGGCCGACGACCATCGGTTAATTGTCCGACGGCCGTCGGACAACAAAAAGTAGGAGTACAACTTTCATTTTACCTGAACAAATTCATCAGGCTTTCCTTATAATTTTCGCCTACAAGAGGTAGTTTTTTTGACAGTGGTTGTGATAAACTGAAACTAAACCCGCAAAAAAACTTTCAAATTCTTTTGAACGTATAAATAATTGTTCTACATTTGCACCGAAATACAAAAGGAAAGTAATTAAAAATGGCAAATCATATTTTACACAACATTCTTCTCGTGGTCCTTCTAGTCATTAGTAGGTAAGGGGAAAGGTGTGTAAGAAGTTGTGAGCCGATAAAAGATATTTCTTAGAGCCTTTCTCCGTTGAGAAAGGCTTTTTTATTGAACAAAAATATGAAGAATCAATTACGAAGCGCAAGCAGTACACAAGGCCGACGGATGGCAGGAGCACGCGCCTTATGGCGTGCCAACGGGATGAAAGAAGAGCAGATGGGAAAACCGATCATTGCTATTGTCAACTCATTTACCCAGTTTGTTCCCGGACATGTACACCTGCATGAAATAGGTCAGCAAGTAAAAGCGGAAATTGAAAAATTAGGCTGTTTCGCAGCCGAATTTAATACAATAGCCATCGACGACGGTATCGCCATGGGGCACGACGGAATGCTATATTCACTACCGTCCCGCGACTTGATTGCAGACAGCGTAGAGTATATGGTAAATGCACACACAGCAGATGCAATGATCTGTATCAGCAACTGCGATAAGATCACCCCCGGGATGCTGATGGCCTCCATGAGACTAAACATCCCCACCGTATTTGTATCAGGAGGACCGATGGAAGCCGGAAAATTAGGAAAAAGAGCACTCGACCTCATTGATGTAATGATAGAAGCAGCCGACGAATCAGTAAGCGACGACCAGATATCCCAGATAGAAGTATCCGCATGTCCCACATGCGGAAGCTGTTCAGGAATGTTCACCGCAAACTCCATGAACTGTCTGAACGAAGCCATAGGTCTCGCTCTTCCCGGAAACGGAACAATCGTCGCTACCCATGCCAACCGCAAAAAAATGTTCGAAACAGCAGCGAAACTAATCATAGAAAACGCTTACAAATACTACGAAAAAGGAGACGACTCCGTATTGCCGCGCAATATCGCCACTCGTCAGGCATTCCTGAATGCCATGTCTTTAGACATAGCGATGGGAGGATCAACCAATACCGTACTCCATCTGCTCGCAGTAGCACACGAAGCCGAAGTAGACTTCACCATGAAAGATATCGATATGCTTTCCAGACGAACCCCCGTACTATGTAAAGTAGCCCCCAACACACCCATCTATCATATTGAAGACGTGAATAGGGCAGGAGGAATACTCGGAATCATGCACGAACTATTGAAAGTAGGACTCATCGACGGCAATGTAAAAAGAGCAGACGGACTCACCCTCGCCGAAGCAATAGACAAATACGGCGTATGCTCACCCAACGCAACAGAAGAAACAAAAAAGATATACCAAAGCGCCCCCGCGAACCGTTTCAACCTCGTGATGGGCTCACAAGAAAGCTACTATAAAGACTTAGACACCGACCGCGCAAAAGGATGTATCCGCGACATGGAACACGCCTATGTAAAAGACGGTGGATTAGCAGTACTATACGGAAACATTGCACAAGACGGTTGTGTAGTAAAAACAGCCGGAGTAGACGAAAGCATTTTCCGTTTCTCAGGACCCGCAAAAGTCTACGACTCACAAGAAGCAGCCTGCGAAGGAATTCTCGGAGACGAAGTCGTCGCCGGCGATGTCGTCGTCATTACCTACGAAGGCCCCAAAGGCGGACCCGGAATGCAGGAAATGCTCTATCCCACATCCTATATAAAAAGTAAACACTTAGGAAAAGAGTGTGCACTCATCACCGACGGACGCTTTAGCGGAGGAACCTCAGGACTATCAATCGGCCACGTTTCACCCGAAGCAGCAGCAGGCGGAGCCATCGGATTAATAAAGAACGGCGACATCATCGAGATCAATATACCCGAGCGCACCATACAAGTAAAACTCACAGATGCAGAATTGGAAACACGCAGAAAAGAAGAAGAGGCCCGTGGAGCAAAAGCATTCACACCACCCTTCCGCCAACGCACCATCTCCAAAGCCCTGCAAGCATACGCAAAAATGGCCGCCTCCGCCGATAAAGGAGCAGTAAGAATAGTAGAATAACGATTAGTGATTAACGATTAATGATTAACGTTTAACGATTAATCACTGATCACTAATCACTAATCACTAAACGTTAAAGAATTATGACCAACAAAATATCCGGCTCAGATGCCCTGTTGAAAACATTAATAGCCGAAGGCGTAGACACCATCTTCGGTTACCCTGGAGGACAAATAATCCCCTTCTATGATCGCCTGTACGACTATCACGACCACATAAAACACGTACTCGTACGACACGAACAAGGCGCCACACACGCCGCACAAGGATACGCCCGCGTATCAGGAAAAGTAGGCGTAGCCGTAGTAACATCCGGACCAGGAGCAACAAACACAATCACCGGAATAGCCGACGCCATGATGGACAGCACACCCATGGTAGTAATCTCCGGACAAGTACCCGCCCCACTATTAGGAACAGATGCCTTTCAGGAAATAGACGTCATAGGAATCACCCAGGCCATCACCAAATGGGCCTATCAAATCCGTAAACCCGAAGACATCGTATGGGCCGTATCACGCGCCTTCTACATCGCATCAAGCGGACGCCCCGGACCCGTAGTCCTCGATTTCGCCAAAGACGCACAAGTAGGATTAGTAGACTACGAATACGAAAAGATAGACTTCATCCGAAGCTACCAACCCGTACCCGAAATAGAATCAGAACAAATCAGCCAAGCCGCAGAGCTGATCAACCAGGCAAAAAAACCATTCGCCTTAGTAGGACAAGGAGTAATCCTCAGCGGAGCCGAAAAAGAACTATTCCAATTCCTCGAAAAAGCCGACATACCCGCAGGCTCAACAGCTCTCGGACTATCAGCCATGCCATCCGACTACAAACTCAATAAAGGAATGATAGGCATGCACGGCAATGTAGGACCCAACCGCAAAACCAACGAATGCGACGTACTCATCGCCATCGGAATGCGCTTCGACGACCGCGTAACAGGCAACCTGCAAACCTACGCCAAGCAAGCCAGGATCATCCATTTCGACATCGATATCTCCGAAATAGGAAAAAACGTATGCGTAGATATCCCCGTAATCGGAGACGCAAAAGAAACACTCGCAGCCGTCACAGCAAAACTCACACCCGCCAAACACACCGAATGGATAAACAGCTTTGAAGTCCACGAAAAAGAAGAATACGACAAAGTAATCCAAAAAGAAGTCCATCCGGAAGGCGACCGCATGCTACAAATGGGAGAAGTAATCCGCAAAGTCTCCGAAGCAACCGACAATAAAGCCATACTCGTAACCGACGTAGGACAAAACCAGATGATGGGAATCCGATACTTCAAATACAGCCAGACACGAAGCGTAGTAACCTCAGGAGGACTCGGAACCATGGGATACGGACTACCCGCAGCCATCGGAGCAAAATTCGGAGCACCCGACCGAACCGTATGCCTCTTCGCAGGCGACGGCGGACTGCAAATGACCCTACAAGAATTAGGAACCATCATGCAGGAAAACCTAAACGTAAAAATAATCGTACTCAACAATAACTTCCTCGGAATGGTACGCCAGTGGCAAGAACTATTCTTCAACGAACGATATTCAGCCACCGTAATGCAAAACCCCGATTTCGTAGCCATAGCAAAAGCATACAACATCGGAAGCCGCTCCGTAGACAAAAGAGAAGACCTCGATCAGGCAATCACCGAAATGCTCGACCACGACGGCCCCTATCTACTAGTCGCAAACGTAGAAACACACGGAATGGTATACCCCATGGTCCCCGCAGGCGGAACAATAACAGACATCATAATGGGATAAACAGTAGTTAGTAGTAAGTAGCCAGTAGTTAGTAGATATGATCTCATATTCGTATTATCGGATTTCTACCAACTACCAACTACTAACTACCAACTACCAAAAACAAAGCATATGCAAACAAGAACATTATACACCGTAATCATATTTTCAGAGAACACAGTAGGGCTGCTTAACCAGATAACTATTATCTTTACGCGCCGGCAGTTAAACATCGAGACCCTATCAGTCTCGCCATCGGCCATAAAAGGAGTCCACAAGTTTACGATAACAACCTTTGCTACACAAGACACAATAGACAAAGTAGTAAAGCAAATAGACAAACGCGTAGACATCCTAAAAGCATATTACAACACGGACGAAGACCTCGTATTCCAGGAAATCGCCCTATACAAAATAAGCACCGAGCTATTCATCAAGATGAACGGAGTAGAAGACCTCATCCGCAAATACAATGCACGCGTGCTCGACATGAACGAAGACTGCGTAGTACTCGAAAAAAGCGGACACTACAAAGAGACACAAGCACTCTTTGAAGAACTAAGCCAAACCATCGGCGTACTCCAATTCATACGATCAGGCCGCATAGCCATAACAAAAAGCAAAGTCGAACGTTTAAGTGATATGCTCGCAACAATGAAAAAGAAACTAGACATACAAAATGGCAACGGAAAAGAGTAAACTCGGAGAATTCCATTTCATTACAGAATCCTATCTGTTAGACTTCAGAGGACGCATCACCATCCCCATGATCGGAACCTACCTCCTGCACGCCGCATCCATACATGCAGCACAACGAGGATTCGGGTTCACCGACATGGACAACAAACACACCGCCTGGGTACTCTCACGCCTCGCAATCGAGATAAACGACTACCCAGGAATGTCCGAAGACATCACCCTATACACATGGATAGAAGACGCCGCACGCCTCTTCACCAACCGATGCTTCGAACTCGTCAACGCCGACGGAAAACCCTTCGGCTACGCACGCTCCATCTGGGCCGCCATCGACATAGAAACCCGGCGCCCAACCCCACTCGATATCGAAGCCCTCAACGTATACAAAGTAGACCGGCCCTGCCCCATAGAAAAACCAGGCAAGATCACACCCGTCGAAAACGATACACCAGGCGAACCCTATCAAGTCAAATACAGCGACCTCGATGTCAACGGACACCTCAACAGCATCAAGTACATGGAACACCTGTTAGACATGTTCGACATCCAACTATACAAAGAAAAAGAAATCAGCCGCTTCGAGATAGCCTATCAAGCCGAGGGAAAATACGGCATGCCACTCACACTGCACGCCGCAGAAACCTCCCCCGACAAATACAGCATGGCCATCAGCCACGAAGAAAAAGCAATCTGCCGCGCGGCCGTAACATGGAAATAAAAAGACAATAAAAAAACAAAAACAAGATGAAAGATCAAGAAAAGATTAACCCCAGCCAAAGGTACGAGCTAAATAAAAACTTAGCACAAATGTTGAAAGGCGGAGTAATCATGGACGTATCAACCCCCGAACAAGCACGCATCGCCGAAGAAGCAGGCGCAGCAGCAGTAATGGCATTAGAAAGAATACCCGCAGACATACGCGCAGCAGGCGGAGTATCCCGCATGAGCGACCCCAAAATGATAAAAGGAATACAAGAAGTAGTAAGCATCCCCGTAATGGCAAAAGTAAGAATAGGCCATTTCGTAGAAGCACAAATACTCCAAGCACTCGAAATAGACTACATCGACGAAAGCGAAGTACTATCACCAGCCGACGATAAATACCACGTCGACAAAACAAAATTCAAAGTACCATTCGTCTGCGGAGCCAAAAACCTCGGCGAAGCACTCCGTAGAATAGCCGAAGGAGCATCCATGATACGCACAAAAGGAGAACCCGGAACAGGCGACGTAGTACAAGCAGTCCGCCACATGCGCGCCATGATGTCCGAAATACGACGCATACAAAACATGCACGAAGACGAACTCTATCACGCCGCAAAAGAACTACAAGTACCCTACGACCTGCTAAAAAGCGTACACACCAACGGACGCCTCCCAGTAGTCAACTTCGCAGCAGGAGGAGTAGCAACCCCCGCCGATGCAGCACTCATGATGCAACTCGGAGCCGAAGGAGTATTCGTAGGATCAGGAATCTTCAAATCAGGAAACCCCGCAAAAAGAGCACAAGCAATAGTAAAAGCAGTCACCAATTACAACGACCCCGCAATCCTCGCAGAAATATCAGCCGATTTAGGAGAAGCAATGGTCGGAATAAACGAAGACGAAATCCAACTACTGATGGCAGAAAGAGGCATCTGAACCCAATGAAACAACAACCCAAAATAGGAGTCCTAGCCCTGCAAGGAGGCTTTATCGAACACATCCAAAGTCTGCAAACACTCGGAGCACAAACATTCGAAATCCGGAAAGAAGCAGACCTCAACCAAGAGATGGACGCGCTCATCATCCCCGGCGGAGAAAGCACAACAATCGGAAAACTCCTGCAGGACCTCAATCTCTATGACAAACTACAAACCATCATCGCAGGCGGAAAACCCGTATTCGGAACCTGCGCAGGAATGATACTACTCGCAAAAGAAGTAATAGGAACAAACGCACTACACTTCAGTGCAATAGATATAACAGTCAAAAGAAACGCCTACGGACGACAACTCGGAAGCTTCCACATAGAATCCCAGTTCAAACACATAGGCACAGTTCCCATGACATTCATCCGCGCACCCTACATCCAGTCAGCCGGACCCGAAGTAGAAATCCTCGCCGTAGTAGACGACAAAATAGTCGCCGCCCGCGAAAAAAACATACTCGTAACCTCGTTCCACCCCGAACTAACAAACGATAACAGCATACACAAATATTTCCTGCAGGAAATAATTGGTAGTTAGTAGTTAGTAGCGAGTAGTAAGTAGAAAGAAATTAAGATAAAGAATTAATAATCCGTAGAAAGTAGAAAGTAGAAAGCAGTTAGCAGTTTAAAATCCCGTAGATAATTAAACTACCAACTACCAACTACCAACTACCAACTACTAAAATCAAAAAACAATGGCAAAAATGAACTTTGGCGGAGTAGAAGAAAACGTAGTAACCCGCGACGAATTCCCATTAGAAAAAGCAAGAGAAGTATTAAAAGACGAAACCATAGCCATAATCGGTTACGGAGTACAAGGCCCCGGACAAAGCCTCAACCTCCGCGATAACGGATTCAACGTAATCATCGGACAACGCAAAGGCGGAAAAACATGGGAAAAAGCCGTAGCCGACGGATGGGTACCAGGCGAAACACTCTTCGACATAGAAGAAGCCTGCGAAAAAGGAACAATCATTCAATACCTGCTCTCCGACGCAGCACAAATCGAAGTATGGCCACGCATCAAAAAATACCTCACCCCGGGAAAAGCACTATACTTCTCACACGGCTTCGGAATAACCTATAAAGAGCGCACAAACATAATCCCACCAGCCGATGTAGACGTCATCCTCGTAGCACCAAAAGGCTCAGGAACCAGCCTACGCCGCATGTTCCTCCAAGGACGCGGACTAAACTCAAGCTACGCCATCTATCAAGACGCAACAGGACGCGCATGGGAACGCGTAGTAGCACTCGGAATAGGAGTAGGATCAGGATACCTCTTCGAAACAACATTCAAAAAAGAAGTATACTCCGACCTAACAGGCGAAAGAGGCACACTCATGGGAGCCATACAAGGGCTACTACTAGCACAATATGAAGTACTCCGCGAAAACGGACACGACCCCTCAGAAGCCTTCAACGAAACCGTAGAAGAACTAACCCAATCACTCATGCCATTATTCGCAGAAAACGGAATGGACTGGATGTACGCAAACTGCTCAACAACCGCACAACGCGGAGCATTAGACTGGATGGGACCTTTCCACGACGCAACAAAACCCGTATTCCAAAAACTATACAACGAAGTAGCAGCAGGCAACGAAGCCCAACGCTCCATCGATACCAATAGCAAACCCGACTACCGCGAAGGACTAGAAGCAGAACTAAAAGCCCTACGCGAAAGCGAAATGTGGCGCACAGGCTCCGTAGTCCGCAAACTACGCCCAGAAAACAATTGATTATTTCCCACAAGAAATAAAAAAAGGCGCGAAGGGAATGACCCTTTTGCGCCTTTCTTCTTTCAGGCCTTCCAGCTTTTCACCCTCCATACGTTAAGTCTCAAACAAAATCTGCATCAAATTATGCTTTGTTCAATATTTTATCTATTTTTACTCCATAACTCTTACTAAGATGAAACGTAATCGACTATTTAGCCTGTTATTGCTATTTGCAGTATCTCTTTTAACCGTTGCACAGGCCCAGACAAAAAAGATTTCCGGTATAGTGAAAGACGAGATTGGAGATCCGATACCCGGAGCTTCTATTCTACTGAAAGGTACAACCATTGGAACCATATCTGACATCGACGGGAAGTTTGAATTAATAACTGACGAGACCTCTTCTATACTGGTCATTTCCTACATCGGCTACATTACACAGGAAATCGACATCAGCAGCAGAGAACATGTTGAAATCCTGATGAAGGAAGATGCACAGACACTAGAAGAAGTAGTAGTTGTAGGTTACGGAATTCAGGCAAAAAGAAATCTCAGCGCCTCGGTGATGACCATATCAGGGAATACCCTGCAAGGGAAAGACAGTAAAGATAAAAAGGCGACCACCTGGAAACGCTCCGGTATGGCTGATAATTCAATACGCCTGGAAGTAGGCGACAACGATTTCATTCCTCTCCAAGCATCCCAGATAGCTATTCAGATAGATGGCTTCAGGGTAAGAGTGCTTATGGATTGCTTTTTCTTTAATGACAAGAAAGACGGCCTCGAGGGAGTATTCAAATTAAAACTGCCAACCGACGCCACTCCCTATTACTTTGCTTTCGGAGAAACGGAATACCTCGATGAAGATGATAAAGACATTCCTTACATCGAGTATGACCCGGATAATTTCAATCTCACCTATAAAGGTATAGAAGATATGAAGGAGCGGGAATGGGAGGACGTAAAAGAAGCACGCATCGTGTCCAAGCAGAAAGCGGCAAAAGCCTACGAGCAAACCGTATCAGCCAACATAGACCCCGCGTTAATGGAATGGGGAGGCGCCGACATGTTCTCCTGCCGTGTTTTTCCTTTGGCGATAAACACGTTGCACCGTGTGGTGATCGGTTACGATCTGAACATGACGGAAGCCATCGACTTCAGAGAATATATTTTGTCGCTGCCCAAGACAGAGAAAGAACTCCGGGTTGATATTTCCGCATACAACTCCCCCACCCTACAGCTTGAAATGCAGCCGGGCTTAGAACCTCAACACAAAACAAACGAACATATCTTTTACTCGATTCATAACCCTAAGCAAAAAGAATTCACGATCCGGTATAACAGCGTCAAACCCGTAATACTTATCCAACCGGAAAAAGACAATCCGGACGATTACTTCTCCTATTTCGGTGCCAACTACAGGGTAGAGCTACCGGAAGATATACAACAGAACCTACCCGAAGATGCCGTCTTCCTTCTCGATGTCTCTTTAAGCTCAAATCCGGATAAGTTTAATGTGTGGCTTACACTTATGCAAGAAATACTCGATAAAAACAGGGACATTATCAAACGTTTTGCAGTTCTCAGCTTTAACATTGATCATTTCTGGTATAAAAACTTTTATCTGAAGAATAACTATTTCAACACAAACGAATTTCTTACGTACGCCAATACGCTTGCGCTCGAAGGAGCAACCAACATTGCCGCTGCCCTCGGCGAAGCTTCTGCCCCTACGTGGCTAAAAGAGAACAAACCGAAACATATCTTCCTGATGAGTGACGCGGACTACAATTGGGGCGAAACGAATAAACACGCCTTTCTGAACACTCTTCATCCGGGCGATCGGATCCATACATATAAGACAGGTTTGTCTGGGACAAACATAGGCCTGCTCAACTTCCTGAGCAATTCCACCAACGGTTTCTCTTTCACCGTCACCGGCGAAGAAGAAGCGGCATTAACTGCCAAGTCTTTCCGCTTCAAACCCTGGAATATAGAAGACATACAAGTCGAAGGCGTGAACGATTTCTTAGTCTCAGGCTCTCCTTCACAATTATATAACGGACAAAAACTGATCTTTACAGGCAGAGGCATACCTTCCGGGAACATCAACATTAAGGTTAATAACGGAACGGATAGCCGGACACTCGTCTTTAAAGGCGCAGAAAAAATCAACTCCGTATTATCATCGCGCATATACGGGCAGATCGCTCTCTCTTATCTCGACAACTATGGATTCAGAGCCGAAGAAGCCGCTATTAACTACTCTACCTATTACAAGGTCCCTGGACAATACACCTCCTTCCTGATGCTGGAAAGCGAGAATGATTACGAAGAGTTTGGGATAGACGAAGATCCAGACGACTTCGTCGAAGAATTTACTGTTGACAGCATTATCAAACAGCTCGAGGCACAAGATGCTGCTCTCTCTCTAGGCAATCCTAAAATAAACTTCCTGACATGGATATCCAAAATATCAGGAAATGAAAGTATTATCGACTTCGACCCTGACGACGCCTTTATGGAATACCTCAACACCCTGCCGGATTATGCTTTTACTATTAAACAGAAACTGATAAACTATTACCTGTATGCAGCAGAACAGCAAACATCCGATGAGCAGGAGGCCTTAGCCGATGAAGATCTTCGTTTCGATAACATATACCGGCTGGCTCGTAAACGGCAGGGACGTCTAGGAAGTAAAGGAGACGCTCTGAAGCTCTTAAGCTCCGTTGTAGAAAGGAATGCCTCCGATGTGCAGGCCATTCGTGACATCGCAATGGTAACTACCGACTGGGGAATGGGTGATCAATCCTATACTATGATGCGTCGCATCATCGACTGGAGGCAGGGAGAAGCCATCGCCTATCAGATGGCCGCCGATGCACTTGCTAAATCCGGAAATATAGACCTGGCTATCATCTATTATTATATATGCCTCAATTCAAATTGGGATAGTGACTATGGTGATTTCGAATCAATCGCCGCACTGCAATGCCTCAAATACTTGAACGAACTGGCTGACTCCTCTATTTACAAGCTCACAAATCAAACTCAGGAATATATAAAACATTTCAAAAACCAGGTAGAAGAAATCCTCAATGAGGATAACATATTGATAAAAGAAGCTGATATAGTAGTCCTTGTAAGCTGGAATATTGACAACACCGATATAGATCTGCATGTAATCGAGCCGACAGGTGAAGAGTGCAATTACAGCAACAACAGAACACAAATAGGCGGCCTGCTTACCAAAGATGTAACCGACGGCTACGGACCAGAAATGTACGTCTTGAAAAAAGCTGTACCGGGAAAATATCATATCGCACTCAATTATTTCAGCGGTTCGCGAGCAAAGACTGCATCCAAAGCAAAAGCCTATATTGAGATCTATCGTGACTGGGGACGAAAGAATGAAAAAGTGACCAAGAAAACCATTCTACTGGAACAAATAAAAGATAAAGAAGCCGTACTGAGCTTTATCGTGAAATAAGAAATCAGCGGTGGAAGGTCGGATACTTATTGTTAAAGCGATAGCCGATACCCAGCATCAGGAAGTTGGGATCGCGGAAATCATGCAAGCTGTAACCGATGTGCAGGAAAGAGTTACGGGTTAATTCCACCTTTAAAGCGATTATCTGATAAAGCGCTTTATGGTCGCCACCGCCATGCAACACATTCACACCCAGGCCCAGACCTACCGTGAAATAAGGCATGACGTACTCGCCACGCGCCGACAAGCCCAATGCCAATTGCTTATCCAATGAAGGCTTAAAGAACTCCTGCGGAGTTCCGACAATATAATCCCTCGTGTAAACATTCGCGCTTCCGTCATACACACCATCCAATGACAAGCCTGTCCGGAACCTGTAACTCACATTATACATAGGCGCAAAATTGAAACCCAACACCGGATAAGCATCCGGCGAAGCAACCAGTCCGTCGCCGAAAGGAACACCCTTGCGGCGCCACGAACCGAATAAGACTACATCATAACTAATGTGGCGGGGAAACACGGGAATATGTATACGAGATTTAGATAAGAGATCCTCCTCCCTGTTGAAATTGTAAACCAACCCCACTTTCACGCTCGTCGTGTTCAATCCGGCGTTTGGAAACTTAGTATTCCCGTTCGAAAAATGTGAAAGGCCCCCTCCTACAGTCAGGTCGAACCGGCGCGAAAGCATCCAATTCAGGTAAAAATTAACGTTCAGATACGCGTTAATCTTCGAACCGATAATTTTATTATTCCAGTTATACGTCTCATCATAAGGCTTCCAACCCATGGATAAACCAAAATTCCATTCATAATTAAGCGACAAACGCGGAGCCAAAGTCGCGATTCGTGCGCCTTGAAAGATATACAATGCCAATGGATCGCCCAGCTCCCTCTTACTGTCAAACGTAAAATAAGCCATACCCAATCCCTGGTACACACCCCCAAAAATCCGGTCAGTATACGTATCCGGACGAAACTGAAAAGAATATTTCAGATGAGCCGAAAAAGTATTACGGAGAGGTTTCCATTTCTCATTATATCCCTTCAGGAAATCGTTTGACTGGAAAATATAACCCGGCCGGGCTTCTATCCCCACGCGATGAATAAAACCGGGTTTAGTAGAATAAATAGCTATCGTATCCGTCTCATAAGTAGATACACCATTATCCGCTTCGTTATCTTCATAAGCAAAACCGAATGTTGGAAGTGTAATCATCAAAAGGATTATTATATTCAACATCCGAAATCTGTCTCTCATAATATAGTGCGATCCTTTTTTTAAAACAAGTTAGGTATAGAATTAAAACAAGATGCAAATATATAATTTATTGATTAAAAAGCAGTATTCATTTATAAATTGCAAAAAGAGCAACTAAAAACTTTGACTTTCCTGTCATATTGATATATTTTTTTGCCTGAAAATATTGCAACATACGATTAAAGTACTATTTTTGCACCAGAATCTAAAAAGCTTAACACATAATTTCATCTTATTCTCTTAAAAAGGTTATTACTATAAATTTTAACTATGATTAATACCAAGAGGTCATCTTTACCGGACGACCTCTTTGTTTTTTAAAATAAAGAAAGGCAGTGAATGCCTTTCTACTACACACCGTATGCACAAACACAAAAGATCGTTTCCTAAAATCCGACGTAAAATAATCATGTTAGAAGTAGAAATCTATATTTATGATGAAAACAAGCTGCGAGACGAAATCAATCTAACATTTATGACGAAATGCATCTGCGAGACGGTATAAATCTATATTTTTAACGGAATTCAATCTGCTAAACAATTGATAGAAAAAAGCGGCGTATAGTACACAGTATACAATACACATTTTTGTTATTATGCGTTCGGCTTACCGTGTACCACGTATCGCTTGTCACATTTCAAACTATAGAAAACTATTTGGCAAAAATCAAAACAGGATTATCATCATCCTTAAGCGATTGGGCAAGATTCCTGAGTTTATCAAACCTTTCGCCGTAGCGGCTCTTCGCCGTTTCGTAGTCAATCTTCAGAACGGCCTCTTTAAATGCTTCGGCGTTTTTCCACATGATATGCGTTCCGTCGGGATCAATCGCCAGCGGGTAGAAAGGCAAGCCGCCGTCGAGATCATTCGTCAGGCCGCAATCGGTGTCATAGAAACCGCCGTTACCATAATTTATAATTTTTCCGGTCTCCTTGTTATAAGTAGAATATACATATTCACCGCTGAACCCCCAACCAAAGGTCATATAGAGAAATTGATCATCTTCCTGCAAAGAAGCAAGCATCAACTTGCTCTTTATATCTTCGAAGACCATACTGATATCCTTTTGAGGCGGAGTCGGCGGAATTTGCATATTTCCTAAATCGATAATTGCATAAGGTTCCAGATGATCTTCTTCCACAGTAAAAATAGTATCGTTTAGAATCTCATTGAACCGAATCTTTCCGTTATAAAGATAAAGAGGACGAATGGGCATAACAGCCGGAAGCGCGCCATTCTCTTTTATACGCGGACTAATGTCCGCAAAGCGCCGCAGCTCTTTTCCCGAGGTTTCATACCGAAACAGAAACCAGGTGGTCGTCGTATCCTCTATCGACTTGGACACGTTCATACGGTGCAATAAAATCCGTCCGTCGGTATCTATTACCATATCCATAGGACGGTCTTCAGTCGGGAAACTATTTATATATTCGCCATCCTTATCGAATTCAATAACCTTCGAATTAGTCTGTAAGAAAAACCCATCAGTCGATGGATTTACCGCTATAGCACTTATGCGGAGAAAATCTGCCGGCCCGTTTCCCTTCTGAGATACCTGCCGGATATGCTTTCCTTCCGGATTGAACAAGTTCAATGCAGAGCCGGAAGAGATCAAAATATTTCCATTATTAAGTAAAGCGATTTTAGCAATCCCGCTGATGATTGACTTTTCTTTAGTTTCGAGCGGCAGGTATTTTATCTCTGAAGCGATTGATGATAAGAATTCCTCCCCCTTTTCATTGGGCAGACTCTCCAGCGAAAGGAAAAGCGGCCCGGTATTATCATCTTGTTCGACAGACGAGGGTTTATCTTTACAACTAAGTAAACCGACAGCGGCAACGCAGAGATAGACGGCGACATAAATGATTGACCTCATAATGGATTCGTTTATCGGTTCATATTTGGTATTTTGATCGCAAAATTATAACTGTGACAAATATATAATATTTCTACGAAATAATCGTATTTATTTTCAATAAAATTATTTACGTTTGTTTCGTAGTCGTTAACCCGGAAATCGAAATGATTGTTCGGGTGCAAAATACCTCGGATTAGTGGCTTCATTCTCAGTTGTTGTCATTATCTTTGCGATTGGTATTCATCTAAAACAGATTGCTATGACCTTTAGTGTATTGAGTTACCCGATCTTTGAGAGGGCTACGAATGATTATCATACGACCGATCATGTGGATGCTCCTATCCGAAATCCGTATGAAGTGAAGAGTATTGAATATTACCTCTATCTGAAAAACTGGATAGATGCCGTACAATGGCATTTGGAAGATATCATCCGTAATCCGGACATCAATCCGACTGAAGCAATCGCTATCAAACGGCGTATCGATAAATCTAATCAGGATCGGACAGATCTCGTGGAGCTTATCGACAGTTATTTTCTGGACAAGTATAAAGACGTAAATATTCTCCCCGACGCGACGATTAATACCGAAAGCCCCGCTTGGGCAATCGACCGCCTGTCTATTCTTACGTTAAAAATATATCACATGCATCAGGAGGTGCTTCGTACCGATACCACTCCTGAGCATAAAGCACAATGCCAGTTGAAACTGGCCATTCTTCTTGAGCAGAAGAAAGATTTGTCTACGGCGTTAGACCAACTATTGGCCGATATCGAAAACGGGAGAAAATATATGAAAGTCTATAAACAGATGAAGATGTATAACGATCCCAACCTTAATCCTGTGCTTTACGGTAAGAAGTAATGGCTTACGTCCTTATCATACGACTTTCTGCCATTGGCGATGTAGCTATGACGATTCCGATAATCTATTCAGCCGCCAAAGCTAATCCACAGCATTCATTTACTGTTCTTACACAGGCATTCCTAATTCCTGTCTTTATAAATCGTCCGCCGAACGTCGAAATCATTGGCATAAATACGTTCGGGTCTGAGAAAACACTGCGGGGAATTACTCGTTTCGCCCGCGGATTCTCGAAATACGATTATGATATTGTGCTGGATCTGCACAATGTTATACGCTCCATTATTATCCGTTCCTTCTTTATTTTGAAGGGAAAGAAGATATATGTCATTGATAAAGCCCGCAAAGAGCGGAAAAGGCTGACGGCACGAAAGAATAAAGTTCTTAAACAGATACGTCCGGTAACAGAACGATATGCCGATGTCTTCCGCAAAGCAGGACTTGCTTATACGGAAACATTTCACTCTCTTTTCGACGACCACGCCGCCGATTTCCGCCCCGTCGAATATGTTACAGGCGAGAAGTCAGGAAAATGGATAGGAATAGCCCCTTTTGCCAAACATGAAGGAAAAATCTATCCGCTATATGAAATGGAGGAGATCGTAGCCACTTTATCAAAATGGGAAGACACTACCATCTTTCTATTTGGGGCTAAGGGAAAAGAAGAGCGAATACTCTCAGGCTGGGTCACTGAATATTCAAATGTAAGAAGTGTTATCGGATGCATGTCACTCGATAGTGAATTAACCTTGATCAGCCAACTGGACGTACTCGTCTCGATGGACTCTGCTAATATGCACTTCGCTTCATTGGTAGGTACTCCCGTCGTTTCTGTATGGGGAGCGACGCATCCGTATGCTGGTTTTTATGGCTATCATCAGAAACCGGAAAATGCGGTTCAGATACAACTGGATTGCCGTCCTTGTTCAATCTATGGTGATAAACCTTGCTTTCGGGGAGATTGGGCTTGTATGACGGAGCTTCCGCCGGAAAAAATTATATTAAAAATAAACGAAGTACTTTCAAAATGAAAATTATCATCAACCCGGAATATGAAGAATTGGAATACTTCGTCAGGCAAATTCCGGATATATTCGAACATGCGGGGACAATTATATTTAAAGGAAGAAACATATTAAAGCGTTTCGAAGTAAATGGTTTACGGATTATAGTAAAACGTTTTAAAGTTCCTCATTTCCTTAACCGAATTGTTTATTCTTTTATCAGGAAGTCAAAAGCCAATCGTTCGTATACATATGCTTTGAGACTTATAGAAAAAGGGATCAATACCCCTTCTCCTATTGCTTATATTGAAGAATTTAAAGGCGGATTATTACACTATTCGTATTACCTCTCCATCGAGATTACCAATGCTCATGAAATACGGGAGTTTTATTTTAAGCCTGAGTTAGAAAATTGTCCTTATGTTTTAGGGGCCTTCGGAACATTTACGGCACAGCTACATAATAAAAATATTTTGCATGAGGATTATTCATCAGGGAATATATTATTTAAACAAGTAAATAATAAACTTATATTTAGTTTAGTAGACATAAATCGAATGCGTTTCAAACCGGTAAGTGAAGATGAAGGATATAGAAATCTTCGAAGGTTATGGCTACCGAATGAGATGTATATAATTATAGCAAAACATTATGCTAAGGAACGAGGGTTTAATGAAGCTACTGCAATAAATACAATATTAGCTTATAAGAACAGGTTTATGCAAAGAAAAAAATAACCGGCTTTAATATTTTAATCTTTCAATTTCCTTATTCAGATCATCATACTGAAACTTACTTTCCCAAAGCTTGGAAATAGTGACATATTTATAAAAGGCCATCAATCCTGCATAAACCAGACCAGGCTTACCATCAAAACATGCTCCTTTAATAATGTAGAGTTTGAAGAATCGGAAAAGACTTTCATTCATCAAAGAAAAATAACCATATTTTAGATTTTTTCTTCTAATCCGCTCGTATTCTGTATATCTATCTATTTTTTTAATCAATTGTTGAATAGATTCATTTGCTAAATGAATAAGAGCTAATTCCTTTTTATGGGTAGGGATATTGGTTATATTTCCCTTAATCTTTGGTGGAACATGTATTTCCAGAGGAAAAAAAGCCTCACTCTTACGAAGAAAACGTAGAATACGATCGGGATAGGTACACCGCATAAAACGTCCCATAAAATAATTTTTCCGATTTATGCGAATACCGGAAAAATGACTTGCATTTTTAATTTGTTCATAAAGGTATTTCCGTAGTGCAGGAGGGACCAATTCATCTGCATCAACAATAAGTACCCATTCATTCATGGCGGCATCTACAGCCATTTTTCTTGCCGGTTCAACATAGCCGACATATTCATGGTAGATAATTTTACAATTATATCTTTTGGCGATTTCAACTGTATTATCTGAACTATACATATCACAAAGAACTATTTCATCAAAGTCTTTTACAGATTCCAATACCTTCTCTAAATGCTTAGCTGCATTATATGTATTAATAACTACAGATATTTTCATAAACTCTATATTTACTGTTCTTTTAATACACTTGTATAAACATCCATCATCTTATTTGTTAAGATCTTTTCGGAGAATAGTTCTGCATGTTTTTGTCCTTCTTTTCTCATTTTTTCTGCAAGAGAAGGGTTTTGCAATACCATTTCCATCATATTTCTCAATTCATTTATATCATTAGGATTTGTATATAAACTTCCAAATCCTCCTGCTTCCTCCAGAGATGAACCAGTAGCTGCAATCACCGGAGTATTTGAAACCAAAGCCTCAAGCACCGGTATGCCGAATCCTTCAAAGAATGAAGGATAAACAAATAATTCAGCCATTTGATACAATGCTGGTAAATGAGAAAAAGGCACATCAGGAAGTCTATGGATTCGAGAGTTTAGTTTATTTTCATTTATGTAAGTAAATACTTTTTCTCCATAAGCCGTCATCTTTCCTATTATTACGAGATCAACATCTAGCTTTAATTCTTTAAAAGCTTTAATCACTAATAATAAATTTTTCCTTTCTTCTATTGTACCTACATAAAGAATATAAGGTTTTTGAAGATTGTACTTATTTTTTATTATTTCCTTTTCATCATTAGATAAAGGTTGGTAAAATATCTTATTACATCCTTGATAAACTACATTAATTTTACTTTCAGGAATATTAAAAAAAGAAATAATATCTTTTTTGGTCTGCTCACTTACTGCAATTATTCTATCTGATTGTAAGCATGCTTGCTTAAATTTATAAGAATAAATAAGTCGGTCAATTTTGTTATATAGATGGGGATATCGAAGAAAAATTAGATCATGGATAGTTACTATAGAAGGAATAGCGCTTTTGTTTATTCTTAAAGGAAGTTCATTACTTAAACCGTGATATATATCTATTTTATCTACTTTCAAATCCGAGATTATGCTGAAAGTTCTCCAAAGCGAAGATAAATGTTTATTAAAACCTGAGGGATATCTATAATATATGTGTCCACTAAGAGGTACCAGCTTTGTTAATTGTTTATCTCCCTCCCGCGGTGAATAAAGAAAATATGTATTATCAATATAAAAAGAAGAAAGACCATTAACAACAAAACGGCTATAATTTCCAAGGCCGGTACGATTATGAGTTATTCGCTTAGCATCAAATCCGACTCTCATAAGTTATAAATTATTAGTTTTTCCCCTGTATAATCCTTTCCTAAATTTATGTTTTGTATAAAAATAGCCATCTCGGGCGGAATAGATACAACCATATTTATTTAAAAAATTTGCAATTACTTTATTATCGTTCTTTTTATGATAAATGCAGATCGCAAATTCCATATCCTTCAATGATGCAAAAAGATTTTTACAACCCTCTAATGCTTTTCTTTCTTCTCCTTCAATATCCATTTTTAGAAAAAGATTGCTTTTAGGCTTATCTTTCAAAAAAAAATCTAATGTGACAGAATTTTCAGAATTTTCGCTACTAACAAATTTTTTCACAATTTGTACCTTATTCTTCCAAGGCTCAAAAGTTGCTTCCAAAGCTCGGATCCATTGATCCTCGCATTCAAAAAGGTAAACAAAATCAGCTTTATCTATTGCCTCTAATGATATAATACCTTCAGCTGCCCCAATATCCAAAATTGTTTTCCCTTCATATTCAGCTAGGGAATCTACATAGTGATGAGCCGATTTAATATCTTGTTCAATTAGAAGCGATTTATAAAGTTTAATTATTTTTCCATCTGGAAGGGTTAGTGGAAAATATAATTTTTTATTATCTGTGTGATTGATATACTTAAGCTTCCTTTGATTATCATATTCCACACTTATATTCATTTTCAAATATTTCTCTGCATACTTATACGGATAGTGTGTATAACCGTTGTCCATTATATATTTATAAAAATCTTTTTTTCCGACTTCCAATTTAAACAAACGATTAAACCAGTAGGGTATAGTACCATATATATGCCTTTTAATTAAAGAAAAACTCATAGTTTTTTAATATTTAATATTTACAAAGATATTATAGTTAGTATATTTAAAATATAATTATTTTCTCCCGAAATCAGCAGGAATCTCTCCCCATTCAGCAGTCTCCCATTTGAGTATTTTTGTTGTATAAGTATTTTCTTTCAGCCATTTTTCTGCCCGTTCGATCAGATTGAAGATGGGTTCATTCTCCGGAGTGCGTTCGAGTAATGTTTTTGCCTTTTTTTTCTGTACCCATTTTATAGCGTTTACGCTGTCCGAATAAATAGGTAGTTTACTTTCTTTCTGTTTCAATAAAGCCAATCCATGAACCAATGCGAGGAATTCTCCGACATTATTTGTTCCTTGCTTAAAAGGTCCCTGATGAAATAGTTGTTGACTAGTAGCAGTATATACACCTCTATATTCCATAAGGCCGGGGTTTCCGCTACAAGCGGCATCAACAGCTATACTATCTTTTATAGGCTGACCGACAGCAGTATTCTTCATCAATTTGGAAACAGCTTTTGGTGTAGCTGCTTTTTTCAGGTAACCTTCGTATCCCTTTTCAAAAGCTTCTATAGCCTCTTCATGTGTTGGAAATGATTTATATTTAGCTGCTTCAAAGCCTTCTACCTGCTTTCTTGCATCCTCCCAATTATTGTAAATACCGGGAGTGTTCCCTTTCCAAACTACATAGTATTTTGCTTTTGCCATCAATAATGTATAGTTATATAATATACCTAATGAATACCCGCAAAGATACGATCTTTTCCCTAAAAAAGTCTGAATAAAATCTGTTCACGACAATTATCGAAAATGTTTTTGATAATTGTCGTGAATATTTTTGACATCTGTCGTGAATATTTTTGATAATTATCGTGAACAGAAAGTAGTAAGAAGATTATCAACAATAAACCGGTATTTTTTTGAGATTAAGGCTGTTTTAAATATTTTTCATAAGCAATCGTATGTCGAAAGGCTACATTTTAGCAAAAAATCACTTACTTTGCAGACTTTAAGTTTGAAAAGAATAAATTACTACGTTATTATGGCACAAGAAGATGTATTTAAGAAGATTGTTTCACACTGTAAAGAATACGGATTTGTATTTCCTTCATCGGAAATTTACGACGGACTTGGCGCAGTGTACGATTACGGTCAATATGGAGTTGAGTTGAAAAACAATATCAAAAAATATTGGTGGGACAGCATGACTTTACTCCACGAAAACGTAGTAGGGATCGATTCTGCCATCTTTATGCATCCGACCATATGGAAAGCTTCCGGGCATGTGGATGCTTTTAATGATCCTTTGATCGACAATAAAGATTCAAAAAAACGTTATCGTGCCGATGTTCTGATTGAAGATTATCTGGCTAAGATAGATGAAAAAATAGATAAAGAAGTGGCGAAAGCTGCTAAACGCTTCGGCGAAGCTTTCGATGAAACTCAATTTCGTGGTACGAATCCCCGTGTATTGGAATATCAGGAAAAAAGGGATATAACTCATGCCCGTTTTGCGAAAGCCCTTAACGATTCCAACCTGGATGAACTTCGCCAGATTATTCTGGATGCGGAAATTGTTTGCCCTATTTCAGGAACACGTAACTGGACTGAAGTTCGTCAATTTAATCTGATGTTCGCTACGGATATGGGATCCACTGCCGACGGAGCTATGAAAGTATATCTTCGTCCTGAAACAGCACAAGGGATTTTTGTCAATTTCCTAAATGTACAGAAGACCGGTCGTATGAAAATACCTTTTGGTATTGCACAGATCGGTAAAGCTTTCCGTAACGAGATCGTAGCACGTCAATTTATCTTCCGTATGCGCGAATTCGAACAGATGGAGATGCAGTTCTTCATTCGTCCGGGTGAAGAAATGGGATGGTTCAATACTTGGAAAGAAACCCGTATGAAGTGGCATAAATCCCTGGGATTGGGTGATGCTAAATACCGCTTCCATGATCATGATAAATTGGCTCATTATGCCAATGCAGCTACAGATATAGAATTTGAAATGCCTTTTGGTTTCAAAGAAGTAGAAGGTATTCACAGCCGTACCGATTTCGACCTGAGTCAACATGAACAATATTCAGGTAAAAAAATGCAGTATTTCGATCCTGAGCTGAATAAGAGTTATACACCCTATGTTGTTGAAACGTCTATCGGTGTAGACAGGGTATTCCTGAGTATTATATCAGGTTCGTACTGTGAAGAGACATTAGAAAATGGTGAAAGCCGTGTGGTATTGAAATTGCCTGCTGCTTTAGCACCTATTAAACTTGCTGTTCTTCCACTCGTAAAGAAAGACGGATTACCAGAAAAGGCGGAAGAGATAGTAGATATGTTGCGTTTTGATTTCCGTTGCCAATACGATGAAAAGGATTCAATCGGAAAAAGATATCGCCGTCAGGATGCAATTGGTACACCTTATTGCATCACTGTAGACCATGATACGTTAAAAGATAATTGTGTGACTATCCGTTTCCGCGACACTATGGAGCAGGAACGTGTACCCATTGAGAAACTAAACGAAATAATTGCCGATAAGGTAAGTATGAAGAATTTATTAAAGAAAATAACAGAATAACATGATGAAGACATTCAGGTTTTTATTACTGATGATGCTTTGCCTGGCTCTTTTACCTGCCTGCGGAGACGATGATGAAGATGTAGCTGAAACATACAAAGAGTGGAAAGAAGAAAATGAAAAGTTCTTTGATGAATTGGTATATAATGTAGAATATACCAAACTAACCTCTCAATCTGCAATGGGAAATATCTACTACAAAGTAATTGAAGAGGGAACTGGGCCAAAGCCATTCTATAATGACTCTATAAGAATTTATTACAAAGGATCTTTTATAGACAGTACTCCTTTCGATTCAGTGATGCCTCCTTATAAAAAACCGTATCCTACCCGGGCAAACGGTTTTATAGATGGGTTTACCACAGCTTTAATAAATATGAAAGAAGGAGCAAAATGGAATATCTGGATTCCGCAGGAATTAGCTTATGGCTCAAGTGGAAGTTATAATAGTACTACAGGTGTATATTCAATATTACCTTTCTCTGTATTGAATTTTGATATTGAACTTGTTGAAGTCATAGAATGATAATAGAAACCCTATAAAACAATTAAAGGATGTCTCCCGACATCCCCTAACCAACTTTGTTAACCTTAAATCTAATACTATTATGAAAAAACCACGATACAAAGATACAGCCTCAGAAAGCATTTGTCAATAGTTTTAGGGCTAATATATGTTAAGTAATCGCATTGGTTTATCCAAAAAATGTTAGCTAACTTAAAACTACATATATTGACATTAAATTCCGTTAAATTTAACATTTAAATTAGAGGTGATTGTTGTAAAAGACATATGTGAAATACAAGAAAAAGAATTTGCAGCGACTATTGGCTTCTTTGATGGCGTACATCTTGGACACCGCTTTCTTATCAATGAATTAAAACAAGTAGCGGCATTACGTAATTTACCTACTGCCGTTATCACTTTCCCGATACATCCACGTAAGGTTTTACAAGCCGACTACCAGCCTAAATTACTAAACTCTTTTGATGAGAAGCTGGAACATCTCGCTGAAACAGGGATAGATTATTGTATTGTACTCGATTTCACTACTGAGCTTTCCAAACTAACAGCCAATCAGTTTATAACATCCATATTAAAAGATCAATTACACGTTCGAACTTTACTTATTGGTTATGACCATCGTTTTGGTAGAGATCGAACTGACAGTTTCGTACAGTATGTTCAATATGGTAAAGACTGCGGTATTGAAGTGATGGAAGCTCGCTGTTTTACTGAAAATCAGATTGCAGTCAGCTCCTCTGAAATAAGAAAATTGCTCATTAATTGTCAGATCGAAGAAGCCGCCAAATTACTTACTTATCCATATATACTTAAAGGGAATATAGTAAGTGGATATAAAGTAGGCCGTACATTAGGATTCCCAACGGCAAATATTCAAGTAGATGAGCCGTTTAAAGTTTATCCGGGCATTGGAGTTTACGCCGTATGGGTTGATCTTCAGGAAAAACGTTATAAAGGTATGCTTTACATCGGAAGCCGCCCAACTGTCAATAACGGAGATAATATGACTCTTGAAGTAAATATATTAGACTTCAGTGGAGACATCTATAATAACGAAATTACTGTCTCGTTTATTTACTATATACGTGGAGATATTAAATTCAACTCATTAGATGAGCTGAAAGCTCAATTGGAGGAAGACAGGGAGGAAGTAAATAAGAGATTAGTGATTAATGATTAGTGATTAATAAAAGAATATTTGCCACTAATCATTAATCATTAATCGTTAATCATTAATCGTTTAAAATATGGATTACTTTTACGACGCTATCGATACATTAAAGGGAATGATTTCCCGCCCATCTTTCAGTAGGGAAGAGAAAGAGGTTGCGGATTACCTCAAGTCGATCTGGGAAAAGGATGGCCATACCGTACACCGAAAAGGAAATAATCTTTGGATATATACTCCTGGCTTCCATCCAGATAAACCTACTATCTTATTAAACTCCCATATTGATACTGTAAAACCTGTATCCGGTTGGACAAAAGATCCATTTACTCCTGAAGATGATGATGATAGGCTATACGGATTGGGAAGTAATGATGCGGGAGCAAGTATTGTGTCATTATATGCTGCTTTCCGTACGTTATCTGCCGAAGAACAATCTTATAACTTAATATTCCTGGCTTCATGTGAGGAAGAGGTTTCAGGGAAGGATGGGATTGAAAGTGCTCTGAAAGAGCTCCCTGCTATTTCTTTTGCCATCGTAGGCGAACCGACAGGTATGCAACCGGCCATTGCAGAAAAGGGATTGATGGTCTTGGATTGTACATCTATAGGGAAGGCAGGACATGCTGCCAGGAATGAAGGAATTAATGCAATAACTTTAGCCATAAAAGATATTGAATGGTTCAATACCTGGCAATTCACTGAAAAAAGCGATTTACTTGGTCCGGTAAAGATGAGTGTAACGATGATACATGCTGGCACACAGCACAATGTAATTCCTGACAAATGTGAGTTTACTGTTGATATACGCTCAAACGAATTCTATTCTAATGAGATGCTTTTCGAACTGATAAAAGAAAATGTCAAGTGTGAAGTAAAGCCGCGAAGTTTCCGTCTGAGTTCTTCTCGTATTGATATACAACATCCTTTTGTTCAACGGGCTGTTATGATGGATAAAGAACCTTTTGGATCCCCTACCTTGAGTGATCAGGCTTTAATGTCTTTTCCTTCTGTTAAGATGGGACCAGGTGATTCCAGCCGCTCCCATAGCGCTGATGAATATATTTATCAGATGGAAATACGTGAGGCGATTGATACATATATCCGGCTTTTAAATAAGCTGAAAATAACGTGCTAAAAGATATTCTACATACTGTTGGCACTCGTTATTTTGTTGCCTTTCTTAATCTGATACTGATCTTTGTAAATGCAAAAGTATTAGGGTTAAAAGGTGTAGGTATGATTGGCATTATTTGGGCTTCCGTAAATATTGTTGTGATGCTTAATAGTGTATTAAGTGGTAGTACAATTGTATATTTTGTAAACAGATTCCCAATTTATCTCATCTACCCCATATCTATTATCTGGATATTTCTGGGTTCTGTTTTGGGATGCCTTGCAATGCAATTATTAGGACTATTGCCTGATGGATATTTCTGGGATATTTACTTAATAACAGTTCTTTATTCGATGGCTATTGCCAACTCCCGTTTTCTTCTTGCAAAGGATCAAATAACCGGCTTTAATCTTGTTAGTATCATACAAGGAGGGTTATTGTTCTTCATTCTTCTCTATTTTTATTTTGTTGCAGGAAAGAAAGAAGTATCTTCTTATGTATGGGGATTGTATATAACAAATATTTTAGCTTTTATAGTCAGTTTAGTCCTCCTCCTTCCTTTCTTGCTTAAAAAAGAAAGCGGAAAAATTGAAAATACAATAAGTATTTTTTCTCTTTTAAAGAAGATGTTCAGTTATGGTCTCTGGGGAAGTGCAGATAATATTGCTGAAGTATGTACGTCTCGTCTTAATTATTTCTTTGTGGAGCGTTTTGTAGGATTAGGAAGTGTTGGGCTTCTGGATGTCGGGACTAAAGTTTCTGAGAGTGTTTGGAATATCAGCCGTAGCGTGGCTTATATCGAATATAACCGCGTCGCTAAGGAAACAGAAACAGAGATACAAAAACTAATAACCCTTCAACTATTCAAATTTATATTCTGCGCGATGGTACTTGTAATGGGATGTGTTTTACTTATCCCCGAATGGGTATATACTGAATACTTGTTCAGTCATGAATTTATAGGAGTAAGGAAAGTAATTATTGCTCTTTCGGTAGGGATCATAATGGCGGGTTGCAACAGTATATTAAGCCATTATTTTATCGGAAGTGGAAAGATCAAATACAGTACTATAAGTTCATGTCTTGGACTTGTTACCTTGGTACTACTTGGACTTCTGCTTATTCCTATTTATGGCGTAATTGGGTCCGCTGTAAGTACAAGCATTGCCTTTACTGTTATGCTTCTTTTCTCCTTAATTACTTTTATAAAACAAACTAAAAGTACTTATAAGGATTTCTTACCTACAAAGGAGGATGTAAAAGCATTAAAAAAATTCCTTAAACGATCCAACTCAACGATTCAACCAAACTAATGGATTCTGTTTTACTTTTTCTTTTCTCAACTCAAAGTGAAGGATAGTTGAGTTATCGTCTTCGTTATCCGTAAATATCTTTCCAAGTGGCTGACGAGTCTTTACTTTATCGCCTTTCTTTACATATACTTCACTTAAGTTGGAATATACTGTCAGGTAGTTCCCATGACGTACTATAATTGAATTATTATACCCCCCCACCACAAAAATACTGGTTACTTCTCCATTAAATACCGCACATGCTTCTGATCCAGCAGTTGTCAGGATATCGATTCCATTATTTTGCGTACGTACGTATTGTAATTCAGGATGCTGCTGTTCACCATATGTACTTACTATAGAATATTGTCCTGTTACAGGGAAGGGAAGTCGTCCACGATTACCGGCAAAGTCATTAGAAAGCTTCTTTTCCTCTTTGGTCATAGCATAGCCCCCTTTTGATTCGGCAACTCTTTCCTTTGGAGCTTTAGCATCTCCCTTCTCATCTGTTTTTTGTTCACGCGCCGCACGAGCTTCTTCATTGGCACGAGCTACTTCTTCTGCAATTTGTTTTTCAATTTGCCGATTCAACGCATTTGCCTGACGTTGTTTCTTTTTAAGATCAGCTTGTAATTGTTTTTGTTTCTTATTGAGTTCTTCAACTTCCTTCTTCTGTCCTATCTCTTCATTTTCCAATTTTCGGCTTTCAGATTCGCGGGTAATCAAAAGTTGCTGCTTTTCAAGGCGTGACTTTTCCAACTCGTCCCGTTTTGCTGTTATTTCTTCTTGTTTACCAATGATTTCACCGGCCTGACGCTTCTGCCAATCGGCGTATTCACGCAAATAACGCATGCGCCGAAGTGATTGTGAGAAGTTGTCTGCAGAAAGTATAAATAAGAGTTTATCTTGTGAGTTTAATCGTTTTTGGAGGCCTTGTACAGACTTGCCATAATTGGTACGCTTAGTCCCCAGTTCGCTTTCCAATTTCGATAACTCTACACGTATATCTGCTATTTCTCTGTCGATAACACCAATCTCCTGATTTAATAAACTAATAACTTTTTTGCGTTGTAGGATTTGTTGTGAGAGTAAATTCAGACGATTTAACGAATTCTGCGCCGATCGTTTCGTCTCTGTCAGCAATTTATTCGTCATTTCAATTTCAGCAAGGGCTGCCTTACGTTGGTTCTCCAGTTCACGTACTTTTGCCGATTTTTGTGCAAAAGTTGTAAAAACACTGAACAAACATATAATAATAACCCAACTGAATTTCATGCAATCAATTATTTATTCTTCCTTAGTCCTTTAATCAGTTCTGCAAAGGTAACCTTTTTGTATTTATCGGGCATTGGGTTGTTGATGTTTAATGTAACATTATTGTCGATTTTGGAAAAATGAATCTTTGCTCCTCCCTTTTTTTCTCCTTCATTCATCACCTGAATATCCATAAACATAGGAAAGGGCTGATTATCCACTAATCGGAAATCGGAATATGTCCATTGTAATGCATATTCTTCCGATTTATCCGTAATGTAAGTAGACAATAATTTTTCTTCACCATCTGCCATGAAAATATATAACATATTCATCGCATCACGTATCTGAGCTTCTGCCTGTGCTCCTTCTTGTTTCAATGTGAAACGATTGTATAATCTTTTAGGAATATCCTGCTCTCCGGGAATAAATATCCGGTTAGAAAAAAGTGACTGCAAATTATAAAAATTGAACGTAATAGGCGTCTTCCCCTTCAAAGCGTCATAGCTTTCAATTACATATCGTTTATTCAACCGGTCTATCACCTTTACGGTATCTATATTAAATTCAAGGCGAAAGACTTCTATTCCCATAAAAGGTTGAATAGAGAGTTGGAAAGCACTATCTCTCACCATCCTGATATCGACACGTGAACTCAAACTATTTCCAGGCAATTCTATATCTACATTCGTGCGTGCTGAGAACGTTTTATACTGAAAAGCTTGTTTCTGCATAGAATCAAAAAACTCAACATGCTCTTTAGGTGCTCCTGCTTCTACTGTCCCGACTTTTTCAGCTGTTTTACAACCCAATAAAAAGCAGAAAGCAGAAAGGAAAAAGGAAAAAATTAATGCTCGTGGTACTATGTATCGCTTACTGCTCATTTTATTCGTTTTCATCTTCAATATATTTTTCTTCTGCTATTTTACGATCCAATATTTCACTGTTTTTACCCATTTCTTTGGCCTTTTTCCATTGTTCTACAGCTTTCTCCTTATTACCTTGCATATAAAGAATATCGCCATAATGATCGATCAGTTCTGTACTGTTGGTTTTATCTTTTTCAAGTGCACTTTCTATATAGAACTTCGCCAATGTATAATTTCCTTGTTTAAAGAATATCCATGCATAGGTATCCAGATAAGTAGCATTATCAGGTTCGAGCTTTATAGTCTGTGCACTCATCCGTTCGGCTTTTTTCAGATCTTTATTTGCAACAGACAAGAAATAGGCATAATTGTTTAAAACCACAATATTCTTTTCATTGTACTTCAAAGCTTCATCATAAGCCTCAAAAGCCTTATCCATTCGATTAATTTGATAATTGATATCTCCTATTTGTCCGTAAAAGTCTGATTTCAACGGCATATTTTCAGATGGGATTATTTTTAACCCATCCTCATAGGCATTAAGTGCTTCTTCGTAATTTTCTTGTTGATAATAGGCAATTCCCAGATAAAAATAATATTCAGGAGCATCAGGAAAAAGCTCCATACAACGTTTACAGATACGTATTACTTCAGGTAAATCCTGCGACTGCAACGATATGTTTAACAATTGTTGCCAGGCTGCCGGATTTTCAGGTTCCATTTCTGTTACCAATTGAAGTTGAAACTTAGCTTCTTCTTTTTTATCCTGTGCAATTAATAAAGATGCATACATCAGCTTCAACTCTGTTTCTTCGGGATGTTGCTCTAATAAAGTTTCGAATAATGTATTAACGGTTCCTGTACCTTGTTGAGTTTGTTGCAGACGGATAATATATCGGGAAAGTATTCTTACTTTGGTTTCTACATCCAGTTTGTTATTTACAAGCGCATCCCGTATCATGGTTTCTGCTGCTGCCTTATCGTTTTTGGCCTCATAGTAGTTTGCCATTGAAACAATATAATAGGGATCGGCAGGATCAATTTCATTTGCTTTTTGGTAAGCGTTATATGCTTTGTCTAATTCTCCTTTTTCAAGATATAAATCTCCCATGATGAGCTGATAGCGAGCTTCCATCGGATACTTAGTAGCCAGTTTTTCTATCTCTTTAAATGCTTGTGTTGGTTGTTCCAACAGAGTATAAAGCTTATATTTCTGCATGGTCAACGCTTCGTTCATTCCCGTGCTCAGTTCAAGAGCGTCGTAGGCATCTATTGCTTTATCGATCTCACCGAGTTGCGTTAAAGCTTCTGCCAGATAAAAATTCAATTCAACCTTTCCTGGATATTTCTTTACTAATTCTTCATATACTTCCACCGCTTCACCAAACATACCCATATTACGAAGTAATGATGCATATGTCATTTTATAGGTGAAATTTTCCGGATCATTCTCGACAGCACGTTTCAGCATCTCCACTGCTTTATCGGAACGTTCAAGCTGCATATAAAATGAAGACAATTCATATAAAACAGGAGCAGCAGTGGAATCAATGGCAAGACTATGATTAAAAGCATCGAAGGCTGCATCATACTTTCCAGCACTTTTCAGGTTTAGCCCTTCATAATAAAAATAATCAAATTTACGCTGCTTTTTGTCATCATCGGCACGTACATCAGTTGTCTGAAACAGGTATAGTCCCAGAAAGAAAAAAACAAATATTTGTCGTTTCACCATAAAGTGTTTCTTCATTATGTCTATAATTAGAGACGTTTTATACAGGAAGGTTTAATGTTTGCCGGTATGTCCGAAACCTCCGGCACCTCTCTCCGTCTCATCAAGTTCTTCTACTGCAAGCCATTCCACCCATCCATGAGCTGATACAACCATCTGGCAAATGCGTTCTCCGTCATTGATTGTAAATGATTCCGAAGACAAGTTTACCAGAAGAACTCCGATCTCACCGCGATAATCAGCATCTATCGTACCTGGTGTATTCAATAGGGTAATACCATGTTTCAATGCTAAACCACTTCTTGGGCGCATCTGTGCCTCATAGCCTTCGGGTAAAGAAATATAAAGCCCAGTTGGGATCAACTTACGCTCTAATGGTCTTAAAACGACTGGTTCAGAAAGATTTGCCCGGATATCCATACCGGCCGATAAAGGGGTAGCATACTCCGGAAGCGGATGATGTGACTTATTAACAATCTTGACTTTCATGCTTTTATGAATATTTCAAATGAGAAAGCAAATGTACATAAAAAACCACGATTAACAACAAAAGGTTTTAGAAGGAAGATAATTAGCCTAAAGACTTTCTATCTTATTTATAAAAAACCTATATTTGTAAAAAAGTTTCCTTCAAAACAATGAGAGATTTCAATACAACTTTAATAACCTGCTTATTTCTATTAAATCTAAATACTACACATATGCACGCTCAAAATAAGGACTTAAAAACGCGAATAAATAAATTTAATTCTGCCATTAATTATGATCATTATATAATTAAAATAGATGGGAAAGCTTCCCTGCAGGAATTGGAAAAAATCCGATCATATTTTGTATTACCTCTTCCTACTGAATTGGAACACTTTTACAAAGAATATGGAAGCATCCATAATGATGCTGGAGAAAGCTATGACATACAAATAAAATCAGTTAGCAGGCATCTGATAAATCTCAATGATAAGTATTTGCAATGCCATTCATTGGGACTGATTGATTACATACGTTACAATTGGGGTAATGACCGCTATGAATTTGATAAATACGCATCTAAAGAAGATATTGCCTATCTGAATGAAAACTATAAATGCATTGGCTCATACAATAAAGACTGGGGGCTGGAAGAAAGTTATTATATATATTTCGATAAAAATGGCAACTTTGGGGATGTCCGTTATCATCAGGACGAATACGATGCATTATGGGAAGAGCATCTTAACGAAATGCTAAAGAGAAGCCCTGCCAAAGAATCTTTAAACGATTTAATCTTTCGCATACTCGATATTCTTGAACCCGAAATTATCAATTATGTACAAGAACTGGAAGAAGATGAAGAATATGACACAGAAGAATACGATGATTCTTCTTTCAAAGAAGATTTTTCTGAGAATGACAGTTGGTTTAAGAAGTTTCTAACAAAATTCTTTTCTAATTAGTATGCAAGTTTTTTACGACAAAAGAATGACAGAATAAATATTTCCTGTATATTTACATCATTTCTTTGGTTTGTGTTTGCGCAAACATTTATAATAACAATTATATACTTCTACCATGAAATCAAATGATGTATCACGCCGTTCTTTTATAAAACAGGCAGTAGCTGTTTCGGCGGCAACAGCAATTCCAACTTTTATTACTCCTACAAAAGTCAGGAGCATGCCAAAAGCCCCTTTCGTAAACGCTAATGATCGGGTTAATCTGGCGCTTATTGGAATTGGTTTTCGCGGAGGTGAAATTGCCAAAGAATTATACAATACCGGATTATGTAATATAGTAGCTTTATGTGATGTCGATATGGGAGCTCCTCACACGGAAGAACTAATCGGGATGTTTCCTAATGTTCCCCGTTTTCAGGATTTCCGGCAGATGTTCGATAAAATGGCGAATAAGATTGATGCGGTAACTGTTGGAGTTCCCGATCATGCACATTTTCCTATTACTATGGAGGCAATGGCACATGGTAAACATGTGTATGTAGAAAAACCGATGGCACGAACCTTCTACGAAATAGAACTGATGATGGCTGGAGAAAAGAAATACGGCGTTATTACTCAAATGGGAAATCAGGGACATTCAGAAGGAAACTATTTCCAATTCAAAGCCTGGAAAGACGCGGGTATCATTAAAGATGTAACGTCTATCACGGCACATATGAATAATCCGCGTCGCTGGCATACTTTCGACCCGAGAATGACTAGTTTTCCGGCAAAAGAAGCTATGCCATCAACAATGGATTGGGATACCTGGCTGGGGGTTACACACGAACATGATTACAATAAAGATTTCGTCAATGGACAATGGCGTTGCTGGTATGACTTTGGTATGGGTGTATTGGGTGACTGGGGAGCACATATCATTGATACTGCCCATGAATTTCTTGACCTTGGAATGCCTTATGAGATTAATCCAACCTATCTGAAGGATCATAATCCGTTCTTCTTCCCTATGTCTTCTACCCTCATTTTCAAATTTCCCGCCAGAGGAGATATGCCAGCATTGGATATTAACTGGTATGACGGATTAGATAATATCCCAGCAGTACCTGAAGGCTATGGCGTTTCCGAAATCGATCCAAATATACCATCCGTTGCAGGAGGAAAAATACAACCGGCCAAACTAAATCCAGGTAAGGAAATCTACACAAAGACGCTTACTTTCAAAGGAGGTTCTCATGGAAGTACACTATCCATAATTCCTGAAGAGAAAGCAAAAGATATGGCTTCTAAATTACCGGAAGTACCACCAAGTCCTTCAAATCATTATGCTAATTTCCTATTAGCTTGTCAGGGCAAAGAAAAGACACGTTCACCGTTTTCTGTCGCCGGCCCGTTAAGCCAGGTATTCAGCCTTGGGGTATTGAGTCAGCAACTGGGAACAAAATTATTATTTGATCGTGACACCAAACGCATTACCAATAATCCATTAGCGAATCAAATGCTATACGGTTCTTCTCCACGAAAAGGTTGGGAAGAATATTATAAGATATAAAAGACAGGCGGTAAGCAGTATGTGGTAAGTGGTAAACAATATAATATAATTTATATATTGTTTACTGCCTATTCTACGTACTGCATACTATGTATCGCATACCGCTTACTGCAAAATATTTGAAATGTTTTTATTATCTTTGCGTTTCGAGTAAACCCAGATGGTAAGTTCATTATATGAAATCCGAAGATACAACAGAGTACAACGACAACGAAGAAGAAAAAGACGAATTAAAATCGCCTGAAGAAACAGAAATATCCTCAGACACTTCTGCAACATACAAAGCGCCCAACAAAGGAGATGGAAAAATTACCCATCATTTATCCGGTATGTATCAGAGTTGGTTTCTCGATTATGCTTCGTATGTAATTCTTGAGCGCGCTGTTCCGCATATTAATGATGGACTGAAACCTGTACAACGTCGTATTCTTCATTCCATGAAACGGTTAGATGACGGACGTTACAACAAAGTAGCAAATGTAGTTGGTCATACCATGCAATTCCACCCTCACGGAGATGCTTCCATTGGAGATGCATTGGTTCAGTTAGGACAAAAGGATTTATTAGTTGACTGTCAAGGGAACTGGGGAAACATTCTTACTGGTGATGGTGCAGCTGCCCCCCGTTATATTGAAGCACGACTCTCTAAATTTGCACTGGAAACCGTTTTTAACCCTAAAACAACACAATGGCAACCTTCTTATGACGGTCGTAATAAAGAGCCAATCACTTTACCTGTTAAATTTCCATTGCTGCTTGCTCAAGGAGTAGAAGGTATTGCAGTTGGTCTATCCTCTAAAATTCTTCCTCATAACTTTAATGAATTACTGGATGCCTCAATCGTCTATCTGAAAGGAGAGGAGTTCACACTTTATCCTGATTTTCAGACCGGAGGTTATATTGATGTCAGCAAATATAACGATGGGGAACGAGGTGGATCAGTAAAAGTGCGGGCTAAGATCAGCAAATACGACAACAAAACTCTAGTAATAAGTGAAATACCATTTGGGAGAACTACATCCTCACTGATTGAGTCAATACTGAAAGCAAACGAAAAAGGGAAAATCAAAATCAAGAAGGTAGATGATAATACGGCAAGAAATGTTGAAATACTGATTCATCTCGCGCCGGGCGTATCATCAGACAAAACAATTGATGCATTGTATGCCTTTTCGGATTGTGAGATCAGTATCTCTCCCAATTGCTGCGTCATTCAAGATAATAAACCTCACTTTCTTACAGTAAGCGATGTTTTACGACATTCGGCAGATAACACGCTCAACCTTTTGCAATCAGAACTGGAGATTGAAAAAGCGGAAAAAGAAGAAACCTTATTCTTTGCATCACTTGAAAAAATATTTATCGAAGAGCGTATCTATAAAGATGCAGCATTTGAGAATGCAAAGAATATGGATCAAGCAGTTCTGCATATCGATAAACGTCTTGAACCTTTTAAACCCCAATTCATCCGTGAAGTAACACGAGAAGATCTCCTGCGGTTGATGGAAATAAAAATGGGACGTATCCTTAAATTCAATGCAGATAAGAGCAGGGATTTGATCAAACAGATTCAGAAAGAGATTAAGGATATAGATCATAACCTAAAACATATTGTTCCATATACGATTGACTGGTTTACCATGTTAAAGGAAAAATACGGAGCAAACTATCCACGCATGACTGAGATTCGTAGCTTTGACACTATTGAAGCTGCCAAAGTGGTAGAAGCAAATGAAAAACTTTATATCAACAGACAAGAAGGCTTTATCGGCATGTCCCTTAAAAAGGACGAATTCATATGTAATTGTTCCGATATAGACGATATCATTATCTTTTACCGCAACGGAACATATAAAGTGGTAAAAGTACCTGATAAAATGTTTGTCGGTAAAGATGTGTTATATGTAAATGTCTTCAAACGAAATGATAGCCGCACAATATACAATGTGATCTATCGTGACGGAAAGATGGGTAACAATTATATAAAACGATTCAACATTATTGGCATCACCCGTGACAAAGAGTATGACCTCACCAGAGGAAAAGAAGGTTCACGTGTTTTGTATTTTAGTGCTAATCCTAACGGTGAAGCTGAAACCGTAAAAGTTATACTAAAACCTAAACCCCGTCAGAAATTACTCGTTTTTGAAAAAGATTTTAGTGATGTAACTATCAAGAGTCGGGGTTCAATAGGAAATACCTTGACAAAAGCTGAAATCCATAAGATATCGCTTAAACAAAAGGGAAGCTCCACATTAGGAGGTCGACAAGTATGGTTCGACTGGGATGTATTGCGTCTTAACTATGATGGTAGGGGTGATGAACTTGGAGAATTCAACAGCAACGATCAGATACTTGTCATTCTACGGAATGGTGATTTTTATACTACAAATTTCGATCTCAGCAATCACTATGAAGACAATATCCTCACAATAGAGAAGTATAATCCTAATAAAATATGGACAGCTGCTCTCTTGGATGCTGATCAGGGATATAGGTATATAAAACGCTTCCAGCTTGATTCAGCTTCAAATCGCAAGCAAAATTTCGTAAGTGACAACCCAAATAGTCGTTTATTCTTACTTACAGATGAAGTATTTCCACGAGTAGAAATAGTATTTGGAGGAAATGATAGCTTCCGAGATCCTTTAATCATCGAGGCAGAAGAATTTATCGGTGTTAAAGGGTTCAAAGCAAAAGGTAAACGTATCTCGACCTTCGAAATACAGACTATAAACGAATTAGAGCCCACACGCTATCCTGTAGAAACTCCTGCAACTTCTGTGGCAGAAGATGAACAAAATGAAGAAAACCAAGAAGAAAAGGAAAAAAGTAATTCAGATATTATAGACGAAATTACCGGCCAGATGAAATTATTTGATGATGAATAGCCTATGGGAAGAAAAATCGGGAAAATATTAATCTTGTTTTCCTTTATTACGTTTCAGGTATCAGCTCAATATGAAAGAGAGAAACTTCCTCTGACAATGAATGAAGGTACGTTGATAGGATTTGGAACCTCACAGATAAAAGATACCTACTTATCTCCTTTTAATTATACAGGTTGGGGAATGAGGATACTTAATGAACGAATGAAGATCATTGGCAAAGGTAATTTTTCCCGTCAACAAATCATTAACGTAGATATTTCTTCCACAAAAAATCCGGCCGAAAATGTAAATGATTTTGGAGCTTTTGCTGATTATTCACTTTCATACCATTATCGTATCAAAGCTAATCATAATTTGAAGATACTTACCGGCCTTTCTGGCCATTTGATGGGTGGTTTTATTTATAATACGCGAAATGGCAACAATCCCTTATCAGCGAAAATTGATATCGACCTCGGTCTTTCTATTATTGCATTATGGAGTTTTAGGATAAAAAATAATCCGTTTACACTCCGTTATCAAGGCGAACTTCCATTGACAGGCGTATTTTTCTCACCGGAATATGGAGCATCCTATTATGAAATGTTCAATGTAGGCAATCTATCCGATGTAATCTCATTCAACTCTTTCCATAACAAATTCGCTCTGAAAAACTATGTAACATTAGATATCCCTGTCAGTAGTTTTACTTTGAGATTAGGTTATCTCAACAGTATATACAAAACAGATGTAAAAGAAATAAAAACACATATTATATCCCATTCATTTATGATTGGTTGGGTAAAAGAATTTATCCCCTTGGGTAATAAACGTTTCAAGAATAGGCAAAAAGTAAACAGCTCATACTATTAAAATGAAACAATACTTTGCATTCCTATATTCTTCGTTTCTTTGCTGCATACTATTTATAAGTTGCAATATGGAAAACGAATTCAGCACATCTCCAAAAGATAATTTTGATGCTTTGTGGAAAATTCTGGATGAAAACTATTGTTTTTTTGATTATAAAAGTGTCGATTGGGATGAAGTTTATCACAGATACAACGAGCAGATTGATGAATCTATGAGTGATAGTCATTTATTCGAAATACTAATGCAAATGACTTTTGAACTGCAAGACGGTCATGTAAACCTCATATCTGACTACAGAACATCATCCTATGAAGGATGGCATGCGGATTATCCAAGCAACTTCAATAGATCACTTATAGAAAGTTATTATGACAAGAACAGGGGTAGACGCGCAGGTGATTTCGACGAGATACGCTATTTTAAGATGGTTAATAATCAAATAGGCTACATCTATTATAGCAGTTTCAGGGAAAGCATCCTTGAAGGAGAATTGAATGAAATTTTCAAATCATTTGAAGACTGTAATGGATTAATCATAGATATCAGGGAAAACGGTGGAGGATCAATCACCAATTCTGATCGCTTAGCATCTCGTTTTTTAGAAGAAAAGACACTATGTGGTTATATACAACACAAAACAGGAAAAGGGCGAAATGACTTTTCAGACCCCTACCCTATCTATCTAAAACCTTCACATGCTGAATTATGGACAAAACCAGTAATTGTACTCACAAACCGTAGGTGCTATAGTGCCGCCAATAATTTTGTAAGCAAAATGAAGGAATTGCCCAAAGTAACCATTTTAGGAAGCATAACAGGCGGCGGAAGCGGCTTTCCTTTCACTTCCGAATTACCGAATGGATGGAGAGTCCGTTTTTCCACCAGTCCTATACTTGATGCAAACAAACAACACACAGAGTTCGGTATTGAGCCTGATATTGAAGTGAATCTTAATGATGAAGATGTGGAGAAAGGTCTAGACACTCTTTTGGAAGAGGCTATCAAATTATTATTTTAACCGACATAATCCGTAAATGCATATTTCTGATCTTGACATTGTCGAGAAAATACCCTGTCAATAGACCATCTATCTCAATTTCCGAATAACGTTTGGAGTACCCTGTGTAACCACACATGCAGGAGTCTTGGATGTTTGGTATTATCCTTTCGAGAAAGATTCTCATAGAAGTTGTAATGTAGTCCCATAGTTTTATTGTTTATGTAAAAATAATTTGTTACTTGTCTCGGCTCATTTTCTACAGCTCACGTTTGTGAACCGCCCGGCTCACCTCTGTGACCTCCTCCGCTCACACTTGTGGGCCTCATGGTTCACCTTCGTGAGCCGGTAAATGTCTTGTCCTAAAAAAGGTTGACACAAAAAAGAGTTAAAATGAAAACAAGACAA
>DAMBSC010000028.1:0-49746 GCA_032054765.1 Tannerellaceae bacterium
TTGTCTTGTTTTCATTTTAACTCTTTTTGTGTCAACCTATTTTAGGACAAGACACAATGCTTTCGCTCGATGACTGGATATATATATGACACAAATTTCACGATTTACTCCGTGCCTTCCATGTACAGTAATTGGCAAAAAGATCGCGTAATTTTAAGAATTTAGTCTTTTACATTTAGCAATTGAAATGCTTTAAACTTATCACCTCACACGGGTGAGCCGATTGTTTCACCTATGTGAGGCGACCGGCTCACCCCTGTGAGTCGATCGTTCCACCCATGTGAGCCGATCAATCTTTCAGAAACAAAGATCTAAATGAATATTACCTTTTTGGCAATTAAACAAATAGAATCCAATACTTTTTCTTGAAAATTCTTACCTTATATTTAAACGGATTAGGAATTCTCGTAGCGTTTAATGCGTTTTGCTTTCACTCTGCCTTCACCTTTGCTTTCACCACATCTGACTCATATACAATATATTAACCTTGTAGTGACAGGTGAAACCACAAAAATATCAACTAAATAAGGGGGATTGTTTGATATTCTTAATGAAAAAAGAAGGATTTGCAATCGACTTTTTTATTATTGGATTGCAAATCCTTCTATTAATTTTGAATGGATAACAAATCCATACAGTTATTCATAATCCTGAAAAGAGTGTTATTTCTTCTTGGATGTCCTTTTCTTAGTTGTTGCCGGTTTTTCATCGGCTTCTTTGATAATACTTTTTACTTCTTCAAGCGTCAAATCCTTAGGCTCTTTTACTGTCTTGGGTATTTTATAGTTTTTACCCTGGAAAGCAATATAGGGACCGTAACGACCATTCAGAACTTCCAATCCGGGTTCTTCATCAAATTTCTTCAACTCTCGTTGAGCTTCTTTCAGACGCTTTTCTTTGATTAGTTCAATGGATTCATCCAACGTAATGGTTATCGGGCTTTTATCTTTAGGGATAGATATAAACTTACTGTCGTGACGGACAAATGGACCGAAACGCCCAATACCGGCCACTACCGTTTTACCTTCATATTCGCCGACTGTGCGGGGTAAATCAAACAACTTAAGAGCCTCTTCCAGGGTAAGCGTCTCTATAGACTGCCCTTTCAATAAGGAGGCAAACTGAGGTTTCTCCGCTTCCTTATCTTCAGCATTGGCTGCTCCTAATTGTACTACAGGACCGAAACGACCGATCTTAACAAACACAGGTTTACCGGTTTTAGGATCAATACCCAGTTCACGCTCACCTACCTTATGCTCGGTTTTTACGGCTGCCGTTTTTTCAACTATCGGATGGAATACCTTATAGAAACGATCTATCGCCTCTGTCCATATCACATCTCCATCTGCCACTGCGTCGAATTCTTTTTCCACACTGGCGGTAAAGTTATAATCCAATACATCAGGGAAATATTCCATCAGGAAGTCATTTACCACAATACCAATATCTGTTGGTAATAGCTTCCCACGATCTGCTCCGGCTATTTCTTTTTTCTCTTCTTCAGTAATAGTATTACCCACTAAAGTAATCACACTGTATGAACGTTCAACACCGTCCTTATCTCCTTTTACAACATATTCCCTGTTTTGAATGGTCTGAATAGTTGGTGCATAGGTAGAAGGACGTCCGATTCCTAATTCTTCCAAACGACGAACCAGACTGGCTTCCGTATATCGTGGCGGACGTTGTGTGAAACGCTCAGTAGCTATAATATCATTCAGCTTTAAAACATCTTTTAGGTTTACAGGAGGCAACAGTCCGTTTTCCTGTTCTTTCTCATTCTCGTCATCAGTACTTTCACGATATACATGCAGGAAACCATCAAAAGTAATCACTTCACCGGTTGCTACAAATTTCTCTGAAAGTCCTGAAATATTCACGGAGATTGTCGTACGTTCCAGTTCAGCATCGGCCATCTGGCAAGCGATAGCACGTTTACGGATCAAATCATATAATCTTTTTTCCTGTGCAGTTCCTGTAACAGATTCATTCTCAATATAAGTTGGACGAATAGCCTCGTGAGCCTCTTGTGCTCCTTTAGATTTCGTACTGTATTTTCTAAACTTATAATACTCTTCACCATATGCTCCGATAATTGCACTCTTTGCTGTACCTAAAGCCAAATCACTCAGGTTTACCGAGTCGGTACGCATATAAGTAATAAATCCTGCTTCATATAAACGTTGTGCAAGCATCATCGTTTGAGAAACGGAATACCCTAATTTACGAGCGGCTTCCTGTTGTAAGGTAGAAGTTGTGAACGGAGGTGCCGGTGATTTTTTTATAGGCTTTTTAGTTATATCGTCAATATGAAAAGATGCATTTTTACACGACTCCAAAAGGTCTTTTACTTCTTTTTTGGTTTTCAGTCGTTTATTAAGTTCTGCTTTCAGGATAGTTTTCCCATCCGGAAGCGTAAACTCAGCAATAACACGGAAAGAAGCCTCGGATACAAAGTCATTGATTTCACGCTCACGTTCAACTATTAAGCGGACAGAGACTGATTGCACACGACCGGCTGATAAAGCAGGCTTAACTTTTCGCCATAAGATCGGCGAGAGTTCGAATCCTACAATGCGATCCAACACCCTGCGTGCTTGTTGTGCATTCACCAGATTCAGGTCAATACTTCTCGGCGTCTCTACTGCATGTTGTATGGCATTCTTGGTTATTTCATGAAAAACGATACGTTTTGTTTTGGCTGGATCCAGTTTCAGCACTTCTGATAAATGCCATGAAATAGCTTCTCCTTCACGGTCTTCATCGGAAGCAAGCCATACAGTCTCAGCATTCTTTGCTTCAGTTTTAAGTTCGGATACCAGTTTCTTTTTGTCTTCGGGTACTACATACTTAGGTGTGTAATTGTTCTCAATATCCACACTGAATTCTTTTGCTTTTAGATCGCGGATATGCCCATAACTCGACATAACTTTAAAGTCTTTTCCCAAAAACTTTTCAATCGTTTTTGCCTTAGCGGGTGACTCCACAATAACAAGGTTTTTCTGCATCTTTTATATTTTTCTTTTAAAAACGGTGCAAACTTACATAAATAATTAATGTAAGTGCATAAAAATGAAAGAAAAACTATGTTGAAAAAATGAAAAGAAAAATCCCGAAGAGGTCAATTATTAAAATGATATAGGAAAATAATCGTTCCCTCAAAAGCATTTTTAGGAGAGTCTTTGATCTCCATAGTTGCTTTCATTTCTGCCTTGGCAATACCACGTAGATTCTTGATAGATAAAAGTTTTACCCGCAACCGGATTTCACTGCCAACAATAACAGGTTCAATGAATTTCAGGTTATCAATGCCATAATTTATTAATTGCTTAATATTGTTTACTTCTGCAATTTGATTCCACAAATGTGGCAAAACTGATAAAGTCAAATACCCATGAGCAATTGTATTCTTGAATGGACTTTCCTTTTTTGCTCTTTCAACATCTATATGTATCCATTGGTGGTCAAGAGTGGCATCTGCAAAAGAGTTGATCTGTTCCTGAGTTATCTTCAAATATTCTGAAACACCAATCTCTTTTCCTACATACTGTTCAAATTCTTGAAAACTGTTTATAACAACCATTTCTCTTAAGTGTTAGTTAAAATCTATGCAAATATACGTCTTTTTTTATTCTAAATATAATGTCTACATTTGCAGCCTAATATTCATTTGTTTAGGTTATGGAATGGATTAATGAATTACTTTTTGGCAATGGAATAGGTCATTCAATATTGATTTTAGCTGTTACAATTGCAGCTGGTATCCAATTAGGTAAAATTAAAATATTCGGTGTATCGCTTGGTGTTACACTGGTACTATTTGTAGGCATTTTACTTGGTCATTTTGGCTTTCGGGTTGATGAGCAGCTTCTTCATTTTTTTAAGGAATTTGGATTGATTCTATTTGTCTTTTCAGTAGGTATGCAGGTTGGACCGGGATTCTTTTCCTCTTTCAAAAAAGGAGGAATTACTCTCAATTTACTTGCTTGTTCAATCGTTATCCTCGGGGCGGTAGTAACTTTATGTATTCATTTTATAACAGGAACTCCTATCGCCACAATGGTTGGCATTATGTCGGGAGCTGTCACAAATACTCCGGGATTAGGAGCTGCCCAACAGGCATATAGCGATTTGTTCGGTAATACAGACCCTACCATTGCATTAGGATATGCAGTAGCTTATCCTTTAGGAGTAGTCGGAATTATTCTATCCATGTTACTCGTGCGTTATATATTCCGAATTTCTTTAAGTAAAGAAGCCGAAGATATTGCTGAAGAAGAAAGTAAGCAAATACATGGAGCAACCCCTATTTCCTTGGTTGTAAAGAATCCTGCCATTTTTGGAAAGACAATCGGACAGTTATCTTCATTGCTTGAACATCGCGAATATGTCATCTCACGTTTTTGGGATAAAAAAAGTAATAAAATATCAATTGCTACAGCTGATACTGTATTAAATGAAGATGATAAAATCTTTGTAATTACAACTGAACAGGATGCCGAGACAATTAAAACCTTTATCGGTGAAGAGATAGAACTTGATCGTAAACAATGGATTCCTGCTGATAGTAAATTTGTTAGCCGTCGTATTGTGGTTACCAAGTCAGAGCTAAATGGTAAACGATTAGGAGATTTACAACTTCGACGCTTGCATGGTATTAACATCACCCGTCTTAATCGTGCAGGTATGGATCTGGTTGCTAAGCCTGGACTAAATCTGCAGATTGGTGACCGCTTAACAGTAGTAGGCAGTGAACCGGCAGTAACTAAAGTAGAGGAGATTCTGGGTAATTCTCTTAAACGTCTTCGTGAACCAAACCTGATTACGCTATTCGTAGGGATTGCATTAGGTATTATATTGGGTAGTATTCCTATCGCTTTTCCTGGTATTCCTCAACCGGTAAAACTTGGACTTGCAGGCGGTCCCTTAATTGTAGCTATCTTGATAAGCCGTTTTGGATATCATTATAAACTTATTACCTATACTACACAAAGCGCAAATTTAATGTTGCGTGAAATAGGCATTTCCTTATTTCTCGCCTGTGTAGGTATAAGTGCGGGGGATGGATTTGTTGATACAATAGTAAATAAAGGTGGATTTAGCTGGGTGGGCTATGGCTTCATGATTACTATTATCCCTTTACTTATTGTAGGAATTGTTGGTCGGTACTTCTACAAAATCAATTACTTTACATTAATGGGGTTGATTGCAGGAAGTACAACAGATCCTCCGGCTCTTGCTTATGCTAATGGTTCTGCAGGAAATGATTCACCGGCAGTTGGCTATGCGACTGTATATCCGATAACAATGTTTTTACGTGTCTTGACAGCCCAATTATTAATACTTCTCTTTTACGCATAGAACAACAATGAAGATTGGTTCCATAGATTTAGGGGATCGCCCTGTGTTACTTGCACCGATGGAAGATGTGACTGATATTTCTTTTAGACTGATGTGTAAACGATTCGGTGCTGATATGGTATATACCGAATTTGTTTCTAGTGATGCCTTAATACGTCATGTGAATAAAACAAAGCAAAAGCTGAGTATATCTGATGACGAACGTCCGGTAGCAATCCAAATTTATGGTAAAGAGGTGGATGCAATGGTTGAAGCCGCACGGATCTGCGAAGAGGCAAAACCTGATATTTTAGACCTGAACTTCGGATGTCCGGTAAAGAAAGTTGCCGGTAAGGGTGCAGGAGCCGGTATGTTAAGAAATATTCCTCAGATGTTAGCCATCACTAAAAATGTAGTAAATGCAGTAAAAATACCGGTTACAGTAAAAACACGTTTAGGATGGGATGCAGACAATAAGATAATCGTTGATTTGGCTGAACAACTTCAGGATTGTGGTATAGCTGCACTTAGCATACACGGGAGAACACGTAGTCAGATGTATACAGGGGAAGCTGATTGGTCTTTAATTGGAAAAGTCAAAGAAAACCCCCGTATGTATATTCCTGTAATAGGCAATGGTGATGTAACTTCAGCAGAAATATGTAAAAATAATTTTGACACTTACGGAGTCGATGGTATTATGATCGGAAGGGGGAGTATAGGGCAGCCCTGGATATTCCGTGAAATCAAACACTATTTGAATACCGGTAAAACACTACCAACAGAAAATTTCGGCTGGTATCTGGGCATTTTGAAAGAACAAGTGATTCAAAGTGTTGAACGCCTTGATGAAAGAAGAGGCATATTACATATCAGACGACATTTGGCTGCCACACCATTATTTAAAGGAATTCACGATTTCAAACAGACACGTATTTCAATGCTCCGAACAGAAACGATGAACGAACTTTTCTCTATAATTGATGAAATACCAGAGAAATACGGTATATCATCCTGATTTTTCATGTGAAAATCATCAATATTTGATACATTTTTTAAAGCATATGTTACAAAAATGACGGTTTAAAATCCAGAAAAAATTCTATATTTGCATAGAGTTTTTTTCATAGTATTTTAGATCTAAGGTTAACAAGTCTTTGCAAAGAAGGAATCGTGAGATTGCTTCTTTGCAAAGCAAAAAAAATTCCGTCCCAGTAATGTGGACGGTTTTTTTCTTATTATCCCAAAGACCTACCATCATTTTAAATATGCCATTTCATTCAGAACAAGGATCATTTAAGGATTCATGTACTTCAAAATCACCATGATGATTAAACCTGGGTATTTTTTTCATTCACTAAGTCGCCAATAAAAATTGTACTAATGGCTTGAGCAATTTCAATGCCAGACTTTATAACAGAATCTCCTGTGAAGAGATTAGCCAATGCAAAACTATGTCCGGCTGGAATATCCTGTGTAACCATTATAGTGATATCATCAACAAACACCTTTTCTCCACTTTTCAAAGGAATAATAGCAACTGCCACATTATCTGCAGAATTTATTTTTCTGTATTTATTCAATTCCATATATTTCAGATATCTTTTTATTCGGACCTGTTTATTAATCTTTTCATTATCTCTATTTATCAAAGTATTCTCTTATATTCTTTTTTCACCTGTGGTGTTATAGTTGTAAGATCCGCAATCTTTACCGGAGCACTTGTTACTACACTGTTTCGAGCAGCAATGCCAACAAGGCAGGCTAAAGCCCCGTCTCTAACATTCGCACATTGCTTTAACGGATCATCTACACCGGGCAGGAAAATCTGATCTTTAAGTAACTTATCTCCTCCCCCATGCCCTGAAGTACCAAACGGTATTTGAATATATTCTCTTTTCGAGAAATTTTTAAACAACACGATTTCATCGAAATTCCGGTCACTTCTTGGCTTAGATTCCTCAATCCAAGCATCTATACGTCCTTTTGTTCCATTAAAGGCAATCCGATACCCTTCATAGGGAGAATAAGCCGTCAATGAATAGGAGACCTGAACTCCATTCATATATTTAATAGTAGCCGCCATTTTGTCGTAGATATTGATATCATTTCTAAATACGCAACCATCACGCAGATAGCCGTCATACTTCTGGTTATCAACATACAACTCTACTAATTCTTTATTCTTCATAATATCAAAATAGAATTGACACTCTTTTGTATGATTACAGGAACGGCAACTTTCCCCTCGTATTGTTCCATTCTTACCATAAAAATCTAAAGAAGCTAAAGCATAGACACTTTCCGGATCACTATCTATCCACCAATTCAACAAATCAAAGTGATGGCTGGCTTTATGCAACCATAACGATCCGCTATTCTCTACTAATCGGTGCCAACGCCGGAAATAATCCGCACCGTGAGAAGTATCCAGATACCAATGGAAATCCACAGACGTTAATTCTCCAATTTCTCCAGCACGTAATAACTCCCACATTTTAGCACGATGAGGAGAATATCTGTAATTAAACGTCACCCGGCAATTCTTTCCTGTCTTCTTCTCAGCATCAAGAATAAACTGTATCTTTTTCTCATCGATAGTCATTGGCTTTTCTGTAATTACATCCGCTCCATACTCCATGCCCTTAGCAATAAACTCATGATGATTAGAGTCTATTGTTGTAACTATCAGAATATCCGGCTTTGTCTCCTTCATCATTTGATCAAAGTCCATAAAGGTAGGACATGAAACTCCTATTTTATTTTTACCGACAGCCAACCTTCCGGCATTATTATCGCATAAACCGACAAATTCTAGGTATTGAGGATAATCCTGAACCAAACTCGATCCCCACATATTATTTCCTCTTATACCTGTCCCAATAAGAGCCACTTTCTTTTTTTTCGTATTGACAAGATTAATAGTAGATGTTTCAGCTTTCAGTTCATTTAAAGGATTCAAAAAAGCTGTTCCTGCAATAGCTCCTGATGCTGCAAGAAAATTTCTTCGTGACATTTGATTCTTCATGGTATATATATTATCTTTATTTTTCTAGCCACTTATCTATACTAAGCAATATATTTGATTCATCCGTTTCGACTCTGAAATAATCAGATGATCTTATCGTATCGTATGTCTCCTTAACTTTTGAATAAGCATTATTAAACACATTTGCATTTACCTTATCGCCTATTCCATTTAAAGGATTTATCATTAACACCTTAGTAGGAGCAATTGCAGAAACCAAATCAGGCAGATCATATTCAGCAAGCATACCAGGAACAGCTGACATAGCATATTTAGTCAAATAATTCTTCTCCTCTATCAGAGACTGATACATGTATAGCGGATTAATCAGTATTAACTTATTAAAACGCTTTTCTATAACCGCTGAATGTAGCAAATCTGAGGTCAAGGTGCCACAAGCCAGGCCTGCTATTTCTCCCGAAGTACTTTTTAGGTTATCCGTAAAATCAAGTATATTTTTTATTTCTTCCGCTCTTACTGCTACAGGGCTCTTATGAGTAAGAATCCCTGCATACCAGACGTTAAGCGGAACATCATCTATAATTGCATCACCTCCCTCAAAGTCACCATTTAATTCTCCTATACCATTCAGATCAGGGATAATCAGCTCATATCCATTTTCTGCAAGTTTACCGGCTAAACCTTCCTCTACAGCATATTTCTTCCCCTTTTCATCTAATAGTAAAATTGTTTCTTTACTATCGGTTTTTGGAGACAAACGCAAAAGAGGTATATAGTAATTACCCACTCCTTTTACCAGATATCGTTCAATTGAATAATTATCACGCCAAAGTCTTCCAGAGAAAATATAATCATTTGAATAAGTAGGTTTTTGATATCCGCTTAGTTTGATAATTTTATCCCTGACTTCTTTACTATATTCAGCATAGGGAATCTGTTTATTATCTCGTTTAGCTATTATTTTATCTGTATATTTTTTATTCAAACTAAAGAGTGTTTCCGATGCGATGAAATGTTGTATCTGTCCATTTGGTGTTACCCATAAATCTTTTAAATCGAAATGTTCAGTTTCTTCCTCCTCCGAATTCCCAGGATTGTTAAGGTACTTTTGAAAAAAGGCATATACAGCTTTACGATTCTTTGGTGTAGAAGCGTGCACATTATCATCTTCAGCCATTGACAAGTTCTCAGACTTACCAAAAGCATTATAAATAGTTTGTGCTTCCTTGTAAACTTCTCTTGCGCCATGAATACTAAAGTAGTCGCGTGTAGTTGAAACGATTAAGGTCGGTTTAGGGGCCCTTACTCCTATCAGATCAGCCATATCCAATCCTTCCGACAAATAGTTCATTAATATTTGTTCGGCATCCTGCGGTCCTTCCGATCGAAGAAGACAATTATAAGTAGTAATATAGCACTCAGGCGCTGCAGCAATAATCCGGTCATCCATCGCCGCAATATAAGCAGCCTGTGTCCCACCCCCTGATCGGCCGGTAATGCCAATTCTCTGTGGGTCCACTTCTTTTCGACTGACTAAATAATCAATGGCACGTATACCATCCCAAACAAAATAATTCGCAGGAGGCATGCCGGAAATAAATGATTGGGTTCCCGGATATGAATGCTCATGAGTAGGCGAATATACCGACTCTCCTTTTTCATCAAAATACTGTAATCTTTCTCCCTGACCAACAGGATCAAATGCCAATACTACAAAACCCTTTTTTACATAGTTCATGATACAGGTCTGATAGACTCCGCTTCTGAACCCCTCGGCACTATGTCCGCAACAATATACAATTGCCGGCTTTTTCCCTTTTACTTTTGTCGGTATAAAAAGCGCTGCAGTAACATAATAACCAGGAAGCGATTCAAAATAAAGCTTTTCTACAACAAAATCATCCCTTTTTAGTCTTCCGGTTATAACTGGATTCAAAGGTGTCTTTTCAGGAAAAGCCCCCACTGCTTTCTGAAGTTTCATTCTAACTTCATTAACATACCTTTGACGTTTTTCATCAGTATCCAATCCTGAGATATAAATATGTCGTTGATTTAATTGTTCAAAAGCAATTGAAGTAAGATGACTATAGAGGTTATTCGACATATCTCCATAATGCTTCCAGTAATCATATAAATCCAGATCACTCTTTTGAGCATTAACGCCTATTACTCCGAACAATGTGAAAATTATAATACATATATTTTTCATAAAAGTAGATTTAAAACGAAACTCATAATGTTATATAGAACATGGTTTTTTCTTTACAAATGCAATAATAATATTTATCAATGACAAATCCAACATTTTGTTATCTAAGAAAAGAAAAATATAGGTGAAACACAGAACGCATAGCTATCAGAGATATAAAACCTAACTACCATATCGTTTGACCTTACTATCCGTCTCTTTTCACCAACACCCACCAAAGCCTTTCTCCATACGGATTTGAAGGTGAAAGCAACTGCCTTCACCTCCGATAGTATCCTTTCACCGGTTCATATGTGGGAAAGTTTTTATAGCCGGTGTTTGTTAGTTTGCCTGCCGCGACCAGTTCCCGCAGACGACGCTTAGCCGTTGACTTGGTAAAGCCGCAAAGCCTGCTGAATTGCTCACGGGTGATCTTGGCGTTGTCGAGAAAATGACCTGTCAATAGGCCATCTATCTCAATTTCGGAATAACGGTTGGAATGGCGTTTTTCCCTTGCACGCTCTAACCGCACGCTTGTGAACCGCTTCTTAAAGCTAGCTTCCGCACGGAAAGCAACCGATTTCACGTGAATAGATTCGGCACGGATCTCTTTTGGGGAGGTAATTGGCGGCGAAGAAAGCGTAAGCTGGAAATATCCCAGCCCTTCCAGATAAATGCGCCGTCCATCCGATAATTCCTGTGCCATCACTTCGATAAATGAAATAAGTGCCGCTTTAGCATCACCGGTAGTAAGTGTCGACCGGCTGTGTATTTGTTCTGCAATCTCATCGGTACTCATCGTACCCTGTGTAACCACCCGTGCATGAAGTCTTGGACGTTTGGTATTATCCTTTCGGGAAGGATTCTCATAGAAGTCGTAACGTAGTCCCATAGTTTTATTGTTTAGGTAAAGATAATTTGTTGCTTGTTTCGGCTCATTTTCTACGGCTCACGTTTGTGAACCGCCCGGCTCACCTCTGTGAGCTTCTCCGCTCACGTGAGTGAGCCGCACCGCTCACAGATGTGAGCCGGTAAATCCGTAACTACAAAAATATAAATTTATAACGAGGAAAACAACAAATTGTCCCACCTTTTCAATAGATGTTTTTGGGGGTCTGAAAACTTGCGGAACCTACTTTCTCAACCGTATATTTGCTTCTTCAATTTAACTAAAAATTAGTAGTATGAAACGAATTATGTTTTTTATCAGAAGATTATTTTTCCGCAAAACACAACATGCGGAACAGACAGCACTTGTAACATTCCCTCCAAAAGAAAAAGTAAAAACAGAGGAAGATATTTCGTGTGTTACGGAACGTTTCCTGAATGAGCAGTTTGATTTCAGGATAAACTTACTGACCGAAGTCACGGAATTTCGAAGAAAAGGAGATCAGACCGGGTGTTTCCGTGTAGTAGGGCAACGTGAAATGAATAGTTTGTGTATTGTAGCACGCAGGGAAGGGATCGACTGCTGGGACAGGGACGTTTCCCGTTATATCCATTCGGCAGAGATAGCTTCGTATCATCCGTTCCGGCAATATCTGGATGAACTGGAGAAATGGGACGGGATTGACCGACTGACACCTCTTGCCCGGCGGGTATCCGGAGACCCGTTATGGATAGAAGGCTTTTCACGCTGGATGTTGGCGCTGACCGCCCAGTGGATGGGCATAAACCGACTCCACGCCAATAGTGTAGCCCCTATATTGATCAGCCGCAGACAGGGAATGCATAAATCTACCTTCTGCAAAATGCTCCTGCCCGAACCCTTACAGGACTATTATACAGACAGCTTTAACCTGAATGCCGAATCGGGAGCCGAACAAAAACTTACCGCTTTCGGACTAATCAACCTGGATGAACTGGACAAACTTTCCGCCCAAAAGATGGCCACATTGAAGAACCTGATGCAAATGGCAGGGATAAATATACGGAAAGCGTATCAAAAAAACTTCCGTTCGCTTCCCCGTATCGCCTCCTTTATCGGGACATCCAACCAGAAAGAGATTCTGACCGATCCCAGTGGCAGCCGGCGTTACTTATGTGTGGAGGTAGAGAAAAAAATCGATTGCTCTCCCATTGATCATGAACAGTTATACGCACAACTGAGAACACTGTTGGAAACAGGCGAACGGTATTGGTTTACCTCCGAAGACGAAGCCAGAATTATGGAACACAATTCCCCCTTCCAAAAACGGGGAATGGTAGAAGACCTGTTTCTCCGCTACTACCGGATACCCGATGAAAACGAAGAAACAACATACCTGCTTGCCTCCGATATGTTCGAATACCTCAAAAAACAACACCCCGCCGCCATGCGCAACGCCACCCCAAACACCTTCGGTAAAACCCTGACGACATTAGGAATAGACCGAATCCACCGCAAAGACGGCAACTACTACCGCGTTTCCCGTAAACGCATCATTGAAAAAGCAGGGTGAAGACAATCACAAAGGGTGAAAGCAACTGCTTTCACCCTTTATCTAGCTTTCCAAGCCTTTTTCAAGCGATTAGTGATGATGAAAGTAATTTATCAAAAAACATCTTTGAACATAATAGAACCGCATCATGATCCATTACCAGCTTATTTATTTCATATTTTATACATTATTTAAAACTAATGCTTCTCCTTTTTCATAAAACGCCATTAATTATTTTATGATTTACGATATCAGAATATATATATATTAAGCTTGTCAAACTATAAAATATTATGAAACAGAAAAGCTTATTTATGCCAATAGTGAAATTGAAACACTAGACACCTCATCAGCGTCTTTAATGAAAAAGTTCAGTAAAACATTAGCTAAGGTATTAGGTGAAAGTAAGGAATTACGAGAAATTATTAAAAATGAAGCGTTAAAAAATCAATCTTTTGTACGAATTCATAAAAGTTGTTCCTTTAAGCAATGGAAATACTTTAGAAAATTTGATACTAGAGCATTTAGAAAAAGGATTTAAATGATCCATCTTGGGGAGAAACAGTTAAAATAGGGCTCAAATTTGGTTTACTAGATAAAAAAAGTTTTAGGTTTCACTTCAAAAATTCACCTTCTTTAATTATCATGGTTCAAATGTTGTCTCTATTTTTATTGGATAACTAGCAGAAGGAAAAACAAAGTGTGTTAGACGTTTGGAATAAAATTCACTTTCTATAAAAACTGAAAATATCCTATCCGTATAGTATGGTATTAAAACTGCTAAACCAGTATTATCTGTTACATTCTTCTGATCAGGTAAAATTTTATCTTTAAGATATCCAGGAGTCCTTTGGGTAGTATCTAAAGTAAAAATCCCATCTTTTTCATAAGTGTAGTACATGAAATCATAACTTGCTTTATCAAAATAGATAAATATTTTTGCTCCTATATCTGGATAGATAACTTCTCCAGATGGATTCGTTGTATAAAACACCGATACTGTCATATTATTTACAATTGTATCTTCTTTCTCGCTACAGGATACAATAAGAATTAATATAAGTAAAATTGAGATCTTTTTCATATTTTAGTATTTTAGTGAATCATTCACAAATATAGTAATATAATATCTATGAAAAAAAATACAAATAAAATATTTGCAGACTATAGTATCTTAATAATAAATACATTAACAAATAACTTATTCAGCTTATTATTATCTAACTGATTCGTATCTTTTTCCAATTCGACTTGAATATAGACTAGAAAAATCTTTTCTTAACCTTTTGCCAAGAAAGAGAGATTTTTCCTTAACTCTAAGACATAATTATTATATCATTTTGATAATAATAAAAAAAAGCTTCTTGTTACTAAAAGAGGCATATTTTGAAAAAAGTTATTACTTTGCGGGGATTTTTAATTACTAACTATAACAAACTACCAATAATACCATGATTTGGAACGAGACTATTGAATGCATGGATCGTGAGGAAATGCAGAAACTGCAAACCATACGTTTAAAACGAGTTATTGAGCATGCTTATCATAATACTCCTTTTTACAGGGGAAAGATGCAGGAAATGGGGTTAGCACCTGATGATATTCAATCAATTGATGATATTACCAAACTTCCGTTTACAGTAAAGCAGGATTTACGTGATAATTATCCTTTTGGGTTGATGGCTGTTCCCATGTCGGAAATAGTTCGTTTACATGCTTCTTCCGGAACAACGGGTAAACCCATTGTTGTTGGTTATACACGTAAAGACCTTTCTATATGGAGTGAAACTGTGGCTCGCTGTTTGTTTGCTGCCGGTCTTACCAAAAACGATGCTGTACAGGTTTCATACGGTTACGGTTTGTTTACCGGTGGGCTAGGGCTTCATAGCGGAGTTGAAAATATTGGTGGTACTGTTATTCCCATGAGTAGCGGTAACACGCAAAAGCAAATTCAATTAATGCATGATTTTGGGGCAAAAGCCCTGGCTTGTACTCCTTCGTATGCGTTATTTTTAGGAGAAACGATCAAAGAATCCGGTATTCCACGAGAAGAGTTTAAATTAAAAATAGGTATCTTTGGGGCAGAACCATGGACCGAAAATATGCGTAAAGAGATTGAAGAATCTTTAGGTATCAAAGCGTATGATATTTATGGTTTGACAGAAATTATCGGCCCTGGTGTAGGGTGTGAATGTGAATGTCAGAATGGTACGCATTTATGGGAAGATCATTTCTTCCCTGAAATTGTTGATCCTGTTACTTTACAGCCGGTTGCCCCCGGAGAACAAGGTGAATTGGTATTCACTACATTGACAAAAGAAGGAATGCCGATGATCCGGTACCGCACGCGTGACCTGACTGCGCTTAATTATGAAAAATGTACATGTGGACGGACGGCGGTTCGTATGGATCGTATTTTGGGAAGAAGTGACGATATGTTGATTATCCGTGGAGTGAATGTATTTCCATCACAAGTTGAGTCTGTTATTCTGGAAATGACTGAATTCGAGCCACATTACCTAATCATTGTAGATCGTGTGAATAATACGGATACAATTCAGATTCAAGTGGAAGTACGTCCTGAATATTATTCAGACGAAATCAATAAAATACTGGAATTGAAGAAAAAGATAACCGCACAGATACAAAGTGTTATCGGTATTCAACCGGATGTTAAAATTGTTGAACCGCGCAGTATAGAGCGTAGTATGGGTAAAGCCAAACATGTAATTGATAACCGTAAGTTAGTTTAATTAATAAAAAGTATAGATTTATGCTGATCAAACAATTATCTATCTTTCTTGAAAATAAGAAAGGCCGTTTTACGGAGGTTTCAAAGATATTAGGAGAAGCTGGTATTAATATGTCTGCATTTACAGTGTCGGAAAGTTCGGACTTCGGCATCCTTCGTCTCATCGTTTCGGATACAGATAAAGCCAAACAAATTCTTCGTGAAAAAGGATATGCGGTTAGTACCACCGATGTGGTTTGCCTTTATTGTCCCAACCAACCCGGATCACTGGCCAAAGCAATGGATATAATAACAAATGCCGGCATTTTTATTGAATATATGTATGCTTTTGCACAAGGAGATTCGGCACATGTGATCATTCGCCCGGATAACATAGAGAAATGCGTAGAGGTATTAAAAGCTAATAAATTGACCTTAATTGCAGCGAACGATTTATATAAGTTGTAATTATTAACGTTTTGTGCTTTATTTATTTGCAAGGATGCATTAACTTTGCACGCTAAATATATGCGAATGAAACAAAGTTGCATACTTACATTAAAATTTTAGTTCGTATGAAAAAGGTTGTATCGGTTTTGATGATGATGATAATCTTGTTATCTGCCTGCGGGGAGTATAATAAGATTTTGAAAAGTACGGATTATGAACTGAAATATTCGTATGCTAAAAAATATTTTAACGCGAAGCAATATTCGAGGTCTGCCACTATCCTGGAGGAATTAGTTCCGATCTTTAAAGGAACGGCATATGCTGAAGAGTCTTTGTATTTGCTGGCTCAAAGTTATTACGGACAAAAAGATTATCAAACAGCATCTCAATATTTTAATCAGTATTATACAAGTTATCCGAAAGGAGAATATGTAGAGTTGGCTCGTTTCTATTCCGGTTACGGATTATATCTTGATTCTCCAGATGTACGTTTGGACCAGACTCAAACGTATGAAGCGATCAATCAATTACAATTATATCTTGAATATTATCCGCAATCCGAAAGATCGGCAGAAGCTCAGAATATTATGTTTGAACTTCAGGAAAAACTTGCATATAAAGAACTGATGGCTACCCGTTTATATTATAACCTCGGTACATATATGGGAAATAACTTCTTATCTTGTGTCATTACAGCACAGAATGCATTGAAGAATTACCCATACTCTAAATATCGTGAAGAATTTATTTTTCTAATGCTTCAGTCTAAATATGAATTGGCACTCGTTAGTACTGAAGCCAGGTTACAAGGTAGATACAGAGATGTGGTTGACGAATATTATAACTACATGAATGAATATCCTGAAGGTAAATACGTAAGACAGGCACAACGTTTTTATGATTATGCCAGTAAACGTATTACGGATGCTTATTAATGATTTAACTATTTAAATATATATGGATTACAGAAAATCAAACGCTCCAACAAACACTGTTACGCGTGACATGATGAAGTTGTCAGCTGATACAGGTAACATTTACGAAACAACAATGATTATTGCTAAACGTGCTAATCAAATCTCCGTTGAAATGAAGCACGATCTTGAAAAGAAGCTTCAAGAATTTGCGTCTTATAATGATAATCTGGAAGAAGTTTTTGAGAACAGGGAACAGATTGAAATCTCCCGTTACTACGAAAAACTGCCTAAAGCTACTCTTATTGCTGCTCAGGAATACGAGGAAGACAAAGTTTATTATAAGAACCCTGCTAAAGACAAAAATACATTTTAATTAATTGAAAATTGAAAGTTGAAAATTGAAAACGTTTTATTATGTGATCATTTTCAATTTTCAATTTTCAACTTTCAATTTTCAAGATCCATGTTACAAAGAATACAAACGCTTTACCTGTTAATAATTGCTGTATTAACAGCCATTATGTTATTTATGCCGCTTGCCGTATTGCAAACCGGAGAAAAATTCTTTTCGTTTGACGTTTTCGGAATAAACACAATCGCTCCCGAACCGGAACTGGTTTACCCGACATGGGGTTTATTTATTCTGGTAGCATTGATTGCACTAATTGCTCTTGTTACTATCTTTTTATTTAAGAAACGAATGCTTCAGATACGGCTTTGTATCTTTAATGCCATACTGATGGTTGGTTTTTATGGCTTTTTTGCTTATCTGATTTACGTTATGAAACAGCAATTGGGCGATTTATCAATAAGTATTCGTTTCGCACTATCATTCCCACTGATCAATTTAATCTTAGATTATCTCGCCATACGTAGTATCGGAGCTGACGAAGTATTGGTTCGTTCGTTGGATAGGTTAAGATAATAATTTATTTCTTTTTTATTATTGGTATGAGGTACGTGATCTTTCCATAGATTACCTGACTTGATGACTTAGTGAAAGGATCGGTAGTTCGGTTATTGAAGATATCACCCAAAGCGTAATAATAACGTCCTTCTATTTGAAAATGACCGATACCCGTTCGTAGTTCAAGACCAGGGCCACCGCAAATTCCCCAGGCAAAACGTTTGTCGTAAGCTTTGCTACGCAGATATTCTCCCCTCTCCTCTTCCTCGTCATTAAATTCAGCATTAGTAAGTTCTCCCATACCAGGAGCATTACCTTTTGCACTTTCGCTAAGGGCAAAACCAATTTTAGGTCCTAAATTAATAAAAAACCGGAATCGCTCACTACCGAAATAAATATGAGTAAGAAAAGGGATATCTATATAGTTTATCCTACGGGAATATTCATAATCCTCTGGATAATCTTCAAAGTTTTCATCCCAACCCTGTTGTGAGTAGTTTATTTCAAATACAAGTCCTAAATTCTTCTCGGTTATCCAGCGGCCGGTAACACCAAAATGACTGCCTAAAAGCTGATTAGTCTTAATCTTAGGATTGAAAGTCATAGAAGAAACTCCCATTCCGAATGATGCACCAATTGAAACTTCTTGTTTAAAGGTTTTTTGAGCCTTAATACAGCAAGGCAGAAGGAGTATAATTAATATAACAGACAGCTGCTTCTTCATTTCTTTATCTCGTGACGCACAACCTGATAATCGCGTTTGTTATAATGTACTATAAAGAGTTTCGTATTTATGTATCCTCCCCAATTGTTTGGACGTACAAATTCAAATCCTGTTTGAATACTTTTATAGTTTATCTTGTCAAGATGTTCTTCAAACTCTCTTCCATACTTATTTATAGCTCCAAAGAAAAACATCCCCGTATCAAATCCTAAAATACTGTATTTAGGGAAGGTATTTATAGGATTCTTGCTAAACCAAACTTTATATTTGGAATAAAACTTAGAAACTTCATTGGACATATTATCAGCATAGAAATTTGTATATATATAAGTGTCCAAAGCAAAGAGGTCATCAAGTGCATCACGGGTATAAGTTTGCCATTCCGGATAACCGAACATATTAATCATATAATCATTTCTATTGTCCACTAGGGTACGAAGCGGTCCACGAATTTTATTAAGTGCTTCCAGTGTACCCGATATAGGAATGATTACATTCCGTTGTGATTTACTTAACAAGGCTTCCACATCATTGACAAAGGTGGCTGCATTGTAGACCAGATCACGAAAGACAACTTTATGATTTGTAAGTTCTAACTTGAACCGTTTAATAAACTCAGCTTTATCATCTTTGTCTTTTGTATCTACAAAGATGATATTGTAATCGTAGAACAGCTGATTAAACGCTGCTTTTGAAGCATTTTCATACAAATAGGAATGGGGTGTGTTTACCTGGAAGATACTTGCATTTGATAAAACCTCATCATTCTTTGAGGTAAAAGGTATCACATACTTTATATTGTGCTTTCTTGCAAAATCGGCTATCGGTTTTATCTGATCATTCTCAACAGCACCGATAATTAATTGAACATTTTGTAATGCTTCGTCATTTAATATTTGCGTAAGCTTATCCGTACCCTTTCCAGTGTCACGAACTATTAATTCGATAGAAACACCTAAACTCTTTAAACTGTCAACAGCCAGTAGAATTCCTTCATAATACTCAATGAAACGAGCTGTATTAGAAGAGGGAATGGCTTCTTCAGTCATAAAAGGAAGTAAGATGGCTGCTTTTATCATATCCACCTTTTCTATTTTCTTTGATGGAGAAAGCAGAGCATTTATATCGCGCTCTCTGGGAGCAGAAGCTACTGGATTTGAAGTAACCGTTTCCTCGGTCTGAACAGGAATTATAATAATCATTCCTGCTTTTACCCCGTTTTTAAGTTCGGGGTTACGGGCGATTAGTTCTTCCGCTGTTATGTTGAATTTCCGGGTAAGACGAAACATCGTTTCCCTTCTTTCTACTTTATATTCTATTTCTCTAACAACCGGTTGCGTATCTTTTTGAGGCAAATATTCAATCTTAGTAGTAGGTATACGTATGGTTTTACCTATCTGAAAACTGGCAACAGATAAACCCGGATTTGCATCAACAATATCCTTTGCCGGAATATTATATCCTTTCGACAATGAGTAAAGTGTTTCTTTGGGTGCTATTGTATGGAAAGTATAATTAAGTTCATCTTCGGTAGCTGTAATAGTAGAAGCAGCATCCTTTTGAGGAATTTGCAATTTGTCTCCTACTTTAATTATTGTACGGCTCTGAGGATTTAGTTTATAAATATCTTCTTCGCCAACCCCATACATACGGGCTATTGAATAAACAGTTTGTCCCGGTTCAACAATATGTTGAAATACCTCAGCACTCTGTGTATTACTAATAGCAGCACTTCTTCTGTCCTCCTGCGAATGAAGAGTTACACAAGTCAAATTAATTAAAACAGTCAATAAACAAACAGCAATCTTATTCATTCGTCGATTAGATTATTTGCAGCAAAGATAGTGTTTGTCACCCTAAAAAGCAATTCTTTTATAACTTCAGGCATCTTTCACTATTAATCACGTTTATATAATAATTATCAATAAATAGAGTTTCTTACTTATATTAATATAAATACTTTCTATTTATAAACATTCTTTTTTAGACTACAATAAATTATATTAATTTTGAAATCTAATAGATAGCTGAATGATGACGCTTAATGGATTATGCAGAAAATGGATTTACGGATGCTTTATGATATTATTAGCAACGTCTATCCATGCACAATATATGGTAACCGGAGGAACGGGTACACCCAAAGCCTTTCTTGAAGTTGACAGGTTGCAGGTTTATCTGGTTAATGGAATGAACAACGTAGAAATCAGATTTAGTTCTGGTTCTACTTCTCATCAGTGGTTCAGATACAAAACTGACCCTTTGAAAGATTCTGAACCTGTAGCCAGTACCCAGGAAGGAACTACTTCCGTCATCCGTAATATAGAAGAAGGATTTGGCTATTATGTAAGAGAGGTCGAGAATGTGGGTATGAATAATTTCATTTGGCTGATAGACTATAGTAAATATGCATTTAACGTCAGTGATATACAGGTTCTGGAAAGTAATAACCAATGTCAATACATTTCATTGACCGGTAATATAAATATGCCACCTTTATATTATTATCTTCCAAGTGGAGGTAGCCGTAGAGAACTTGAACGGGATGTTGAAGTGCATTACACAACGATGAGAAATAATGCTCAGGAACAACGTTACGTTCTACTGGATACTGTTATCGTTTTACACAACAATCCTTTTTCAGAATACATCCCGGCGCCATTGGCCGATACTGATTTCACAATTACGGGTGATCAGTTCGCACGTCATTTTAATATAGAGAGTTCAGCATCTACAGAATTATATCAGGCAGTAGCTGTCCAAGCGAGAGCCGATACTACTATTATAAATGTTGACGGGTTAAATGTCTTGCCCGGAGATGAAACGACATCTCTATCCGCTCCGGCAGAAGTCAGATTTACAGCGTATGCCAATACTCCGGTAGCTTCAGGATTCAGATGGAGAATATCAAGAGATGGAGATAATAATACAATACCCAGAGAAGAGGAGGACTTTACACATACTTTTACTAATGCGGGAGAATATACCATTAAACTTGAAGTGAGTGGGCGCCCGGGCTCTATACAATGTATTGATAGCACTTCTTTTACTTTAAAGATACGAGAATCTGACCTTCAGATACCCAATATTTTTACTCCTGGAACATCTCCAGGACAAAACGACGAGTTTAAAGTGGCCTATAAATCATTAATCAGTTTTAAAGCATGGATTTTCAATCGCTGGGGAGTGGAAATCTTCCATTGGACGGATCCGGCTAAAGGCTGGGATGGTAAGAAAGGTGGAAAGTATGTACCACCCGGCGTTTATTTCTATATAATAGAAGCAAAAGGTTCGGATGGAGAAAATTATAAGAAAAGTGGACATGTTAATATAATCAGACCTAAAAATGTACAAGAGCAAATTATCGAATAAAAAAGTATTGAGTTGTATGATTGCCATACTTCTTTGTCTTACGGCTTGTTTAACCATAAGTTCAAACGATGCAGAAAAAGTAAAAGAGGAGAGACCGCTCGTTTCTTCTATCACTACATCTCCGGATGTTCCTTCGTCTGTTCATGTGTTTGGTAAAACATACGACCTCACTCGGTATAATATGCATGAAGGAATGGATCGCGAGCTTAGCAGCTTTACCTATTTTCATTCAACAACAATGTTGATGTTCAAACGGGCAAATCGTTATTTCCCAATCATAGAACCTATTCTGAAAGAGTATGGAGTTCCGGATGATTTCAAGTATCTTGCAGTTATTGAAAGCCATTTAGATGCAACAGCCATTTCATCTGCACGAGCGGTAGGTACCTGGCAGTTTATGGAAGCTACAGCCAAGCAATATGGTTTAGTGATCACCCCAACCGTAGATGAACGTCGGGATGTTGCCAAAGCAACTGTAGCTGCTTGTAAATACCTGAAAGAAGCATATGCCAAGTATGGTGACTGGCTGAATGTAGCAGCTTCATATAATGCCGGTATGGGACGTATTTCCGGCGAACTATCTAAACAAAGTGTTGAGAGTACTTTAGATTTATGGTTAGTGCAGGAAACCACCCGCTATCCATACCGCCTGATGGCTATAAAACTAATCTTTGAAAATCCTTATAAATACGGTTTTGTTCTACATGCCAAAGATTTGTACAAACCTTATAAAACCCGTGAAGTTTCAGGTTCGACCGACATTATAGACTTATCAGAATTTGCGAAGAAACAAGGGGTTACTTATGCAGATATCAAACGCCTCAACCCATGGTTAAGAGATCGAAAACTGAATACAGCTGGTAAAACATACAAGATACGGATACCTGATCTGGATGATATGTCATATAAATATCCTAATACCTACGTTCACGATTCTCGCTGGGTAGTAAAATAAAGAAATTATCTCACTGGAAATATTTAATGAGATTTTTTTCTCATCGCCTTGAGAATTTTTTCTCACCGGCTTGAGAACTTTTTCTCATCGTGGTGAGAACTTTTTCTCATCCAGGAGAGAAATTATTCTCATCAAGAGAGAAATATACCCTTTATGGATTGAAGTGATAGGAGATACTAATAAAATGATATTGAAACAGGCTTCTAATATCACAGTTTATCTATTATTAATCAGACATATAACCACAAAGTGACATTAGTGATATTGAAAAAACTTTTATGAGGTAGAAATACTTCATTTACGTCAAGTCACTGACTGTAGCACGGGTTTCTTTTATCAAATCGATAGGCGAAAGTTGAAGTTGTAGTCCACGTTGTCCGGCGCTTATAAAGATCGTATCGAAGTATTCAGCCGATTGATGAATAAACGTGGGAAAGTGTTTTTTCATCCCTATGGGTGAACAGCCTCCACGAATATATCCGGTCAATGGAAGCAAGTCTTTCATTGGAATCAGTTCACAGCTTTTATTGCCGGAAACCTTTGCTGCCTTTTTCAGATCGACTTCATCTGCTCCCGGAATAATGCAAACAAAATAACCATTCCTGTCACCATGTAAGATCAAGGTTTTAAATACCTGATCAACATTTTCTCCTAATTGATCTGCGACATGGATTGCACTCAGATCCTGATCATCTACTTCGTAAGGAATAAGTTTATATGAAACTTTTGCTTTATCAAGCAGACGTGCAGCATTGGTTTTATTTATTTTCATCAGGATAATCCTTTCATTGAAAGTTGAACCCGCTTTCTAGCCAGATCCACACTCAAAACTTTTACCCGAACATGTTGATGAATAGAGACTACTTGTGTTGGATCGGAAATAAACCGGTCAGCAAGTTCAGAGATATGTACCAGTCCGTTTTCTTTTATACCAATATCAACAAAACAGCCAAAATTGGTAATATTAGTAACGATTCCAGGTAATACCTGCCCTTCTTTTAAATCTTCTATAGTTTTAACAGATGGATCAAAAGAGAACACCTGAATAGTCTGTCTTGGATCACGTCCAGGTTTATCCAACTCTTCCATGATATCCTGTAAAGTAGGCATACCTATTGTATTGGTAATATACTTTTCAAGTTTCAATTTCTTCTTTAAATCTTTGTTTGTTATAAGTTCCTCAACAGAACAATTCAGATCATCAGCCATAGTTTCAACCACCTGATAGCTTTCCGGATGAACTGCCGAGTTATCTAAAGGATTCGTTCCATCCTGAATACGCAGGAAGCCGGCACTCTGTTCGAAAGCCTTTTCCCCCATACGAGGAACTTTCTTCAATTCTTTTCTGGTTTTAAACGGACCATGTTCTGCACGGTAATCAACAATGTTCTGTGCCAACGATGGGCCTAATCCCGAAATATAAGTAAGAAGGTGTTTACTGGCAGTATTTACATTTACCCCAACAAGATTCACACAACTTTCCACAGTCTGGTCAAGGCTCTTTTTTAATGCCGGCTGATCCACATCATGTTGATACTGACCAACACCAATACTTTTAGGATCAATTTTAACCAGTTCAGCTAAAGGGTCCATCAACCTACGGCCAATACTAACAGCTCCACGAACAGTTACATCATATTCGGGAAATTCCTCTCTGGCAGTCTTCGATGCTGAATATATAGAAGCTCCGTTTTCGCTTACAACAAATACCTGTACTTTTCTGTCATATTGTATATTAGTAATGAATTGCTCTGTCTCACGGCTCGCTGTACCATTACCGATAGCTATAGCTTGTATCGCATAAGTCGATACAAGTTGTGCAACTTTAGCAGCTGCTTTTCCTTTTTCATTCTGAGGCGGATTCGGATAGATCGTTTCATTATGTAATAAATTACCCTGAGCGTCAAGACAAACGACTTTACAGCCTGTCCGATATCCCGGATCGACTCCTAATACACGCTTCTGGCCTAGTGGGGCTGCAAGTAATAATTGTCGTAAATTCTCGGCAAAAACACGGATCGCTTCTTCGTCGGCTTTCTCTTTACTGAGATTAGAATATTCTGTTTCGATCGAAGGCTTTAATAATCTTTTGAATGAGTCATCTACAGCTTCAGCTACATAATTGGAAGATTCATTACGCCCTTTTACAAATTTATGTTTTAATTGTTCAACACAACGTTCCGTATCCGGGGTAATACCGACTCTCAGTATTCCCTCGGCTTCTCCACGACGTAAGGCCAGCAATCTATGTGAAGTAACTTTATTTAATGGTTCACTAAATTCAAAATAATCTCGATATTTGGCACCTTCTTCTTCTTTACCCTTTATTACTTTAGCACTAATAACAGCCGTACGAGCAAATGAATTACGTACAGCATTACGGGCATCTTCACTTTCGTTTACCCATTCGGCAATAATATCACGAGCTCCCTGAAGCGCCTCTTCTTCATCTTTAACTTCTTCATTTAGGAAAGAGATGATGCGTGTATCAAGATCGCGCTCATTCTGACTCATAATGATTTCAGCGAGCGGTTCCAATCCCTTTTTACGGGCAATCTCAGCCTTGGTTTGTCGCTTTGGTTTATAAGGCAGATATATATCTTCCAGTTCAGTACTATCCCAAGATTCTTCGATTCGTTTTTTTAGCTCAGGCGTTAATTTACCTTGTTCTTCAATGGAAGATAGAATGGTTTCTTTTCGCTTAGCAAGTTCAGTAAATTTATCGAGTTGATCTTTAATATTACTGATCTGAACTTCATCTAATCCACCGGTCACTTCCTTTCTGTAACGGCTGATAAATGGAATAGTTGCTCCCTCATTAAGCAAACCGATAGTTCTTTCTACCTGTCCTTCCGGAATATCCAGTATACGTGATATTAGTGTATGGAATGTTGTTATCATATTATTTCTTTAATCAGCCCCAAAGATACTTAACTTACGAATAAAGCCAGTCTTCTTTTAAAAATAATAGGAAACAGAGCAGATTACTATAATTAGATTATCCCAAAACTATAACAATAATTTATTTACTTATCAGATTTTTATAAACAACTGTATTCATCAACTTCTCTCTTCTCGGTTTTGATATAGGTAATTCTTTTCCATTCATAAATAGTCGTCCCCCTACAATAGATTCAATATAGGCTATATTAACAAGGAAAGAGCGATGTATCCTGAAAAAAGAGTCTTTAGGTAGCATTTCTTCCAGAGAAATCATAGTCTGATGGATGGTAAGTACTTTCTCTTTGAAATGCAGTTTCAGGTAGTTTTGCATACCTTCTACATAAAGAATATCTTCCCATGCAATTCGCTGAAACGCATCGCCTTGACGAACGTACATGCTTGATTTAATATCGTCATTTCCATTTTTCATAATAAGCTGTGACTGAAACATATTCTGCGCTTTCGATACCGCCTGAAAAAAACGCTTGAAAGCAATAGGCTTCATTAAATAATCAACAACGTTTAATCGAAAGCCCTCCAAAGCATACTCAGAATAAGCTGTAGTAATGATTGTCAAAGGTGGGTTTTCCAATGAGTCTAAGAAATCGAGTCCTGATAGATGGGGCATATTAATATCTAAAAACATCAGATCTATCTCTTGCTTTTTTAGTAGATCTGCTGCCTCAATAGCAGATGAACAAGACGCTGCAACTTCAACAAAATCGAGTTTATTTATATAATTGCTTATACCTCTAATTGCTAACGATTCATCATCTACAATTAAACATCTCATTTTATATGCCCCAACATCTTGTTTTGATATGATTTCTGCCATCTTTATATGTTGATTAAAAGTTTTGTACGATATACGGTATCCGTTTCTTCTACGAATAGGCTATATCTTTCAAAATATAATATTTCCAAACGCGCTTTGATGTTTTTAAGCCCTAATTTGCAAGAACTTTTTTTCTGTTGGATGGGCAATGTGGATTTAGAATTTTCAACATCCAGCAAAACAGTACTATTCTTTTGCTCAAAAAAGATATTTATATAACCTTTTTCAAAATCAGTCTTAGAAACATGCTTGAAAGCGTTTTCAATAAATGTTATAAAAAGTAAAGCTGGAATCTTCTGTTGAGGATTCTCCATTTTCCAAGAACAAGTTACAGTTAATTTATCATTCCAACGAACTTCTTCCACCTCAATAAAATCCTTCAGGAATTGTACATCTTGTTCCAGTGTAACACTTTGTTTATCGCCATTGTATAATTGATAACGCAATATCTCCGAATATTTAATTAGCAAATCTGAAGCTAGTTCCATATCCGTTTGCATCAATGTATGGATATGGTTCAATACATTGAACATAAAATGAGGAGTAACCTGATGTTGAAGAGTACGAAGCTGATATTCGAAAAGTGTTTTTTTCAATTTCATATTTTCCTCGAAAAATCGTACTCCACAAAAACAAATATTAATAGCTATACCAGCCGAAATAGGGACAAGCAGCATGAAGTAGGGGACATCCATACTAAAATATTCTGATGGAGGAAAAATACCTTTTTTCTCCATAAAAGAGAATAAGTATAAAAGAATTACAAAAAGAAATCCTATCACTGCTGAGAATAGAATAAACTGAAAAACAAAAGTTATTGTTTTTTTCTTCTTCATCGCTTTTTGCAGCAGATCTTCACTCAGATATTTTGTAAAGGGAAATGCCATCACCAGTAGACAAACGACAAATAAGGTCGCTTCTAATACAGATTGTGTCTGAGGAACGGCTTGCAACCACATTGTAAAAAACAAGATTGTCCACAAACCGATTACTACATAGTTTTCTTTTATATAGCTTTTGAGTTTCATATTGCAAAGTTAACGAATTAAATAACAGAGATATTATGATTCATCAAAAGCAAAAGCCTGTTCGTCAAAAAGATTTCGTCAAACTGAAACAATATCGGAATTTTGACAGCTGAAAAATAACAATTCACATAAAAGATGAAAAAAGTACTATATTTTTTGCTTATAACTGTTGCTTATTCGGGTATTATAGAGGCGCAAATTATGTTCAAAACGGAGTATTTCGGAACATCAAGTTACCGCATGACGGCAGGAAATGACTATGACGAAAAAGTTGGAGACAGTAAAGGTTCCGCAATAGTTTATCAAGGAGCTATAAACGTTCCATTGTCAATGAAATTAAATGAAAACAGTCGTCCTGCAATGTGGGCTATCAGTATAGGTGGAGCATATGCAAAGTTGGATAATAAGAATTTTACACAGCCATTGGTAATTGATGAAATTATGAATCTCGGTTTAAGTCTCAACCATTTAAGGCCGCTGAATGACAGGTGGTCCATTTTAGCGACAATCGGAGGAGGGATTTATATGCCCACCACCAAATTGTCCGAAATCAGACTCAAGAATGTCTTGGGTAGTATCGGAACTATTTTCATTTATCATCTGAAACCCAATCTTGAATTAGGAGGAGGCATTGCGCTGAATAATTCTTTCGGATATCCGATGGTTTTCCCTGCTCTCTATCTCAATTGGACTACAGAAGGTCGTTATGCCGTTAAAATAGCTATGTTGGAAGGAATTGAAATAGCCGCAGGATATAATATCTCTAAAAATTTAAGTTTGAATCTTGTTATCGAAATGAATGGACAAATGGCTCTACTGGAACAAGACGGAAAGGATAAGATGTTTTCTCATCAATATTTTGTGGCAGGGTTCCGTCCTCAAATAAAACTAGGTCAATATGTATCTATTCCCATTACAGTAGGTATTCATGCTATGCGCCCAGCAGAAATGAACAACAGAAGTTTGAAAAGTATGTTTCAGGATAAGGGGTATTATTTCCAAATATCTCCTTATGTGTCAGCTGGGTTTCAAATAGGGTTTTAGTTAGATTCTAAATAGTACTATATTGAGCTTTCCTATTCAGAGAAATTTTGACAAATAGCAAAATAGAAGGGGGATTATCTACCCCCCTTAAACAATTAAAGGATATCTCCCGACATCCCATAATTAACTTTGTTAACCTTAAATCTAATACTATTATGAAAAAACCACATTGCAAAATTACGGCTTTTTTTATGCGTGTCAATAGATAAAATGCTAAATAGTGTTGGACTATATATAAGAAAAGCTAAATCCACTATACTGTCTCACAAATCTATTTTAAATGTACTATATGACAGCATTTATAACTCTACTGATATTGAATAAAAGAAATAAGCCATAAAAGTACACTCGTATTCATAACATTTATACCTTTGTTAATTAGATTTATACAAATATATTCTATGATTATGAGAAAGCTAAAAATTCCTTACGGAAAAGGATACCGAAGTATTTCTTTAGATGATGAAATAACTATCTTATCACCACATTTTAAAAGAGAAACCTCTCTGAAAGATGAAGCATCGATAATTCGTGAAGCATTGACTAATCCCGTTAGTTCAAAACCTTTATCCGAACTGTCAAAAGATAAAGAGAATATTGTGATTATTACCAGTGACCATACCCGTCCGGTACCTAGCAGACTCACTCTTCCTTTTATATTAAAAGAAATACGGAAAGGAAATTCCAATGCAGCCATTACAATTCTTATAGCAACAGGTGCGCATAGAGAAACAACCCGTCAGGAACTTGAGGATAAATTCGGTCTAGATTTATTGGAAAATGAAAGATTTGCTATCCATCATTCAAAAGATATATCTGAGAATGTATCTATCGGCATTATGCCAAATGGTACCGAGCTTTTCATCAATCGCATAGCTAAGGATGCAGACTTATTAATATCCGAAGGATTTATTGAACCTCATTTCTTTGCAGGTTTTTCAGGGGGACGTAAAAGTGTTATGCCTGGAATAGCCGATGCTCGTTCAGTATGTGCGAACCATTGTGCTAAATGGATTGATCATCCTAAAGCACGAACAGGTATTTTAGATGGAAATCCCATCCATGATGAAATGCAGAAAGCTGCTCGTTTAGCAAATTTGGCTTTTATATTTAATGTAGTGCTCGATGAAAACAAAAAGGTTATTGCTGCCTTTGCCGGTCATCCAGAAAATGCACATCGTAAGGGTTGTACATTAGTAAGTAATATGTTTGCTGTTTCGAGTGATAGATCGGATATTGTTGTAGTTGGAAATGGTGGTTATCCACTGGATCAGAATATATATCAGGCAGTAAAAGGGATGACAGCTGCTGAAGCTGTTTGTAATGATAATGGGGTAATCATTATGATTGCAGAATGTTCCGATGGACATGGTGGAAAATCCTTTTATGAGTTTTTCAATACTAATAAGTCGATACCCGAACTTTATGATGAGATATTGAAAACTCCTTCAGGAGATACCAATATGGATCAATGGGAGGCTCAGATACTTATGCGTATTTTAAAGAAGCACAAAGTAATCTTAGTCTCGGCCTTACCTCGTGAGTTAGTAGAAACTTTCCGTCTTGAATATGCCGTATCTTTTGATGAAGCTTATGAAATGGCAAAGACATTTGTCAATAAAGAAAAACCGTCAATATGTGTTATACCTGATGGAGTTTCTGTAATAATCAAATAATCCAAAGGAGAAAGTAAATAATTATAAACTTGAATAAGGGATAGAAAAAGTATCTCCGTCTTTTATATTCCCGGTTTGTAAACCTTTCTTTAACCAACGGGAGCGTTGTGCTGAGGTTCCGTGATTAAATGCATCCGGTACAGTATATCCCTGCGATTGCATTTGCAGTCGGTCATCCCCAATCTGGGATGCGGCATTTAGTCCCTCTGCTATATCTCCATCTTCTATCGAATTGAATATCACATTATCATGATACGCCCAAACACCAGCATAGAAGTCGGCTTGAAGTTCTAATCTCACATTAAGTTGATTACTTTCTTTTGTATTCAATCGTTGCTGTTGACTGTGTATCTGGTCTAACGTTCCAAGTAGATATTGTACATGATGTCCTACTTCATGCGCTATCACATACGCATATGCAAAGTCACCTCCAGCCCCTAACCGCCCTTCCATTTCCTTAAAAAAAGAAAGGTCTATATAAAGTGACTGATCAGCAGAACAATAAAATGGTCCGGTCTGGGAACTCGCTGTTCCACATCCGGATTGTACTGCCCCTGAAAACAAAACCATACGGGGAGGTTGATAGGTCATACCGTTTTGCTTAAATATTTCAGTCCAAACATCTTCGGTTCCAGCCAGGATTTTTTTTGCAAAAACAGCTTGTTGTTCCTCTTCTGGTGTCGGAGTATAGGTACCTTGTGTTGATATACCCTGCATGGCCTCTTGGGTAAAAAAGTCCAATGGATTTCCACCCATAAACCAAATAATGAGACCAACAATGATTGTTCCTCCAATACCTAATGTCGCTTTACCAGGTCCACGACCTCTACGATCATCTACATTTTGGCTTTCTCTTCGTCCGTCCAGTTGCATAATTATTGATTATAAATACAATTATAAAACAAGATATTACATAAATAGTTTGAGAATATAATAAAATAGCATAGCCATAACAGCACTGACAGGTATAGTCAAAATCCAGGCAATTAATAAGTCTTTAGTTACTCCCCATCGAACAGCCGACAAACGTTTTACAGCCCCTACCCCAATAATAGAACCGGTTATAGTGTGTGTAGTACTTACCGGAATCTTCAACATTTCAGTAATAAAAAGGGTAATAGCCCCGGATGTCTCAGCAACCACGCCTTCCAAGGCTGTTACTTTGGTTATCTTTGTGCCCATTGTTTTCACAATCTTCCAACCACCTGACATGGTTCCCAAAGCGATCATAGTGAAACAAGCTAATGGAACCCAATTGGGAATATCTGCAATATCTGTTATTTCACCAACAGCAAAAAGAGCAGCAGCAATGATACCCATTACTTTTTGTGAATCATTTAAGCCATGTCCTACACTGAAAAGTGCTGATGAAACTAACTGTAATCTCCTGAACCACATCTCTGCTTTGTGTGGCTTAGCTTTCCGCCAACAGTATAAAGTAAAGGAAGTAAGTATAATCGCTATAAGCATACCTATTAACGGAGCCAAAAAGATAAATGCTGCTATTTTGAGGATAACAAAACCATGAATAGACCCAAATCCTGCACTAGCAATAGCTGCTCCGGCAAATCCTCCAATCAAGGTATGAGATGAGGAAGAAGGAATGCCTAACCACCAGGTAAGCAAATTCCATACAATAGCAGCTATAAGCCCTGCTAATATAACATGTAAGGTTATAAATTCCGGATTAACTGTTTTAGCCACCGTATTAGCAATACCAAATTCTCCAATGATATATTTAGCAATAAAAAAGGCTACGAAATTAAAAAACGCAGCCCATATCACAGCTTGAAAAGGAGTTAAAACCTTTGTAGATACGATCGTGGCAATAGAATTTGCCGCATCATGAAAACCATTAATATAATCAAATATTAACGCCAGTGCGATTACAACTATTAATAAAGTCATTCGTAAGGGGAGTTAAGAGTACTTAATGATAACCGTCTTAATAATCTTTCCTACAGTTTTTGCTACGTCAGTAGCCCTTTCCAATTCATGAAGAATATCTCTTAACTTGATAACCTCAATTGCATCTTTTTCATTTTCGAACAAATCAATCAAATATGATTCGTATACATCATCAGCTTTTTCTTCTACTATATCTAATTGAGCACAATATTCTTTAATTTTTTCAGGACGTTTCTTGAATGAATCAAGTTCTGTAACAGCTAATGCTATATAACTGGCACATTCTTGCATCAATTGGGCCAATTCAACTGCACTATTTGGTATTTGCTTAGGATTATATAGCATAATACGTTTGGCACATCCGTTCATTAAGTCTACAATATCATCCATTGTAACCGACAAATGGTTGATATCTTCTCTATCGAATGGTGTGATAAATGTACTGTTCAATTCGTCAAATATCTTGTTTTGAATGCCATCAGCAGCATGTTCAAGATCCTTGATTTTCTTGTAATAAGCCACAAAATCTTCATGTTTCTCCGATTTTTGGAGACATTCTGACAGTAGATTAGAAACATCTACAATCATTGTGGCCATTTCCTGAAGTAACAAGAAAAATTTGTTTTCCTTCGGTTTTAATTTGTCAAATAGACTGTTCTTCATAAGGTTTCCTTTGATTCTATTGGAAGTTTATCAATATCAATTTTAGGAATATTATTCTTGTTAATCCGTGTAAAGATACGATTCAACTCTGTATTCTCATTAAAAAAACCGCCGTTTTTTAAAAAGAAATAATCTCCATCCACACCACCGGCATAATCCATACGTACCTGTGCTTTTGCCGTCGCATCATAAGTGAATATGCCTTCTATTAGTTCAATCCATTCTCCTTGCGCCGTACGTACCCATTGATTACTGAACCGTACAGAACGGGATAAGTATCCTTGTTCCGAAATAAAATTTTCTAGAAAAGAATGCGTCTTTTTATACCAGGTATCCGTTTTGGGACGAAGGAAACCGGCAATCAATTGCCATTCATGTTCCTCTCCTTGTGTTTTAAACCATGCATAATATTGAGTATTACCTTTCCCATCAGGCATAACCCGTGTAAGGAATTGATATGTTTTTCCTGCTTCCCATGGGTAAACTAAGTAGCTTTGTCCACCAGAGCCTTCGTTTCCGAATTCACCAACATATACTTTTTCTCCTTTTCCTAATAAACTAATGCGTTCGTCCTGAGGTATATCCTTAGGATTATCTGTCTGAAACGGACTCCATACAGAAAAAAGAATGCGTCGTTCGGTTTCACTATTCACCTGAATACCACAATATCCTTCTGCAAAACCATTCGACATAAAATAACTACCCACCTTGTCTTCTCCTTCCGGTACAGTTATTTCATTGTAAAAATATTCTATATCCTGATCCGGTAACGCGTAGTTCATATGAACGGAAGGGCCACGTAGTCCCCAATAAGCTTCGAAGTCGTGAATATAATAAACAGGTTTCTTTGCAGCCTCACCATCAATAAGTATTTCTGTAATATTAGCAAATCTCCCATTATCTTTTTCTACTCCTTTAAAATCTACACGAATATAACCAGGTGTATTAATCATTACTGCACCAATAGGAATAATCGTTTCTTCTGTCTCATTAATCCTTACTGTAAAAGTCTTTTCTTCACAAATCACCTGTAAGACAGATTCGCCTTCATGAACATTCGCCTTCATAAATAACTTTAATTCTCCGGTATTGCTGACCTTAAACCAAGAAGACAAGACAGCTTGCTCACCTGTCCATCTTACAATACCTTCCGGAGAAACAAATGCATCACTTTTTCCGGCAGTAACATATGTATTACCAGCAATTGGTACGGAAATAGCTTCAGATGATATTTCCATTTTTGATACGTTTTGGCAACTAATAAGTGAGATAAAAGCAAGAGAAATTATACTGTTTTTTATTATCCTCATCATGTAATTAAGTTAAATCCTGTATAGGGAATCAGCGCCTCCGGTATTTTGATTCCATCCTGAGTCTGATTATTCTCCAACAAGGCAGCTACAATACGGGGCAATGCCAACGCACTTCCGTTTAACGTATGACATAGCTGTATCTTTTTGTTCTCATCACGGTAACGGCATTTCAGACGATTCGCCTGATAACTTTCAAAATTGGAAACCGAACTGACTTCCAGCCAACGTTTTTGTGCAGCAGAATAGACTTCAAAATCATAAGTCAATGCGGAAGTAAAACTCATATCTCCTCCACACAAACGTAGGATACGCCAAGGTAGTTCCAACTTTTCAACCAATGATTGTACGTAATCGACCATTTCCTGCAACGAATCATAAGAATGTTCAGGTGTATCAATTCGTACTATTTCCACCTTATCAAATTGATGTAAACGATTAAGACCACGAACGTCTTTACCGTAGGAACCGGCTTCACGACGGAAACAAGCAGAATATGCGGTATTTTTTACAGGAAAATCTTTTTCTTCAAGAATAACGTCCCTATAAATATTCGTAACAGGAATTTCAGCTGTGGGAATCAAATACAAATCATCGGCACCGACATGATACATCTGCCCTTCTTTATCAGGCAAATTTCCTGTTCCAAAACCGGAATCAGCATTCACAACATATGGAGGTTGAATTTCCAAATATCCCGCTTCACGAGCATTCTCAAGAAAGAAATTAATCAAAGCTCGTTGTAAACGGCATCCATAACCTTTATAAACTGGGAAACCAGCCCTGGTAATTTTTACGCCTAGCTCAAAATCTATCAGATCATATTTTTTAGCCAGATCCCAATGCGCTAAAGCATCATCACTTAAAAGAGGCATTTTACCACCCTCTTTCACCACAATATTATCTTCGGCAGCTTTCCCTTCCGGCACTGACTCGTGAGGAAGATTTGGGATTTGAACCAGTAAATCATGTATTTGTTTTTCTGCAGAATCTTTTTGTTCCTGGAGGTTCTTATTTCCCTCCTTCATTTCTGCGACTTTATTACGAGCAGATTCTGCCGCTTCTTTTTTGCCTTCTTTCATCAACAGACCAATGGTCTTCGATGTTTGATTAAGTTCTGCCAGATTTGCGTCTAATTCTTGTTGAGATTCGCGCCTGATCTTATCTAACTCTATAATCCGGTCAATAAATTCTTTTGCATCAAAATGCTTTTTGGCTAATCTCCGGATTATTTCATCCCGATTATCCGTAATAACTTTAAGCGTCAACATACCTAGAATATGTGTTTAATTTGGGTGCAAATGTACACATAATCTAAGAATAATGACGCACTAACGATTAACAAATTACGTTATCCTCTTTCTCTAGTATCTGAACCTACTGTAAGTTCGTCAACAGAATCCTGTATTTCATCTACTGTAAATATTTCTTTACCATTTTCTGCTATTTGTTGTACCGGATATTTTTCTTTCATTTTATCCATTTCGGTTCTGGAAGTTGGCTTCAGATTTTTTTTATCTTGCTTAATTGAATCAGCCACTTCTTCTACAGCCTCTTCATCATCTGCAATTTTATCTGATATTCTTTCCGATGTATCATTTATATTACCATAAGTATAATCATTAGTCAATAATGGTTGAGTCGATAAAGCTTCGCTTCTTATCTCGTCTTTTCTATCCGCTATTGTTCTCATAAATTTTGCCATAATCCTATTTTTTTGTTAGTTAATATAAGGTTATAACATAATTTTGGAGTAATAGTTCCTTATTTTATTATAAAAAAACATACCGTAAACTAATAGATCTCATTTATCTTTGAGATATAATTCTTTAATCTCCTGTGAGGAAAGAGGTTCTTTAAATATATAGAGATTATCAAATTGCCCTTCGAAGAAACGACTATAAGGGATCTCAGCATTTCGTCCAATATTCCATGGAACTTCGGTATATTCAATTTCTCCTGTTACAGCTACTTCCTGTACCAATTCGCTATCAATATACAATCGGAGAGAGTCTCCGGTACATACCCCGGACACATGATGCCATTCATTATACCAGTTATCGGGTACTTTTACTTTACAGGCTCCTCTACCCCACCCTCCGGCAAAGAAAACGAGTGTTTCAGGTCCTTCCATCTTCATTAGTGTATAGTCTCCTTTGGTAAAGAAATCAACATATCTTCGTAAGGGTTTAGTCGGTCGTATCCATGTAGAAAGGGTAACAGTATTGCCTATATTCATCAGACTTTCAGAGGTGGGTAATGTTATATATGCTTTCTCCTGAACTTGGATAGCATAATCGCTATTATGCATCTTCCAACTTATGGTTCCATTTATCTTTCCATTGTTTCCGAATCCCGATTTATCAGAAACGATAGAATCATTTTTATTATTAAAATCCAGATATAAGACTGTCGACTCTATGGCATTTTCATAGATTTTAATAATATGAGAAAGTTCAAGAATTTGGATTTTTAATATTCCTTTCTCATGTACTAAAATAGTCTTTCGTAAAGTTGTCCTCTCTCCTGGATCAAGAGTACAAATAACTTCACCCACTAATTGATTTCTGATATAGATTGGGATAGTTTCAGTTATTCGTTCCCCTGAAATATTCTGACAATCAAATGCTATGCGTATACTATCACCTAACTTAATCAATGATTCAGAATGAATTGAACAACAAACAATAGCCGGTTCATTTTTTATAGATTTCTTTACTGAAACGGTATATCTATTCCCTTCTATTTCAATCTTATTTAATCCACTTTTATATAAGCGAAAAGGTAAAATACCATGTATTGTTTCACCTTTATTCAATTTAATCCTTTTAGAAGCGATTATCTCACCATTGTTTAAAATGTCTATTTTCTTTGAGCCAGCACTTCCGGAATTCGTAAGTGTAAAAGATAACTCATTCTCTTGATTAGGTAACACTTTATTCAGCTTTATAGAAGTATTAGCAAAACTGAATTGAGGATATTCTGTTGTTACGGAATAAGGACGTTTAAATTCTCTAGCAGAGTTAATCGACTTTGACAATGTATACTCAATATGACCGCCTTTTATTATGTCTTGATGTGTGATATATAGTTTTTTATAATCTTTATTATTTAATTTTAATTCGGAAAAATAAGGAGCTTTATCTCCTTTTAAGGAAATGAAAAACTGTTTCTTATCAGGCAAATGAATCACAATTTTGTTGAAAGAAGGAGTAGTTATTATATATTGATTAGTTCCTGGACAAACAGGATATAAACCTAATGCGCTAAATACGTACCAACTCGACATTGAACCAAGATCATCATTCCCTGTTATCCCGCCCGGTGATGAAAAATAATTATTAGTCAAAATATATTGTATCTTATTAGCCGTTAGATCTGGCCGTCCAGCGTAAGAGAAAAGATAAGGATAGTGAAATACCGGTTCATTATCATGGATAACCGGTCCGTCTTGATAACATTTTTCCAGATGAGAGACAAAAGCTTCGTCACCTCCCATCAGGTTGATGAGGTCTTGTATATTGTGAGGTACGAAGAATGTACTTGTCCATTTATTACTTTCCTGATAACCCATTTCTCCCGGATTTTTAACAAAGGTATTCCCATTACGGGGAAGCATGAATTGTGTTTCGGGATCGTATAAGTTTCGATAATTAAATGATTGTTCTTTGAAAAAAACTGCATCTTCTTTTAGACCTATTTTCTTAGCAAATTCTGACAAAGCCCAGTCATTATAGGCATATTCCAAAGTAGTATTAACTGAATGTTCTTCCGTATCAGGCAAATAACCTTTCTCACGATATACTTTAATAGCTTTTCCGTAACGAGGGTTTACTCCCGACAGACATTCCTTCATGGCATTATACATATTTACCTTATCAAAAGACGTAATACCTTTTTCATACGAATCCAGTATCGTTGGTATCACGTGAAAACCGGTCATAGGTCCCTCCGGTAATGTATGATATTTGTTATAATGTTCTTCTATTGAATGGATAATATCCTCTTGAACATTTGGTTTTAATAAAGTCAGTAAAGGATGCAAACTCCGAAATGTATCCCAAAAAGAAAAGTCACCATAACTCAGTCTATCTCCTGCATCAGATGTAACATATGGTATTAGAAAAGAGTGGTATAGAGCCGTATAAAATTTTGTTTTCTCATCATTTGAAGCCGAAGGAATTTCTACTACCTGAAGTTCCTTACTCCAGGCTTCAAAAGCCTTTTCTTTGATTCCATCAAAATCCCATTCAGGATTCTCATATATCATATTCCTTTTACTTGCCTCTTTATCCGTTCGTGATACAGCGATCTTTATTAACAAAGGCTTTTCTTTATCAAAAGAAGAGAAATGGAGAAACAAAGTATCACCTTCTTGACGGGAATGATCCCATAAGGTATTAAATTGAATAATTGCATTAAATAAAGAAGAATATACTTCATCTTTATCATTGGTTGTAATCTTTCCGGCGTGAGTTATACCAATCGTAAATTCTTTTTTATTTGGAATGTAACGGAAGAGTCCTGTCCTTGTCGTAACAGTCGTTTCAAGTATATCTCCTTCATTGAAGGTAACGCTATAATAACCTGGAGCAGCAACCTCATTGGAATGATCAAACTCCTTTTGTTCAAAAATAAAATGAATTCGGCCTGCTGATCCGTTCGGAAAACCACTTTTATGACCCACACATGAAAAAGAGAGAATTTCCGTATCTTCATAATAGTATCCTCTTTCCCCTGGCCGTATACTTGTTTCCGGGGTCAGCTGAACCATTCCCCATGGACAAACAGCACCTGGATACGTTCCTCCATAGTTACCCCACTTGGTCTTAGCAATACTTTTCCCTGTTCCGATAAATGGATTTACATAATCGGCTGGTGTTTGAGCCGAACAAAACATAGTAATCAGTAAAAGAAAAGGTAGTATTCTCATATTATAATGATTAGGGGAAATAAAGATAAATAAAAGCGGCATTATTTACAATGCCGCTTTATTATAATTATAGATAATCAGGATTCTGTTTTAATACACCATTTGTTTTATCTATTTGCTGTTGCGGAAGTGGGAAGAAGTAATTCTTAGGACGTTTGAATGTCCTAGATATACCATTGTAAGCATCCGGATTGGCCAAAATGGAAACCATATCTACCCATCCAATGCGATCCCAACGAACCAGATCAAAGAAACGTCTGTTCTCACCGGCCAATTCAAGACGTCTTTCTTTTATTAAGTCGTCTTTTGTTGCATTGCTTATGCTAGGTAATCCTACGCGGTTTCTGACAGCATTGATTTCTGCATCACCGGATTGTCCTTTCCTTATTTTTGCTTCAGCAACTAAAAGATACACATCTGCACTTCTCATTACAGAAAAGACCTGGCTTAGATTTACGGCGAAGTCTTCTCCGCTCGACTGATATTGGGCATTTTTTCTGAAGCTATATCCTGTTGCAGAGAAATCAGCTTCAAATGTTTTTGAAACACCATCAACTTCCATGATATCGCCATCAACCAGAATGGTCATTTTTCTTCTTGGATCGTCTCCGAAAGCATCAATCAAACTTTTTGTCGGTTGCCAGAAGGGCCATCCTCCCCATTCGCCTACCGACCAGAAATAGCCATTCTCCAAATCCTGTCTTAAAGCCATCTGTCCGTTAGCTCCATTCATTTGTAACAGCATTTCACTAGTCGTTTCACTACCATTTTTTAATGTGAAATTATCACTGAAGTTTTTAGCCAATGCATATTTTGGATTCGTAACAATCTTGTTGCCATATTCTAATGCTTTATCAAGCATAGCTTCTTTATCGGGGTAACATGACCAATTCATATATAACTGAGTTAGATATGCCCAGGCAGTACCTTTGCTTACACGCCCAATCTCGGTAACAGTTTCCGGAAGTAAATCAGCAGCAGTTGTCAGATCGGATTCAATCTGAGTAAGAACCTCGTCGATTGTACTTTTGGGACGGTTGTAATCATTGTTATTAACTGCTTCTTCATTAAGGACAGGTATCTCGCCATGTATAAGATACAACCACCAATGTCCATAAGCGCGGAAGAATAGAGCTTCGCCTAAGCAACGGTCTTTTATGTTTTGAGAAATAATATTATCACTCATTTTCGGAACGTTGATAAGAACCAGGTTAGCACGGGAGATCATTTCGTATTTGGGTTGCCATTGCGCATTTGGGAGGAGCCCTTCAGTTGGTGTCGCTGTAAAACGATTGATAGGGATATCTTCATCTAAATGGTCGCCATTATTATAGATATCATCCGAACAGGCTTCATATGTAGCATCGTCATGCCCGGTAAAGCGGTCACTAAGCATGATTGAATAGATAGATGATACCGCGTCAATAGCGTCTTGTTCACTTTTGAAGAAGTTTTGTGAAGTATACTTCCCTTGTGGTTCTGCTTCCAAGAAATTATCAAGACAGCTTGTAAATAAGGTTGTACATGTTAATGCGCTTCCTAATATTATTGTAATTGCTTTATATTTCATGTTTATAAGTTTTTAATTATAAATCTATTGTAACACCAAAAGAGAAAGTTCTACTCGTCGGGAACCAGGCTACGCCAACGCCCTTTTCTCTTTTAGCATCGTCGGTATATCCTAATTCAGGACTATTACCCGAATAACCGGTTAGGGTAAATAAATTTTGTCCAGTGGCATATAGCCTTAAATTAGATAAACCTATTTTAGATATAATCTGCATAGGAAGGTTATAACCGATTGTCAGATTCTTTAGCATCAGGTAATCTCCGTTTTCTATAAACAGATCGGAGGCTCGGTAATTATTATTCAGGTTATATGCCGGCAATGTCATGCGAGGTACAGAGTTACTGGTACCTTCTCCATGCCAACGGTCTAAAGCTTCTTTATACAAATTATAGTTTTGTGTTCCATCAATACCGATCATTTTATCAGCATTATATAGCTTCACGCCCAGGTTGGATACGAAATTAAAAGAGAGATCAAAGCCTTTATAACCTGCTTTTCCAAATAATCCAAGCATAGCTTTAGGATGAGGATGTCCAAGATTTACACGGTCTGCTTCATCTATTTTTCCGTCTCCATTTGTATCTACAAAACGGACATCACCGGGTTTGATACCTGCTACTCTTGCCTGATCATCATTTTTTAGGTATGGGTCGTTATCTATTTCATTTTGTGTTTGATACAAACCATCTGTTTTCCATCCAAAAAATGAACCGATTGGCTGTCCTTCATACGTTCTCGAAACGATAGTTCCGTTATTACCATAACCACTTCCTGAAAGATATACATTGTTTCCATATAATTTGGTTACTTTATTTTTAATGAAGGAAGCATTCATACCTATATTATAGAAGAAATCTTTTCCCACCTGATCCTGGAAGCTTACTTCTATTTCGAAACCTTTATTGTTCATTTCTCCAATATTGCTTGGTGGAATATCAACTTGTCCGAGTGTTCCTACTTCGACTGTAGAAAGTAAAATATCTACTGTGTTTTTATTGAAGTAAGTAACAGAAGTATTTAACCTGTTGTTAAGGAATCCCGCTTCTATACCAAGATTGGTCATATAAGTTTTTTCCCATGTAATGGAAGGATTACCAAGTTGCTTCAAGGTTGAGCCATACGAGTAATTTCCTCCGAAATTATACATATTCCAGTTACCGCCACCTTTTTCTATAGTAGCTAAATACTGGAAATCAGAAATATTTTGATTACCCAGGCTACCCCATCCTCCTGTAAGTTTCAGATTACTCAGGAATTCAATGTTTTTCATAAACTCTTCTTCAGAAAGTCTCCATCCCAAAGAAAATGCGGGGAAAGTACCCCAACGATTTCCTTTCGCAAATTTGGAAGAACCGTCAGCACGTAAAGTTGCTGTCAGCAGATATTTATCCATATAGGAGTAAAAGGCTCTTGCGAAATAAGAAGCTAAAGAACTTTCCGGTTTAGCGATACCTTCTGCGTTCTGAACACGTTGTCCGTTATTGAGGTATTGCTGGTCTTCCGATTCATCACTGAATACTCTTCTTTCTGCAGCAAATTCATCTCCTTTATATTTCTCGGCAGAAAACCCCGCGGATACATTCACTGTATGAACCTTATTAAAGGTTTTATAATAACTTAGGAAAGTCTCTGCAACCAGTCTATATTCATCATGATATCTTTTAGTTAATTCAGCTTCAGGACGAGGGAAAGGCTGATCTTTTATTAATGGAAGAAATGTACTTTCTTTCAATATTTTTGCATTAACTCCATAATTCCCTTTTAAGATCAGTCCGTCTAAAATAGTAAAATCAAATGTGATAGCTCCTTGCAAGCGATGGATACTATATTTATCTTTTTCTATTGCATTTTTCATAATCGGGTTATTCAGATCACCAAGATGATCTCTTCTTCCTCCTACTGTACCCCATGTTCCATCTTCATTTTTTACTGGAATGGCAGGATTAAAGCGCAACACATCATACACACCTCCTCTTGCATCTGCGGTATTCATTAATGAATATTGTATACTCTCACCTACTTTCAGGCGTTTGCTTACCTGATGGTCGGAGTTAATACGGATAGAATAACGTTTGAACTCCTGAGGCTTGATCATTCCCTGCTCATTGTAGTAACCAATACTAGAATAAAAAGTAGATTTCTCGCTACCTCCTTTTAATGATAAATCGACATTATGTACTTTTCCCGTACTGTAATACTCTTTTTGCCAATCTGTTCTTTGTGTGGAATAGTAAGAATCATTCCAGAAAGGATCTATCTCCAACCCATTATTGGTATACCGTTCTTTTTTAAGCATTACTAATTCAGGGGCTGTTGTTAAGTCTAATGTGTTTTGAACATTAGTTACACCCGTATATGCATTCAGACTTACACTGATCTTTTCATTCTTTTGTCCCTTTTTAGTTGTGATAATAACAACCCCATTCGCAGCACGTGTCCCATAAATAGCAGAAGCAGAAGCATCTTTTAATATCTCTATAGATTCAACATCGTTAGGATTGTAATCACGTATAGCTCCGGATTCAGTAGCTATTCCATCTACAATAACCAATGGTTCGGCTGAATTCAATGTTCCGGTACCTCTTATTCGTATGGAAGGAGCACTTCCAGGGCCTGTTCCTCCTGATACGAACTCCACACCGGAAACTCTTCCCTGCATCGTATTGGCAATACTTGCAGTTGGAATATTCTTCAGATCTTCACCTTTTACTTGTGATATAGAACCGGTAACGTCGCGTTTCTTTTGTACTCCATATCCTACAACTACTACTTCATCCAGTGTTTGGGAGTCTTCTGTAAGATTTATCATGAACGAGGTTTTACCGGCTACGGATACTTCTGTAGTATTGTAACCAATATAGGATATCTGCAAAGTTGCATTCTCACTTACTGTCAGGTTGAAATCGCCATCTAATCCAGTGATTGTGCCGTTAGTCGTTCCTTTTTCCACCACATTAGCACCGATAATAGCCTCTCCATACTGATCTTTTACAATACCAGATATTTTCCGTCCTTGCTGATTGATTGATAAGTTTACCGGATTGTTTTTATTGGTGAGGACAATGTAATTGTTTTCGTACTCGTACTTGAGATTGGATGCATCAGACATAATGTTCAGATAGTCGGATACTTTACCTGTTTTATCATTTATATAAACATTCTTGTCAACATCAACTTCCCGATTACTGAAAACGACCAGATAATCGGTTTGTTGCTCAATCTCATTAATAATGTTTCTGATAGACATATTACCTGTAGACATACTGATAACGGCATTCTGCGCTTCAGTATTCGATGCCCATAATTGACATACACAAACAAATGTCAGAAAGACTGATATTCTCATAATTCTTAAATAATAGAGGATTTTAATTCCACATACTACATGCGCTAACAAAGGATTTTTATTCATATCTTTGTTTTATTGAGTGAATACTAAATTTATTGATAACTGGTATTTGCTTTTGAGTCGGTAAGTGTAGCAGCACTTGCCGGCTTTTTTCTTAACTGATTATTCCATAGGCTACAAAGTTTTAAAGATTATTTACTAAGTGTGATTATATTATTTTCATTATCTTTTTCAATTTTAAATTTTTGAGTTTTCTGAATCTGACGAAGTATTTCATCAACTCCATCACGTTGCCTGAACTTAGCTGTATATTCAAAGTCCAGAATAGAAGGAGTAGTTACCTGTATGGTTACGTCGTAATATAGTTCCAGTTTCTTTATAATAGTAGAAAATGCTTCATTCTCAAAACTGTATATACCATTTCTCCATAAAAAATCCGCATGGTTCTTTATCTCTTCAACGGTCATTATACCATTCTTAAAACACAATCGTTCATTAGGTTTAAGGGTGATACCGTCTTCTTCTTTGTCGGGTTCATACACCTTGACAGAACCTTCGAAAAGACTGGCAGACATATAATCGGCATCGCTGTAGCTGAAAATGTCGAATTTCGTGCCTAATACTTTTACATGAACATCGTTTGTTGAAACTATGAAAGGATGTGAAAGGTCTTTCTTAACATCAAAATATGCTTCGCCGCTTAATTTTACTTTACGTTCTTTTCTAGAAAATCGGGAAGGGTACTCCAGGGTAGAGTTAGCATTTAACCAGACTTCCGTTCCATCATTTAAGGTGAGACAAGCTCGTTGTCCGGTAGGAGCATGTAATATGTTTATAGTACCATCATCTCGTGTAAAGTAGAAGCCAGCTGTTATCCATGTGCCGGTTATAAGAATAAGAATCGCAGCAGCATAACGTAAAGTTTTGACAAGCAAGCCTCTTCTTTGCCTTTTTCCGGTAATACGTATGAAATCTGTATAACTGTTTTTAGCTCTGGTTTTATCATCTGTTTGTGGAGCCAGCCCCATCATGGCTTGTAGATTCTGATAACGAATAAATTCATCCATCAGATGCTTGTCTGATTCAGCTTTGCGTAGTAGATCTAAACGTTCTTCTACCGTTAGTTCTCCCTGATAGTATTTTCTTATAAGTTCTTCCATACTTCTATATAAGTATATTAATAACGAATGAGGGAGACAAATCCGCTAAACGAATCTAAACTTTCTCACTTATTGGGTTAATTTATATCTTTTTTTGAGAGTTTGAAAAACATCTCTAATCTGTCACAATAGCTTTCAAATCCTTTCTACATGCGGAAAAAAGTATGACAGATCATCTGTCACCATCTATCACACAAAACTTTCCGTTTGCACACCTTCTTCTATGTACAGGTTCCTAATACTTTATAATTTTTGTGTAGTATGTCTATTATCTTCACAGGTGTGGAAAAATACTCTAACAGGTGTGAGAATTAAATTTCACAGGTGTGAGAATTAGTTTTCACACCTGTGAAGACAATAAGGCTTCATTACCAAACCCATAAAAGTGACCGGAGAAAACAATAAAAATACAAGAAGAAATGGATACTCCATTATGTATAAATAGCTTAAGGAGTATTATAAGTGAAATAGAAACAGGAGTAAGGGCAAATAATTTTTTAGTTCCTGTTTTAATTTTTTATAGGCAATACCCATTTGAGTTTCTACAGTATTTATAGAAATGTTAAGTTCTTTGGCAATCTCTTTTTGTTTTTTACCTTCCAATTTGCTCTTTATGAATATTTCCCTGCATTTTTCAGGAAGGCTATCGAGTGCTTTCGAAATAATCCCCTCGACAGTATTTTCTTCTGATAGTAATATGTCTTGATTAAAGGCTTCCAGGGAATGAAATTTCATTTGCATACTTAAACGGTACTCTTCCTGTATAATACTTTCGGATTCTCTTATAACTGTTTTGTGACGCAAATAATCAATGCATTTGTTCTTTATTGAGGTAAACAAAATAGCAAGCAGGTAATTAGCTTTGTATATATATCCTTTCCTCATTTCCCAGATTTCGGTGAAAGCATCGTGTATAATGTTTTCCGCATCTTCTTTGGATGAAACATATTCTTGTGCAAACCTAACCATTCCAGAATGATAGGATAAGTAAATATCTTCGAAGTTTTTCTGAAAAGTTTTTTCATCCATGTGTCTTACATCCAATCCCATTTTGCAGATAAAGTTACTTTACTCGTCCGCCGGTTATCCAGGTTCTCACATAATAGGGCTCACTCAGGGTGCTGACAATAACCCCTTTTGATGTACTTGTATGTATGAATTTATTATTCTTAAGGTAGATACCTACATGATTTGGCACCTTTTTCTTTCCTCCATCCGTTCTGAAAAAGACTAAATCGCCTTCTTTTAAATTATTTCGTTTGATTTTTTTACAGTTATGCTTTAAAATGTCTGCCGATGAACGATATAATTGCTTGCCATATACCTCACGATATATATGCACTACTAAACCCGAACAGTCTACTCCTTTTTTGGTATTCCCGCCATAACGATGACGAACCCCTAGCCATTTCGATGCTTCTGAATAGAGATGAAGATTGTCTTCTGCAGTTATTCTTACTCCAAATTTTTGTGAAAGAACTTTAGGCTGGTCGATACCGGCCGGAATTTTTTTCTTTGATCCGCAAGAAGTCAGAGAAAAGACTATTAGAAGTACTAATATGCAGGTGTAATATCTTTTCATTAAAACAAAAATACGGCATGTATACCAGATTACCAAAAAATAAAAGAATTATACTGAATTGTAAATGTTAATAAGAATGGATTAATAAATATGGACTTTTGAAAAAGATTATTTACTGTTCTTTAACTCATTAATCTGATATTTTAATTGATTGATAAGTTCGTCTTTTTTCTTTATAGTATCAATTTGAAGGTCAATAAGTTTACTTTGTTCCTGAACTATTTGCATATAGAAACGTAAGTTTTCAGTCATAGCATCTTCATCCCCATAAATTACTTGTGGCTGTTGTAAGGCTGGATCTTTATGTTCACTAGTTCCATAAAAATCTAACACCTTAATTTGCACACCTCGTTTCTTAAATAAAGGTATTATTTTATCCCAATTTTTAGCACTAGGTCCATTTTTATTTCGTCCATTTACCCAACTTGAGACAGTAGATCTAGCTACTTTTAATAGTTCAGCTAATTTGCTGATAGAATTAGGCCCCAAAGTCTTATCTAACAAAACCTTGAATTCTAAATAATTAAACTCTAAATCGCCTTTCTTCATTTAACAAATCAGATAAATATAACAATATTTAACACCCACAAATGCGACATATTCAATACGTTTTCACTACCTTCGCAATATAAATATAAGACTAAAAATCATACTTTAAAAATGAATGAGGCAATAAAACCACAAGAGAATACTTTTAAAAATTATTATTTCTCACTTGATGAAACAATAAAAGTGGCGATTCGGAACAAGGTTATGAACGAATGTGGATTCTCCTATCCTACTTTTTATTCAAAATTAAAACACAACAATTACAGTATTTTAGAACGCAAGGCCATAGAATCCATATGTCAATTAAGTTTTCAATGGCAAAATAAATAATTTTTTAACAAAAATGATCAGAGTATATAATTTTAATTACGATTTCTTTCAGGCATCCGCTACCATAGTTGTTAACACAAATCTCTTTTCAGAGGATTTAGCCTTAATTGAATTGGAAAACATGAAATGTACTTTTGATAGAAAGGCAAATCCCATTGATGAACTTATGAAAAAGTATGCGATCGAAGTCATCAAATCTTCTACATTTAACAATTATGACACAAATAACGTAATTAAAGATTTCAAAAGAAAAGAATATTTCTCAGAAATAGATGGTAGCAAAGGTATAAAATTAACACATGTATCTCCTTATTCTATAACAGAAGAATATTTAGCATTTGAATTAATCTGCTCAGAGAAATAGTTTACTAAAAACTTTATTTTAAATATGTATGTTTATTATTTACTTTTGTAATTAATAAATAGAAATTTAGAGTATGCTCATTCAATTAGCAGTTGTTCTCATTGCAATTATCATAGGAGCTCGTCTAGGAGGAATCGGATTAGGTGTGTTAGGTGGTTTGGGACTTGCTGTTCTAACTTTTGGTTTTGGATTAGAACCGACATCTCCTCCTATTGATGTGATGTTAATGATAGTTGCCGTAATTGCAGCTGCCGGATGTATGCAAGCTGCCGGCGGTTTGACCCTTATGGTAAAAGTGGCGGAAAAACTACTCCGTAAACATCCCCAACGGATAACTCTTCTAAGTCCTTTTATTACTTATATTTTTACTTTCATCGCTGGAACCGGCCACGTAGCATATTCTGTTTTACCTGTTATTTCAGAAGTCGCTACTGAAACAAAAATAAGACCGGAACGACCACTCGGGATTTCTGTCATTGCATCTCAACAAGCTATTACTGCAAGCCCAATATCAGCTGCCACTGTCGCTCTATTAAGTATGTTGGATGGGAATGGATATAATATAACTTTGTTAGATATATTGATGATTTCCATTCCTTGTACACTTATCGGTGTTTTGGCTGGGGCATTATATTCCATGCATGTTGGGAAAGAACTGGTCGATGACCCTGAATATCAACGTCGTCTGGCAAATGGAGAATTCGACAATAAGCATTCACAAATTACTGAAGTAAAAAACAAACGATCTGCTCTTCTTTCTATTATAATATTCATTGCAGCAACGGTTGGTATTATTATTTTTGGTTCCATTGAAAGCCTGCGTCCTGCATTTACAATTAATGGAGAATCTGTCTCCTTGAGCATGGCTTATATTATTGAAATCCTTATGCTATCTGCCGCAGCCCTTATTCTACTTATTACTAAAACTGATGGTCTAAAGGCGGCACAAGATTCTGTATTTATGGCTGGTACGCAAGCCGTAGTCGCAATCTTCGGGATTGCATGGATGGGAGATACATTTATAGCTGGAAATATGACTGAGTTAAAAGGATCTATTGAAAATATTGTAACGGAAATGCCCTGGCTATTCGGACTTGCTTTATTTTTTATGTCGATCTTATTATTTAGCCAGGCAGCCACAATCCGTGCATTATTACCATTAGGAATTGCATTAGGAATATCCCCATATATGTTAATTGCATTATTCCCTGCTGTGAATGGATATTTTTTTATTCCAAATTACCCGACTATTGTAGCTGCTATCAATTTTGATAGAACAGGAACAACTCATATTGGAAAATTTATTCTTAATCATTCTTTCATGATTCCGGGATTAATAGCAACAGGAGTATCTGTTACTTTAGGCATATTATTAGTAAATTTAATATGGTAGAATCATTATTTCCACATTATGTTAATGCCAAATTCGATTTTCTATTTTTTTTCAAAAAAAGGCATAGAAATATTTGGTAGGTATTGTTTTGTTACCTACTTTTGCACCCGCGTTCC
>DAMBSC010000029.1:0-49356 GCA_032054765.1 Tannerellaceae bacterium
ACTAATTACAGGATTATAGTCTAAAATCTGTCAACCGGTTTCAGGACGAGGCATTGTGAAAGTAAAAAAGATGAAAACTATTCTGCTTTCACCTTTGCCTTCACCACATGAGATTAATATATAGTATATTAACCTAAGGTGACAGGTGAAACGAGAAATAAATAAACATACTATGTATATGGTGTCATTTATTATGGAATATGAAAAATAGCTTTAATCAAACACTTTAAATAGAGTAATCAGAATATCAATCATAATTTTTTTGCGAATATGTTATTTTAAAGATTTAGCATTACCTAACCTCATCAAACGTTCTTTTTTTAATTTCAATGTAGTTTTGATATTTCCCTGCAGATATTTTATTATAAATAAAGAACCACCGTATGAAAATGATACATACGGTGGTGTATTTTAGGTTTAATGGGATTACTCCCCTTTTTGCGATATTAATTTATCTTGTAAAACCTAAACCGATATTACATCTAGTTGCTGCGGCAAGACTTTCTGGAAATTCTTCAATTATTAGATCAACCAAAGGACGCATTTCTTCAGGTACACTACCCAGCAAACCCGGTAAGATTGGTTTCATAAAATTAAAAACAGTCAGAATTTTGTCTTTGTCAGTATAGAAAAGTATACTATTATCATCTTCTTTTTTTATGCTGATAGGCATTGCATAGTAACCGCCTCTGTCAACGAAGAAAGCCTCTTTTATAGCAGCCATGGATAATCCTTCAGGCAACATTGCAGCTCCGGCTATTTCTATCATAGCAAATGTTCCTTTATCAAAAGCTAGATAGAAATTATTTTCTTCAGTAAAATAGAAGATGTTTATATCCTTTATTGCTCCCATACCAGGGTTTAATGCACCTAAAGCTGTTTTAAAATCAATTTCTTCCGTAGTTCCTTGTTTTACCCAAGATACATCAAATAGACCAGCTTCACTCAACTTTACATTTACAGCAGATACCTTTCCACCGATCATGGCTCCTACTAATTGGTCAACTGATCCTATCAATGCATTAATCATATCATCGCTGAATTTCATATCAGTATCTAATCGGAAGTCAGCAATAGGAGCTTCACCTTCTGTAAAGCCTAATTTCCATGTTCCAGCAATAGAAGCATCTATTTTGCGAGTCACTTTAATCATTACCATACCCTGTTTATCTGTTGCTTTTGTTGCAGGTATACCGCTTAATGTACCTTCAATACCAATAGTAGTAGTTCCTACTTTTGTTTCTGATTTAAAAGTATAGTTAGCATCTGCTTTTGTCATGGCAACATTGTCAAATTCTACTGTCGCGGCCTCGGGAACAAGGTTTGTTAGTGTGATTTTTGCATTATCTCCGCTACCTGTAGCAATAGCAACAGTTTGGCCAGAAGTAGGAGCTCCTTCATTAATTGAAAGTTGGTCTCCTGTATATGAACCTACACCATCTTTCCAAGTTGTTGCTGTTGGGTCTGGTTCATCAGGATCATCATCGTCACCACAAGCGGTGAAGAAACTAAACATACAAGCCATCATTAACACATACAATAAATTCTTTTTCATAATTCACATTATTAAATTAAACAATCTTAGCCACAAATAATTTTAACGTAACTAAATCTATTATTATTTCATACACGGACGAATGATATACGAATATGTATACTTTTTTTCGAACAGGCGATAGTGATCCATCGGCTCAGCGCCCCATGTATCGTCTCCCCCCAGTCCACGCTGTTGTAAATCTATATTTACGGCAACTATTTCCCTTTTATCTACATCGGAAATATGTTGTTGTTTTTTTGTTAATCCTGGATCGAAATCTTCATCCAGATTATGACGGGCAGTGAAGTTCAGTGATTCACCTGCGGTATCAATCTGAACACCGTTTCCATTTTCGTCTGTAAATGAAACAGTACGTAAACAGGTCCGGTTTCCATTTTCTTGTGGACGGATATAATCGAATCCCATATCTTTTACTTTGCTCTCATAACGACCAACAAACATAGCCATTTTCCTGTCCCAATAGTTTTCCAACGGGCCACGGGCATAATAGGATACGTTATCAAATGAAACCGGAAGCTGCATCTTCATACCGAAACGAGGAAGCTCCGGCAATTCTTTGTTTCCCATATCAATACTTCCAGTTACTTTTACTGCTCCATCATTGAGTATATGGTAGGCAATTGTATAATCTATATCTATATATTTCAGTTTAAATTTAGCAATCACTTCAACCCCTTCGGCGCTTTGATTGCCGATATCAATACTTTTTAATTCCCTGAATTCCCCGGCTGTACGCCATATATTCGCTTTGTGTTGGAAATTGGAACCAAAATCATTGTCGATTGGCGCACGCCAGAAGTTGGGTTCGGGAGCAGCAGTCAACAATGAATTGCCATCATATGTATAGTCTGTTAATAAACCGTTTTTTAGAGTGATAGCTCCGCTAACTTTACCGCTTTCAAAGCGAACAGTATTCTCGTCTTTGTGAATTTTCAGATTGCCCGAAGACGTGATCTCTTTTCCGAAATAATTACTATTAGGAAACCACATTTGATCGAAAGCCACAATATGTCCTACGGGAACCATCTCCGACCCATTTCTTTCTTTAGCATATAAATTGAGAAAATATTCTTCACCGGCTTTTGGAGAATAAGAAGGAAGAGGAATGGTTACCGATATCTTGCTGCCAGGTTTTCCCGATGCAGTAAATGTTCCATTGCCGACGACTTTATCGTTGACCTGGAATTCCCATTCATAATCATATTGATTCAGATCGGTAAACTGGAAATGATTAGTAAGCTCGATCTTCCCTTTTTCTACATCTACAGGTGCGAAATAAATGCCTTGATAGGTTTTCTTCACTTGATACAATCCCGGATGCACTGTTCTGTCTGCACTAATCAATCCGTTAGCACAGAAGTTCTCCTGATGTACCCAACGGTCACCTCCGAAGTCTCCTCCATAATAATAATATTTACGACCGTTTGGATCGGTCGCTTCCAGACCTTGATCTACCCAGTCCCAGATAAATCCACCTTGCAGGTTAGGCGATTTCAGAATAATGTCCCAGTATTCCTGGAAGTTACCCGTACTATTACCCATAGCATGAGCATATTCACAAAGTATCCAGGGGCGGTTGGTATCGGTACGATCGGCATACCATTGAAGTTTCTGTGGAGAAGTATACATCCAGGCTATGATATCGGAGTACGGTTCGTTCTCAGGAGCCCGTTCACATTGTACGGTACGTGTACGATCCCGTTCTTTCATCCAGGTATAGGTTACGGCATAGTTGGGGCCAAAGTCACTTTCGTTGCCGGTAGACCATCCGATAATGGACGGATGGTTCTTATCCCGTTCCACCATACGTTGTGTACGGTCCAGGTGTTGTCCTTCCCAGTCTTTGATGTATGACGGATGACGGGAGCGATCGAAGCCGTCCAATCCATGCGCTTCTATATTGGCTTCGTCAATTACATATAAACCATATTTATCGCATAATTTATACATTTCAGGACTTTGCGGATAGTGGCTTGTTCGAACGGCATTCAGGTTGAATTGTTTCATTAGCTGAATATCCTTCAAACGGGTTGCCTGATCCACTGTATGACCGTTTACCGGATGGTGTTCATGCAAGTTTGTTCCTCTGATAATTATCGGTGTTCCGTTTATATGTACCTGCCCGTTTTTCATTTCGACCTTACGGAAGCCGGCTTTTACAGCCGTCATCTCAACCGTTTTTCCTTTTTCGTCTTTTAATGTTATAATAACGTCGTATAAATTAGGAAATTCGGCACTCCATTGTTTCGGGGAGTTTACCGTTTGCTTAAAAGATGCTTTTTGTTCCTGTTTCGCTGCAATGGATGGAACAGATATTTTCTTCGTAAATATATTTTTTCCGTTTTCTTCAGCCAGTACCACTTCTACTGAGTAATTGCTTGCTGATTGATTTGTGAAATTACGGATATTTATATCCATGTCTAAAAGTCCGTTTTTGTATTGATTGTCGAGATCACCGATAACAAAGAAGTCTTCAATAGAGACTTTCGGACGGGCAATCAGAAATACATCTCGCTCAATACCTGCCAGACGCCAGAAATCCTGATCTTCCAAATAGGAAGCATCGCTCCACTTAAAGACTTCAACGGCCAGGAGATTTTCTCCTTTTTTCAGATAACCGGTAATATCGAATTCTGCAGCAGTTTTCGAAGCTTTCGAGTATCCTACTTTTTCTCCATTAACCCATATGGTTGCTGCTCCAGCAATAGATTCAAAGTGCAGAATGGTCTCACGGTCAGTCCATCCGTCTGGAATAGTGAAGCATGTCCGGTATGAACCGATGGGTAGATCTTCATTATCCATAAAAGGAGGATTGTGTGGAAATATATAAGGTATATTTGTATAAACAGGTACTCCGAAACCCTGTAACTCCCAGTTGGAAGGAACTGTAATATCTTTCCAATGATCATCATTATATCCAGTTTGGAAAAAATCAACAGGACGTTCCGATGGTCGGGCTGCAAAATAGAAACGCCATGTTCCGTTTAGTGATTTCACATACGGTGTGTTATATTTATCACCGGTCAAAGCTAATGACTTTTGTTCGTAAGGAACAAATGTGGCTCGTGGCTTTTCGACATTCTCGTTAATTAGTGTCGGATTTTCCCAAAAGTTATTTTGTGCGAATAATCCTACTGTGAGAAAACACAGACAAAATAGGTATAGTACTTTTTTCATGTGATAGAATTTACATTCTCAAATAGTGCCGCAAGTTATGGAAAATATGAATATCTTTGTATATTAGAATCATAATTATTTATTGCTTTGAACGAAAAAGATTTTGAAATAATGTCGCCGGTTGGTTCTTACGAATCTTTGATGGCGGCTATACAAGGAGGCGCCGATTCTATCTACTTTGGAATAGAAGGACTTAATATGCGTTCCCGTTCCTCCAACAATTTTACAACTGACGATTTGCGAAAGATTGCTTCTGTATGCCATGATCATGGTGTGAAAAGTTACCTTACAGTAAATACGATTATATATGATGAAGATATTTCCCTTATGGGGGAAATCATTAATGCTGCAAAAGAAGCTGAAATCTCCGCTATAATTGCTGCCGATGTGGCTGCAATGAATTACGCCAATACAATCGGACAGGAAGTTCATCTCTCTACTCAACTGAACATTACAAATATAGAGGCCTTGAAGTTCTATGCTCGTTTTGCCGATGTGGTAGTTTTAGCAAGAGAATTGAATTTGGATCAAGTGCGTGAAATATATAATCAAATTATTGAACAACAGATTAAAGGACCTGGTGGTGAGTTGATTCGTATAGAAATGTTCTGTCATGGAGCTTTATGTATGGCAGTTTCCGGTAAGTGTTATCTGAGTCTGCATGAAATGAACTATTCTGCCAACAGGGGTGCTTGTATGCAAATCTGCCGTCGTGGATATACGGTAAAGGATAAAGAAAGTAACGTTGAACTGGATGTTGAAAATCAGTACATCATGTCGCCCAAGGATTTGAAAACCATTCATTTTATGAATAAAATGATGGATGCCGGTGTTCGTGTATTTAAAATAGAAGGGAGAGCGAGAGGGCCTGAATATGTTCGTATAGTAACAGAATGTTATAAAGAAGCAGTAAAGGCTTATTGTGACGGAACTTTCTCAGAAGAAAAGATAAAAAACTGGGATGAACATTTACAAAGTGTTTTTAATCGTGGATTCTGGAGTGGTTATTACTTAGGACAGAGGCTGGGTGAATGGAGTAGTAAGTACGGCTCTAACGCCACAAAGAAAAAAGTATATGTTGCTAAAGGTATAAAGTATTTCAGTAATTTAGGTGTGGCAGAATTTGAAATGGAATCGCAAACATTACAGGTGGGTGATGAAATATTAATTACTGGCCCTACAACAGGTGCCCTAATGCAAACAATCGAAGAGATCAGAGTCGATCTGAAGCCTGTTGAAGAGACTAAACGTGGCGAACGTTTTTCTTTTAAAGTAAATCAGAAAGTTCGTCCTTCCGACAGAATGTATAAATTAGAACAGGTGACAGTTGACAAGTGACAGTTGACAAATTTTGTCACTATTTTAATAGTCAACTGTCAACTAAAAAAGATATGAAAGATTACCTATATAAGCTAACATTAAAAGTTCGTGATTACGAATGTGATTTGCAAGGTGTGGTAAATAATTCCAATTATCAACGGTATATGGAACATACCCGACATGAGTACCTTGAATCATTAGGCGAAAATTTTGGAGAGATGCATGATAAAGGTGTCGATGCATTTGTTTCAAGAGTTGATATTCAATTCAAAACTTCCTTGCGGAGTGGGGATTCTTTTGTTTCTTGTCTGAATCTGAGAAAAGAAGGTCCAAAACTTGCCTTTTATCAGGATATATACAGAGCATCAGATTTGGTGCTGGCTGCTAAAGGGAAAGTGGAGATTGTAGTAGTGGAAAACGGAAAATTAACCAGAGGAGAATATTTTGATAAACTATTAGATAATATATAAACTGAAAATAGATAAAGAATGATTCATCCAAAACTTTACCAAATCGGCTTAACTATGATAAACGGGGTAGGAGATATTCTGGGCCGACAGTTATTGCAAACAGTAGGTAGCGCTGAAGCGATATTTACAGAGAAACCCAGTTCGTTGGAAAAGATTCCTGGCATAGGTCGAACGTTAATCGCTGAAATCAAACAGGCGGACGTACTAAAAAAAGCAGAAAAAGAACTGGACTTTATTAATAAAAATAATATTTCTTCTTTTTTTCTTACCGATGAAGATTATCCTCCACGACTTCGTGAATGTGGAGATGCTCCACTACTATTTTACTTTAAAGGAAAAGCAGACCTAAATGTGAGACGGGTTATTAGTATTGTAGGGACACGGAAAGTTACCGAATATGGAAAAGATCTGACAGAAAAGTTGATCAGTGATCTGGCGGCCGTATTTCCAGATCTGCTAATTATAAGTGGTTTGGCTTATGGTGTTGATATTATTTCTCATCGGAATGCCCTAAAGTTTGATTTACCTACAGTTGCCGTACTGGCACATGGATTAGATCGGATTTATCCACCGGTTCATCGGTCTACAGCCATTGAAATGTTATCAAAAGGAGGATTGCTTACTGACTTCCCGAGTGGAACTAAACCTGATAAACCGAATTTTATCAAACGAAACAGAATAATAGCCGGATTAGCCGATGCCACTGTTGTTATCGAGTCTGCAGAGAGAGGTGGGTCATTAGTGACGGCTGATATAGCTTTCTCTTATGGACGTGATGTATATGCATTTCCTGGAAAGATATCTGATATACACTCACAAGGCTGCAACAAAATCATTCGACAGAATAAAGCAGGCCTAATCACGAGTGCTGACGATTTGATCACTTCATTATGTTGGGATACTCAGATCAAACAACAGGAAAAACTCCAACAAATTCAATTGTTGTTTTCAGATAATGAAGAGAATAACCGAATTTTACATATTCTCAGAGAAAGAAAAGAAATGCATATTAACGATCTTGCAATAGAAATGGATTTACCTGTTTATAAGTTGTCTACTATGCTTTTAGAGTTGGAAATGGATGGTTATATAAAAGCTGTTCCAGGAAGTAGTTACCGTTTGATTTAAGGATTGTATATTTCTTTGTTATAGTAATTCAGTATCTTCATAAGCATAACATGTGCTTCCTTAGCAGGGCTATCAGGATTTATTTCTATCGCTTTCAGATAATTATTCAATGCCTGCTGGAAGTTCTCTTGTTTACGATATGCATTCCCCCGAAGATACCAGGCTTCATCGGCTGTCGGATCTTGATTTATACATTCATCCAATAGCCGGATAGCCTTTGATGTTTTGTTTTCGTATATGAGTTGTTTAATATTATCCATGAAATTTGTTTTCAGACAAAGGTATTACTTCTTGAGTAATATCTTATCTATTGCTTCTTTTAATTGATGTTTAGGCAGTGCACCCTGAGCCATTTGTGGGCTTTCATCCATAGGAACAAACAATAGAGAAGGAATGCTTCGTATGCCAAAAACAGAAGCCAGTTCTTCTTCTGCTTCGGTGTCTATTTTGTAAATATAGATTTCTCCGTTATATTCATCTGCCAGTTCTTCCAATACAGGCGCTATTGCTTTGCATGGGCCACACCAGTCAGCATAGAAGTCTATCAGTGCTGGTTTATCTCCCAGATATTTCCAGTCGTCCGGATCAGATTCAAAATTTGCGACTTTAGTTAAGAAATCTGCTTTTGTCAAATGTATTGTTTTCATTTTCTTTTTTATACAAATTTACTAATTAAAGGCTTTATTTTGAGATTATTTCCTATAGGATTTATTTATCTTATGATATATAATATCGAACAGGCTATTTGTTAAAGAAAAGATATAGTTTTATTTTTGCTATTTAAGTAGAATAAAACGAACATGAATATTGAAGAAACAAGAGAATTCTGCCTCTCATTGAAGAATGTTACGGAATGTTTCCCATTTGACGATGTCTCACTGGTTTTCAAGATTGAAAATAAAATGTTTGCGCTTCTTCCTTTAGATACAGACGAGCCTTATATCGCAGTTAAGTGTAATACTGATTTTGTGGAAGACCTGAGAGAACGTTACAATGCAGTTGAAGGTGCATATCATTTTAATAAAAAATACTGGAATAGTATTCATCTGGAAAGCGATATGCCGGAAAAAGAAATTAAATATTGGATTCATCATTCATATAAAGAAGTTATAGCCAAACTACCAAAGAAAATACGGGAAGAATATAAAGATGAATAATTTAGGTTCTGAACAACTCCCGCAGATTATTCGTCTAAAAGAGACAGCTTCTACCAATAATTATCTTCGGGAACAACTTCAAAAAGAACATTTACCAGAAGGAAGTGTAGTGATGGCCGATTTTCAAACGGGAGGACGTGGCCAGACCGGAAACAGTTGGGAATCGGTTGCAGGACAGAATCTTCTTTTCAGTATTGTGCTCTATTCAGATTTCCTTCTGGCTAATCAGCAGTTCATAATATCTCAATTAACAGCATTAGCAGTCAAAGAAACCTTGGATCACTATATCGATAATGTTTCCATTAAATGGCCAAATGATATATATTGGAAAGATAAAAAAATATGCGGAATGCTCATTGAAAACGACTTAACCGGTCAAACAATTTATTGTTCCGTAATTGGTATTGGGATCAATGTTAATCAATCTGTTTTTGTAAATGCTCCCAACCCGGTATCCCTATATCAAATTACAGGTAAGATAGTAGATAAGGAAGAGCTTTTTGAACGCTTTCTTCCTATTTTTTATAATTATTATCTGGAACTATTACAAGAAAAAGATGAGCAGATTAAAGAAAAATATTTTTCATCACTTTATCGGAGAGACGGACATTTCGCTTATCAGGATGAAAACGGAACATTTATGGCCGAAATATATTCAATTGAATCTACAGGACATCTCGTTTTAAAATTAAATAATGGAGAACTCCGTCGGTATGCTTTTAAAGAAGTTTCTTATTTATCCTAAATACATGTTATATGAGTATCGAATGTGTTTTCGGAAATATTTCTTAGTTCGATAGAAAGAGCATGTTTCATTCTATTCTCATACGGATTGATTATATCTTTTAGTAATGCCGGGCTATGAATGGTCTTACCTTTATATTTTCCAATAATAGCAATAATTGCTTCGGAAATCTTATTCCAATCTTTTGGAGGAAATGTAAAACACTTATCAGTTGAGATACGAACACCTGCTTTCGGAGTGTAATGGATTGGTTCAAAATAATATCCTGAATCTGGCATTACGATGCTTATTCCGATCAATTCAAATTCTTTGAAGCTTTCTTCTGCTTCAATAGCTATAGAAATATTACTTAATTCTACTTGTATTTCAGATTGTTCGATAACTGCTGTTTCAACATTCTTATTCGTATCAACTCTGAATAAATTGATATATCCTACAGAATAGCAACGTAATAAAAGCAAAACGGCTAAAATAACTGTACTAACAATTAAAAAAATATCTGTTTTCATCACATTATGTATATGTAATTGATGCGTTTATAACCAGACTTACCTCTTAAAAGTTTATTTTTTTAGTTCAGAATCTCTTAATTTAACGGGTTTCGCTTTTTTCTTTATTTTCATATTGAGGAATTCTACTAGTAAAGAGAATGCAATGGCAAAGTAAATGTAACCTTTAGGTATTTCACCGACTACTGTTCCAAATACAGATAATTGAGATAGATGTGCTGCTTCCACTAATAACATAACAGCAATCAATATAAGAAAAGATAATCCTAGCATCTGAATCGTTGGATGTTCATTTACAAACTTACTTACCGGATTGGAGAATAATATCATAATCATAACAGATATAACAATAGCAGAAACCATAACAGTCATAGCGCCTGCATATCCAAATTCATTAAAACTAACTAGACCTACAGCTGTTAAGACACTGTCGAAAGAAAAGACTATATCTAAAGCTACGATTTGTACTATTACAGCAACAAAACTACTTTTTATTTTTCCGTTTTTAATCGACTCTGGTTCTCCTTCCAGTTTATGATGAATCTCTGAAACACTTTTATATAGCAGAAATAAACCTCCTGTAAAAACAATAATGCTTTGTCCGGATATAGCCCCATCCAGCCAGGCTGTATCGAAAGAAATGATCGGTTTTGTCAGTTTCATCAGCAATGATATACTGAATAAAAGAATGATCCTGAATAACATTGCAATAAGCAGTCCGACACGTCTTGCTTTAGGTTGTTGCTCCGGAGGCAATTTTGCCGACATAATAGATAGAAATACAATATTATCTATTCCCAGTACAATTTCCAGGAAAGTAAGTGTCAACAATGCTATCCAGGCACTTGGCAGTAAAAAGGTTTCAAAGATTTCCATATTAAATTATTTGATCATATTAGAAACAAACCGGAACTCTGTTTTGTTTCTATTAATATCATTGTAAATCATTAAGGATGGGTTTATTTTATTCGTTTTCAATACTAATTATTATAGCAACCGTATTTGCGTATATCAATGCGCGTTATTTTAAATTACCTTCCACGATAGGGATTATGGTAATTACCATGATATTTTCTGTTATTTTGGTTATAATAGGACGTATTGACCCCGAGCCTTTACAAAGAGTTTATAAAATAATAAGAGATATTGACTTTTCTCAGTTGGTAATGGGAGGAATGCTTTACTTTCTTCTTTTTGCCGGAGCCATACAGATAGATATTCATGATTTTCAGAAAGAAAGAACTTCTATTATCGTGTTTTCTACTCTAAGTGTAATTATATCTACATTTGTTATTGGTTTTGCTCTTTATTATGCTTTAGGTATAATTTTACCTCTTTTAGGTAGTAGTGCGCATATCTCTTTAATTTATTGTTTGTTATTTGGAGCTATAATATCTCCCACCGATCCTGTAGCTGTTCTTAGTATTCTTAAAGAAGCAAAGGTTGGGAAATCTTTGGAGACAAAAGTTACCGGTGAATCATTATTTAATGATGGAGTTGCTGTAATTGCTTTTTCTGTATTATATAGTATTGCACAGGGGAAAGAGCAATTAGTAGATATTTCAGTTCTTTCAATTTCATGGTTGCTGGTAAAAGAAATATTTGGGGCATTGATTGTGGGTATCGCATTGGGATATTTGGGCTTTTATGGAATGCGAACTACTGACGATTATAAGCTTACAGTTTTAATATCCATATCAATTGTTATAATCGGATATATAATTTCTCAGGCGATGGGTATTTCCGGGCCGTTAACAATGGTATGCGCCGGATTGCTTATTGGAAATGCAAACCGGAAATATACAGAAAAGAAACATATTGAAAATACGTTTCTCAAGACATTTTGGGAATTAACAGATGAAATATTGAATGCTGTCTTATTTTTGCTTATTGGCTTTGAATTATTATTGATTCCTGATTTAAGTAAGTATTGGTTAACTGGAATCGTAGCTATAATAATAGTTTTATTAGCCCGATATATATCTATAAAAATACCGACTCTCATCATTCCCTTTCATGAGAAATTTTCTAAAGGAACCTTTTTTATCCTTGTTTGGGGTGGGTTGAGGGGAGGTGTTTCTATTGCTTTAGCTTTATCCATAGGCGATACCTTACATCGAAATATGTTAGTAGCAATTACTTACTTTGTGGTTGTATTCTCTATTATTGTTCAAGGATTAAGTATCGGAAGAATAGCTAATAAAATTCAATGTTGACAGACCACAGATATGTTTTGGCAGCTTCCATCTCTTTTCACCAACCCCATCAAAAGTTTTTCCTGAAGCGGTTTTAAGGGTGAAAGCAGTCCCTTTCACCTGCGTTAGTTTGCTTTCACCTTTTCATAGCAGGGAGCATTTTACGAGAATTTCTTGTAAAAGTCCTAACATATTCCTGTAGTTTTATTGTTTAATAAAAGATGATTTGATACATGTTTCAGTGCTTTTTTTACGGCTCACATGTGTGAACCTTGAAGCTCACCTATGTGAGCCTTGCAGCTCACGTTCGTGAACCGCACCGCTCACGTAGGTGAGCCGCTAAACGGGTCATTGTAAAAGTCTGAATTCAATAAGATGCAAACAATAATTTCTCCGACCTTTTTCCTTACTAACTGTGACATATCCCCGACATCAAAACAGACTTTCCGTGACGACAAACTTCACCCGATGAAAACAATTGCTTTCACCTTGAAACTCGCTCTGTAAGTTCTTTTTAAAAGGGTTGGTGACGATGAATGGAAAGATCGGCCAGAGCCACTGAAATCTAAAAGAAAGCTTTTGTGGCTGTGACTATGACCTTTATGTTTAATTTAATTAGGATGCCTACAAATCAAAAAAAATATCTAATTTTGTTCCATATTAATTAACCGTTTATGAAAAGTAAATTCAATATTTTATTAGCGACGCTATTTTTTGTCCTGTCAGGTTGTAATGTGGCTAAAGACCTTGGCGGTGCCTATAACATGATTCAGTGTAAGTATGATTATAATTCAATTTCCAACCTGAAACTGGCTGGGATGGATTTTTCTAAAGGTATCACTGCCTCAAATGCTCTTCAGTTAACATCTTTACTAACAGGAAACTTATCATCAATTCCTCTTAATTTCACGCTTAATCTGGATGTAACAAATCAGAATCAATCAGCCGCTTTATTACATGGGTTACAATATGTACTAAGTATTGATAATGTAGAGTTTACTACAGGACAGGTAGATCAGGCATTGAATATTCCTGGCGGTGGTAAACAGATGTTGCCTGTTGTAATTGGTTTTGATATTGCCACGTTCTTAAAAGGTGAAACAAAAGATGCAGTCACTAATATTGTAAAAAATATAGTGGGTGTAAGCGACAAAAAATCAAATGTCAGTCTTCAGATCAGACCTACTTTTATGATAGGTGGCTATCCGGTAACTTCGCCGGTATATATTCCAATAACTTTTGCTTTTGGAGGAAAGAAATAAATTACTTAAGTTTTAAGTAGCACCATACTGGATAATGGTCGGAGTATTTAATCTTATCAACTGTACAATTCATGGATTGCATATTGACAGAATGGAGAATATGATCTATCCTGAACCAGAAATAGTTTTGGTTATAGGTAATACCAACACCTCTACCCGATTCAGCAAAAGCATCTTTTAGATTGCCTTGTATGGTACGATGAGCATAGGAGATAGGTGTATCATTAAAATCTCCGCAAACCAGTATATAATCGCTTTGTGATTTTTCAATTTCTTTGGCAACTGCCTTAGCCTGTTTAGCCCGCTCTATATAAGCCGGCCCTAATTTTTGCTGAATCGTACCTTTCAAGCCATCAAAAGTCTCTGGCCCTATGGCCTTTATAAAGTCCGAATATCGACTTTTATCCTCCATTGTTAGTTTGAAAGACTCAAGGTGATTGTTTATCAATGTCATGGTCTTTCCATTTATCTCAAGTTGGTGGATGGATGAACCATTGTTTTTGCTTTCGTAATTAATTAATTTTGAGTTAGATATTGGAAATTTTGAATATATTGCCAGTCCCCATTGTGGATTTTTAAGCGCTATAATAGAATGATAAGGGTACATATTTAAAGCCTCGTTTATAGTACTTCTGGTAACTCCCTTACCGGATCTTCGAATAAAGAATTCCTGCATGCAAACAATGTCTGCATCAGAATTGGCGATATATTCCAGTATCTTATTAGGTGACTCCTTTGTATGGTCTTTATTGGCAAATCCCATCACATTATAAGAAAGAACTTTTATAACATCTTCGGTTTTGAGAATGTCTTTTCTAAAGTGGAAAGGGAAGTAGTTTCTTATTGCTCCCCAGCATATGGTAAAAGTGCAAACTCCTATAAGTAGAAATTTCCATTTTCTGAGAATCAGCCAATAAATGATGAAAAAAAAATTTATAACAAATATAAAGGGAAATACTAAGCCAATATAAGAGAATACCATGCTTTTTCCGGGAGGAATCCTGTCGGAGAAAGATGCTATTAAAAGTAGCAAAGCAAACAGTACGTTTACAACTGCAAAGAAATAATGGATAATATTTTTCACAACCCCTTTACCCATGTATTATTTCTTGCTGGCATCAAACAATTTTCTCTTTTCCTCGGCAGAAAGGCTTTCATAGCCTGATCGTTTTAGTTTATCCAGAATAGAATCAATATCTGTATTTTCCTTATTTTTGCGGGCATTATATTCATAATCTGTTTCTGCTCGCTTATAGGTGACTTTCATTTTAGGCTTACGTTTGCCTATATTAACAATTTTATCTATCAGACGGTTTAGCGGAGCGGTCAGATCTTTTCCCACCTTCATTCTTGATGCGAACCAGATGCCAAACAAGGCTCCTCCCAGGTGAGCGATATGCCCCCCTGCATTGGCCGACGTAATAGAAAGTATATCTATCAACAGCGTGATGAGTGCCAGATAAATAAGTTTTATTCTGCCAATCAATAGCAAATTGATTTCATAATCTTTTTTGTAAAAAGATACGGCAAAAACGATAGCCATAACTGAGGCAGATGCTCCAATTAGGGCACTGTTTGATGCAACAGTCTGAAAGTAAGGAAATATATTATAAGCTAAAAGGAACAGTATCGCTCCCATTATGCCACCCAATATGTAGACACCTCCTAATTGGCGGGGCATGAAAAAACGAAGAAAAATATAGCCAAACCAATACAGCCATAACATGTTAAATAGTATATGTAAAAAGTCGTAATGAGTAAACATGTAAGTTATGATTGTCCATGGTTTATGTAATAAACCTAGTGGAGAGGACGGCATTTGTAAATAAGAAAGGAGTGGCAAATCCTTGATATTAAACAAAATCAGAACAACGGCAGTTATGCGGATAAAAAGAAATATCCCCACATTAATGTAGATAAATTTCGTATGGATCGAACCGGAGTGAAATCTATATTTCAGATCAGTAAAAAATTGTTCCATCTCTTTTTTTCCAATAGCGTAAAAGAATAAATCCAAACAGCATTCCACCCAAGTGTGCAAAATGTGCAACCGAATCTCCACTGAAGCTGGCGACACCCATAAATAATTCAATCAAACCATAGCCTATCACAAAATATTTGGCCTTGATTGGTACCGGAATAAACATGATATAAAGCGGAACATTCGGGAATTTCATTCCAAAAGCTAAAAGAATGCCAAATACAGCGCCTGAAGCACCAACTGTAACAAAATAGTCCAAAAATTCACTTACCGGCATTACTTGCACACCATTCAGGTTAACCATATCATTTGAGCCGAAAATAACATCCCGTAATTCAATTACCCAAACAAGTTCTTGTATAAGACCGGCACCGATTCCTGTTACCATATAATAAATCAGAAACCGTTTAGGTCCCCATACCATTTCAAGCGTGCGCCCAAACATATAAACCGCAAACATATTAAAAAACAAGTGCGAAATGGAACGTGTATCATGCATGAACATGTAAGATACAAACTGAATAGGATTAAAATGCGTTGCACCGGGAATATGTAAACCTAATAGTTGGACTAAATCAACATTTACCTTTGGTAAAACAATACTCGCAATCCAAAAGATAATATTTATTATTATAAGATTTTTCGTAACTACCGGAATTGAATTAAGAAACCCGGAGCTGTTCTGATTCATCATATCTATTCATTTAATCAGACAAAGGTATATATATTTTATTATTTTCGGTTTTTAAAGCCGTAAAACATAGAAAATGAATAAAAAAAAACTGAAATTCTTTGCGATGATTCAAAATAAAGTTACATTTGAGGCCAAATGAGAGTATTAGAGATTTGTTTAATATATTTAATTTTTGATTTATTATGAATAAGACAGAATTTATCAGCGCCGTAGCAGACAAAGCTGGATTAAGTAAAGTAGATGCTAAAAAAGCAGTAGAAGCTTTTGTAGAAACAGTTTCAGGTGAGTTGAAAAAAGGTGGAAAAGTTGCCCTTTTAGGTTTTGGATCTTTCTCTATCACAGAAAAAGCAGCACGTAAAGGTGTTAACCCAAAAACTAAACAACCTATCAATATCCCAGCTCGTAAAGCTGTTAAATTTAAAGCTGGTGCTGAATTGTCGGATCTTGTGAAATAAATTCGACTTAATCGTAGGCAAAAAGAAGATGTCCTGTATATTTTGTTTATACAGGACATCTTCTTTTTATATATATGCTTTGCTAATCAATTCTCTTCCGTATCAATTACTTTCCAAACTAATGCGGCTAAGGCTGCACCCAGAAACGGAGCAACAATAAACAACCATAATTGAGAAAGGGCTTGGGCTCCTTCAAAAATAGCAGGACCAATACTTCTTGCCGGATTTACAGATGTGCCGGTAATAGGGATGCAAACAATATGTATCAAAACTAACGAAAGACCGATAGCCAGACCTGCAAGACTGCTATTTGCCCCTTTTGAAGTGGATCCAAGTACAACTAATAAGAAAATAAAGGTAAATACTGTTTCTGCAATAAAAGCAGGCATAACTTGAGTATAACCGTTAGCCCCTGTTAAAGTGGTTGTAGACGCTGAATCTTTAGCTAATATGTATAAAATGGCCGAACCGATAATTGCTCCGATTACCTGGAAAATCATATACATTCCTGCATCCTTTGAACTCATCCGTTTAGACAACCACATCCCTAATGTAATGGCTGGATTAATATGACACCCTGAGATTTTACCTATGGTATAAGCCATTGCTACGACGGATAAACCGAAAGCAAATGCAACTCCTAATGTTCCGACAGAGGAGAATGGCTGGACCGCTCCGGCAAACACCGCACTTCCACAACCCATTAGTACAAGCACCATGGTGCCAATCATTTCAGCAAGATACTTTTTCATTTTTGTTTTAATTTAGAATGGTTAAAAAAATATTTATTATATGTTGCAATTATTATATAGCAAATATACAAATAAATAATCTGACAATTATGAGACTGTACTTTTTCTTTTTAATAGGGTTAATAATAGATCGTAATATAAACGCCTCTTTTACTTTTAAATAGAATTTATCCCAAAGCTTATAATTGCTTATTTTTAATTTTTTTAATAAAGTGATGTTAGGTTGTTATTTTCATATTTATTACTTTTGGGGCTGCTTTATAACTTGGCGGGAAATTTTTTGTTTGGAAAGATTATTTTTGAAGAATTAAATTAATTATATGGAAAACATAGAATTCGGACTTTTACTGATGGTCGTTGGAATGACAACCGTTTTTGCTATTCTATTTCTTGTAATTTATCTTGGAAAAGGATTAATTATTATTGTAAATAAATATGCTCCTGAAGAAGTCATAGTAAAAAAAGCACCTCAACAGCAGACGCCGTCTGTATCTCAGTCTGGAACAGGTATTCCAGGAAGCACTACGGCGGCGATAGTGTCGGCTATCAGTATGGTAACCGGAGGTAAGGGTAAGGTAACGAAGATTGAAAAACAATAATATAGAATATTATACATAATACCATGAAAAGAGAAATCAAATTCAGTTTGGTCTTTAGAGACATGTGGCAATCAGCCGGAAAGTATGTTCCTCGCGTTGACCAGCTAACAAGAGTTGCTCCTGCTATTATAGAGATGGGTTGCTTTGACAGAGTGGAAACCAATGGCGGAGGATTTGAACAAGTTAATTTATTATTTGGTGAAAACCCTAATAAAGCGGTACGCGAATGGACAAAGCCATTTAATGAAGCGGGTATCCAGACACATATGCTGGATCGTGCTTTAAATGGGCTTCGCATGAGCCCCGTCCCCGACGATGTGCGTCAGTTATTCTATAAAGTAAAAAAAGCTCAGGGTACTGATATTGCACGTACTTTTTGTGGGTTGAATGATGTTCGAAATATTGCTCCTTCTATTAAATATGCCAAAGAAGCCGGCATGATTTCACAGTGCTCGCTAAGTATTACTCATTCCCCCATTCATACGGTAGATTATTATACCAAAATGGCCCTGGAACTTATTGAATTGGGGGCAGATGAGATCTGTATTAAAGATATGGCAGGCATCGGACGTCCATATTCATTGGGGCAGATCGTTAAGAATATTAAGGCTAAATACCCCGAAATACCTATACAGTATCATAGCCATGCTGGGCCAGGATTTAATGTGGCTTCCATTCTTGAAGTATGTGATGCCGGCTGCGATTATATTGATGTAGGTATGGAGCCTCTCTCTTGGGGAACAGGACATGCAGACCTTTTAACTGTTCAGGCTATGTTAAAAGATGCAGGTTATAAAGTGCCGGAAATCAATATGGAAGCCTACATGAAAGTCCGTAGTCTGGTTCAGGAATTTATGGATGATTTTCTTGGATTGTATATCAGTCCGAAAAACCGTTTGATGAATTCTCTTCTTATTGGTCCCGGCTTGCCTGGTGGTATGATGGGGAGTTTAATGGCAGATCTGGAAAAGAACCTGGAAAGTATTAATAAAAACAATATCAAAAATAATAAGCCATTGATGACGGAAGATCAATTGCTTATTAAACTATTTGATGAAGTAGCCTATGTATGGCCACGCGTAGGATATCCTCCTTTGGTAACACCTTTCAGTCAGTATGTAAAAAATCTGGCAATGATGAATGTAATGCAGATGGAGAAAGGAAAAGAACGCTGGAGTATGATCGCTGATGACATCTGGGATATGATATTAGGTAAAGCCGGACGTTTACCTGGCGAGCTTGCACCGGAAATCATCGAAAAAGCAAAGAAAGAAGGAAGAGAATTCTTCGAAGGTAATCCACAAGATAACTATCCTGATGCATTAGAGAAGTATCGCAAACTTATGAATGAAAAACAGTGGGAAGTAGGAGAGGATGATGAAGAGTTATTTGAATATGCTATGCATCCGGCTCAGTACGAGGCCTATCGTTCAGGAAAAGCAAAAGTTGAATTCCTTGCTGATGTTGCTAAACGTAAAAAAGATCAGCAAACTACACAAGTAAAAGCTGAAGTTCCTTCTGCACCGATTGTTCAACCATTTTCCTTACCGGATACACCGCAAGTAATGAATGTAAATGTGAATGGTGAGCAATTTCGTGTTACTGTCGCTTTCGGTGATTCAACGGCTACTGCTGAGGCTCCAAAAACTATTGAAACTTCGGCTCCGATAGTGGCTCCAGTATCAGCACCATCGGCAGGTGCCGGGCAGGAAGTCTTATCTCCGCTGGAAGGAAAGTTCTTCTTAGTTAAGAGTGCCTCAGACACTCCTTTAAAAGTAGGGGATGTTGTTAAAGAAGGAGACTTGCTTTGCTATGTAGAAGCAATGAAGACATACAATGCTGTTCGTTCGGAATTTAATGGAACGATAACATCTATCCTTGCCAATCCCGGTGATACAGTTTCTGAGGATGATGTATTAATGACTATTCAATAATGAAGGAGATATTTAATAATTTGTATGAGATGACTGCATTCAGCAATATTATTGCTGAACCGCAGTTTCTTGTTATGTATGCCATTGCCCTGATATTGCTTTATCTTGGTATCAAAAAAGAATATGAACCTTTATTACTTGTTCCTATAGCTTTTGGTGTTCTTTTGGCTAACTTTCCAGGAGGTGAGATGGGGGTTATTCAGGCAGATGAAAATGGTATGATCAATGTGCATGGCGTAATGAAGAACATTTGGGAAATGCCGCTTCATGATATAGCTCATGAATTGGGAATAATGAACTTCATTTATTACATGTTGATTAAAACGGGTTTTCTCCCTCCAATCATCTTTATGGGGGTAGGTGCTTTGACAGATTTTGGACCTATGTTGCGAAATTTGCGACTATCTATTTTTGGCGCGGCAGCGCAATTAGGTATTTTTAGTGTTTTGCTGGTTGCAATATTAATCGGTTTTACACCGAAAGAAGCAGCCTCTCTGGGCATTATTGGAGGCGCGGATGGTCCGACGGCTATATTTACAACTATTAAACTTGCTCCTCATTTGTTAGGGCCTATTGCCATAGCAGCGTATTCCTATATGGCATTAGTTCCTGTTATTATTCCGTTGGTAGTTAATCTTCTTTGTTCAAAAAAAGAATTACGTATCAATATGAAAGAACAGGAAAAAAAATATCCTTCTGAAACAGAAATAAAGAATATGCGTGTTCTAAAGATAATCTTCCCTATAGTTGTAACAATTGTTGTAGCGCTGTTTGTACCCAGTGCAGTCCCTTTAATTGGTATGCTTATGTTCGGAAATCTGGTAAAAGAAATCGGAACGAATACATTCCGTTTGTTTGATGCGGCATCTAACAGTATTATGAATGCAGCTACAATCTTTTTAGGATTATCTGTCGGTGCGACCATGACTGCGGAAGCATTTCTTAATTTTACAACTATCGGAATTGTCGTTGGAGGATTTCTTGCATTTGCTCTTTCCATTTCGGGAGGGATTTTAATGGTGAAACTGGTTAATTTATTTACAAAAAAGAAGATCAATCCGTTAATTGGAGCTACCGGACTGAGCGCTGTTCCGATGGCCTCACGTGTAGCAAATGAAATCGCTTTAAAGCACGATCCCAAGAACCATGTTTTGCAGTATTGTATGGCAAGTAATATTTCAGGAGTTATAGGTTCAGCTGTTGCTGCTGGTGTTCTTATTTCGTTTCTGGGCTAAAAAAAATGCTTATCCTTGTTGGAATCCAAAAATATTTAGTTTATTTTGTGATTCGATTTAGGATAAGCTATCCTTTTCTAAAATGCAAATGAATATGAATGACACCCATGAAACTAATTTACCAGCGGAAGAAAATGGTAAATTGGAAGAAGCTAAGGCCCCGGAAGTATTACCGGAAAAATCTGTAGAAGAAGTCGTTTCTGAAGAATCCTCAGACTTGATAGACTCCAATGTTCCTGTCGAGGAACCAATGTCTGATGTAATACCTGTTCCTGAAAATCAGGTGGTAGAAGTGAAGGAAGAAGTTGTGTCAGCAGGAGAAACTGAACCAACCGTTGAAACTAAGACAGAAGGTAACATTGAAGAGAAAACTTCCGAAGCTGAAATTCCTGTGAGTAGTAAATTAATTTTGTCGAAAGATGAGATTCTTGACAAATTATCAGAATTATTAGATGCTCCGGCGGATAAGACCAAAAATGAAGTCGAATCCCTAAAGCAAGCATTTTATAAGATTCACAGAGGGGAGGTTGAAGAACTCAAAAAAGCATTTATAGAAAGCGGTGGAGAGGAAAAAGATTTTATAGTTCCTGTTGATGAGAAAGAAGCTAAACTAAAAGAGTTACTTGCTGCTCATAGGGAGAAGAGGTCTGCTCTTCATGCTCAGGAAGAAGAACAAAAGGCAGCTAATTATGCCCTTAAACTGCAGTTGATAGATCGTTTAAAAGAGCTTTCTGAGAGTCAGGAAGATTTCAATAAGCTATATAATGAGTTCAGGGATATTCAACAACGTTGGAAAGAAGTAAAGCTTATCCCTCAGGAGCATGCTAACGAATTGTGGCGTAATTACCAGATATACAGTGAGAAGTTTTACGATATTATTAAAATAAATAATCAATTCCGTGATTATGACTTTAAAAAGAATCTGGAATTGAAAACTGCTCTTTGTGAATCTGTTGAAAAATTAGTAGATGAGCCGGATACTATCTCTGCTTTTCATCAGCTACAAAAGCTTCACCAACAATGGCGGGAAATTGGTCCTGTAGCAAGAGAATTGCGTGAAGAGATATGGACACGATTTAAAACTGCTTCTTCTCAGATAAACAAACGTTATCAAGGACATTTTGAAGAGATAAAAGAAAAAGAGCAAGAGAATCTTGATACGAAGATTGCCATTTGTGAACAGATTGAAAATATAGATTATGAACCACTTAAATCTTTCAAGGCTTGGGAAGAAATGAATAAGTTCGTAATCGGATTACAGGACAAATGGAAAACTATTGGTTTTGCTCCCAAAAAACATAATGTAAAGGTATTTGAGCGTTTCCGTGCTGCTTGTGATGTCTATTTCGGTAAAAAAGCTGAATTTTATAAAGGTGTTAAGGACGAGATGGAGAATAATCTTCAGAGGAAAATTGCCTTATGTGAAAAAGCTGAAGAATTGAAAAACAGTACGGACTGGAGAGATACTACAGAGAAAATGATTGCTCTGCAAAAAGAATGGAAAACAATCGGTTCTGTGGCTAGAAAACATTCTGACGCTATCTGGAAACGTTTTATTTCCGCTTGTGATTATTTCTTTGAACAGAAAAATAAGAATGTGTCATCTCAGAAAGGGGTAGAGCAGGAAAATCTTGCGGCTAAACAAGCATTAATCGTGAAGGTCAATGAAATAGATGAAGCTCTGGGTTATGACGAGGCATTGGCGCAATTAAAAGAATATATGACTGAATGGAATAGTATAGGTTTTGTTCCCTTTAGAGAAAAAGATAAAATTTATAAAGAATACCATGAAGCAATAGATAAGCAGTTTGATCGTTTGAAAGTAGATCAAGCTGACCGTAAAATGCAAACTTATCGCAATTCTCTGAATGATATGACAAATGGAGAAAAGGGTAAAGGAAAGCTTTACGGTGAACGTGAACGGTTAATGCGTACATACGAGCGCATGAAGAATGAGTTACAGACTTATGAAAATAATATAGGTTTCCTTAGTATTTCTTCTAAAGGCGGAGGTGGCTTGCTAAAAGAAATGGAACGCAAGATTGAAAAACTTAAGGAAGATATGGAACTTACTGTAAAAAAGATAGAAGCTATTGATGAGAATCTAGATTAAAATAAAGGCCGTCTTCAGGACGGCTTTTTTATTATCGCTATGTTACCTAAACTTCATTATTACAATCCGGGACATGAAACGGCCGTACTTGTTGGTACATCTAATTATACGCCATCGAAGAATGTTCAGAAGATGATTGCAGACTTGGCTTTATTGCCGGCCTGGTACGCTTCTCCCGGAGATTATGTATTTGTAGACGATTTAATATCTCCTCGCTTTTTTTCAACTTTTCCAAAAGAATTGTATCCGGAAGTAACTATCTTATCCAAGGATAAGGTTACAGGAAAAACGGATTATTTACCAAAGATGGAGGCAATGCCCTGGGGACTTTCTCCACAAAGCCTTAATGTATATACAAAGTTAAAGGATCTTTTAGGAATAGACATTATACTTCCAGTTTGGAACCAGGAGTTAGTACGTTTAACCGGTCGACCAGTAGCTGCAGAATGTTTCAAAAAAATAAAAGAATTACTACCTGATTTTGACTTTCCTGACGTGCCTGTTTTTTTTAATAACCTTTCTGAGATAGAGGAATACCTTGTTGATAACCCTGCAGCATATATTTTGAAAACTCCCTATTCATCATCTGGTAGAGGGTTGTTATGGTTAGATAGTGGAATGCTGGATGATAAAGATAGAAAATGGATAAATGGGGCTTTAGCAAAACAAGGTGTAATTAGTATCGAAAAAGCATTGAATAAATGGAATGATTTTGCATTAGAGTTTTATTCTGATGGTGACGGGGAAATCGGATACAGAGGTATTTCCTTATTTGGAACAAGTAAACGAGGAGCTTATAAAGGCAATGAAATGATAAGCCAGTCTGAATCAGAATCAATTCTTACAGAACATATTGGAAAAGATAAATTCTGGAGAATAAGAGAAGCTGTAAGAATCACATTGAAACAAGTATATGGTTCCCTTTATAAGGGTTATATTGGTATTGATATGTTGATGTACAAATCAGAAGATGGAACTATAGATATACATCCGTGTATCGAGATTAATATGCGGTATACCATGGGAATGGCTGCTATTAGTATTTTCGATCGATATATACATAAAGATGCTATTGGAATCTTCGATATAATATACGAAAGCCGTTCTAAGATAGCTTATGAACGTCATAAACTTAACAAAAAAGCCTATCCTCTAGAATTTGAAAACGGGAAATTGAGAACAGGTTATTTCTCTCTTTGTCCTATTACTAAAAATACAAATTATACCGCCTTTATTATTGTGCAATAAATCTGCTACTTGTTAATATATTTTTTTTGTCTTTTAGCAATAATAGAAGCCAATTCATTATAGAGTTCAACATCGTTTTCCGTACCGTATCTTAATTGATAAAAAGCATCATTTCCCTGATAATAGGCAACATCTGTTTTCTCAAAGATATTATTACGATTGAAACCGTCAATATATGCTTTCATACGATTGCGTTTTCCCCCTTGTTCGGTAGCCCTTTCATCAAACTCCATTTCCATAGACATACCATAGCTTTTGGCAATCTGACAGGCATCATCAATCCTTGAATCCGGTATTGTGTCGTTGAAGAAATGATTAGGCTGAAGGAATGCCTGGTCAAATCCTAGCGATTTCCATTCGTTATATCCATCGGATTTAAAATAAGGAATCCAATACATACTCAGCATTTTATCATGTACATAATTGGCAATTTCGTGTACAAATGTTCGTGTATTAGTCGCTTCTTCTGCCAACCAGTAAAATCCTTGTAATTCTACATTCCGCATATTGGCGTCGTTGAACCTTTGGATAATGAAATCTATATACCATTTACAAGCTGTAATTCTATCTTCATCATTCGAAAAATCTAGTTTTTTACCATTTAGTTCTCCCCAGTCTTTCTGATTAGGAATCGGTTCAGGAAGGGATATTACGATCTTTCGTTTAGTAAGCCTTCCACAATTGTTTTTAGCATTCTCAATACAATTATCTAGTGCCTGGATTGCGTTTCCTTTTGTTAGATATTGATCGATAAGTCCAATCCACTCTTCTTTACGTGCAGATTCTTTTGCGTATCCGGATGCGTAGCCTCTTCCATTTCCATCAAGTATTTCGAGAAATAGAAAACCGTCGAATAGCCAATAGTCCTCTTTATTTTTTTCATCGTGATAAGAAACATACGGTTCAAAGTGAGACTCATCCCAAATAACTTTCCGATGTGCTCCACCATTATAAATAAGAACCATATCTTTAATCTCTCCTGTTTTTACAGTTATATTGTTAGAGCAAAAAATAGAAGTCTGTAAAGGAATCAATAATATAAAAATTAATAAAGTCTTTTTCATGGGTTTATAATTTTCTGGATCTGACACAAAGATACTTATATCTTGTTATGTTTATTCACTTTTCCTCCTTATTTTTGTAACGAAATAGATACTATGGTCGTCTTATTAATAACCACAGACAATTATAAATGAAAATGAAATTTAAAATCTTATTAATTCTTTTGATGATTTCTGGGATAACATCATTAATACAAGCTTCTGATAGAGTAAAAGGTAGTGGCATGCTTACTACCAAAGAAAGAGAAATAACTGATTATAACTCTATCAGAATTGATGGTGTCTATGATATTCATTATGAGCAGTCTGAAAATGAGCCTTATTTGGAGATTACAGTAGATGATAATCTGCAACAATACGTAAATATAGAAATAAAGGACCGCGTATTAATGGTTGGCTTTAAAGGTATAAAGGTCGATCATTTTACGAAATTCATTATTAAAACAAACTCTAAGTGGTTAAAAGAGGCACGGATTGCCGGTAATGCTAATTTTATGGTGAATTCGCCTCTTAATGGAGATGAAACGATAATAAAAGGGAAAGATAATAGCCTAATACAGTTAAAGGAAACGGTAAAGCTTGGGAAACTGGATCTGGATATTTCTGGAAGTGCAAATATTGTGGCTGATGATCTGCAAGTTGATAAATTAGAGTGTACAATTAATGGTTCTGGTTCGATAACTTTAAAAAAAGGTAACGCCAAGGAAGGTTCATATAGTATTACGAGCAGTGGAGATATTCATGCTTTTGGAGTTGCTGTACCCGATTTAAAATGTAATGTTACCGGAAGTGGAACGGCTGAAGTTCATGCAACAGATAATCTGAAAGCTTCACTTGTAGGTAAAGGTAATATCCGTTATAAGGGCCCAACTGCAGTACAACAAAAAAAGATAGGAAAAGGAACAATAGAAGAAGTAAAATAATGAAAACAAATTTGATTTTATTTGGTTTTTTAACAATCGTATTTTTGGCAGTAGGCTTTTCCACAGCTAAAGATGTAATCAAAGGTAATGGAACTATTGTGACAAAGGAAATAGGAATAACATGTTACCAATCTATATTTATTAATGAAAATATTGAGCATAATAATAATCTTTTTTCAAAAAAAGAAAATTTCCAATTTTTTTATGAACAAATACCTGGAAATTCTACGTTGCAAATATCTATAGATGAGAACCTATATCCTTTACTAGAAATAGAAACGGATAATGATAAATTGATAATACGAACAAAGGATAAAACAATAATTAAACCCACAAAATTTTTAGTAAGCAGTACATCTGAAACTCTTAAAAGAGTTGAGGTAAACAGCGTAGTTAATTTTTATGCAAAAAAGGATGTTAAATCAGACACTCTCAACTTATCCGTTTCAGGGGTTGGAGATATAAAGATGGATGATCTAACGTGTAATCAATTAAGATGTGATCTTTCAGGGGTGGGTAATCTTATTCTTGAAGGTACGGCACAAACAGGTGATTTTCACCTTTCGGGTGTTGGTAATATAAAGACTTATAATCTTTTTGTAAAAGATTTGAAATGTCATTTATCGGGTGTAGGTAATATGCAGGTTAATTCCATTGAAAAGTTAGAGGCCCACAGTTCGGGAGTGGGAAATATCAACTACAAAGGCAAAGCTTCATCAATAAACAAACATTCCAGTGGGATTGGTAGAATTAAGAAAGTCGATTAAATCTTAACATTAAATATATGAAAGCAAGTTTTTTCTTATTACCATTGTTATGTGGTTTATTATTACTATATAGTTGTTTTCCTTTCCAAAGAATTAAAGGTGATGGGGATGTTATTACAGAGATAATAAATATTGATGATTACGATGTTTTACGAGTGGGAAACTGTTCGATGCAAATTGAATATAAACAGTTAGATGGATCACCCTCATTAACAGTGAGTGTGGATAAGAACATCTTTGAAATGTATGATATAAGTACAGAAAACGGGACATTAAGAATTTTACCAAAAGCGGGATATAGGAATGCTGCTTTTTCACCAACTCAATTTACTGTTGTAACAAATTCGAGAGCTTTAAAGAAATTGGACGCGGCTGGTAGTATTGTTTTTGACCTGAGAAGTCCATTAGTTACAGAAAACCTGAAGGTAGATATTTCTGGTAGTGGAACGATTAACCTTAACGATAGTGTTACACTGAATAAATTGGATGTTGATTTAGCCGGTAGCGGAACATTAAATGCATTTTCTTTATATGGAAATGAATTTAATGGAGATATTGCCGGAAAGTGGAAAACTAAACCTGGGAGGAATAATACAGAAAGCCTATTTTGATATTGCCGGAAGTGGAACGATTCGTGCTTTTGACCTTCATGTAGAAGATATGAAATGTAAAATTGCCGGAAGCGGTGATATCGATATCACAGCAAATAATAGTATAGATGCCAGTATCGCCGGAAGCGGACGTATAAAATATAAAGGAGATGCCAAGGATATAAAGAAAAGTGTAGCCGGTTCAGGTTCTATCAAACAGGTGGATTGACTACTATAACCAACCTTCTTTTTTATACCAGGAAATACATTCTTCAAGGCCTTTTTCAAGAGTATATTCAGCTTTAAAGTCAAGATCATCCTGAAGCGGTTTTACATCACATATCCAGTTACGCTGTTTCAGGATGATATATTTATCAGTATTTAGCGTCATGCTTTTGCCTAGTATTTTTCCTATCCATTCTGAAAGAACACAGGCTATATAGACTAAACATGCCGGTATTCTAGCCCGAAATACATGTTTTTTACCAAGTATTTTTTGTATTAAATGTGCAAATTCAGTATCTGTATATATATCCCCATCCGCTACAAAATATTCTTTATTGAATATATTTTTATTTTCAATTGCCTCAAAAGTAATCCGGGCTAAGTCTTTTACATAGATAAAGGTAATTCTTTGTGGTGTAAAACCTACTGCAAAGTCAAAGCCTGTTTGAATAGTTTTCATTTCCAGGAAATAATCTTTCTCTCCTGGTCCATATACACCGGTCGGACGAAGGATCAGATATGGAAAATAAGTTTGATGTCGGATACAACATTCTGCTTCGAGTTTGCTTTTTCCGTAGGCTGTTTCAGGAACTTGAGGATCGTCTAGTCGGATGGGATGGAATGTTTTTTCATTCCCTTTCCCAAAGCTACTGAGACTACTCATAAGTATAAATTTTTTTGGAATATATTCTGCTGCAGCTAGAGCTTCCACTAAATTCCTTGTATATTCTGCGTTTACTCGAAAAAAATCCTTTTTATTATTCGTCTTGGTAACACCTGCATTATGGATAATGTAATCCCATCCGCTGGACAATCCGATTTCTTTAAGCTGATTTACTAGTGCCGCTTTATCGCTATATTTGAGGTCGATAAGGTGGATTTGCTTATCCTGAAGATTCTCCAGATTACTTCCAGTACGAACACCCGCCCATACTTCATATCCTCTATGTATAGCTTCTTTTACCAGAAAACCGCCGATAAAACCACTGGCCCCAGTAATTAATATTGTTGGTTTAGTAGGTGTTTTCATTTTTATTTACTGTCAATTTACCATCATCCACTAACACGATGTGTTTTGCCATTTTTTTTACTGTTTCTACATCGTGTGATACAAAGATAATAGCGCTCTCTTGGTTGATCTTTTTTAATAATGTATAAAATTGTGATTCAAAATGTTTATCGATATACGAATTCGGCTCATCCAGTATCAATACTTTTGGATGAGAAACAATCGAACGTCCTAATAATACTCTTTGAAGTTGGCCTCCTGAAAGTTCACCAATCGGACGTTCCAGAAGTGAATCAATACCCATCTGAACAGCAATATTATTTATTTGTTGTTTCTGTTCTTTATTGAATGGGTGCAGAGTTTTTTTTTCAGATGCTAATCCAGAAGCAATTACATCCCGGACAGTAATGGGAAATTTACGATCAATCTGATTCATTTGCGGAAGATACCCCATCTTTAAGGAAGAAACTTCTTTTTCATGTTGAAAGAAACGAATCACCCCTTTTGTAGGCGAAAGAAGTCCGAGGATAACTTTTAGCAATGTCGTTTTACCTCCTCCATTAGGGCCAATAACTCCAAGAAAATCCTTTTCGTAAAGAGTAAAGGATATATTTGACAGAACTATTTTATTACCATAGCAGACGGTAATATTATCTATTTCTATTAACTTATTCATTCGCCAGAGATTTTGCAATATGAATCATCTCTTTGCTCCAGTCATAGGCTAATGGATTTATTGTAACTAAGCGACATTCAGCCTCTTTTGCTATGAGTTCTGCATTTTTTTTGTCAAACTCTTTTTGTATAAATACGACATGTGCATTATTATTAAGAGCTGTCTGGATTAATTCTTTTAATAAAGCAGGTGAAGGTTCTTTCCCATCCATCTCAATGCTTAATTGCTTCAGATTAAATTCTTCTGCAAAATAAGTAAGTGCCGGATGATATATTATAAACGTACGGTGTTGTAAGGGCGATATAAGATTAAGAATTATCTGCTCTGTTGAGTCGATCTTTGCCATTACTTTTTCAAGATTTTGCTGGTAAAATGTTATGTTTTCCTGATCTAGCTTGCAAAAAGCTAAGGTTGTGTTTATTGCTATCTGTCTGGCTCCTTCAATACTACTCCATATATGAGGGTCAAATCCTTCATGATGATGTCCTTCGTGTTCTTCTCCTTCCATTTCAATGAATTTGAAACCTTTTGACAGGTCAAACACTTGCATCTTAGGATTGTTTTCGCGTATATTATTCATCCATGCCTGTTCGAATCCTATGTGTCCGATTTGAAAATAAGCATTACTTTTTCCTATTTGAATCATTTGGCGTGGGGTTGGGTCGTAAGTTTCAGGACTTTGACCATTGGGTACAACGGTATGGATCGTGAATTTATCACCACCTATTAATTCTGCAAAATATCGTTGGGGTTCAATGGTTACAGAAATAACTCGTTCGTCGATAGACTTTTCGCTACATCCCCAGAGTAAAAAAGAAAAGATAAATAAAAAACCGTAACCCTTCATAACAAAATCTTTCTGCAAACTTACAGGAAATAGTTGAAAAGAAAAAATTCATACCTTTGTGCCACAAATAACTAATTGTATAATAGCATGGATTGGTCAAAATTACTTTCCGGTAAACGGCTAGGAATGGAAGAATATCATGAGCGAAAACATGAACGGACAGATTTTCAAAGAGATTACGATCGATTGATATTCTCATCGCCTTTTCGTCGTTTACAGAATAAAACACAAGTTTTCCCTCTTCCGGGAAGTATCTTTGTCCATAACCGTCTTACTCATAGTCTGGAAGTTTCCTGTGTAGGGCGTTCATTAGGGAATAATGTATCAAAAGGACTTATAGAGAAATATCCTGAAGGAAATGTAAATTTCCCTGAGATTGGGTCCATTGTATCCGCTGCTTGTCTGGCACATGATATGGGAAATCCGCCGTTCGGTCATTCCGGTGAAAGGGCTATTGCTGCTTATTTTTCAGAGGGAAAAGGTCGAAAACTGGAAGATAAAGTACGGGAAGAAGGTGGACGTTGGGAGGATTTTGTTCTTTTTGAAGGGAACGCTAATGCATTACGTTTACTAACTCATCAATTTATTGGCCGAAGAAAAGGTGGCTTTGCTTTGACTTATAGTACGCTTGCTTCCATTATAAAATATCCATATGCTTCGGTTCTTTCCAAAAGAGGTGGAAAATTTGGCTTCTTTCAGTCGGAAGAAACTACTTATAAAAGTATAGTAGAGGAATTAGGAATTCATGAAGATCCTTCATCCCCAGGGTTATATAGTCGTTATCCCCTTGTTTATCTGGTAGAGGCTGCTGATGATATCTGTTATCAGATTATGGATATAGAAGATGCCCATAAACTCCGTATCCTGACAAGCGAAGAAACAATCAACCTGCTTTTAGGCTTCTTTGAAGGAAAGCGACTTAAGCATATCATTGATATTATGCGGTTGGTGGATGATACGAATGAACAAATTGCTTATCTGCGTTCCAGTATTGTTGGATTACTGGTAGATGAATGTTCAAAGGTTTTCCTCACAAATGAAGAAAGTATTCTGGCTGGAACATTTAAAAGTACGTTGATAAAAGAAATAGATGAGCACATAGCAAAAGCTTATGCTGCTTGTTCGGCAGTGGCCTATAAAAAGATTTATCGTGCCAAAGAGGTGCTGGATATTGAATTGGCTGGTTATCATATTTTTAGTCACCTTATTGGTGTCCTAACTGATGCTGTAATTAATCAAGAACATGCATATAGTAAGTTATTACTCCAGCGTATTCCTGAACAATACTATACGAATGCTCCTACAACGTATGGCAGAATCCAATGTGTACTTGACTATATCTCAGGTATGACAGATGTATATGCCTTGGATCTATACCGTAAAATAACAGGTATGAGCCTGCCTGCTGTGTGAAAATGTTTTTATCTTTGCGTGAAATTAAACATATATTTTTAAAACTAATAATCATGAAAAAAGGAATTCTATTTTCAGTACTTTTATTAGCGGTGTCATTTACTTCTTTATCGGCACAAAACAGTAATAAACTTACTGAAAAAGAGAAAAAAGATGGCTGGGTATTACTTTTTGATGGTAAAAACTTCGACGGTTGGCGTAAATGCAACTCTTCTCAAATGGCTGCTAACTGGGAGATTAATGAAGAAGCCATGAAGGTAAAAAGAGGTGAAAAAGCAGGACATGGACAAGGAGGTGATATCCTTTTTGGAAATAAGAAATTCAGTAATTTTGAATTATCCATTGATTGGAAAATTGAGAAAGAAGGCAATTCCGGTATTTTCTATTATGTACAGGAATTTGAAGGGAAACCAATATATTATGCAGCTCCTGAAATCCAGGTACTTGATAACTGGAACGCATCAGATAATAAGTTGACTAATCACCTAGCGGGTTCTCTTTACGATATGCTTCCGGCATTACCTCAAAATGCAAAACCTGCAGGAGAATGGAATACCATTGTTGTTCGTGTGAAAGATGGACATGTGGAACATATTCAAAATGGAGTGAAAGTAGTAGAATATACTTTATGGACTCCGGAATGGTATGAATTAGTGGCAAAGAGTAAATTTAAAGATTGGCCTGGTTTTAAAGAAGGTCCGGCAAAAGAAGGTTATATAGGATTACAAGATCATGGATACGATTGCTGGTTCAGAAACATAAAAATCAGAGAACTTTAAAAAAATAACGATTAGTGATTAATGATTAACCGTTAATCACTAATCACTAACTAATATTCTTCCCTATATTTACTCTCTTCTTTATCTTTCAATATACTGAGATAGCTTTTATATCTGGAATTACTTATTTCTTTATTCTTTATTGCTTCCAGTACAGCACACCCTGGTTCTTTACGGTGGGTACAGTTACTAAATTTGCATTCAGATGATCGTTTGAATATTTCCGGAAAATAATGTGATATTTCTGCATCTTCCATATCAAATGTCCCAAAACCCTTTATTCCAGGTGTATCAATAATGTAGCCTCCATCAGGAAGAGGGATCATTTCGGAGAAGGTTGTTGTGTGCATACCTTTATTATGATATTCCGAAATATCTTTTGTTCGCAAATTAACACCAGGGACTAATTTATTTATAATGGTTGATTTACCCACTCCCGAATGACCGGATAACAAGGTGATTTTGTCCTTCAATTCAGCTCTGAATATATCCATCCCATCACCACTTTTAGCACAAAGTTTAAAGCATGGATAACCAATGCCAGTATAAAGAGTAATGAGTTTTTCCATAGCATCTTTGTCAGTGCCATAAAAGCGATCTATCTTATTGAATATAATTTTAACAGGAACACTATAAGCTTCAGCAGTTGCCAGGAAGCGATCAATAAAAATGGTAGTAGTAATAGGATAGTTTATAGTTACAATAAGCATTGCTTGATCTAAATTAGCCGCAATGATGTGAGATTGTTTGGATAAGTTAGAGGCACGGCGAATGATATAATTTTTTCGATCTTCTATTTCAGTAATAAAAGCTGTACCTTCGGCATTTATATCAATATCAACCCGATCGCCTACGGCAACAGGATTAGTACTGCGGATATCCCGCAGACGGAAATTCCCTTTTATTTTACTTTCGATATCCTGCCCGTCGTCCGTACGCACAGTATACCAACTGCCTGTATTTTTAATTACTAAACCTTTCAATGATTTTAAATCGTCATTATTTCTTTTTCTTTGGCAGCGTATAATTCGTCTATTTTCTTAATAAATTTATCATGAATCTTTTGAACTTCAGCTTCTGCATCTTTTTCAACGTCTTCAGGTACACCATCTTTTATGCTTTTCTTTAGGATATCTATTGCATCACGGCGTGCATTACGGATACTTATTTTTGCATTTTCAGCTTCCTGCTTGGATTGTTTAGCCAATGATTTGCGACGTTCTTCTGTAAGAGGAGGTATTCCTAAGCGGATTACTTCTCCATTATTTTCAGGAGTGATGCCGACATCCGAATCCATAATGGCTTTCTCAATATCCCTCATTAAAGGTTTCTCCCAGGGAGTAATAAGAATGGTCTTTGCATCAGGAGTCGTAACTGTTGCAACATTTGTGAGAGGTACCAAACTACCATAATAAGGAACTTTCACTCCATCCAGAATTTTAGGATTCGCTTTTCCGGCACGTATACGAGCCAGTTGTTCATCTAGATAATTGATTGCGCCAGCCATTTTTTCTTCAGCGGCTTTTACATTTTGTTTAGTATCTACCATAATATATAGTTTTATTCCTGTTTTTTTAACCTTAACAAAAGTAGTAAAGTTTTCTAATTACGCAAAAACTCCCGCCATTGAATATCAAGTAGCAGGAGCTTATGAAAAAGTCTATTTATAATAAAGCCTTTTTTATCTAATTCATTCTATAATTCATAATATACATCAATCATCCAATTGTCGTTTAACTCATTCTTTTTCATTTGTTTGTAATTTGTAATTTTATCATTTTCTGATAAAGTATATATAATTTTCTGTTTTGGTGGTTCAAACGATTTCTTTGACTTATTCCAAACAGAATATAACAAAGTTACGGTATTTAATTGTTTATCATATTCATAGCTGATTTCACTATAAATTTCCCATGAAGATGTCCTTTTATTCCAATGATATGTTTTATTAGCTGTAAACAACCCATTATTAAAATATAAATATTCACGCATAATATCAGGTTTATAACTTTGGGAAGAAATATCCCATTTGAAAGACTGCTTTGATAAAACCTGTCCATCTTTTTCATCTGTAGCCATAATTAACTTTGGAGGTAATTCCGCATATATGTACATTGGTGCTAAAAGAATAACACAAAAAAATATTCTTGTTTTAAAAATAAAATTATTCATAATCTCTGAATTTATTAAATTATTACTATTTTAATTTAGAGCGTACTAGTAGTATATCAGATATTAATATCCAACTAAGTATGCTTTAGTTTATAAATAGATAGTGATTTAAAGACCGGCCTTTATATATAATACGCAAAGAATTCCAAAAAGGTAACACGGTTTATGTTTTTTTGCAGAATTTATTCTTCTTTTTACAAAAGAAAACTCCCACCTATTCACGAAAGAATAAGCAGGAGTCCGGATCATGACTGGTTTATAAAGTCTGTTATTTTCCTAACTGACTTACAAAATAGTTATTCATTGCAAAGTGTGTCTTAATTTCCCAGTCGCTTTCCGAAGATTCTTTTTCATATTTTGTATAATATGATAATTGATTGTTTTCGAGATATTGATATTCAGCTCTTTCTGTAGGTGACTCGAATTCGTTCATTCTTTCATTCCAAATGGCATAATTCAATATTACTGTATTCAGAATATTATTATATTCATATGTAAGTATATGGTCATTCTCCCAAACTGCGGTTTTATCATTCCAGCGGAGAGTCTTACATGATTTTAATCTGTCATTTGTGTCATATGAATATTCATATTTTAAATGTAATTTATATATCAGATTAGAAGGATCCATTTTACAAACTTCTTTTGAAATGACTTTCCCGTTTATTTTTTCTGTATTATAAAGAAACTCAGGAGACGTTTGTGCACTTACATTCATTGCTGATACTGAGAACAAAGAAACTAAAACTGCTACTACGTTTAATACTAACTTTTTCATGACTTTAAATTTTAAATTGTTTATAAATTATTGATTTGTTTGTTTTATTTTCGACATACCAGTGGCTTACTAGGTAAATTTTATACCTAATCATCACACATCTTATGTTTTATTTATTATTTAATCGTATCTATTATATTATACGTTCCAAATAGTGAAAGTGTTACACCTATTATTCTTTTTTATATTCTAAAATATCCGCAGGTTGACAATCTAGCTCTTTGCAAATAGCGTCAAGTGTGGAGAAACGTATGGCTTTCGCTTTGCCTGTTTTTAATATGGATAAGTTGGCAGGAGTAATATCAACACGTTCCGCTAAGTCTCCAAGAGAGATCTTACGTTTCGCCATCATTACATCTAAATTTACTATTATTGCCATTATTCCTTTTAATTAAATTGTTAGTTCTTGTTCTTCTTTCATTCTTGTACCCAAAGCGAATATTTCAGCAAAAAGGATGAATACAAGGAATACCCATATATAACTCAATGCTATTTTGGGCATTGATACATTATAGCCTGTTAGTTGGAACTGATCTTTTGCCATCAGATAATTACTGAATTTATACACGTTTTGGAAAACGGCAATCAATAAAAAGGCAAAAGCAATCATACGCATTTTTGTTACAGTTGATCTGGTGAAGATATTTCCTCTTTTTATATTACGAATAAATGAAACAAAACCGAAAATTGCGTATAACATCAAGGCAAATAATGGTAAAATCAATAAACCTGTTATAAGTAAATAAGTTTTTGAAGTATTTATCCTGGCTTCCACTTCATTGATACGATAGTTTATCGGATATTCTCCCTTTATATTAGTTACCGAATGAGGATATTCTTTCCATTCCGTAGGAGTTATCGACAAGTCCATTGAAAACATATGAAGCTCGTTATCCATTTTTTTTTCTTCTTCAGTTCTATCTTTTTTAGGAATTCTTGAACCTTTATATGAACTATATCCCGCTCTGATAAATACCACACCTATTAGCAGATAAATTATTATACATATAATTGTTATTCTTTTCTTTTCCATGAGTCTTATATTTTAGATAGTTAATTCTTGTTCTTCTTTCAAGCGCAGTCCTATAGCAAAAACTTCAGCAATCAGAAAAGATATTAATCCTATAACTAAACTTAGTGTATGGATAATACTGCTCCCGCTTATTTTATAATATTCAAAATCAAAAGTATCGCGAAGTAATTGTACATAAATATATTCCATGATTCCATTTACGATAAAGAAAATAATGAAACCAGCGCCTATGAATCGTAAACGATTAATATTTTTTTGATCAAAAATTACAGATTTGTTAATCGTATTGATCAGTTTTATAAATTTAATAATCATCATTATCCCCATGATACATATTAGTAGGCTTATCAATCCTGAACTTACTAAAAAAGTCGTTGATTCTATAGGTTGTTCTGGTACCATTTCGAGAACTTTACTTCTACAAGGAGTCAAAGAACCATCTTTTTTATTATATATGGTGTCAGGATAAATACTGAATTTAACCGGTTTTACATCAAAAGCTATATATCCTTTTAATTTTGCCCCTTTAGTACCTGCATCAATACCTTGCTGATACCCTTCTATAAAAGGATTTATACCTTTCATTAAATTTTGCCCTATTAACATTCCGAAGGTTAGTAAGACAAGCATCGAGAAAATGTTTAACCTTTTTTTCATTGTTCAATAATTATTAATTGTTATTCATGTTTTATTTATCGTTTTTCGATATGCAAATAAAAATACTTTTTTTGAATCTACCAAATAAATTTATTGTTTTTCGATAAAAAAATATCAATTTACAAAAATATTTTATCTAAAAACAATTGAAAAGCCTCTTCACACCTTCGAAATGGGAAAGGATGCACTAACCATTTTATTTAATAAAATTAGTAGTTTCTACAGCATTCACTAGATAAAGGATGCCAAATAGTTAATCGTTCTCCAATTGGAGAACGATCGACCGCCAACTGGAGAACAGTTGTCCGCCATATGGAGAACGATTGTTCGTCATCCGGTGAACGATTAATATGTTAGCTTAAAAGAGATAAAAGTAACTGACAAAAAAGCTAAGAAATGGGTAGCAAAGACCTAAGCTCTCTGGATATTAATTTTTTATGATGTATATATGGAAATAAAGAAGTCAAAACAGTTGTTGATTTTCGACTATTTCTTGTAAGTTTGTGGAGAACTAAATCAAGGTATTATGAACAAAAGAATATTGCTACTACTGGTTTTCGTTTCCGGTATATTTATTAATGTAAATGCTGAAGAGGCTCGTTTATTGCGGTTTCCAACTACAAATGGAAATGATATCGTTTTTACATATGCAGGTGATTTGTATAAAGTTTCGGTAAATGGAGGCGATGCTGTACGCCTTACATCACACATTGGCTATGAAATGTTTCCACGCTTTTCACCCGATGGACAAACTATCGCTTTTACAGGACAATATGACGGTAATACGGAAGTGTATACCATCCCGATTACCGGAGGAGAACCACTTCGCATAACTTACACACCTACTAATAGCAGGGATGACTTAGGGGATCGTATGGGACCAAATAATATTGTTATGACCTGGACACCAGATGGAAAAGAAATCGTATATCGTAACCGTATTGGTGACGGCTTTGTAGGAAAACTTTATAAAGTAAATAAAGAGGGTGGTCTTTCTAATGTGATTCCTCTACCTGAGGGTGGTTTTTGTAGTTTTTCGCCTGATGGGAAGCAGTTGGCATATAACAGGGTAATGCGTGAATTCCGTACATGGAAATATTATAAAGGTGGAATGGCTGATGATATCTGGATATATAATCCGGCTAAAAAAAAGATTGATAATATTACAAATAATCTAGCGCAGGATATTATGCCCATGTGGTCAGGAGAGAATATCTTTTATATTTCAGATCGCGATCGTACAATGAATATCTTTGTATACAATACTACTACTCAACAAACAGAAAAAATTACGGACTTTACAGAATATGATGTGAAATTTCCATCTATTCATGGAAATACTATTGTGTTTGAAAACGGGGGCTACATTTATATAATGGATGTCAATACACGTACTCCAAAGAAAGTGGATATTAGTTTATCTTCTGATAATATATATGCACGCAGTGAGATAAAGAATGCTGCAGAATATCTTACTGCCGCCAGTCTATCTCCTGACGGAGAACGTTTGGTGATCACAGCACGTGGAGAGGTCTTTAATATTCCGGCAGAAAAAGGAGTCTCTAAAAATATCAGCCGTACTCCGGGTGCTCATGAACGGAATGCTCAATGGTCACCAGATGGCAAATCAATTGTTTATATTTCAGACATTACCGGTGAAACGGAGCTTTATCTGCAAACTGCTGAAGGAGGAGAGCTAATACAATTGACTAAAAATAACGATACGTATATTCGTGATTTTGAATGGAGCCCTGACTCAAAAAAAATAATTTATACCGATCGTAAAAACCGTATTAACCTCTTAGATGTAGCTACAAAAAAAATAACTGTAATTTTAGAGGACCCTATTAGTGAAATAAGAGATGTTTCTTTTTCTCCAGATAATAATTGGTTGACCTACTCACGTGTTGGTGATAATGATTATAGTATTATATACATATATAATATAACATCGAAAAAAGAATATCCCATTACGGATAAATGGTATTCATCTTATTCTCCTATATTTAGTACTGATGGGAAATATCTGGTTTTTACTTCAGAGCGTGACTTTAATCCTACTTATGGTTCTTTAGAGTGGAATCATGTATATAATAATCTGAATAATGTTTATTTAGCATTATTATCGGAAGATACTCCGTCACCGTTTTTACAAAAAGACGCTAAAGTAAATAAAGTAAAGGATAAGGATGCCAAAAAGGATTCGCTAGTTGTGTTTGATGCAGAAGGAATTACTGATCGTATTATTAAACTTCCGCTTTCTCCTGGTAGATATGGAAACTTTTATTCTGATGGAGAAAAGGTCTTTTACAGCCATGCTGGAAATACCAAATTATATGATCTGATAAAACAGAAAGAAGAGTCTGTTGCTGAGGGAGCCATGATGTCTATCGAGTGGGGTGCAAAAAAAGCTCTTTTCCTTAAAGGGCGAGTATTGTATGTCACTAATATTCCGTCGGGAAAAACTGATTTGTCGGAAGCTGTTGAGCTGTCTAATATGAAGATAACGACTGATTATCCGAAAGAATGGACACAAATATTTAATGAAGGCTGGCGTGCCATGCGTGATGGCTTTTATGTTGAAAACATGCATGGCGTAGACTGGAAAGCTATGAAAAAGAAATATGAGGTATTGGTTCCTTATGTAAAGAATCGCTTAGATTTGAATTATGTAATTGGCGAAATGATTGGTGAACTAAATTGTGGACATGCATATATAAGTCCTGGAGAATATGGAAAAGCTCCGCGGATACAAACCGGAATGCTAGGTGCAGAAATTTCCAGAGATGAAAGTGGATTCTTTAAATTAGAAAAGATACTTCAAGGAGCATCCTGGAATGTAAAGCTCCGTTCTCCATTAACCGAACCAGGAATCGAAATTAAAAATGGAGAATATATAGTTGCCATTGATGGCATACCTACTAATACAGTTAAAGATATGTATTCTTTGTTAGTCGGAAAAGCAAATGTGCCTACCGAATTATCAGTCAATAACAAACCTCAGATTGCTGGAGCACGTAAAGTCGTTATCAAGCCGTTAGTGGAAGAATATTCTCTTTATCATTATAACTGGATACAAGATAATATCCGTAAGGTTGATGAAGCAACAAACGGTAAGGTAGGTTATATCTATATTCCTGATATGGGGCCAGAAGGATTGAATGAATTCTCTCGTTATTTCTATCCGCAATTGGATAAAGAGGGTCTGATTATTGATGATAGAGCCAATGGAGGGGGAAATGTGTCTCCAATGATTCTGGAACGCTTGGCACGTGAACCTTATCGACTTACAATGCGCAGAGGTTCCACTCGTATTGGAACAGTACCCGATGCCGTGCAGGTAGGTCCGAAAGTTTGTCTGATCAATAAATATTCAGCATCTGATGGTGATCTTTTCCCATGGGGATTTAAAGCATTAGGACTAGGTAAGTTAATCGGTACACGGACCTGGGGTGGTATTGTAGGTATCAGTTCTTCTCTTCCGTTTATTGATGGAACGGATATGCGTGTCCCTTTCTTTACCAGTTATGATTATAAAACCGGACAATGGATCATAGAAAATCATGGAGTAGATCCTGATATCGAGATAGATAATGACCCGATAAAGGAATGGCATGGTGAAGATCAACAATTAAACAGGGCAATTGAAGAGGTGATGAAAGAGTTAAGAAACAGAAAACCATTTGCTCCAGTTCCAGCGCCAAGAGTATGGAATAAATAAAACTGATTAATTTATAGATTATATAGATAGTATAGATTCTAACTCGTTAGAATTCTATGCTATCTTTGTGTTTAATATAAATTAAAAGATCGTATGAAACTATTAATAACTGCATTTTCTTTTTTGCTATTTGTGAGTTTATCAGGTAAAGGAGAAGAATTGAAATATAAAAGAAAAGTTGTTTTTGAAGAGGTTGCCGCAACCTCCTGTAAATGGTGCCCACGTGCAATTGTAGGAATGGAGAGGCTCAAAGAGAAATATCCAGATTCATTTATTGGAATCGTGGTACATACGGCGAAAGACCCAATGATGGTAGATTCTTACATATGGCCACTAGCCAATAAATTTATAGAATCATATCCTGTAGCTGTTGTAAACAGGAAAGCAGGAAGTGTAATTGATCCCTATGAAGAAGGGGAAGCTTATTTTCTTCAGGAGATTGCCTTTGAATCAACCAATGCTTTAGCTATAGCCGCTGAGTATGAATCAAAAGACAAAACTAGTCTTTCAGTTTTTCTTAGTACTAAGTTTGCTTTTTCGGCTACTATGGCAAATTATAAATATGCCATAGTCATAACAGAAAATAATGTAACAGGCCCTTCTCCTGGTTATGATCAAGTAAATACCTATTCCGGGGGATCAGTTGAAATGGGAGGATTTGAATTATTGTCTAATCCGGTTCCAGCTTCTCAAATGCAGTATCAGAATGTTGCGCGTGGAATATTTCCGGATTTCGAAGGATCGGTTTCTTATTTACCATCTGTTTTCGATGCGGATGAAGTTCTTACATTAAATTATTCCTTTGATTTACCAGGTAATATACTTAATAAAGAGAATATAGAAGTAATTGCTCTACTATTAGATGGAGCAACGGGTGAGATTGTTAATGCAAGTAATACAACAGTTATTGACTCTAATCCCAGCAACAAAGAAGAAGTTATTTCTCACATAAAACCAAGTGTGGGTATTTCTACTAATTCAAATGGCATCTTTGTGGATATAAATACCTTGAATAATAATAGGGAAGCAAATATAGAGATATTTACTATAGACGGCACAAAAATATCTCAAAAGAACATAAAGACTACGGGACAACATTTCTTTCCAGTCCAAAATGCATCTTCGGTTTATGTTTTAAAAATACTAAACGGAAAAGATACAATAATAAAGAAGATCAAACTCTAAATCAAATCCTGAAATATATTTGTCTACCATTTGGATTGGGACGGCTACAAATAAAATCATCACATGGTCTGATTTTATTTGCAGCCGTCCGTCCGGTTTTATACAATTCTCAAAATGATATATATATATATAATCGTATAATTCTTTTATATTGTTTTCTGTTGATACACTGAGAGCTGTGTGTGAATTCCTCTGAAGTTGTATAATCTTTTAATTGCTTCAGCCAAAATCTTTGACGGCAAATATTGTTAAAATAATTGTTTTGTGTTATGAAACATAAAAATACAAGCTAACTTAAACGTTTAACTATTTATATTTGCAAAAACTTACATTGTTTACCATTGAAAAATACTTGTGAAAAAGAGAGTATCCATAAAGAATATAGCAGAAACGTTGGGAATATCCACGGCAACAGTTTCTTTAGTGCTTAGTGGAAAAGCTACAAATGGAAGAGTTGGGAAAGAGATTTCTGAAAAAATAAAAGATACTGCTAAATCGATGAACTACCTCCCAAACGGACTGGCAAGAAGTTTACGGATGGGACGTTCCCATACTATGGGATTGATAATTGCTGATATTTCCAATCCGTTTTTTGGTATATTGGCTTTGCATATTCAGGATAAAGCTGAAGAATTTGGTTACACTGTCATTATTGCTAATACAAATGAAGATAGCCAGAAGATGAAAGAAATGATAAATATTTTGAAAAGCAGGCAAGTAGATGGCTATATAATTGTTCCGACTGAAAATGGAGATGAGCTTATCTCTCAACTTCTTGAGAGTAAAACTCCTTTAGTCTTGATTGATCGCTATTTCCCACATCTAGAAACTAATAATGTCATAATAGATAATTATAAAGCTTCATTTGATGCAACACAACTTTTAATTGAAAATGGTTGTAAGAATATATGTCTTTTTATATATAAAAGTGATCTTCAGCATATGGTTGAGCGTAAAAAGGGATATTATGATGCATTAAAAAAAGCTAATCTTTTTGATGAAGATTTCCTATTCGAAATAAATTATGCTAATATTACCGAAGATATAACGAATTGTATCGAAAGTATTGTAACCAAGCGTAAAAAAATTGATGGAGTATTTTTACTACAAACAGTATTGCCATCATTGGTATCAAAGAATTATTAAATCGTGGAGTTAAAATACAAGAACAGATACAAATTGTTTGCTTTGATAAGAGTGATGCTTTTGATTTTATGGATATAAATATTCCATATGTCAGGCAGCCGATAGCGGCTATGGGAAGAAAGGCTGTCGATATTTTGGTCGAACAAATAACAAAAACAGATCCTGATATAGATCTGGTTATGTGTAAATTGTCTGCAAAATTAATAAAAGCACAGGCTGTTTAATTTCAATTTAGGTTAATCGATTAATTTTTAATAACATGAAAACAGATTCAAACTTACCACAAAACACACCTTTAAGGTCTAAAGAGAAAATAATTACGCGTGAATTACTTTGGCCTTTTATTTTATTAACTATGTTGTTCTTTGCATGGGCAGTACCTAATAATTTAACTGATACTATGCTTGCTGCATTCAAACGAATCATGAGCCTTACTGATTCAAAAACAGCATGGATTCAAGTGGTCTGTTATCTTCTTGGTTATGGATTTTGTGCTATCCCTGGTGCTTTGTTTATTAAAAAATACACTTATAAGGCAGGTGTGATGGGAGGACTTGGATTGTATATTCTTGGATGCATTATGTTCTATCCGGCAAAACTTTGTTTACAGGTAAATGCTGAAATAAGTTTCATGATGTATTTGTTTGCTATATTTATTCTGTTTGCGGGGCTTTCCGTGTTAGAAACATCTACAAATTCTTATGTATATGCAATTGGTCCAGAAGAGAGTGCTACACGACGATTAAATTTTTCCCAGTCATTCAATCCCTTTGGTTCGATTACCGGAGTCGTTATAAGTCAGGTGTTTATTTTATCACAGCTAAATATCCTAACTGCAGCTGAGAGAAGTGCCATATCTGCTGATGATCTGGCTATTATTCAAGGCGCAGAATTAAATGCAGTAACCATGACATATGTTTGGTTAGGTGTTTTTATGGCAATTTTATTATTGGCAATAATTCTGACCCGAATGCCCAATTTAAGAGAAGGAAGACAAGAGTTGGATTTTGGAGGTACTTTTAAACGATTGGTAAAGAATAAAAATTATGTATGGGGAGTTGTAGCACAGTTTTTTTATGTAGGAGCACAAATAGCCGTATGGTCGTTTATTATACGATATGCAATGCAGGAATTGGATTTTGATGCTGTGGTTGCTTCATTAGGAACAAACGTTTCTTCTGCCCAAATCATAGAAGGCCTTCGGAATGTAGAACCAATAGCTGGAGGGTTTTATTCTTTTGTTGAGTTTATTGGATTAGATGATTTATTACCTCGTACAGCAGAACAGGCAGGCGCGACATATTATATAATGTCTTTGATATTATTTGTTTTGATGCGGTTTATATGTACAGGGTTGATGAAATATATCAGGGTTGATAAAATATTAACTACATTGGCTATAGCTGCAGTAATATTCTGTTTTGGTGCGATATATGCAAAAGGGGTAATAGGCGTATATTCACTTGTTTGTATATCAGGATGTATGTCTTTAATGTTTCCGACTATTTATGGAACTGGTATAAAGGGTTTAGGTGAAGACACTAAAATAGGTGGCGCAGGTATGGTAATGGCTATTGCAGGAGCAGCTGTCTTAACACAGATTCAAGGAATATTATCTGATACTTCCAATATAGCCACGGCTTATTGGGTACCAGCATTAGCATTTGCTTTTATAGCATTTTATAGTATTATGGTGTGCCGTAAAGAACAAGTTAGTTAAACTTAAATTTAGTATACATAAAATTAAATTCCTATGAAAAAAGTCGGATTTATATTGCTTTGTTTTCTCTTTTCTTTGTCGTCTTTTGGGCAACAATATCCATATAATGGATTAGATTCAAATATGGGAAATCTCTATCGTTTGTCAAATGCTAAGACACGCTCAATTAGTCCTGAAAATTTTACCGGAGAGAAAGGTAAAGGAGGAATGGCTGATATTAAAGACAAAGATAAACCGAATGTTGCGAATGCTACACATGCTGCGCGTGATTTAGGGCAGGGTTGGAAAGTTAACCCTTATATCCGTATTCAGCCTGGAGAGACCTTTACAATAGCAGAGATAGAAGGGCCTGGTGCTATTCAGCATATCTGGATGACCCCTACAGGAAACTGGCGTTTTACTATTATGCGTATTTACTGGGATGATGAAAAAGAACCATCTGTAGAATGTCCTGTTGGCGATTTCTTTGGTATGGGATGGGGAGTCTATGCGCCATTGTCATCATTAGCAATCTGTGTAAATCCAGGAAGTGCATTTAACTGTTATTGGACAATGCCTTTCCGTAAAAAGTGTAAGATCACTATGGAAAACATTAATGACCAGGACCCTATGACATTGTATTATCAGATAGACTATACATTGACAGATGTGCCTGAAGATGCTGCATATTTTCATGCACAGTGGAGAAGAACAAATCCAAATGCTACATCAGATTATACTATAATAGATAATATCAAAGGTAAAGGACATTTCGTTGGTGTTTATATGGCCTGGGGTGTTAGCAACAACGGCTGGTGGGGAGAAGGTGAAATTAAGTTCTTCATGGATGGAGATACTAAATTCCCTACTATCTGCGGTACAGGAACTGAGGATTACTTCTGTGGTTCATATAATTTTGACAGAGAAGGACAATATAAAGAATTTTGTACTCCTTATGCAGGTCTGCATCAGGTTATACGACCTGACGGAACTTATAAGTCGCAAGAACGATTTGGAATGTATCGTTGGCATATAACAGACCCTATACGCTTCGAGAAAGATTTAAGAGTTACTATTCAGGATCTGGGTTGGCGTCATGGAGGTCGATACCTACCTCAGAAGTCAGATATTTCTTCTGTTACCTATTGGTATCAGGCAGAACCTCATAATAAATTCCCCAAACTACCCCGATGGGAAGAGATGGAAGTAAATTAATTATAATAAGATGAATAAGATCACTTTTTGGTTAATGCCGGTTTTGGTGTTTACCTTGTTAAGCTGTAACAATTCAAAAAAGAAGAGTATGGATGAATATGATAAAGGTTCCTTTGGGTATGACTTGTCGTACTTAACTAAAAAAGACAGCAAAATTGTTGTTTTGACTAGTGATGATCAACAGGCTCAGATAATTGTTTCTCCCAAATATCAGGCAAAAGTGTTTACTTCAACAGCAGAAGGTCTTGAAGGCAAAAGTTTAGGCTATCTTCATTATAAGACACTTGATTCTGATGAAATCAATGAACATATGAACGGTTATGGAGGAGAGAATCGTTTATGGTTAGGACCAGAGGGGGGAAAGTATTCTGTCTTTTTTAAACCAGGTACAGAGCAGATTTATGATAATTGGCATACTCCTAAAGCCCTCGATATTGAACCATGGGATGTTATATCATCCGATAATAAATTTGTAAAAATGGAGAAGGAGATGCAGGTGACAAATTATGTTGGTACAGTCATGCATCTGAAAATAGATAGAAAGGTAAGGATTTTGACAAATTCGGAAATAATATCCATGTTGGGTATTACTCTCAACGAAAGAACTAAAGTCGTTGCTTATACATCAGAAAACAGTATTACTAACTTAAATGATTTTAATTGGACAGAAGAAACTGGAACAATTTGTATTTGGATGTTGGATATGTTTAACCCAGCTCCTCAAGCGTTAACGATTATTCCATTTGTAGAAGGGGATGAAAATGATCTTGGAATTATAGCTACTACGGACTACTTTGGAAAGATACCGGCGGATCGTTTTAAAGTAGAGGATGGATTAGCTTTCCTAAAAACAGATGGCAAGAATCGTAATAAGATCGGAATGAATGCGAAGCGGACTAAGGCAATTGCCGGCAATTATGATCCGGATGCAAAACGATTAACAATTTCTACTTTTGATGTAGATAAAAATGCGATTTACCTGAATCAGGAATGGAATCCGGAGAAATATCCGTTGATGGGAGATGCGCTAAATGCATATAATGACGGTCCGTTGGAAGACGGAAGCATAATGGGACCATTTCTTGAGTTGGAAAGTGCTTCACCTGCAGCATTCATTAGCCCTAATGAATCATTGCATCATAATCACAATGTTTTTCACTTTGTTGGTGAAGAGGCGGACTTGACCTACATTACAGAAGAACTGTTTGGGATTTCAATTGCAAAACTTAAAACAATATTCTAATAAGACGACTATTTTTAAACTGATTTATTAAGAAGACCAGAGACCGATTTAATCATCGCTGGTCCATATATACCATATCTTTCATAGTTTGGTAATAATAAAGTACGATATGTAATATTACATATCATGGAAATGTTTTGTGATAATTTTCTAACGAGTATTCGTGTATACATAGATCTTTAATAGTAACTAATAGTTTGTGTTTAACAATTAAATCAAAGGTTTTATGAAAAGAAAACAGTGGAAGTTTATTGTATTTTTCTTTTGTGGCTTTTTGCTTTGTTTTAATGATGCTACATCTCAGATAGATCTCAGTAATGAGATGTATGAATTGACAAAGATGAAAAGCGGAGTACGGAATCGTCGTATCAGTAGCTATGACCGATCGGGTAATAACAGGGATCATTTAAGTAATATCAAACCAGGAGAAACCCGGACGATTGCTGAGATATCTGGCTCTGGAATCATTAATCATATATGGATAACAATCGCCCCTGGCCCAGATCGTCTGAAACGTAATGATATTATTCTGAGAATGTATTGGGATAATAAATCTTATCCATCGGTAGAGTCACCTATCGGCCCTTTCTTCGGTCAAGGTTGGGATGAACAATACAATTACGCCTCTTTGCCATTGTCTGCAGGACCAGGTAATGGAACTGGGTTGTCATCTTATTTTCAGATGCCGTTTGCAAGCGGAGTAAAAATAGAAATTGAGAATCAATCTGATGTAACCATTGACGCTTTTTATTATTATGTGGATTATCTAGAAGTTAAGAAACTGCCTCAGGACCTTGGACGTTTTCATGCTTGGTATAACCATGAATTGACAGATGCACTACCTCAAGGTGAAACGGAATGGGCGGTTGTAGGAAAACAAGGAGAGAATAAAGATGGTGCTAAGAATTACGTATTTGTAAATACCAAAGGTAAGGGTCATTTCGTAGGTATCAATTATTATGTACATTGTCCGTCTCCTATGTGGTATGGTGAAGGTGATGATATGTGGTTTATTGATGGAGAAACAATGCCTTCTTTAATCGGTACTGGAACAGAAGATTTTTTTAATACATCGTGGTGTCCTAAAGAGGCCTTTTCACATCCTCATTTTGGCTATCCACGAGTAAATAATGATGTGGGTTGGTTAGGGCGTACGCATGTCTATCGTTTCTTTATCAATGATCCGGTTTTCTTTGAAACTAGCCTGAAAGGAACGATCGAACACGGACACGAAAATAATATGACACTGGATCTAGCTACAGTAGCTTATTGGTACCAAAGTCAAGCAATAGAACTTCCTTTAGCCCCAACAAAGGAAATGAGAAAACCCAAACCATTCATCGGTCCAAGTGAAATGCATAAGTGGCGTCATGAATGGAGGAAACATAAAGGAAACGGTTCCAAACTTTGGGGTAACGAATAAATCGATAGATAAAAAATGATTACCATAGTTCTAATTGGACTATGGTGTCTGATGCATAAATTTCATAGATTATAGAGTTATTGTTTTAATAATAAGATAATTGTTAATTTAGGTATTCCCGTTTTTTCATATATTAATCATTGTTTTTCAGATGATTATACGTGTAACTTCTTCAATCACTACAAATTTTCCCTCAAGTTTTGAACTTAGTCCAATTAGAACTTAAGTAATTAACTAATTAACTAATGGATAAATCTCTACA
>DAMBSC010000030.1:0-41508 GCA_032054765.1 Tannerellaceae bacterium
TGTCTTGTTTTCATTTTAACTCTTTTTGTGTCAACCTATTTTAGGACAAGACATTAGTTATCAAAACGTCCTATTCATTTGGGCCTTCATGACTGAAAAATTTATCGGCTCACACAGGTGGAACGATGGGCTCACAATTGTGATCCAGTCGCCTCACAAAGGTGAAACGAACGCCTCACCCCTGTGAGCCGATTAAACAAGTGAGTTTCAAACACGAATTATCTACATATAACACATTAATTTACAGGTGATTTATATCAAATTTGATTAATTAATATAATATGAATATATATCATCTTTATCCGCCTTCAGCCTTCTTTTGGTTAAAGTCGATTTCGTTTCACCATTGCTTTCACCTCATATCACTTATATACAATAGATTAAACCCCGTTGAAAGGTGAAACGTAAAAATTATCAACTAAATAGGAATGGGTTATTACAATTAAAGACGGTCATTTCCTTTACATATGATAACTATATTTCATACAAAACAGAACATTTTCTGATTTTTCACTGGAAAGGTTTGATTATCTGAAAAACAATTCGTAATTTTGCTGCCCGTTTGGATGATGTGAATTAATTAAAAAACATATATAAAAAGTAATAAACAATTTTATGATCGTAGTTCCATTAAAAGAAGGCGAAAACATTGAGAAAGCGCTAAAAAAATTTAAAAGAAAATTTGAAAAAACAGGAATCGTTAAAGAACTGAGAAGCCGTCAGGCATTCGCGAAGCCTTCTGTTGTAAAAAGAAAACAAAATATGCGTGCTGTATATGTTCAGCAACTGCAGCAAGCTGAAGAATAAAATCCCTTACAGGTTTGTTTTATTGAATTCTATTTCCTATATTCGTTGCAGATAATAAAAGTTGATGCAGCGTGGATAGGTTGATAGATTCTTTCCTTAATTATCTTCGGTATGAACGGAATTATTCCGATTATACCGTTATTTCGTATTCTAAGGATTTAACACAATTCGAAGAGTATGTAAAAGCAAATCATGAAGGCATATTCAGCCCAGAAACAATCGATTCTGACATCGTACGGAATTGGATTGTTTTTTTGTTGGATAGCAAAATATCTCCGACATCAGCCAACAGAAAATTAAGTTCTTTGAAATCTTTTTTCAAATTCCTTATCAAACAAGGAGTTATACCCTCTAATCCTTTAAAATTAGTCACAGGTCCAAAAACAAAAAAGCCTATACCTTATTTTATTAAGGAAAGCGAAATGGACTTACTACTTGATGGCGATGGATTTTCTGCAGATTTTGAAGGAGTAAGAAACAGACTTATACTTGAACTTCTTTACGACACAGGCATCAGGCGATCTGAACTTGTAGGTATAAAAAACACCGACATAGATTATGACGCTTCCCTTATCAAAATAACTGGCAAACGCAACAAACAACGACTAATCCCCTTTGCTGAAGGACTAAAAAATCTGATGCTTGCCTATATTGACATTCGAAACAGAGAAATAGACCCTACCGGCAAATGGTTTTTAATACGATCAAATGGCGAACAACTCTCAGTTGGTATTGTTTACTACATAGTCAAGAAGAGTTTGTCAGAAATCACCATGTTGGCCAAACGTAGTCCACATGTATTAAGACATTCATTTGCAACCAGTATGCTAAACAATGGCGCTGAGCTAAATGCAGTAAAAGAGATTCTCGGTCATAGTAGCTTAGCATCCACCAGCGTTTATACTCATACAACTTTTGAAGAATTAAAAAAAGTGTATCATGCTCATCCCAGAGCAAAAAAAGAAGGAGGTTTTTATGGACATTAAAATTCAGTCTATCCATTTTGATGCTACTACCCAACTAGAAGCATTTGTGCAAAAAAAAGTATCTAAACTGGAAAAGTATTATGACAACATCTTAGAGGCAGAGGTCATATTAAAGGTTATAAAACCCGAAACAGCACAAAACAAAAATGCATCCGTAAGACTAAATGTAAAAAACGCAGATCTTTTTGCTGAAAAAACAGCTGACTCATTTGAAGAAGCAATCGACGCTTGTACAGAAGCTTTAGAGAAACAATTAAAGAAGCAAAAAGAAAAAAAGATGAAGTAACAAAAAAAGTATCAATAGATTTTGGTATCTAAGAAATAATATCTAAATTTGCAGCCGTTTCGCCCCTTTGACGAAACGGTTGTTCTTTTATATACTGAATATGCCTCTTTAGCTCAGTTGGCCAGAGCACGTGATTTGTAATCTCGGGGTCGTTGGTTCGAATCCGACAAGAGGCTCAAAAATGTAATGCATGGGCAGTTACCAGAGTGGCCAAATGGGGCTGACTGTAACTCAGCTGTCTTTCGACTTCGGTGGTTCGAATCCATCACTGCCCACATTATTAGCTATGTAGATGCGGAAGTAGCTCAGTTGATAGAGCATTAGCCTTCCAAGCTGAGGGTCGCGGGTTTGAGCCCCGTCTTCCGCTCTAGTTTGCCTGTGTAGCTCAGCGGTAGAGCACTTCCTTGGTAAGGAAGAGGTCCCGAGTTCAAGTCTCGGCACCGGCTCATTTATATTTTAGAAGTATATAACTGGACATGATCATTAATCAAATAAAGAACAAATTAAGCTATGGCAAAAGAACATTTTGACAGATCGAAACCCCACGTTAACATTGGTACAATTGGCCATGTTGACCACGGTAAAACAACTTTGACAGCTGCTATTACTACTGTATTAGCGAAAAAAGGTCTTTCAGAACTGCGCTCATTCGATTCTATCGACAACGCTCCTGAAGAAAAAGAAAGAGGTATTACTATTAACACTTCTCACGTTGAGTATCAGACAGCGAACCGTCACTATGCACACGTTGACTGTCCTGGCCACGCCGACTATGTAAAGAACATGGTTACTGGTGCTGCTCAGATGGACGGTGCTATCATCGTAGTTGCTGCTACTGATGGTCCTATGCCTCAAACACGTGAACACATCCTTTTGGCTCGTCAGGTAAACGTTCCTAGATTGGTTGTTTTCATGAACAAATGTGATTCTGTTGATGACGAAGAAATGTTGGAATTAGTTGAAATGGAAATGAGAGAACTTCTTTCTTTCTATGATTTTGACGGTGACAACACTCCTGTTATTCGTGGTTCTGCATTAGGAGGTCTGAACGGCGAACCTATGTGGGAAGACAAAATAATGGAATTAATGGATGCTTGTGATACTTGGATTCCAATTCCTCCTCGTGAAGTTGATAAACCTTTCTTGATGCCGGTTGAAGACGTGTTCTCTATCACAGGTCGTGGTACAGTAGCCACAGGTCGTATCGAAACAGGTATCATCAAAACAAGTGAAGAAGTTGCTATCATCGGTTTAGGAGCTGAAAACATGAAATCTGTTGTTACAGGTGTGGAAATGTTCCGTAAGATCCTTGACGAAGGTCAGGCTGGTGACAACGTAGGTTTATTACTCCGTGGTATCGACAAAAACGAAATCAAACGTGGTATGGTAATCACCCACCCAGGAAAAGTTCAACCACACTCTAAAGTTAAGGCTGAAGTTTATATCCTGAAAAAAGAAGAAGGTGGCCGTCATACTCCATTCCATAACAAATATCGTCCTCAGTTCTATATCCGTACATTGGACGTAACAGGTGAGATTACTCTTCCAGAAGGAACTGAAATGGTTATGCCTGGTGATAACGTAACTATTACTGTAGAATTGATCTACCCTGTGGCTTGTAACGTAGGTTTACGTTTTGCTATCCGCGAAGGTGGTCGTACAGTAGGTGCGGGTCAGATTACAGAATTAATAGACTAATTCTATAATACTCCAGATAGTCGGATCAAAATCCGACTATCTTATACGGAAGTAGCTCAGTTGGTAGAGCACTGGTCTCCAAAACCAGGTGTCGGGAGTTCGAGCCTCTCCTTCCGTGCAAAAAATCTATAGATTCAAATGAAGAAAATAATAAACTATTTTAAGGAATCTTATAACGAACTTGTTTATAAAGTTTCTTGGCCTACAAGGACCGAACTTTCCAACAGTGCTGTGGTTGTCATGTTTGCTTCCCTTATAATCGCGGCATTAATCTTTGTGGTAGACTTGGGCTTTGAGAACATTATGCGGTTTATCTACGAAAGAATTTTTTAATTAGCTTTTGAAAGGTAATGTCTGACATCGAAAAAAAGTTTTATGTCCTTCGTGCGATCAGCGGTAAGGAAAACAAGGTGAGAGAATATCTGGAGGCTGAATTGAAAAATACAGATTTAGGTGAATACGTATCTCAGGTACTAATCCCTACAGAAAAGACTTTTACAATTCGTAACGGTAAAAAGGTAATGAAAGAAAGAGCCTATTTACCAGGTTATGTTTTGGTAGAAGCAGCATTAGTAGGAGAAGTTGCCCATCGGTTAAGAAACATACCCAATGTTATTGGTTTTCTTGGTGGTTCTGAAAATCCAATTCCTTTACGTCCTGCAGAAGTAAATCGTATTTTAGGTACGGTTGACGAATTACAGGAACAACAAGATGATCTGGATATCCAATTTTATGTTGGAGAGAACGTGAAGGTTACATTTGGACCATTTAACGGCTTCAGTGGCGTTATCGAAGAAGTGAATTCGGAGAAAAAGAAACTGAAAGTAATGGTTAAGATCTTCGGAAGAAAGACCCCGTTAGAGTTGGGTTATATGCAAGTTGAGAAAGAATAATTTACTTGTTACGGAGTAAGATTATTCCTTTCTGTTTTTTGATGTAATATATCTAAATTTTAGAAAAATGGCTAAAGAAGTTGCTGGACAAATCAAATTACAGATTAAAGGAGGAGCAGCAAACCCTTCTCCACCAGTAGGACCTGCTTTAGGTTCTAAGGGTATTAATATTATGGAGTTTTGCAAGCAATTCAATGCCAGGACCCAAGACAAAGCTGGTAAGGTATTACCTGTGGTAATCACTTATTATGCTGATAAGTCTTTCGATTTTGTTGTCAAAACTCCTCCTGTAGCGATCCAATTAATGGAGGCTACAAAAGTAAAAGGAGGTTCTGCAGAACCAAACCGTAAAAAAGTAGCGGAAATTACCTGGGATCAGGTAAAAACAATTGCAGAAGACAAACTTGTAGATCTAAACTGCTTCACTGTTGAGTCAGCTATGAAAATGGTTGCCGGAACAGCTAGAAGTATGGGTATCACAGTTAAGGGAGAATTCCCAGGTAGTAATTAATAAAATTCAATTGAGATGAGTAAACTTACAAAAAATCAAAAGTTGGTTTTAGGCAAGATTGAACCTGGGAAAGCATATACACTAAAAGAAGCTTCTGCATTGGTAAAAGAAATTACCACTTCTAAATTTGATGCTTCTGTAGATGTAGATGTTCGCTTAGGAATCGATCCTCGTAAAGCTAACCAAATGGTAAGAGGTGTGGTTTCACTACCTCACGGAACTGGTAAGCAGATTAGGGTTCTCGCATTATGTACACCAGACAAAGAAGCTGAAGCTACAGAAGCTGGCGCTGATTATGTTGGGTTAGACGAATATATTGACAAAATTAAAGGAGGTTGGACTGACATTGACGTTATTATAACTATGCCTTCTATCATGGGTAAAATCGGTGCGTTAGGTAGAGTATTAGGTCCTCGTGGTTTAATGCCTAATCCTAAGAGTGGTACTGTTACCAATGATATAGGCCAGGCTATAAAAGATGTAAAGCAAGGTAAGATCGACTTTAAGGTAGATAAAACCGGAATCGTTCACACATCGATTGGTAAGGTTTCTTTTAATCCGGACCAAATACGTGAGAATGCTAAGGAATTCATTTCAACTTTAATTAAGTTGAAACCATCTGCGGCTAAAGGTACATATATAAAGAGCATTTATCTTTCAAGTACTATGAGTGCGGGTATTAAAATTGACCCCAAATCAGTTGAAGAAAATTAATAAAGCAATTGAACGATGAAGAAGGAAGATAAAAGTGCAATTATAGAACAACTTACTGCAACATTGCAGCAATACCCAAACTTCTATTTGACAGATATTGAAGCTTTGAATGCAGAAAAAACAAGTGCATTGAGAAGGGAATGTTTTAAAAAAGAAGTGAAGTTAGTCGTTGTAAAAAATGCGTTGCTAAAGAAAGCTCTCGATAATGTAGAAGGAGATTTCTCCTCTATGGATGTTGCCTTAAAAGGTAATACAGCCGTTATGTTTTCTGAAGCTGCTAATGTACCGGCTCGCCTGATTAAAGAATTTGCAAAAGCTAATAAAAAAGGAAAAGATGATATTGGTAAGCCTCAATTAAAAGCTGCTTATGTACAAGAGAGTTTTTATATTGGAGCTGAGAACCTGGAAGCTTTGGTAAATATCAAGAGCAAAAACGAACTTATCGGAGATGTTATTTCTTTGTTACAATCTCCGGCAAAGAATGTTATTTCTGCTCTGCAATCATCAGGTCAAACTATCGTCGGAGTATTAAAGACTCTGGAAGAGAGAAAATAAATTTTCATAGATAAAACAATTATTAAAATCATACAAAAATGGCAGATTTGAAAGCTTTTGCTGAACAATTAGTAAACTTGACTGTAAAAGAAGTTAGCGAATTAGCTACTATCCTGAAAGAAGAATATGGTATTGAACCTGCTGCTGCAGCTGTTGCTGTTGCTGGCCCTGCAGCCGGTGGTGCTGCTGAAGCTGCTGAAGAAAAAACTTCTTTCGATGTAGTTTTAAAAGCTCCTGGAGCTAATAAGTTAGCAATCGTTAAGTTAGTAAAAGAATTAACTGGTCTTGGCTTGAAAGAAGCTAAAGATTTAGTTGACGGTGCTCCTAGCAACATCAAAGAAGGTATTGCTAAAGCAGATGCAGAAGGTTTAAAGAAAAGCTTGGAAGAAGCTGGAGCTGAAGTTGAGCTTAAATAGTAATATAAACCTGGTTATCAGGTGATTTGGTTAAGAATCTTCATTAATGAGGGGATTCTTAACCTTTTTGTGTCTATATTTTCAATAAGTTCAATAAATTCCTTACTAAATGTCTTCAACAACTAAAAAACAGAGAGTTAATTTCGCTTCGATTAAAAATCCTCTTCCCTATCCGGACTTTCTCGAAGTTCAATTGAAGTCATTCCAAGACTTTCTCCAACTTGATACACCTCCTGAAAAGAGAAAAAAAGAAGGTTTGTATAAGGTATTTGCGGAAAATTTTCCAATAGCAGATACACGTAACAACTTTGTGTTGGAGTTCTTAGACTATTACATTGATCCTCCTCGTTATACCATTGATGAATGTATAGCACGCGGATTAACTTATAGTGTGCCGCTAAAGGCCAAATTAAAATTATATTGTACAGATCCTGATCATGAAGATTTCGATACAGTTATCCAGGATGTGTATTTAGGTCCTATTCCTTATATGACAGAAAGGGGAACTTTCGTTATAAATGGGGCTGAACGTGTTGTTGTTTCTCAATTACACCGTTCTCCAGGTGTATTCTTTGGACAAAGTATACATGCAAACGGAACGAAGTTATATTCTGCACGTATTATTCCGTTTAAAGGTTCATGGATCGAGTTTGCAACTGACATTAACAATGTGATGTATGCATATATCGATCGTAAGAAGAAATTACCTGTAACTACTTTACTAAGGGCCATTGGTTATGAGAGTGACAGAGATATTCTGGAAATCTTTAATCTGGCAGAGGAAATAAAAGTTACAAAAACCAATTTGAAAAAACTTATTGGTCGAAAATTAGCCGCTCGTGTACTGAAAACTTGGGTGGAGGATTTCGTAGATGAAGATACTGGTGAGGTTGTATCTATTGAACGTAATGATGTAATTATAGATCGTGAATCTATATTAGATGCTGATAATATTGAAGCAATCTTAGAGTCCGGCGCTCAAAATATTTTGTTGCACCGTGAAGATCAGAATCTCTCAGATTTTGCTATTATATATAATACACTCCAAAAAGACCCTAGTAACTCTGAAAAAGAAGCTGTATTATATATTTACAGACAATTGAGAAACGCCGAACCCGCAGATGAGGCTAGTGCCCGCGAAGTCATAACCAATCTATTTTTCTCGGAAAAACGGTATGATTTGGGTGAAGTAGGCCGTTATAGAATTAATAAGAAGTTAGGACTTACTACCAATGATGATATAAAAGTCCTCACTAAAGAAGATATTATTGAGATCATCAAATACTTGATTGAATTAATCAATTCAAAAGCAATTGTTGATGATATTGACCACCTTAGCAATCGTCGTGTACGTACTGTTGGTGAACAATTATATAATCAATTTGGTATTGGTTTAGCCCGTATGTCTCGTACGGTTCGTGAACGTATGAATGTTCGCGATAATGAAGTATTTACTCCTATAGATTTGATCAATGCAAAGACTATCTCATCTGTTGTAAATTCATTCTTCGGAACAAATGCATTGTCGCAGTTTATGGACCAGACAAACCCATTGGCCGAGATTACACATAAACGTCGTTTATCTGCATTAGGTCCTGGTGGTCTTTCAAGAGAACGTGCTGGATTCGAGGTTCGTGACGTTCACTATACACACTATGGCCGTTTGTGTCCTATTGAGACACCTGAGGGTCCGAATATTGGTTTGATATCATCCCTTTGTGTATATGCAAAAATCAATGATCTTGGTTTCATAGCAACTCCCTATCGTAGAGTAGAAAATGGACAGGTAGACTTTTCTGATGAAGGTCTGCAATACTACACAGCAGAAGAAGAGGAAAAATTAACAATAGCTCAAGGGAATGCTCCATTAGACGATAATGGTAAATTTATTCGTGATAGAGTAAAATCCAGATTGGAAGCCGATTTTCCTCAGGTAACTCCTGCAGAGGTTGACTTAATGGACGTTTCCCCGACGCAAATTGCTTCTATTGCTGCATCATTGATTCCTTTCTTAGAACATGATGATGCGAACCGTGCATTGATGGGATCAAACATGATGCGCCAGGCAGTTCCCCTATTACGTCCGGATGCTCCGATTGTAGGTACTGGTATCGAAGAACAAGTAGCAAAAGATTCCCGTACTCAAATTGTTGCAGAACATGATGGAGAAGTTGTATTCGTTGATTCAACTTGTATCAAAATAAAATATGATCGCACTGAAAATGAAGATTTTGTAAGCTTTGAAGATGCGATTATAACATATAACATTCCTAAATGGCGTAAAACCAATCAAAGTACCACTGTTGACCTACGTCCGGTAATCGAACGGGGCGAGCGTGTTACAACTGGACAAATACTTACAGAAGGGTATTCAACCCATAATGGAGAGTTGGCACTTGGACGTAATGTTAAGGTGGCCTATATGCCTTGGAAAGGGTATAACTATGAAGATGCTATCGTTTTAAATGAACGTATGGTACGTGAAGACTTTTTCACCTCTGTTCATGTTGACGAATACATTCTAGAAGTTCGTGAAACGAAACGTGGTATGGAAGAACTTACCTCCGACATTCCAAATGTCAGCGAAGAAGCAACTAAAGATTTGGATGAAAGAGGTATCGTAAGAGTCGGTGCTCATATTGAACCAGGTGACATTCTTATTGGTAAAATTACACCAAAAGGGGAGTCAGATCCTTCTCCTGAAGAAAAGCTTTTACGTGCTATTTTTGGAGATAAAGCAGGAGATGTAAAAGATGCTTCTCTTAAAGCTACTCCGTCATTACGTGGTGTTGTTATTGATACAAATCTTTTCTCTAAAGCAGTTAAGAAGCGTAAATCAAGACTGACTGATAAAGCTATTCTCCCAAAACTGGATGAAGAATACGAACAGAAGTTAGCAGATTTGAAAAGCGTTCTTGTAGATAAATTGATGATCCTTACCGGAGGTAAAGTATCTCAAGGAGTCAAAGATTTCATGAATGTGGAAGTTATAGCTAAAGGTATCAAGTTTACCCGTCGCGAACTGGAAGCTTTAGATTACAGTTCTGTTCAGGTAAGTAAATGGACAACTGATACCGGCAAGAATGACCTCATCAAAGAAGTTATCCTGAACTATCTGAAAAAATACAAAGAATTGGATGCAGAACTAAAACGTAAGAAATTTGATCTTACTATTGGTGATGAGCTTCCTACAGGTATTGTTCAGATGGCTAAAGTATATATTGCGAAGAAACGTAAGATACAAGTTGGAGATAAAATGGCAGGACGCCATGGTAACAAAGGTATTGTTTCCAAAATTGTTCGCCAGGAAGATATGCCTTTCCTTGAAGATGGAACACCGGTTGATATTTGTCTTAATCCATTAGGTGTACCTTCTCGTATGAACTTAGGCCAGATATTTGAAGCTGTACTGGGTTGGGCCGGAATTACTCTTGATATGAAGTTTGCAACTCCTATCTTCGATGGTGCTTCAATGGATGATCTGAATGATTGGACTGATAAGGCCGGTGTACCACGTTATGGTAAAACTTATCTATACGACGGAGGAACCGGTGAACGTTTCGACCAGCCGGCTACTGTAGGGGTAACATACTTCCTTAAACTCGGTCACATGGTTGATGATAAAATGCACGCCCGTTCAATCGGTCCGTACTCGCTTATTACGCAACAGCCGTTAGGTGGTAAAGCACAGTTTGGGGGACAACGTTTTGGAGAAATGGAAGTTTGGGCACTGGAAGCGTTTGGTGCAGCACATATATTACAGGAAATCCTTACAATCAAATCAGACGACGTAGTCGGACGCTCAAAAGCTTATGAAGCGATTGTAAAAGGTGAGCCTATGCCAAACCCTGGTATTCCTGAATCTCTCAATGTATTGCTTCATGAGCTGAGAGGACTTGGCTTGAGCTTTACTCTGGATTAATTCAATAACATAATAACTCTTTATAAATTATCATATGGCTTTTAGAAAAGAAAACAAGATAAAGAGTAACTTTTCAAAAATAACTATCGGTTTAGCTTCTCCTGAAGAGATCCTTGAGAATTCAAGTGGTGAAGTTCTAAAACCGGAAACGATCAACTATCGTACATATAAACCTGAACGTGACGGATTATTCTGCGAACGCATCTTTGGTCCTATCAAGGACTATGAATGCCATTGTGGTAAATATAAACGTATACGCTATAAAGGTATTGTCTGCGATCGTTGCGGGGTAGAAGTTACAGAAAAGAAAGTGCGCCGTGAGCGTATGGGGCACATCCATCTGGTGGTTCCTGTAGCTCATATTTGGTACTTCCGTTCGTTACCTAATAAAATTGGTTATCTGTTAGGTATACCCACAAAAAAACTTGATTCGATAATATATTATGAAAGATATGTAGTTATTCAACCAGGTCCAATCACTACAGTTGAAGAATTGGATTTATTGTCTGAAGAAGAATACCTGCAAATTATCGACAGCTTACCAAAAGAGAATCAAATGCTGGAAGATTCCGATCCTAACAAATTCATTGCTAAGATCGGTGCAGAAGCAGTATATGATCTGTTGGCTCGCCTCGATTTGGATACTCTTTCATACGATTTACGTTATCGTGCAAGTACAGACACTTCACAACAAAGAAAGAACGAAGCGTTGAAACGTCTCCAGGTAGTAGAATCTTTCCGTGCATCCAGAGGTAGAAACAAGCCAGAATGGATGATTGTGAAAGTTGTTCCGGTTATCCCGCCTGAATTGCGTCCGTTAGTTCCATTGGATGGTGGACGTTTTGCTACCTCTGATTTGAATGATTTATATCGTCGTGTTATCATACGTAACAATCGTTTGAAAAGACTTATCGATATCAAAGCTCCTGAAGTTATCTTACGTAATGAAAAACGAATGCTGCAGGAAGCTGTTGACTCATTATTTGATAACTCTCGTAAATCAAGTGCAGTAAAAACGGATGCTAATCGTCCTCTGAAATCTCTTTCAGACAGTTTGAAAGGTAAGCAAGGACGCTTCCGTCAAAACCTACTTGGTAAACGTGTTGACTATTCTGCTCGTTCAGTTATTGTAGTAGGTCCGGAACTTAAGATGCACGAATGTGGTATTCCTAAGAATATGGCTGCTGAATTATACAAACCGTTCATTATCCGTAAGCTTATTGAACGTGGTATAGTGAAAACAGTTAAATCCGCTAAGAAAATAGTGGACCGTAAGGAACCTGTCGTGTGGGATATTTTGGAATATGTAATGAAAGGTCATCCGGTATTATTAAACCGTGCTCCTACATTGCACCGTTTGGGTATTCAAGCATTCCAGCCCCAATTAATAGAAGGTAAGGCAATTCAATTACATCCATTAGCATGTACCGCATTCAATGCGGACTTTGACGGGGATCAGATGGCAGTCCATCTTCCTTTAGGAAATGAAGCAATCCTTGAAGCACAGATGTTAATGCTTGCTTCTCATAATATTTTGAATCCGGCTAACGGTGCTCCTATTACCGTTCCTTCACAGGATATGGTACTGGGGCTGTATTATATTACCAAAATACGTCCGGGAGCTAAAGGCGAAGGCCTGAAATTTTACGGAGTTGAAGAAGCCATTATCGCATATAATGAAGGAAAAGTTGATATACATGCACTTATCCAGTTATATGTAGATGGCGTTGATGAGGCCGGTAACTCTGTTAAGTCAATGATTGAAACTTCTGTAGGTCGTGTATTAGTAAATGAATTCGTACCGGAAGAAGTAGGTTATGTAAACGAAGTTCTTGGTAAAAAATCTCTTCGTGATATTATTGGTAATGTTATCAAAACTTGTGGAGTAGCCCGTACAGCCCAGTTCTTGGATGATATTAAAAATCTAGGATACCAGATGGCATTTAAGGGTGGCTTGTCATTCAATCTGGCTGACGTATTAATCCCTACTGAAAAAGATAAATTAGTAGAAGAAGGTTATCAGGAAGTTGAACAAATCCTTTCAAATTATAGTATGGGATTCATTACTTTCAACGAACGTTATAACCAGATCATTGATACCTGGACACACGTAAACAGACGCTTGTCCGATATTCTTATCAATCAACTTACTGCAGATAACGACGGATTCAACTCTGTATTCATGATGATGGATTCAGGAGCGCGTGGATCGAAAGAACAGATTCGTCAGTTATCAGGGATGCGTGGTCTAATGGCAAAACCTCAGAAGAGTGGTTCTGAAGGTGGCCAAATCATTGAAAACCCCATTCTATCAAACTTTAAAGAAGGTTTGTCTGTGCTTGAGTACTTTATCTCTACTCACGGTGCCCGTAAAGGTCTGGCAGATACCGCTTTAAAAACAGCTGATGCTGGATATCTTACTCGTCGTTTGGTAGACGTGTCTCATGATGTAATTATTAATGAAGAAGACTGTGGTACTTTACGTGGTCTTATATCTACTGAGCTCAAGAATAATGAAGAAGTGATTGCTTCTTTATATGAAAGAATACTGGGACGTGTTTCTGTTCATGACATCCAGCATCCTTTGACTGGTGAATTATTAGTAGAAGCGGGTGAAGAAATTCGTGAAGACGCTGCAAATAAAATACAGGAATCACCTATTGAAAGTGTAGAAATACGTTCGGTACTTACCTGTGAATCTAAAAAAGGTGTTTGTGGTAAATGTTACGGACGTAACCTTGCTACTGGCCGGATGGTACAAAGAGGAGAAGTTGTTGGTGTTATTGCTGCACAATCTATCGGTGAACCAGGTACACAGCTTACGCTTCGTACATTCCACGTTGGAGGTATCGCGTCCAATATTGCAACAGAAAGTAGTATTGTTTCTAAATACGACGGTCTTTTGGAGATTGACGAACTTCGTGCTGTTGATGCTGTTGACGCTGAAGGTAAGAAACATCAGGTAGTGGTAAGCCGGTTAGCAGAAATGCGTATTGTCGAGCCAAACACCAAGATTGTACTACTCACTAATAATATACCTTACGGTTCTAAATTATACTTCAATAATGGAGATAAAGTTAAAAAAGGCGATGTAATCATTGAATGGGATCCATTCAATGCCGTTATTGTCTCCGAAGTTGCAGGTAAGATCGAATTCGAAAGTGTTATTGAAGGGGTTACCTACAAAGTTGAGAGTGATGAAACTACCGGTTTAAAGGAGAAAATTATCATTGAGCCTAAAGATAAAACAAAAGCTCCTGTTGTTCATATTGTAGATCTGAATGGTAATCACCTGAAAAACTATTCTTTGCCAGTGGGAGCCCACGTGGTAAAAGAAAATGGGGACTCAATCAAAGCTGGTGAAGTACTAGTTAAAATGCCTCGTGCTGTTGGTAAAACGGGTGATATCACGGGAGGTTTACCTCGTGTGACAGAATTATTCGAAGCTCGTAATCCATCTAATCCGGCTGTTGTTTCTGAAATTGACGGTGAAATTGGTTTCGGTAAGATTAAACGTGGTAATCGTGAAATTACTGTTACATCTAAACTTGGTGAAGTTAAGAAATACATGGTGCCGTTGTCTAAACAGCTTTTAGTACAAGAAAACGACTATATTCGTGCTGGTATGCCACTGTCTGACGGTGCAATTACTCCGTCTGATATTCTTGCTATCAAGGGTCCTACTGCCGTTCAAGAATATATCGTAGATGAGGTACAGGATGTATACCGGTTACAAGGGGTAAAAATCAATGATAAACACTTTGAAGTTATCGTTCGTCAAATGATGCGTAAAGTAGAAGTTGTTGATCCGGGAGATACTCGATTCCTTGAGCAGCAGGTTGTAGACAAACTCGAAGTAATGGACGAGAATGACCGCATCTGGGGTAAGAAAGTTGTTATGGATCCGGGAGATTCTCAAACTTTACAACCTGGTCAGATTGTTACAGCTCGTAAACTGAGAGATGAAAACAGTATGTTGAAACGTCGTGACCTGAAAGTAGTAGAAGTACGTGATGCGGTTCCCGCTACAGCCAATCAGATACTACAAGGTATTACACGCGCTGCACTTCAGACAAACAGTTTCATGTCTGCCGCATCTTTCCAGGAAACAACTAAGGTTCTGAACGAAGCTGCTATCAATGGAAAAGTAGACCGTTTGGAAGGTTTAAAAGAAAACGTAATTTGCGGTCACCTTATTCCTGCCGGTACAGGGCAAAGAGATTTCGATAAATTAGTGGTTGGCGCTAAAGACGAATTCGAAAGAATTTATGCAAACCGAAAAAATGTTGTCGAACTCAATATGATGGATAAAATGATCGATAAAGGAGAATAATTAATAAATTCCTATCACAAAAAAGGTCGCCTATAGAAGGCGGCCTTTTTTTGTAATATTGCAAATAAAAAACAGAAAACTTATATTTGTAAATATGAATAAACTTGATGTCTTACGGGAAATAACCTCGCTTTCTCCTGAGGATTGCTTTCTGGTAATGCAGAGACCGCGACAAACTTTTGCCTTTCCGGTGCATGTACATCCCGAATTTGAATTAAATTATCTGGAAAACGGAAGTGGGGCACTTCGTATTATTGATAATTCTACCGAAGAAGTTAATGACTTTGATCTTATGCTTGTAGCAGGAGGAATCAAACATACTTATTCTAATCACTGCTGTAAATTTGAAAACACTACTGAGATAACTATACAGTTCCACAGAACTTTGTTTGATAGTTTAATCAATAAACGACATTTCAAAACGATAAAAAGTATGTTCGAAAATGCTTCATATGGCTTAGTTTTTAGCCGACAAATGATTGATCGTATTCGTCCTAAATTGAAAATGATATCTAATGATATTCCCGACTCTTTTCAGAATTTCTTACGTTTAATAGAAATCTTAAAAATGCTTTCACTCGACGATGCAGCCCGCCGGTTGAATACCCCAAATCTTGTTAAAAATTATAGTAACAAAAATGATGATCGGTTAGACATGATAATGCTTTATTTGCATGAAAACTATCATAAACCTATCACAATGAAAGAAATTGCTCAGTTAATTAACACAAGTGAATCTTCATTAACACGTTTCCTAAGAAAATGGACAGGAAAAACTTTTATTGACAATCTTAATGACATACGAATATCAGAAGCAACCAATCGCATAATTGATACAAATGATACTATCTCTGAAATTTGCTACAAAAGTGGATTTAATAATCTTTCTAATTTCAATCGCATCTTTAAAAAAAAGAAAGGACTGACACCCACTGAATATCGGGAAAGACATGCACGCAGTAGATTTAGAGTTTGATATGATTATTTCTCATTCACTATTATTGACGAAATAGTATTATGTATTGGTAGAATAGTATTTGGCTATTTTTGTTAAACCACTTACATTTGTGAAACATTTAATAACAATTAGCACTTAATGTACAACCTTAGCTTAAAGGTCAAAAAAACACAATAGTTTGACTATAACTTAATAAGATATTTTTACATTGGTCTAAAGAATTGAGAATTAAAAACACAACTGTGAAGACGGTCGCCTGAGAAGGTAGCCGTTTTTGTTTTTATAAGCTATCAAATAAATATCTATCTTTGCTTATCATATTTTATTAATATCCCTAAAAATAGCATTATGGAAAACAAGAATATTAATCCGGCGAATGAAATTCAGGTAGAATTGTCAGAAGATGTTGCTCAGGGCACTTATGCTAATCTCGCAGTTATTGCTCATTCTTCCTCCGAGTTTATCATCGATTTTATAAGAGTTGTGCCTGGAGTACCTAAAGCGAAAGTGAAAAGTAGGGTAATACTCACACCCGATAATGCTAAAAGATTATTGCTCGCTTTACAAGATAATATTCAAAAATTTGAAAAGCAAGGCGAAGGTCATGACCAGTTTGAAGGCTTAATTCCTCCTATTGGTGGAATTAAAGGAGAAGCCTGATGTTTTTATTGGTTTAGTTATAAACTATTATTAATCTCACCCATGTGAAATGAACCTTCCACCTTGGTGGAATTTATTTTTCACCTTGGTGGAATATTCTTTTCACATGGGTGGAACGATTAATTATTTCTTCCCCAAATGATAAAAGACCATGAATCAGGCAATAAAAGACTGCATATTCAACAAAAGACAGCGTATAGATTCAATTGACCCCAATGATATGTCTGATGATTTGTAGCGAGATGACATATCACCCCATATTCCTGTATTCAGAAAGGGTTTTAAGGTTATGGGTGACAGATGATGCGTTATTGCCGTAAACTGAATTTATATCATTTTTTTAGAATATACTCCATGCAACTGTCAAACCAGCCATTACAATGGCCACCATACTCATCAATTTTATAAGTATATTCAGGCTGGGCCCTGAAGTATCCTTAAATGGATCACCTACCGTATCCCCTACCACATTTGCTTTATGAACTTCGCTTCCTTTACCGCCAAAATTACCTTCTTCAACATACTTCTTAGCATTATCCCAGGCACCTCCTGAGTTTGCCATAAAGATTGCCAGCACAAACCCCGTACTCAATCCACCAACCAGTAGACCAACAACACCTGTTACACCAAAGACAACACCTGTCAATATTGGTGTTACAATAGCTAATAAAGAAGGAATAACCATTTCCTTTTGAGCCCCCTTGGTTGAAATCTCTACACAACGTGCATAATCAGGCTCTGTTTCACCTGTTAAAATACCTTTTATTTCCCTGAATTGACGGCGAACTTCCTCAACCATACTACCTGCAGCACGACCTACTGCATTCATTGTCAGACCGCAAAAAACAAAAGCCATCATAGAACCAATAAAAATACCTACTAATACTTTCGGGTTCATAAGAGTTACATCATAGAAATACATAAAATCAGTAAAAGAGGCTTTTGATATTTCAAGGCTTCTACCATCGGCAAAGTCCAGCGTTGTCTGACCTAATCTTATAAGCCCGATTTTAATCTCTTCAATATATGAAGCCAATAAAGCTAATCCTGTAAGAGCAGCAGAACCAATGGCAAAGCCCTTACCAGTTGCGGCTGTCGTATTTCCCAACGAATCCAGCGCATCTGTTCGCTTACGTACTTCCGGTCCCAGTCCTGCCATTTCAGCATTTCCGCCGGCATTATCAGCTATTGGTCCATAGGCGTCTGTAGCTAGGGTAATTCCTAACGTAGAGAGCATACCAACCGCTGCAATTCCAATACCATATAGCCCCATTCCTACATTATTGAAATCAAAACCAGAAGCAAATAGGAATGCACAGATAATACCTACTACAACTGCAAGAACAGGAATAGAAGTTGAAAGCATTCCTAACCCTAATCCTGAAATAATAACAGTAGCCGGACCTGTTTTTCCGGCCTCAGAGACTTTGCGTGTTGGTTTATATGTCTGGGAGGTGAAATATTCTGTGGACTGTCCGATAACAATACCGACAAGTAGACCTATTACAACAGCACAACTGATCCAGAACCAGTTCTCAAGCTGAAGCAGATAAAGAATACCAAACGTACTTATAGCAATAAGAACAGAACTGAGATTTGTCCCTAAGGAAAGTGCATTCAGCAATTGCTTCATGCCAGCGTCTTCCTTTGTTTTTACAGTAAATATACCAATAATGGATAAAACAATTCCCACAGCAGCTATCAACATAGGAGCAATAACTGCTTTGTATTGCAACTCAATACTTCCACTTGAAACAAACGCTGCAGCACCCAAAGCGGCTGTAGCCAGAATAGAACCACAATACGATTCGTATAAATCCGCTCCCATACCAGCTACATCTCCTACATTATCCCCAACGTTATCAGCAATCGTTGCCGGATTACGTGGGTCATCCTCAGGGATGCCAGCTTCTACTTTTCCTACGAGATCTGCGCCAACATCTGCTGCTTTTGTATATATTCCCCCTCCCACACGTGCAAACAATGCTTGTGTAGAAGCTCCCATTCCAAAGGTTAGCATGGTCGTAGTTATGATAGTCAGTTTATGAGTTGGCTCCATAACATCTTCAGGTATAAGGGCATTCAGCAAAAAATACCAGAAAGAAATATCGAGTAAACCAAGCCCTACTACAACGAGCCCCATAACAGCTCCACTTCGGAAAGCGACCTGTAAACCTTTATTAAGCGATTTACTGGCAGCATGAGCTGTTCGAGCCGACGCATATGTAGCTGTTTTCATACCTAAAAAACCTGCAAGTCCTGAGAAAAATCCTCCTGTAAGAAAAGCAATTGGTACCCATTTATTCTGAATCCCAAATCCGAAAGCCATAATTGCAAAAAGAATGACTAATACCAAAAAAACTAAAGATACTACTTTGTACTGTTGCTTTAGATAAGACATTGCCCCTTCTCTCACATAAGAAGCAATTTTTGCCATTAAAGGAGTGCCTTCACTTTCTTTTTTCATTTGATGGAAAAAGTACCATGCAAATAGTAGTGCCATGATCGACGCTATAGGAATAATCCAAAAGATATTCGTTATCATATATTCCAAGATTTAAAGTTACTGCGGGTAAATGTAGTAAAAACATTTTGTAATATAATGATGTTCTATAACGAAAAAAAATGCATCTTTGAGACCTAAATGGTTGTTAATCGTATGAGAGCGAAAAGAGAACAAAAAGCATATAAGATAGGCTTAGCACTCAGCGGAGGAGGTGCAAAAGGTTTTGCTCACTTAGGTGCATTCAGACTTTTAGAAGAATGTGGTATTACCCCCGACCTAATTTCTGGTACCAGTGCTGGCGCATTAGCTGGGGTCTTGTTTGCCGACGGGTATTCGTCTGAAGAGATCATTGATATATTTACAGGAAGGGAGTTTTCCGAATTTGCCAGACCTCAAATACCCAAATCAGGTTTGTTTGAAATGGGGCGTATGAAGAATTTCCTTGAAAAGTATTTACGAGCTAAACGGTTTGAGGATCTCAAAATACCTTTGATTGTAATTGCGACTAATCTTGATAAAGGAGAAAGCCATGAGTTCAGAAGCGGTCCGCTTATTGAAACTATAGTCGCTTCATGCAGTATTCCTATTATTTTTAGTCCGGTTTTAATAAATGGCCATTATTATGTTGACGGAGGATTATTTAGAAATTTCCCTGTCTCAAATATCAGAAATGATTGCCAGCGTGTAATTGGAGTGAATGTAAGCCCTTTAATTCCCCAAAAATATAAACAGACCATATGGGGTATTGGTGAGCGTTCGTATCATTATATGTTCCGAGCAAATACATTGGAAGATCGTTTACTTTGCGATATCCTGATCGAAACAGATCAGGTAGGTTCATACAAAACATTTGATTTGGATAATGTAAGGAATATTGCAGATATAGGCTACCAGGCGGCTCTAGATGCGTTTCATGATTTTATACATGAACAGCAAATGGATACGCTTGTAACAGCTATCATGGATAAAAAAAGAAGTTTAAAGCAATAAGTATTATGAAACAGGATAAAAAGATGATTATTTATCAGGTTTTTCCACGTTTGTTTGGAAACCTGAATGATAAACTTACCTTCAATGGGAGTTTAGAAGAGAATGGTGTGGGAAAGTTTTCCTCATTTACTTATGAAGCATTAAATAAGATAAAAGAATTAGGGATAACTCATATCTGGTATATGGGAATAATTGAACATGCTACCCAGACAAACTACGCGGAATACAATATTCGCCCCGATCATTCGGTAATAGTTAAAGGCAAGGCAGGTTCTCCTTATGCTATAAAAGATTATTATGATGTAGATCCTGATCTGGCTGATGACGTTTCTGCCCGTATGAAAGAATTTGAAAATCTAATAAAACGGACGCATAAGGCAGGAATGAAAGTCATCATTGACTTTATTCCTAATCATGTGGCCCGTCAATATAATTCAGATGCTCGGTTACCCTATATCGACGATTTAGGACAACATGACAACACATCGGTAGCCTTTGATCCAAATAATAATTTCTATTATATGCCAGGTCAGCCATTAGATATTTATTTCGGAGCTCAAACGGAAGACTTTGAATATAGCGAATTTCCTGCTAAAGCTACAGGTAATAATCGTTTTGATCCACATCCTAATAAAGATGATTGGTATGAAACAGTCAAATTAAATTACGGTGTAGATTATCAACATGGTGGTACATATTTTGATCCGCATCCTAATACCTGGGGGAAGATGTTTGAAATTCTTTCCTTCTGGGCTGAAAAAGGAGTGGATGGATTCCGATGTGACATGGCGGAGATGGTTCCGGTAGAATTCTGGGAATGGGTAATTCCTGAAGTAAAAAAGAAACACGATGTAGTCTTTATCGCTGAAATTTATAAACCTGAAGAATATAGAAATTATATATACAAAGGACATTTTGATTACCTCTACGACAAAGTAGGGTTATATGATACACTGCGTTCCGTTATTTGTAATCAGGCTTCAGCTAATGCAATAACACATGCATGGCAATCAGTGGAAGGTATTCAGGATAAGATGCTCAACTTCTTAGAAAACCATGACGAACAACGAATCGCCTCAGAGTTCTTTGCCGGTGACGCGCAAAAAGGAATCCCCGGAATGATTGTGGCTGCAACCATGAATATAAATCCGGTAATGGTATATAGCGGACAGGAATTGGGGGAACAGGGAATGGATGAAGAAGGTTTCAGCGGTAGAGATGGACGTACCACTATCTTCGACTACTGGAGTGTGAAAAGTCTCCGTGACTGGATTAACGGAGGAACTTTTGATGGTAAAGGACTCACGCTTGAACAAAAAGCCCTTCGTGATACATATCGGAAACTATTAAACTGTGCTATGACCGAACCTGCAATTGTTAGTGGAAAGTTCCATGACCTTATGTATGCCAACATGAATAATCCAAATTTCAACACTGCGCAACAGTACGCTTTTTTAAGAAAATATGAACATGAAACGATTCTGGTTGTTGTAAACTTTGCAGATTATGAACAATCTGTAGATATCATTATTCCACCTGAAGCCTTTGAGGCTCTTGAAATTGAAGATAATAAAGCGGCGAAGAAAAAAGATATTCTGACTAGTGATGAAAATGTAGGAACCCTTACCTCTGCATTTCCTTATCAGGTAGTTTTACCTCCTTATTCAGGAAAGTTAATCAAGTTTGATTATAAACCAGAATAAGTTTTGTAATTTTGTGGTACAATTTAAACCTATATTACTTAATAATACAAATTCGGGATAATGAGTGCGCAAACTCCTTTCTTAATTTTTTCGGGAACTAATTCCCGCTATCTTGCAGAGAAAATATGTAACAGTCTTAATTATCCATTAGGCCAAATGAACATCCAGCATTATGCGGATGGTGAATTCTCTGTCTCCTATGAGGAATCTATCAGAGGAAGAGATGTCTTTCTGGTACAATCAACTTTCCCTAACGCCGACAATTTAATGGAATTGCTGCTTATGATTGATGCGGCAAAAAGGGCTTCAGCCAATTCTATTATAGCAGTTATCCCTTATTTTGGCTGGGCACGTCAGGATAGAAAGGATAAACCGCGTGTATCGATAGGAGCAAAGCTTATTGCCGATATGCTTAGTACGGCAGGTATTGACCGTTTGGTAACTATGGATTTACATGCTGATCAGATTCAGGGCTTTTTCAATGTCCCTGTAGATCATTTATATGCTTCATCTGTTTTCCTGGATCATATAAAGAAAGAGCTTCCATTACAGAATCTTGTAATGGCTACTCCTGACGTGGGAGGAACGAAACGTGCCAGCAATTATGCTAAACATCTGGGAATACCGCTGGTAATTTGTTACAAATCACGTAAACGCGCCAATGAAATAGAAGAAATGCGTATCATCGGAGATGTGGAAGGTTATGATGTATTACTTATCGACGATATTGTTGATACAGCAGGAACAATTACAAAAGCGGCTGATTTAATGATGAAAAATGGCGCTAAATCAGTACGTGCAATAGCCAGCCATGCTGTTATGTCTGATCCAGCTTCTACACGTATATGTGATTCTTTATTAACAGAAATGCTTTTCACAGATTCCATTCCCTATTCAAAGAAATGCGAAAAGGTAAAAATTCTTTCTATTGCAGATATGTTTGCGGAAGCTATTCGTCGTGTTTGCACAAATGAATCTATCACTACGCTATATGCCATTAGATAATTGAAAATGGAAAGTTGAAAATGGAAAACGATTGATCACAAATCATTTTCCATTTTCAACTTTCCATTTTCAATTACTCAATAATCATTCCACTGCCAAAACAAAGGTGATGATCTTTATCGTATACCACACCATATTGCCCTGGAGCTATTCCTTGAATTTTCTCTGTTGATTCTATTCTGTATATATCTCCTAGCCGGCGGATGGTTCCTTTTGTGAAGTCAGGTGTATGTCTGATCTTAAAAGTTATTTCTTTTGTATCTTCGAACTCACCCCATACATCTTCTGTAATGAAGTCAAATCCTTGTAGGTTGATGGTTTTGCCGTATTGTGTATCCGGATCATATCCATTGGATACATAGATAATATTACGACGAATATCTTTCTTAATCACAAACCAGGGACCACCGCTTAAACCTAAACCTTTCCGCTGTCCAATAGTATGAAACCAATATCCGTTATGCTTACCTAAAATCTTTCCTGTCTCCAACTCGATGATCTTTCCAACTCGCTTCCCTAGATAACGTTCTATAAAATCGTTATAATTAATCTTCCCAAGGAAACAAATACCCTGGCTGTCTTTACGTAATGCGCTTGGAAGTTTCTGTTCAGCAGCTATCGCACGTACTTCATTTTTCATCAAATGCCCTAACGGGAATAGCAATTTTTTGATCTGCAAGTTTGTTATTTGTGCTAAAAAGTCTGTTTGATCTTTTAGCGGATCTTTTGCTGTTGAAAGCCATACTTTACCATCAACTTCTGTTGTTGTTGCATAATGTCCGGTAGCAATCTTATCAAAATCCTTCCCCCATTTGTCTTCAAAGCATCCAAATTTGATATATTTGTTGCACATCATATCCGGATTAGGCGTAAGGCCACGCTTCACGGAGTCTATCGTATAACTAACTACTTTTTCCCAATATTCATCATGTAATGAAACTACCTCGAATGGGCAGCCGTATTTACGAGCTATGTATTGGGTTATCTCAATATCTTCTTCAGACGGACAGTCAATGTAGCCATCCTTATCTTCCATACCTATTTTGATATAGAAGATAGTTGGTTCGTAACCGGCCTCTTTTAATTGATGAACAACCACCGAACTATCTACTCCGCCTGAGACTAAAGCTGCTATCTTCATCAGAATTCAGAAGTAAAATGGAACTTGATATCCGGAAAATCCTGTTGTGCCATAGTCAATACATATGCCGAATCAGCCAGGTACACATCTCGTCCTTCTTTATCAAGTGCCATGTATTGCACTTTTCGTTTCTTAAAGTTTTCAAGCATTTCTCTATTATCACTTTCTATCCAGCAAGCTTTATAAAGACTAATCGGATCCCATCTACATTGAGCACCATACTCATGCAGCAAACGATACTGAATTACTTCAAATTGCAGTTGTCCAACCGTTCCGATGATTTTCCTTCCATTGAATTGATTGGTAAACATCTGTGCTACGCCTTCGTCCATCAATTGCTCTATTCCTTTATTCATTTGCTTTGCCTTCATCGGATCAGCATTTTCAATGTATTTAAACATTTCCGGCGAAAAACTGGGCAGTCCTTTAAAATGCAGGTCTTCACCTGCAGTAAGTGTATCCCCGATTTTAAAGTTACCGGTATCCGGCAGACCTATAATATCTCCGGCAAAAGCCTCATCTACAGTTTCTTTCTTTTGTGCCATAAAAGCCGTAGGACTGCTGAAACGCATCATCTTATTAAAGCGTACATGCTTATAGTTTGCATTCCGTTCGAAACGTCCGGAACAGATCTTTACGAAAGCGATACAGCTACGATGGTTCGGATCCATATTTGCATGAATCTTAAAGATAAAGCCTGTAAAATTATCTTCTTCAGGCTCAACGACCCTTTCGATTGCTTGTACAGGACGGGGAGATGGCGCAATACGTATAAAGCAATCCAACAATTCTTTTACACCGAAGTTATTCAAGGCAGAACCGAAGAATACAGGAGCAATATCCCCTTTCAGATAGGTGTTTACATCAAACTCAGGGTACACACCTTCTATCAGTTCCAGGTCTTCACGTAGTTTGGCGGCGAGCGGGGCTTCTATATGTTTCTCAAGATCAGGGCTATTGATATCCTTAAACTCAACACTTTCTGTTACGTATTGCTTACTGGGAGTATATAAATCAAGTTTTTCTTCGAATATATTATAAACACCTTTAAAACGCTGTCCCATATCAATCGGCCAACTTAAAGGACGCACTTTTATCTGAAGTTCTTCTTCAATTTCATCCAGCAGATCAAACGGATCTTTCCCATCACGATCCATTTTATTAACAAAAACGATTACGGGTGTTTTACGCATACGGCAAACTTCCATCAATCTTCTTGTTTGTGCCTCGACCCCTTTTGCCACATCGATTACAATAATAACACTATCTACTGCTGTAAGCGTACGAAATGTATCTTCTGCAAAGTCTTGGTGTCCAGGAGTATCTAAGATATTGATCTTATGATCGGAATAGTCGAATGCCATCACCGATGTAGCAACGGATATACCACGTTGCTTTTCTATCTCCATCCAGTCTGAAGTAGCTGTCTTCTTTATCTTATTCGATTTTACAGCGCCAGCCACATGAATAGCGCCCCCGAATAAAAGTAATTTCTCAGTAAGTGTCGTTTTTCCCGCATCGGGGTGGCTTACGATAGCAAATGTCCGTCTTTTATTTATTTCTTCTGAATATGCCATATTTTATTTATTCATTAATCTTTAGCCTGCTAATCATTTCTTTCAGGCTATCCTCCCAATGAGGGATCGTAAGATTGTATGTTTTTTTAATCTTACCTTTGTTCAATACACTATATTGCGGGCGAGTAGCCCTTGTTGGAAAATCTTTTGTTTCTATAGGATTCAGTTTACATTCGATTCCTGTTAGTTTGAATATTTTCCTGGCAAAGTCAAACCAACTACAAACGCCTTCGTTTGAATAATGATAGATACCTTTTACAAACTCTCCTTTTTCACAAGAATCTATAATTGACAAGATCGCAGTAGCCAAATCTCCTGCATATGTCGGTGTACCCACCTGATCAAATACAACACCCAATTCGTCTTTCTCTTTTCCAAGGCGAGCCATGGTTTTCAAGAAATTGTTTCCAAATTCAGAATACAACCAGGCTGTACGGATAATAACCGCTTCCTTACAAACTGCACGCAGAATAAGTTCACCAGCCTGTTTACTTCTACCGTAAGCCGACATAGGACAAGTATAATCCGTTTCCACATACGGTATGCTATTCGTTCCATCGAAAACATAATCGGTAGAAAGATGTATGACCTTCGCTCCTATTGCCATTGCTGCTTCTCCAACATTCCGTACTGCATCACGGTTGATCCTAAGACACATAATTTCGTCGTCCTCAGCTTTATCTACGGCTGTATAGGCAGCGCAGTTGATAATGTAATTAGCTGTATGAGCCTGTGCAAATTCCTGAAAAGCTTCTTTATTAGTAATATCTAAACTATCTATATCAGTAAAAACGTATTTGTATTGTTCATTCTTCTTTGCCTGTCGACGAAGGGAGTTACCCAACTGCCCATTGGCACCTGTTACCAAAATAGTTTTCATACCTTTCTAATCCTCCAAATTTAATTCACCGTTTATCTCTGCCCTGTATTTTTCCGCAAGAATTGCCAGAAATGTTGATATTTGCTTAATAGCTTCTGTTGTGTCGGCGCTTACTTCTTTTTGTTGCATCTTCAATATCAAATAACCATACACAGCTGTAAAGCAGGTTTCCAGCTCGGGCACATCCTCCCCTCCTGATTTGGAACGAAGTTGCACAATATAAGGAAGAGTTTTATAATATGTAGAAGCGTATACCATCTCTTTTGGAGATTTAAGTAAACGAAGATGCAAATCCGTCAATGTTATAATAACATTCTTATTCAGCTGGATATGTCCTTTCTCCTTTACCCCCTCCGATTGCATCATTTCAATTAGTTCCTCATACCAATGGGCTATTTCCTCTTTTATCTCTTGTGGTTGATCATAGCGGCTAATTACTGTTTCTTTTATTGAATCCATATCAAAATGATTGGCACGTATCAAATCCTCTACCTGCCACATATACAACAAATATTCCGCTATATTTTCTTTCCTCTTTTGTTTGGCAATAATCATACTACAAAGATACGGACAAGTAACCGAAAGCCCTATAAGTCCTCCAAATAAATTTCTTATTTTTCATAGTCATCTGTTTTTCTCATGCGCATGAGAATTTTTTCTCACCACGATGAGAAAAGATTCTCATCGTGGTGAGAAAAAATTCTCATTGAATAAATCCTGCTGAGAAAAAGCCTTGTATAATGTGAATAGCTAAAAAAATACTAAAATATAGTATTAGAACGAATACATTATCCTAAAGACTTTTAAATACAATATCGTAAACGAGCAAATGTTATAATTTTATTTACATTTGTAGGTATTACAAGGATCTTATGAAACAAACAATAACAAAACTATACTTTATATATATACTATTACTACTATTCTTACTGAACCTTTCCTGCAGGAGGGAGAAACAATCCGTTAATACTATAATTGTAGAAAACGAAGTAATAGATACTCTTCAACACATTTATCAATATGGCATTTGTATTGACTCATTAGAAGTTTGCGAACACCTGATTAAAAACGGCGACAATCCCGCCTCCATTTTTGCATATCTTGGTTTTTCCGCAGGAAAAGCAGATAGCATTTGTAAGGCCGCTTTAAATGTACTTGATCCAACAAAATTAAGAGCGGGTATGCATTATACTACTTTTACCTCTGCGGACACGATAGGGAGTATAAAATATATTGCTTTTGCTAAATCGCGGACTGATTTCGCAATTCTTGACTTTACCGGTGATAGTGTCTGCGCTTATGAATTTAATAAAAACATCCATCTCGAACGTAAATATGCAGAAGGTATATTGAACTCTTCACTATGGAATGTTTTAAAAGCACAAGGTATTGATCCGTTGCTTGCAATACGGATTTCCGACATCTTCGCCTGGCAGATCGATTTTTTTGATGTAAAAGAAGGTGATTATTTCCAGATATTCTATGACGTTGCTTATATTGATGATACCATACCGTTAAATATTGCAGGAATCGGTGGGGCTATTTTTACTCATCAAGGAAAAGATTTTGTAGCAATACCTTTCACACAAGACAGTATTTTTGAATATTTCGATGAAGAAGGGAATAGTTTACGTAAAGCATTTTTAAAAGCTCCATTGGACTTCTTTCGGATTACTTCACGTTTCTCTAACTCACGCTTTCATCCAGTATTAAAACGGTATCGTGCACATCATGGAGTTGATTATGCAGCCCCTACTGGCACTCCTGTACGTACAATCGGGGACGGGACAATTATTGCCCGTGCTTTTGAAAGTGGCGGAGGAAATTATGTTAAAGTAAGGCATAATGCGGTGTATACTACTACTTATATGCATCTCAGCAAATTTGGTAATGGTGTCAAAGTCGGGAATAAAGTCCGCCAGGGGGATATTATTGGTTATGTAGGATCCACCGGTTTATCAACCGGTCCGCATCTGGACTTCAGGGTACATAAAAATGGACAACCAATTAATCCATTAACAATGGAAGCTCCTCCCGGCGATCCTATAAAACCAGAACTAATGGATAGTTTTATGGTTATAAAAAAAGAAATATTAGGTGAACTCAATAAACAGAATAAATTAAACTTGACTAACAAATTATGAAATTTCTTGGAAACATTATCTGGTTACTCTTTGGAGGAATAGTAACTGCTATCGAATATCTTATCTCAAGTATCCTTATGATGGTCACCATCATTGGTATTCCTTTCGGGTTACAAACATTAAAACTAGCCCGTTTGGCTCTTTGGCCTTTTGGAAGTACAGTTACCGACGGCGGCAACTCAGGAGGTTGTTTATCTGTGATAATGAATATTATCTGGATTTTAGTGGGAGGTATCTGGATATGCCTGACCCATCTAGGCTTTGGCTTGCTCTTATGCATTACGATCATAGGAATTCCCTTTGGTATGCAACACTTCAAAATGGCGGCGTTAGCATTAACACCTTTTGGAAAGAATATAGATTAGGAGATCATTCAATGAGTTTATAATTCTTCCTTGCTTCCTCACGAGAGCAGGCATTAAAGTGCCACCATTCATAAAGGATAGTTCTGAAACCAGCCTGTCTCATTACCTGACGAAGTAAACGCCGGTTATTATATTCTTCACGTGTGATTTTTCCGGCTTGTAATAGAGCATCTTCATTATTCGTGTGTGCTTCTTCACCAAAATAGTCAAAAGCAGATCCCATTGGAAGTGGCCTTCCGTTTTTATCAAGGATAGTGACATCAACAGCCATTCCATAATTATGAAGTCCTCCGCCCTTTGCCGGATTACTTACATACTTCGTTTTGCTGGTTCCTCTTACCAGATTCCACATCTTCTGCTGAACCGACATGGGCCGTGCAGCATCGTAAATAATCAATGAATAAGCAGGATATTTTTCTTTCAGTATTTGTTGTGCTTTCAGCAACTTCTTTGCTGCATCAGGATGTAACCAAATGCCATTAATTCCTGCATATACAGCCTCACCAAAAAGATTATCTGTAGCGGCATATTTAAGAGAAACCTTAATTGTGGTATCCATTTGCGAGACATCCACCATGCCTCTGCCAGATAAGTAACTATCCAGATCACCGGCATAGGCAAAAGCTACCGAAAGTAAAAAAAAATTTAGAAGAGATAGGATCCTCATTGTTAATCTATTGAAACTTGTTCTACTTCTACAGGATGGTTAAGGAAGATACGTGCTGCTTCAGAAAATTTATCAGTGGATTCAGTTGTCAGGAATCGTCGAGAACCTTGCTTGGTTAATCGATTCTCCATTTCCGGATGACGGGAAAAATAATCTTTCAGACTTTTAGCAACCCGTTCGCCCTGAGCAAATAAAGTGACACCTTCTGGTATATAGTTTTTAATCTTATCTACCAATAATGGATAATGTGTACATCCCAGGACAAGGGTATCTATCGCCGGGTCAAGCGAAAAGATACGATCTATATGTTTCTTTATAAAGTAATCAGCACCAGGAGAGGCAAACTCATCATTCTCGACTAAGGGAACCCACATTGGACAAGCTTCACCGACTATTGTTATATGCGGATATAGCTTATTTATTTCTATGGTATATGACTCGGAAGATATTGTACCTGCTGTGCCCAGTATCCCTACATGTTTTGAACAGCTAATTGAATCTATAACTTCAACAGTTGGACGGATAACTCCTAACACTCGTCGTGCAGAATCTAATAAAGGAAGATCTTTTTGTTGAATTGTTCGCAAGGCCTTCGCCGAGGCAGTATTACATGCCAGAATAACCAACTGACATCCTTCCTCAAATAGCTTGATTACTGCCTGACGGGTAAAGCGATAGACAACCTCAAATGAACGAGGGCCATAAGGTGTCCGGGCATTATCTCCCAGATAGATATAATCGTATTCCGGTAATAGTTGCTGTATTTTATCATATATAGTAAGCCCTCCATAACCGGAATCAAAAATACCTATTGGACCTTGTGTTTGGGAAAGTCTCATACTTCGTTTTCCTTTATATAACAAAGGATGCCTTTCCTTGAAAAGCATCCTTACATTTATCTTATTCTAAATTATTAAAGTCCTAATTTTGCTTTCACAAATGGAGTAGCATCAGTAGCGTTATTTCCAAAATAAAGCAAGACCTGTGGATCTATGATATATGTATATCCTTTTTCTTCACCTACATCTCTTATCGCTTTTTGTATTTTTTCGCGTACCGGCTGAATTAAATCATTTTGTTTTTTCTGCATATCTTCCTGAGCCTGAGGATAGAAATTCTCAATACGTGTACGAATATCTTCTATTTCCTGCATTCTTCTCAGCTTGATATTTTCGGTTAGTGAATCCTGTTGAGCTAAATAATCCGCAGTTTTTCTTTGCATTTCGTCCTGCATTACTTTTAATTCCGCAGTATATTGCTCGTTCAATGCAACAAGTTCTTTCTCTATATTTGCATTTTCAGGCATCAAACTAAATACTTCATTAGTATTCACAAATGCGATTTTATCCTGAGCCATCAAACCCAACGGAAGCATCATAAACAATAAGACAACTAGTTTCTTCATCTTTCTATTCAATATATTTGTTATTAATTATTCGTACTTAAAGCGCACAAATGTAAGTAATTATTTTGAATATCCTAACTTTAGTAGCACTTCATTGCTAATATCGATCTTCGGAGAAGCAAAAATAACACTCATGGCAGAAGCCCTGTCAAGGATTAGTTGATAGCCTTTATCGTCCGCAATCTCTTTCACTGCATTATAAACTTCATCCTGTATAGGCTTCATCAGGCTTTCACGCTTTTTGTACAGTTCACCGTCAGCACCGAAATATTGGCGTTTTAAGTCCTGAGCTTCCTGTTCTTTCTTTACGATTTCCTCCTCACGTTTGGTTTTCATTTCTGCAGAAAGGAATACAAGATCACTCTGATAAGTTTTATACATATTTTGTGCTTCTTGCTGGATAGCCTCTACTTCGTTTTGCCATCTTTTTGAAATCTGGCTTAACTGTTCATTCGTCATTTCATAAGCTGGAATATTCTTTAAAATATATTCCATGTCTATTAAAGCAAATTTCTGCGCCATACCTGCAAAAGAGCAGAGGAACATAAAGCTGCATAGGGCAATAATCTTTTTCATACTTAATCTTTTTTGTGTTCAATCATTATGACTACAAATATAGCTATGGGTTTAGATTACAGTTTCTAAATAACGTTAATTAAAACTCCTGACCTATGATAAAGTGGAAATTACTACCGCCTCTTTCTCCTAAACCATCTGTCTTATCGAAACCATATGCCCAGTCAATACCCATCAATCCAATCATTGGTAAGAAAATACGAACACCCGCACCTGCTGAGCGTTTTAATGAAAATGGATTAAATTCACCTATTGATGTCCAGGCATTACCTGCTTCAACAAACGCTAAACCATATATTGTAGAAGAAGGTTCAAGTAAGAACGGATAACGCAACTCCATACTTAAACGAGAATATGCGTAACCGTATCCGCGACCATCATTACCGATAATACTTCCATTTTCATATCCCCTTAAACCAATTGTTTCAGTTGCATAAGTACTGGAATAACCACTCATACCGTCACCACCCATATAAAAGGTTTCAAAAGGAGATCTTTTATGCTTATTATATTGACCAAGGAAGCCATACTCGATACGCGACATTAATACTGGAGTACGTTTAACAGTCATTGGATTTGCTAATGGAGAAAAAATCTTTGCTTTGAATTTCCATTTATGATATTCAATCATTTTGTATTTTTTCTTCATATCATCCTCATCCGAATCACTCAGATTTGCATAGTCTTTACCATCCCATAAAGAATAAGGAGGTGTCGCACTGACTGACAAAGCAAATTGAGATCCACTACGAGTGTACAATGGGTTGTCAATAGAACTACGTTGCAGTAATAATTCCAGATTTATATTATGACTGGTTCCATTCGAGATAAGGAAATATCTCCAATCTTTCATTATGTATAACTGATAATTAAGTGTTGCCATGAACTGGAAATAGTCGTCCGGCCAATTTAATCGTTTTCCATATCCAACTGCCACACCCAACATCATAATGGACTTATCAGGATCATAAGCCAATTCATAATTGTTATAACCACCGTAACCTCCGTAGCCACCATAACCACTATAGCCTCCATAATAACTATAAGGATTATAAGAGTTATACATGCTATTACTATAGTATCGGTCACTAATATCGGTCTGTTTAGAAAAATAAGCACTAACTGAAAGCGTGTTTGGCCGTTTTCCTCCAAACCACGGATCCATAAACGAAATACTATATGCCTGATAATACCGTCCGTTTGTTTGCCCACTTAAAGTAAGTGTCTGACCCTCTCCCTGAGGAATAATACCTTTATAACTCTTCGGATCAAGGAAGTTCTTCATAGAGAAGTTAGTAAACTTCAGACTCAAGCGGCCAATCACACCCGTTTGCCCCCAACCGGCAGAAAACTCGATCTGGTCATTAGCTTTAGACACCAGGTTATATTGTATATCTACCGTACCATTGTCTGGATCAGGAACAGGCACCGGATTCATATTCTCAGGATCAAAATGTCCCATCTGAGCCAACTCACGCACAGAACGAATCAGGTCTTCACGGCTGAACAACATACCCGGCTTAGTACGTAACTCACGACGAACAACATCCTCATACAAACGGTCGTTACCATTGATAATTACCCGATTGATAGTTGCCTGCGGACCTTCCTGAATACGGATCTCCAGGGAAATAGAATCATTCTCCACCTCCACTTCCACCGGATCAGCTCCAAAAAACAGATAACCGTTATTGAAATACACATTCGAAACAGCATCATCATCAGAAACTAAACGTTGATTCAGTTTCTTCTGGTTATATACCTCCCCAGCTTTCATATTCAACAATGCTTCCAGATAATCTGTTGAATACTGAGTATTACCTATAAAACGTATATCTTTCAAATAATACTTTTGACCTTCTTCCAGGGACAAATAAATATTGACCGTCTTTTCATTATGATTAGCCACACTGTCTTCTAGAAGCACAGCATCCCTGTAACCATATTCATTATATTTCTCAATGATGTTCTTTTTATCATTCTCATATTCCTCAGTTGTAAACTTCTTAGTACTGAACATTTCAAGAAAACTGGTTCTAAACCTCTTGGCCAAAGAAAACTTTTCGTTTGTTTTCTTCATGGCCTTCTTCAACTGAAAATCAGTTAAAGCCTCGTTACCGGTAAAGATTATCTCATTAATCTTGGTTTTCTGGTTTTTATCAATATTAATATCCAAGATAACTTCTCCCTCATGAGCCAGGTCATCCTTTTGAACAATATCCACATTTACATTCTTAAAACCCTTATTATCAAAATACTTTTGGATTAAGATCTTAGCACGATCCATTAGGTTAGGAGTTATTTGATAGCCTTTCCTCAGTCCGAGTTTAGCTTCCAAGTCAGTACGTTCACCCTTCTTTACCCCATTATAATTCACTTGTGAGATACGTGGACGTTGTTTTAACTGAAACTCCAGCCAGATGCTATCATTCTCTATCTTAGTCGCAAGTATTTTTACATCAGAGAACAAGCCATGCCTCCAGAAACGTTTGACGGCTCCGGTTATCTCATCGCCGGGTACAGTTATAACATCGCCAACAGATAAACCCGAAAACCCTATTAAAGTAAAGTCCTGGTAAATATCTTTATTTATTCCCGTTACCTGGATATCGGCTATTGTATATCTTCTGGGCATGGCCGAATATGAAATGACCGGTAGTTCAGCCGGTTCCTCAACATGGGTAGTGTCAGTTTCCTGAGCATACACACCAAATGCACAACTCAAGATAATAAATAACAGCACTATTTTCTTACACATATAACAGCTATTTGTTTTATATATTTATTTGCTCACTTATCTTACCAAACCGTCGCTCTCGCTGTTGGTAATATAAAATAGCTCCATACAACTCTTCTTCTCTGAAATCCGGCCAGAATATATCTGTAAAATAAAGTTCCGAATATGACATTTGCCATAAAAGGAAATTACTGATACGCTTTTCTCCTCCGGTACGTATCAATAAATCGGGATCAGGAATATCCTTGGTTGATAAATGGTCTGAAACGGTTGTTTCAGTTATATCATCCAGACTTACTTTTTTGTCAAGCACATCGTGTGCTATTTGTTTTACGGCTTCTGTTATTTCCCACTTGGATGAATAACTAAGGGCTAATATTAAGGTTGTTCCCGTATTTGAAGACGTTTTTTCGATACAGTCCATTAAGGTTGTATACGCTTTTTCAGGCAAGCGGCGAATGTTACCTATTGCTTTCAAACGTATATTATTCTTCATCAGATCCGGCGTTTCTCGTTGAATAGCAGTAACGAGAAGTTCCATTAAGGCGATGACCTCAGCTTCAGGACGGTTCCAGTTCTCATTCGAGAATGTATAGACAGTGAGATATTTCAAACCAATTTCCGCTGCAGCTTCCATCGTTTTACGAACTGCTATAACGCCTTCCTGATGTCCGAAACTTCTGTCTTTTCCTTTTGCTTTCGCCCATCTCCCATTTCCATCCATAATGATGGCTACATGTTGTGGTAAATGGTTTCTATCTATCTGTTCTTTCAACGACATTCATTTTTCTAATAAAAGAGATTTATACTCTTTATGTTATTACATGGTTTGCTACGAGGTCCAAAATCCCAGGTAACAGAAAGCAGCAAAAAAGAATACCAATCTTTATTCTTTAACCAACTACTGCTTATTTGATAAGGATCTTCCAGCATTGAATTACTATCATCCGTTACATCAAAGTCGTCTCCAAACAACTTACGGACTGAGAATTCACACCCCAGGTTTATCCGGTTCTTAATCTTATATTTAACTCCTACACCCAGAGGTATGTTAATACCCGCAAATGTGTTTCCATTGCCAGGGGCTACTGTTGCTCCTAATCCGACAAACACATAGGGTGAAAATCGTTTTGTATTCAGGTATACATACTTATCGCTGTAGGGAAAGAAATTGAATTCCACTTGCCCACCCAAATCAAACAGATTTCTATCGAACGAAGCCTGTGCATTATTTGGAAAAACATTGTCAGAACCTTCTGTCGAGCCGGAAACCCGTCCCCACATCAAATCGGCTTTTATTGCCCATCTGAAGTTTGCATTATACCGGAATACGCCACCAAAAGCAGGATTTAACCCTTTAAATGGAGCATTTTTATTGGCATCACCCATATAAAACGCACCACCGGCCATTCCACCAATTTCAAATTTATATTCCTGCGCATGAAGCACCGGAAATAAACCGGTTAATAAAACAATTAAGACCAATCGTTGAAAGAAAGTTATAGTCATATGAAAGCTGTTATATTACTGCACCTTCTTCTTTTAACGTTGAAAAATACATAAAATTATATTCAACGGCACGATCTTCTTAGTCTTTAAAACCTAACCGGTTAATACGTCCCCGCCAAAGTTCATCCAACGGTTTTGTATTGGTAGCTGTTTTTCCTCCGAAAAGCAGCATATAGTTATCTGTATCTACAATTACAGATGAAAATCCTCTTCCTTTATATGCCTCCGGAAATACGACCAACGTATCCGAAAGCTGCCAGGTTACACCATAATCATTCGAGAAATAAATTTCTTTAGAGGCTTTATTATCCTCTGTGATTCCGCCTAACAAACAAAACTTATCATCATATTTAGTAAGCATTACACCTTCTCTTTCCTTATAATAATCCCGATTTTCATTTGTGAGTCTCGTCCAGGTAAGAGCATTCATTGATGACCACGAAGTATTTATCAGTTTACCGTTCTTATCTTTACCGGCAGCAACCACTAAATACTCATGATACATATTTGAATATGTAATATTTCCAAATCCGCTCAGTGGAAATCCATCCATTACCAAGTCACCAGTCGTCCATTCACCTTCTCTATTTAGTCCGGCAAAATGAAGATCATCTTCGTTATCGACGATAACGGCTAATGAAGAAGATTGATTAATACTCTCATTAACAACTCCTAAAATTGATTTTATTGTTGGAGATTCAACGGCTGTCCATCCGATTGCGTCTGTGGAGGTATAAAGCTCACCTTCTGTTGACGCCATATACCATGTGTCTTCGTAAAGTTCTATCTGTGAAAGATTGAGCCCGCTAGCAGGTAAACCCGTCAAGGTCAATTCTGTCCAGTTCCTCAAATCAGACACCGGAGTATAATATAACTGATATCCTGTTGAGGACTTTACATACATGAAATACACCTCTGCATTATTATAGGTAGTATGAATTACTTTCTGCTCATCTACAGTATAGCCTAACATTTTATCGGTATATAATTCCCAAACCATAGAATCGGGCACTACCGTATGTATATTTACTTTTGCAATATAAGTCTTAGTTGTCTGCCCATCATATGCTGTAGTTACAAATTTTACCGGTTTGGAGAAATCAAGTGAGTCTGTTCCATTCCAATAATAAGTAGAATCAGGAATAACTTCCTGAGTAACCTGGGTATTTAGTACGCCTCTTACATATGTTAAAGTACATACCACCTTATCTAATTCTGTACCATAAGGTAGAGAGTCTTTATTAAATATCTGACCGCTTAATTGATCTATTGTGAAAAAGACTTTACTTAATCCTGCGATGGAATCATGTTTTAAAACAAATGATCTAATCTGAGCATCTTTAATAATTATGGAATCCGTATAATTATCAGAATCCAGGCAAGAAATCAACATTATTGAAATACATCCAGTAATAAAAAGTACTATTTTATTTCTCATCAATTACATACGTTAGTTGAGTATCGAATGACAAAAGTAGAAACATTTTTGTCTTTATTCCTAAACTCATACAATATTTATAATATTTTAGTGACAAATCATGTTTCCGATAACGTATTTTTACGGGAATATATAGATACGATTCGCTGTTTTAAATTTTCTTCAGGCAACATGAAAGTCTCTCTCAAGACTGATTGATACGACTTTTCCAGTAGTGGAGCATCAATACCATTACCTAAAATAACCGGAGAGACTTCAATTTGTGCTTCATCCCATAAACCTTCTTGTAAAAAACTTTTTAACAAATATGAACCACCTTCCGCCAATAGAGATGTTAATTTATTTGCATATAAATACGACATAACCTGCTGTAGAACGGACCCTTGGAAATCTATCTTAATGTATTTTACATTTTGTTTGTTTTCTTTCTCCAAACTTGTGAAAACAAGTGTTTCTACACTTTCATCCAATAAATGAAAATGAGAAGGTATACTCAGTTTCCTATCCAGTACTACTCTGACAGGAGACCTTCCCGTCCAATGTCTTACAGTCAAGGAAGGATTATCAAGTAATGCTGTTTTCGTCCCAACCATGATAGCAGATATTTCTGCACGTTTTTTATGGACTTGTTGAAGTGTTAAAGGAGAAGATAATATCACAGGCTCAGCAGAATTATCTTTTCGTATCCTATCAATAAAGCCATCCGCACTTTGTGCCCACTTTAAATAAATATACGGACGACAAAATTGATGACTAGTCATAAACTCTTTATTCAGTGCATATGATTCTTTTTCCAATACGCCTGTCAGAACATCAACTCCGGCATCCCGCAGCATCTTAATTCCTCTACCAGAAACTTCAGGGTATGGATCAAGACACCCAACTACAACTCGAGGGATCTTCTTTCGAATAATAAGTTCTGCACAAGGAGGTGTTTTACCATAATGAGAACAAGGCTCAAGATTTACATATAGAGTGGCATCTTGTAGTTGATTTTCATCCTTTACAGAAGCTATGGCATTGACTTCTGCATGTGCTTCACCATACAACCGGTGATATCCTTCGCCTATAATCTTCCCGGTTCTAACGATTACGCAACCCACCATCGGATTGGGAGACACCTTCCCTACTCCATTTGCAGCTAAGGAAAGACAACGCTCCATATACTTTTCATCTACCGTAATCATCAGCTTTTTTTATCAATGATTTTACATTACTTTTGTATCTAAATTATTGGGTATGACTGAAACCATTTCCTACATACATCAATCCTTAAAAGATTTATATCCGGCAGGTGAAATAACAAGCTTTACCCGCCAGATTATGGAATATGTATGCGGTTTACAACCCCATCAATTTTTGCTGTGCAAAGGTAAAGAATTATCCGACACAGAGAAAGAAGATATCAAGCAGATTGTTATAAAACTGAAACAATCGGAACCTATCCAGTATATTATCGGACAAACCACCTTTTATGACTTACCATTCTTAGTAAATCCGTCTGTCCTGATCCCTCGTCCGGAAACGGAAGAATTAGTCGAACTTATCATTAAAACATACTCGGACAGTAAAATACGCATACTGGATATAGGTACAGGAAGCGGTTGTATTGCAGTTTCATTGGCAAAGTTTTTACCTTCTTCTGAAGTAACAGCCTTAGATATATCGTCAGAAGCTCTTAATGTCGCCCGCGAGAATGCCAAAAGGAATAATGTATCTGTATCCTTAATAAGAACAGATATCTTAAATACTGATCAATCAATAAAGGATATCTCCGGCAACTTTGACATTATAGTAAGCAACCCCCCTTATGTAAAAGAAAGTGAGAAGCTTGAGATGAACCCGAATGTTCTCAATTATGAACCGTCGCAGGCATTATTTGTTCCCGATGATGATCCACTTATCTTCTATCGTGCAATTACTGACTTTGGAAGAAAAAAGCTGACGACCAACGGCTCGCTCTTTTTCGAGATTAATGCTCAATGTGGAAATGAAATGGTTAGTTTATTAAAGGAATACAATTATAAAGAAGTAGAACTTATCCGTGACATTTCAGAAAAAGACCGTATCATAAAAGGAAATATATGAAACAAGCTACCGAACCGGAGGTATTATATCGCATGGCAGCCTATTGTTCAACTGCTGAAAGATGTATTCAGGATGTGCGAAAGAAGATCACTTCTACAGGCTTATCCGATGAAGCCGCAGAAAGAATTATTTCCCACTTATTAAAAGAAAAGTTTATAGATGAAAAACGATTTACCGGAAGTTTTGTGAATGACAAACTACGTTTTAACAAATGGGGGCGTATAAAAATAAACTATGAATTAAGTAAAAAAAACATTCCTCCTCTTCTTCGTCAAGAGGCTTTGGAGGGAATTGATGATGATAACTATCACGCTATACTCCTTTCCTTATTGAAAGAGAAAAAAAAATCAGTAAAAGGAAAAGATGAACGTGATATCTTTACTAAACTGTTAAGGTTTGCTGCCGGTCGAGGTTTTGAAAGTAAGGAGGCCATCCAATGCCTACGTCAACTCTTTAAGGGAAATGACTATGAAGATGATTTTGAATAATCTACTAAATCTGTTTTTTCCAAAACTTTGTGTAATCTGCAATAATCCGCTTATTGAAGATGAAGAGCAGGTTTGCCTTTCGTGCATCTGTGATCTGCCACATACCAACTTTCACGTTCAGGAAGATAATCCTGTTGTTAATCTTTTTGCCGCTGAACCAACCGTTCTGAATGCTACTGCCCTACTCTACTATGAAAAAGGAGGAAAGGTACAACGCCTTATCCATAATTTCAAATACCATGGAAGCAGAGAACTGGCTTTACAATTAGGCAGACAAATGGCTTTAAATCTACAAAATGAAACATTATATAGAGATGTTGATCTTTTAATCCCCGTTCCTCTCCATAAAAAAAGGAAAAGAAAAAGAGGATACAATCAATCCGAATATTTATGTCGTGGATTAGCCTCTATCTGGGAAAAACCGATAGAGACAAACGTCTTATTCAGAGAGTCTTCTTCGGATACACAAACCAGGAAAAGCTTCTATGACCGTTGGCTCAATGTAAAAGAAATCTTTATAGTGAAGAATGAAACCCAATTGATAAACAAACATATCCTCCTTGTTGATGACGTCATTACCTCCGGATCAACGTTATCCGCCTGTATTCAAGCGCTGAGTAACATACAGAATATCCGAATAAGTATTCTGGCACTTGCTGTTACCCTGTCTTAGTTATATATCTTTATTCTTTTGAAGAAAATTTACCGAATAAATAGATAATAAAACCGATTACTGCTATAACAGCTATACCGCCAACGAGATATCCGACAACTGCTGAGACAACTTTAAAGCCAACAATCATAAAAACAATACTCATAACTATAGCAATCACACCTATCCCAACCAGGATGTATTTTAAGACTTTCATATCAATTATTTTATTAAACGTTAATTTGGAAATGGTTTAATAAATAACGGAATAAAGAAAGTATTTGTTCAAAATCGAACAAAAATGTAATATTTATAATGCTTCTATGGTGGATCATTTTATTCTTACTACATAGCAGCTTTATTTTTCCCACGTTTCACCTGTCACCACGTCTTAATTATCTGTATATAAATATTATACAGTGAAGACAAAGGTGAAAGATACGGTGAAAGCATCTTTTTTTCTCTACGAGGTTTATAATCCGAATAAATTTAAGATAAGGATTTTCAATCCGCTTTGTTATCGTGTTGATTGATTGCAAATATATTCAGTGATTTAGAACAAAAAAGTATTTGATTCAATTAGTTTGATTATTAATAAAGTCTTAATAATTTAAGTCTTTATTTATGAAGAACTGATCGCCTCACAAGGGTGGAACGATCGCCTCACAATTGTGATTCGATTGACTCACACAGGTGAAACGATCGCCTCACCCTTGTGAGCCGATCAATATAATACCTTCCTATTGCTAAATATAAAAGACTAAAATCTTAAAATCACGCTATAGTTTTACCAATTACGGCACACGGAATACTCTTAGTCTGCCGTAATATAGAGTGAAAGCAAATGTCTTGTCCTAAAATAGGTTGACACAAAAAGAGTTAAAATGAAAACAAGACA
>DAMBSC010000031.1:0-41075 GCA_032054765.1 Tannerellaceae bacterium
AAACTGCATCGCAGCCTCTATGAGCCAGTGACAGGTAATTACGGACGGTGATGGAAGTGTGACGGAGATCTGTCACACCTTACTTTCTAACAAACAGAAGGTTACATATCAGTGTGACGCATTTTAAATAATTTCGGAAAATACAAAATGAAGGATATATATGCATGCTTTATACTAATCTTATAATGTTTTCATTATACACTCTTCATTCTTCATTTAAATTCCTTTCGCTATATTTGCATTTTTAATAACTAATGTAAAGCCGTAAATTATGATAAAGATATTTACCACCGATATAGTCAAAAAACTAGATAAGTATACAATAGAAAATGAACCTATAAGCTCTATCGATTTAGTAGAAAGAGCTGCTTCTGCATTTGTTCATGAATTTACCCGTCGATTTATAAAACAGAACAGGGTAATCGTTTTTGCCGGATTTGGCAATAATGGAGCTGATGCGCTGGCTATTGCCAGAATGCTGATAGAAAACTCCTATAAAGTCGAAACCTATTTATTCGCAGGAAAATCTTTTCTTTCTGCCGATTGCGCGACAAACAAGAATCGTCTTCTGGAAATAGATGAGGTTGAATTTACAGAAGTTATATCAAACTTTGAAGCTCCGGAATTAGGCGAACATGATATTGTTATAGATGGTCTATTCGGCTCAGGATTAAACCGTCCCCTTGAAGGAGGGCATGCCGGAGTAGTCGATTATATCAACGACTCCGACGCAATAGTTGTTTCGATAGATATGCCGTCAGGTTTATTTGGTGAAGACAATAGCGCCAACAATCTGGATGCAATTATAAAAGCAGACCTGACGCTAACTTTTGGTTTTCCTAAACTTGCCTTCCTTTTCGCAGAAAACGAACCGTATGTTGGCGAATGGAAAGTGCTGGATATAGGAATACATGAAGATATTATCTACCAAACACAAACTCCCTACTCTCTTATAACTGAAGATGATATTAATATTTCTCTTCAACCGCGAAGTAAGTTTGCGCATAAGGGCACATTTGGACACGCGTTGCTGATTGCCGGTAGCCGAGGAAAAATAGGGGCTGCAGTACTTTCGTCGAAAGCATGTCTGCGCAGCGGTGTCGGGTTATTAACGACTCATATACCCCAAGTAGGAGAAAGTATTATGCAAACGGCGCTTCCTGAAGCCATGATAAGCATAGATACGAATGCCGATTTTTTCACATTAGTTCCTGATATATCCAATTATTCAGCTATAGGTATAGGGCCCGGATTAGAGAAACAGATAAAGACAAAAATAGCACTCGAGCACTTATTACTAAAAGAGGAAAAACCACTTGTTATCGACGCAGATGCACTGAATTTAATCGCTTCTGATGTAAATTTGCTTGAATCCATACCTGAAAAAAGTATATTAACACCTCACCCTAAAGAATTCGATCGTCTGGCAGGTGACAGCAATTCATCCTATGAGCGTCTGCGTAAAGCGCGTGAATTCGCAATGGAACATAAAGTATGCATCGTTCTTAAAGGGGCATATACGGCAATATGTACTCCAGGTGGAAACACTTATTTCAATAGTAATGGTAATCCAGGTATGGCTACTGCAGGAAGTGGTGATGTACTAACAGGTATTATACTTGGACTACTTGCTCAAGGATATAGTCCTGAGACAGCCTCTGCCGTTGGTGTTTTCATTCACGGGGCTGCCGGTGATCTTGCAGCTAATTTCCTATCTGAAGAAAGTATGCTGGCGGGAGATATAATAGAAATGCTAGGAAAAGCTTTTCGTCAGATGAAATAGAATAACAGACCTGTTAAAAATATAAAAGTCAGCTTTTAGAACAGATTTGATACTTTTTATCCTACTCCATAAAAAAAATGTTTATCAATTTTGCATATTAATTACATAAGAGGAAATTATGTAGTGATACACTAATGAATCATATTTAAGAAAATTACTTTACTTGTAAAAAAGGAAAAGCAATAATGAAGAACGGATTAGGTTTTAAAATTTTCAAAGGGTATATACGTTTTTTCCATAATGTTGTCTATTACAGAAAACATTATTGGTTGGATACCGACAATATTCCCGAGAAAGGACCTTTAATGATCGTGTCCGACCACCAAAACAGCCTGAATGATGCATTGGGAATGTTGTTAGCAATTAACAACAGAAAAGATAAAAAACTACGGATAGTAGCTCGGGCTGATGTATTCAGGCCTGGCGTAAAAAAAGCATTACGTTGGCTAGGCATACTTCCCGCATTCAGATTATCCTATGAGGGAGAAGAAGCACTCTCAAACAATGATGGGACTTTCAGCGAAGCTGAAGAAGAACTGATGAACGACGGTACCTTAATTATCTATCCAGAAGCAGGACATCAAGACAAACATTGGCTGGGCAAATTTTCGTTAGGTTACCTGCGTCTCCTATTTCAAGCTGCTGAGAAAACCAATTTTAAGAAGGAATTATTTATACTTCCCTCATGTAATCATTACTCTGATTATTTCGATGTCGGAGAAGATATTCTCATAAAGTTCGGTACACCGATTTCAATAGCTCCCTACTACGAACTCTATAAAACTAAACCTCGTACGGCCCAGCGGCAAGTAAACGCCGTTGTCAGGGAACAGATTTCCAACATGATGCTTAATATTACGGATCTGGAAAATTACGACGACATTGATTATCTGCGTCGGAATACATACGGAATCAAGTATGCCAAACAAAAAGGATATGACCCTGATAATCTTTCTGAAAAGTTGTTGGCAGACAAGCAATTCTTTGCTGCATTAGAAAAACAAAAGGAGACTAACGAAGAAGAGATTATCCATATATATAATAAAACTCGTAAGCTGGAAGAACAAGTAAAGCAAATGAAGCTGAGAGAATCAAATTTTGAAAAAAGTGATAATCTTTTTACTCAAATGGTGAAAGGTCTGTTACTACTGATATTTTTCCCGCTTTTTGTTTTCGCTTGTATTCCTAATATAATCATTTATTATGCTCCCAACATCATCAATTCCCGCATAGAGGACAAGATGTTTTATGGTAGTTTTAAACTGGGAATGAGTGTACTTATAACTATACCGATCCTTTATCCGCTTACTTTTATTCTTACCTGGATTATTTCTAAATCAATCTTAATAGCGCTAATTCATCTGGTTAGTTTACCGTTTTTAGCTATTTTTGCATGGAATTTTGCTAAGGAATTTAAGCAGTGGAAAGAAGATTTACGGTTTAGACGCTTATTAATGAAAGGGAAACTCAATGATATATTCGCGTCACGAACTCAGTTATATGAATCTTTAGACAGATTATTAAAATAAAAACGAAGCTTAGATGAGAAGAGTGGTAATAACAGGGATGGGTATCTATTCATGCCTGGGAAAGAATCTGGAAGAAGTAAAAAATTCTTTATACAATGGTACTTCAGGAATCATTCTTGACGCAGCGCGTAAGGAGATGGGATTCCGTTCAGGACTTACCGCCTATTTGGAGATACCTAATTTAAAAGGGGTTCTCAGCAGGAATCAACGAGTATATCTACCAGAACAAGGTAGTTATGCATATGTAGCGACTGTAGAAGCTCTAAAAAAGGCTTGTCTTGACCAAGATTACCTGGATTCACACGAAGTTGGTATACTTTATGGCAATGATAGTAGTGCCGAGCCAGTAATGAAAAGTATAGATATCATGCGTGATAGAAAAGACACTACACTGATCGGTTCAGGAGCTATTTTCCAATCCATGAACTCAACAGTAAGCATGAATCTCGCCTGCCTTTTCAAATTAAAAGGTATCAATATGACAATATCAGGAGCGTGCGCCAGTGGCTCTCATGCAATAGGTCTGGGAAGTTTGCTAATCAAATGGGGATTGCAGGACTGTATTGTATGCGGAGGAGCACAGGAAGTAAATCCTTATTCAATAGGAAGTTTTGATGGTATTAGTGCCTTCTCTGTCAGAGAAGATGAACCGACTAAGGCTTCACGTCCTTTTGATCGGGACAGGGATGGTCTGGTTCCCGGAGGAGGAGCGGCTACTGTTATTATTGAGAGTTATGAATCTGCAATTAAACGTGGAGCACCCATCCTTGGTGAAATATGTGGTTATGGCTTTTCTTCTAATGGAGATCACATTTCTGTACCAAATGTTGATGGCCCTGCCCGTTCACTTGAAATGGCAATCAAAGAAGCTGGAATTGATATTCGTGAAATCGGATATGTAAATGCCCATGCTACTTCTACACCTGTTGGTGACAAAAATGAGGCCAAAGCTATTCACCATGTCTTTGGAAATCATAAACCTGAGGTAACCTCTACCAAATCAATGACCGGACACGAAATGTGGATGGCTGGAGCAAGTGAGATCATTTACTCAACATTGATGATGAAAAACGGCTTTATTGCACCTAATCTCAATTTTGAAAATCCGGATGAAGACTCAGCAATGCTGAATATTCCAGCAGAGAGAGTAGAAAAGGCTTTTGATATGTTCTTATCTAATTCTTTTGGCTTTGGAGGTACCAACTCGACATTGATCGTGAAAAATTTAAAAGGATAATAATAAAACATAGTAATAATGGAAAAACAAGAACTTATTAGCAAAGCAAATGAAGTATTAGCAGAAGAATTTGAAGTTGAGGTAACTGACATCACTCCTGATGCTAATATTAAAGACACGTTAGATCTTGACAGCTTAAGCCTCGTTGATATGGTGGCACTTATTGAAACCACTTTCGGTGTAAAAATAAAAAGTCAGGAAATAGCGAATGTTAGTACATTCGACGCTTTATATGATTATTTATATGACAAGCTGAAAGCTTGATCTGTTATACGAACGCTATGGATAAGGTTACAATTTATATATACCGGTATTTTAAGAAACATAAAATCGTTTTTTACAGCATACTGTTAGCTACTACAATCTTCTTTACTTATTTTGCAACAAAGATTGATTTTGAGGAAGATGTTACATCCCTTTTACCTTCCATGGAAAGTAATGGAGATGAAAAACTTGTGTTTTCTAATCTTAGAGTCAAAGATAAGATATTTATCTTGTTTAATCCGAAAACGGACTCGGTGACTCCAGTAGAATTGTCTACTGTTTGCGACCAGTTCGTACAGGCTATAGAGGAGAAAGACACGGTGTATAATGCTATAAATAATATTTTATATCAAATAGATGAAAGCCTGTTCATAGATGCTATCGCTTTTTTATACAATAACGTACCAACCTATCTGGATGGCTCAAGCTATCAACAATTAGATTCACTTTTACAGACAAAACAAATAGAAGAACAAATGCAGGAGAACTATTCTCTCCTTCGTTCTCCTGCAGGGATGATGTACAGGAATATTATACCAAAAGATCCTATTGCTTTACGTAAAGTATTCCTTTCACAACTCGGTGGTCTTCAAAATGGTTTAGGAGGTAATTTTACCTTTTATAATAATCACCTATTTACTTCCGACACCACTATTGCGCTTGCTTTTTTATCTCCTAATTTCAAATCATTTGACTCTAAGCAAAGTAATCGTTTAGTTGATATGATCGAAAAAGAGATAGAAGTTTTCAAGCAAGATTATCCTGACATAGAAATACTATATCATGGCGCACCACTCCAAAGTGTATATAACTCCAGACAAGTTAAGAAAGATCTTTTAGTAACTATATCTATATCGCTTATTATCATCCTATCAGTTCTACTTATCTGTTACAGAAATAAATCCTCTATTCTATATATGCTTTTACCGGTTGCCTACGGGGTAATCTTCTCACTGGCTATCCTATACCTAATAAAAGGATCTATTTCTCTTATGGCATTAGGAATAGGAGCAATTGTTATGGGAGTCGCATTTAGTTATTGTTTGCATGTAATTACACATTTCAAATATCTCAATGATCCGGAACAGGTATTAAGAGACCAGACACGCCCAGTAATAATGGGTTCATTAACAACGATAGGTGCCTTTATGGGACTATTGTTGACAAACTCAGCATTATTACAGGATTTTGGTCTGTTTGCATCATTAGGGCTGGTGGGAACGACTATATTCTGTCTTTTATTTTTACCACAATTCTTTAATACTGAAAAGAACAAAAAATCAGATAAAGCATTTGCTCTATTGGAGAAGATTAATTCTTTTCCAATGGAAAAGCAAAAATGGCTTATCGTATTAATTGTAGTTGTTGGAGCTGTTTGCTTTATGTATTCAGGGAAAGTTCAGTTTGATTCTGATCTACGAAATATCGGATACAATGAACCAAAGATTATGCGATCGCTCAAACTACTTGCATCTAAAAGTTCGCAGGGATACCAAACAGTGTATTTTGCATCTGTTTCAAAAGACCTGGATTCAGCTCTAATAAATAATCGTCTCCTTTCTCAAAAGCTGGAAGAACTAGTAAAAGACGATATAATAAAAGGATATTCTGCTCCGGCATCTTTATTTATTCCTACAGGCGAACAGCAAAAGCGAATTGATCAATGGAATACATATTGGACGGAAGAAAAGAAAGAAGACGTTAGAAAAGAAGTAGCTGAAGCTGGAAGTAAATATAAATTCTCCGGTAATACCTTTACTGCTTTTTCAAATCTGTTGAACAAAGATTATAAACCTGTTTCCTTATATGAAGCAGGAATACTACCGGAAGGTATTATGAGTAATATCATCGAATATTCCAATGACAGATATATGGTACTTACTCCCGTACAAATGGATAGAAACAAACTGTTAGACATTGGAGATATGGTTGTAAAAGCCAATCCGAGTTTTGTGGTGGTTGATCCGATGTATTACACCAATGATATGGTTAGATCACTCCACGATGACTTTAATACGACATTGACCATATCTTCTCTTTTTGTACTCTTAGTACTCTTAGTATCCTATCGAAAGCTAGCTCTGGCATTAATTGCATTCTTGCCTATGGCAGTAAGCTGGTATATTGTATTAGGATCTATGGCATTACTCGGATTACAGTTTAATCTGATCAATATAGTTATCTCTGCCTTTATTTTCGGTATAGGAGTTGACTATAGTATTTTTGTTATGGATGGATTAATTGGCTCAACCAAGTCTTATAATTCATTGCTTTTATATCATAAAACAGCTATTTTTCTTTCAGCGTTTGTATTGATCATTGTAACTTCTTCTATGTTATTTGCTGTACATCCGGCGCTGAAATCTATTGGGATAGCTACTTTGATTGGAATGGGATCAACTATCCTGATTTCCTACACTGTTTTGCCCTTCCTGTTTTCTTTATATATGAAATACAGGGAAAAGAGAGGTAAAGGTGCACTTTAAATCCGATTTTCATGAATCAATATGACGTTGTCATAATAGGTAGTGGCTTAGGAGGATTAGAGTGTGGCTATATCTTATCTAAGAAAGGATATAAGGTTTGTATCCTTGAAAAGAATACTCAGTTAGGTGGATGTTTACAAACATTTAAAAGAGGAACAAACATTTATGATACAGGTTTTCACTTTGTGGGAGGATTAGACGAGGGGCAGTTTCTTCATACGCTTTTTAAATACTTTGATTTGCTGGGCTTACCCTGGCATAGGATGGATGAACATTTTGCCGAAATAGTCCTGAATGATCATTCGTATTATCTTTCATCCGGGCATGACAATTTTGTAAATTCCTTATCAAAAGAGTTTCCTCATCAAAAACTGCAGTTAATAAAATATGCAGCTTTCTTAAAACAAGTTGGTAATAATATAGGGAAAAGTCTGTTTTCACCAGAAGAAAGAAATACTAATAACGCTTCCTTATTTGAACAATCGGCCTATGCCTTTTTGCAGGAAACAATAGATGATCCACTATTAAGAAAAGTACTTTCAGGAGGATCACTTACGATGGAATTATGTGCTGAAAAACTTCCACTATATATTTTCGCACAAATAAATAATTCATTCATTCAAAGCGCGTGGCGGCTACAAGGAGGCGGATCATTAATTGCTAATAAACTTGCAGAAAGTATACGCAATATGGGTGGAACCATCATTAACAAAGCAAAGGTCACCAAATTAATTGAAAATGATGGCCACATACAATTTGTTGAATACAATAATCAGGAGCTAATTGCTGGTAAAAATATTATATCTAATCTGCATCCAGCATTAACACTATCACTTATTCCCGAAAGCAAACATATCCGTAAGATATACAGAAACAGGATCACCCGATTGCCTAATACTTTTGGGATGTTTACCGTACATTTGGAATTAAAGGAAAACAGTATCCCTTATTTCAATAGAAATATATTTGTCCATAGGGATCACGATATATGGGATTGTAGTTATCATCCGAATGCCCAAAGAAAAGTAAACTCCATTTTAATCAGTAGTCAGGTTCCGGTATCAAATAGTAATTTTACTTCAAACATTGACATTCTCACTGCAATGCACTGGGAGGAAATGTCTCAATGGTATGATACTGATATTGGGAAAAGAGGCGAAGAGTATGAAGACTTTAAAGTAAAAATAGCTGAAAAATGTATAAAGTTAGCTACAAGCAAAATTCCTGATTTAAAGAATAATATCATTCGTTTCTATACAAGCACCCCACTTACTTACCGTGATTATACAGGCACCTGGGAAGGATCAGCTTATGGGATACAGAAAGATCATAATAACGTGCTTCAAACTATATTAACTCCTAAGACACCACTGGCTAATTTGTTTTTAACCGGACAAAACTTAAATTTGCATGGTATTTTAGGTGTTACAATGACATCTTTCTTTACATGCGCCATGATTACCGGAATGGAAAGCCTGGTTAAAGAGTTAAAAATAAATATTTAATAAACTAACATAAAAGATAATTCATATGAAAAAAATAAGTTTTCTTTTAGTTCTTCTTTTTACTTGTTTGATAGCTAAAGCTCAGGTGATAAGTGATGCTGATCGACAAATAGTACAAAAGATCATAGATGGGAATACAAAATATACATCATTCGTAGCCGACTTCAAACAAATTCAATATATGGATTTCTTAGATGAAGGTATGGTCTCAGTAGGTAAATGTTACTACAAAAAGCCCGATCGTATGGCCATGAAGTTTACAGATCCGGAAGACAATATGATGCTGGTGGACGGTGACAAGTTTGTATTAGTAGCCGATGGCCAAAAAAGAGAAGTATCAGCTAAAACAAATCCCAAAATGCAAGGAATGAAATTAGTTCTGACATCCGGTATGCAGGGAAATGCATTAGGAATGGGAGCAAAAAAGATCACATGCGAAGAAACATCCAAATATTATGTCATTACAGCAACGCTGGATACCGAAAATAATCTGTTTGAAAGTGTAGTGGCCAGCTATGATAAAAAAGACTTCTCGCTTGCTTCTTTAAAAACAGTAGAGTCCGAAAATAACTATACCATATATGAATTAAGCAAGAAAGAATTTAATAAAACCATTGACAACTCTATTTTTAACGTTAAATAAATATGAATTACGCACTTGTAACCGGTGGTAGCAGAGGCATAGGACGTGCGGTTTGTCTGCAACTGGCTGAAATGGGTTATCCTATAGTTATTAATTATGCTTCAAATAAAGAAGCTGCTCTGGAAACCCAAAAACTGGTAGAAGAAAAAGGAGTAAAAGTCGAACTACTTCCCTTTGATGTTACATCAGTTGAAGAAGTTGATAAAGCACTGGATGACTGGAAACAGAACCATCCTGAAGATTATATCGCTGTTTTGATAAACAATGCAGGAATCCGGCAAGATGCTGTCATGGTATTTATGGAGGATAGCCAGTGGAATAACGTAATCAATACCAGCCTCAACGGTTTCTTTTACGTAACACGCAAATGCCTGAAAGATATGTTAAGTAAACGTTTCGGCAGGATCATCAATATCGTATCATTATCCGGACTCAAAGGCCTGCCTGGTCAATCGAACTATTCTGCAGCCAAAGCAGCAGTTATCGGCGCAACCAAAGCACTTGCACAGGAAGTTGGCGCAAGAAAAATTACAGTAAATGCCGTTGCTCCCGGATATATTGCAACAGATATGACTCAGGATTTGGACGAAAGTACACTTAAGAAAATGATTCCTACAGGTCGTTTCGGTAAGCCTGAAGAAGTCGCATCATTAGTAGGCTTCCTTGCATCCGAACAAGCCGCATACATTACAGGCGATGTTATTTCCATTAATGGTGGACTATACACCTGAACATCACTCGCTTATTTTAACAATAAGTGGTGTTCTCACTTTTTGGGCGTAGTTCTTAATGTAATTAAACCAGCTTGTTGAAGTTTCAAATCCCCATTTACTCCAACCACCTCCAACATAGTAAGTATATACAGAACCAGGTTCATAATCACTGACAGCCAAGACATGCCCATTAGCTTTGCGATCTTTCTTTTCCGCTTCTGAAAAATAAACAGCATCTGCATCAATCACTTTATCAGGAAACGCAGCACCAACATACGTTTGTCCGTTTTCTTCATTTACAGGATCTGCATAAGCGATGAATCCATCTATTGCCTCGGCTATATACTCAATACTTGGTTCATGTAACACAATACCAGTTGCTACTTTCGCTTTACCACTTAAGTTTGCAAATGATACATGAATTCTATTTAATTGTGAACCGGCATCCAACGAAATGAAACGAGTTTCAATAACATTTGCATCTTCACCTACAGTCAATGGATTATAAGTAAGTTTTACAGTAAAACGCAAAGGTCCGTTATCCAGTATCTCATATGTTTTATAGCAATACGGATATACGATTGATTCGTCAGGATTCAATAAGGCAGAAGCCCCTGCACCCAATGTTGGACCTACAGAATAATAATCCAATCCGTTGCCATGATCTATATGATAAGACACCGAATTATAGAGTTCTTGTGCCGCTTTCGGATCAGTTTTTTTCAGTTCATTTATCTTGGCTGTAGTTTCCGGATTCAACTCAGTCGCATACCGATTTTCCACCACTAACTCTGGCACTCTTTTTACCCAGATATCATATCCGAAAGCCCGTTCGCCGGTTGCCTGTAAAGCAGGACCATACGTACGAAAGGCTATCTTATCATTTTCCCAGGCAATATCATCAAGCCTCTCAGGATAGTGTTTACCATAAGCCATAGTTGGATACTCTTTCGGAGCCCCAGCTTTTACAGAGTAATTAACAACCTCATGTGCTTTTACCGTCACAGGGAAAATCAATTTATTATCATAAGTTATCTGGTAAGGAATTTCCTGCCCATTATAATCAGTTATAATAAACTCTCCTTTATTAAATAAACTACTGAGTTCTTCAAAACTAACTTCTGTAACCTCGTTATTCCATTCCACATCCGACGAATTTTGAATGGAAATTACAGTAACTTTTTCTTTATTACAGGCAAAAGCCAAAGCAACAATCAATAGATAAACAATCTGTCTCATAATTTATTCGCGTTATTTGATGGTAAAAATATGAATATTCGTTTAGATTCTAACTTTTTATTTATTTATTTTGTATACCATTTAAAGACTCTTTACTTCAAAAAAAATAGATTCATAATCTACAAAAGATGAATAGTTTTGTACTTTATCCCTCTGTAATAAGTGTTTTCTCAAAAACGTATCACCTATCACCAATACCTTTGAAACCCTTTCCCATACAGGATAAAGAGGGTGACATGCCTACCTTTCACCTAACACCGGCGCTATCACCAGAATTTACGGAAATATTTACCTGCAAATCACACTAACAGGCTAATTAAAATCATAAAGCGGAATGTACCCGGATATTAGTAATCAGAAGGTAAATGTACCTCCTCTTTTTCTGCCTTATACACAACCTTTTATTGTTTTACTAAGAGCATTTTGTTCCTTTGGTAAGGAATGTCTAATCATTCCACCTGGGTGGAAACTATTTTCCAGCATGGTGAAAAGAAAATTCCACCCAGGTGGAAAAAAGTTTTCACCCAGGTGAAAAGGTTAATTACTCATTATGAAACAAATAAAAGCATTCAGGCAAAACAATAAAAGTATAAGAAAAAATCATAACCTCTTCAAAGAGAGTTTTGCCATTTTCCTACGAAGTACCCAAAATCTGTTTACATTCTACTACAACATTACTTTCACATTCCTGATTTTCCAGCCTTTTCTGAGGCTTCCTACTGCTACGGTTTTTTCCCTTCTGGTGACAGACGCAGTGACTGATGGTGACAGCTCAATGTCGTTAAGTTAAGGTATAAAAAAGGTGTAGTAAGAATACTTTTTCTCACTACACCTTTTTTAGATCTTAACTTAATGACATGGGGGTGACAGATCATCTGTCACGCTTTATGTATTGTTTAACAATGGATTATCTGTCTTTGTGACAGGTGACGGATAGTTGTCGAAATAGTCTGAGGAGTGGAATGCAAACTCTTTTTGTATCAATTTCCTCATATTGCCTAGTTGTTCTGATGATAATTCATACGAAGGGGAGCTTGTTGTAACATTTTATAATACTACTACTAATGTGGCATTATATATCTATTCAATAGATAATGATATTATTCCTATTTATACTTCTAAATTAAAGGGTGCTAAAGAGTTTAAACTTAAATTAGACAGTGGGAATTATATCATTAATTTAGTAGGCACTTCGGGTTATGCTTCCACTAAGATCGGATTTCAAATAAGATTAAATTCAAGAACATCAATTTATTATGATACATATGATTCACCTAGTATAATAGATTTTTAATATTTTCCTTTAGAATCTATGTTACACCTGAAAATGCGATACATATATCGCTAATAACTTTGAACCCTATTTGGGTAGATTCTATCTATTTCATTTGTCTATATGTATGAATTGAAGCGTTGCCTGTTGAGAAGAGGAATCACTTTGTCAATCTATATTCAGTACATACAGTGTGTTAATCGGATCACATAGGTAAAACGATCGCCTCACCCTTGTGAGGCGATGAGACAAACATTTATTTCTATCAATATATCCTGATACAAATAGAAATAAACGGCTTTGTTTTATTACTGGGATTACTTATTTCTATTTGGAATTCACTTGGAAAAAGACCCTCCTGAAGCAACTCTGAAGAATATTATCTTTAGGGTTTCCTATTATAGGACAGACTGTTAGATGAGCCTGAAGACTGAAGGAAATAGTTGTCAAACTAGGACAGCCTTTGACGCAGCAGAAGAGATGGTCAAAATTGTGGCTATAAAATTATTGCTGAACGAAAATTATACAGGAACTTAGATAAAAGATATTAATTACTGAAACCTTTTTAGTTACTATAACTTATCGATATCTCACAACTTATATTATTTTTGTAAATGAAACACTAATACTAATTGCTTATGATAAAATAAACAGAAGTAAAACATCATTAATATAAAGCGTTTGCTTTATTACTTGCAGATTCGGAAAATCGCCAATTCTTAAGAAGTCAATAGCAAGATAATATAGTGAATGCTCATGTTATAGGCATGGGCTTCTCCTTATTGTTATTGACAGGTGTTTGGCGATACCTTCGAGTCTCAGTAAGGCGAGTACCGTGCCTTCTTTGTTTACCTTAAATATATAGTTCTCATATTAAACAAGAAGAAGTTACTCTCCATTTTTCTAAGAAAGCGGCAGGCCCTACGTTTTCGATATTATTATAAACTTCGCTTCAGGGCTAAGCGAGAATTAATAAATTAATCATTATGAGAATTATGTTTACACGATTAGTATGTATTGGGATTGTTAGTTTTTGCGTATTGTCTGCAATGGGGCAGGAAAAGACTACAGCAATAAGAATAGCAGAAGAAAGGATTTCTTTACAGGAGAATATTAAACTTAGGGCAGATGAAATACAAGAACCAGATAGCGTAGTAAGATATAATAAAAGCGGATATAAAGATGGACTAATTGATTGGGTAAACAGAGGGCCAAAAGTCTTTTACACAGATCATTATAAATGCTGGGCCATCTCCTCAGATCATTTCTATATGAGGGTATTTAACGATGATAAATATGAAATTAAATACAATTCAGATGGATTGGTTGAATCAATGACCGATTCTTATGGTCATGCAATGAAGTTTCAATACAAGCCAAACGGTTATATGCTATCAAGAGAGAACTACGTACTCTCTGAAAGTAGTAACGAATTAGAACTGAACACTACAACAATATATTTATATGATGAGTATGAAAACTGGGTAGGAACTCAACGTTCTTATGTAACTGCCCCTGCCTCCATCTTCATAGAATATATCGCTCGAGTTGATAGTAAAGGTAGAATTGTGTATAGCCAATACAATACTCCAGGCAGTGGAGGTTCCGAATTTCATTATTATATTTGGTATTACTCTGATGATCGTATATCTAACGTAGAGACCGATAACAATCACCCTGTAACCAACAACGAAGGCAATTTCGATCTGAATATAAATATCCCGACAGATTCAATCAATAATGGTTCTATAACAATCACACTTCCTGAAGGATTTACACTGGATAAAGAGAATACCAGCTTAAATTTGGATTTTGGAAATATATTTAAACTTGTAATCACTAAACAGGAAAACAATGCATGGTTGTTAGAAATTCAACCCAAAACAACAAAGAATATTGCACTAAAAGCGGATGATATTTCTAAACTATTGCATGTAGCCTACAAAGTAGAAAGTAGCCTACCAAAAGGAATATATGATATTTCTATCAATAGCATCTTGTTTGAAACACCTAATGGCAATATAATTCCCGAACCGGCTATCACCATTCCTGCAGATGTAAATCGTTATGGTGTAGCCAATGAAGCATTAGCTATAGGCAAAGTAAAAATATTTACAACAACAAATACTTTAACAATAGATACTCCCGATACCGAAACAATTTATGTGTACCGGATAAACGGAGAATTAGTTCACTCCGTATCAAAAGCTACAGGAGAATACACTATTACAACTAACAGATGGCCAAACGGCATCTATATTGTGGCAGGCAGTAAAAGCTGGAGTACGAAAGTATTAATAAAATAGTGTAAAAAGTATCGATACAAGGATTTTATAATCAGAGCAAATACATTATCAGGATTTATAATCGGTTTTATTATTTTCAGCGCCGAATTATAAATCCTGATATTTTTTAATGATTTAAAATCTATCCAATCTATTTCATTTTCTTGTATGTATGGATTCCGGCTTCAGAGGCTTGTACTTTTTCTGTTTTCCCATTCAGGGCATTGAAAATATACATTTCGTCTTTAGCTGTTGTCTGCCAAATGATTTGCCAGGAATCAGATTGTTCTTCTATTGACAAAATATCAGAGGTATTACTTTGCGGCATAGCTGCCAGATTGTCTTTGCAGCGGATTGTTGCTAAGCTATATTTATTGATCTCAACAGGGAATTCAAAGGAATTTAACAACAAAGTTGCCTGCCGTAAAGGGGAATCGCTTTGCCAATCCACATTCAGGATGTAGAGTGTACGCAGGTCAGCTGCATCCCATACGGTAAAATCAATAAAAGGAGTTGCTTTTACCCAACCTTTTAACGGTTCATCTTTTATCGTTTCGGCTGCTAACGTCTGCATACTCTTAGTATATTCGGCCTTTATTTCCTGGTCTGCAGGATAACAATGCTGAGGGTAATAGATTATTTTTCCTTTTCCAAGCGGAATTTCTGTTTTAGTCTGATAGGTTTTATAATCAATACCCAGCATTTTCTTTATTACAGTATCATCGTCAGGAAAGCGTACCGGCTTATCTGGTTGTAGTTCGCTATTCAGATGAGCGGCAGTCAACAGCAAGGCACCTCCTTGTTCTACAAACTTCTGTATACGGATAAAGTCGGTATTATTGAAACTGTTCCATCCCAGGAAGATCAATAATTTATATTGGCTCAATATATTATCGGATGCCTCAACCGGTAATATATCAATTGGACCGTATGGCGTTGAGGTAAACCATCCTTCAGGACCACAACCATTTACGATTGCTTCAGGATAGAATACATTCAGCAAGTCAAAACTTTCCATTGCTTTACTGAACTTCCATTTTTCATTTTTCTGAGACCAGGCATATTGACGGCCAAAGGATTTCCATGGATCATTTCTTCCATGCATAACAGCTATCTTTGTATTCAATTCTCCCTGTCGACCATGCGTCTCAATATAATCCAGTATCTGGTGTTGAGAATACATATGTTGTTCACCTGCTTTCGTGAAACGGTCATTGGCATATTCATCCGTCCATAATCCTTCTTCCGTATTAATATGAGATGCACCATGCATATAAGATACTGCTAAGGACATATAAAAACGTAAAGAATGTTTAGGATCGGTAAAGGGATATGATCCCCATTGCACCGCATGTAAAGAGCCAAAATCTTTCTTTCCGTAAACTCTTGACGCCCCACGTAATGCAGACATGATTATATCTTCAGGTCCATACATCTGTTCAGCTCCCAACCAGTCATAACCTGCCTGATAAAGGTATTTAAAAGATGTAGACGGTCCTGTATGCCGTGTACTTTCTCCTCTTGAATAGCTAAGATTCGCAACAAATTTATTTGCTCCGTCTGCCATATCTTTCACACCATAAGGATCATAGTGTATAAAAATCCCATGATCAGTATAAATGGGACGATGTTTAGCAAATATACCTCCATAAGGACGTGTTCGAGCTGCCATATCAGAATGTAATCCGGTGTATTGGAAATGTTGCCAATAATAATATCCTCCATCATTCTCATGTGCCTGTTTACCTCTAAACATTGGAGAATTTAATGCATTTACAGGAGGATTTATCCGTGTAGAGGCCAATGTACGTCCTTCAACCTGCCAGGCATATGGAATATGTAATCCGTTTAATAAACCGGTATAATGTGTTACGAAATCATTGCCGGTTATTCTCACTCCACTCCATTGATAAGATGGCCTGAACTGATACCAATTCCCTACTCTACCACGAATATACCATTTGAAAAAGTAATCATAAGGCACAAACTCGTTATCAATATGTATCTCATCCCCTGATGATAGATAGATATTATCTTTTATCTTGGAAATAGTCTGACTGATTAGGCCTTTCCGGCTATCCTTCCCGTTTGAGATGGTTATTGAAGCATTTACGGCAGGTTTGGTTGCAATAAACGATATGGTATGCAAACCGGCTTTATCAAATGTATAAACAGACGGTAAGAGATTAATGGCCTTGTCTGTCGTTACCTGTAGAGATGTATTGGGTTTATTGATTTCGATAAGTATTCCGGCTGTATCTCCTACACTTACATATTTAGGAACAGAAACAATTTCAAAGTCACGTGCACTTTCTTCTATTAACTGAATCCGTCTTAATTCATAAGGAAAAGCTGCTTTATGAGGCTCCTTCATTAATGTTAGTTTGATATCTCCTTCACCGTTCAGATTTTCAGGTAAAGGAATATAGAAGTCAGCAATATCAGATGCCCTATCAAATATATTTCCCTGAAAGATGGTTTTCCCTTTAAATTCCAACTTCCACATCGGCCAACTACGTGAAACCAGGTTAATTCCCACCCAGTAATTATAATCATTGTCACGTTGTTCATAATGTGCAAACGGAATATCTTTTATTTGTTTTCCTGACTGATAAAAGCGGGGAGCTTCCATCCAGCACTTTCCACTAAAATGAATCCCTCCTACCCTGACTAATGCTGTTGCCACATTAGCCGGAAGTTCGAAATCTTTCTTTAAGACCTTAAAGCGACTACTTCCTGATGGAATCGGCATATAAAGAATGGAGTCAGGCGTATCATATACCTCATCGGTATGACGGCCTTCTTTTTTGAAGTAAAGCTGTAATTGTAACCCCATATGGCCTCCATAAAAGACCTGTAAATTTTCCTTCTTCACTGATAATTCTACAGTAAGTTTTCCCGGTTTTAATATAGGAATAGAGATCCGATTGTAGGCGTATTGTTCAAAAGGATCATTGTTGCCTGTAAAATATAGGGAATATCGGTCTTTATATGTATTTATTGAATCCAGATGATCGTCAATAAGGAATTCGGCTTCTCTGAATAGTGTTTCTCCTCTGGAAGAAAACCTTCCCGGCATTTTAATTCCTCCCACTACTCGTAAAAAACGACGTACCGGATAAACTTGTTGATTGAATGTTATCGAATGTTCGAAAGAATGATCCGGTTCTAACAGATAAGGAGTATCACCTTCATTAATTGTGAATATGGTTTGTATAGATTCCTCCTGTAACTGGGCATTACAGATTGAAGTTTGGAGTAATAATGCTGTAACTAAAAGAATAAACAGATGTTTCATATTTGTGTTTTTAAGGTATTACATTCATTTCTTCAAAACGTGCAGCCGCATTCAGGAAATGGGCAGTTATCCAGAATACCGTCCAACTTTCGGAATATCCTCCGCGAAGTTTATGTACATTCGACATTTCGCCGTGTTGCGCAAAGTTTGTTTGTTGTAATTGCTCTCCCTGACTACCAAACGGATTGGTTAACTGATAACAACTCCGATACATAACAGGAGCCAGCTTTTTAAGTCTTTCATCTTTTAGATGTATTCCCATTTTAAATACTTCGGGAGCGAACATTACACCATATATATCTATATGCTGGTTTTGAGGAGATACAACCGTCCAGCCAGTAGACTTAAAGTTATAGTCAGCCATTCGTCCGGCCGGTAACGGAATATCCCATACAACGACATAACTTAAACAAACATCCATGGCATGTTTCGCCCAATCTAAATATCTGTTGTCATTTAAACGTTCATACAGTTCCAAAAAACCCTGAAAAGCTGCCCAGGCTCCTTCTTTATCTTCACAAGTGGCATCCAACGTGCCGCCCCAATAACAACCATTCATGGTAAGATGTCGATCAGCAAGAACTTCTGCAGCTTTGACCGCAGCTTTCTTATATGTTTCATTATCGAATAACTGAGAAGCTATAACAAGAGGAGCAATATAAAATCCTTCTGCTGTTGAATGCGGGTTCCAGCTATTACTCAATATCCGTTTACTTTGTCCGTCACACGCTTTACGGAGGAAGTCTTCCCATTTAGCGGTATTATATTGTTTACTCTTTCGGGCGGTTTCAATCGCTTTGGCAAAGTTATACATCGCCTGACCACATGATACATGATCTCCTCCATGATATTTCTTTTCCGGAATATAATACCCGACAGGGAACATACCTTCCTTATCAATAGGAGAAGAAGTTAAGAAATCAAGGGAACGTTGAACTTTATCTTTCAGGTCATTGTCCTTTAGTCTATGCTCCAATACCTGAAAAGCAAAGCCTGGCGACGCGGCTTGTCCGCACCAACCCATCACCAGGTCTTTCCTCCGGGAAAGGTCATACATACTAAAACCGCATATTCCTCCCTCTTCAATCCAGCGTGTTTGCGCAAAACGATATTTACCTTCTATAATGGATTGGAATTCATCGAATCTTTCCACATCATAAGGTTTATTAAGATCTAATGAGGTATATACAGGACGTTGAAAGCCACTCCCCTCCCGTTCTATAGGATATAATTCTATAAAAAATTCCTTTTCTATAATTCTTCCCGGCTCAAGTGATAGATATGTATCGGTATACTTCATGGGAGTCCGCTGTAACGCTTTGGCTACACTATGTTTTCCATTATAACCGATAGGCCCTGAATAAAGTACAAACTCAGTATATCCGTCGTGGGCTTCTATTCCCATCGACCACCATTGGTCATTTAAGACCGCGCCTCTTACCGGACTAGGTGTTGTGTGTATAGCTGCTGCATATTTATCAGGAGCATTTTCAAGCATAACAAAGGGCATAGGATACCGATGATCTTCAAATATGGCAAATTCTCCGGGATTACCGGTATAAACCGGAATGATTTCAGGATTTATCTTTTCCCCCATACTATTTCCATAGTAAAGGACACCGGGAATCAATGGCTTTAATTTATTGCCTTTCATCCGGAAACGTACCGAAAGAGTTGCATGATGTAGGGTATCCTTACCATTCCATTCAAACCTACGGATACATTGCATTAATCCGTTTTTAACTTCACGGTATGAATCCCTGACCAACATCTCGCCCTCAGGAAAAATTATATTCCCTTTTAGGATAGTCCATTCTCCTGATTTCTGAATTTCGGTCGGATTGGCATGTACCCAATCCGACATCCAGTTGTCAGACCAACCGGTAGCGACCGACCATAATCCCTCATCGGGTGGCATAAGGATGGTAGTTCCATCTAAAGATAGTTGCGGACGATTATTATTAAATGAAATGGTATTTCCTTTAACCAATAAAGGTAAATTCAGAATAATGATTAAAGGTAAAAACAGATTTTTCATGATATTATAATAGTTTATAACGATCATTTGATAGTTGTCAAATGACTAAAGTGTCTTTACAAAACTACTAATATATTACGAAAAAAGTAATAAAAAGCTATTATCTATTCAATAATTGATCTGATAAAATCCATATTTAAAGGCTATTCTCTGCAATAACTTGCAAAATCATATATCTTTGCAATAAACTAATTTAACTAATTTAATAAGAGATGAAACGAGTTTTATATAATGTATCGCTAAAAGCAATGAACAAATCACGAGTTCTATACTTACCTATTAAATTATTTATTCGTATAAATTATTATTTCCTTACTATTATCAGTTTACTTCTGCTCACTATCTCGTGTACTATGAAAACAGAAAAAACAACAACGTCTAATGAGGTGAAATTAATCACCCTTGATCCCGGACACTTCCATGCCGCATTGGTTCAAAAAACATCTTATCCGCAAGTGAGTAATGAGGTGTATGTCTATGCTCCGGAAGGAGACGATTTGAAAGAACATCTGAAACGAATTGACGGATTTAATAGCCGTAGCGACTCGCCAACTGCATGGAATGAGATCGTTTATGCCGGTCCGGATTATCTGGATAAAATGTTGCAGGAAAAGAAAGGGAATGTGGTAATAACCGCTGGAAATAACGGAAAGAAAATTGATTATATTAAAAGTTCCATATCCAATGGAATGAATGTTCTTTCGGATAAACCAATGGCAATTGATGTAAATGGTTTCAGAAAATTAGAAGAATGCTTTGAGCTTGCCGCTAAGAATAATGTTTTATTATACGACATAATGACTGAACGTTTTGAGATCACCTCTCTTTTGCAAAAAGAGTTCTCCTTACTTCCAACTGTATATGGAGAACAGCAAGCAGGAACTTTAACTGATCCAGGAGTAGTGAAAGAAAGCGTTCATCATTTCTTTAAAACAGTTTCAGGGAATCCTTTAAAACGTCCGGCATGGTATTTTGATGTAACTCAACAAGGGGAAGGGATTGTTGATGTAACCACCCATTTGATAGATTTAGTTCAGTGGGCTTGTTTCCCTGATCAGATTATTAATTATGAAACCGATATTGATATATTAGATGCTAATCGATGGCCAACTGCTATGTCTATGGCTCAATTTAATCAAGTAACTGGCTTAGAATCGTATCCAAATTATCTAAAAAAAGATATTTCAGGAGATACATTATATGTATTTGCAAATGGCGATATCTATTGTAAAATTAAAGGAGTTCATGCCAAAATATCTGTTATATGGGATTATACATATCCCGAAGGTGGCGGTGATACCCATTATTCTGTTATGAAAGGAAGTAAAGCACACTTAGTAATTGAACAAGGTAAAGAACAAAACTTTAAACCTGTATTATACATACAGGCAACCACAGATATGGATCTTACTTCTTATGAAAAAGAATTAGCAAACTCATTGAACTCAATAACAACAAAATACCCTGGTATAAGTCTTGAAAAGAAAGGCGAAGGCAAATGGGAAGTGATTGTACCTGACAAATACCACAACGGACACGAAGCTCACTTCGGGCAAGTGACAGAAAATTATCTAAAGTATTTGGAGAATGGTTCTCTTCCAGACTGGGAGGTTCCTAATATGCTGGCTAAATATTATGTAACCACTCATGCACTTGAATTAGCTAAAATGAAAAATAAATAGTTTTTATTCTTGTGCAACTTTTTGAGATGGTAGAACATCAATATTATATGAATCAATAATTATACCATCATGAAAAGAAAATTTCCATTATTTATTGCACTTTGTGTAGTTTTCGCAAGTTTCAATAGTTGTGATTCTGATGATGCAGGCAAGAAATTAGGAAAATTACCAGATCCTGAGCCTATAGAGTTACGGCTGGCAGAAAAAGTAGAAACTGACAATTCGTTCGCTTTTGACTTGCTAAAGACAACATGTGCTTCGACTAAAGAAAAAAACATATTTATTTCTCCGTTAAGTATGAGCATGGCACTGAATATGGTATTAAACGGAGCAAAAGGGGAAACGGCAGATGAAATGTTTGATGCTTTACGTGCTAAAGGATATTCTTTAGACGATATCAATGAATATAGTAAATCGCTCTTGGATGCTTTACCTACCGTTGATCCATCTACACAATTGAATATTGCTAATTCTATTTGGCACAAAAGAGGACTTCATTTAAATGATATTTTCCTGTCAACACTTAAACCAAATTATCAGGCTAAAATAAATGAACTTGACTTTAGTTCTCCTGAAGCAGTCAAGGCCATTAATAACTGGTGTTCAGAACAAACGAATGGTAAGATCAAGGAGATTGTCAAAAATATTCCAGAAAATATGATGATGTATTTAATAAATGCGATCTACTTTAAGGGAATATGGGCTTCACAGTTCGACAAAAAAAACACTAAAAAGGAGAATTTCTATTCGGATGAAGGCATAAGCTATCAGGTTGATATGATGAATCAAACAGAAGATTTCAATTATTCATATGATGATATAGGTGCTTATCTGGAACTTCCATATGGAAATAAAGCATTCAGTATGATAGTAATGCTTCCACAAGAAGGTAAAACAACAGATGATATAATCAATAACCTTAATAGTGAATACTGGAATCAGAAAATAGAATATTTATCAACATGTAAAGTAAACCTCAGTCTACCTCGTTTTAAAGCTGAATGTAAATATGAGATGCATAAAGAAATTTTACCCGAAATGGGAATGAAACTGCCCTTCTCCGATTCTGCGAACTTTAGTGGAATGAGTGATAATTCTTTACAAATATCTGAGGTAATCCATAAAACATTTGTAGAAGTGAACGAGGAAGGTACAGAAGCAGCCGCTGTTACCAGTATTGGGATGATTGAGACAGCGTTGCCTACTCCAATAGATTACAAAGTAGATAGACCTTTCCTATTTGCCATCCGTGAAAATAGCACAGGTGTTATTCTCTTTATTGGAAAGATGGCTAAAATATAATTTGGATATTCATTGAATAAAAAGGGTATGAACATTATGATCATACCCTTTTCTTTTACTTTATCTCTTTTTCTTCTTTCATATCAAGCTCATTCCTCTCCGAATCATAAAATTTATATTCAAGAAAAGCGAGACTTTGATCAGGAATAATTTTAAGGCCAGACGTATATTTACGTCTCCATTTCCATTTTAAAGAAAAAAATCCTTTATTCACATACGCTGCTACATATGGATGTAAGTGCAGGGTGAATTTCTTCACATTATGTTTGTTTACCAGACAGTCTATTTTTCCTTCCAGGCTATCTGTAAACAATATAGAAGGTTTTGCGCTTCCTGTCCCAAAACAAGAGGGACAGCTTTCATTTGTATTAAGGTCCATCGCTGGACGAACTCTTTGACGGGTTATTTGCATCAGGCCAAACTTACTTAAAGGTAAGATATTATGTTTGGCCCGGTCTGTGGCCATGGCTTTGGACATATGCTCGAAAAGCTTTTGCCTGTTAGCTGCTTCCGCCATGTCAATAAAATCGATCACAATAATGCCTCCCATATCGCGTAAGCGAAGTTGACGGGCAATTTCATCTGCTGCTGCATTATTTACATCAATAGCTGTTTTTTCCTGTGCATCACTTCCTTTGGAGCGATTGCCGCTATTGACATCTATCACATGCATAGCTTCTGTGTGTTCAATGATAAGATAGGCCCCACTTTTGTACGTTACTGTACGCCCGAATAGTGATTTAATTTGTTTAGTAATTCCGAAATTATCGAATATTGGTAATTCACCGGTATAAAGCTTTACAATATCCTCCCTCCCGGGAGCAATCAGGCTTACATAGTCATGTACGTTGTTGTATACGTCTTTGTCGTTTACATGAATGTTCTGGAATGACGGATTGAAAATATCACGTAAAAGCGCTACGGTGCGTCCCGTCTCTTCGTATATAACCGACGGAATTTTTCCTTTATTCACTTTTACGATATTATCTTCCCATCGTTTTACCAATGTCTTTAGTTCGTGATCGAGTTCCGCAACACGTTTTCCTTCAGAGGATGTCCGAACAATAACGCTGAAATTCTTAGGTTTAATACTTTGAATGAGTTGTCGCAACCGAGCACGTTCTTCGTTAGATTTGATTTTTGTGGAGACCGAAACCTTATCTGCAAAGGGTATTAATACAATGTATCTTCCGGCAAAGGAAAGCTCGGAAGTTAAACGTGGTCCTTTTGTTGAAATCGGTTCTTTTGCAATTTGCACCAACACTTCTTGTCCTACTTTAAGCACATCACTTATGCTCCCATCTTTATCAATTTCAGGAAGGATTTGTAACTTCGAAAGAGGGGGGAGTTTTTTCTTTTCACTAAGCGCCTGTTTTAGGAACTTTTGTTGGGAATTAAAATTAGGACCTAAGTCCTGATAGTGAAGAAATGCATCCTTTTTATATCCTACATCAATGAAAGCAGCGTTTAATCCTGGCATCAGTTTCTTAACTTTACCTAGATATATATCGCCTACGGCGAAGGAAACATTGCGGGCTTCTTTCTGAAGTTCCACAAGGTTTTTATCTTCAAGTACGGCAATAGATACCTCTTTGGATTGTACATCTACTACTAATTCACTAATCACAATATATAAAAAAGGTTTAATATTGACCTTATTAAATAAGCAAAGAACAAACTTAAAAGGTCACAGATTAAGTTTGTTCTTTAGAGTTTTATAAATAAATAGACTTATTTCTTCTTATGTCTATTCTTTTTTAGTCTCTTTTTGCGCTTATGCGTAGACATCTTATGTCTTTTTCTTTTCTTTCCGCTAGGCATCGTCTTTTAATTTAATGTTTGTTATATGATTATTTATTTGATCTTGTCGTGGAAAGTTTTAGCTGGTTTGAACGACGGAATATTATGTTCCGGAATAATAATAGTAGTATTCTTTGAAATATTACGAGCAGTTTTCTGTGCTCTTTTCTTAACCACGAAACTTCCAAAGCCTCTTAGATAAACGTTTTCACCCTGGGCTAATGAATCCTTAACTAGCTCCATGAAAGATTCTACACTCGCTAACACCGTTTGTTTGTCAATACCGGTATTCTTCGAAATTTCGCGTACAATGTCTGCTTTAGTCATGTCTATTAATAATTAATTGTTTTGAACCTATTAATTTTTTGGAATGCAAATATATAGCTTTTTCTTTAAGTGAAAAAACAAATGCGTCTCATTTTTTTTCACTTAGGCCGCAAAATAATCCGCGTGCCTAAAATTTAAACAAAAAAACAGAGCTTTCTGTTTACAAGAATGCCCTGTTTTTTTTTATTATTAGATTATATATTAATCCTAGTCTAATATTTTAACTTTAATATTACGGAACCAAACATCATCACCATGATCCTGGAACCCTACAAAACCTTCTTTGTTAGGACCACCGCAATTTAATAGTAACTCATAAGCCAACGGCCATTTGTCTTTACTGAATTTGCTTGCATCTAACATTTCTTTCCATTGCTGAGTCCATAAATGGTATTCTACTACTGCTACATCATTTTGAAAATGAACTACTGTTCCTTTGTAGCATAATATCTTACCTTTATTCCACTCTCCAAATGGTTTTGCATTCTGTGGCTTAGCGGGTATCATATCATACAAAGAGGCAGACATACGATTACCGTCTACTCCTAATTTGGCATCCGGATGGTTTGCATTATCCAGTACCTGGTATTCAGGAGCTGAAATATAAGAAGGCTGACCTTCCACTTCCTGAATGTAGAAGAATACACCGGAGTTAGAACCTTTCGCCACTTTCCATTCAAACTCGAATTCAAAGTTTTTCAGTTTGCTGGCAAATATCAAGTCTCCACCATCACCTTCCTGGGCTTCTCCACCGCCTGTGCCGTTGAACTTGATTGAATTATCTTCAATGGTCCATTTGCCAGGTACCACTGTTTTGTTGTAACCTCTCCAACCGTTAAATGTTTTACCGTCGAAAACGGTAATCCATCCATCAGCATCTTTTGGGAAAGAAGACAGGTCGACAGTTGGTAAATCCATTAATTTATAATCAAGAGCATCAGCTTCTGCAACAGCATCATCGATTGTGGCTGTTTTATCTTCATTCTTTTTACCACCACATGCTGCAAAAAGAGTAAAAGTTGTAAGAACAAATGTATACAAAAGTATTTTCTTCATCTTTTATTTAAATTTATGATTAATATTAAGGCATATCTACCAATTTCCATCCTGCACGGTAATTGTGCTTAATTAATTCTTGAGCAAATTGTTTTGCATTGATAGGATCCGTTTCTGTCTTGTCAAAAGAAGGGTGACCATCTTTAATCGTAAAGCCATCTTTAATAACGATCTTTATTTCTTCATTATCGCCAATATTAGTGAATCTCATATTCGGTCCATCCCAAAGTAATTCTTTATTTAATGTTTGCAAACGAACTGCCAATACTCCCATTACCACCATTTCATTAAATGGACCTGCTTCTGAGAAGTCAGATTTAGTTAATAAACGATTTGATGCACTTTCTTTACAAGCACGTACCCAGTCTTGTTGATGAGGATTATTACCAGTAATACGACGTTCTGTTTTCGGCACATTCGGAGTACGTCCTGATAATAACCATGGATCTGCACCATAACAACCACAAATCAATGTATCTTTAGTTCCATGGAAAAGTACACATCCTCCTTGGTGGTTTGGATTACGTCCTGCTGGCCATCCATCCGGCAAGTTTGGTTTAAGTCCACCATCATACCAATGTACCTCTACTTCAGGGAATGCAACTTTACGCATATTAGGACGTGGAGGAAATATAAGGCGAACATATTGTGCCTGCGGTGCACAATCTTTTAATAATAAAGTAGAAGAACCTTGTACTCTTGTTGGGTATCCTAATGTTAACGCTTTAAATACAGGATGAAGAATATGACAAGCCATATCACCCAGTGCTCCTGTACCGAATGCCCACCAACCACGGAAATTCCAAGGATGATAAATATTATTATAAGGTATTTCTTGTGCAGGTCCGGTAAATAAATCCCAATTTAGTGTCTTTGGTATTTTATCTATTTTTTCCGGCGTATTTAATCCCTGTGGCCAGATTGGACGATCTGTAAAAGCTTCAACTTTCTTCACCTCACCGATTTCGCCATTCCATATCCATTCACAAATTTGGTTTACACCTTCTCCAGAAGCACCTTGATTCCCCATCTGTGTAGCGACTTTATACTTATTCGCTAAGGTTGTAAGAAGACGAGATTCATATACAGAATGAGTCAATGGCTTCTCTGTATAGACATGTTTCCCCATCGACATCGCTTCTGCTGAAATAATTGCATGGGTATGGTCAGCTGTCGCCACCATTACTGCATCAATATCTTTACCTATTTCATCATATAGTTTACGATAATCCCAATATCTTTTGGCATCTGCATATCTGTCAAATGTAGGTTTTGCATATTTCCAGTCCACATCACATAGAGCAATGATATTTTCTGTTTCTAAACCACGTAAAACTCCTGCACCTCTACCACCGACACCAATACCGGCAATATTTAGTTTATCTGTAGGGGCTGTATATCCATGACTTTTCCCCAGAATTGTTTTAGGTGCTATTGTAAAAGCAGCAGCTGCGGCTGTCCCTTTACGTAAAAAAGATCTTCTTGTTATGTTTTCCATACTATATAAATTATAAAAAATGATGCATGATTTGATTTTACTTAGATGGCCTGCTCTTCCTTTCTGATACTCACGTACGTAAAAGGAAGACTTGAGCCACCGTTATTAACCTAATAATAATGTATATCTATTTATCCTTAAAAATATTCAATATCGTCGAATTCAAAATTATACATTGTTTTGATGCTATCGGATAGCTAACTTATAAAAGTAATAGATTAGTAAAATTTTAGTAAACCAGACAAAACATATACATCTATTAAACAATGGATTAAAAAAACGAATGACATATTTTGGTAAACAGATTTACATAAGATTAAAAGCTAATTATAGCTGTTTTAAATTTCATATTATCAGATTATACTTATATTTGATGAAATTTCGGAAAGAAGGGTTATGAAGAAGGCATTGTTGCTTATATTTATTCTATTAATACAAATACATAATGTATCGGCTAATAAGACTATTGATGCTTTATTAAAAGAGCTTGACAAAGTTCTTATGAATGATGCTTTTTATATTGAACAAAGAGAAAACAGGATAGACAGGCTAAAAATACAACTTAACCAAGAGATCTCTCCTGATAAGCAATATGAAATTGCAGACAGAATCATTGTTGAATACAAAAGCTATAAAAGCGACTCTGCTTTAAATTATATCAGGCACAACCTTGAGCTGGCAAAACGGTATGACAATATCGAATGGAAAATAAGAGCAGATCTGCAATATGCCTTTGTATTAAATGTTTCGGGATTATTTGTCGAATCACAAATCATATTAAATAATATTCCAAGAGAAAAATTGTCGGATGAATTACTTGTAGAATATTACAAGCGGATGGAAGAGCTTAACTCAAACATCGATGTATATCAGGAAGGAAAGCATTTAATTAAGAACTATCGTCAAATAGCAAATCTTTACAGGGATTCTATCCAGTTATATTTACCAGAAAGCTCTCATGACCGTTTATATTATGACTACATTGCTGCGAATGCACGAGGGGATTTCGATAGGGCAAAAGAATATCTGGAAACGTACGTAGTTTCACTACAACCTGGAAGTCATCAACACGCTAGAATGTCTTTTGCGATTTCTTCTTTATACAAACGAATGGGAAATCCTGAATTACAAGTAAAATATCTTATACAGGCGGTAATGTCAGACGTTAAAGATGCAATAAAAGAAAACCGTGCGTTACTTGATCTAGCTATCTTTCTTTATCAACACAATGATGTAGAAAGGGCTTTTAGATATATCCAACATGCATTGAGTGATGCAAATTATTATAATACACGTTTTCGATATTATGAAATTTCAAAAGTACTACCTATCATTACTGATGCATATCAGATACAAAATAGTCAACAAAGTAAACGGTTGAAAATAACACTAATTATTATAAGTATACTTTTCCTTGTGGTTTTAGCTCTCCTAATTTATCTTAACAGACAAATGACAGCATTACGCCTGACAAGGGAAAAAATGAAAACCAGCAATGATGATCTGGAAAAAATGAATTTGAAACTGAATCGATTGAATCAGGAATTATCAGAAGCCAATCTTATTAAAGAAGAATACATAGGGCATTTTCTTGATCTCTGTTCAGAATATATAGGTAATCTGGAAGACTATAAGAAAACTGTTACCAACAAAATCGCAGCTAAACGTTTTGAGGAGCTATTAAGAAGTACTACTTTATCTGGAAAAAATAATGAAGTAAAAGACCTCTATATAAACTTTGATAAAGCTTTTTTAAATATATACCCCGGCTTTGTTTCTTCATTAAATGATTTACTGAAAGAAGAATACCGTTTTGAAATAAAGAAAGGTGAATTATTAAATACCGAACTACGCATTTTTGCCCTTATCCGTTTAGGCATTACTGACTCCAACAAAATAGCTTCATTCCTTCGCTGTTCTGTTCAAACAGTATATAATTACAGAAGTAAAATTAGACGATACAACATTTCTGAAACTGATGAAATTGAAGAGAAAATTAAGAGAATAGGAAAACTGAATCTATAATTCTAGCAGTATGTGGTAAGGATACATACATTTTCCTTATCACACACCACTACTAAAATTTATATTATTTCGCAATCCGCTCAAGCCATTTCAGCATAGCAAGCATTGTAAACATAGAGATCAGACAAGCCACAACAAACACAGTCCAAGTTGCCCAGATAGGAATATTTTCATAAAAAATAGTACCTAAAATCAATAATTGATTACCCAGTGCCGTTGCACCAAGCCAACAACCTTGCATGATTCCCTGATATTGTGGAGGCGCAACCTTTGAGACAAAAGATAAACCCAGTGGACTGATAAACAATTCCGCTACGGTAAGTATAAAATAAGTTCCAATAAGAAGGAAAGGTGTAACCCGAGCAGCATCGGAAAGACCACCTAGTGCTTTAACTTCATCTGCACTTGGCAAACCAACAGAACCCATAGCCATCACTACAAATGCAACAGCCGCTATACCCATACCAATTGCTATTTTTCTAGGTGTTGAAGGCTCTTTCCCCCGGGCTCTCAGCCAGCCAAAGAATCCAATCACTATTGGTGTAAGGAATACGACAAAGAAGGGATTAAAGAACTGAAAGACTTCTGCTCCTTCTATAGTAGTAAATCCTAAATCAAATTTTAGCCAGCTAAGATTGGTATAATCATTAGCGAAAAATGTAAGCGTAACCCCGTTTTGATGGAATGAGAACCAGAAGAAAATAACAACAGCAAAAACAGCAAATAAAGCATACAAACGTTGTTTAATTTCTTGAGTAGACATATGAGGTGTACTATCTGCTACAGCATTTTCTGCTTTCGCTTTAGCCGCTTTTAATGCAGGGTCAGGCAATTTGTCTTTATTATACAAGAAAATCACCAAAGAAATTAGCATAGCAACTACAGCAGCAGCAAAAGCATAATGAAAGCCTGTATTAAATACATTCAGATACGAATTTGCAAATGTTGTCAAATCAATAGGTGCCACCGCACTTACTTCAGCAGCAAGATTTCCAAATCGTTCTGCAGCATCAGGTGCAATCGTTCCTTTAAGGAATTGATGACACAATGAAGGCAGATCAGGATTATATGTAAACCCATTAGCACTTACCCACCAGTTACGGATACCAACTGCAATTAATGGGGCAAATAAAGCACCAATATTAATGAACATATAAAATATCTGGAAACCGGTATCACGCTTGTCTGAATATTTGGGATCGTCGTACATTTGTCCTACAACAGCCTGTAAATTACCTTTGAAAAGACCATTACCAAATGCTATAACGAATAATCCGATACATGTCAGGGTAAGGAATAAAGCCAAATTGGGAACTGGTGTTGGAGTAGGTATAGCAATTAATAAATAACCAACTGACATAAGTACCAATCCGGCAAGAATTGTGCCTTTGTATTTTTTTGTTTTATCAGCGATTAATCCACCGGCAAGTGCCAATAGATAAATCAATGCATAGAAAATAGAATAAATGATAGTAGATTGAGTCTTTTCCAAGCCAAACTTAGACATAAGAAATAATGATAAGATGGCCATCATAATATAAAAGCCGAAGCGCTCTCCCATATTTGAGAGTGCCGCACCGATAAGGCCTTTGGGATGATTTTTAAACATGTGTTTTGTGTTTTTAATGTTATTATTATTGTATGATTTGTTTTATAGCGCCCGTTTCCGGATAAAAGTATACTTTCACAGGCGCTTTTTTATCCTCAAACATTGAAGTTGCCAATCCTTCCTGGCTACCAAATTGTACGATTTGTTCTTCGCCTTTATATAAGCTCTTTTTGTTCATAATAATTTCTATCATAGCTTTGCCAGGAATATTATAAATCACTCCTTTCAAAGATTTCTCTTTCTTTTCTGATTCTTTAGGATCCAAAATTGAAGCCCGTTCTGTTGCTTTTAGATTCATATAAACAGGTGCACCCCCCAAATCATCTGCAGGGACAATACCTAATAAATCTGAAAAACGGAATAAAACTTCTCTTTCCAAATCATCATGAGGTATAACTGTTATATCATAATAATCTGTTTCCCTTGTACAAATACCAGTAAAGAGATTCATCAGATTTTTTTCTTGCTCTTCCAGCTGTTCAAGCACAAGCTTCATAGCCTGCCCATCAGGAGGAATATTATCTACTTCGCCTGTTAAGATATTCATTCTGCTTTCACGAATACGATATATTTGCTTAGCCGCTACCTCAGCCTGACGAGCGGTTGAACCAGCCATCAGAAGTTCTTCAGAAAAAACGGAAACATCTGTTGTTTTAATTGGCCCCGTTTTTCCCTTTTGAGCTATTTCCAATTCGGTTTCAGAAGGAGCTTCATAATCAGCATTTATGGTACACAAAAAACCTTCTTCAGTAAGATATACATATGGAGCCACTGTACCCGACCTGAACTCAACAATATAGGTTCGATCAGGATTAGGGATACCTTTATTTATTACATCTACTTTTCCTAACTCATAAAACACTTGATCTTCTTCCACAGGATTCTTCACTCCAAGGTATTTCTCTGCATATCTGTAATAAGGTCCGGCTTTACAGGTTACTTTAGCTACTTCAGCGTTTACTATCAGTGAAGTGTTGGGTAGTGTGTATGTTACTCCAAAGTTATTACTTTTTGCCGCCACTTTTTTAGTTACTTTAGTTTGTGACATAAGTGGAACACTCAATAATAAACTCATTAAAATTATAAGATTCTTCATACTTCTTAGTTTATATAAGAAAAGACTTCACAAAACTAAAAAATATTTCGTTAGAAACAAACAGAAAAGTAACGACTAAGTTGCTGGAGCATATCTGTAACCTAAGTGTGTCATAGATATGAACCAGCTGGGCCACAATTGTAACCCAGTAAAAAGAGAATGTGGTTCATACAAATCTCCTACTTATTATTTAGTTTTTTCCAAGAGTTTATTTTATATCCATAGGTCGCATAAAAAACCAGATAGATGAAACAGGGAACCAATACCCAATATGCCTGGCGTGTTCCTATAACATCTGCAAAATGCCCATATATAAGTGGTAAAATCGCATTTCCAGCCAATCCCATAATTAAAATAGAAGAACCTATTTTGGTAAACCTTCCAAGATCATGAATGGCCAACGGCCATATACCGGCATAAATCAAAGCATTTGGTAATCCTATCAAAACCAAAAACCAAATTGAAAGACTGACTGTATGTTGGCCATAAGGTAGAGTTCCGGGAATAAACACAACACATAAAGACAAAATAAGTCCGGTAACTGTACATATCTGTAAAGCTCTTGTTTGATTTATAACTTTGGGGATACATATTATTCCTAGAATATATCCCACAATCGTTGCTGTTAGTGTATATGAGGGAAATGATTTGGCTTCCAGTAGATCAAGTCCCATAGAATCAGCATAACCGATTATGGTATCTATAGCTATAACCTGTGTACCTACATGAAGAAAAATGGCTATAGCCCCCAATACCAAATATGGAAATTGTAATACATTAGTTTTCCCACCATGTGATGCTGCTAACTCATCACTTTCTTCTTCTGTATTTATTTCAGGAAGGGCTGAATACCGGATAAAGATTCCAGCAGCAAAAAGAAAAATAGCAAGTATGGTGTAAGGAGGGATTACCCTACGAATTAATTCATCGAGTGCAGCATTTTTTGCTACCTCTTCCATTCCAGGCAAAGCTGCAAACAAATCACTATCTGAGACTTTCAATACTACTGCTGCAAAAATAAGAGGAGAAACAATTCCTGCAAATTTATTACATACTCCCATGATACTCATACGTTGGGCGGCACGTTCAATAGGGCCAATAATAGTTACATAAGGATTTGCTGCTGTTTGTAGTATGGCTAAACCTGTTCCCATTGTAAATAGACCCATAAGAAAAATAGCATATGTACGTCCGTAAGCCGCAGGTACAAATAACAAGGCTCCTGCAGCAAGGAAAAAGAAACCATACATAATACCTCGCTTAAACCCTACCTTTTTAAGTAAAAGACCACCAGGAACTGACATAACAAAATAAGCGATATAAAAAGCGAATGTAACCAGATAAGATTGAAAGTTTGTCAACTCACAAGCTATTTTAAAATAAGGTATAAGAATTGCATTTATCCAGGATACAAATCCAAAAACAAAAAACATAAATGCAAGAATAATAATCGAAATGGTTAAACCACGTCCTGAAGTACTTTGTGTTTGTATCATAATAGTTTTATTATTAATTAGGATTTATTGATAGTCTTCAACATCAATAAGTGAAGCTGAATCTTTATCCAGAAAGAGAGTTACATTGGCATGCTCTTTCAAGATTGTAGCCGGTACTTCGTTAGTTAATGAACTCTCAAGTGTATCTTTAATAGCTTTTGCCTTCACAACATAAGGAACGGCAGAAACTATTTGCTTACATTGCATTATCTGGTATACTGTCATTGATATTGCCTGCTTAGGAACATCGTTTACTGTTTCGAACCATCCCTCTCCCACTTGCTGTTGTTTGCAGGTATCGTTCAGGTTCACACAGATGAAGGCTTCCTTTGATTCAAAATCGGCAGGAGGATCATTAAATGCTACATGTGCATTTTCTCCTATGCCTATTAAACCTACATCTATAGGTTCTTTCCGTACCTCTTTGGTAAGTGTGGCAATTACTTTCTTCGGATCACCTTCACCATCCACAAGCCAGGCTTTCTTTAGATTAACTTTACTCAGAAAACGTTCTTTTAGATATTTACGAAAACTTGCCGGATGATTCTCCGACAGTTCTAAGTATTCATCCAGATGGAACATTTCCACTCTACCCCAATCTATATCTGTTTCAATCAGGGCCTTTATGGTTTCAAACTGGGAAGCACCTGTAGAAAGGATTATACGGGCTTTTCCTTTTTCTATAATTGCTTTATTTATAATCTCTGCACTGTATTGTGCTGCTGCTTTCCCAAGCTCTACAGGGTTTTCAAATACTTTTACTTTCATTATTTTCAACTCTTATTTCATAATAATATTTGTATTGGTATATAAACATACACCATTTCCGCAAAAATAAAGTCTTTCAGAAAAGAACCCTACACCTTACACGAATCTATTTCCTCAAAAAACGTCAATTATTTTTTATATCTTATATTTGCATCTCTATCATAATTATAAAACAATATGAAATACATAAATAACGAGGTAAGAAGACAAAATCGTCTGTTAGAAGAAAAAGAAGCGATATCTTTATTAGATAAAGGCGAATATGGGGTACTTTCAATGTCTACAAAAGAAGAAGTATATGGTATTCCACTTAATTATGTATGGGATAAGGAAGATACCATCTATTTTCATTGTGCTCCTGAAGGAAAGAAACTTCACTTTTTGAAAAAGAACAATAAGGTATCGTTTTGTATAGTTGGCAAAACGGAAATTATACCAGATAAATTTACATCAAATTATGAAAGCATTATTATTAAAGGGTCAATAACGATAGATTTGCCCTCAGATGAGAAGACACACGCTCTTCAACTTTTGGTAGATAAATATTCACCCAAACAGAAAGCCACAGGAGAAAAATATATAGAAAATTCTTCCTTTAAAACTACTATTTTAAGATTAGATATTGAACAATATTCTGGAAAATGTAATCTAACAAAATCAATTTAAAGTCAAACAACAAGAAAGTTAAAACGAACTTCATAGACTCTCAGTACCTTTACATTCATCCTTCAGTCTATCATAACAACATGACTTACAAGACTTATCACTGAAGAAAATATCCTTCAGTATTACATTCAGTCCATTTAATATTTTTTCGTTTTATCCATATCATATAAAGTTTTATGGGATTGGAGTAATTAACTAAGATGTACGAGTCAATAAATTAATGCTTGGAAAAGCCTGTTTTAAACATTAACACAGTAAGAAATAATAACTTCACACATGTGAAATATTTTTTTCACAACTGTGAAATATAATTCTCACAACTGTGAAAAATATTTCTCACAGATGTGAAGTTATTAATAATATACATTCAAACTACTAATACGACTTTTAAGAAATGATAAAATATCTCATTTAAAACTATAAATCAAATAGGTAACAAGAACAAATAGAGTAAACCAAATATAAATTTATTGCAAATTGAGTTAGTCTTTTTTACCTCCTGAAAGTAAACTGAAGGATCTTATCTTCAGCCATAACCATTAACAATCAAAAGATTACAGGTAACTGAAAGCTGAAGAAAAGGCCGATCTTCAATTGCAAGTCAGTTTTAACTGACTGACAATTAATACAGATCTATATAATGGCTTCAGCCGAATGATTGATTTTGGCTAAAGCCCATTGGGACAAGCCCTCTCAAATCAGTCAGTTAAAACTGATTACAAGGGAAGAACTGCTATCGCTTATAATAAATCGGTCTTAACCTACTTATTGAGTCTCAGAAGGGGGGGATTGCAGATAATCATTTATTTAACACAATACGTCAATCTTTAAGTTGATGGGCTATGTGGTAGATGCAGTTTTAAGGATAAAACTATTCACACGATAAATTTTGTTTATATAAATAAAAGATGTATCTTTGCACCGCATTACATAAAACGATAATGCTATATCGCGGAGTGGAGCAGTGGTAGCTCGTTGGGCTCATAACCCAAAGGTCACAGGTTCGAGTCCTGTCTCCGCAACAAAAAAAGCATCTGAGGAATCAGATGCTTTTTTTATTTGTATCGCCATTGAGAGATTAAAAATTAATGCTTTCTTTGTAAAATATTGATATGATAATCGCATATAATATTTTATAACTTATTATAAAGCCTTGAATGCTAATGTCGTTTATAATTGTAATATTTAGCCTGATAGTTCTCATATTATTAATCTCTTATTTTAAAGTAGATGCTTTTATTTCTTTTCTTTTAGTATCTATTGGTGCTGCTGTTGCTTTAGGAATTCCCCTTAACAAAATACCGGAAACAATTGACAAAGGGATAGGAAATATACTTGGCAGCCTTACTCTGATTATTGTTTTAGGGGCTATGCTTGGAAAACTTGTTGCTGAAAGTGGAGCAGCTAAAAAGATAGCATCTGTAATGGTAGATCTCTTTGGCACAAAATATATTCAATGGGGATTAATGATCACCGGTTTTATTGTAGGTATACCTTTATTCTATGGCATTGGTTTTGTATTGTTGGTTCCACTTATCTTTTCGGTAGTAAATCAATATAAATTACCGGCTGTCTATATTGGACTTCCCATGTTAGCAGCCTTATCAGTAACACATGGATTTTTACCACCACATCCTTCGCCGGTTGCATTGGTTACATTATTCAATGCAGATCTGGGAAAGACATTAATACTTGGCTTAGCAATTGCAATTCCGGCAATTATTATAGCTGGTCCTATATTCTCTAAAACATTAAAGAATATAAAATCAGGTCCGGTTACTCTTTTTGAACAAAAAGAAAATACGAATAATTATGGTATCCCGGGAAAAGCAAATAGCCTAATAAGTGCAACATTACCGGTTTTTCTATTAATTATTGTAACTATTATACCTTATATATTTAGCCAATTAAGTAGTACAAGTACTTCTATACTAGCTCTGATAGGCGCTCCTTCTGTTGTTATGCTCATATCTGTTATTTTCGCCACCTATACATTAGGTATAAAACAGGGCAGAAGCATTAAAGAAGTAATGAATATTTACGTGGATGCTGTAAAAGACATAGCAATGATATTGCTCATTATTGCAGGTTCCGGTATTTTCAAAGAAGTAATGGAAGCAAGTGGTGTCAGCATGCAACTGGCGGATGTATTCAAAAAGTTGCCAATACATCCTCTTGTATTGGGATGGCTAATTACTGCTATCATTCGCGTATGTATTGGTTCGGCTACTGTTGCAGCCCTTACGGCTGCTGGTGTTATTATGCCGCTAATAGTACAATCCGGTGTAAATCCTAATCTGATGGTCCTTTCGCTTGGAGCAGGAAGTCTATTTTTCTCCCATGTGAACGATTCAGGCTTCTGGATGTTTAAAGAGTATTTTAATTTAAGTTTAAAAGATACATTCCGATCATGGTCTATTATGGAAACAATAGTTTCAGTTGTTGGCCTGATAGGTGTAATGATATTAGACATTTTCATATAATTAAAAACTAAAAGATTACGAGTATGTATAATGCAGATGAACAATTTGAGAAATTAGGATTAAACCTTCCGCCTGCCCCGGAACCAAAGGGAGTATACAAACCATGCCTGGTAGTTGATGGTAAATATTTATATTTATCCGGTCACGGACCGGTTCAGGATGATAAGTCTTTGATTATAGGTCGTATCGGAAGAGACATCACTCCCGAAGAAGGACAATTGGCAGCTCGTCAGGTTGGGCTTACAATGCTATCTACCATTAAAACCAATCTCGGTAGTCTGAATAAAGTAAAAAGAGTCATTAAAGTATTAGGAATGGTGAATTGTACATCCGAATTCGAACGTCATCCTTATATTATAAATGGATGTAGCGAACTCTTTGCTGCAGTCTGGGGAGAAAACAACGGCGTTGGAACAAGAAGTGCCATAGGTTTTGGCTCATTGCCTGACAATATTCCTGTTGAAATCGAAGCAATGTTCGAACTAAATGAATAAACTGAATGATTGAATAACTGAATGACTGAGTTATTCAGTTATTCAATCATTCAGTCCATTATTTTATGTATAAAATAAACAATATAGACAAGATCGACTCTCCGGCATTGGTTCTCTATCCTGATAAGATTGCAGAAAATATCCGGCAGGCTATTGATATTGCAGGAAGTGTAAATAAACTTCGTCCACATGTAAAGACAAACAAAATGTCCGAAGTTTGTGAGATGATGATGCATTCGGGTATTACAAAATTCAAATGCGCAACAATTGCCGAAGCAGAAATGCTAGCCATGATTGATGCTCCCGATGTACTTTTAGCCTATCAACCTGTAGGACCTAAGGTAGAACGCTTGTTGAAATTGATAAAGGTTTATCAAAAAACAAATTTTTCCTGCCTGCTTGACAGTACGATTAATGCTTATGTAATAAATGAATTATGTTTAAAAGAGCATATAACTCTGGATATCTATATAGATCTGAATATTGGAATGAATCGAACCGGTATTTTACCGATTAAAGCCGTTGAACTGGCAAAAAATATACGATCATTTAGTAATCTCCGTCTTATCGGAATCCACGGATATGATGGACATATCCATGACAATGATTATTCGAAAAGAGTTGCTGAAGTTTTAGTCTCATCAGCAAAAGCAGATACAGCTTACAATGACATTCAGCCTTTATTTACATATCCGTTGGTAAAGATAATGGGAGGAACACCCACATTTAATATATATTCCCGAAAAAATGATTGCGAATGTAGCCCGGGAACATTTGTCTTTTGGGATTGGGGATATAAACAGATGATGCCAGAACTTCCCTTCGAATATGCCGCTTTACTAATAAGCAGGGTTATTTCTATTATCGATGAAGAACATATTTGCATTGATCTTGGCTACAAATCCATTGCTGCCGAAATGCCCCTACCTCGTATTCACTTCTTAAATGAACCGGAAGCTAAGCCTGTATCACAAAGTGAAGAACATTTAGTATTGAAAGTTCCTGAAAGTTCAAATTATCATTTAGGAGATGTATTGTATGGAGCTCCCATTCATATATGCCCTACTGTTGCTTTATACGAAAAAGCTTTTATTGTGAAAGACGGAAATATGACGGATTCATGGAATGTGATAGCACGTAACCGATATATTAATTACTAAACTAAAAAACATGATGTCTAAACCATTTATAGTAGATGCTCACCTCGATCTTAGCATGAATGCGCTAGAATGGAACCGCGATCTTCGCGAATCCATAGAAGAAATAAACAGACGTGAAACCGGTATGACCGATAAACCGGATAGAGGAAACGCAACTATTTCCTTCGATGAATTAAGGAAAGGCAATGTTGGTCTGGTGGTGGCTACACAGATCGGGCGCTACGTTGCCCCTGACAATCCATTACCCGGATGGCATTCTCCGGAACAAGCCTGGGCCCAAACACAAGGTCAGTTAGCTTGGTATAAAACTATGGAAAAAGATGGGCAAATGATTATGATTAAAGACAAGCAAGGGCTTGAGAGTCATTTGACTTTATGGAATGATAGAACCCCAAACGATAAAAAACCTATCGGTTATTTATTAAGTATTGAAGGAGCCGATTCTTTTATAACAGTTGATCACCTGGAAAGAGCCTATAATTACGGACTTAGAGCTGTTGGTCCGGCTCATTACGGGCCGGGTAGATACGCTAATGGCACCGATTCGTCAGGAAGGCTGAATGCAATGGGACAAGATTTGTTAAGAAAAATGGATGAATTGCACATGATTCTGGATGTAACCCATTTAAATGATGACGCTTTTTGGCATGCCTTAGAAATATACCAGGGTCCGGTATGGGCAAGTCATAGTAATTGTCGTGTTTTTGTAGATCACAATCGCCAGTTTAGTGATGATATGATAAAAGCGCTGATTGAACGTGATGCTGTAATCGGATTGGCTTTAGACGCTTGGATGATGGTTCCTAACTGGGTACGTGGCGTATCTACTCCATTCGGGACTAACTGTAATCTGGAAATCATGGCTAATAACATCGATCATATTTGTCAATTAGCTGGAAACACAAAACATGCAGCAATAGGAAGCGATCTTGACGGTGCCTTTGGTACAGAGCAATGTCCATACGACTTAAAAACGATTGCCGATATACAGAAAGTTCCCACAATACTTAAAAACAGAGGTTACAGTAATGAAGATATTGAGAATATTGCCAATGGCAACCTAATAAATTTCATGCGTCAAGCATTATAAGCAGAGTATTATTATTGACGTTGCCAAGCACTTTATAAAAGAGCCTTATCTGCGTACATATATTATATAAACAATTCATTTTTAAAAAGAAAAAATATTTTCAGCCATTAACAACATGAAACAGAGAACTATTAAAAGAATAGTTCTGATTTACCCCGAATTTTTTTCAAAAAAAGCATAGAAATATTTGGTAGGTATTGTTTTGTTACCTACTTTTGCACCCGCGTTCC
>DAMBSC010000032.1:0-32713 GCA_032054765.1 Tannerellaceae bacterium
TTTACTAATAAACTAAACGAGTCGATTCATATAGAAGCGACTCGTTTTTTTCGTTTATGGGAATGTAAATAGAAAATATTATTTTTACCGCAAAAATCATGTTATGAAAAGAATCATAGTTAGTCTATTGAGTATTTTTATTTCCTATTCTGTGTTAGCTCAGACACAGAAATATCAAATTATTAATGATATTCAATATCGTTCAGAAAGGGATTCGTATATACAGAAAAGATGTAAGTTAGATATTTATTATCCTGAAAATAGTAAAGACTTTCCTACGGTGGTTTGGTTTCATGGAGGAGGATTGACTGGTGGCAATAAAGATATTCCAGAGGAACTAACCAATTCCGATTTAGCACTAATAGCCGTTAATTATCGTTTATATCCTAAAGCATCCGTACAGAATTGTATAGAAGATGCGGCAGCTGCTGTAAATTGGGCTTTCAAGGAAATTGAAAAATATGGAGGAAGTACGGATAAAATATTTGTTGCAGGTCATTCGGCAGGAGCTTACCTTACATCAATGATTGGACTAGATAAAAAATGGTTAGAAAAATACGATATAGATGCAGATTTGATAGCTGGACTTTTCCCTTTCAGTGGGAATGCTATAAGCCATTTAGCTTATCGTGATTCAAAAGGTATGAAAGATACTCAACCTTTTGTTGACGAATTTGCTCCGCTTTACCATATACGACCAGATGCTCCTCCTTATATAATCATTTCGGGTGATAGAGAATTGGAAATGATCGGTAGATATGAAGAAAACGCTTATCTATGGCGTATGATGAAAGTGATAGGCCATAAAGAAACTTACCTCTATGAAATTGGAGGATATGATCACGGAGCAATGGCAGCACCGGCTTTTCATATTCTGAAAAATCATATAAAGCAAATCCTCAACAATAAGTAGGATCAGTAAACAGCTTTAGCAACCTGATAAACACTGTCGGTAGCCATTAAAGTATAAAAGTGAAGACTTGGAACATTGTTTGCAATCAGGTCCTTACATTGTTCTTTACACCATTCTATTCCTACGATTTTAGCTTCTTCATCGTTTTTACATTTGCGAAGGTCTGAAGCTAAAGGTTCCGGTATGTCAGACCGGAAAATCTTTGGCAATACACTAAGCTGACTCACAAATACAATAGGCTTAATTCCTGGAATAATAGGAACAGTGATACCTTCTTCCCTACAACGTTCTACAAACGAATAGTATTTCGTATTATCAAAGAACATTTGCGTAACCAGATAATCAGCACCGTTTTCGACTTTCTTTTTGGCATAGAAAATATCCGATTCCAGATTTGGAGCTTCTTCATGTTTCTCCGGATAGCATGCCATTCCATAAGAGAAAGGAGTTTCATTGGCTTCAAATGTTGACCCATCCATTGCTATGCCTTTATTGAAGTTATTAACCTGATCCTGAAGTTCGGTAGCATAATCATGATAAAGGCTTTTATTAACGTTAGGGTCAATAGTTTTTACATCTCCCCTTAATAATAATAAGTCATATACTCCCAAGAAGTTAAGATCAATCAATGCATATTCTGTCTCATCTTTTGTAAATCCTTTACAAATGATATGCGGAACAGCAGTAATGCCATATTTATTCTGAATAGCAGAAGCTATAGCTACTGATCCGGGACGTTTACGAATATTCATCCGCTGATAACTTCCATCGGGTAATGTTTTGTATATAAATTCGCTATGATGTGAAGTTATATTAATGTACTTGGGGTCGAATTCTCTTAATTTATCAATAGCATTATATACTTTTTGTATACTGTTTCCTTTTAAAGGAGGTAGAATTTCGAAAGAAAAGGCTGTATTTTTACTGTTACGAATTAAATCAATTACGCGCATAAGTATGTTATTTTTGTTGCAAATGTAACAATAATACTACGAAATAGATTAATTTTGTAGCTCAATCTACTAAAAAGAAGTCATATGGAAAACATTAACTGGTCTGAACTGTCGTTCGGATATATGAAAACAGACTATAACGTTAGATGCTATTATCGCGATGGCAAGTGGGGAGAATTGGAAGTTAGCTCTTCGGAAATTCTTAATATTCATATGGCTGCGACATGTCTCCACTACGGACAAGAGGCATTTGAAGGTTTGAAAGCATTTAGAGGTAAAGACGGAAAAGTGCGTGTATTCCGTATGGAAGAGAATGGAAAACGTATGCAGACTTCAAGTAAAGGTATCGTAATGGCCGAATTTCCTGTAGAAAGATTTGAAGAAGCCGTGCGTAAAGTCATTAAGCTAAACGAAAGATTTATCCCTCCTTATGGAAGCGGAGCCTCTTTGTATGTACGTCCTTTACTTATAGGTTTGGGTGCCCAGGTTGGGGTTGCTCCTGCTTCTGAGTATATGTTTCTTGTGTTTGTAACGCCGGTAGGTCCTTATTTCAAAAGTGGATTTAAACCTGTTCCTGTATGTATTATGCGCGACTATGACCGTGCAGCACCACACGGAACAGGAACTATTAAAGTAGGTGGAAACTACGCAGCCAGTCTTGCTGCAGGAAGAAAAGCACAGGAAAAAGGATATGCAGCGGTTTTATACCTCGATCCTAAAGATAAAAAGTATCTGGATGAATGTGGACCAGCTAATTTTTTCGGTATTAAAGATAATAAATATGTCACTCCTGCATCCACTTCCATTTTGCCTTCTATTACAAATAAAAGCTTACAACAATTAGCTGAAGATATGGGGCTGACGGTAGAACGTCGTCCAATACCCGTAGAAGAATTGGATACATTTGAAGAAACTGCCGAATGTGGTACAGCAGCAGTTATCACTCCTATCTCAAGAATAGATGATCTGGATGAAAGCAAGTCTTATATTTTCTCAAAAGACGGAAAGCCGGGTCCTGTATGCGAAAAGCTATATCACAAGTTACAAGGTATACAAACCGGCGATGAACCGGACCCTTATGGTTGGGTAAAGATTATAGAATAAAACATAAAATATAGATGTTACAGGAGGAAAACATTGCTTTTTCTCCTGTTTTTTTATTATTTTTCTATAGATTTGTATCACTATGAAACTTAATAGAATACTATATGAAACGATTTACTTTACTTCTCATTATATCAACTCTATTTGGGGGTAGCTCTGTTATCGCTCAAAGTATCATTTTATCAGATCATACGAAACAAGTACTAAAGGGAAAGCAGATTCTTTATATTGAACGGGATCAGTATGTCCCCGATCATCATAACACAGCTACTCTGTTTCAACCGGGGGAAATTAATGAGAATAGTTTTACACCGGGAGGTGCCATGCGTATATTTGATGTAGATAAGGGTACCATTCATACATTGCTTGAAACAAAAGAAGGCGTTATTCGTGATCCTGAAATCTCTTTTGATGGGAACAAGATCATATTCTCCATGCGTAAACATAAAAAGGATACGTACCATATTTATGAGATAAATAAGGATGGTTCTGATTTAAAACAAATAACATATGCAGAAGGGGTCAGTGATATAGATCCGCTATACTTACCGGATGGTGGGATTATATTTAGTTCTACACGCCAACCTAAATACTGTATGTGTAACCGTCATATTATGGCTAATCTGTATAGAATGGATATTGATGGAGCCAATATTACACAAATAGGAGTCAGCACTTTATTCGAAGGACACTCATCGTTGTTGAATGATGGACGTATATTATATGATCGCTGGGAGTATGTAGACCGTAACTTTGGAGATGCGCAAGCCTTATGGACTGTCAATCCGGATGGAACAAAACATGCTATTTATTATGGAAACAATACAGCTTCACCAGGAGGAGTTATTGATGGACGGCAAATTCCGGAGAGTGATCTAGTTATCTGTATTTTCGGTTCTTGTCACGACCGTCCATGGGGAGCATTGGCCCTTATCGATAGACGAAAAGGAGTGGATGGAGTCGATCCGGTGGTTGATATATGGCCTAAAGAAAGTAGGAAACTTGTAGGAAATGGGAATTTAGATTCATTTAAAGATATAGAAAACTTCTATGAAGATCCTTATCCTTTGAGCGAGAATCACTTTTTAGTTTCTCGTACTACTACTTTTAAAAAAGGATGGAATCCATCCGAAGAAAAGATGGGGCTTTTCCTGGTAGGAAGAGACGGTACAGAGGAACTACTACTGGAAGGAATACAAAGTTTATTCGATCCAATGATTCTTGAACCTCGTAAAAAACCGAACACTTTGCCTCAGATGCGTGATTATAATTCTGATAATGGACAGTTTTATGTTCAGAATGTGTATGAAGGAACTCATATGGACGGTGTAGAAATAGGTACTGTTAAGTACCTTCGGGTTATCGAATCACCGGAAAAAAGGACATGGACTATATCTGGTTGGCAAGGTGAAGGAGAACAAGCTCCGGCTGTTAACTGGCATAGTTTTGAAAATAAAAGAATTCTGGGTGATGTTCCTGTCGAAGCCGATGGTTCTGCAAGTTTCAATGTGCCGGCCGGTAAGTTTGTATATTTTCAATTATTAGATAAGGATAAAAAGATGATCCAATCCATGCGAAGCGGAACAATGCTTATGCCTGGAGAAGTGAATGGATGTATCGGATGTCATGAAGATCGTTTATCAGTGCCCGTATCTTCTCCAAATTATCCAATTGCACTCAAAAAGAAACCTGTTGAATTAGCAAAATGGAAAGATAAAGAACCTTTTAAGTTTTCTTTTATGGAACAGGTTCAACCGATATTAGATAATAAATGTGTTAAGTGCCATGATTTCGATCCTTCGGAGCGAAATAAGCTGGTACTGGCAGGTGATAGAAATCCATTTTTTAATGCAGCTTATGTCAATCTGTATGTAAGTAAAAAAGTAAAACTTATTGGTGGCGGACCGGCTGAATTTCAGAAGCCATATACTTGGGGCACTCATGGCAGTGAATTGACAAAAGTAATTGATGGGAATCATTACGATGTAAATCTGTCGAAAGAAGAAAAAGAAACCCTGTATACCTGGATGGATCTGAATGGTGTTTATTATCCTGTTTATGAATCGGCATTCGATTCTACTTTGGCAGGCCGCAGCCCGCTGTATAATGAAGAAATAAAGCTTTTGAGTGAATTAACGGGGGTGAATATTTTCCAATTAAATACGCATACCCGAAATTTGCAGGCACAAATAGCGTTTGATCGTCCGGAACTTAGTCCGTGTCTGGATAACATTCGTGAAACTGATAAAGAAAAATATAATCAGGCCGTAGCTTTGATAGCAAAAGGCAGAGAACGTTTGCAACAGACTCCTCGCGGGGATATAGAAAGTACAATTGTAGTGGCCGAAAGGCTTCAAATGCAGCTTCGTAAATATGCTGAACGTCTGGAAGAAGAAAAAGCATATAAGCAAAGCCTTGCAAATCAAGAAAAGAGGTATGAACGGTAAAATCACTTTATCTCACACATAATCAATTATTTTTCAGATTCTCAAGAGAAGAAAAGATAGTGATATCTAACTAAAAATAATTTCTTATCGGGATGAGAAAAAATTCTCATGCCGGTGAGAAAAAAATCTCATTGCGATGAGAAAAAGTTCTCATGCAGGTGAGAAAGAATTCTCATTGGGGATGAGAAAAAAATATCATCAGATAATTTCAGGTAAGAAATTTGGAACTGTAACTTCCGATTAGCAAAATAAATATTAATATTGCTATCTCCGTATTGCAATTGATACTTTTTTATTACTTTTGCATGGCGTTAAGAATTAATATTGTGGAAACATTTTATCGGACACATAACTACTTACTTGAGCATACTTATTCACCCGTTAGACGACTTTTGATGGACGAGATCAACTGGAATGACCGGTTGATCGGAATTAAAGGTTCACGTGGTGTTGGGAAAACAACCTTTTTATTGGAATATGCCCGCGAGTTTTTTGGGAAAGATAACAGGGAATGTCTCTACATAAATCTTAATCACTTTTATTTTACAGATCGGACGATTATTGATTTTGCTGCTGAATTCAGGGCTAAAGGAGGTAAAGTCCTCTTGCTTGACCAGGTATTTAAATATCCAGGGTGGTCGCAGGAGTTACGTTATTGCTATGATAACTATCCCGATCTGCATATCGTTTTTTCCGGTTCGTCGGTGATGCGTCTGAAGGAAGAAAATCCTGATTTATCAGGATTGGTAGCTTCTTATAATCTTCGTGGATTCTCCTTTAGAGAGTTTCTTAATCTGGTGACCAACTCAACATTTCCTGTTTATTCTCTAGAAGAAATTCTGAAAGATCACACCATAATAGCCGACTCTATTTGTTCGAAAGTTAAGCCGATGGCTTTTTTTCAGGATTATCTGCATCATGGATATTACCCCTTTTTTTTAGAAAAAAGAAACTTTTCAGAAAATCTGCTGAAAACAATGAATATGATGCTTGAAGTCGATGTCCTATATATTAAACAAATAGAACAGAGTTACTTGCCTAAACTAAGGAAATTGTTATATTTGTTGGCTATCAGTGCCCCATGTGCTCCAAACATTAGCCAGTTAAGCAAAGATATAGAGACCAGTCGGGCTACTGTCATGAACTACATCAAGTATTTAACTGATGCAAGACTGACAAATATGCTTTACAGTGAAGATGAATCTTTTCCCAAAAAACCGGCGAAAGTATATATGCATAATACCAATCTGATGTATCCTATTCGTCCGGAAGATGTGAAGCAACAAGCAGTGCGGGAAACGTTCTTTTATAATATGCTACATAAAGGCCATAAGTTGAATGTAGGCATTAAAAATGCTCATTTCCTTATAGACAAACAATATAATTTCAGGATAGAAGAATCGCTTCGAATAAGAAACAATCCTGATTTATATTATGCAATAGATAAAGCAGAAAGGGGAGAGGAGAACCTGATTCCACTTTGGCTTTTTGGGTTTTTGTATTGAAAAAGAGTAGTTAGTAGCAAGTAGTTGGTAGTAAGTAGAAAAGAATATATATATTACCACCTCCAGCTACTAACTACTTACTACCAACTACTAAAAATAAAGTGTTACTTAAATATTGAATAAAAAAATGACAAAAAAGAAGAAATTTCTAACCTGTGATGGAAACCAGGCAGCTGCACATATTTCGTATATGTTTAGCGAAGTGGCTGCTATTTATCCGATCACACCATCGTCTACTATGGCAGAATATGTAGATGAATGGGCTGCTGCCGGCCGTAAGAATATTTTCGGCGAAACTGTTTTAGTACAGGAAATGCAATCGGAGGGAGGAGCCGCCGGTGCACTTCATGGTTCATTGCAAGCTGGTGCATTGACTACAACTTATACTGCTTCTCAAGGGTTACTTCTGATGATCCCGAATATGTATAAGATCGCAGGAGAATTACTTCCTTGCGTTTTCCATGTCTCTGCTCGTACAATTGCATCTCATGCACTCTCTATCTTTGGAGATCACCAGGATGTTATGGCTGCTCGTCAAACCGGTTTCGCTATGTTGGCGGAAGGTTCTGTGCAGGAAGTAATGGACTTGTCGGCTGTTGCTCACTTAGCAACTATTAAGTCGCGCGTTCCGTTTGTGAATTTCTTCGACGGTTTCCGTACTTCTCACGAAATACAGAAAATAGAGTCATTAGAAAATGATGATGTAGCACATCTTATAGATAAAAAAGCTTTAGCAGAATTCCGTGCCCGTTCACTGAATCCTGAGAATCCTGTAGCTCGCGGTATGGCTGAGAACCCTGACGCATTCTTCCAACACAGAGAATCTTCTAATAAATATTATGAAGCTGTTCCTGAAATCGTAGAGGAATACATGAATGAACTGTCTGCAATTACCGGACGTAAATATGGTTTGTTCGACTATTATGGTGCTCCGGATGCTGATCGTGTAATTATCGCTATGGGATCTGTTACAGAAGCTATTCGCGAAACAATTGATCATCTCACAGCTAAAGGTGAAAAAGTTGGTCTACTGGCAGTACACCTATATCGTCCGTTCTCTGCAAAGCATTTTCTGGCTGCTATGCCTAAAACAGCAAAACGTATCGCTGTATTAGACAGAACAAAAGAACCGGGAGCTAATGGAGAGCCTATGTATCTGGATGTAAAAGACGTATATTACGGAACAGAAAATGCTCCGCTAATTGTAGGTGGTCGTTATGGTTTGTCATCTAAGGATACAACTCCTGCACAGATTCTTGCCGTTTACGAAAACTTATCATTACCTATGCCGAAGAACCAGTTCACGATTGGTATTGTTGATGACATAACTTATACATCTCTTCCACAACAGGAAGAAATCGCTATGGGTGGTGAAGGTATGTTCGAAGCTAAATTTTATGGTTTAGGTGCCGACGGTACAGTAGGAGCAAATAAGAACTCAATTAAGATTATCGGAGATAACACCGATAAATACTGTCAGGCATATTTCTCTTACGATTCTAAGAAGTCGGGAGGTTTCACATGTTCTCACCTTCGTTTTGGAGATGATCCTATTCGTTCGACTTATCAGGTGAATACACCTAACTTCGTGGCGTGTCACGTACAGGCTTATCTGCGAATGTATGATGTAACTCGTGGTCTTCGTGAGAATGGAACATTCCTGTTGAATACGATCTGGAATGAAGAGGAACTTGACAAACACTTACCTAATAAGATCAAACGTTATTTTGCAAAGAAGAATATAACCGTATTCTATATCAATGCAACTAAAATAGCGGAAGAAATTGGTTTAGGTAACCGTACAAATACCATCTTACAGTCGGCATTCTTCCGTATTACAAAAGTTATCCCTGTTGATCTGGCTATCGACCAAATGAAGAAATTCATTGTGAAGTCTTATGGCAATAAGGGTGAAAGCATTGTAAATATGAACTATGCTGCCGTAGATCAGGGTGGAGCATATCAACAACTAACAGTTAAACCTGAATGGGCAAATCTTCCTGACGATGATGATAACATGAAGGAACAACCTGCTTTCATCAAGAATGTTGTAAATGTTATCAATGCACAGGATGGAGATTTACTTCCAGTTTCTACTTTCGTAGGAATTGAAGACGGAACCTGGCAACAAGGAACATCGAAATATGAAAAACGTGGTGTTGCTGCACACGTACCGGTTTGGAAATCTGAAAACTGTATTCAATGTAATAAGTGTGCATATGTATGTCCTCATGCATCTATTCGTCCGTTCGTATTGGATGAAGCAGAACAGGCAAAAGCTCCATTTACTGATACCTTGAAAGCTGTCGGAAAACAGTTCGACGGTATGAAGTTCCGTATCCAGGTTTCTGTGTTAGACTGTCTGGGTTGTGGTAACTGTGCTGATATTTGTCCGGGTAACAAACAAGGTAAAGCACTTGATATGGTTACACTGGAAAGCCAGCTACCGGAAGTTCCAAATTGGGAATACTGTGCTGAAGAAGTTAAGAGTAAACAGCATTTGGTAAATGTTAGTGCCAATGTGAAGAACTCTCAGTTTGCTACTCCATTGTTTGAGTTCTCAGGAGCTTGTTCAGGTTGTGGTGAAACTCCTTATGTGAAGTTGCTTACCCAATTATTCGGTGAACGTCAGATGATTGCTAACGCAACGGGCTGTTCTTCAATCTATTCCGGTTCTGTACCGTCAACTCCTTATTCTATTGGTGAAAACGGACATGGACCTGCTTGGGCAAACTCTTTGTTCGAAGACTTTGCCGAGTATGGTATGGGTATGAATATGGCCGTGGACGCTATGCGTGACCGTTTGGAAAAATTGATGAAGCAGGCTATGGAGAAAGATTGCCCGGCCGGCGGACAAGAATTGTTCGAAGAATGGATTGCCAATAAGAACGACGCGGCTAAAACTGTTGAACTGGAAGCTAAAATAACTCCGTTGGTAAAAGCCAATGCTGATAACTGCGATATTTGCAAGGAGATTGCTTCTTTGAGTAAATTCATTATTAAAAAATCTCAATGGATCATCGGTGGTGATGGTGCTGCTTATGATATCGGTTTCGGTGGTTTAGACCATGTATTGGCTTCCGGACGTGATGTAAATGTACTGGTACTTGATACCGAAGTATATTCTAATACTGGAGGACAATCTTCTAAAGCAACTCCGGTAGGTGCAATCGCTAAATTTGCTGCTTCCGGTAAACGTATCCGTAAGAAAGATCTGGGACTTATTGCTTCTACGTATGGTTATGTTTATGTAGCACAGATCGCAATGGGAGCAGACCAAGCTCAAACATTGAAAGCTATCCGTGAAGCCGAAGCATATAACGGACCATCAATTGTGATTGCTTATGCTCCTTGTATCGCTCACGGATTGAGAGCCGGTATGGGTAAGAGCCAACAGGAAGAAGAAAAAGCGGTTGCTTGTGGCTACTGGCACTTGTGGCGTTATAATCCTGCTTTGGAAGCTGAAGGTAAGAATCCGTTTACACTAGATAGCAAGGAACCTAATTGGGATGAGTTTGAGAACTTCCTGAAAGGTGAAGTACGCTATTCTTCTGTAATGAAACAATATCCTCAGGAAGCAGCAGAATTGTTTGCATCAGCCCAGGAAAACGCTAAGTGGAGATATAACAACTACAAGCGTTTGGCTAAGCAACAATGGGGTGTTGAGCAAGAAGATTAATAAATAAAAAGTATTATAAAAAAGAGTGTAAGTAAATGAAACTTACACTCTTTTTATTTATATTTGCGGTGTATAAAGAGACAGATCTAAATTACAAATATTTTCATTTTCATTTGAATTAAACTCACTCCCCCTTACTTTTTTCATGAAATCAGAAACGCATGCGATCTATTTCATATTTGCTATGAATCAGAAAGCATGCGTTTATAAATACATAAGGTATTGATTTACCAAACGATTAGCGTCTATTTTCTAACCGCCTGATAGAATCGTTTTTCATTTCATTCTGATATTCTAAACGTTCTCTGTCAATTCGTGTACGAATTGAATCCTGGGAATTACGCATATTATTACGTTGTCTGTCATATTCATTGCGAAGTGTATCGCCCATATGATTAAATTGGGCGCGTGTATTATTATAAGCTTGCTTCAGCGTATCCCCTGCGTTATTGTAGAGACCCTTCATTTGCTGTCCTGTCTTATTGAATTCACGTTCAATTTGTTTACTCCGCACATCCTGTGCATTTACTTGTACTGACACTATCATACCAAGTGCTATCATTCCCGAAAAAATCACTTTTTTCATAGTTGTTCCTTTTTAAATTAATAATTTATTTTATTCACTCGCGAGTCTCAACCAAACAGAGAATTTACAGGTTTGTTTAAAGGTTGGTTGTTAAATATGATAAATGTTTTTTACGAAATCTATATGTAATTCACCATCGAAACTACGATATGTACGATTTTGCTATGTTTGTGTATGATTTTACTATGTTTTGATCCGGAAAAACAAAAGTGAAGGCAAAAGTAGGAGGTGAAACCAGTTGCCTTCACCTCAAAACCTGCCTGCAGAAAGGGATGGAGATGGATGGTGACGATGAAGGCAAAAAATTAATTATCTTGTTGGGCTGGTATATAATATCCGCAAGCGTGCAAATAAAAATGGGAAGCGTGTCAAAAAAAACGGGACGTGTGCTATTTCAAACAGCAAGTGAGCAAATATACTTAAGTGTATATAAAAATATACAATTGTGTATGTATTCACGGACAGTTGTGTAGGAAAACATAGACAACTATGTATTACACGCGATACAGTTAGTTATTTTCTTATAATAGTTAATATAAAAAGAAAGGTATGTCTCCAGTGAATCATACCTTTCTTTTTTTCTCATATGGATTACATCTTATTGCTTTACACAACGAATTTGGAAACCATAGACTCTGTTCTGTTCTCCAACACTGGATATTAATAACGTTTGATTTATATGGAACTGGATTCCTTTTCGTTCATGCAGGAAAAAGTCACTGGTTCCCCAGTAGTAGGCATGTTCTTCGGTACAATAACCGTTATTATGCCGGATACCATTCGGCAGATAAAGGGTTTCAGCCGGATTATCTCCGGGAATAGCAAATCGGTTACTGGCATACATGGTTTTCCCTTCCTCTTTAGCTTTGAAGAAGGCTTGGACTACCTCGTCCCATTCTTCCCGCGTACCTAAGCGCCAGCCTGCCGGACAGGGTCCCCGTGCACCTTTAGGCCATAAGGCATCATTCTGCGGATTCAGCCAGTCATGTGGTTGTATTGTAGTGGTTATAAATTTATTGGCTACCTCCGCTGCTTTTGGTCCTGCGATAACTTCTGTTTCGGCCGGCGCAGTGCCCGGTGTGACCCAGGGAGCGGCATATGTTCTTCCCCATTGGTAAAATTTACCCCGGGCTGTTGCAGCTGTGGCTCCTACATTGACCGGCGAAAAGACTACACCGCCTACCACCACCGGATAGAGGCTTGTTCCCGGATATACTATGCGTTTCTCTCCTTTTACCGTGAGATTCATCTGCTGGGTAGGGTCGAGGCTATTAATAATCTCTATTTTGGCTTCCACTTCCTGATTCATATCACTTCGTGTTGGGATAGTAATCTCATAATTATAGACATAGCCTGCACTATATGTCAATACCGGTTCCGGATTGTTAATGGTAATATCAGTGATGCTGTTATCTCCCTTTTCGTATGAAATAGAGATGGTAGCCGGTGATTTACTGTAAGTTTTGACCGGTATATATAGTTTGGCTTCGGAGGTTGTATACGTAATATCATATACATATTGTCCTTTGTCTGCAATATTAAACCGGCTGATCTCGTCTACCGATGGAAATACGATCTGGTTTGGACCGGGTTCCGCGGTATGTTCGCCGTCGTCCATCCAGTCGGTAATATTCAGTTCAAATTTTACATTGTTCAGATCTTCGGTGCTAGCCTTCAATATGTACCTTTTATTTGTCCGAATCTCTAAATCAGCCGTTAGATCCAGTTCGTATATTTTCCGCTGGTTGTTGAACAATCCTTCAAAAGCGATAGTTCCTTTTCCCTGCCCCAATACGGAAGGATACAGATAGAAGACACTGGCGGTTTCGCCCTGGTTGGCATTGGTGACGACGCTATAGTCTATGACCGGTAGATTTCCGGTTACGGGGGCTGTACTGCCAAATGCGTTGCCGAAGAGATGCCCCTGCTGGTTAATGCCGGATACCAGTATCTTTTCAATGGTGAAATTGGTCACATCGGAGTCGTTTACCACATCAAACCGGGCAACCCGCCGAACAAGCGTTACCTTTTTCATATCGTCGGTCATCGCATCCAGGTCGATCGCCTGGATTGTAGACATGATAAGCGGTGTTGTGATCATATCCTGCTGCACGTTGCTTATAATTTCCAGAAAACCGGATTCTACCGTTTCACCCACATTCGCTTTTTCCAGATTAGCCGCTTTACCCGCAGCATTTCCTACAAAATAAAGTTTTTTTGTTCCTGTGCGGCCTGTCATGTCGAGTGTGACGGTTGGATTGTCCTGATCGCCGCCCATGGGTTCGTATCCGTCTCCAAAACGAAAAACCTGTTCCAGTTTTCCCGTATTGTCCGTTTCTTCTTTAAAGACATAGACAAACAGGGTGGACAGCCTGTTTTCTTCCGTACTGGCTACTGGGTCGGCATACGAGACGATTCTTTTAGTTGTTCCCGGCAATGAAAAGGTGATATGTCCTTCCTTCTCCGTATCTTGCGGGTAATCAACATCATTACTGCAAGCTGTCAGCAACATATATGCAGTGAATGATAATAATATATTTCTTATTATATGTTTCATCGTTTATGGCTTTTAATTTAATTGTTTTTTATACAACGAACAGGCATTCCAAGAGAAAGTACGGTTCCTGAATTATTATGTACATAACCATATTTATTGTCTGACGGATGTAGATAAAAGAGGAAATACCAGAAACGATTATCTACCTGTACGTAGGGAGTCGTGGTCCAGTAATACCCATGCGAATTTATAATATCATTCCGGAATGCTCCCTCTTGTTGCATGATACAAGAGGTAGTCGGGAATACCAATGTCCCGTCACTTCCCAGAACGGTTATGCATTTGTTCGCAAAATCTGCTTTTACCTTCGCACCACGCAAATAAGTGACATCGGGATTGGCGGACTCTGGTGTTCCTGCCGCGGTACGTATTTTCTTAAAATCGTCATCGGCAGGTATTTTCCATCCGTTTGGACACGGCCCCTGAGCGTTTGCACCTGTCCACAGTGTCATATCAACTGGTGATATCCACGACCAGGGCTCTTCATGTGCTCGTATATATTTGCCTTTGGCTTCCCCTTCCGCCACATCTTTATTGACAGGTCCCATCTTATCATAAACTTCAGGGGTTCTGGTAAAGCCCTCGTTTCTTCCCCATTGGAAGTATAATCCCGGCTCAGAAACAGTAGTTGCTCCCACATTTACCGGCGCCCATGTAACCCCCTCGAAGGTTACTGGTTTCAATGCAGTCCCTGGATAATAGGCATTCCGAATAATATATTCTACCCGTTGGCTGGGATCTACATTGTTTATGATCTCTATCTTGAGTTCAATTCCTTTTTTAGTACTTTGTATCGGAACCTGTATTCGATATTCCTGGATGTATCCGGCAGCGTATGTTCTGACAGGAGTAGGAGTATTTACCTCAAAACCCGGGAAATCAGTCTCGCTACCGTTAATATAGGTAAGTCGGGCCGTTGTTGCAGCTTCGTGGTTAGACGTAACCGTAAGATATAAAGTCGCTGTCGTAGTGGCATTGGTAATATCATAGCTATTCCCTGTCACAGTTATACCCGTTCCTCCTGACATTGTTATTGGTGAGAAAACCACCTGATCTCCTTTGGGTTTGGCTGTATGTTCACCATCATTTGCCCATTCTTCCCTATTTATGCCGAACTCTATTTTATTTTCATCTACTTTTGTTGCTTTCAGCATATAACGTTTATTGGGTTCGATTGATACAGCCGGTGAGGGGTCGATGGTATATATTTTATCAATAGGATCGTTCAGAAACTTCCCTATAAATGAAATGCTTGTATTGCCATCTCCCAGGTTGGTGGGGTTCAGGTAGAAAATACTGGTCGTTTCACCCAGATTGGCATCTTGTACACTTTCGTAATCAATTTCGGGCAACTGGTCAGTCACATCAATGGTTGCACCACCTGTAGCTTCACCAAAAACATATCCCTGTTGTTTTGCATTCGTTACCAATATCTTTTTGATCTCAAAATTGGTATCTGCTGATACATTGCTTACATCAAAACGGGCAACCCTTCGTTCGAGGGCTATTTTCTTGTCGTTATCTGTAATCGTTCCGTCCAGATCGATCGATTTAATACATGAGAAAAGTAGTGGAGTTGTTAGTAATGCGGTTTCAACTTCTGTCAATGATTCTACAAACATTGCCTCTGTTGTAATTCCAAGTATCACATTATCCAATCCGGACACTTTACCGGAGCTATTACCAATGAAATAGAATCTTTTAGAACCAGTCACACTGGTTAAATCTAATGTTGCTGTTAATGAACCGCCCGTACCGCCAAAAGGATCATTGCTACCTCCAAACGAGAAAACCTTCTCCAGTTTACCGGCTTTGTTAGTTTCATCTTTAAACATATATATATCCAGTGTAGACAGTGTCTTTTCCGCATCACTAGCCTGAGGATCGGCATAGGTAGCTGCTTTGCTTAAACCCTGCAGAGTGAAGGTTATATGCCCTTCCTGGGTTTCAGGCTCCGTCCAATCATTATCATTGCTACATGCCAGCATAAAGAGCATAGCAATGGCGTATAGCGAATAAACTATTTTATTTTTCATACGATTAAATTTTTTAAACTGTAGGTATGGAACTCGCGGCAAGTCTATCATAGCTTTTGGCCAAATAGTTATGACATGCTCGTTTCATAACTTTGTTTTTGTTGTTTTTGTTATATCCTTAATTCTTTACGCAGCGTACGGAAATGCTCCAGGCGCGGGATAAATTCTCTACATCCAGGATGGATTTGTTAAAATATAGCCGATTGTTATTATTTGCTACAGCAGTAGAACTCCAATAGTATCCTTCAATATTCATTTGAGAATAATTTCCTAAATTGTAGGCACGAATACCAGATGCCGGAAGATAGAGATATTCTCCATCTTTATCTCCCTTGATCTCTAAACGCGCATTTGTAAATGTTATAGATGTATTATCCTGATAACTTCCGTTGTAAGCTGTAGCTATTATGTCTAATTCAACTTTTGTAGGTAGCCGCCATCCGGTAGGACATGGTCCTTGAGTGTTTGCTCCTCCCCACAAGTTATCATTTTTGGGGTTTAACCAGTCATATGGTGTATTTTGTGCCATGATAAATTTATCTTTCGCATCTCCATTGGCTACTGCTGCAGTTACAGGTCCCGGAGTTGGATAAATATCATCCATTGTTCCATATAATGCCCCGTAATTGCGTCCCCACTGATGGAAAGTTCCAGGATCGGTTATTTCAGTTGCTCCCACATTCACTGGTGCCCAATATATACCACCGAATAGAACGGGATAATGTGCGGTACCCGGGTAACGCCAGCTTGAAATAGTGATTACTTTCTTCTGGTCGGGATTATCGTTGTTTTGTATCGTAACTACCATCTCCAAAGGAATCTTAGTAGCCGTCTGAGCCGGTATTTCTATTTCATATTTCTGTACATATGTTGCTCCGTAGGTAATGATAGGGTCTGTATTTAGGCTGTTGAATTTAAGGTCGGGCATATCGGCCTCTTTACCGAATGTATAAGCAATACTGGCTGTTGTCCCTTTCCTACTGTAAGAAGTTGTGGTGAAAGATATTGTTCCGGCAGTACTTACATTGGTAATATCGAACGTATTTGATGGTTCATCAATTACTAATCCGGCGCAATCTGTCTGGGTAAATGGACTAAACTCAACCAGGTCTGTATTCGGTTTGGCTTCTTCTTCTTCTCCTTCCGCCCATTCTACCATTTCAATCTCAAATTCAAATTCTTTGATATTTACTTTTTTAACTTTTAGTATATAGCGGTGATTTGCTTTTATCTCAACCGGAGATGGAAGTTCTAAATTATATACTTTAATCTCTCCTTTGTAGAATGCACCCTCAAAAGAGATTTGAGTCGCTCCGGTACCTATCTCTGTTGGATAAAGATAGAAAACACTGTCCATACGAACAGGATTTTGAGGATCTTTAGGAGTGAATATCCTCTCATTATATTTTCCCGTTTCTATTTTACGTGAAGGTGTACCTGTTGCGACATTAAAAATATATGTCCCTAGTTTTGCTTCATTAATAAGGATTTTATCTATTCTGAAATTAGTGACTGTAGAATCATTTTCAATATCGAAACGTGCTACTCGGCGCTCTAGTGTAACTTTCAGATCAGTAGGTGGTTGTTCAACATCTGTTACAGTTGTTACACCTGACATTAACAATGGTATTACAGGATAGTTCTTATCCTTATCTGATATCGACTCTATAAAATCGCTCATTTTTGTAATACCAGCTTCAATGTTGACCAATTCTTGCGAACGGCCGTTACCATTTGCTACAAAATACAATGTCTTTGTCCCTTTTTTGCCAGTTGCATCAATCGTAACGGTATTAGTACCACTTTCATCCTTTACTTCTACATTTTTATATATCTCTTCCAATAAATTAGAAGAGCTAAACATATATATAGTAAAGTTGTCAACGCTATTTTCTGAAGCATCGGCAATAGGGTCGGCATAGCTTACCACATTGTTTCCGATTCCCTGGACATTAAAAGTAAGCAAACCTCCCTTGCCTCCTCCATTAGGATCCACATAGGAATCTTCATTGCTACAGCTCGCTAACAGCAAAGCTGTTAGCGATGCTAATAAAAAACACTTCTTTTTCATAATACTTGTTTTTGTTTTATTGTAAAATTAATTATGTTACAATACTATTTCATCTTCTATTAAATTATAGTCTGTTACATCAATTCCTAGATGAACACTTGATTCTTCATTATAATCACTTCTGTATTTAATCTTTAGTTCAGCGTCCATTTGATTGTCATGAATATGTGGCTTTAATGAATACTGAGTGTTTGCTTCAATAGGAATGGCGGAAGGGAAGGTAAGATGATATATGGTTTCATCACCTTTATAAGAACCTTCAAAGTAGAATTCTGTATGTCCTTCACCAATAATACCCGGATATAAATAAAAGACTTTTTTGTCCATGAAATTTTCTAGATGATATGTCTCTTTAGCTAATTTACTTTTAGCTTCTTCTTCTTTATCAGAAAAGAGAACGGTTTGCCCCACGGTATTTACAACTTCAATCGTATTAATTTTGAATTCATTGAATATAGGATCATTATCAAGGTCAAATCGTGCGGTCCTGCATTCTAAATCGGCTTTTATGGGCTTAGTCATTTTACTTATGTCATTAATATCTAATTTATGCGACATCAACAGAGGTACCGAATTAGGATTTACTCCTCTGTCGGTTATTAAATTTGGAATTTCGGAGATATCCGTAACCCCTATCATGAGATTATTAAGTTTTTGGGATTTATTTTCGCTATTGGCTACGAAATAGAAAGTTTTACCTCCTTTATACTGGCCTTTGTCAATGGTTGCAGTACATATCCCTTTATCATCCCCAAATTGTATGTCCTGTGTACGGTATATTTTTTCCAGTTTATGCGTTTGATCGTTAAACATATATATATCCAGATCGTACAAAAAAACCTTATCACTGTCATAGGCTTTTGCCTGAATGGTTGTGGTTCCCGGAAGATAAAATATCATTTCTCCCTCAGGAGAAGTATTCCCTCCTGCTATTTCTATTTCATTACTACATGAGGCAAATAGAAATAAAGCTGTAGATAGTAGTAAAAAAACGTTCTTCTTCATTTTTATAAGTTTTAATTGGTTATGGTTAGAAAATTGGTTATGGTTTAAACATGAAAAATACTTTATTGCATCTTTAATTAATTACACCTCCTTCCCCCCAGTCGTTAATGTTAACGAATGAAACGTTTACATTATCTCCATCAATTTCGATTTCAATGTCATACTCTTGAAAGAGCGTTTTATTAAGATCAATTTTCATTTCACGGAAAAAACGTTCCAATCCGATCTCCTTCATGATCTGCTCATCTCCCCAGTAAAGACTTAACAATAATGGGGAGTCATTTCGGTAGCGATAAGTAATAAATGTAGCATTAACTTTTTTATCGACATTTATTTTTATATCCTGCCGATAGGTTATCATATTTTCTTCAGTTAGTGTATTCGGCGTATAGTAAATCTTGTCATCGCTTTTGTTGGGGTAATCGTCTGCATCTATAGCATAGGCACTCCAACTATTTTTTTCAAAAACAAAGCTTGGTATAGAAGAATAGGCATACGGAACTTGCTTATATACAAGATATAAATCTTTTGAATTATCTGGTGGGTTCGAACGCCAGCGAATGGACATATTCAAAAGACAATAAGCCTGCACCATATCGGAATGAATATAACTTATTCCATTTGTGTTTATTCTGAATGTTCTATATGAATAGAATAACTTTTCAGAATTAGTGTTTATTTGCTTATCTAAATACATCAACAATTCTTCTTTATTTGTTTCTCCAACATTTATATTACTTATTTTACTTATATTATCTTGGTTTGCCCAACTTATTAAGGAATATTCACCTGGTAGGAGTTTATGAGTAGAAATTGACTTATTCATTGGTAGTGTATTTACTTTACATAAAATCCCTTTATTATCAAATATATATTCATTAAGTGAGTGAATATATCCATGATAAATATTCTTTGTCGTGCCCTCACGTGTATAACGATATGTTATTTGTACATTAAAGCATTCCTCTAAATCTTCAGCAATGCATGAGAATAAAAAAAACGTACAAAGAATCATATAACATGATCTTATTATCCACGCTAAGGTTCTGTTATGATACGAATTCATCCATTTTCGGTTAAAAAACCGTCTCTTTATTATTATAAAGAATTAATCATATAAGGCTGAATTTGCTAATATATGGCAAAATTCGATAATAATTTCATATTTAGAGTTCACAAAAAGGGTATATTTTTTTATAATTCTTGCACTTTTTGTGTTTTTATGTCATTTTTTTATATTATGCTTTCTTATGGTGCTTGGAGTTTGTCCTAAATTAGTTTTGCAAAATGTAGAAAATTGAGATAACGAGGAAAAACCAAACATATCACTAATCTCTGTCAGTGTCATATGGGTGTCATTGATCATATACTTTATATGTATTGTTTTTTGAGTTTTCATCCAACTATAAGGGGATTGTTTAAAGTTTTTACGAAATTGTTTATAAAAAGCTGATAGACTAATGTTATATAAAGATGCAAATTCCTCTACTGATTTTACATTCATAAAGTTACTTGTAACAAAATCAATAAATGCATGATCCACATCAAGTATCGTATGGAACATACGTTCTGATGATTCAGGAGAATAATTATTTTTTATTAGTACTGCCAGCTCATAAAGTTTCATTTCCCTATATCTATAACTTATTTCTTTATCAGTTATTAAACAAGCACGTATAATATTAAGATAACATTGAATGATTTTGATAATAGGTAAAGTATACAAATCGCTTTTTGTCATGATTGGTTTAGTCGGAAAAAAGAAATTCTCAAATATATGTAAGTTTGTACCTATATCTATAGATAGCAGAATAGCCTCTTTTTGTGTATATATTCTATAATCTGTGTTTTTAGGAAGTACATACATACAATCTTTCTTTATTCTTAATTCCCTTGGTGAATTATTTAGAATCATTTTGTAATCACCTTCCAAAACAAAAGTAATAGTATGATAATTTAAGATTCCTCTATATTCCGTTTTGTTTTTTATGGCGATTTCTTCGTACATTTTGTTTCTTTCCATTCAAGAATATATTCGAAGCCTGTGCTAAAAAATTATTAAACCCTGCCTTAATAATAATTCAATCAGGATTAAATAATTATTAAAACAGGGTCTAAATGTTTAGTAATCAGGAACAAATATATTAATAATAATTGTAAAAACCAATAATTATGCCTAATTAATTATTTTTTTGTAAAATCAATAGCCAACCTTCTTTACTTTTTATGGGTTAAAAGCCAGACGAATATTCTGATCTTTTTCATCAAAATTACCTATGGATATAAGGACTTTGTCTGGTTTAACATATGCTGTTGCTTTTACATTCGGATTGTTAGTTTTAACCGGACATGCTTCATCCCAATAGCCTAGCATCTGTGCGTCTTGAATGCCGAATGACTGCCAAAGTTTCCAGACAGGAACAGGTGAAAACGCACCATATGAATGTCTTGCTGTGGCTCCGTAAACCATACCCAGAAAACGGTTCCCTCCGTCCTGAAGCATTTCACTCATCTGTCCGAATGGAATACCGGAGAATGTAACAAACCATTCATCTTTATTATTTCCCATTTGTTTTAGAGTTCATTCATACAAATTTATACATTATTTTTTTAGTGTTTGAAGTTTGAATAACATATAAAGAGTACCTTTGCAGAAAAGGTTTTATAGGTTATGATAAAGGCAGTTTTCTTTGATATTGACGGGACCCTCGTCAGCTTTAACACACATCAAGTTCCTCAATCGACTATCGATGCAATCAGTTTATTGCATGAAAAAGGTATTAAAGTATTTATAGCAACCGGACGACATTTACATTCAATCAATAATTTAGGGACACTCGAATTTGATGGATATATAACGATTAACGGAGGATATTGTACAATTGGCAAGGATCAAGTACTTTATAAGCATTCTATACCTCATAAAGATATAGAATTGCTGATGAGTTATCAGGAAGAGTCTCCGGATAAAGCATTTCCTTGTATGCTTGTACAGGAAAATGGATTGTATATGAATTTTAAGAACGACAGGGTAAAAGAGGTATTGGATTTATTGAATTTTCCTGAACCCCCTACTGTTCCTTTGCGTGAGATGCCTGAAGAAGAAGTCTTTCAGATTATTGGCTTTTTTAGTGAAGAAGAGGAAGAAGATATTATGAAAGTTCTAACCGGATGCGAAACAACTCGTTGGACACCTCTGTTTACAGATATAATACCAAGAGGAGGTAGTAAACATATTGGCATCGATAAAATCATAGAATATTTTGGTTTTACATTAGAGGAAACGATGGCTTTTGGCGATGGTGGTAATGATATCAGTATGTTAAAGCATGTAGGTTTAGGTGTTGCTATGGGAAATGCGGAGGATCAAGTGAAGGAAGCGGCGGATTATACTACTACTACTGTAGATGATAATGGCATTATGAATGCATTGAAATACTTGAAAATTGTTTAATAATGCACATATTTAGTTAATTAATGATAAATACGTGTTTTAAAATGATGTTATAAAACATATAATAGCTATTTCTTGTTATCTTTGTAGTACGAAATAGAAAGAAAAAGTTCTTTTATTTATTATTTAAAACAAGAAGATTATGATGACAAGAAAAATTGACGAAGGCAGCCGTGCATTAGCGATGCTTCGTTACCAGGCCGAACACTATCAATCAGTAGGCAAAGGCGCCATAGCTCAACAGATAAATGCTAAGATAAGACGCCTTACAAATGAGTTAGATCTCAATGCAGTTAATATTAAATTTTAACTGCATTTTTTGTATAAAAACTTTTTTACTTGCTCTTTGCCAATAATTAAATCAATTCACTTAACTTCAAAAAAATCCTGTATATTACTTACTTTTTTCTATCTGTTCTAGCACAATTGCATCTACTACAGCTACAGTTGTAAGATTTAAGATGTCACGGGTGGTACATTCTAAGTCTGTGAAGTGAATAGGTTTATTCAATCCCATCTGAATAGGACCAATAGTTTCACCCAACCCCATTTCAAGCAATAATTTATAAGCACTATTTGCTGAACTCAAATTAGGGAATATAAGTGTGTTAACATCTTTTCCTTTTAATTTGTTGAACGGATAAGTTTTATCCCGTAGTTTTTTATCAAGTGCAAAATTCACCTGCATTTCACCGTCTATTTGTATCTCAGGGTGATTGGTATGTAGATAATCAATAGCATCATGAACTTTCATAGGACTTCCCTGCTTATCAGCACCAAAATTTGAGTATGAAACCATCGCCATTACAGGATCGTGTGCAAAGAATTTTACAGAATCATGTGTAAGACGTGCAACATCTTTCAGGACTTCAGTAGACGGATGACGATTGATTAGAGTGTCAGCGATAAAGAATGTCCCTTTTTTCGTTGTCACAATATTCATTGCTCCAAAGTGTTTATAGGATGGACGAATACCTATAATCTGGGTTGCCATCTTAATGACTTCTACATACCGGCTATATACACCTGTCACGAAAGCATCTGCCTCCCCAGTTTCCACCATCATCATACCAAAAGCGTTCCGGTCGATCATGGTTTCCATGGCTTCATCAAATGTAACACCTTCACGTGCTTTTCTTTCAGATAAGATCTTTGCGTAACGCATCCTACGATCATTTTCCCGGTCATGACGAAGGTTTACGATTTCTATATCTTCAAGACTTAAGTTCTCTTCAGCAGCTATTTTGTGTAGACGTTCTTCATTCCCTAATAATATTGGCTCACAAATACCTTCGGCTTTAGCCTCAATGGCTGCTTTCAACATATTGGCATGGTTTGCTTCCGCAAAAACAACACGTTTTGGATTCGTTTTTGCCATATCCATAAACGCACGTATCAATTTATTATCATAGCCCATCATTTCACGAAGATGATTTGCATACCCATCCCAGTCCGTTATTGTTTTGCGAGATACTCCTGATTCAATGGCAGCTTTAGCCACAGCAATCGATACATGCGTTAATAAACGTGGATCGAGGGGTTTCGGTAGAATATAATCTTTTCCAAATGTTGTACGCTTTAATTGATAAGCAGCGTTAACCACATCAGGAACAGGTTCTTTAGCTAATGCTGCTATCGCTTTTACAGCGGCTAGTTTCATTTCCTCATTGATTGCTTTTGCGTGAGTGTCTAATGCACCGCGGAAGATATAAGGAAATCCCAATACATTATTTACTTGATTAGGATAATCAGAACGTCCGGTCGCGAAAATAATATCTTTTCTCGATGCCTTTGCATCCTTATATGATATTTCCGGATTAGGGTTTGCTAATGCAAAAACGATAGGATTCTCTTTCATGGATTGAACCATCTCAATCGTAAGCACATCTGCTACGGATAACCCCAGGAAAACATCACTTCCTTTAACCGCCTCTTCGAGAGTTTTAATATTTTGTTGTGTCGCAAATTCTTTCTTTTGTTCATTTAAATCTGTACGATGAACAGAAATGACCCCTTTGCTGTCACACATGATTATGTTTTCTTTTCTGGCTCCGAGTGAAACATATAATTTAGTGCAGGAAATAGAGGCTGCTCCAGCTCCATTTACGACGATTTTTATATCTTGAATGTTTTTTCCTGTTATTTCTAAAGCATTCAATAACCCCGCGGCAGAAATAATAGCAGTTCCGTGCTGATCATCATGCATTACGGGGATATCGAGTTCGGCTTTTAAACGTGTTTCGATCTCAAAACATTCAGGAGCCTTAATATCTTCCAAATTAATACCTCCAAAAGTAGGAGATATAGCTTTTATAGTCTGAATAAATTTCTCAGGATTCTTCTCGTCGACTTCTATATCAAAGACGTCGATACCAGCAAAAATTTTAAATAATAATGTAATTCAAAAAGCAGGAATCAGCCAAACGAGGACAACCGACTGATAATGTGCGGGTAACATTCTTTATTTGGCTTTTCTTCTGGACGGTAAAAGCCACCCATAGACAAAGATAAGACAAAGTTGAATTACCATCTCATTACCAACAGCAAAAATGCAATTTGGTTATAAGTCACTATTTGTCTGCCACTTGCGCCATCGCATATAACCTCTTATAACTCAGAGTAAACTAATTTTGTAACAGTAAAACTTTGAGTTATGCGATCAACATTTAAAATTTTATTCTATTTGAAGCGGAACGCTTCTAAGCCTGACGGAACAGTTCCAGTAATGGGAAGAATCACAATTGACGGAACCATTGGTCAATTCAGTTGTAAGATGAATGTACCGCCCAGCCTTTGGGATACCAAAGCTGGACGGATGACAGGGAAAAGCACAGTAGCCGTAAAGACTAATATCACATTAGATAAAATGCGGGTAGATATTAACCGCCACTATCAGGAGATAATGCAAGCCGATGGTTTTGCAACTGCCGATAAAGTAAAGAACGCCTATTTGGGTTTAGGAGTAAAACACGATACATTCCTAACTCTGTTTGCCAAACATAACCAAGAATTTTCCCGAAAGGTAGGGTATAATCGTGCGGAAGGTACATATTCCAAATATTGCACAATATACAAGCACATGGAAAACTATATCAAACAGGAATATAATCGGAATGATATTTTCATAAAGGAACTCAATCTTGCCTTTATCAATGGCTTTGAGCATTATCTGCGCACAGAAAGAAACTGTTCAACCAATACGATATGGATGTACATGATAGGTGTAAAACATATTGTCACCATTGCCCGAAATAACGGACAATTAGCTATCAATCCTTTTGCCGGATACCTGATAAGCCCTGAACATAAAGACAGAGGATTCCTAAGTAAAGAAGAACTTAACTTACTTGTCAATGCCAAGATGAAAAATGCTCAATATGAATTAGTAAGGGATTTATTTGTTTTTTCAGCGTTTACCGGGCTTTGCTATTCAGACGTTAAGAATCTGACAAAGGATAACCTTAAAACTTCATTTGATGGTCATTTATGGATAATTACCCGTAGACAAAAGACGAATACCGATTCCAGTGTCAGACTATTGGAAGTTCCAAAACGTATAATTGAGAAATATAAGGGTTACAGCAGAGACAACCGTATTTTTCCGGTTCCAAGTAATAGTTCCTGTAATGCTATTCTTAAAAAGATAGGTCAACAATGCGGGATTAAAACCAAGCTCACGTACCATGTTGCCCGTCACACCATGGCTACCACAATTACGCTGTCACAGGGAGTTCCGATAGAAACCGTTAGTCGAATGTTAGGGCATACCAACATTAAAACGACTCAAATCTATGCGAAGATAACGAAAGAGAAAATCAGTCAAGACATGGAAATCCTTTCGCATAAGTTGGAAAGTTTGGAAAAACAAATTGCGAATAAAATATAATAAATTTCGTTATTAATGCGCAGATTGAGTAGTTTAAAAAGTACCGAATTTGCGAAAACACCCTCAATACAATATGCTGTAAAGAGGGTGTTATTTATTTAGAGTTTTTAAAAGTATTTATATATCTATTTGCTAATCAGATTTTTATAAACTATTGAGTTTAAAAATGCTTCTTTTCTATACTTAGATATGGGAAGCTCTTGTCCATGCACAAACAATCGTCCTCCGTTAATTTTATCAATCTGATTAACATTCACCAAGTAAGAGTTGTGAATCCTAAAAAAATGGTCTTTCGGTAGTACTTCCTCCAACGAAGTCATAGTTTGATGAATTATAAATGTATTCTCTGCAAAATTTAGTTTTAGATAATTTTGCATGGACTCAACAAATAATATATCCTCCCAATTTATTCTTTGAAATGAATCCCCTTGCCGGATATACATATCGAAAACTCTTTCACTCTCTTTTTCATTCAGAACTAAGTGAGTTCTATATAAACCTATAGCCTTTTGTGTTGCTTGAAAAAAACGTTGGAAAGTATAGGGTTTTAGTAAATAGTCAACAACGTTTAACCTGAAACCGTCTAAAGCAAATTCGGAATACGCTGTGGTTAATATTGTCAAAGGTGGATTTTGCATTGATTCTAACAACTCCAAGCCAGTCAGACGTGGCATGTTTATATCCAGAAACATTAAATCTATATCCTGCTTTTTCAACATTTCTATTGCTTCCATAGCTGATAAACATGTTCCTACAACTTCAACATTTTCGATGTCCTGAAGATAATCGACAACTCCGTCAATGGCATTTTCTTCATCATCGACTATCAAACATTTTAATTTTAAATTCAGTTGTTTTGAAATGATATTAGCCATATTATTGTTTAATTGAGAGAGTTATTGAATATTCTTTTTGTGTTTCATTAAAATGTAAACTATACCTGTTCGGATAGAGAATATCTAATCTTCGCTTAATATTTTCTAAACCAATACCAGAATCTTTCTTTATTTGTCTTCTTGGGTCATCCGCATATTTTGAATTTTTAACAGATAGTAAAACGTTTTTCCCTTTCTGTTCAAAGCAAATATTAACATGCCCTTTATCTGATTTTGACCGGGAAACGTGTTTAAAGGCATTTTCAATAAAAGTTACAAATAATAAAGGAGACACTTCTGTATCTTCATTCTCAATATACCAAGAGCAATTAACATCCAAACTGTTTTTCCATCTTATTTTTTCAACCTCAATGAAATTCTTAAGAAATTCAACTTCTTGTTTAATAGTTATGGAATCCTCTTTTGCGCTATATAATTGATAACGGAGAATATCTGTATACTGCACAAGTAAAGAAGATGCTAAATCTGGTTCTTTTCTTATTAATACGTTGACATGATTCAATACGTTGAACATAAAATGCGGATTGATTTGCAATTGCAATACTTGTAGATGAGATTCGGTAAGCACTTGTTGTAATCTCAAGTTTTCCTCAAAAAAGCGCAATCCACAAAATCCTAAATTGAAAAACAGAGCTGCAACCAGCGAACTGATGAAATCTGTCAATAAAGTATCTTCACCACTAAAAGCCACTGTAGGCTCAAAAACAATCATGCTTTCTAACCATGTAAAAAGGCGATAGGTCACTGTCATGGCAATAGTGATAAGGAGCGTAAAACCAATAAACTGAAACGCAAAATGCCTCATGTTGTTTTTCTGAATAGCAGCACGCAATAGGGTTGTACTCAGATGCGTCACGACTGGATAAATGGATAGTGAAATCAACAATATAAAGAGAAACAGTTCTAATACAGGCAACACAGCCGAGAACTGCATAAGTAAAAGTCCACCAATTAATATCCACAAGAACAGTATGTAGCGGTTATAGTTTCTGAAATAATATTTTTTCATACGGCAAATATACCTGATATCTTTTAAACGCATGTATCTATCTGTCAAAGGTAAACGTCCAACCATCAAAAAGATTTCATCAGGGAGGTTAATAAAATCATATTTGCTCTCAAATTAACTCAAAAAACCGGAAAATGATGAAAATCAAAGCATTTTTATTCAGCGTGATTTTATTTAGCTTATGTAGTATTTATAGTCATGCACAAATTTCACTCAAGTATGAATACCTTGGTTCTTCAGGCTATTATTTGGATAAAGGAGATAATCCCCGTAAAAAAATCGGTGATGCTAAAGGTTCCGCTATGGTTTATCAGGGTAGTGTGAATATTCCAATATCTATGAAAATTGATAGAAATGATAAGCTTGTAATCTGGGGTATTGGTTTGGGTGGAGCTTACGTATCATTAAACAATAAAAATTTCACTGAAAATCTGGTTATTTCAGAAATCATGAATATTGAGTTGGGAATATATCACATGCGAACTATTAGTGACAAATGGTCTTTGATGGCAAGTATGGGAGCCGGGCTTTATTCGTCTTCGACAAAACTATCACAAATACGAGGAAAGCAGATTTTAGGTAATGTGAGTGCAGTATTCATACATCATTTCAGTGAAAATTTTCAATTGGGTGGAGGGATTGCAATAAACAACACCTTTGGTTATCCTATGATATTCCCTACGGTATACCTGAATTGGATTCTGCCAGGAAGATATGATTTTATGATTTCTATGGCCAATGGCTTAGAAATTTCGGCGGGATTGGATATTAACAAATACCTGAAACTATCGCTGATTGCCGAAATGAACGGTCAGGGAGCTTTATTAGAGAAAGATGGTAAAGATGTAATGTTCAGTCATCAATATATTGTTGCAGGATTACGACCTCAAATAAAAATCAACGACAGAATTTCAATTCCCATAACGGCAGGGATAAATGCTTTCCGTCCAGCTTATTATTCTGACCGGACACTAAAAGCAATGTTTGCCACGGATCAGGACTATTATTTTCAAATATCTCCCTATGTATCTGCCGGACTGAATATATACTTTTGATGATAAACAAATCTTAACCCCTAACGGTACTTTATTCATTTGAAGAATGAATAAATAGCATAAATAAATTTTATACGCTTATCATTCAGCATACAAAATTACACGTTGATATATTCAATTATTCACAATAAATAGTATGTCTATGAATGAGTTAGTTAAAATGAAGTTATTCAGACTATTGTCTGATACTTCGCAGGTTAAAAACGAAGAAATGGAGAATGCCTATGGGTGCTTTATGGAACAAATAGAAGCAGTCTGTCAATCCGGAAAAAATTATCTTGAAGTTTTTCGGATGCTGAATATTTCTCGCATTGAGTTAGTATTTATGGAATCGCTTTATCGGTACGAGCAGGAAAAAAAATGCGTTGAAATTATCCTATTTCAAAAAATCTATCCTATTCCTTGAATCTGAAATAGAGCTACTAAAACTTCAAATCCAGTATCCTAAACAGTTACATTCTTTTATTCCATCAACTTACAAATCGACATTATCACTCATCCCTAAATCCCAAAATCTTGGTGTTATGGGTATGACTGAGATTATCACCTCATTAGATTTGCTGAAAGGGATAGCCGATAACACCGGAGATCATCCCGCTACGATAGCTCTTGCCGAAACCTTTGAACAGGCTTTCGGCTTTAGCTATAATGATATTTATGACCGTCAGTATGAACTGTTCCGGCGGAAACCCTGCAACCTCACCAAAACACTTGATGCCATGAAAACCGTCCTGACGAAAGAATACAATAGACGTAAATCGCAGAGGGATAAAAAAGAAAATGAGAAAAGATGAATTTACAAATAGCTTATAATTAGCTATTTATTTTTCAAAGTAGAGGGGTATGTACCGGACTCCTCTATTTTTATTGCTTCGTTCTGCTGAATTTTGCTTCATCAATCGATTGAGAAACAAGAATGTAAAACTTAAAAATGAAGCAAAATGTATATCAATAACGAAGATTTTGAAATGTGGATGCAGAAGCTATCCAAGAAACTGGAAGATATAGGCAAAGACCTGAAATCGCTTATAAATACTAAAGAAGTGTTCGACGAAGATGAAAAGCTATTGGACAACCAAGATTTAGCCTTTCTCTTAAAAGTATCATATCGAACTCTACAACGATATCGAACGAGCGGAAAACTCCCTTATTTTATGATAGCCCATAAAACCTATTACCGGACATCGGACGTTCGGGAGTTTGTGCGCTCGCATATGGACTATGGGACTTATCAAGCGTTTGAAAAGAGGCAGTCTTTTGATAAATGATTCTGCCGTTTAGTTTAAGCAAAATAATGAAATCTAATGAGGGCTGTATTTAGTCTATCGCCCTGTTCCAACGCTCCGCATTTCATAAAAACAACTCTGCCTATCGGCTTCGTTTGTTTTTAGAAATTAAGCAAGAGGGAACCGGACAAGTCCTGTTCTCCCCTCTTGCCCTGCGGGGCAAAGCCTTCGGCTTTAGCGGTTTATGCTAAACCGCTATAATTAGTCTAACAATTAGCCATTTACCTTTAATTCTAATTGTCAGATATTTAGATGTGTGTTTTTCAATGAAAAAGTAATTATCATGAAAAATGAAGCTCAAAAAATCATATACACTACCGTTTCCATTGACAAGGAAACAGGGCGTTTAGTAGAAAAGATATGTAAACGCTATTCCCTGAAAAAGAGTGAAGTTGTAAAACTGGCTTTTCAGTATTTAGAGAAAGCACATATCAACCCTGCCGATGCTCCCGAATCCGTAAAAACGGAACTTGCCAAAATCAACAAACGGCAGGATGATATTATCCGTTTTATCCGAAACTATGAGGAAAAGGAACTTAACCCCATGATACGCACAAGCCATACGGTAGCGGTTCGCTTCGATAGTACCGCAAAAGAAATAGAAAAACTTATTCTCTCCCAATTGGAGCAGAATCAGGAAAGGCAGAACGCTATACTACAACGGATCAGTGACCAATTCGGTAAGAATGCCGATGTAATAAACAATCAGGTTAAACAGATTAACACCCTGTATCAGTTGGAGAAAAAAGAGAGTGGAAGGCTTTTAAAGCTGATTGCTCTTTATTCGGAACTTGCTACCTGCGGAGTAATGGACGGCAAGCGGAAAGAGAACCTGAAAGCCGAGATTAACGACCTGATAAACGAATCATAGAAACAGATCCCCCATGAACATAGATTTCCCGCCACCATCAAACGGAGTATACAACAATGCAGGCAGTAGCCGGAGACTGGCAAACTATCTGGAACATGAAGATATGGAGCGTATGGAGCAGGGAATCTATACAGAGGGGTTTTTCAACCTGATAGATAATAATATCTACAAATCACAAGTCATAAAAGACATAGACAGTAATATCGGACAACTTATGAAAACGGATGCCAAGTTTTACGCTGTCCATATCAACCCATCGGAGAAGGAACTGGGGGCAATGGGTAAGATCGAAGTAGAACAAGCCGAAGCCATGAAACGGTATATCCGGGAGGTGGTTATTCCTGAATATGCCGGAAACTTCAACAAAGGACTATCGGCAGAGGATATAAAGTTTTACGGAAAGATACATTTTGATAGAAGCAGATCCGACAACGAACTGAATATGCACTGTCATTTGATTGTAAGCCGGAAAGACCAATCTAACAAAAAGAAACTATCCCCGCTTACCAACCACAAGAACACAAAAAAAGGAGTAATTAAAGGCGGTTTTGACAGAAAGAACTTATTCCAACAGGCAGAACAAGGGTTTGACACAATGTTTAATTACAACCGCCCTCTAAACGAATCCTTTGAATATTACAACACCATGAAGAACGGCAGTATTCCCGAACAACTCAATATGCAGGAACGGCAGATTAAACAGGAAACCACATGGGTACAATCTACTCCGCAAAATACGTTTCCCGATGAAAAAGAAAAGAAACTGGCGGTAGAGCCACCAACAAAAGAGAAGAAGCAGAAACGGAACAAAGGAATCAAAAGATAAACTATTAACAATTAGCAGTATGAACGAATACGAAGAAATACGCAAAGCAACAGACATATACCTGATGGAGCGGTTCAAATACCGTCTTTCGCTTGTATATTTGACCCCTGACAATATAATAACCACACACAGGAACAGCCGGATAGACCTGTATTTGCGTATCCGAAGAAAAAAAAGTCTGTTCCCGCCCGACTGCCTTATTATAGCCCGAATCAGCTTCCAAAAAGAACGGATAGGCAACGGCACTCACTTTGTCAGGTTTTTAGCAGAAATAGCCCTAAAATACAGATTTAAATATATCGGGTTAGAATCCGTCAACGATAAAAGCAAGGTATTTGCTGAAAAGTTGGGCTTCCAATCCATTGATGGGTCTAACTATGCGGTATCGGTAGAGAATCTTATCTCTTTTTTTCAGGGTGGACTAAAGTAATCCTTTATTCATTTGAGATACAAAAATACACACAGGAAATAGAACGGAAACACCAAGCCCTACGGGTTTTACAGGAAATCTCCACACCTGTGAACTGCACCCAGAAAGTTGGACATAAAACAAGATTATTATGTCAGAGAAGCG
>DAMBSC010000033.1:0-11153 GCA_032054765.1 Tannerellaceae bacterium
TGTGGAAGACGCCTTAGGACCCGTAGCAGGTGCTTCTATTGCCATTAAAGGAACAACCCAGGGAACCATTTCCGATATGAACGGAAACTTCTCTCTGGATGTTGCAGAAGGGCAAACCCTTGTAGTTTCTTTTCTGGGATATTTATCTAAAGAAATTAGAGTTAGCGGGCAAAGCGTTCTCAATATTACTATTGAAGAAGACACGCAGAAACTGGATGAAGTGGTGGTAACAGCTTTAGGGATCAAAAGGGAATCTAAAAAGTTGGGGTATGCTATGTCAACAATTAGTGCAGGCGAAATCGTAAAAACCGGAACGCCAAACTTTGCCACGTCTCTATATGGTAAAGCGTCTGGAGTACGTATCCAGGCAGCTCCCGGTGGTGGTAGTAGTGCGGTAAGTATCAATGTACGTGGCACAAACTCTATTTCAGGATCTAACCAACCATTAATTGTAATGGATGGTATTCCTATTCGTAATGGTGATGCAAATAACGACGGATATTGGGGTGACCAACGTGTTCGTGGTAACGGTTTGGTGGATATTAATCCGGAAGATATTGAAACTCTTTCTATTTTGAAGGGAGCTTCTGCTTCAGCGCTATATGGATCTGAAGCTGCTAACGGTGTTGTATTGATTACTACAAAAAGTGGTGCGGGAAAGAAAGGTGTAAATGTTGACTTTAATGTAACATTTGGTGTTGATAAAGCCGCTTATTTACCTGAAATACAAACGGTTTTTGGACCAGGTGGGCGTCGAGAGGCACGTACTGGAGAATGGTTAACTGGCGGCGGTTTTAAAACAGAAACATATAATGGCCAAGAATATATCCGTCCACAATATGAGACATACGCTCATTTCGGACCTAAATATGATGGCCGTGATGTATTGTATTGGGATGGAAGTGTACGTAAATATGAACCTTATGAAGATGGAAATGGATGGAAAAAGTTATTTAGAACCGGAACGAGTGGTACTTATAACTTAGCTATTACAGCTGGTGGAGAAAACAGTAGTACGCGTTTTTCTTATACATATTATGATGAGCAGCGTTTACAACGTGATAGTGATATGGGACGCCACTCTTTTAATTTATCCGGTGGTTTGAAAATAATTCCTATCGTACGTGTGGAGTATAACCTGAGTTATATGCTTCGTTCAGATATAAATCGTCCTTACAGATTCTCTCGTCTAACTAATAACTTTACCGGAATGTTCTCCAGCTTTGATGATGTAGAACGTATTTGGGATATGACTGATACAAGTCTTGGATATCAGAATGTGTTTGGAATGAATAATACAGATACATATACTCCGGATGAATCGTTTTTATGGAGTGTAGGTGGTGCTACCTCTTTGGTTTCTGAATATTACTGGAATATAAAAAAGAAAAGATACGAAGAATCAACTAATCGGTTGATAGGTAATGTAAATACGATCGTTGACATCTACGATGGATTAACTTTTAATCTTAGATTAGGGACTGACTATACAACAGACCGTATTGAAAACATGGAATCAAGTACTAGACCTTTAGCAATAGGTAACTCAGGTTATTATGGTCTGGAAAATAAGAGATATGAAATATATTATGGAGAGGCTATATTACAATATGCAAAAGATTTTAATGAGACTTGGGGAGTTACAGCCACTGCAGGTTATAACCTGCGTGAAGAAAAGATGTTCAATACGAATATCGGCACAGCAGGAGGTCTTTCTGTAGAAAATTGGTTTCATCTAAATGCGTCTGTAAATTCTGAAAAGGGTGCCGGTATGGGTAAACAAAACTTTATTCGTCAAGCTGTTTTTGGAATGGCAAGCGTTGGGTTTAAGAATTATCTGTTCCTGGAAGGAACTATCCGTAACGAAAAATCATCTACTTTGTTAAGTGGAGTAAACTCATATACTTATCCTTCTGTTAATGCCAGTTTCCTTATATCTGAAGCTTTAGGTGAAAATAAACCCATGTGGTTAGATTATGCTAAGGTAAGAGCTTCCTACGGTATTGTAGGTAATGCACCTGAAGTATATAAAGCAAGTTTTGCTTATAACCAGTCTGTCATTAGCGGTTTTATTTATAATACGCAGCAAGAAGCATTACCCAACGCAAAACTTATGCCGGAAGAAAAGCATGAATCAGAATTTGGTTTGGAAGGTAAATTCTTTAGAAATCGTTTAGGTTTTGAAGCTACTTATTATAAGAATGTTATTAAAGACCAGATTCTTCAGACAACTACTGCTTGGTCTTCTGGAGCTGCCAGTATGTGGGAAAACGTAGGTGAGCTGCAAAATAACGGTTGGGAATTCTCTCTTTATGGAACTCCGATTCAAACACGCGATTTCCAGTGGGACATCCGGGCCAACCTATCATTCAATAAAAATAAGGTCAATAAACTGATGAGTGGTCTTGATGAGTTGGAACACGGAACTCTCGATGGAGCTATCCGTTATGTATCCCGTGTGGGGGAAAGTACCGGAGATATCTTAGGATATGTACCTAAAGAAATCAATGGTCAACCTGTAGTAGGTGACAATGGACTCTATATAATGGACAAATCAGATTATGTAAAAATCGGTAATACTACTCCTGACGCTGTAGGTGGTGTATCCACTACATTTAGTTGGAAAGATTTCTTTATCGATGCAAGTATTGACTTCAGTATCGGTGGTGATATCGTAAATACACCGTATCAATATATGATGTCAGCAGGTTATCTGAAAGAATCTTTAAAATGGAGAGATGCTGCACATGGTGGTTTGAGTTATTATTATGAAGATCCGAATGACTTTACGAGTAAGAAAATTGCAGGAACCTCTGGTGGACAGGTATATGATGACGGTGTGATCCTTCCAGGTGTTAAGGAAGATGGTACTCCTAATGATATAATTATTTCTTCGGAAATGTATTATGCAAACAACTATGGATGGGGAGCTTCTAATAATGCCCGTACCTATAAAGATGGTGTATTTGATAATACATTTGTAAAAATGAGAGAATTGGCATTTGGATATACACTGCCGAGCAAGATATCTTCTAAGTTAGCCTGCAAACGTTTGACTATGTCTGTATTTGGGCGAAACCTCTTCTATTTCTATAAAAATCTACCGGCATTTGATGCTGAATCTATAGATGGAACAATGTGGAGAAGCCGTTACCAAATAGGTGGATCTACTGCAGCTACTCGTACGTTTGGTGTTTCTTTGCGTGCAAGTTTCTGATAAAAGAAATATGAATTAACAAGAAAAGTAGAAAATATGAAAAAAATAATTTCAATAATCGTTTTTTGTCTGGCTGCAGTATGTATTTTCAATGCTTGTAGCGACAGTGAGTTTGATAAAAGATTCCCTGACCCCTCTAAGACAGATGTTGTAACGGTGGATAAACTGATGACTGGGACATTCGAAAGGGGCAACCTGTATACAATGCCTTGGTACTGGCGTTATTATACATTTGAAATCAGACAAATCGGCCGATTCACCCAATTAATGGGATTTATTAACGGTAGTGGTATGTATGAACTTACAGAAGGTTACAATAACGACCGTTGGATCCAGTTCTATAAAATGCTGGCTCAGTATCGATTGCTGGAAGATACCTGGGAAAAAATGCCAGAAGCAGATAAAGCGGCCTATGAGATTTTCAAACCGGTTACCCGTATTTTTATTTATGATCATTTGCACCAATTAGTAGACTTGTGGGGAGATGTACCATTTACACAAGCCGGTTATGTGGGTATTACTGCTGATATAGAGGGATCTAAAGCCCCTTATGATAAAGCCGAAGACCTATACAAACTGATGCTTGACGACCTGAAATCGATTAACTCATTTATTGCAGGCTTTAACCCAACTTCTCTTGTCGGAACTAAATTGAGAGAGCAAGATTATATCAATGCCGGAGATTTGTATGAATGGCGCAGGTATTGTAATTCTCTTCGTCTACGTATTGCCAGTAGAGCAGCAGAAAACGGAGCTTTAACAAGTGAAGCACGTTCTGTTATCAGTGAAATCTTCTCTGATCCGAATACATATCCGGTTGTAACATCCAATGATGAGAATATTCTAATTAAACATCAACCTCCTACATTAACGGCTGTTGAGACACAACATGAAAATGGTATCCGGGGCGGATTCGAATCATCTTCAGGTTATTACAACCGTGCTTCATATACTTATATAGATGCATTGGAAGGTGATCCTCGCTTGGATGTTATTTATGACAAAAATGCAGATGGTGTTTATTTAGGAATAGATCCCAAAATGGTATCTACAGAACAGCAAAATCTGTTTGATCGTCCTACTGATCAAGGTGGAAATGCTTTCTCGGCTGTCGATACTTCTACATTTAGCCGTAATAACAGGTTTCCCGGGGTGATCGTTACTGCTGCGGAAATATCCTTTATCCGTGCGGAAGCCATCCAGAAATGGGGGTTGTCCGGTAGTGCAGAACAGGCATTTAAGGATGCTGTTTCACAGTCCATCGAATTCTATTTCCATCTGAATAGTGAAGGTGATTATAGAGAATCTCTACCAAAACCATCAGATGCAGATATAGAGTCATTTGCTACTAAGAAATGGAGCGATTATGGAAGCAAAGAAGAAGCTATTGCTACGCAACGTTGGATACATTATGGATTAGTTCAAATGGTACAGGCTTGGGGAGAATATCGCAAGACAGGCTATCCTGAGTTATATTTCCAGACAGATAATGGCTCGGTTGATGTTAAAACGCCTCCGGCTCGTTTGTTATACACAACTAATGAGAGAAACTATAACATGGATAACTACAGAGCTGTTCAGGAAAAGGATGGCTATTATGATAAGCTCTTCTGGGCTAAATAAAACTTAAACAAAACGCCGTTTATTATAATTCAAAGCCGCACAGAAACTCTTCTCGTGCGGTTTTCTTTTGGATGTTTTTTATTTCAATAACCCTAAACAGAAATCTGCCAAGTCGACTACCATTTCAGGATTTTCCCAATCTACAGAATTCTGTGCTAAATATTGCTCTATTGCCTCTTTATGATTAGCAAACTGTTTTAATAAATCCTTTTTGTTTTTAAATTTCAATATTTTTCCTGCAGTATTTTTAACTCTGTATTCATTTTCTACTTTGAATTTGGTTACTGCTGTTGATTCATCCCATTCAAATTTCCCACCGGCGCGATATGAATGGACATTGACTGTTTCTACAGTTCCCTGTGTAGTAATTCCGTAAGCTCCTTTCTTTCCTATCTGTATAGAATTGAAACGCCAGTCTACATACACTGTGCCGTTAGGAATACCCACCACTTCAAGGAAATAGTTTTTTTCCGGAATGAACTTTCTCGAACCGATAAAGATGGTATCGATGGCATTCGTATTTGTCAGCAACATCAGGTCCTCACCTTCCAGAAATAACATGTTACGGCCTTTTGCATCGTAATTCATTTCTGCTGCTGCTTTACTACCGTCTTTATTCAGGATAATACCCTGAGAAAAACCTTTTAACAAAAACAACTCTCGGGTAACCTGAGCGTTTGTACTCGTCAGGAAAGCCAAGGAACATACGAAAATCAGAAATTCTTTTTTCATAAACATATATATTAATGTTTTGTAAAGTAATTTATTATTTCAATACAATCATTGTATATGATCAATCATTTTACTTCCTTTTGTAATCTTTAAACAAATTATTGTTGCAAAGACCTAATACTACCTGGATAAGATTTATCAGTTCTGAAAATAATCTGCTCTATCCAACAAAATATGTGTGGCAGCATCTATCAGGTAAAGTTTAAACGAAATCGTATTGTCGGGATGATAAAAATAACGATCCAGATGTACATATATTTTCTCCTGTGGAAAGACCGAGAGTTGCTGGTTAAAGTAATCAGGAATAGAATCTACCCATGTGGTTTTATCCTGCGCCTGCATAAGCCCTGAGATAAAAAACAGGCAAATAACAATGTATTTGTTTTTCATATCCGAAATAGTTTAAAAGATGATTTAAGTTAATTGCAATATACATCTTTATTATATAAAAAAGATCTGGTTATGATTTTTTAATAATACTCCAAGATCTTATACAGTTATTGCTTATTTCCGATATGACTTTGAGGAATATGTTAAAAGTAGAACTTAAAATATTTTAGATTAGTCGGTCGCACAGAAACGATTTTCTATGCGACCTGGAAATTATAATAAACGGCGTTTTTAATGCTTAGCCCACCAGAGAGGAGTTAATACTGCGTCTTCACCTTCCAATAACTGCACTGCTTGTTTGTAACCTGAAGGATTACTTACTTCTAAACTTGAAGGATATTTCAAGCGTTGAGGATAGAATTTAGCACTTGCCTTTGTATAGTTATTTTTATTTAAATCAGGCATATTTATTAATGGTTCTTCCACTGTAGGTGTTTCAAAGAAAGGGAGGCCTAACCGACGAAAATCACTCCATGTTTCAAGCGGTAACCAGGGAGTATTAGCAATAAACTTCTGAGTAATAATCTTTGTCAATTGATCATTCAATGCTTTACCATATAAAGTGTTCGTTGCTACCGGATATTTAAATGTGTATGTACTTTCCACTTTTGTATATCCGTCGATCATCTTCATTTCTACAGAAGCGGGAGGTTCTGTAGTATGATCCCAGCTTACGGAGGTACCTACACGGTTATAATCTGTTGATTTCAGATACTCATCAGCAAATTCACTTACACCATTATAAGTAAAACTTGCACGGACTCCGGTTTCGTAAGCTTCTTTACCACTCATTGGAACAGACCAGCCGCGAACGGCAGCTTCTGCAATAAGGAAATAAGTTTCCCAACTTGCAAAGAAAATGCGGGAATTAGAACTGTTTCTATATTTTAACACTAACCCGGGATTTGTACCCGTATAGGTGTATAATCTATTTTTGGCTCCTTTATCACCATCGCCACCTCTTGGAGCTGCATTCCACGTAAATGAGGCATCTATTTCTTCTAATGTTGTTTCTTTATCATCAGCTAATAAAATCCTTTTTTGTGTTTTCCAGTCTTCCGTGTAAGAAGGATAGTTACAGAACTGAGGGTTATCATAATCTCCCGGAAGGAAGAATAGTTGATAAGCGCGCGGATCAATTTTATTTTGTAAACCATTAAAATAGAAACCTGCAGAAGGATCAGAAGTTAGAAGGGAATAATGCTTCTCATATCGCATTCCTATATAATTCTCCTCTTTGATGTATGCTTTGTATTTATCATCTGTCAGGAGACGAGCAGTTTCAATACCACCTAAATTAATCATTAGATTGTTTAAAGTCGGTGACAATAATTGATTGTTCCATTCACGTGACATAACTCCTGTCAAAGCATCCCATCCCGGCCTTTCAGCACATGAAAAATCATCTGCATCTGAAAGTATCAGATCTCCTTTAGCCGCATCTTCAAACTCACTTTGAGCTTTTGCTGGGTCTATCTCTGAAAGACGCATAGCTAAACGCATACGCATAGAATTTGCATATTTTACCCATTTCTTAAAATCGAAACCATATGCACGGTCATACTGTGTAAGGTCACTGGGTGCCTTAAAATCTGCATCCATTTGATTTACGGCATCTTTCAATTCTTCGAGCATAAAGTAATAGACATCTTTTACGCTTGAGAATTCCGGATTTACCCCATTAAAAGCATTTAGAGGGATGGAACCGAAATTATCGGCAAATTCACTCATCAAATAAGCTCTCCAGATACGGGCTACTTGCTTCATATTTGGAATCATGGTTGCATCGTCACCGGTTAATCCTTTCTCAATCTTTTCGTCAGCAAGTTTAATAGCCAGATTTGCAGAGTTTTGCCAACTTGAAGATTGATTATAATAGGCTGTTGTCCAACCATCATTATAACTTCCTGTTGAAAAGCCTGGATACTGCATTTGATGACCGGCAACTTTCCAATAGAGGATAAAAGAACGTTCTGCCACATCAGGGTCTTGTTGTGCTTTTGTAATTGATTCGTTGATTACATAAGCTACGTTTACCTGGTCACTACTGGCTGCTGTCGGGCTTACATTGATATCTTCAAAATCCGAACAAGCAGTAAATAATAAAGAACCGGCAAACAGTACGGAAAATATTTTATGTATTTTTTTCATATTGTTTGAATTTAAAAATTAGAAACCAAATGTAACGTTGAACAAATAACTGCGGGAAGTTGGAGATGCGTAGTTCTCAAAACCTTCCGCATTCGTACTTGCTGCAAAAACTGATTCAGGATCCACACCTTTCAAATGGTGCTTGATCATCCATACATTGTTACAGGTAAACCCTAATTTTATAGTTTGGAATGGAGTGCCCTGTAACCATTTTTTGTTCAGGCTATAATTTAATGAAACATACCGTAGACGTACGTTGGTTGCATCATATATGTTAGCTTCGCCAATTCCTAAGTTACCTGTCGTGCCCGAAACAGCATTCCAGTACTGTTGAGTCGTAATAGATGATGTGTTTACCTGATAGTTACCATCATCATCCAAATATACTCCGTCGAGTACCATATCCGGACGTTCTCCTCCTTTTACTGTTAGAGCAGCAGAACCTGTACGCTGTAACTCATGATTAGTTGCAGAGAAGATTTCGCCACCTAACCGAGCATCGATTAAGAAAGCAAGAGAAATGCCTTTATAAGTAAATGTATTTGTGAAACCTAACAATCCTTTTGCCTCCTGGCTACCTATTTTTACTTTTTCAGAATCGGCTGTCGGAAGACCATCTTTTGTTACCACTCTTTGCCCGTAATAAGGACTACCTGCATCGGTTACACGTTTAAACTCAGTACCCCAGATTTCACCATAGTTACCTCCGGCTGTTGCATATACCTGCAAATTGTCATAACCTCCTAATGAGTACAAGCTAACATCATCAGTCAACTTTTCAATTGTATTTTTGTTTCTTGAAAAGTTCAACATCATATCCCAGGTAAATCCCGTAGATGTTTGGATCGGTGTGGCATTTAACATAACTTCAAAACCAGTATTCTGTATATCTCCCGCATTGATTTTTTTACTACTAAAACCGCTTAATGGATCTAATGGAATATTCAAAAGCTGGTTAGTGGCATTGTTCTTATACCAGGTGAAATCAATTCCTATACGATTATTAAGGAATCTGAATTCGGCACCTGCCTCCCATGATTTGATCAGCTCATTCTTTACCATTTCGTCATATAAAGTACTATTCGTACCGGCAGTTGTAACATCATCCGGCGATTTACCAATCCAATACGTATTATATAACTGATAGGGATCCATATCGTTACCTACCTGTGCATACGATCCACGTACCTTTGCATACGTAAACCACTCCGGCATTTCACTATTCTTATTAATCATATCGCTGATAACCCATGATAGACTTACCGAAGGATAGAAGAAGGAACGGTTCTTTTTACTCAAGGTAGACGTCCAGTCGTTTCTGAATGTTCCATCTAAGAATAAATAGCCATCATAGTTTAACTGTACGGTTCCATAAAAAGAATTGATTTTTTTCTCACTAAATTCTTCAGATGCGTTTACTTTATTTCTGGCATTCCCCAAAGAAAATAAATCGGGGACAAGTAATTCATCAGGAGAAGCAGATACACTTCTGTGTTTACGCATCATCAGGTTTCCACCAAACGAAGCTGCACCTCCAAAATTGCCGAAAAGATGATCTTGTTGAGCAGAAACTAAGAAGCTGTAGTTGTTTTCATAAAATTTCTCTTCTTTAATACTATAACGTCCGGAGTTTGTCAAAGGACTTCCGGCATACGTTTTTCCTTCCGTTTCTGTATTATACATATCACTACCGGCTCTGATCTCCGCATTTAACCAATCGGTAAACCGGTATTTTAATGATCCGGATAACAGGTAACGGTCACGAGTATCTTTGTTGTTGATGTATTTGGTCGACCAATAAGGATTCACCTGTGAAGTACCACCAAAATATATCATTTTACCATTTTCGTCTTTCGAATTCTCAAAATCACGGATATCCATAGAACGAGGTAGCTGATAGATGGTTAAGAATGGGTTTGAGTAGTTATTACCATTGATAGGCCTATTCTTGGCTGCAGAATTGATATATTGTACTTTGGCATCTAATGTCCAGCGGTCGTCTTTTCCAAAGTTTGAAACGGCACGAGTCATTAAGTTGGTACGTTTCAATCCTACTTCCGGTATTTTACTGATATCGTCCATGCGGGTGATAGAAGTATAAACAGATGTTTTATTATACATTTGAGAGAAAGCTATGTTCTCTGTATAATTCATACCGGTTTTAAAGAAGTTGTCGATATTATCATAAGCAGCCATGTTTGCAGTTGATCCGTCCCATTTTGTATAGCTTTGGCCGGTAATTTTAGGCCCCCAGCTTAAAGGTGACCGCTCATCATACGCCCCATTGGTTCCTTGACCAAAACTACTTTGCAGCTCAGGTTTCATAAAAAGAGTTTCAGCAGCTATAGAAGCAGAAACTGTAATGCCCAGGCCCGGACTACTTTTACCGGTTTTAGTCGTAATAAGGATAACTCCATTACCTGCACGTGAACCATAAAGAGCAGCAGCAGAAGCCCCTTTTAAGACAGACATACTTTCGATATCTTCCGGATTGATATCAGAAAGACCGTTACCCATATCCGCAGAAGGATTCCAGAAGTCATTGTTGGAAGCTCCCAAAAAGTTATCAATAGGTACCCCGTCAACAACAATTAGCGGCTGGTTTTTTCCTGTAATAGAATTCTTACCACGTAATTGAATCTTTGAAGAACCACCAGGCCCATTACTCGAACGAATAACCTGCAAACCGGAAACCTTACCAGTTAATGCATTTGCTACGTTCTTCTCACGACTTTCTAAGATTTCACCTCCCTTTAATTCCTGCATGGAATAACCCAATGCTTTTTTCTCTCTTTTAATACCCAAAGCCGTGACAACCACTTCATCCAACTTCTGAGTATCTTCTTCAATGGAAATGTTGAGAACACTTTGTCCGCTTACTCTTATCTCCTGAGTGATATATCCCAAAAACGATACAACTAACGTTTGTCCGTCAGCAACGTCCAGTGAGAAGTTTCCGTTCATATCGGAAACTGTCCCTGTGGTAGTTCCTTTTATAACAATAGAAGCCCCGGCGACGGGTCCTAAGGCGTCTTCTACT
>DAMBSC010000034.1:0-6354 GCA_032054765.1 Tannerellaceae bacterium
AGCGTGCTGTAAATGGTGGAGACAAAACAGCTTCTAACAACCTCGAACAATTGAATCAATGGTTATCTGCACAATAAAAAAATAAACATCCTTACTCTTCTTCCTCTTTTTGAGGATTTTAACAAAACCTTAGAGTTAAATTTACTATTTCGCTATCCTTCATGCATCTCATTTGAGAGCATGAAGGATTTTTTTACCCAAAAGTGTAATAGATATTAGGTAAGTATTCCTCATATTTGTAAAAAAGGAAAATGTATCTTTAGGTAAAATCATACTATTATGCAGAGATTTATATATATAGTTGTCTTATGTGCTTTTTCTTTTCCTCTGGTAGCACAGAATATTGATTCATTATTATTTATACTTCAAACAAAAGAAATCTCTTCGGAAGAAGAAATGGAGTTTTATTCCGAAATATCAAGAGCATATATTTATAAAGATATTGAAAAAAGCAGGGAATATGCAGAGAAAGGATTAAAAAAAGCTCGGAAAACAAAAGATGTAAAGCGAATCTTAAATTTTTATCATCTGATTGGAACAGCTTACAATGCCAGAGGAGTGTATGACACAGCACTAATATATTACAATAAGTCACTTTTACTAATAGATGAAACGGGTGATCGGGTTAATGAAGCTGCTATTTATATTAGTACAGGTACAGTATATATGCAAATGAATGAAAATGGGAAAGCATTGGAGTATTTTACCAAGGCTCTGTCGATCGTAGAAAAATCGGATATGAAAAATATGCAAATAACATTATTGAATAATATAGGATCGATCCATAGGCGAATGAATAATGATAATCGTGCGCTTATCTATTTTGAGCAGATGAAAACTTTGGCAGAAGAGGTTAATGATAATAATGGAAAATGCGGTGCTTACTTTAATCTGGGAAATATTTATTATGATAAGAATGAGGTGGAACTAGCGGTTGGATACATAATGAAAACTTTGGATATCAGTCGTGTGATGAGAAATAAGCAGTATGAAACTGTATCATTGATGTCGTTGGCTAAAATATATTATACCCATGAAAAGATCAATCTGAATATGGCGGAGAAGTATGCCAAGGAAGCATTACATGTGGCTGAAGAATATGGGGATACCTGGTTTACTATAAGTTGCTGGGGAGTATTATCGGATGTTTATTGCAGGCAGGGTAAATATGATTTATGTAAAGAAGCAGCAAAGACAGCCTGGGAAATGGATACTACCAACATAGTTGCCGGACGGGATATTATTGGTAATATAGTATATGCTAACATTTTTTTGGATGACAAGAATGGAGCTGTAAATTACCTTGCTAAGTATCAGGAAATAGTGAAAGATGTAAATGAAAAAAGTCTTCATGACAGTATGATGGAGATGGAAGTGAAGTATGAAGCCGGAAAGAAAGAAATGCGGATTAATGCGCTTGAGAAATTGAAAAAAACGTATAACTGGTTGGCAGTTGCAGTAGGATTGATCGTTATATTACTGACGATGTTTTTAATAAATACCCGCCGATTATTAAACACACAGAAAGAGTTAGCCGAACATGAAAAAAAATTGACAGAACAACAGATAAATAAAATAGAATCAGATGCACAGCGGGCAATTGAAAAATCTTTATTAGAAGGTGAAGTTCAGGAAAATATTCGGTTTGGAAAAGAATTACATGATAATGTAGCCAGTTTATTGACAATTCTAAAAGAGAATTTAAATAATGTAAATTTACCAAAGGCCCGAAAAATAGTTGATGATATAATAAAAGAAGTACGTGGTATCATCCGTAAACAGATAAGTGAAGTCTTGTTTCGTTATGGATTAAAAGCGGCTGTAGAGGATTTTTGTTTAGTGATTGATAAAGTTTTATTTCAATACATTGGAGAAAATAAGCGTTTCGATAGAAATCAGGAAATCGTCATGTATCGTGGTTTACAGGAATTAATTAATAATGCATTAAAATATGCAGATGCAGATACAATTAATGTGCAAATAATACAAGAGGCAGACCAAATATCACTAGTGGTTTATGATGACGGAAAAGGTTTTGATCCGAAAACAGTCAAAAAAGGTTTTGGATTAAGTAGTATAGAGAAAAGAATTGCAGCTCAAAAGGGTATATTTAAAATAGAATCTTATCCTGGAAAAGGGACAGATGCTTATATAGAATTAAAGCTAAAGCAAATAGAGGAAAAAGAAAATGATTAATATTAAGTTAGTAGAAGATCATAAAATGTTCGCGGAAATATTTACAGATATGATCAATAAGTCGGATATTGCTAGAGTTTCAGCCACTTATTATGATTTGGCTACATGTCGTGAAGGTTTGACTTATGAGTTACCCGATATTCTTCTTCTGGATTTAAGTCTTCCTGATGGCAGTGGAATTGATTTTTGTGCAGAGATAACAAAACAGTACCCAAATCTGAAAGTTCTTATAATTACTACTTTTAATGACCATTCTATTGTTAGATTAACAATAGATGCCGGTGCTCGGGGGTATATTGTAAAGAGTGCTTTATTTGAGGAGTTTATAACCGCTATTCGGAGTGTATATAATAATGAAATATACTTCTGTAATGAAATAAAGAATCTCTTGAGTAAGAAAAAAGATGATGAAAGTAGATTTACTTTGCGTGAAAAGCAAATTATAAAATTATTAGGAGAAGGTTTTATTATTTCTGAAATTGCTGATAAAATGTCTATAACCCCTGAAACAGTAAAGAGATGCTATCAATATTTACTAAAGAAGTTAAATGTACACAACTATCCTTCATTAATAATAGGAGCTAAGAAACGAAATCTTATTTGAATAAATTAAGTATTAATACCTGCTTTTCTGGCTTGGATATGTTGGAATTTTCTTGGAATTGTATATTGTTTATCATTCTTAATGAATTTGTTTCCTGTCTGTTTGAACCAGAATGATACATTCTTTTTTATACATAAATCATGGATAGCCAATACCCATTCATAATTACACGGTCGAGCTTCATAGCCTGATTCGCCACCTACAACTACCTGTTCTATCTCTGAATCCAGATAAGCTGAAAGATCTATAGGACCTATTATAGGTTCACAAATAATGATTTTATGTTTGATAGGTACCGCTTTATAAATCGGCAGTCTATAATCTGCACGATCCTGATTTTCTACAGTACAGCAGATAGTTACATGCTCATACCCATTTCCCCAATCTTCGGGCAAACAACTATTGAAACGATCTTAATCATCATAAATTCTAAATCATCTCTTTCCCGTATCATTTGCCATGCCTCTGGCCGCCATTTATCAGCATCTTCTACAAAAAAATCCAGATGTAAAACACGTATATAGAAGCGTTCTGGAAACTATTTTATATTCACCGTTTTTCTTTTTCTGTATAGGTAAATCAAAATTCTTTGTCAGGGTTACATTGCTACTGTCAATACCCCGTTTTTCATCACCGCGGTATACATAACAGTGTTTACATCCTTCACTCAGTTTGTGACACCCATGCCACAGATTCCACATTTTTGCCATGCTCGCTTACCTTTTTCATATGATTCTGTAAAGATACTGAACTTTCAACAAATGCATTTATTTTCTCAGTCAGTGATGGAATATAGGTGTAATCATCTGAGGTTCCTGTTTCGTCCCATAGGGTTTTTCCATTTAGAAATACTTTTTTGACACTTTTTATACTGATATTAAGTACAACCTTTTCATTGACTTTTCCTTTTTTAGGTTTGCCAATGATCAATGTATCTCCTTTACTTTCTATATACGGAATATAATTCTGGTCATTACTCTCATAATATATATATGATTGCCTGTCAAACAGTTTTTTAGACTCAATTGTGATATTAGGATAATCTGTATTATCATCCAGTATAATCTTAACGTCTTCTTCATTTAAGTCGGGATTATTGATAATTATATTTTTATATTTATCATGAAATCCTGTTAGTCTTTTTTCTCCCGGGAGGAAATAATATACTCCAAATAGAATAAACGGTATAATAAATAAAACCGAAATCAGGGAGAAAAATATAATATTACTTCGTTTCATAAATTTCTTGTTTTGATGTAAAATTTTCGTATGCTTTTGTAAGTTCGGTGATGTCAACACCCAGAAGTCTCATTTCATTAAATACTGAAGGAAGAATTTCTTCAATAAAATGTGTATGCCTCATTTCCTTTATCTTATCTCTTGCTGTGGGAGAAATGAAATAACCTATACCTCGTTTGTTATAAATAATTTCATAATTCTGTAATCGCTCAAATGATCTCATCACGGTGTTTGGATTTACTTCCATTTCAACAGCCAGTTCCCTGACAGAAGGTATCCGGTCATCAGCGTGATAATATCCTCTTAATACACGATCACATATCTGATCTGCAATCTGTATAAATATGGATTGATTAGTATTGTAGTTCATCGCAATTCTTTTTCTTTAAGTTTAAAATATCCAACAACGAGGATAACAAGGGTAGAAATAATCATTACCGGCTTATAATAAGCTGCTATAGTTTGAAAAGCATCAAATATATATGATGATTCATGATAATCTTGAAAAGCATCTGTAATGCCTGAGAAGAATTTAAATAAAATATATGCAAAAAGGGATATATAGGCGAATATACCGGCAAATGCTATAAACAAAGCATGTTTTTGAAATGTTATGTAAGATAAAAATATGAGTGATGAAAAGAAGAATATCCCCAATTCACTACCATTCGTATTTAAAAAAGCTGAAATATATTCCGAAAATCCCATAAACGTATAGTTTGATACAAATAAGGCTTTTATTATTAATCCAAAACAAAATATAATATATAATGTGAGAAAATAAACTAATCCTTCTAGCAATAGTAGAGTATATTTTTCCGGCTGACTAGCTGGGGTTATAAAAAACTGACCTTTGCCTTTATAAATTTTTCTATTAATATGTTTACAATAGTAGATTAAGGTAATAAAGCCTCCTAATCCTAAGATAGCTAACTGTGATTTGACATCATTTCCACTTACATTGGTAATAAATAATATAAATAACCAGGCAAGCAACAAAACTCCCATACTTACTAAAAAGTTTTTCTTATGTTCTATCCAATCGGCTTTAAGGAGTAATCTGATCCGATGAAAACTAAAATTCGTATTCATGATAATGCTTGTTTTATTGATTGAATAATTGTTTGATGATGTCTTTAGAACCATATATTGTTGCGGCATTGAAAAGAAGTTCTAAAGAGACAATACCCTTTTCACCTGTTTCGTTTTTTAGAACTCCAATTGATCCTCCCGGTGAAGCTTCAGAATATAGAGCTTCTTCATTCGGTTCCAGATTACGGAAATGAAGTTTCTCACTTATTTCATCCAGTGATTTATTAAATAATATCTCCTTATTATCGAGTATGATAACCGAATCGATCAGACTCTCCAGATCCCTAACCTGATGAGTAGAAATTATGACTGTTTGTTCTTCGCTAATGAACTTTGCAAGTAGCTTACGGAAAATACTTTTAGATGGAATATCCAATCCATTTGTAGGCTCATCCATCAGTAGGAGAGGGGTATTTGCCGAAAGTGCTAACATGATTGCTACCTTTTTCTTTTGCCCCAGTGACATTTTTAGCAATCTCCCATTCATATTAATTTCAAATGCTTCAACACAAACCTTGAGTATATCATCATTAAAAGTAGGATAAAAAGGACCATACATTCTGATATATTCAATAGGTGTCACATCAGGTAGAACTATCTCTTCAGGAAGCAAAAAGATTTTTTGCAAAAAGCTAACGGATCGTTTACCAGGTTCTTCGTCGAATACTCGACAAGTGCCTTTGTCAGGAAAAATAAGACCGCATAATATATTCAAAAGTGTTGTTTTCCCTTCACCGTTTTTTCCAAGTAACCCATAGATACTTCCTGATTTAATCTCCAGATTAATAGTTTTAAGCACCTGTATCTGTCTGCGATAACTGAAATTTACATCTTTTAGACTGATCATATCGTATTATTTTACTTTATTAGTGTATCGGTTTAGTAGTACACTGCAAATATAATACTGAAATCTAAATTTGCAAACATTTTAACACTATTTAACTTGTTTGTTTTATCTTATTATCATATTTCTTCAAAACTCCATTTATGGTTTGTTTCCCTAGCTGTTTATGTTTGTTTAAATACACAGTTGTGTGTGTGCTCTTAGACAGTAGTGTACGTTTGTACGGACAGTTATGTATGCATTCACGGACAGTAGTGTACGATTGCGTGGACAGTAGTGTATTTTATATTGCTTTGACTTCTATTTCTATTATCTCTTTATTATTTAAATATTTATTTATATATATAATACGTTTGTTGATAGGTGTGTTGCAGTGTGT